>CANLEQ010000005.1 GCA_947489705.1 uncultured Paracoccaceae bacterium
GGCTTGCTCATGCGGCGCGTCTAACGGCGTGGATTCGCAAAGTGAATCCTCCGTCGTCAGACTTGTGCAACAACGCCGTGCATCTGGCTCAGTGCATCAAGGTCGAGAGAGATGTAGGCCATGCCGGTCCGCGCTTTGATCATGCGGATTTCGACGTCGAGCGCTTCTGCAAGCTCGACAACGTCCGACATGATGTCCGCCGGGCCGGGGCTGACCATTGCCAGTGTGGTCTCGATGACGGCCCGGCGGATCACCGCATCGGCCGTCATGGGATCGGACGTGGCCCGTAGGGCCTCGGCCATCGCAAGGCGGAGGCGGGTTCGTTCCGCCGGGGTTAATTGTAGATACATTTTCACGTGTCCATTTTGCGAATTTCCTTCGGTTATGAAATGTGTTGGGGTCGGGGACCGCGCATTGCCCCGAAGGGGATCGGCGACGCGGATCTCGGGGATGGGGGCGGGACACAGGGCGATGAGGGGTGCCCCGAGTCGTCTCAGGTGTTCGGCGTAGCCCACTGGACGCCGCCGCACTCCGGACACCGCCCGGAGGCGGCGATGTCGCGAACCCGGTCGAGGACCGCCGCGACGGTCTCGATGTCGACCCCATGGTCGGGCGGCGCGCCGGTGTCGGTAGGCTTTTCGCCGGGGGCATCGATCAGGGATTTGACAAGCTGTTGGGCCGCGCGGGACAGGGTCTCGGCTTCATCCGTGGCGCGGCGGATGCCTGCCTTGGGATGCGTCTCCATGTCGTCGAGGATCGACTCGAGTGATGCCAGCGATGCCGCCACGACGGACGCGAGGGCGGAGATTGTCGCGTCGGTCATGTCTGGCAACGGCACCGGCGCAGGCCACGGAGGATCGCGGCGAAGTCAACGGTAGAGGGCGCGACCGTGGCAGTTCTAGGCGCGCATCGCCCAGTCTGCCCATCCTATTCGCATGCACAACAAGGGCGCGGCGGATGCGCGTGATCTCGTGATGGGATTCGTGCGCCTGTGCGGCCTCGTGCAGGGCCGTCAGGGCGGCGGTCACTCTGTTGAGGGTCTCGACAAGGTTCGCACGGGTTGGGGCCTCAGACGGCCGCTCACGACCCCGGCGAGCCTCCTTGAGGTAGTCGATTCGGGTGGCGACATCGTGCCGGTAGCGAAGCTTGTGGCCATTTGTGCGGGCGCTGCTGTCACGGATCCTGTCCGGGTCGTCGGGATGGAGGGCGAGGCGATAGGCTTTCGCGAGGGGCGCGCCCCGGACGAAAGCTTGGGCAAACCGCTCGTGCCGCGCGTCGTCGAGGGGCCGGGCGCCCGGATCGTCATTGCCGGGGATCGTCACCGGTTCCGCTCGCGCTCATAGGCGCGGAATGCGTTGATCTTAAGCTGGGGGTTCGAGATCGCCTCGATCTCGCGCAACCGGGCCTCGTCGGTTGTCGTCTTTGCCGCCGCCTCGGAATCGATGCGATCGCGGACCAGCTCCATCACCTTTTCGCCCATCGGCGTCGCCCGCAGTTCCGCAGCTAGTTCATCGTAATCAGCCGGGATCGACCCTGCGATCACCTCACGCCCATGCGGCGTCTGATCGAGGAGGAGATCGCAGGCGAGATCGTATTGGATAGTGGGTCGGAGATGCCGGTCGAGTTTGGTGCGGATCTCCAACTCGGCAATCCGCTGGCGGTTCTCTTCTTCGCGCGTCATCGGGCACCGCCCAGCGCATGCGCGCTTTTGCGGAGATGAAGTTCCGCGTCCGGGGTTAGGACATCGGCGATCCGGTTCAAGTACGATAGGACGCGCTTGAGGGGGTAGGAAGTTGGAAGTCGTCCGTGCGCCGTCTTTGCACCCGGCACCGCGCCCAAGTCCGCGCGCACAACGCGTCGAAGGGCTCGGAGATCAGAAGCGGCGATATCCAGTGCGTGCTCGATATCAGTGTGGTGGACATACAAGTCCGCATCGGTGGCCATGACAGTGGCTCTTGTATGATAAAGGGAAATGGTTCGCGGGGATGCGGTTTCGCATCCTTCGCTACGCTTTGATCATCGCATAAAAGTTGTGTTTTGTCAACAAAAACAACCAGAACGGTCCCTCTCGATGCCCGACTTAGGCGGAGGATTTTTCGGCCCGAAAGGGGAGCAACGAGATCGCTAGGTTCTGGCGCAACGTATACCGGATCGGATACACAATGTGACTGATACCGAATTAGGCAGTAGAGTCATATACTTATGATATGAAGTGGCAGCCCGTAGGGGAGTCGAACCCCTCTTTCCAGGTTGAAAACCTGGCGTCCTAACCGATAGACGAACGGGCCACTGGCGGCAGGATCTAAGGAAAGAGTGCCGGGGCCGCAAGAGGTTTTCCGGAGATTCTTGCGCGATTTTACCGCTTTTTTCGGGGCAGCCGCGAAAGGTCGTTTTTGCGGGGGTATGACGTCGGGATGAGGCGCCGATGCGGGCATCGTGAAGGCGGGTGGTGGCAGCCGGAGGGACTTCGACGTCCGAGGCTCAGGCCTCGGCGGCGTCCTCGATGCGCAATTGCGCCGTGGTCCTGCCGTTCCAGCGGTTGAGTTCGAGCCGGCCCGCGACGTGGAATCGCTTGCCGCCATGGCCCTCGAGCGCGGGGCCGAGCGGGCCGTCGAAGGCGCCGAACGCGATCGCCGAAAGTTGCGGGCCCGCGCCGTCGGAGAGCGACAGCTTCAGATGCGCCGCGCCCACGCGCTTGACGCTGGCGATGCGGCAATCGGCGAAGGCGAAGCGGGGGGCGGGGGCGCCCATGCCGAAGGGGCCGGCCGTTTCGATCAGTTCGATCAACTCCGCCGTCGCGGCACCCGGCATCAACAGGCCCGTCACGTCGAGCGCACGCGCCTCTCCGCGATCGGCGCCCTGCCGGGCCAGGAGTGCTGCGAGCCGCGCCATGGCCGCGTCGAGCTTGTCCTCCTCGACGGTCAGGCCCGCGGCCATGCGGTGGCCGCCGCCCTTGAGCAGCAGCCCCTCGGCGGTGACGCGGTGGATCGCGGCGCCGAGATCGACGCCCGAGATGGACCGCCCCGAACCCTTGCCGATGCCGTCCTTGAGGCCGATGACCACCGCGGGGCGGCCGGTCGCCTCCTTGAGGCGCGCAGCGACGATGCCGACGATCCCGGGATGCCAGCCCTCGCCCGCGGCCCAGACGAGCGGTCCGTCGATGCCGCGGGCCATGGCCTGATCGAGCGCCGCCTCGCGGGTCGCGGCCTCGATCTCGCGGCGTTCGGTGTTGAGGATGTCGAGCCGTTCGGCGAGCGCCGCGGCCTCGTGCGGATCGTCGGTGGCAAGCAGCCGCGCGCCCAGATCGGCCTGGCCGATGCGCCCGCCGGCATTGATCCGGGGACCGAGGACGAAGCCCAGATGATACGCGGTCGGCGCGCAATCGAGCCGTCCGATATCGCAGAGCGCGACGAGGCCGGGCCGGGCGCGGCGCGCCATCACCTTGAGCCCCTGCCGCACGAAGGCGCGGTTGACGCCCACGAGCGGTGCCACGTCGGCCACCGTCGCGAGGCCCACCAGGTCGAGCATCGCCATGAGATCCGGGCCCGTCACGCCGCCCGACCGCAGCAGGCGGTTCACCTCGACGAGGAGCAGGAACACGACCGCGGCCGCGCAGAGATGGCCGAGATCGCCGGGCTCGTCCTGGCGGTTGGGATTGACCACCGCACATGCGGCGGGCAGCGTCGCTTCGCCCAGATGGTGGTCGAGCACGATGACGTCGGCCGCGGCCGCGGCGGCGATGGGCGCATGGCTGAGCGTGCCGCAATCGACGCAGACGATGAGGTCATGGCCGGCGGCCAGATCGGCCATCGCGGCCTCGTTCGGGCCATAGCCCTCGTCGATGCGGTCGGGAATGTAGAGCGTGGCCTCGATCCCCATCCGGCGCAACCAGACGAGCAGCAGGGCCGAGGAACAAGCGCCGTCCACGTCGTAATCGCCGAAGACGGCGATCCGCTCGCGCCGCTGCACGGCCCGGAGGAACCTTTCCGCCGCCCGGTCCATGTCGCGCAGGCGGCGTGGGTCGGGCAGCAACTCGCGCAGCGAGGGCGCGAGGTGGCCCTGCGCGGCCTCGGGCGGCACGCCTGCGCGCGCCAGCACGCGCGAGACCGGCAGTGCGAGGCCGGTCTGCTGCGCCATAGCCTCGGCCAGCCGGTCGTCCTCGGCCGTGGGACCGGTCCAGCTGCGACCCGTCAGCGACATGTCGATGTTCAGGAAGGCGGCTGGCCCGTGATCGCGCGGCATGGTGTCAACATCTGGTTGGGTCGGGGATATCCCCTTACCATATCAGCGATGGCGCGCCGGCGGAAGGGCGGCGCGCGCCGATCCGCGCGACGGCGGGCGGTTCGCCTCAGGAGCGTCCCACCGGGTTGCGATAGATCATCCGCCGCACCGATCCGGTCTTGGAGCGCATGAGGATCGTCTCGGTGGTGAGATAGCCGGGCTCGCGCCTGATGCCGTCGACGACCGAGCCGTCGGTGACGCCGGTCGCGGCGAAGATCACGTCGCCCGACACCAGGTCGTCGCGGGTATAGACGCGGCCGAAATTGGTGATGCCGGCCTTCTGCGCGCGGCCCTTCTCGTCGTCGTTGCGGAAGAGGAGCTTGCCGTACATCTGGCCGCCCATGCATTTGAGCGCCGCCGCCGCGAGCACGCCCTCGGGCGCGCCGCCCGATCCCATATACATGTCGATGCCCGTGCGATCGGCGTCGGCGCAATGGATGATGCCCGCCACGTCGCCGTCGGTGATCAGGCGGATGGCGCAATCGGTGGTGCGCAGCTCGGCGATCATCTCCTCGTGGCGGGGCCGTTCGAGCACGCAGACCGTGATGTCGTGGGTCGAGCATCCCTTGGCGGTAGCAAGGGCGCTGACCCGCTCCGCCGCGCTCATGTCGAGGGTGACGATCCCGTTGCGAAAGCCCGGCCCGATGGCGAGCTTGTCCATGTAGACGTCGGGCGCGTGCAGCATCGCGCCGCGGCCGGCCATCGCGATGACGGTCAGCGCGTTGGGCATGTCCTTGGCGGTCAGCGTGGTGCCTTCGAGCGGATCGAGCGCGATGTCGACCTCGGGGCCGGAGCCGGTACCGACCTCCTCGCCGATATAGAGCATCGGCGCTTCGTCGCGCTCGCCTTCGCCGATCACGACGGTTCCGGAGATGTCGAGTTTGTTGAGCTGGTCGCGCATCGCGTTGACGGCGGCCTGGTCGGCGGCCTTCTCGTCACCGCGACCGATCCAACCGGCCGACGCCAGCGCGGCCGCCTCGCTCACGCGGGCGAGGCCCAGGGACAGCATGCGGTCGTTGAAATCGTAATTGGGCATCGAAAGGCTCCGAAATGAAGGACGGTTGGCCTTGGGGATAGCCCTTCGCACCGCGCGCGCACAAGGCTGTTACCGACGATACCGACCGGAAAGCTAGACGTCCTCGATCCGCAAGGCCACCGGATCGCTTTCCAGAACGCCGGTCCCCGCCATCGCGACGATCGCCTCGTCGAGCGACCGGCGCATCGCCCGGTGCGTGACGATCAGGACGGGTGCCGAGCCCTCCGCATGGTCATACTGGCGCATCCGGTCGATGGAAATGCCGGCATCGCCGAGGCAGGCGGCGATCTTGGCCAGCGCACCAGGGCGGTCCTTGAGGATCATGCGCAGGTAGAACGGGGCGGGGGTCGCGACCTCGGCGGGCATCGCGCGCGACAATGTCGCCGCCGGCTGGCCGAAGGTCGAGACGCGGATGCCGCGCGCGATGTCGATCACGTCGGACATCACCGCGCTGGCCGTAGGGCCTTCGCCGGCGCCCGCGCCGCGCAGGACGACCTGTCCGACGGCATCGCCCTCGAGCACCACCATGTTGGTGGCCCCCTCGAGCTGTCCCAGCGGCGAGCCGGCCGGAACGAGGCAGGGCGACATCCGCGCCTCGAGGCCGCGACCGGTCATCTGCGCCACGCCCAGAAGCTTGACGCGAAAGCCCATATCGGCCGCGTGGCTGATATCCTCGATCTTGATCCGCTCGATCCCCTCGAGCGCGATGCCGTCGAAATCCACCTGCGTGCCGAACGCGATCGAGGCCAGCAGCGCCAGCTTGTGACCTGCATCGATGCCGCCCACGTCGAGCTGGGGATCTGCCTCGAGATAGCCCAGATCGGACGCTTCGGCAAAGACCTGGTCGTAGCTCAGCCCCGCGCTTTCCATCCGCGTGAGGATGTAGTTGCAGGTGCCGTTCATCACGCCCATCACGCGCGTGACCCGGTTTCCGGCAAGCCCCTCGGTCAGGGCCTTGACGCAGGGGATGCCGCCGGCGACCGCCGCCTCGAAGCGCAGGACCGCGCCGTTGGCCTCGGCCCGTTCGGCGAGGGTCTGGCCGTGATGGGCAAGCAGCGCCTTGTTGGCCGTGACGACGTCCTTTCCGGCCGCGAGCGCCGCCTCGACCGAGGCCCTGGCGGGGCCGTTCTCGCCGCCCATGAGTTCGACGAAGGTATCGACGTCGTCGCGGGTCGCGAGGGCGACGGGGTCGTCTTCCCAGGCGTAATCGCCGAGGCGGATGCCGCGGTCCTTGTCCCTGCTGCGCGCCGAAACCGCGCTGATCGTGACCTCGCGCCCGGTCCGCGCCGCGATCATGGCGGCGTTGCGCTGAACCAGGCGGATCGTGCCGACACCCACGGTGCCGATCCCGGCGATGCCGAGGCGGAGGGGGCTGGACATGGGCGGGCTCCTTTCGGGGTCGGTCTCGGGGCGGGGCTTAGCCGGATTCGCCCCCGCCCGCCAGAGCATGCGCCGAGATCATCGTGCCGCCCGGAGCCGGGCCAGCGCGCCGCGCAACCGCTCCCTGTCGGCGGGGCCGAGCGCGTCGCGCCGCAGGAGGGCCGCACGCGTCCTGAGCGCCCGCGCGCGACGCGCAAGATCGCCCGTCGCTTCGGGTCCGATCCGCACCGCCTGCGTCTCGGCCCTCTCGACGATCTCCGACAGGGGGCGGAGTTGCGGATAATCGGCCCGGCGCAGCGCGGCGTCGTCCGGCCCCTCGATCGGTGGCAGGGCGCAGGCGGCGACCAGCACCAGCGGCAGGATGAGGTGCGCGACACGCATGAAAGATCCCTTCGAGATGTCGCGGCGAGGATAGCGGCGTCGCGGGCCGCGCCGCAACGCCGCTTTTCTTGCGGGGCGGCACCGCGTATGGGCAGGCTTCACGCCGGAGGAGGCCCGCGATGACCCACATCCCCCAGATCAGTGGCCCGCCGGGCGAGCCGCTCACCTCCCTGCGGGCCTCGCCGACGCGGCGGTTCATCGGAACGGTCACCATCGCCGCGCTGGGGCTGCTGCTGCTCTGGCTCGCCGTGGATCATGCCGGGCCGCTCTTCTGGCGCGTTTTGCTCGGGGCGGTGGGCGTCGTCGGAGTCTGGTGCGGGTTCGGGCTCTGGCGCGCGACGTCGGGGGCGATCGTGCTCAAGCCCGAGGGTCTCTTCACCGAGGACGACACGCCACTTGTCCTTCTCGACGAGATCGAGGCGGTGGAGCGCGGGGCCTTCGCGCTCAAGCCGTCGAACGGGTTCAGCGTCAAGCTCAAGCAGCCCGGGTCCTTTGGCTGGGCGCCGGGCATGTACTGGCGCCTGGGACGCAGGCTCGGGGTGGGCGGCGTCACCTCGCCGGGCGAGGCCAAGGCCATCGCCGAGCTGCTGCAGGCATTGCATACGCAGAAGACGGCGAGGTGACCGTCACTCGTCGGGATCGTATTTCAGCTGCGGGCCGAAGCGCGGCGTGCTGATCACGCGGTGGTAGAAGCGGTCGTCGCCCAGGCCAACCGGGAAGGCCGGCACGTAATCCATCCACGTCTCCACGATGATCGCCGAGGCCCCGTCGGCCAGATCGGGTATGACGGAGGCGAGGTCGCTCAGCGTCTGGCCGGTGAGGGGCGGGGGGCCGCCTTCGCTCGAATCGGACCAGACGAGCCGATGCTCGGCCGCGTCCGCGTCCCAATAGGCCACCGTGACGCGCAGCGTGGTGTCGTTGCGGCTGCGGGTCAGGAATTCGTGGATCCGCCCGAGCCCGTCGACGAAGCGCGGGCCGACCGGGTCACTCTGGCGCGACAGCATGTCGGCGAGGGTATAGGTCGTGCGCAGGTTGGTGGTCTGCTGGCGATAGCCGTCGACGAAGGTCAGCGATGCGAGCACGGCCCAGAGCAGCACGGGCAGAATCAGCACGGCCTCGACCGAATAGGAGCCCTCGGTTTCGCGCGCGAAACGGGCGGTGGAACGGCGAAGCCTGCGCAGCACGCCGATCACTCCCGCGGTTCGTTGACGAAGAACGTCGTGGCGGTCAGGGCGAAGCCGCCGCCGGGCTCACGCGGGAGCATCTCCCCGAGGCCGATACTGGGCATGATCGGGTCGTGCAGCACGCAAAAGCGCAGCATCATCATCTCGTTGGTGCCGCCCAGCCGGTAATCGGTCGCCGGCTGGATCGGCTCGGTGCGGTCGACGCAGCGCGAAGGGGGACGGGTCGCGTCGAACGTGTCGATCTCGACCGGGCCCATTTCCAGCATCAGATCCTCGCGGCAATCCGACATGATCAGCAGCCGCTCGCAGAGCGCCGCCTTGAGGGCTTCGGGATCGTTCAGGTCGGGCGCCCCGAGCCGCAATTCACGCACGACGATATCCGTCGCGCGGTCGAGCATGGCTTGGCGCATCTGGATCAGGCCCGCCTCGACCGCGAAGAGGAACGGCCACATGATCAGCGGGAAGAGGATGACGAACTCGGCCGTCGCGGTGCCGTCCTCGCGCCTCAGGAAATCGGCGAGCCGGCTCATTGCACCAGCCGCAACTGGTTGATCGTGTTGGCGATCGCGGCGAAGGCGTAATCGATCTGCTGGCCGGTGATGTTGAAATAGTGGTTCTGGGAACTGGCGCAGTCCTTCATTCGCGTGGCGTTTCGTTCCGAGACGTCCATCGCGATCGAGAAGACGATGATGCCGGCCTCGCGGGCGAGGCGGCACATCTCGCTCATGCGGGCGTTCTTGGTCCCGACATCGACGATCTCGACCGGTTCGCGCGCCCATTGGCGGAACTGGTTGTAGGAGGGGTATTGCGCGTTGCGCAGATATTCCGCGTGCCACGCCATCTGGGTCGTGCTCCAGAGTTCGGCCCAGCTCAGCTGTCGCGCGCCGTCGCCGCCCTCGGGCGCGCCGCTCCAAGAGCCGGTATCGCTGCCCCAGCGTGTGAGGCGGGGAATGAAGTAGGGCTCGTTCGGAATGCCGTCGCCGTCGTAATCGGACCATTCCGGATCGCCCACGGAGAAGCGTATGCCGTCGTCGCCGTAATAGGCGCGCTCGTCGGTCCGGTGCGCCCAGACATCCGACGGCGCGTCGCCGGCATATTGCGGCTTGATCTGCGGCTGCCGGACGTTCTCGCCGTCGGTCATCACGACGAGGATCTTCATCAGGCGTTCGCGTCCGAAATCGAACGGCCGGCCGAGAAAGTCGGAATCGATCCGGCCTCGATTGACCAGGGCGGTGATGGCGGGCCGCAGCGACGGGTCGAGCAGCGCCGCGCCCCATTTCAGCCCCACATCGATCGACGTATCGCTGCCCGGTTCGAGCGCGTCGATCTTGCGGTGGAGTGCCGCCTCGTCCTGCGAGAGATAGGTGATCTCGCCGCTGTCACCGGTGCGGCAGGGCACGGCGATGTCGGCAAAGCCGCGCTGATCGACATGGGGCGGGGAATTGTAGAGGTCCCCGGGGAGGAAATGCCCCGCCTGCTGGCGCGAGACCGAGAAATCGATCGCGGTGGACCGGAAATCGCCGGGGCGGAACTGGACGCAGGTGGAATAGGAATGCTCCCCCGTCAGGGTGAATTGCGACAGCATCTCCGCGCCGATTGCGACTTCGGTCTGGTAGGGGACGAGCGAGATGGAAACCTCCCCCCCTTTCCTGCCGGCCCGGTCGGCGAGCACCGAGCTGACGAAGTCCTTCGCCGCGTTCCTGAGATAGGGCATGCGGTTGTTGCGCGCCATCGAGCCCGAGATGTCGAGCACCATGGAGACCTCGATGTCGCGGATCTCCTCCCGCGCCGTGCCGCGCGCCGCCGCGGCGAGCCGGTCGATGCCGACGGCCTTGAGGAACATCGTGTCCACCTCCATCGAGGCGGCCGCCGAGACCTGCCGGGAATTGATCCGCTCGATCACCTCGACGCTGCCCAGCCGGTCGAGCATCCCGGCCTTGGCGAAGTAGTCGCGCACCACCGCCTCGGGATCGAGATCCTGGTCGAGATTGGCGGCGGCGAGAATCGCCTGGTCGAGCGTACTCTGCATCCGCAGCCGCTGCGCGTCGTGGCGCAGGATGTCGATTCCCACGCCGCCCACGACGAACATGATCGCCAGCAGGAAGACCCCGAATATGACGAAGGAGCCGTCCTCGGCCGATGCGAAGGCGCGAAGTCGGTCGCGTGCGCCCGGTGCGTGATGTCCGGCATTCGCCAAGGGAGCCTCGATCCTGCATTTTCCGCGTTTGCCGCCCCCCCAAAGGGCGCGCGATGCCGTCTGGTGGCGCGGGAAGCGGGCGGAAATGCGGCGCCGCGCGGTCGAAACCGGCGGAATTTCCGTCAAATTCGACACATCGGGGCTTGCGGCGCAGGCTTCGGCCGCCGTGGTCCGGTGGCGGATATTGCGCCGGAGAGGCTTGCGTCCCCGCCGGCGGGGCCACAAGATTGCACCGGATCGGACGACAAGCGAGGATGGAACGATGCGGGGACTTTTGACGATAACGCTCGGGGCGGCGATGCTCGCGGGATGCGCGCAGACGCGGGCACCGTCGGGTGTGGACCCCGCCGCCGCCGCGCAGGCCGCCCGCACCCCGCCAGAGCTTTCGGCGGTCCTGACGGCGCTCGAGCCGCTCGAGGGCTCGGAACTCGACGAGGGGCTCGGACTGCGCGATGCGCGCGCGGAAGGCGGGCGGCTCGTCCTCGATCTGGGGGTCACGGATGCGGCGACCATCGACACGCCGGCCGAGCGCGACGCGTTCCGGTTCAGCTTCGAGCGCGACTTCGCGCAGCAGATGTGCGCCGCCCCGGCGCTGCGCGCCTTCATCGCCCAACGCGGCGGCGTCACCGTCAACGTCGCGGATCCCGATGGCGCGCCGATCCTGTCGCGCAGCATCGACAGCTGCTAGGCGGACACGCTTCCCGGCCGGCGGCGCGCCGTTCCGCGCCGCGGCCGGGGCAGGGCGGTGCCTGCGCAGGTTCCGCTCGACTCTCGAACGGCTGGCGGAGATAGAGGCGCCATGAGCCTGCCCCCGGGATTTATCGACGAGTTGCGCAGCCGGCTGAGCCTGACCCAGGTGGTCGGCCGCAAGGTCGTGTGGGACAGCCGCAAGTCCAACCAGGGCAAGGGCGACATGTGGGCGCCGTGCCCGTTCCACCAGGAAAAGACGGCAAGCTTCCACGTCGACGATCGCAAGGGGTTCTATTACTGCTTCGGCTGCCACGAGAAGGGCGACGCCATCGGTTTCGTCATGGCGACCGAGAATCTGAGCTTCATCGAGGCGGTGAAGCTGCTTGCCGCCGAGGCGGGCATGCAGGTGCCCGAGCGCGATCCCCGCGCGCAGGAAAAGGCCGACCGCCGCGAGAGCCTTGTCGAGGTGATGGAGGCGGCGGCGCGGTTCTACATGATGCAGCTCTCGGGCGGCGGCGGGGCCGAGGCGCGGCGATATCTCGAAGGCCGCAAGCTCGACCGCGCGGCGCAGGAGCGCTGGGGCCTCGGATTCGCCCCCGCGGGCTGGGACGCGCTCCGGACGCATCTGACGGGCAAGGGCATCGCGGTCGAGAAGCTGGTCGAGGCAGGCCTCGCCAAGACATCGGACAAGGGGCGCGCGCCCTACGACACGTTCCGCAACCGCATCATCTTTCCCATCCGGGACGCGCGGGGGCGGTGCATCGCCTTCGGCGGCCGGGCGATGGATCCCGACGACAACGCCAAGTATCTCAATTCGCCCGAGACGCCGCTCTTCGACAAGGGGCGGACTCTCTTCAACATGGGGCCCGCGCGTGCCGCCGCGGGCAACGCGCCGCTGATCGTGGCGGAAGGCTACATGGACGTCATCGCCCTCGTCGAGGCGGGGTACGAGGCGAGCGTGGCACCGCTCGGCACGGCGATCACAGAGGACCAGCTGCGCCTCATGTGGCGGATGTCGCCCGAGCCGGTCGTCGCGCTCGACGGCGATGCCGCGGGTCAGCGCGCGGCGATGCGGGCGATGGACCTGGCGCTGCCGCTGATCGAGGCGGGCCAGTCGCTCCGGTTCTGCCTGATGCCGCCGGGACAGGACCCTGACGACGTGCTGCGGGCCGGCGGGCGTGCGGCGATGGACCGGCTGCTGGCGCAGGCGCAGCCGATGATCGACCTCCTGTGGCGCGCCGAGACGGACGGCCGCACGCTCGACACGCCAGAGACGCGCGCGGCGCTCGACAAGTCGCTGCGTGCGCGGCTCGGGCGGATCAAGGACCCTTCGCTGAGGCGGCATTACGGCGACGCCATCAAGGAGCGCCGCTGGCATCTCTTCAATCCCCGCCGCAAGCGGACGCCCTGGGTGCCGGGGCGGGGCCGCACGCCGCCGCAGGAGGCCACGACGACCACGCGGGCCTCGGCGCTGGCGCTGGGCGGCGAGGCGGTGGAGCAGGGGCTTCGCGAGCAGGTCGTGCTGGCGATCCTGATCCGGTTCGGGGATCTGCTGCCCAGGGTCGAGGATGCGCTGGCCGAGATCGAGTTCCGGGGAGAGGGGCATGCGGCGATCGCCCGGGCGATCCTGCGCTGCGGCGAGGTCGCCCCGGAGGAGAGATCGTCGGAGTTGTCGCGCGATCTACCGGACGGTGCCCTTGAAAAGCTCCTGTCGGCGCGCCATCTGGGCGTCGTGCCCGCGTTGCGCGGCGAAGATCGCGATCTTGCCGCCATCTGCCTCGGGGAAGAACTGGCGAGGATGCTGGCCGAACAGGGGGCCGCCCGGGAGATCGCGGAGGCGATGGAAGACCTTGCGGCCGAGACCGGCGAGGCCCTGACCTGGCGTCTCGGCGAGGCGGCACGGGCACGCAACCATGCCGAGCATGGCAGCGCCGAAGATACGACGGAGTACGAGGAAGCCCCCAACGGCGTGAAGCTGAACCGAACGGAGCGGGACGCTTTGAACGTGCTTTTGAAGCAGATCGGATTATCTGGAGCGGTTGACGGCAAGTGAGCCGGCCGCTCTGGGAAGACGTTCTCGGATTTGGTAATCGAATCGGGGTAAACATGTCGCGAATCGCTGCCAGCGTGTGATTCGCGAATGGGTCCGAGCAAGCCGGGGAAAACAACCGGCGGATCGGGCACGGTGGAAAGGATTGGCACATGGCCGCGAAAGACAACGACGACCGCAAGCAGGACGATCACGACGGCGAGGTCATGCTCGACATGAGCCAGGCCGCGGTGAAGAAGATGATCGCCGATGCCCGCGAGCGCGGCTACATCACCTATGACCAGCTCAACCAGGTTCTGCCGCCCGAACAGGTCAGTTCCGAGCAGATCGAGGACGTCATGTCGATGCTCTCGGAAATGGGCATTAACGTTATCGAGGACGACGAGGCCGAGGAAGAGGACAAGAAGGCGGCCACGGACGTGGCCACCACGTCGAGTTCGCGCGAAGTCGCCGTTTCGAGTACCGAGACGGAAAAACTCGACCGCACAGACGATCCGGTGCGCATGTACCTGCGCGAGATGGGCAGCGTCGAGCTTCTGAGCCGCGAGGGCGAGATCGCGATCGCCAAGCGGATCGAGGCCGGCCGCAACACGATGATCTCGGGGCTTTGCGAAAGCCCGCTCACCTTCCAGGCCATCACGATCTGGCGGGACGAACTGCTCACCGAGGACATCCTGCTGCGCGACGTGATCGACCTCGAGACGACCTTCGGCCGGTCGATGGGCGAAGAGGGCGACGACGAGACGGCGGTCGTGGGCGACGTGGCGCAGGCCGGCGGCGCGGATACGCAGAGCGCGCAGGAGGACGACCAGCCCGAGCTCGATGCCGACGGCAACCCCATCACCAAGGCCGAGGACGACGAGGAAGAGGACGATCAGGCGAGCCTGAGCCTCGCGGCCATGGAGGCCGCCCTCAAGCCCCGCGTCCTGGAGATGCTCGACGTGATCGCTCGCGATTACACGGAACTCTCCGAGATGCAGGACCTCCGCATGTCGGCCACGCTCAACGAGGACGGATCCTTCAGCGAAAAGGACGAGGACAAGTACCAGACCCTGCGCAGCGAGATCGTCCTTCTGGTGAACGAGCTGCACCTGCACAACAACCGTATCGAGGCGCTGATCGACCAGCTCTACGGCATCAACCGCAAGATCATGTCGATCGATTCGGCGATGGTGAAGCTCGCCGATCAGGCCCGCATCAACCGCCGCGAATTCATCGACGAGTACCGCGGATACGAGCTCGACCCCGCATGGCTCGACCGGATGGGCACCAAGTCCGGTCGCGGCTGGCAGGCCCTGATCGAGCGCTCGACCGGCAAGGTCGAGGATCTTCGCGGCGAGATGGCGCAGGTGGGCCAGTATGTCGGCGTCGACATCTCCGAGTTCCGCCGCATCGTCCAGCAGGTCCAGAAGGGCGAGAAAGAGGCCCGTCAGGCCAAGAAGGAAATGGTCGAGGCGAACCTGCGCCTCGTTATCTCGATCGCCAAGAAATACACCAACCGCGGCCTGCAATTCCTTGATCTCATTCAGGAAGGCAATATCGGCCTCATGAAGGCCGTGGACAAATTCGAGTATCGCCGCGGCTACAAGTTCTCGACCTACGCGACGTGGTGGATTCGCCAGGCGATCACGCGTTCGATTGCCGATCAGGCCCGTACGATCCGTATCCCCGTGCACATGATCGAGACGATCAACAAGCTGGTGCGGACCGGCCGACAGATGCTGCACGAGATCGGCCGGGAGCCGACGCCGGAAGAGCTGGCCGAAAAGCTGCAGATGCCGCTCGAGAAGGTCCGCAAGGTGATGAAGATCGCCAAGGAGCCGATCTCTCTCGAAACGCCGATCGGCGACGAGGAGGACAGCCAGCTCGGCGATTTCATCGAGGACAAGAATGCGGTCCTGCCGCTCGATTCGGCGATCCAGGAGAACCTCAAGGAGACCACGACGCGGGTTCTGGCGTCGCTCACGCCGCGCGAGGAGCGTGTGCTCAGGATGCGCTTCGGCATCGGGATGAACACCGATCACACGCTTGAGGAGGTCGGTCAGCAATTCAGCGTCACCCGCGAGCGGATCCGTCAGATCGAGGCCAAGGCGCTCAGGAAGCTCAAGCATCCCAGCCGGTCGCGCAAGCTGCGCTCGTTCCTGGATCAGTAACGGCGGAAGCGCGGCACGATCGACGCGCCGTGCTTTTTCCTCCGCCAGAGGCGCCAGATCAGCGTCGCGACGCTGATCAGGATGCCGAGGGCCGGAAAGGTCAGGATCGTCTCCGTCTCGCGGATCCGCCCCCAGACGTCGACGATCCATTCGCCGATATTGTGGCCGAGCGCGATCAGCAGATACGCCCAGACGATCGAAGCGAGCGCGCTGACGCCTGCATAGAGCGACAGGGTGATGTTGCCGCTCGTGGCGAGGGCCACGGGGACGAATGTCCGGCTTCCGGGCACGAAGCGCGACGCCACGGCCAGCAATACCGGGCGTGACATGAAGCGGTCGTTCAGGCGCTGGGCCGAGGGCTGGTCCAGCGCCCTCGCGACGCGCCGGCTTCTACGGAACTGCTTGCCCATGACGAACAATCCCACATCCGACACCCAACCGCCCGCCGCCACCGCGGCAAGGGTCGGCCAGAGGCGCAGGGTGCCGCGCTGTTCCAGCACGCCGGCGGCCAGCGCGACCGTGTCGCCCGAAAGCGTCGTGCCGAGAAAGACCAGCCAAGCCCCGTGTTCGGCCAGTATGGGATCGAGATCGATCATCGGCCACTTATGCCTGCGGTTCGGCGAATGTGAAAGCGACCTCTCGACGGGTTGTGCATCGCCCGGGCCGGCGGCATGATCCGGCCCATGCAGACCGAACTCACCATCGAGACGAGCGGACCGGAGCTCGTCGATTTCTCGGCCCGGATCGCCGAATGGCTGCCGCGGCAAAGCGGGCTTCTGACCGCGTTCGTGCGGCATACCTCCTGCTCGCTGCTGATCCAGGAGAATGCGGACCCGGATGTCCAGCGCGACCTTCTGGGCTGGCTCATGCGGTTGGTGCCGCCTGCCGATGCCGCGACGATGCGTTTCATCAGCCATCGCGCCGAGGGGGTCGACGACATGCCGGCCCATATCAAGGCGGCGCATCTTCCGGTGAGCCTTCAGATCCCGGTCGAGGATGGTCGCATGCGCCTTGGCACGTGGCAGGGCGTCTATCTGGTGGAACATCGCGAGCGGCCGCATACCCGCCGCGTCGCGCTGCATTTCGCGGCGGACCGATGAGGGCCCGACGAGTCGAGCGCGCGGCCGCCGTTGCCCTTGTCGCGACTTTCGCGATCGCGACGCCGGTTTTCGCCTTCACCGCACAGAATTCCATGCGAGTGGAGCCGCGCGGCGGCACCGATTTCCATATCCCCTACACGGCACGGTCGAGCCCGCGGGCCTTCTGGTGCGCGGCGGGCGATTATGCCATCCGGGTGTTGCAGGTTTCGAGTGCTACGCGGATCTATCGCACCACGGCACCGCCGCGCCGGTCGGGCGAGGGAATGTCGTTCTCGCTCGACCCGGCGCGCGCCACAGCGCCGGGTCTGCTGCGCCTGTCGCGATCGCCGGGCCTCACCGCGGCGAATGCCAGGTTCCAGTGCGAGCTTTCGTCGGCCGAGCCGTGAGGATCAGTTCTGCGGCATGAGAAAGATCTCGCGGATCGAGGCCCTCGGATGCGCCTCGATCGCGTGGAGGACGGCGGCCGCCACGTCCTCGGGCATCAGCTTGTCGGGCTTTTCCGCGTCGAAGAACGGCGTGTCGACCATGCCCGGCGCGATCACGCTGCACCGCCCGCCCCATTCGCGCATCTCTTCGGCCATGTTGCCGGCATAGCCGTGGACGAACCATTTCGTCGCGCCGTAGATCGAGCCGGAGATATGGCGACGGCCCGCCCCGGACCCGGTCAGGACCAGAGTGCCCTTGGTCTTCTTCAGTTCGGGCATCGTCGCCCGCGCCGTATAGAGCACGCCCATGACGTTCAGATCGACGAGCCTGCGCCATTCTTCGGGATCGCCCTCGACGGTGCCGGGCGTCTTGAGCCCCATGCCGGCATTGGCGAACGCGGCATCGATGCCGCCGAACCGCTCCACGGTGCGCGCGACGGCGTCGTCGAGCGCGCCGAGATCCGTGGCATCGCCCGCGAGCGGCAGGGCCGCGTCGCCGATCTCGTCCGCGAGATCCTGCAGCTTGTCGGCACTGCGCGCCAGCATCGCCACGTTCCAGCCCGCGGCCGCCGCGGCGCGCGCGGTGGCCGCGCCGATCCCCGTGCTGGCACCTGTGATGAAGAGCGTTCTGTCGGTCATGTCGTGTCCTTTCGTTGCGGGCACGGGCCAACGTGACGCGCACGCATCGGTTCAATCGCACCATATGGACGATCGCCGTTCGCCCTACCCAATCCCTGCGGGGGTGCCTATAGTGCTGGCGTCAGGGACCTTGCCACGACCGAGGGAAAGATCATGCGCTGCCCGTTTTGCGGAAACGTCGACACGCAGGTGAAGGATTCGCGTCCCGCCGAGGATCACGTGGCGATCCGGCGCCGGCGATTCTGCCCGGCCTGCGGCGGGCGCTTCACCACCTACGAGCGGGTGCAGCTCAGGGATCTGGTCGTGATCAAGACCAATGGCCGTCGCGAGGATTTCGACCGCGACAAGCTGGAACGGTCGGTCAGGATCTCGATGCAGAAACGCCCGGTGGAGCCCGAACGCGTCGATCAGATGATCAGCGGCATCGTGCGCCGCCTCGAGAGCATGGGCGATACAGATATCCCGTCGAAGATCATCGGCGAGATCGTGATGGAGAGCCTCGCCCGGATCGACACGGTGGCCTATGTGCGGTTCGCGAGCGTCTACAAGAATTTCCAGGCAGCGGACGATTTCGAGAAGTTCATGAGCGAGCTGCGCCCGCCCGCACCGTCGCAGGAGTGACCGACGCCTGCGCGATGCGGCATGCGCTGTCGCTCGGGCGGCGCGGCCTGGGGCGGGTCTGGCCCAATCCGGCGGTCGGGTGCGTGATCGTCCGCGACGATCGGATCGTCGGGCGCGGCTGGACCCAGCCCGGCGGCCGCCCCCATGCCGAGACCATGGCCCTCGCCCAGGCAGGGAGCCGTGCCCGTGGCGCGACCGCCTTCGTCTCGCTGGAGCCCTGCGCCCATCACGGCAAGACGCCGCCCTGCGCGGAGGCCTTGATCGCGGCGGGGGTGGCGCGGGTCGTGACGGCGATCGAGGATCCCGATCCGCGCGTGGCGGGGCGTGGCCATGCGATGTTGCGCGCGGCGGGGGTGGCGGTCACGACCGGCATCTGCGCGGATCGCGCGCGGGCCGACCAGATCGGGTTCCTTACCCGCGTGACGCTGGGCCGGCCGATGGTGACGCTCAAGCTCGCCACGTCCTTCGACGGGCGCATCGCCACGGCCAGCGGTCAATCCCGCTGGATCACCGGGCCCGAGGCGCGGCGCGCGGTCCATGCCGCGCGGCTCGAGCATGACGCGGTGCTCGTGGGCGGGGGGACCGCACGGGCGGACGATCCGCAGCTTACGGTGCGCGGTCTCGGCGCCGGGCATCAGCCGCTCCGGGTGATCGCGGCGCGCCGGCTCGACCTGCCGGTCGAAGGCCGTCTCGCGGCGAGCGCGGGGCCAAACCTGTGGCTGCTGCATGCCGGGGACGCGCCGGAGGAGCGTCGGGCCTTCTGGCAGGGTGCCGGCGCCCGTCCGATCTCCGTGCCGCTGTCGCCGGGGCGGCTCGATCCGGCGGCGATCCTGGCGGAGCTCGGCGCGCAGGGGCTCACGCGGGTCTTCTGTGAAGGCGGCGGCACGTTCGGGGCCGCGCTGCTCCAGGCGGGTCTGGTCGACCGGCTGATCGGCTTCACCGCCGGTATCGCCCTCGGGGCCGAAGGGCATCCCGCGCTCGGCGCCATGGGCCTCACCGCGCTCGGCGATGCGCCGCGGTTCCGCCTTGCGGAGCTGCGCCCCGTCGGTCCGGACGCGATGGCGATCTGGGAGCGATCGTGACACCGCGCCGGGCCTGACGGGTCGATCGGCAGACCCGGAGGGATCACGAATTGGCGCGCGGCTCTTGTGCGCCGCCGGCGCAGGGTCGATACGGGGGGCGCGGGATCGACGAAGGATTTGCGACATGTTCACAGGCCTCATCACCGATATCGGCGACGTGCTCGAGGTGGACCGTCCGGGCGATCTGCGTGCGCGGATCGCCACGGCATACGACATCTCGACCGTGCCGCTCGGCGCCTCCATCGCGTGCGACGGGATCTGCCTGACGGTGATCGACACCGGGACCGCGCCGCGCAACTGGTTCGCGGTCGAGATCAGCGCCGAGACGGTCTCGAAGACCAATGTTGGCCAGAGCGGTTGGTCCCCCGGCACGCGGCTGAACCTGGAACGCGCGCTCCGGGTGGGCGACGAGCTCGGGGGACATATCGTCTCGGGCCATGTCGACGGCACCGCCGAAATCGTCGCCCTGCGGCACGAAAACGGCAGCACGCGCATCACGATCGACGCGCCCGAGGCCCTGGCGCGCTTCATCGCACCGAAGGGGTCGGTCGCGCTCAACGGCACTTCGTTGACGGTGAACGACGTCACGGGAACCCGGTTCGACGTCAATCTGATCCCGCATACCAAATCCGTGACGACCTGGGGCGGGGTGGCCGAAGGCGATCTGCTGAATATCGAGATCGACACGATGGCCCGTTACGTCGCCCGCCTGCGCGAGATGGACCCGGACTGACCGCCGGCGACAGGCCGCTGGTCTTTTCCGCCGCGCGGGTCTATCCCGCAAACCGCAATGCGAAAGGGCAAGGCGCCATGACGGACCGGTTCGACTACCACGATGCGATCTCCTCGATCGAAGAGGTGATCGAGGATGCGCGCAACGGGCGCATGTTCATCCTGGTCGATCACGAGGACCGCGAGAACGAGGGCGATCTGGTCATTCCCGCGCAGATGGCGACGCCCGACGCCATCAACTTCATGGCGACGCACGGGCGCGGCCTGATCTGCCTGTCGCTCACGGGCCAGCGCTGCGACGCGCTGGGACTGCACCTCATGTCGTCGCAGAACGCCTCGCGGCACGAGACGAATTTCACCATCTCGATCGAGGCGCGCGAGGGCGTCAGCACCGGGATCTCGGTGCATGACCGCGCGCGCACGATCGCCGTGGCGATCGACAGCGCGACGAGCCGCGCCGACATCGCGACGCCCGGCCATGTCTTTCCGCTGCGCGCGCGCGAGGGCGGCGTGCTGGTTCGCGCGGGCCATACCGAGGCGGGCGTCGACATTTCGCGGCTGGCCGGGCTGAACCCGTCGTCGGTCATCTGCGAGATCATGAACGACGACGGCACGATGGCGCGGCTGCCCGATCTGGTGGCCTTCGCGCAGCGCCACAACCTCAAGATCGGGACCATCAGCGACCTGATCAAGTATCGGCGCCGCAACGACAATCTGGTCCGGATGCGCGACGAGCAACAGGTGACGAGCGAGTTCGGCGGCGACTGGACGATGCGCATCTATACCGACGAGACCCAGGGCGCGGAACATATCGTGATGATCAAGGGCGATATCTCCGGCGACGATCCGGTCATGGTGCGGATGCATGCGATGGACCCGCTTCTCGACGTGGTGGGCCTTGGCGCCGCGGGGCGCGCGGCAGAGTTCGGTCACGCAATGGAGCGTATCGCCAGGGAAGGGCGCGGCGTCCTGGTCCTGCTGCGCGATCTGGAGATGAAGCTCGCCGCCGAGGACGAGGTGTCGCCGCAGACGTTGCGTCAATACGGGCTCGGGGCGCAGATCCTGAGCGCGCTCGGGTTGCACAAGCTCGTCCTGCTCACCAATTCCCCCAGACCCAAGGTCGTCGGGCTCGAGGCCTACGGCCTCGAAATCATCAATACCTGCAAGATATCGGAGATCGGTTGATGGCCGGACAATCGCATTATACGCCCGAGATGCCGGATTTCGACCGGCCGGTGAAGGTGTTGATCGTGGTCGCGCCCTTCTACAAGGACATCGCCGACGATCTGGTGGCCGGCGCGCGGCAGATGCTGGCCCGGGTCGATGCTTCGGTCGAGCTGGTCGAGGTGCCCGGCGCACTGGAGATCCCGACGGCGATCCGCATCGCCCAGAGGACCGGCGATTTCGACGGCTACGTCGCCCTCGGCTGCGTGATCCGTGGCGAGACCACGCATTACGAGACGGTCTGCAACGACAGTTCCCGCGCGCTGACCCTGCTCGGGCTCGACGGGTGCTGCATCGGCAACGGCATTCTCACGGTGGAGAATCACGATCAGGCCGCGATCCGCGCGGGCGAGCAGGACAAGGGCGGCGGTGCCGCGGCGGCGGCGCTGCACCTGATCGCACTGTCGCGGAAATGGCGCGGGACGGGCAAGGGCATCGGGTTCAAGCCCCATGGCGAGGACATGCGGCAGTCATGACGAACGACAAGCGAAAGATGAAATCGGCCGCACGGCTCTATGCGGTGCAGGCGCTCTTCCAGATGGAGCATTCGAGCCTGTCGATCGACCGGGTCCGCGTCGAATTCGAGGATCACCGCTTCGGCGCGATCTACGACGAGGGCGAGATGATCGAAGGCGACATCACCCTTTTCCGCGAGATCCTCGATCGCGCGGTCGACGAGCAGGCGCGGATTGACCAGCTGACGCATCGCGCGCTGGTCGCGAAATGGCCGATCGACCGGATCGATCCGACCCTGCGCGCCACGTTCCGTGCGGCGGGGGCGGAGTTGACGGCCGCGAAGGCGCCGCCGAAGGTGGTGATCGTCGAATATGTCGACGTGGCCAAGGCGTTCTTTCCCGATGGACGCGAGCCGAAATTCGTCAATGCCGTGCTTGATCACATGGCGCGCGAGGCGCGCCCCGAAGCGTTCGCGTGAAGGCCGCGCGCGATCCGCTCGTCACGTTCAACGAGCGCGTGAAGCTGCTGTCGAGCACGATCAACGCGCTGGGATTGGGGATGGTCGGCTTCGCCGTCCTGCGGCCTCTTACCGACTCGATCGAGAATGTGAGCCGCGAAACGGGGTATTGGGCCGTGATGGGACTGGTCGTGCACCTCCTTTCACACTATATTCTCAGATATCTGAGAAAGGTGTGAGACCATGACCTTCTTCGAACTCATCGTGCCGATCATCGCGCTGACCTTCGCGGGTGGCGGAATCCTCTATATTCGCTACGAGGATCGCAAGCTCGACCGCAAGCTCAAGGCGCATCATGCGGAGCCCCGCATCCGCTGATCAGCTGGGCTGTTCGCCCGGTGCGGCAAGGCCGTATTCCTGCAATTCCTCCGGCAGCAGGATATAGATCTCGTTTGGCGGCGTCACGAGAGCGTGCTGCATGACGCGTGGGTCGACGCCCATCTCCACCAGATATGCCATGACTTCGCCCTGACCGCGCTGGATGTCCTCGACGGCGAGGAATGCCGGCTGAACACTGTTCTGCCCGAAATAATGCTGATGAACCCCCACCGAGGCTCTCTCGTCGACAATGCGCCGCACCCCGCCCGCCAGCATGTAGGGACAGGCCGAGAGACATACGTCGCCCGCGGCGAGAACGGTCGAGATCCCCTCGCGGCGAAAGAAATACCCAAGTTCCAGCGCGTCCGCCACCGATCCCCCGGGCGAGTGGAGATAGACGTTTTCGACCGCATCGCCGTCCTCCCGTTCCTGCATCGCCTCGGCGATCCGCGCGCCGTCGCCCGCGGCGATCCGGCCGACGAGACGCAGCGCAGGCTCTCCCTCGATCGTCACATCGGTGAGCGTCAGGCGTCGCGGCATGTCGCCCGTCGGCGGAAAGGGCGCACCCGGCGCCTCGCGCGGCAGGTCCGACGGGCGGTAGCGGCGGGTCTGATCGCCGGGCGCCACCGGCTGATCGAGACGCGGGGCATTCGGTGCGATCCGCAACCCCTGAAGGCTGGGCCCGATATCGCCCGCGACCAGCAGGATGCCGATCCCGATCTGGATCCCCAATATGGCCTTCAGGACCGCGCCCGCATTGGCCCTCATTCCGCCGTGCTCCGGAGCGGCGTGGGCCGCGATGCGGGCGACGGGGGCGGAAGATCCGCCTCGACATCCCTCAGCGCCGCAACGGCGGCGCGCAGCTCGCCCAGCGTGAGGGTGTCCTCGACCGGCATGCGTCTGCGGCTGTCGAAGATCGCGCCCTGCGTCACCACGAGGATCAGGACTAGGACGGCCGGCAGAAGGTCGATCGCGATCGCGCCGGCCCAGCTTGGCACGAAATTGCCGGCATAGCGGATGACGGCATCGGCCGCCGAGATGGGAGTATAGGACACCTCTTCGGGGGGCGTCATGGTTTCCACGGCCTGCGCGGCCTCGCCCAGGGTTGTCGCGCGCTGACCGAGGACCTCGAGCACCGAATCAATGGTCGCCTGCTGTCCCGCCGCCGTTTCGGCGTCGGTGTTGAGCCGCGGCAGGACGACCGATGCCGAAAGATCCTGCGCCGCGCGGGCGACGAGGGGAGCGACGGACAATTGCCGCAACCGCGTGATGAGCCCCGCGAGGCGAACGGCTTCCTCGCTGAACTCGACGCTGCGGCTCTCGACGGGGCCCGGCTCGACGGTCAGGGCGCGCATCCGCGACAGGATGGCATTGCCGTCGGCGAAGGCGCTCTGGATCACCGGGTCCTGCGCCACGATCTGCGCCTCCAGCGCCTCGAGTTCCTGCGCCTTCTGCCGCAACACGCGGAAGACCGCGCCCCGTCCGGCGATGCCCGAAAGATTGCCGGTCGCCTCCTGCTCGCTGAGGTCCTGGAACGATTGCCGCACGCGGGCGACGTCGCGCTCCAGCCCCTGCGCGGCAAGGGCGATGGTATTGGCCCGCTCGAGCGATCCCTGATAATCCTGAACGGTATGGGCGAGATGCTGCTCCACGGCGGCCGATCCGGCGAGGGCCGCGGCGTTCAGCCAGGACGACATCGCCACGATCGCGACCGATCCGAGCGCCATTGCCCCCAGAAGGCCCAGCCGCGCGCGTGCCGTGCGCATCGCCGGCAAAAGCCGCATGAGATAGGTCCAGAACACGAAGATTCCGACGCTGACCGCGATGGAATAGGCCAGCGCGGCAAAGACCGACAGCGCCCCGTCGGTATCGAGAAGCGACCGCACGCCGAGATAGGTATAGATCCCGGACGCCGCGGACAGGACGCCCAGAGCCGTTCCCGACAGCGTGTCGAGAGCGGTCAGATGCCCTTCGAGCTCGCGCACGTAACGGGTGTTTGATGGGGTTTCGGACATTGGCATCCCTTCTCCGGACCAGCCCGCATTATGGGCGAGGGGAAGGACTTTGCCAAATCACCGGAAGGTCAGGGATAATCGGCGGGACCACCGCAACCGTAAGGGTGCGTAATTCCCGAGGACCTGTTGATACAGGTGGGCGCCGGGTAGTCGAACCACGGTCCGGCCAGAGCCAGCTCCCTCGGAATTGAGTAAGGCCACCGGAATTTGACCCCGGCACGAGAAGGGCAGTACCCGCCTGCCCAGAAAGATAAGCCGCCCGGAGACCTGCGACAAGGGGCGGTGGAAGGCATTTCGCACACGGCCGGACTTGATTTCCGTTGCCTGTTTGTTCACATCGTCATCATGGAAGCAATCGCCCCGAAACCCGGTCAGATCCTCGCCCGCGGCGTCTGCCGACATCTGGCGAGCCACGGTTTCGCTTGCGTCGAAGAGCTCGTTCCGGCCACCGGCCTACGCGTCGACGTGATGGGGCTGGGTCCGCGCGACGAGATCTGGGTGGTCGAATGCAAGTCGAGCCGCGCGGATTTCATGGCGGACGCCAAGTGGCGGGGCTATCTGGAGTGGTGCGACCGGTTCTTCTGGGCGGTGGACGGGGATTTTCCGACGGAATTGCTGCCGGGGGATACCGGCCTTCTGATCGCGGACGGCTATGACGCCGAGATCATCGCGATGGGCCCCGAGACGAAGCTGGCAGCGGCCCGGCGCAAGGTGATGATCCGCAAGTTCGCCTTCCATGCCGCGCGACGGCTGCATGCGCTGCGCGATCCCGGCCTGCCTCTGGCGTTCTAGCGCTTCTTGCCGGCCATCTGGCGCGCGCGCGCGGCCGCGGCGCGGATTTCCTCGGCGATTTCCTCCGCCTCTTCCGGATCGAAATCCATCGGTACTTCGACGCCGCCATCCGCTTCGATATAAAGACGGACCATGCCCGCATCGGTCGGCCCGATCTGAAGATTCGCGCTCGTGTCGTTTGGATCGTTAATGCCCATCCCGGCCTCCGATTTCCTCGTCCCTGCGCGGTAGCGGCTCGGGACCGGCGGCGCAAGTGGCAGAGACGGGGCAGCGCCCCCTTGCAATCGCCTGACGGTTTGGATATGCGATCCACCGAGTGCCGCCTTAGCTCAGTTGGTTAGAGCGCCTGATTGTGGATCAGGAGGTCCCCCGTTCAAGCCGGGGAGGTGGTACCATTACTCCCCCCGAGGCCGATCCGTGACGATCTCGATACGCTGCCGCAGCGTGTCGCCCGCGGCGTCGTAGATCAGGATCTCGTCCTCCTCCGTCACGACGGCGAACCAGGTCGGCCCGCGCGTAAATGCCGTGGCCGTCACGCCCTCGGGCAGGGCAATCCGGTCGGGCAGGGGCGCCGCGACCCGCGGAAACCGCGTCGCAAAGAGCGTGACGAGGATCACCAGACCCGCCAACATGGTTGCGGTGAGACCGATCACCAGCCATTTGAGGACCGTCAGCGCCCCGTCCCGGGGTGGAGGAACATCATTCATGCCGTCGAGCCTTCTGAGCGTGATCCTGGGCGACGACCCGCCGCCGCGTCTTGATAAGGCGCTGGCCCGCGATGTTCCAGACGACGCCCATCTGAGCCGGTCGCGGATCGCGCGGCTGATCGGCGAAGGGCGCGTCTCGTCGGGCGGAATCGTTCTCGACAATCCCAAGGCGCGGGTCGCGGCGGGGGATGTCATCCTCATCGCGGTGCCCGACGAGGCGCCGAGCCATCTGGAGCCCGAGGCGATGGATCTGCGCATCGTCTTCGAGGACGATGATCTCGCCGTGGTCGACAAGCCCGCGGGCCTCGTGGTCCATCCCGCGCCGGGAACGCCTTCGGGCACGCTGGTCAACGGGCTGATGCACCATTTCGGGGACAGCCTTTCGGGGGTGGGCGGCATGCGGCGACCGGGCATCGTCCACCGGATCGACAAGGATACCAGCGGGTTGCTCGTCGTGGCCAAGACGGATCGGGCGCATCACGGCCTGGCCGGACAATTCGCCGACCATACCTCCGAACGCCGGTATCTCGCGGTCTGTCACGGGATACCGGATGCGGCGGATCCTCGCCTGATGGGCACGCCCGGCATCAGCGCCGAACCCGGCGGCATCCTTCGCATCGCCACCGGTCTCGCGCGCCACAAGACCGATCGACAGCGACAGGCCGTGATCTTCCACGGTGGCCGTCACGCGGTCACGCGCGTCGCGGTGGAACGCCCGCTGGGGCCCTCGGCCGCCTTGATCTCCTGCCGTCTCGAAACGGGACGGACCCATCAGATCCGGGTGCATATGCGCCATGCGGGGCACGCGCTCATCGGCGATCCGGTCTATGGCGGGCAGCGCAAGATCTCGCCCCATGTCGCCGGCGCGGCCGAGGCGCGATCGTTTCCGCGTCAGGCACTGCATGCCGAGACGCTCGGCTTCGTCCACCCGGCGAGCGGCGAAAAACTGCGATTTGTCAGCGCTTTGCCGGATGACCTCGAGGCATTGGTTTCGGCGTTGAGCGGCTGAAACCATTCGCACGATCCAGTGAATTTGGCCGTTGCGTAACGATGTCGCTGGACCCTTGTGCGTCAACGTTTTCTTAAACTCGGTAAGCGAAACGGAAATGATGGCCCGTCTCTTGAACTGAACCGATCAGTTCACTAATTATCAGGGCAACGGGCAATCTTTGCCCGAAGGAGGGACCGAAATGGCGACGACATACGCAAATCTACCGGCACCGTCCCCCGAACAGGGGTTGAACCGTTATCTACAGGAAATCCGGCGGTTCCCGATGTTGGAACCCGAAGAGGAGTTCATGCTCGCGAAGCGATGGGTCGATCACGAGGATACCGCCGCGGCCCACAAGATGGTGACATCCCACCTGCGGCTCGCCGCCAAAATCGCGATGGGCTATCGCGGTTACGGCCTGCCGCAGGCGGAGGTCATCTCCGAGGCGAATGTCGGCCTGATGCAGGCCGTGAAGCGGTTCGATCCTGACAAGGGGTTCCGCCTCGCGACCTACGCTATGTGGTGGATCCGCGCGTCGATCCAGGAATACATCCTTCGCTCTTGGAGTCTCGTGAAGCTCGGAACGACCAGCGCGCAGAAGAAGCTGTTCTTCAACCTGCGCAAGGCCAAGAGCCGGATCGGCGCGCTCGAGGAAGGCGATCTGCGCCCCGAGAACGTCCAGCGCATCGCAACCGATCTGGGCGTGACCGAGGCCGAGGTCGTGTCGATGAACCGGCGCATGTCGGGCGGCGACGCGTCGCTCAACGCCACGATCAGCGCAGACGGCGAAGGTGCTGCGCAATGGCAGGATTGGCTCGAGGACGAGGATGCCAACCAGGCCGACGATTACGAGGCCCGCGACGAGCTCGAGACGCGCCGCGCCCTTCTGGGCCAGGCAATGGACGTTCTCAACGAGCGCGAGAAGGACATCCTCACCCAGCGACGCCTTCAGGATCAGCCGATCACGCTCGAGGATCTGAGCGGCCAGTACGACGTGAGCCGCGAGCGCATCCGCCAGATCGAGGTGCGCGCCTTCGAGAAGCTGCAAAAGCGCATGACGGAACTCGCCGGCGAGAAGGGCCTGATGGAAAGCGCCTGATCGACGGCGCCTTGCGCGAGATGGGGCCGGATCCGCGGGATCCGGCCTTTTTTCGTGGTTGTCCGCCCGACGCTTGGCTAGGTTCCCCCAACAGTGAAAAGGGAGCTATTCATGGGCGATATTGTCAGGTTCGGCATTCTGGGTGCGGCGAATTTCGCGAGAAATCAGATGGCGCCGGCCATTCATGCGGCAAAGGGCGCGACCTTCGCAGGTCTGGCCACGCGCTCTCCCCAGAAGGCGGAAACCTTCCGGGACATCAATCCGGAGCTCGAGGTCTTCGACGATTACGACGCCCTGCTGGCGTCCGACGAGATCGATGCGGTCTACATTCCGCTCCCAAACCACCTCCATGTCGAATGGAGCCTCAAGGCGCTTCGTGCCGGCAAGCACGTTCTTTGCGAAAAGCCGATGGCGATGCGGCAGGACGAATATGCGGAGCTGATCGCCGCCCGCGACGAAAGCGGCAAGCTCGCCGCCGAGGGCTTCATGATCGTGCACCATCCGCAATGGCTTCGCGCGCGCGATCTGCTGCGCGAGGGGGCGATCGGCGAGCTGATGCATGTCGACGCGTACTTCACCTACAACAACCGCACGGCGCCCGAGAACATTCGCAACCAGGCCGGCATGGGCGGCGGGGGGCTGCGCGATATTGGCGTCTATGCGCTCGGATCGGTGCGGTTCGCCACCGGGCTCGAGCCCACGCATCTGACCTCCCAGCTCATCACCGAACAGGATTTCGACAGCACGGCCTGGGTTCAGGGCCGCTTTCCGGGCTTCGGGTACCACGCGATGGTGTCGATGCGCATGGCCAATCGGCAGCGCGTGACCTTCCAGGGCAGCGACGCGGCCATGACGCTGACCGCGCCCTTCAACGCATCGGTCTACGATCAGGGGGAGATCGTGCTCGATCTCGCGGCGAGCGATCGGCGGATCATCCGCTATCCGGGCGTCAATCAATACGTCCTGCAAGTCGAGGCGTTCTGCCGCGCGGCCCTCGGGGCCGAGACCTATCCCTGGCCGCTCGAACAGGCGCGCGGCACGCAGGCGATGATCGATACGGCCCTCGCGGGCGAGACGATCGACGCGCGGTAAGTGTCGTGCAGGGGCCCGAAAGGCCCCTGCATCACGCCTCCATGGCCTCGAGCTCGTCGATCATGCCCTCGATCATCCCGAGGCCCTTCTGCCAGAAGGCGGGATCCGACGCGTCGAGCCCGAATGGCGCCAGCAGCTCCTTGTGGTGCTTGGACCCGCCGGCCTTGAGCATGTCGAAATACTTGGCCTGAAAGTCCGGCGCGCCATCCTCGTAGGCGGCATAGAGCGCGTTCACCAGACCGTCGCCGAACGCATAGGCGTAGACGTAGAACGGCGTATGGACGAAGTGCGGCACATACGCCCAGTAGACCTGGTAGTCGTCCATGAAGTCGAATGCGGGGCCGAGGCTCTCGGCCTGCACCGACATCCAGAGCGCGTTGATGGCCTCGGGCGTCAGCTCGCCACCGCGCCGGGCCTCGTAAAGCTTGCACTCGAAATCGTAGAAGGCAATCTGGCGCACGACCGTGTTGATCATGTCCTCGACCTTGCCGGCCAGCAGGACCTTGCGTTCCGCCTGGTCCCTTGCCCCGGCAAGCAGCTTGCGGAAGGTCAGCATCTCGCCGAACACGCTGGCAGTCTCTGCAAGGGTGAGCGGCGTAGAGGCCAGCATCTCGCCCTGATCGGCCGCGAGCCGTTGGTGTACGCCGTGCCCGAGTTCGTGGGCAAGCGTCATGACGTCACGCGGTTTGCCGAGATAGTTCAGCATGACGTAGGGATGCGCGTCGGTCACCGTCGGATGCGCGAACGCGCCGGGCGCCTTGCCGGGCGTGACCGCGGCATCGATCCAGCCCTTGTCGAAGAACGGCTCGGCCAGCCGCGCGAGCTCCGGCGAGAAATCGGAATAGGCGTCCATCACCATGCCGCGCGCGGTCGGCCAGTCGACGGTCTTGTCGATCTCCATCGGCAAAGGCGCGTTGCGGTCCCAGACCTGCATCCGGTCGAGCCCGAGCCATTTGCGCTTCAGCTCGTAATACCGGTGCGAGATTCGCGGATAGGCTTCGACGACCGCATCGCGCAAGGCCTCGACGACCTCGGGCTCGACGTCGTTGGCGAGGTGACGGCTCGTCTGCGGCGTGGGCATGTTGCGCCACCGATCCTCGACCTCCTTGTCCTTGGTGAGCGTGTTGTGCACACGCGAGAAGGTCTTGATATTGGCCGAGAAGACCCGCCCGAGTTCGCGCGCGGCGGCCTCGCGGCGGTCGCGGTCCTGCTCGGTCAGCAGGTTGAGAATCGTCTCGATGCCCATGACCTCGCCATCGACCTCGAATTCGAGGCCCGAGATGGTTTCGTCGAAAAGCTTGTTCCAGGCACTCGCCCCGACAACGGATTGATCGTGCAGGAATTGCTCTAGCTCGTCGCTCAGCTGGTGCGGCCGCATCGCGCGCAGGCGATCGAAGGCCGGCTTGTAGCGGCCGATCGCGTCGTTCGCGGCGAAGATCGCGTCGAGCGTCTCGTCGGGGATGCGGTTGATCTCGAGGCTGAAGAAGACCAGCGGCGTGGTGTAGGTGGTGATCTTGTCCTGGCAATCGCTGAGGAACGCGGCGCGCCCGGAATCCGTGGTCTGCTGGTAATACCGCAGCCCCGCGAAGGACATGATGCGTCCGGCGACCATGTCGATTTTCTCGTATCTGTGTATGCACTCGATCCAAGCGTCCGCATCGAGCGTGGCGAGCTTGCCCTGATAATCCGCCGCGAACCGCTCGCAGGCCTCCTCGAGCCAGTCGAGGTCGCGCTTGAGTTCGGGGGCATCGGGCGCCGCATAGAGATCGCTGAGATCCCAGACGGGAAGGTCGCCGAGATCCTTGCCGCCGGCGCTGGCATTCGCGTCGAAAAGGGGATGGGTCATCTATGGCTCCTGAAATTCCGGGGTTGGCCCCGACATAATGCGCCCCGGGCGGACGCGAAAGGGGCGCGCGCCCCCTTCGCGCGGCGGGTCAGCGGAAGTCGAACAGGCGTTCGGGCGTGTCGACCAGGATCTTCTGCCGGGCATCGCTGTCGGTGACGGCCCGGAAGAACGCATCGAGCAGCTGGCCCGCATCGGGCATCGGCGCCCCGTCGAGCAGGACATGCGGCCAGTCGGATCCCCAGAGAAGCCGGTCGGGATTGGCGCGCGCGAGCCGTTCGATCAGGGCATCGGCCGCGTCCCAGGGCGCCTCCGCGAAGCGATAGACGCCGGAAATCTTGGCGTGGACGTCCCCGTCGCCGACGAGCCGTTCGAGCGTCCCGAGCGCCGGCTGATCCGTGCCTTGCGACAGATCCGGCCACGCCATGTGATCGAGCACGACGGGGCAGGGCAGCGCGCGCAGCCCGTCGGCCAGATCGGCGAGATGCTCGTGCGCGTGGATCAGGATTTCCACGTGCATCCCCCGCTCGGCCAGCATCGGCGCGAACCGCTGCACGCCCTCCCACGAGATCACGCCGCCCTGCACGTGATTGAAGCGGATCGCCCGGATCCGGTCTTCCGCGAGCCGGTCGAGCTTCTCCTCGGTGCCGTCGTCGCCGATCACACCGACGCCGCGGGCCTTGTCGCCCAGCCGGCGCAGCGCCTCGATCGTCACGGTGTTGTCGGTGCCGTAGAGGATGGAATGCACCAGCACCACGCGGTCGATTTCGAGCGTCGTCAGATGGGTGTTGAGCAGGTCGATCCAGCCGTCGAAGCCACGCCCGCGCGGGGGATCTTCCGGCCGGCCCTCCCAGAGCTTGAAGTCGCCGCGTCCGCCCAGCATGTGCACATGGGCGTCACAGGCGCCGCGCGGCGGCAGGGTCGAAGGTACCTTGGGCCGCTCGGTCGGGCCGAGCCCTTCGGGCTTCTCCGCCATCGTGTCGTAATCGCGGTCGGGTGTCGCGTCGGGGAGGGTTTCGTCGTCATCCATAAGCGGCCAGCATGTCCTTCAGATCGGTGAGTGTATTGGCTTCGCCCAGCGGTTTGTCGTGACGCCAACGTGACATCCTGGGAAACCGCAAGGCGACGCCGGATTTGTGGCGGGGGCTTTCCTGTATCCCCTCAAACGCGATCTCGAACACATGTTCCGGCTTCACCTGCCGAACCGGTCCGTAGCGTTCGAGGGTATTGCGCCGGACCCAGGCCGTGATCTTGCGGAATTCGGCATCGGTCAGCCCGGAATAGGCCTTGGTGAAGGGGACCAGCGTATCGTCGTCCCAGACCGCGAAGGTGAAGTCGGTGAAGAGGTTCGCGCGGCGCCCGTGTCCCTGCTGGGCATAGATCATCACTGCGTCGATGGTCAGCGGGTCGACCTTCCATTTCCACCAATCGCCCTTCTTGCGCCCGTCGCGATAGGGGCTTTGCAGATGCTTGAGCATGATCCCCTCGGACGCATGGTCGCGTGAGGCCTCCCGGATCTCGGCCAGCGCGTCCCAGCTCTCGAAGGGCAGGAGCGGCGAGACCCGCAGGGGCATCTCGGCGGGCACGCTTTCGGCCAACGTGTCGAGCAGGGTGCGCCGCTCGGCGAAGGGGCGGGCGCGGATGTCCTCGGCCTGCCATTCCAGCAGGTCGTAGGCATAAAGGATCACGGGCGCCTCGGTCAGGAGCTTCTTGGGCACCGTCTTGCGGCCGATGCGCTTTTGCAGCGCGTTGAACGTCATCGGCGCCTCGTCGCGCCAGGCGACCACCTCGCCGTCGAGGACGGTGCCGGCAGGCACGTGGTCGATCAGCCGGCTGAGCTCGGGAAACCGGTCCGTCATCAGCTCCTCGCCGCGCGACCAGAGGAAATGCGCGCCGCCGCGCAGGATAAGCTGTCCGCGGATCCCGTCCCACTTGCGCTCGGCCGCCCAGTCGTCGGGCGGCGTGTCCAGCGTTTCGGGTCCGCCGTCGAGCTGATAGGCGAGGTAGAACGGATAGGGCTTCGACAAATCGGCGGACGGATCGTGCTTCAGGATCAGCGTCTCGAAGCTGGTCCGGTCGGGTTGCCAGTCGCCCATCAGCCGGTGCGCGAGGTCGGGCTCGTCGATGCCGGTGGCGCGCGACAGGGCGCGGGTCATGAGCTTCTGGCTCACGCCCATGCGGAATCCGCCGGTGATGAGCTTGTTGAAGACGAACCGCTCGATCTTGGGCAGCGCATCCCAGGCGGCGAGGATCCGCGCCTTCTTGGTGGCGTCGTCGAGCTTTGCCAGTGCGCGGACCTCTCCGATCCAGTGGCTGAGCGTATGGTCGGTCGCGCGCGTCGCGTCGGGCAGGATCAGCGCGATGGTTTCCGCCAGATCCCCCACGATCGGATAGCTCTCCTCGAAGAGCCAGAGCGGGATGCCGGCGCGCTCGGCCGCCCATTCGCGCAGCCGCGTGGCGATCACGGTGCGCTTGGGGCGCCGCCCCGACAGAAGTGCTATGGTCCAGAGCTTGTCGTCCTCCGGTGCCTCGGCGAAATAGGCGGCGAGCGCGTCGACCTTGGCCGTCGTCCTGGTGGTCTGGTCCAGCGTCGTGAAGAGGGCGGCGAAGCGGTTCATGCCCGACCCCGCGCCGCGCGGATGCACCCCCCGCGCGTCATGCCGGATCCTCGGTGTCGAGCGTCTCGCCCTCGTATTCCGTCTCGACGATGGCGGCGTCGTAGCCCTGATCCGCAAGCCACCGGCGGAAGATCGAGGTATAGCCGTGCGTGACGAAGATCCGCTCCGCGCCGGTCTCGCCGATGGCGGTGTTGAGCCCCTCCCAATCGGCGTGGTCCGAGATGACGAAGCCGCGGTCGGCGGCGCGCCGGCGGCGCACCCCCCGGAGCGCCATCCAGCCCGATGCGAAGGCGGTCGAGCTCTGCCCGAAGCGGCGCGCCCAGGGCGTTCCGAGCGCAGATGGCGGCGCCACGACGAGGGCGCCGTGCAGGGCCTTGAGGTCGGTCTCGGGTGTCACGCGCTGCGTCTGGGGAAGCTTCACCCCCTGCGCGCGCATGACCTCGTTGGTGTTCTCGACGGCCCCATGCGTCAGGATCGGGCCGATCCCGGGATCGACCGTGGTCAGCAGCCGTTGCGCCTTGCCGAGGGCGTAGGCCCCGATGATCGACGTCTTGCCGTCCGCCGCGTTCCTGCGCCACCATTCGTCGAGATCGGAGCGGACGCTGGCTTCGTCCGCCCATTTGAAGACCGGAAGACCGAAGGTGCATTCGGTGATGAAGGCGTGGCAGGAGACGGGTTCGAACGGCTCGGACAATCCGTCGGGCGTCACCTTGTAATCGCCGGAGACCACCCAGACCTCGCCCTTGTGCTCCACCCGGATCTGCGCCGATCCCGGCACGTGGCCCGCGGGGTGATAGCTGACCGTGACGCCGCCGAGCGTCCGGCGCTCGCCGTAGCGCACGGTGTCGAGCGTGATCTCGCCCAGCCGGTGACGCATGACGGGACCGGCAGCCTCGGTCGCGAGATAGCGTCCCATGCCGGGGCGCGAATGGTCGGCATGGCCGTGGGTGATCAGCGCCCGGTCGACCGGCCGCCAGGGGTCGATGAAAAAATCACCCCGCCCGCAATAGATGCCGCGGTCGGTGAATGTGAGAAGCGGTTCGGCCATGCGCCTAGGTTTAGCGCGGGGCTGCGCATCGCCAAGCCTTCGGCGCCGCCGTTGCGCAAAGATGCCGCGGCGGCCGGTGTCGGATCCGCCGCCGCGGGCCGCGTGCATTCCCGCGCCGTGCGATCTCAGGCGGCGACCTTGGCGATCTGCGAGATCAGCGTACAGGCCGACGGCCCGCTGAAGCGGCACAACGCGTCCCTGACCTCGGCCTCGATGCGCCCGGCATCCGCGACCGACGGGGGGACGACCATGCCGCCCATCGACCAGGCGGCGAAGGCCCGCGCCTCGACCTCCTGGTCGAGCAGAATCTTCAGACCGGTATGACGCGGATCGCCGGAAATCGTGTCGACGAGCAGGTCGAGATGCTCGCGCTCGCCCTCGATCGCCTGGATATAGGTGATGTTTGGCGCCTCGCCCACGAGGATCAGCACCCCGGTAATTCCCATTTCGGGGTTGTTCCGACGCGAACAACGCAGGATTTCGGGAAGATCGGTCTCGTAGGTCTCCGACCGCGCGCGGCTGGAATACATCATCTGTCGAAGCATCTGCGCGGGATCCTCTGTTGCTTTCGGGGCAATCCTAGGGAGAAAAGCGTCTGCAAATCGTTAACGCGGGCCGGAGCGGAGTGCTTGCAGTGTCCGAGCGCGCCCCGTTAAGGTGGCGCGAAACAAGAGGTGACCGTCCCAGATGCCAGATCGCTATTTCAACGAGATGTATCACGACGGTGCCGTCCGTCCCCCGTACGAAGGGCTCGAGGCCTGGGCGCGGGACATGCCGGCCGATCTGCGCGGCATGAAGCAGAGCGAGGCCGAAAAGCTCTTTCGCCGGATCGGGATTACCTTCGCGGTCTACGGCGAGGGGGGCAGCCCCGACCGCCTGATCCCGTTCGACATGTTCCCGCGGGTCTTCTCATCCGCCGAATGGGGCAAGCTGGAACGCGGCATCAAGCAGCGCGCCCGCGCCCTCAACGCGTTCCTGTCGGACATGTACAATCGCGGCGAAATGGTGCGGGCGGGCCGGATCCCCGCGCATCTCGTCTATCAGAACGACGCCTTCGAGATGGCGGTGACGGGCTTCACCCCGCCGGGCGGCGTCTTCAGCCACATCGTCGGGATCGACCTCATCCGGACTGGCCCCGACACGTTCTACGTGCTCGAGGACAATTGCCGCACGCCGTCGGGCGTGTCCTACATGCTCGAGAATCGCGAAATCATGATGCGGATGTTCCCGCATCTGTTCCAGCAGAACCGCATCGCTCCGGTGGAAAGCTACCCCGCGCTGCTCAAGCGGACGCTGGCGAGCGTCGCCCCCAAGAAATGCGAGGGCGATCCGCGGGTCGTCATCCTCACGCCGGGCCATTTCAACAGCGCCTATTACGAGCATTCCTTCCTCGCCGACATGATGGGGATCGAACTGGTCGAGGGGCAGGACCTGTTCGTCGAGGGCGACTTCGTCTGGATGCGGACGACCGAAGGCCCCAAGCGGGTCGACGTGATCTACCGGAGGCTCGACGACGCGTTCATCGACCCGCTCTGTTTCAGGCCAGACAGCATGTTGGGCGTGCCGGGCCTCATGAACGTCTACCGCTCGGGCGGGGTCAGCATCGCCAGCGCACCGGGCGCCGGCGTGGCGGACGACAAGGCGATCTACACCTACGTGCCCGACATGGTGCGGTTCTATCTCGGCGAAGAACCGATCCTGCAGAACGTGCCGACCTGGCAATGCGCCAAGGCCGACGATTGCAAATACGTGCTCGAGAACCTCGCCGAACTGGTGGTGAAGGAAGTGCACGGATCGGGCGGGTACGGGATGCTGGTCGGGCCGAAATCCACCAAGTCCGAGATCGAGCTTTTCGCCGCCAAGATCCGCGAGAATCCGTCGAACTACATCGCGCAACCCACACTGAGCCTGTCGACCTGTCCCACCTTCGTCGAAGAGGGCGTGGCGCCCCGGCATGTCGATCTCAGGCCCTATTGCCTCGTCGGCCAGGAGGTGAACCTCGTGCCCGGCGGATTGACGCGCGTCGCGCTCAACGAAGGGTCGCTCGTGGTCAACTCTTCCCAGGGTGGCGGCGTCAAGGACACCTGGGTCATCGCGGGGAGCCACTGACATGCTGAGCCGGACCGCCGACAATCTCTTCTGGATCGCGCGCTATATCGAGCGCGCCGAGACCAATGCCCGCCTTCTCGAGGTCGGGGCGCGCAACGCGATGCTGCCCGATACCGGCAGCGGGCGGGGCAATCGCAACGAATGGGAATCGGTGCTGATGGCATCGGGCACCAAGGCCCGTTTCGACGCGAAATACGGCGCCGCCGTCGAGCGCAACGTCGAGACGCATCTCTTCTTCGACGCCGACAATCCGTCCTCGGTCTCGTCGTGCTTCAATGCCGCGCGCGAGAACGGCCGCATCGTGCGCACGGCCCTCACGACGCAGGTGTGGGAGGCGCTCAACACCGCGCATGCCGACCTCATCGATCTCTCGCGCCAGGAGCGGTCGTCCCTCTCGACCACCGACCTGATCGACTGGACGTTGCGCACCTGCAGCCTGATCCGCGGCGCCGGCCTCGCCACGCAACTCAGGAACGACGGCTACGATTTCACGAATATCGGGCATTTCCTGGAGCGCGCCGACAGCACCGCGCGGATTCTCGACGTGAAGTACTACGTGCTGCTGCCAGACGTGGCGTTCGTGGGTTCGGGGCTCGATAATTACCAATGGCGCACTGTCCTGCGCGCTATGAATGCCACGCGCGCCTTCCACTGGGCCTATGGCGGCGAGGTCACGGCGGCGAAGATCGTCGATTTCCTGGTCCTGAACCGTCAGGCACCGCGTTCGCTCATCAATGCGGCCGACGGCGTGCTCCACCACCTCCTGCGGCTCGAAACCCAATACGGTCGCGGATGCGAGGCCCAGACGCGGGCCCGCGCGCTCGTCGACAAGCTCAACAGGACGACCACGGAAGTCATCTTCGACAAGGGGCTCCACCAGTTCCTTCGCGAATTCATCAGCGACGTCAACGCATTGGGCGGTGTCGTTCATCAAGTCTATCTCAGCGGGGAATCGCGATGAGACTGAACATCACCCACCGCACGCGGTATCAGTTCGACACCCCGAAACGCAGCCTGACCCAGAGCCTGCGTCTCTGGCCCACCGATTTCGACGGTCAGACCGTCGAGAGTTGGTCCGTCGATATCGAGGGGCACGACGTCGCGCGCGGCGCCGCCCTGCGCGACGGGGCCGGCGACTGGATCGAGACCGTCGCGATGCGCAATGTCAGCGACGTGACCATCGCGGTCAGCGGCACGGTCGAGACGCGCGACCTCACCGGCTTCGTCCGGGGGCTGCGCGAAAAGGTCTCGCCGATCGCCTATCTCCGGCCGTCTCCGATGACGCGCCTTAACGATCCGTTGCGCGAATTGTCGGCAAAGGCGGTCGAGGGCCTGAAGAATCCGCTCGACCGCGCCCACGCTTTGGCCCGCGCGGTAACCGAGGCCATTCCCTATCGCAGCGGGAAGACCGTGGCCGACACGACCGCCGCGGAAGCGCTCGAGCTCGGGGAGGGCGTGTGCCAGGATCAGGCCCATGCGCTCATCGCCATCGCACGTGCCGCGGACGTTCCGGGACGGTACGTGTCGGGTTATCTGCATGCGAGTTCGGATGGCCGGATGCACGAGGCGAGCCATGCCTGGGCGGAGCTCTGGGTCGACGATATCGGCTGGGTTGGCTTCGATGCCGCCAATGCATGCTGTCCGGACGACAAGTACGTGCGTCTCGCCTCCGGGATCGATTCGGTCAATGCCGCTCCGATTCGCGGCATGGCGCTCGGCGGCGGCACGGAACATCTCGACGTGAACGTGAAGGTCCTGCAGGCCGGACAACAACAGCAACAGCAGACACAAAGATGACCTGCTGACGCAGCGTCATTTCGATCAGCCCGAGACCTTCTGGCATGTTTGCGCGTTGACCGCTTCCCCGCCTTGCGGAACGGATTTTCGACGGTGGCCTTCGGGATGCCGTCCGTCTCAAATATGATCGAGCTAGATATGACTTACTGCGTTGGCCTGCTTCTGGATGCGGGAATGGTGCTTCTGTCCGACACACGGACGAATGCGGGCATCGACAACATTTCGACCTACCGCAAGATGTTCACCTTCGAGGATCCCGGCGAGCGGGTGATCGCGATCATGACCGCCGGGTCGCTGAGCGTGACGCAGACCACCATCGCGCGGATCGAGGAAGCCATCGACGACCCGGATGCCACCTCTATCATGAACGCGCCGACGATGCTGCGCGTGGCCGAGATCATCGGCGACACGCTGGCCTCCGTCAGCAGCAAGGTCGCCGCGAAGCTCAGCGACAAGCCGCAATCCGCCCGCGCCTCGATGATCGTCGCGGGCCAGCGGCGCGGTGGCGCGCCGAGGATGTTCCTCATCTATTCCGAGGGCAACTTCATCGAGGCCACGGGCGATACGCCGTTCCTCCAGATCGGCGAGCACAAATACGGCAAACCCATCCTCGACCGGGTGGTCCGCCCCGACACGACACTGGCCGATGCCCAGAAGGCGGCTTTGCTGTCGATGGATTCCACGCTGCGCTCGAATCTGAGCGTGGGGATGCCGCTTGACCTGGCACTGATCGAAACCGATGCGTGCCGGATCTCGCGGGCGCGTCGCATCGATGCCGAGGACGAGGTATTCCAGAACATGTCAGCTGCCTGGTCCGCGGCCTTGCGCGATTCGTTCACGAATATCGAGATCTGACGTCAGGACCGCGCGTCGAAATGAGCGCGGAAGAGGTCGAAGACGCGGCCACGGCGCGCGGGCGTCTCCATCATCGTCTCGTGCCGCCCGCCCTCGATCAGGTGCAGCTCTCCGTCGGGCCAGGCCGTCATGCGTGCGGCGACCCGGGCGGCATCGACGATCATCTCGTCGGACCCCAGAACCGTCGCGCAGGGCACGCGCGGGGCAGGGCGCGCGGCGAGGGTCCGGCATTCCCGCAGCGCCTCGTTCAGCCAGCGCAGCGACGGGCCTCCAAGGCCGATCTCGGGGTGCAGCTCGACCTGCCGGGCCATCCAGGCATATTGCTCGGGGTCGCTGGTCAGCAGATTGCCCTCGAACCCGGTCGCGTTCGGATAGGAAGCGGCCGAGGTTCCGGGGGCATAGAGATGGTCGAGCGCCATCCGCCGCGCGGCCCAGCTCAGGCCCCAGGCCACGGGCCGAAGCGCGCCCGACAGCCGGATGCCCCACATCGGCGACGAGAACGCGGCGGATGCGACGTCCAGCCCCTCCATCAGCGCGCGCAGGCCGATCGCCCCGCCCATCGAATGCCCCAGAAGGTGCCAGGGCCTTGGCAGGCCGAGCGTTTCGGCCGCGCGCGTCAGTGCGGCAAGATCGAACTGGAAATCCCTGAAATGCAGGATATGTCCGCCCATCGGATCGCTCAGCATCCTTTGGGTGAGACCCTGGCCGCGCCAGTCGACCGAGATCGTCGAAAGCCCGATCCGCGCCATTTCCACCGCGGTCGGGCCGTATTTCTCGATATATTCCGTACGGCCCGGAAGCATCAGGACGGTGCCGCGCCCCGCCTTGGCGCGCCAGTATCCGATGCGGATCCGCAGACCGTCGCTCGTTTCGACCCAATGCGCGGCACCGCCCGGGGGGCCGTCCGCGATATCGTCGAATAGCGGGGCGGCCTTCATTCCGTCAAAGTACGGAGGCCAGTTTCATCGCCTGGCCCATGTCGCCATCGACCTTGAGCTTGCCGGTCATGAAGGCGGTCGTGGGATTGGTCTCGCCGTCGAGGATCGACTTGAAGGTCTCCGTATCGGCGGTGAGCGTCACGTCGGCCGGCTCGTCCGCGGCACGGGCGCCCGCCTCGTCGAGCATGATCGTCCCTTCGCCGGTGATCACGAACTTGGCCGACCCGTCATAGGATCCGCCGGTCTTGTCGTTCAACTGGCGTACCGCCTCGTCGATCACTTCGCTCATTTCTGCTTTCCCTCAAACGTGAGTCCGCGACGGTGTGCAAACCCTCTGCGGCGCGTTATTGTCGATCTCGCGATTATGGAGCCTCAGATGCGGATACTCAAACCTGTCGTTGCGGCACTGGCCATCGCGCTGGCGCAGCCCGTCGCGGCCCAGGAGGCGCTCGACGATCTCTTCGGCGCGCTCTCGACCGCCGGCGAGGCCGATGCGAGGCGCATCGCCGAGAAGATCGCCACGGAATGGATGCGGTCGGGCTCGCCCGCGATGGACATGCTGCTTTCGCGCGGTCACGACGCGATGGAGGCCGGCGAGACCGGCGAGGCGATCGAGCATTTCAGCGCCCTCATCGATCATGCCCCGGATTTCGCCGAAGGCTATCACGCGCGGGCCACGGCCTTCTTCCAGCAGCGCCGCCTGGGTCTCGCGATCGACGACCTGCGCACGACGCTCGCGCTCAACCCGCGACATTTCGGGGCGCTCGCGGGCGTGGGAATCATCTTCGAGGAATTCGGCCGCGACGATCTGGCGCTCGAAGCCTGGCGCGAGGTCGACGCGCTCTATCCCACCCATCCCGAAGCCGCACGCGCCATCGAACGGCTGGAGCGTGCCGTCGAGGGCACCACCCTCTGAGGCACCTTCGAACACGCGCGTCTGCCTCCGCCCGGCAAGAGCACGCCGAAACCGTGAGTCCTTCGCGTCACATACAGGTATTTCCGCGCCTTCCGCGATTTACGGCCAGGCGCCGATCGGGCATCGTGCGGACGAACCCGAGACAATACGGGCACGAGCGGTATTCAAGGAGCCATCCATGACATTTCGGTACATTCTGTGCGCGACCTGCGCCTTGTCGCTGAGCGCCGGGGCGGCCTCGGCCGTCGAGATCCTGGGCGGCGACGTGGCACTGTCCTATGCCACGTTCCTCGATGATGTCGCCATCGACCGGGACGGCGGCACCGACAGCCTGTCGCGACTGAAGCTCGGCGGCCAGGCCGAAATCGGCTTCGGCCAGACCTTCGCGCTGCAGGGCGATGTTGCGTTCAACGATTTCGGTGGTCCGCGCGACGACGTGGACACGCTGACGCTGCACGGCATCTATCACTACGACGCCGCGTTCTCGTTCGGCGCGTTCATCGGGCGCGACGCCAGCGACGCCTACGATCTCAGCTTCTACGGGATCGAACTGGCGCGCGATTACGTCGACTTCGCGGTGGAAGGCTACATTTCGGACGGCGATATCGACGATCTCGGATCGGGGATCATGCTCGGCATTTCCGGCAGCTACTGGCTCACCCCCGACATCAATGTGGGCGCGAGCTACGATCTCGCGAATGCCGACGAGGGAATCGACGGCCACCGGATCGCGGTTCAGGCGGATTACACCTTCCGGCCCTCGACCAGCGTCTTCGCCGAAATGGGTTGGGCCGAGGTGGAATTCGACGGCGCGTCCTCCGACGAGACCTTCGTCGAGATCGGGGCGCGATACACGTTCGGTCTCCGTCAGGGGGCGACCTTCGGGATGCGCGGCCTCGCCGATCTTCTTCCCGGCGGCTGACGGACAGGGCGCATGACCGCGGGGGTTGTCTGACCCTTCCCCGGGGGTCATGTTGTGGTCAAGCATACCCGAGGCAGACGCCATGAGCATGACGACCGGCCGTATCGCGGCCGTCCTTGGCCCCACCAATACCGGCAAGACGCATTACGCGATCGAGCGCATGCTCGGCTATCGCAGCGGCATCATCGGCCTGCCGCTGCGGCTTCTGGCGCGCGAGGTCTACGACCGCATCGTGGCGATCAGGGGTCCCTCTGTGGTGGCGCTCGTCACGGGCGAGGAACGCATCGTGCCCGAGCGGACGCAATACTGGGTCTGCACGGTCGAGGCGATGCCCGAGGGCATGGGCACCGATTTCCTCGCCGTCGACGAGATCCAGCTTTGCGGCGATCCCGAGCGCGGGCATGTCTTCACCGACCGCCTTTTGCGCGCGCGCGGCACGCACGAGACGCTGTTCCTTGGGGCCGAGACGATGCGCGGCGCCATCGCCGCACTGGTACCGCAGGCGCAGTTCATGAAACGCGAGCGGTTCTCGACGCTGATCTATTCGGGCAGCCGCAAGATCAGCCGGATGCGCCCGCGCAGTGCGATCGTCGGATTCTCGGTCGACAACGTCTATGCCATCGCCGAGCTCATCCGCCGACAGAAGGGCGGCGCGGCCGTGGTGATGGGCGCGCTCAGCCCGCGGACGCGAAACGCGCAGGTCGAGCTCTACCAGAACGGCGATGTCGATTTTCTCGTCGCGACGGATGCGATCGGCATGGGTCTGAACCTCGACATCGATCACGTGGCGTTCTCGTCGACGCGCAAGTTCGACGGGCGGCGGATGCGCGACCTCATGCCCAACGAACTGGCCCAGATCGCGGGCCGGGCCGGGCGGTACATGACCGACGGCACGTTCGGCGTGACGGGCGAGGCTTCGGACCTCGACGAGGGCGTGGTCGACGCGATCACCAATCACCGCTTCGCGCCGCTCAAGGTCCTGCAATGGCGCAACTCGGCGCTGCAATTCGGCACCACGGAGGCCCTGATCGCGTCGCTCGAGCAGAAGGCCGATCACGAACGTTTGAGCCGCGCCCGCGAGGCCGACGATCTCGCCGCGCTCAAGCATCTCTCGGCGATCCCCAAGATCCGCGATGCGTGTTCCGACGGGCGTTCGGTCAAACTTTTGTGGGATGTCTGCCGGATTCCCGACTTTCGCGGGATCAGCGCGGGCGAGCATGCCGACATGCTCGACCGGATTTTCGGCTTCCTGCACGAATACGGCCGGGTTCCCGACGACTGGATGGCGCGGCAGGTCAAGCGGATCGATCGAACCGACGGGGACATCGATACGTTGTCCAAACGTCTGGCCTATATCCGGACCTGGACCTACGTCGCGCAGCGCAAGGGCTGGCTCGACGACGAAAATCATTGGCGCGGGGCGACCCGCGCTGTAGAAGATCGCCTGTCGGATGCCCTGCACGAGGCGCTGACGCAGAGATTTGTGGATCGGCGGACATCTGTTCTGCTCCGCCGGCTGAAGCAGAAGGAGAGCCTGTTGGCCGAAGTGAACGACAAGGGCGAAGTGACCGTCGAGGGCCAGATGCTTGGCCGGCTCGAAGGCTTCCGGTTTCGCCAGGACAAGAGCGCGTCTCCCGACGAGGCCAAGACGCTGCGCCAGACAGCGGCTGCCGCCCTGGTGCCCCAGTTCCACCTTCGATCGGACCGATTCTACAACGCGCCGGATACCGAGATCGACTTCACCGAGCAGGGCGGCCTCATGTGGGGCGACCAGGCGGTCGGCAAGCTCGTCAAGGGCGACGATCCGCTGAAGCCCGGCATCCAGGCCTTCGTCGACGAGGATGCCGGACCCGAGGTCGCGGAGAAGGTCAGGCGCCGGCTGCAGCATTTCATCGATCGCAAGGTCGCCGCACTTTTCGAGCCGCTTCTGGGGATGCGCAACGACGAGACGCTGACCGGGCTCGCCCGCGGGTTCGGCTTCCGGCTGATCGAAGGCATGGGCATCGTCCCGCGCGAACAGGTGGCGCGCGAGGTCAAGGATCTCGACCAGGAGGCCCGCGGTGCGCTGCGCAAGCATGGTGTGCGTTTCGGCCAGTTCACCATCTTCCTGCCGCTTCTGCTGAAGCCCGCGCCGACCCGGCTGCGCCTCGTCCTGTGGTCGCTCGATCGCGGGCTTGATACCTTCCCCGAAAGCCCGCCGCCGGGCCTCGTGACCATTCCGGTGGAACGCGACGCACCCGAGGGCACCCACCTCATGTCAGGCTATCATCCCGCCGGCGAGCGCGCGATCCGCATCGACATGCTGGAGCGGCTGGCCGACATGCTGCGCGGCGAGGACAGTCGCCGCGGCTTCGAGGCGAAGGCCGACATGCTGTCGATCACCGGCATGACGCTCGAGCAGTTCGCCACGCTGATGGGCGGGCTCGGCTATCGCGCCGAGAAGGGCGAGCGCGACAAGGTCAAGGCCGCGTCGCCCGATCCGCAACCGGACGTTCCGCAGCCCGATCCCCAGCCCGACGTGCCCCAGCCCGAGCCCGATCTGCCGCCCGAGCCGTCGCCCGGCGACACGCCGCCCGAGACGCCCGATCCGGGCCCCGCGGACGTGCCGGATCCCGAACCGGAGGAAACCCCGCCGAGCCCGCCGAGCGAGCGGCCCGGCGAGGCGCCCGACGAAGGCCCCGTGACCCCCCCGACCGAGGTGCCTCCGTCACCCGATCCCGGCACTCCGCCCACGATGGCGGCCGGAACCGATTCCGTCGCCGCACCGGGGGGGACGCAAACCCCCGGCGACGCGCTGAAATCCGGCGAGGACGGCATCGCGGCGATCGACGACGCGGATATGGCACAGGGTGCCAAAGGGGACGACGCCCCGCGCGAGCGCGAGGTCTTCTATACTTTCACCTGGGCGGGGAACCGCCCCGCACGCCAAGGCAAGCCGCGGGCGCAGGATGCGCGACCGAAGGGCAAGGGCCCGAACCGCCGCAAGGGTGCGCCGAAACCGCAGGCGGGTCGGGCGGAGCCGCAACAGCCGCGGCCCGCGCGGCGCGACAAGCCGATCGATCCCGACAATCCCTTCGCCGCCGCGCTGATGGGGCTGAAGGACGGCAAGTAGGTGGACGCACGCCCGTGCATCCGGCTCGACAAGTGGCTCTTCCATGCGCGTTTCTTCAAGACACGGAGCCTCTCTGCCCGGATCGTGACCGCGGGCGGCGTACGCATCAACGGCACGAGGGTCAGCAAGCCCTCGGCATCCTTGTGCGAAGGCGACACGCTGACATTCGCCAAGGATCAGGATATCCGCGTGGTTCGGGTGATTGCCCTGGGCGAGCGGCGTGGCCCCGCCCCCGAGGCGCAGGCCCTCTACGAGGATCAGTCTCCACCGCCGCGGGAGAGGCCTTCGGGCGGCCCACGCTTCGACAAGGGCGGCCGGCCTACCAAGAAGGACCGGCGCGACATGACGCGCGACCGCGAGGGCTGACCCGTCGCCACGCCCCGCTTGAATGATCCGCGGCCAGGGTCTACGACACGTTCCGACAGCCCGTTCGAGGATTCCATGACCTATATCGTCAACGACAATTGCATCGCCTGCAAATACACCGACTGCGTCGAAGTCTGCCCCGTCGACTGCTTCTACGAAGGCGAGAACATGCTGGTGATCCACCCGGACGAATGCATCGATTGCGGCGTGTGCGAGCCGGAATGCCCGGCCGAGGCGATCCTGCCCGATACCGAGCCCGAGGCCGAGAAGTGGGTGGAATTCAACCGCAAGTATTCCGAGATGTGGCCGGTCATCATTACCAAGAAGGACCCCCTTCCCGAGGCCGAGGAGATGGACGGCAAGGACGGCAAGATGGAGCTCTTCTCGCCGAATCCCGGCGAAGGTGGATGACGCCGCGGTGCGGCATAATTCGCGCCCGATTTCCGCGCCGCAGGGCCTGATGCTGCGCTGCGGCTTCCACGCGGCGGAAATTTGTGCTATGAGATCGCGCAAAGGCGACAATGAGGGCAGTGACTGAATGGTCGGTCGCTTCCCCGGTCCGACGAGGTCGAGACGTTTTCATGTGGTTTCGCGCCGCCGCTTGTCGCAATGCACCAGGGGCCTGCAGAGGGAAACACTGTCATGAGCAAATCTAAGAAGCCGGAATTTCGCCCGAACGATTACGTCGTCTATCCCGCCCACGGCGTGGGACAGATCGTCAATATCGAGAAGCAGGAGATTGCCGGTCTCGAACTGGAACTCTTCGTCATCTCGTTCGAGAAAGACAAGATGACCCTGCGCGTCCCCACGCACAAGGCCTCCGAGGTGGGAATGCGCCAATTGTCGAGCCCCGACGTCGTCACCAAGGCGATGACGACGCTCAAGGGCAAGGCCAAGGTCAAGAAGGCGATGTGGTCGCGCCGCGCGCAGGAATACGAACAGAAGATCAATTCCGGCGACCTGATCGCCATCGCCGAGGTGGTTCGCGATCTGCACCGGACCGACGATCAGCGCGAACAAAGCTATTCCGAACGCCAGCTCTACGAGGCGGCGCTGGAGCGTCTGGTGCGCGAAATCGCGGCCGTTTCCGGAGACGATGAAATGGCGGCGCAGAAGCAGGTCGATTCGGTCCTGACCGAGCGCAAGGCCGCCGCCGCCTGAGCCGGGGCTGACCGAACGCCTCTACCGGGCCGCATCGCCTCGCGGCCCGTGTCAGATCAACGTCGCGCTCAGCAGGATCAGGATGCCGACCTCACCGATCTGTTGCGTCGCGCCGAGCACGTCTCCGGTCTGACCGCCGATCTTCGATCTTGCGATCGCGGCGCAGAGAACGCCCAGGATCGCGCCCCAGACGACAACCATGACGAGTGCGGCCGGCGCCAGCAGCGCGAGCGCGATGCCGCCCGCAACCATGCCCCCCAGGAAGGTGCGCGTACCGGGCCGGCCGGTGCGCACCGAAAGCCCGTCGCCGCGCGCATGAGGCAGGCCCGTGGCAAGGCCCAGCATCGTCATCCGCGACGCCACGGCCGCCAGAAGCACCGGCGCCCAGAGATGGCCGGCCCCGATCAACGCGGCAAGGGACGCCCACCGCAGGCCGAGACCCAGCACGAGTGCCAGGACACCGTAGGCGCCGATCCGGCTGTCATGCATGATCTCGAGCCGGCGCGCCCTGTCCCATCCGCCCCAGAAACCGTCCGCGCAATCGGCAAGCCCGTCCTCGTGCATGGCGCCGGTCACGATGACCTGTGTCGCCACGACCAGTCCGGCGACGATCGCCGACGGTATCCCCATCGAAGCGGCGAGCCCTCCCGCGAGGCAGGCGATCGATCCCACTGCCAGCCCCGCCAACGGCCAGGCCCAGGCCGCACGCGCGGAGTGCCGGAACGACGCGCGGACGGGCAGACGGGTCAGCAGCGCCAGCGCGGTCAGGATATCCCCGAGGATGTCTTTCGTTCTGTCCATGGGCACCTTTTTTGGGCTTTCCACCGGAGAGGCAAGCCGTAAACAGGCCCCTCATTCGGGAAACGAGGAGCATTGCCAGATGTCGAAGATCACCAGTGTCGAAAGCATCCGCCACGCATTCTTGGATCTTCCCGGACCGGATGCCGCCGCGATCGAGGGCGCGCGCGCGCGCAACGCGCAGCTCACGAAACCCCCCGGCGCCCTGGGCGAGCTCGAGCCACTGGCGATCTGGTATGCAGGCTGGCGCGGCGATGCGCGGCCGCGGCTTGCGCGGCCCCAGATCCTCGTCTTCGCCGGCAATCACGGCGTGGCCGCGCGTGGCGTTTCGGCGTTTCCCATCGAGGTCACCGAACAGATGGTCGGCAACTTCCGCGCCGGCGGGGCCGCCATCAACCAGCTCGCGCGTACCTTCGGCGCCGAGATGTCGGTCCATGCGATCGACCTCGACACGCCGACGGAGGATTTCACCACCGCCCCTGCGATGACGGCAGAGGGCCTCGTCACCGCCTTCGCCACCGGGTGGGATGCGGTCGATCCCGAAGCCGACCTTCTGGTCACCGGCGAGATGGGCATCGGCAACACGAGCGCGGCGGCCGCGATCGCGGCGGCACTCTACGGGGGCGGCGCGAAGGCGTGGGTCGGGCGCGGAACGGGCGTCGAGGGCGCGGCGCTCGAGGCCAAGATCGCCGTCGTCGACGCGGGATTGCGGCGTCACGCGGCCATCGCCGACGATCCGATCGAGATCCTGCGCTGCCTCGGGGGCCGGGAGATCGCGGCGATGGCGGGCGCGATGCTCCGCGCGCGGCACCTCTCGATCCCCGTGATCCTCGACGGGTTCATCGCCACGGCGGCGGCGGCCGTGCTCGACCGTGCGGCGCCCGGCGCGCTCGATCACGCTCTGGCGGGCCACGTTTCGGCCGAAGGCGCCCATGCCGCGCTGCTGGACCGGATCGGCAAGACGCCGCTCCTGTCGCTCGGCCTCAGGCTGGGAGAGGGGACGGGCGCGGCCCTGGCGATCGGCGTTCTGCAAGGGGCGGTGGCCTGCCATTCGGGCATGACCACCTTCGCCGAGGCGGGCGTCAGCGGGGGCTGAACCCGTCGTGCCTCAGGCCACCCGGCCGGCGCGATCGGCATCGGAGGTATCCTCGTCCTCGCTGTCGTCGGGCCCGCGCAATTCGTCGTATTTCGCCGACAGCGCCGATTCGAGATCCTTGTTGAGCTCGCGAGCGCGATCCATGTAGGCGTCGTTGCGGGCGATCGGCACGCCGGGCTTCCAGAGCTCGGCAAGCTCGCGCAGCGCCGACCGGTCGATCTTGAAGAACGCCTTCTCGAGCTCCGCCGCCTCGAATTCCGAAAGCCCCATATTCTCCAGAACATAGCGCCCGGCGCGCAGGCTGCTGTCGAAGACTTCGCGCACGATATCGTCGGCGCCCGCGCGGTAGAGTTGATAGACATGGTTGCGGTCATAGGCGCGGGCGATGATGTGCAGGTCCGGACGCGACTTGCGCGCATATTCCACGAGCGACGTGACGTTTTCCGGCTCGTCCATCGTCACGACGAGCACCTTCGCGGTATCGAGCCCCGCGGCATGCAGCAATTCGGGCCGTGTGGGATCGCCGAAGAACCCCTTGAAGCCGAATTTCCGCATCAACTGGATCGTGTCGAGATCGTGGTCGAGCACCGTCGTCTCGAAACCCGCCAGTTGAAGCATGCGGTTGACCACTTGACCGAAACGCCCGACCCCGGCGATGATGATCGGTTGCTGGTCGTCGATCTCGTCGGCCGGTATCGGATCGGCCGCATCCTCCTCGTGCATGCGGCGCGACAGGAATTCCCAGAGGATGAAGAACAGCGGCGTGAGCAGCATCGAGAGCGCCACGATCAGCAGGAGCCGCTCGCCCAGGGGGGTGCCGATCACCCCCGTCTGGAGCGAGAACGACACCAGGATGAAACCGAACTCCCCCGCGCCGGCGAGGCCCAGCGTGAAGAGCCAGCGATCGCGCTGCCGCAGGCGAAAGACCAGCGCCAGGGCATAGAGGACCGCCCCCTTGATCAGCATCATGGCGAGCGTCAGGCCCAGGATCACGAACGGCGCCGCGAAGAACGTCGTGAACGAGATCCCGGCCCCGACCGTGATGAAGAACAGCCCCAGAAGCAGTCCCTTGAAGGGTTCGATGTCGGATTCGAGCTCGTGGCGGAACTCGGAATTGGCCAGCACCACGCCCGCCATGAACGTGCCGAGCGCCGGCGAGAGATCGACCAGCGTCATCATGAACGCGATCGAGATGACGATCAGCAGGGCCAGCGCGGTATAGAGTTCGCGAAGCTGCGCGCGATGGATGAACCGGAAGACCGGCCGCATTCCGAAGACGCCGCCCACGATGATGAGCGCGATCGCGGCCATGGTAGCAAGCGTGATACCCCAGCCCGGCAGCGAGTCGATCAGCGAGATCGCGGCCTGCGCATTGGCCCCCGCCGTCGTCTCGACGGAGGGGCCGCTGCCGCCCGGAACCGAGGCCCCGCCGAGCGCGCCCCCCGCCAGAAGCGGCACGAAGGCCAGCATCGGAATGACCGCGATATCCTGCGTGAGCAGGACCGAGAACGACGACCGGCCTCCGGCGGTCTGCATCAGCCGTTTCTCGTTGAGGGTCTGGAGCACGATGGCGGTGGAACTCAGCGCGAAGATCATGCCCACGGCCGTGGCCGATCCCAGCGGCAGCCCCAGCATCACCGCCGCCCCGACGATCAGGGCCATGGTCAGGATTACCTGGCTGCCGCCGAGCCCCAGCAGCCTGTGCCGCATGTTCCAGAGCGCCCGCGGATCGAGCTCCAGCCCGATGAGGAACAGCATCATCACCACGCCAAATTCCGCGAAATGCTGGATATCCTGCGTCTCCGACCCGACCAGCCCCAAGACCGGCCCGATCACGATGCCGGCGGCGAGGTATCCGAGCACCGAGCCGAAGCCCAGACGCGCCGCCAGCGGCACGGCGATGACCGCCGCCGCAAGGTAGACCGTCGCCTGAAAGAGAAAGGACTCCATTATGTCGTGCCTCTGATCTGAAACTCGGCGTCGGTCACGGCGCCGGCTGTCGGCGCGGCGGTGACCGTCTCATGCTATAGAGGCGGATCGCGGGGAAAGCGACGCTCCGGATGGCCGATCCCGGAAATGGATATTCAGCCGTTCGGCATCCGCAACACGATCTGCCGGCCGCCCTTGACGTAGTCGAGCTGGCCGTCGCCGATCATGCGTACGCGGCCTCCGTCGATCCGGTCGCCCACCTTGACCTTGACGAACCGCCCCGACGGCAGCCGCACCAGCGCGCGCCGGTTCGACGGTGAGCCGTAGACGCCCATCAGGTTGACCTGGCCGAGCTTGATCGCGTTCGCGATGGTCGCCCGCGACGCCACGCTGCCGCTGGTGGGGCCGGAGGGCGTCGCGATCGCGCTCGCCTGAGCGACCTCGACCGGCGCGGCATCCTGCGGCCGGGCGGCGGGGGCGACCGAGCGTGCCACCGCGGCGGGACTGGCCGTGCCGGGCACGAGCCCCGCAAGGGCCGCCGCGGCGGCGGAGGCGGCGGCTGATCCGCTGCGGCCGGCATTGTCGGCCGTTTCGCTCTCGCGGGCCCGGTTGGCCGCATCGAGGGCCACGGCGATGGCAAGGTCGTCGGGACGGCCTTGCGGGGCGATCCCGACGTTTTCGGCGCCTTCCTCGGGAACGAGCGTCGCGGCCGCGTCGCCGGTGTCGGGCCGCGGCCGCGGGCTGAGCCTGGCTATGCGTGCGGCGATTGTCGGCTCGGCCTCCGCCTCGGCGGTGAGCGTCTCGGCCGCCGCGCTTTCTTCGGGGCGTTCGCGCGGGCGCAGGGCCGGCGTGCCGCGATTGACCGGCACGACCAGATCCGCGTCGCTCGCCGCGTCCTGCGGCGCGTCGGGGCGGGAGGGTGCCTCGGGCGGTCGCACCGGAGGCAGGCCGGCCGTCACCAGCACGCCTCGAAGGCTTCGCGCCCCGTCGGCCGTGGGCACGACGCGACCTTCCGTATCGAGATCGACGTTCGCTCCGGCGGGCGGTGGCGGCACCAGGACAGGCGGGGTCGCGGGGTCGATCTCGATCGCGGCGAGCGACGCGACCCGATCCTGCGCCCTGAGCGGGGTTTCCGCGGCCGGCGTGTAGACCTCTTCCACCCGGTCGGGCGACGGGGCTTCGGGCCGCTGGGGGGCGGTGGCGTCGATGCCGGTGGCGGCATATCGGCTTTCCTCGTCCGCGCCGTCGGGCCGGCGCAACGGATCGTCGGACCCCGGCGCGAGCGTCTGCCCTTCGAATGCGCCTGCGGTCGCGGCGACATCGGTCGGGGCCGCCGCGTCGACCTGCGGAGCGGCGTCGGGTGCTGCGTCGGGGACCGCCGCCGTGACCGGATCCTCGACCACCGCACTGTCGACCGGACCGGCGGCGAGCGCGACGCTCCGGTCCTCGCCCGCCGGGGAGAGCAGAACCTCGTCGGCGGGCGTCAGCAGAAAGAACGCGCCCCAGATCCCGATCGCGACGGCCAGCGCCACGAGCAGGCCGATCACCATTGGCAGGATGGCGAGGCCGCGGCGGGTCTGCGACTTGCGCGCGCCGAACACGGTCATCTGGTCCACCTCGCTCTGCGGGGCGCCGCTCGCGGGCGCGGGAGCCGCCGGGTCGGCCGCGCCCGGATCGGCGGCGGCGCGGCGCGAGAGGCTTGCCGCCGGGGCGGCGGCGGGGGGCGCCACCTTGCGGATCGAGGGAACCGGGCTCGACCGCGGACCGGGGCCGGGGGGCCGCTTGGCACCGGCGGTGCCCACTGCCGGCTTGGCCTGCGTGACCGGCGCGGAGGGCGCGTCCTGCCGCGGGGCCGTTCCGCCATCGGGCAGCACCGCCACGCGCGAGGCGATCGAGCCGAGCTTCGAGGGCTCGGCCTCGCGCTCCGTCGCCGGGGCGCGACGGCTCGCGAATGCGGGCGCTGCACCGGCGAGAACGGCCCCGGCCTCCTCGTCTTGCCGCACTTCCTTCGCCGGCGCGTCGGTCGCGGGCGACCGCGTCTGCGGGGCTGGCGCGGTCTGGGCCGCAGGGACGTCCGGCGCGGCGGCCTTTGCCTCGGGCATTGCGTCCTCGGGCGCGGGGGCTTCGGTCGCGACCGGTTCCGGAACTTCGAGCGTCTGCTGCGCCGGATCGGGGAGGGGGGCGAGGCCGGGCGCTTCGTCCCCGGCGCCGTCCTCGGTCTCGTCGTCGACGAGATCGGCGATCCGTGTCACCGGTTCCTGCGGGGCGGGCGCCTCGGCCCCGGCCGCGTTGTGCGCGAAGGTGGTCTCGCCGAAATCGGGCCGCGTCGTGAAGAGCCCCTTGCGCGGCTCGCCGGAAAAGGATCGCGGGTTGAACCCGTGCGAGACGGCGAAATCCTCGGCCTGATCGAGCGTTTCGCGCGCCGCCGCGGCGACGGCGACCTTGGAGGCCGACATCTCCTTCCAGTCATAGACCAGATCGCCCAGCGCATAGGGCGTCATGCCCTCGAGCTCGGCCTCGATCCGCGCCTTGCGGGCGGCTTCGTCGGCGGTGCCGTCGGGCAGATCGACGCTGGTGAACAGGATCTCGGTGTCCGGGATCGTCAGGACGGTTTCGAGCGGCCCGTCCGACAGCGCCTCGGCCTCGCGGCGCAGATCCTCGAGGCGCGTCTCGAAATGCGGATCGTCCAGCGAGACCTCGCCCAGAACGGGGAATTCGTTACCGCTGCCATAGCGCAGCCGTACCCCGGAATGATCCAGATCGAGAAAGAATGTCTTCTTCATGTCAGTCATTTACCACGCGAAGCGGGATTGCCGACACCCCTAGATGCCTGTCATGCTTCTATAGCAGCTTTTCGCCGAGGCAAACAGGGACCGATCCGGGTCTTCGCGCGCCGAGGCACGGCGCAGGTAACGAGAGAACAGGAAACATGATCATGTGGCGCGGCCCCCGTAAATTCTTCGCGATCACCCTTGTGGCATTTGTCTGGACAGGCCCCCTGGCGGCACAGCCGGCGGAGGAGACTTCCTCCGCCATCCTCGAAGTCTCGGGCGAGGGACGCGCGAGTGTGGCGCCCGACATGGCGACGATCCATCTCGGTGTCGTGGCCGAGGCCGAGACCCCCGGCGATGCGGTGGACGCGATGGAGGCGCCGATGAACGCCCTGCTCGACGCGCTGGCCGGGCTCGAGATCGATCCGCGCGACATCCAGACCGGCGAGCTTCGGCTCAACCCGGTCTATTCGGAGGGCGAGGCCCTGCCCGATGGCCGGCCCCGCATTGCGGGCTTCGAAGCGCTGAGCGACGTTCGGGTTCAAGTGCGCGACATCGACGCGCTCGGCACCGTGATGGGCGCCGCGCTCGACGCGGGCTCCAACCGGTTCGACGGGTTGACCTTCGGGCTCTCCGATCCGCGCGGCGCCGTGGATGCGGCCCTCGCCGATGCGATGGACGACGCGATGCGCAAGGCGTCGGTGCTGGCCGAGGCGAGCGGCCGGACGCTCGGGCCCATCGTCCACGTGACCGAGATCGCGGGGGGCGGCGGGCCCGGCCCCGCCATGATGAACGCCGCCATGGAACGCGCGGTGCCCGTCGCCCCGGGCTCCGTCGAGACGAGCGCGCGGGTGCAGCTGCGCTACGAACTGGCGCAGTGAGCCGTCGGCGGCATGGCGCGGACGGCGCGCCATGCCGTCACCCCGCCTGGCGCGTGGCCTTGTCGAGCGCCTGGTCGAGATCGGCGATCAGGTCGTCGGCATCCTCGATCCCGATCGAGACGCGCACCACCTCGGGATCGGCCCCCGCGGCGCGCTGCTGATTCTCGTCGAGCTGACGGTGCGTCGTCGAGGCCGAATGGATGATCAGCGACCGGGTGTCGCCCAGATTGGCGACATGGCTGAAGATCTCCACCGCGTCGATGAGCTTCATGCAGGCTTCGTACCCGCCCTTAACCGCAAAGGTGAAGAGCGCACCCGCCCCCCTTGGGCAGACCTTGGCGATGCGGTCGTAATAGGGCGAGCTTTCCAGCCCCGCATAGGTCACGTAATCGACGCGGTGGTCGGCCTCGAGCCATTTGGCGACCTTCACCGCATTGCTGACATGCCGCTCCATCCGGAGGCTCAGCGTCTCGATCCCCATCAGCGTGTAATGCGCCGCCTGCGGGTTCATCGTCATGCCCAGATCGCGCAGTCCGATGGCGATGCCGTGGAAGGTGAAGGCGAGCGGCCCGAACGTCTCGTGGAACTTCAGGCCATGATAGGCGGGCTCGGGCGCCGAGAGCGACGGGAACTTGTCCGACGCGGACCAGTCGAAGCGCCCCGAATCGACGATCACGCCGCCCGTCACCGTCCCGTTGCCGGTCAGGTACTTTGTCGTGGAATGGACCACCAGCGTCGCGCCATGCTCGATCGGCCGGCAAAGCCAGGGCGTGGCGGAGGTGTTGTCGACGATGAGCGGCAGGCCCGCCCGGTCGGCCACGTCCGCTACCGCGCGCAGATCGGTGATGTAGCCGCCCGGATTGGCGATGCTCTCGCAGAAGACGGCACGCGTGTCATCGTCGATCGCGGCCTCGATGGCGGCGAGATCGTCGAAATCGACGAATTTCGCCGACCAGCCGAACCGCTTGATCGTCTGCGTCATCTGCGTGACCGTTCCGCCATAGAGCCGGGTCGACACCACCACGTTCCTGCCCGGGCCCATCAGCGGGAAGAGCGCCATGATCTGCGCCGCATGCCCCGACGAGCAGCCGACGGCACCCGCACCGCCTTCGAGCGCCGCGACGCGGTCCTGCAACACGGCGACCGTCGGATTGGTCAGCCGCGAATAGATGAAGCCGACCTCCGACAAGTTGAAGAGCGATGCCGCGTGATCGGCGTCGCGGAACACGAAGGCCGTTGATTGATAGATCGGGGTCTGTCGCGCCCCGGTGGCAGGGTCGGGGCTCGCGCCTGCATGGATCTGCAGCGTGTCGAATCCCAGTGTCGCGTCGGCCATGGTGGTCCTCCCTCCTGTTCAAGCTCTGGGCAGAGGTGTAGGTCATGCGCAAATGTCGCACAACGCCCGCTGGAGAGAGCCATGCCGCATCCCTTTCACATCGCCTATCACGTGACCGACCTCGACGAGGCCCGCCGGTTCTACGGCCGCGTCCTCAACTGCACCGAGGGGCGCAGCACCGAAACGTGGGTCGATTTCGACTTCTTCGGCCATCAGATCAGCCTGCATCTGGGCGAGCCCTTCGCGACCGCCGCCACCGGCAAGGTCGGCGATCACATGGTGCCGATGCCGCATCTCGGCGTCGTGCTGCCGCTGGAGGACTGGCAGGTCCTGCGCGAACGACTGGAGGATGCGGGCACCGAATGGGTCTTAGCGCCGTCGGTCCGGTTCGAGGGCGAGCCGGGCGAGCAATGGACCATGTTCTTCCGCGATCCCGCCGGCAACCCGCTCGAGGTCAAGGGCTTCGCGCGCATGGATCAGGTCTTCGCGGTCTAGCCGCCGCATCGGCACCGAAGGGGGAGTGGTGGGCGACCCTGGAATCGAACCAGGCGTGCGTCTCCGCGAGGGAGTTACAGTCCCCTGCCACACCTTGCGGCCTGTCGCCCACTGGCGGCGGAGGTACCTTCGGTGCCCAGAAGGGTCAAGACGAAATTCGCTTGAAATTCATTCTCCGGACACGCAAGGGCAGGACATGGCGCAAAAACCGAAATGGGTGATCGAGAAGGAACAGACGCGGCGCGATGAGGCCCGCGCGACCTTCTGGCTCTTCGGCCTGCATGCGGTGCGCGACGCGCTCGGGAATCCGTGCCGCGAGAAGCATCGCCTCGTCGTCACCAAGAACGCCTCCGACAAGCTCGCCCCGGCGATCGAGACTTCGGGCCTCGCGCCCGAGATCGCCGATCCGCGCCGGTTCGACGTGCCGCTCGATCCGGGATCGGTGCATCAGGGCGCGGCGCTCGAAGTGTCGCCGCTCGATTGGGGACCGCTCGACCGGATCGTCACGCAAGGGCCGGGCGCCCCGGTCTTCGTCCTGCTCGACCGGGTGACCGACCCGCACAATGTGGGCGCGATCCTGCGCTCGGCCGAGGTGTTCGGGGCCCGCGCCGTCATCGCGCCGCAGCGTCATTCCGCCCCCGAGACCGGCGCGCTCGCCAAGACCGCGTCTGGCGCGCTCGAACGCCAGCCCTATCTGCGCATCGGCAATCTCGGCAACGCGATGATGCAGCTCAGGGAGATGGGCGTGGTGCTGTTGGGCCTCGACGGCGAGGCCACCGACAGCATCGCCCATGCCGTGCGCGCGGCGTCGGGACGGCCCCTGGGCCTCGTGCTCGGGGCGGAGGGGCCGGGCCTGCGGCAGCGCACGCGCGAGCTTTGCGACGGCCTGGTTCGGATCGACGCCGCGGGGGGATTCGGCTCGCTCAACGTGTCGAACGCGGCGGCCGTGGCGCTCTATGCCGCCCGCGAGGGATCGGCAGGGTGATCACGCTTTGGCGATTGTCACTGGCACGCGGCGGGGGCCCGACCCACGTAAGGGTCACTGCCGGCCTTGGAACCGCCGGTGGGGTATTACTGTCCCTCGTTCCGCACCTGCGCCCCGGCCCCCGTGCCGCGGGCGCATTTTTCGAGCGAAAGTCACCATCATGTCCGACGACGATCTGCACGAGATCCTGACCCGCGTGACGCGCGTGGCCTGCATCGGGGCCTCGACCGATCCCGCGCGGCCCAGCCACGGCGTGGGAACGTTCCTGTCGCAGCACGGCTACGACGTCTGGCCGGTCAACCCGCGTCATGCGGGCGAACGGCTTTTCGGTCACGAGATCGTCTCGGACCTCGCCGATCTGCCGGAGGGCATCGAGATGCTCGACATCTTCCGTAGGTCCGAACACGTGCCCGAAATCGTCGACGCCGCATTGCGGACGATGCCCGACCTCAAGGTCGTCTGGATGCAGATCGGCGTGCGTCACGAGGCGGCCGCCCGGACCGCGCGCGATGCGGGCCTCGCGGTCGTGATGGATCGCTGTCCCAAGATCGAATATCGCCGCCTCGTCGGAAACTGAGCCTCCGGCGTGCCGACGAAATGTTTCGCGCGCGAAACAAACGGCATCGCCGCGGGTGCTAGCCGCGACGCGCCTTTTCCGCCAGGCCCGACTCGGAGGCGCGGCGGTCGAGCTCCGCCTCGATATCCGCAAGCGTCACATCCCGCGCGGCGCACATCACCAGCAGGTGATAGAGCACGTCGGCGGCCTCGGAAGTCAGGCGTCCGCGGTCGCCCTTCACCGCCTCGATCACGGCCTCGATCGCTTCCTCGCCGAATTTCTCGGCGCATTTTTCGGGCCCCTTCGACAGCAATTTCGCCGTCCAGCTGCCGTCGGGATCGGCCGATCTGCGCGCGGCGATCGTCTCGGCCAGGCGGGCGAGGGCGCTCACGAAAGCCTCATCGGGATGCCCGCCGCCGACATGTGCGCCTTGGCCTCGGCGATCGAGAAATCCCCGAAATGGAAGATCGACGCGGCCAGCACGGCCGAGGCGCCGCCCTTCGTCACGCCGTCGACCAGATGGTCGAGCGTGCCCACGCCGCCCGAGGCGATGACCGGCACCGGGACGGCATCGCTCACCGCACGGGTCAGCCCGAGGTTGAAGCCCGACCGCGTGCCGTCGCGGTCCATGGAGGTCAGCAGGATCTCGCCCGCACCCTTCGCGGCGACGGTTCGGGCGAATTCCACGGCGTCGATCCCCGTGGCGCGGCGGCCGCCATGGGTGAAGATCTCCCAGCGGTCGGGCGCCACGGATTTGGCGTCGATCGCCACCACGATGCATTGCGATCCGAACCGGTCGGCGGCCTCGGCCACCACGTTCGGATCGGCCACGGCGGCGGAATTGAAGCTGACCTTGTCCGCACCGGCCAGGAGCAGCGCGCGCACGTCGTGATGCGACCGGACGCCGCCGCCGATGGTCAGCGGCATGAAGCAATGCTCGGCCGTGCGCGTCGCGAGATCGTAGAGCGTGCCGCGATTCTCGTGGCTCGCATTGATGTCGAGAAAGCAGAGCTCGTCCGCGCCGGCGGCGTCATAGGCGATCGCGGCGTCGACGGGATCGCCCGCATCGCGCAGATCGACGAAGTTGACGCCCTTGACGACACGTCCGTCGGCCACGTCGAGACAGGGAATGATGCGGGTCTTGAGCATGCGCGCCTTCTAGCGCGCCGCGCCGCGTGGCGCCAGAGGGCGAACGCGGGGATCCCGCCAGGCGAAACGCTCCGTTTCCGATCGGGCGGTCGACAGGCGGGTGCGGCTGCAATAGGGTTCGGGCGCAACGGATCCGCCCGACCTTCGGCGGATCGCTCGGGGACGGAGCCTCATGCGCAGGACGATCATCCGCGCACTGCTTTGCGGTGTGGCCAGCATCGGCGCCGCCGATGCGCTGACCGTGGATCTGGGGATCCCGGCCTGCGATCCGGGGGCGTTCGGCGCCGACCGGAGCTGCGGCGATGCCGACGAAAAGACGCGCCCCGCGCCGGATCCGGTCTTCGATCCGCCATTCGATCTCGATCCGCCGGTCTTCGAGCCCCTGCCCGAGGCGGAGCGATAATCCCGCGGACGCCGCTAGGCGAGGGCCGCGTTCGCCGCGGCGAGATCGATCGCGCCGTCATAGAGGGCGCGTCCCGATATGGCGCCCGAGACGACGCCGGTATCGCGCAGGGCCAAAAGATCCTGCATCGACGACACCCCGCCTGACGCGATGACCGGAATGTCGACCGCCCGCGCGAGCGCTTCGGTCGCGGCGATGTTGGGCCCCTCCATCGCGCCGTCGCGGTCGATATCGGTATAGATGATCGCGGCGACGCCGGCATCCTCGAAGGATTTCGCAAGGTCCGTGACGTCGCGATCGGTCTCGTTGGCCCAGCCACGGGTGGCGATCCGTCCGTTGCGCGCATCGAGGCCCACGGCCACCTTGCCGGGAAACGCCTTGGCGGCGCGGCGCACGAGGTCGGGATCCTCGACCGCGACGGTCCCGAGGATCACCCGCGCCAGCCCCTTGTCGAGCCAGGTCTCGATCGTTGCCATGTCGCGGATGCCGCCGCCGAGCTGTGCGGGCACCGAGACGCGCGCGAGGATTTCCTCGACCGCGGCGGCATTGACGGGCCGCCCCTCGAACGCACCGTTGAGATCCACGAGATGCAGCCAGCCGCAGCCCGCCGCCTCGAAGGCTAGGGCCTGCGCCGCCGGATCCTCGCCGAAGATGGTCGCGCGCTCCATGTCGCCGCGCAGCAGGCGCACGCATTTCCCGTCCTTCAGGTCGATCGCGGGGTAGAGAATCATGGGGCATCGCTCCGGTCGTGGCCTAGGGGGTCCGTGCCGCCCTTTTGCCCAGACCGGCCCCGGCGCGCAACCGCATCGGCAGCTCCGCCCGCGACGAAACCGGGAACGCCGCCACGCCTGCGACGTTAACCGCCCAACTCAAACGCCGAAGGGAGCGCGCGATGCCTATCGTCCAGACCGCCGACAAGACCGATCTCTATGTCAAGGATTGGGGCGACGGCCGCCCGGTCATCCTGATCCACGGCTGGCCGCTCAATGCCGACAGCTGGGAGCATCAGGCCATGGCGCTGCTCGATGCGGGCTACCGCGTCATCAGCTACGACCGGCGCGGGTTCGGACGATCGGGCCAGCCGACCGGCGGCTACGATTACGACACGATGTCGGACGATCTCAACTCGATCATCACCGCGCTGGAACTGCGCAACCTCTCGCTCGTCGGGTTTTCGATGGGCGGCGGCGAGGTCGCGCGCTATATCGGCCGGCACGGCACCGCGCGGATCCGCTCCGCGGCGCTGATCTCGAGCATTGCGCCCTTCATGCTGCAGGGCTCCGACAATCCCGACGGCGTCCCCGAAGACGTGTTCGCCGGCATGAAGGACGGCATCCGCAAGGACCGGCAGGGCTTTCTTCAGAAATTCTTCAACGATTTCTACGGCGAGGGCACCGGGGCCGGCGGGGTGAGCGAGGGGGTCCGGCACTGGACCTGGCTGATGGCGATGATGGCGAGCCCGAAGGCCACGCTCGACTGCATCGACGCGTTCGGCCGGACCGACCTGCGCGAGGACGTCAGGAAATTCGATGTGCCCACGCTGGTCGTGCACGGCACCGGCGACGGGATCGTGCCGATCGACGCGGCGGGCCGGCAGGCCGCCAAGCTCGCGCCCGATGCGACGCTCAAGGAATATGACGGCGCGCCGCATGGCCTGACCGCGACGCATGCGCAGCAGCTCAACACCGACCTGCTGGAGTTTCTGGAACGATGATCGCCTTAGGCGGACATTAAAGTTTTCCGCCCATGGTGATCCCATGAAGTGGTTGACTTGTTATGTGGCGATGATCCCGCTTTTGTTGAGCGGGTGTGGGGGTGACGCAAAGGTGCTCACCCCCCATCGTTTCGTGATCGATACCTATCTCGCCACACCCTATCCCGGTCAGGCGACCTACGACGCCGCGGCGCGACGATGCCTGTTGCGCGGCAAGGGCTGGCAATATGTCGAGACGCGCGGCAACGGCGCGGGCGGGTTCCGCCATGTCTTCGAATGCAAGGCGGGCCGGAGCGCCGGCTAAGGCGAGGCGGCCGGCCGGCTCACGGGCGCCAGGCGAGGAAATTGGCGATCAGGCGCAGGCCGGCGGACTGGCTCTTTTCCGGGTGGAACTGCGTGCCGATGCAGGTGCCCTTGGCGACGATCGCGGTGATGTCCTCGCCGTATTCGCAATGGGCGAGGCGCTGTTCGGGGTCGGTCATGCGCATGTGGTACGAATGCACGAAATAGGCGTGCTCGCCCGTCGCGATGCCGTCGAGCACGGGATGCGCATGGTCGAGGACAAGGTCGTTCCATCCCATATGCGGCACCTTCAGCGCCTGCGCGCCGGGCTCGATCGGCACGACCTCGCCGTCGATCCAGCCGAGACCCTTGACCTCTTCGTATTCGAAGCCGCGCCGCGCCATGAGCTGCATGCCGACGCAGATCCCGAGGAACGGGCGGCCGCGCGTCTCGACCGTTTCGACCAGCGCCTCGTAAAGGGCCCGGCGGTCGGCCACGAGCGCGCGCCGGCATGCGGGGAAGGCGCCGTCGCCCGGCAGCACGACGCGGTCGGCGCGCGCCACGTCCTCGGGGTTCGACGTGACCAGCACGGCGCCGGCATCGCCCTCGCGCGCCATGCGCTGGAACGCCTTCTCGGCCGAATGCAGGTTGCCGCTGTCGGTGTCGATCAGGACCGTCAGCATGTCAGAGCGTGCCCTTGGTCGACGGCACCATGTGTCCCTTGCGCGGATCGGCCTCCACCGCCTGACGCAGCGCCCGGGCCGTCGCCTTGAAGGCGGCCTCGGCGATGTGGTGGCTGTTGAGCCCGCGCACGAGGTCGAGATGCAGGGTGATGCCGCCATGCGTGCTCAGCGCCTGAAAGAACTCGCGGACGAGCTCGGTGTCGAAGGTGCCGATCTTGGGCGTCGGGAACGCCACGTTCCACGCCAGCCAGGGCCGCCCGGAGAGGTCCAGCGCGCAGGTCACGAGCGTGTCGTCCATCGGCAGCGCGCATTGCCCGTAGCGGCCGATGCCGCGCTTCTCGCCCAGCGCCTGGCGCAGGGCCTGGCCGAGCGCGATGCCGACATCCTCGACGCTGTGATGGTCGTCGATATGCAGGTCGCCCGCGCATTTCACCTTCATGTCGATCAGCGAATGGCGCGCGAGCTGGTCGAGCATGTGGTCGAAGAACCCGATGCCGGTGGCCATGTCGTAGATGCCGGTCCCGTCGAGATCGACCATCACCGTGATCTCGGTTTCCGACGTCTTGCGGGTGATCGAAGCGGAGCGCATGGGCCTCTTTCCGGATTGGGGCGATTGCCCCGCGTCTATAGGCGCGGGGCGTCTGCAATGAAAGATCTTCGCACGAAGTGTCTGGTAATCCCCGTCGAACTGGTATGTCGTGGGGAAAAGGCACGCGATCGTGGCGATTTCCCTCCCTGCATGGCAGGGTTGCGAATGTGACACCTCGCAGGCTGGACGGGATGGGGCTAGGGTCTACGTCACGTTAAGGAAATTCCGGGGCGGGAGGCGACCCGGACATGGCACAGGGACGCGGCGCATCGCGACCCGACAGGCCTGTCTGAACTTCCCGGAGGCCCCACGGCAACGAAGGGAAGCGACATGAAAGACGGCCCCACGGATATCGACGCGGTAGAATCCCAGGAATGGCAGGAGGCGATCGAGGACGTGATCGCGCGCGACGGGGCGGACCGGGCGCATTACCTTCTCGACAAGGCGGTGCAGCAGGCGCGCGCGCATGGCGCGACCTTGCCGTTCTCGGCCACGACGCCCTACCAGAACACGATCCCCGCGGATGACCTGCTTGAGATCCCGGGCGATGCCGAGATGGAAAAGCGCATCCGCAGCATCAACCGCTGGAACGCGATGGCCACGATCGTGCGAGCCAACAAGGCCTCCGACGGGATCGGCGGGCATATCGCTTCATTCGCGTCGTCGGCGGTGATGTACGATCTGGGGCTCAACCATTTCTGGCGCGCGAAGTCCGAGGATCACGGCGGCGATCTTGTGTTCTTCCAGGGCCACGTCATCCCGGGCATCTACGCGCGTTCCTTCATGGAAGGCCGGCTGAGCGAGGAGGATCTGTCGCAGTTCCGGATGGAGACCGGCGGCAAGGGGCTCAGCTCCTATCCGCATCCGTGGCTGATGCCGGAATACTGGCAGTTCCCGACCGTCTCGATGGGGCTCGGGCCGCTCATGGCGATCTACCAGGCGCGATTCATGAAATACATGGAGAATCGCGGCCTGATCGAGAAGTCCGACCGCAAGGTCTGGTGCTTCCTCGGCGACGGCGAGATGGACGAGCCGGAAAGCCTCGGCGCCATCAACCTCGCCGCGCGCGAAAAGCTCGACAACCTGATTTTCGTGGTGAACTGCAACCTCCAGCGGCTCGACGGGCCGGTGCGCGGCAACCACAAGATCGTGCAGGAGCTCGAAGGATCGTTCCGCGGCGCCGGCTGGGAGGTCTTCAAGGTCCTCTGGGGCCGCGGCTGGGACGACCTCTTGGAGCGCGACGTCTCGGGCAAGCTGCGCCAGCTGATGGACGAGACGGTCGACGGCGACTACCAGACGTTCAAGTCCCGCGACGGCGCCTATATCCGCGAGCATTTCTTCGGCAAGTATCCCGAAACCGCCGCGCTGGTCGAGGACTGGACCGACGAGGAGGTCTTCGCGCTGCGCCGCGGCGGCCATGACGCGCGCAAGGTCTATACCGCCTACAAGCGCGCGACCGAAACGCAGGGCAAACCGTCGTGCCTGCTGATCAAGACGGTCAAGGGCTACGGCATGGGCAAGGCGGGCGAGGGGGCCAACACCGCCCACCAGTCCAAGAAGCTCGACGAGGATCAGCTCAAGGCGATGCGCGACCGCTTCAAGATCCCGGTCGAGGACGAGGATATCGCCAAGGCGCCCTTCGTCACGCTCAACAACGCACAGAAGGCCTATCTCGCCGACCGGCGCAAGGATCTGGGCGGGCCGTTCCCGGCACGCTTCACCGGCGCGCCGAGCCTCGAGGTGCCCGGCCTCGACAAGTTCGAGCGCGAGATGAAGGATTCGGGCGATCGCGAATTCTCGTCGACCATGGCCTTCGTGCGGATCCTCACGACGCTTCTGCGCGACAAGAAGATCGGCGAGCGGATCGTGCCGATCGTCCCCGACGAAAGCCGCACTTTCGGGATGGAGGGCCTGTTCCGGTCGGTCGGGATCTACAACCCGCTGGGCCAGCAATACACGCCGCAGGACCGCGATCAGATGTCCTATTACAAGGAGAGCCAGGACGGCCAGGTGCTCCAGGAAGGCATCAACGAGGCGGGCTCCATGGCCGACTGGATCGCGGCGGCGACGTCCTATTCGGTCCACGGCGTGCCGATGGTGCCCTTCTACATCTTCTACTCGATGTTCGGGTTCCAGCGCGTGGGCGACCTTTGCTGGGCGGCGGGCGACAGCCGGGCGCGCGGCTTCCTTTTGGGCGGCACCGCGGGGCGCACGACGCTCAACGGCGAAGGGCTCCAGCACGAGGACGGGCACAGCCATATCCTCGCCAGTACGGTCCCGAACTGCATCAGCTATGACCCGACCTTCAGCTACGAGGTCGCGGTGATCGTGCAGAACGGCATGCAGCGCATGTTCGCCGATCAGGAGGATGTCTATTACTACATCACGCTGATGAACGAGAATTACCATCACCCGGCGATCCCCGAGGGCGCCGAAGAAGGGATCCTCAAGGGCCTCTATCGCCTCTCGAAGACCGACAAGCCCGCCAAGAAGCACGTCAACCTGATGGGGTCGGGCACGATCCTCGTTCAGGCGATGCGTGCGGCCGAGATGCTCAAGGAGGATTTCGGCGTGACCAGCGACATCTGGTCGGCGACCTCGTTCAACGAACTGGCGCGCGACGGCCAGGATTGCCTGCGTCACAACCGGCTGAACCCCTTCGACGACCCCAAGGTGCCCTACGTCACGCAGACGCTTGCGGATGCCAAGGGGCCGGTCATCGCCGCGACCGATTACATGAAGAACTTCCCCGAACAGATCCGCGCCTTCGTCGAGCAGCCCTTCGTCACGCTCGGTACCGACGGGTTCGGGCGGTCCGACAGCCGCGAGAACCTGCGCCGCTTCTTCGAGGTGGATGCCAACCACATCGCGGCCGCGGCCATGCATTCGCTTTTCCAGCAGGGCGACGTGACCCGCAAGGATCTGGAAAAGGCGATGCAGACCTACGAGATCGACGGGTCGAAGCCCAATCCCCGGATCAGCTGAGATCACCGAAAAAGCAAGGAATTAGAGTACAATGGCAACTGAAGTTAAGGTTCCCGACATCGGTGATTTCGACGACGTCCCGGTGGTGTCCGTCTTGGTCGCGGTGGGCGATACCGTCGAGAAGGAAGACCCGCTGATCGAGCTCGAATCCGACAAGGCGACGATGGAGGTCCCGTCGAGCCACGCCGGGAAGGTGACGGAGATCAAGCTTTCCGAAGGGGATTCCGCGTCGCAGGGAACTGTGATCCTGATCCTCGAAGAGGCAGATGGCGACAGCGGCGACGAGGGCGATGCCGAAGGCGGTGACGACGAGGCCGAACCCGAAGCCGACGAGGCCGAGACGCCCAAGACCACGGGCGGCAGCCAGGAAGGCTACGGCGACGGCGGCCAGGACAACCAGTCCGCCGCTCCCGAGCCCGCCGGCACCTCGTCGGTGGTCGATACCGGATCGTCGAAGTTCCACGCCTCGCCCAGCATCCGCGCCTTCGCGCGCCGCGTCGATGTGGACCTGCGCCGGATCAACGGCTCCGGGCGCAAGGGTCGTATCCTGCGCGAGGACGTGGAGAAGGCGCTGCAATCGGCGGCGCCGTCGCAGCCCGCCGCGGCCCAGCCTGCGCAGGGCGGCATGGGCATCCCCCCGATCCCGGAGGTCGATTTCTCGAAATTCGGTCCCGTCGAGAATGTCGAGATGAGCCGGATCCAGAAGATCTCCGGCCCCGCGCTGCACCGCTCGTGGCTCAACATTCCGCATGTCACGCATAACGAGAGCGCCGACATCACCGAGCTCGACAAGTACCGCAAGGAGCTCGACACTCAGGCCAAGGAGGAGGGGTATCGCGTCACGTTGCTCAGCTTCGTGATCAAGGCGAGCGTCAGCGCGCTCCGGAAGCACTGGCAGTTCAACTCCTCGATCCATCCCGACGGGGACAAGCTGATCAGGAAGGATTTCTACAATATCGGCTTTGCGGCGGACACGCCCAACGGCCTGATGGTCCCCGTCATCAAGGATGCCGACCGCAAGGGGATCGAGCAGATTTCCCGCGACCTGCTGGAGCTGTCGAGTGCGGCGCGCGAGGGCAAGCTCAAGGGCGACGACATGAAGGGCGCGACCTTCACCATCTCGTCGCTCGGCGGGATCGGCGGGACGAGCTTCACGCCGATCGTCAACGCGCCGGAAGTGGCGATCCTGGGCCTCACCCGGTCGTCGATGACCCCCGTCTGGGACGGATCGGAATTCCAGCCGCGCAACATGCTGCCGATGTCGCTCAGCTACGACCACCGCGCGATCGACGGGGCGCTTGCCGCCCGGTTCGCCGCGCATCTGAAATACCTGCTCGGCGACGTGCGCCGGCTGATGCTGTAAGGGGTCGTTCGCATGGCAGATATCAAGGTTCCCGACATCGGCGATTTCGACGACGTGCCCGTGGTGGCCGTGCTGGTCAGCGTGGGCGATACGGTCGAGGCCGAAGACCCGCTGATCGAGCTCGAAAGCGACAAGGCCACCATGGAGGTCCCGAGCCCGCAGGCGGGCAAGGTCGTCGAGATCAAGGTCGCCGAGGGCGACACGGTCAGCCAGGGCGACGTCATCATGGTCTTCGAGGGGGCGGATGAAGACGGTGGCGACGGCGGTGAAGACGAGGGCGGCGGCAAGGAAGAGATCGAGGAGAAGGCCGACGCCGACAAGGCGAAGAAGGACGACAGCGCGAAGAAGGACGACAGCCCGGCACCGCAGGCGGCCAAGGGCACGTCCTCGGGATCGGGCGACATGCATGCCGATCTGGTGGTGCTGGGATCGGGGCCCGGCGGCTATTCGGCCGCGTTCCGGGCGGCGGATCTCGGCAAGTCGGTGATCCTGATCGAGCGTTATGCGACGATCGGCGGCGTCTGCCTCAATGTCGGGTGCATCCCGTCGAAGGCGCTGCTCCATGCCGCGAAGGTCATCACCGATACCGAGGAGCTGGGCCAGCACGGCGTCAGCTTCGGCAAGGCCAAGGTCGACGAGACCGAGCTTCGCGGCTGGAAGGACGGCGTCGTCAAGCAGCTGACCGGCGGGCTCGCCGGCCTCGCCAAGCAGCGCAAGGTGCAGATCGTCACCGGCCGGGGCAGCTTTACCGGCCCCAACTCCATCGAGGTCGAGACCGATGACGGCACCAAGACGGTGACCTTTGACCAGGCCATCGTCGCCGTGGGCTCGACGCCCGTGCAGCTGCCCTTCGTGCCGCATGACGACGAACGGGTGGTCGACAGCACCGGCGCGCTGGAACTCGAGAACATCCCCAAGCGGATGTGCGTGCTCGGCGGCGGGATCATCGGGTTCGAGATGGCCACGGTCTACGATGCGCTCGGCTCGGAGGTGACGGTCGTCGAGATGATGGACCAGATCCTGCCCGGCGCCGACAAGGACATCGTCAAGCCTCTGTCGAAGCGGATGGAGGGGCGGCTGAAGGCGATCCGCCTCAAGACCCGCGTGACGGACGTGGAGGCCGGCGACGACGGGCTTAAGGTCACGTTCGAGGACGAGAACGGCGAGAAGAGCAGCGAGACCTTCGACAAGATGCTGGTTTCGGTCGGACGGCGTCCGCTCGGCGCGGAATGCGCGGTCGAGAAGGCGGGCGTCAAGGTCACCGATCGCGGCTTCATCGAGGTCGACCACCAGCAGCGCACCAACGTGGACCACATCTTCGCGATCGGCGACGTGGTGGGCCAGCCGATGCTCGCCCACAAGGCGGTGCACGAGGGCAAGGTCGCGGCCGAGGTCTGCGCGGGCGAGAAGCGCGCTTTCGACGCGCGGGTGATCCCGTCGGTCGCCTATACCGATCCCGAGGTCGCCTGGGTCGGCGTCACCGAGGCGCAGGCCAAGCAGCAGGGCATGAAGATCCACAAGGGCGTCTTCCCCTGGGCCGCGTCGGGCCGCGCGCTCGCCAACGGGCGCAGCGAGGGTCTGACCAAGCTGATCTTCGATCCCGAGGACGATCGCGTGATCGGCGGAGCCATCGTCGGCACCAATGCGGGCGATCTGATCTCCGAAGTGGCTCTGGCGATCGAGATGGGGGCCGATGCCGTCGATCTCGGCCACACGATCCACCCGCATCCGACCCTATCGGAAACCGTGAATTTCGCGGCCGAAATGTTCGAAGGCACGATCACGGATCTCATGCCGCCGAAGAAGAAATGACCGTCGCGCCGGCCGCGTCTCCTCCCACGGGGTCGCGGCCGGCGCACCGGGCCGGCGAGGGATATGCCGGCAACGCCACCACCCCGAGGCACTCGCCTCGACCCTCGTGTGATCGGACCGACGGTCAGGGTTCGCCACACACCAGACCAGCGAAGGAGATTGCGAGATGGCGCAGAACAACCCCTACGACATGAGCCAGTGGATGAAGGCGTTCGATCCCGAGCAGATGCGCCGGATGTGGGACCCGCAGAACATGATGCGCGCCTTCCAGCAGCCGCAGCAGCAGATGTTCGACATGGAGGAGGTGATCCGCGCCAACCAGCGCAACTTCGACGCGATGGCCGAGGCGAACAAGTCCGCGGCCGAGGCCTACAAGAGCCTGATCGACAAGCAAATGGATATCTTCAACCAGATGACCGAGAAGGCCCGCGAGCAATACGACTGGATCGAGCAGAATGCCGGCCCCGATCAGCTCAAGGCCAAGACGGCGGCGATGAACGAAGCCGTCGAAGAGGCCCTCAAGATGATGCGCCGCATGGCCGAGGAGGCGCGCAACGCCAACGAGGAAGCCTACAGCATGATGCAGGCGCGCCTGACCGAGGCGACCGGCAAGGTCGAGGCCACGGCCAAGCGCGCCGCCGGAGCCGCCAAGAAGAGCTGAGCCTTCGTCGCCGGATGCGCGATGACGTCTGAAATGCGGCCGGTCCCTCGGGTCCGGCCGGCTGCGTCGCGTGTCGCATCCCGCGCATGGTTCCCCAGAACGGCATGAGCATGTCCGAGCCCAAGGGCCCCGTTTCCCTTCTCCAGCCCGTCGAACACGATGCGGACCTGCCCGAGACCGCCGATCTGGTGGTGATCGGCGGTGGCATCGCGGGGGTGATGTGCGCCTGGTTCGCCGCCCGGGCGGGGCAGCGGGTCGTGCTTTGCGAGAAGGGCCGCATCGCCGGCGAGCAATCCTCGCGCAACTGGGGGTGGATCCGGGCGCAGGGCCGCGATCCTGCGGAACTTCCCATGGTGATGGAGGCTTTGCGCCACTGGCGCGATCTGGCCGCGGAGACCAACGAGGATCTGGGCCTGCGCCAGAGCGGGACCGCCTATCTCGTGCGTAACGAAGCCGACGAGCGGAGCTATGCCGAATGGCTGCCGCATGCGCGGGCCCACGGGCTCGACACGCGGATGCTTAGCGCGGCGGAGCTTGGCGCGATGATGCCAGGTGCTGTCGAAGGCCAATGGCGCGGCGCGCTCTGGACCGCCTCCGACATGTGCGCCGAGCCGTGGCTGGCCGTTCCCGCCCTTGCGCGCGCGGCGCGCCGGGCCGGTGTCGCGATCCGCGAAGGCTGCGCGGTGCGGCGGCTCGACACGGTCGATGGCCGGGTCGCGGGCGTCGTCACCGAGGCGGGTGCCATACGCGCCGATCGGGTCGTGCTGACCGGCGGGGCGTGGTCGTCGCTCTTTCTCAGGGCGCACGGGGTCGACATCCCGCAGCTTTCGGTCCGCGCCACGGTCGTGCGGACCGCCGCCCTGCCGCAGGTCTTTCCCGGGCAGGCGGCCGACGATCGGCTGGCCTTCCGCCGGCGGGCCGACGGCGGCTATTCGCTGGCCGCATCGGCGCAGCACGATTTCATGCTGGGCCCGGACGCCCTGCGCCATATGGGCAAGTTCTGGCCGGTGGTGAAGGACGACGTCCTCTCGACCGGCCTGCGGCCCGCCGCGCCGCGCGACTATCCCGACGGCTGGCGCACCGCGCGCGACTGGCAGGCCGACGAGCGGACTCCGTTCGAGCGGCAGCGCGTCCTGAACCCCGAGCCGAGTGCGCGCCACGCCCGCGGCGCCGTTCGGCGGTTCGGCGCGGCCTTTCCCGGGCTGGGGCCGATCCGGGTCGAGACGTCCTGGGCGGGCATGATCGATTCCATGCCGGATGTCGTCCCGGTGATCGACGAGGTTCCGACCATGCCGGGCCTCATCGTGCTCACGGGCCTTTCGGGGCACGGCTTCGGGATCGGTCCGGGTGCCGGGCGGGTCGCGGCCGACCTGGCCATGGGTCGCGATCCGGGCATGGATCTCAGCCGGTTCCGGATCTCGCGTTTCTGGGACGGCACCCCGCTGAAGCCGGGCCTGCATCTCTGACACGGGCCCGGGCCTTGGGGTCGGTTACCGCGTCACCGCCGGTTCAGAAGATCGCGATAGACGGCGTTCAGCGCGCCTGCCTCGGCCTCGAGCGTGAAGGCGCGCGCGACATGCGCCCGGGCCTCGGCCCCCTGCACGCGGAGCCGGTCGGGATCGTCGAGCGCGCCTCCGATCGCGGCGGCGAGCGCCCCTGCATCGTCGGGCGCCACCAGCGCGCCGGTCCGGCCATCGACCACCAGCTCCTCGAAGGCGCCGACGCGGGTCGCGACGACCGGCACACCGGACGCCATCGCCTCGAGCGGGGTGAGGCCGAACCCTTCCCAGCGTTGCGGCGCGACATAGAGGTCGAGTGCCGCGTAATGGCCGGCAATGGCATGGGTCGCCACTTCGGGCAGGAAGCGGATCCGCTCGGCAAGGCCCGTCTCGCGCGCACGCTCCTGAAGGCGCGCGGCGAAGGCGCGCTCGCGGTCGGTGGCCCGCCCCATGACGAGCGCGATCGCGTCGGGATGGCGCGGCAGGACCTGCGCCATCGCCTCGACGAAAAGGTCCGTGCCCTTGGATGGGCGGATGCGGCCGTAGCAGCCGATCAGGATTGCCTCCGGGGGCAGGTCGAGCGCGCGGCGCAGCGCGGCGCGATCCGCGGCGGGGGCGAAGGTTTCGGTGTCGATGCCGTGGCGGATGACCGTCGCGCGCCGTTGCAGATAGGCCGCGCTCCTGTCGGAGGTGGCGATCACCGCATCCATCCGCGCGATCAGCCATCTGGTGAGGCCGGTATGGTGCCGCTGCGAGGCGGAGGTGAAGACCAGCTTCAGCCGCTTGCGCGCCAGATGTTTCAGCGCCAGCCCGCCCAGCATCTCGACATTGCGCCGCGCGTGCCAGACGCGCGGGACGCGGGCCGGCAGGGCAAGCAGGCGCAAGAGCGGCAGATGCGGCACGTGAGAGGGCAATCCCGGACCGGTAGCCCGGATGGCGATGTCGCGCGCCTGTAGCGGCACCAGTCGCACGATCGTGGCCGTGACACCCGACAGACGGCGCTTGAAGTTCGGAGCGATGACGCGCGGGTCGGCCCCCGCGGGCGGCGTCGCGGCGAGCCTCCGCAGCGCGTCCGCGACCGCCGCCATATCGGGTTTGCGCAGCGTCGCGGGCTCGGCCGCGCCGGCGTGAAGCCGGGCGCCGACCGCCGCCGCGAGATCCGACGCGCGTTCCACCCGTAGAGCGACATCGCTTGCGATCAGATCGTCGTAGAGGCCCGCGAAATTGGTGACCGACGGTCCGGTCACCGCGTGGCAGCCGAGCTGGACCGCCTCGAACGGATTGTGCCCGCCCATTTCCGCGAAAGAGCCGCCGATGAAGGCGACGTTCGACAGGGTGAACCAGAGGCCGAGCTCGCCCAGCGTGTCGGCGAGGTATATATCCGTCTCGGGCGTCGGCATCTCGCCCGCCCCGCGCCGCGCGACCTGCCAGCCATCCGATTGCAGGGCACGGGCGATCTCCGCGCCCCTCTCGGGATGCCGCGGCGCGAGGATGAGAAGCAGGTCGGGCGTGTCGCGGCGCAGCGCCTCATGCGTCGCGGACACGATCTCCTCCTCGCCGGGATGGGTCGACGCCGCCACCCAGAGCGGCCGCACCCCGAGCGTTTCGCGCATTCGCGCAAGCTCCGTGTGATCGACCGGCAGCGGCGGGGAGGCGCATTTGAGATTGCCGATCACATCGACACGGCCGGGATCGAGCCCCAGCGCCAGCAAACCCTTGGCGGTCCGCGCGTCCTGCGGCAGGACCAGGGCGATCCGGTCGAGCATGTGGCGGGCGAGGGGGGCGATGCGCCGCCAGCGCCGCAACGAGCGATCCGAGAGCCGCGCGCCCACCAGGGCGATCGGGATCGCGCGCAGATGCGCTTCGGTGATCTGCCGCGGCCAGAGCTCGCTTTCAGTGAGCACGAAGAGATCCGGCCGCCAATGCTCGAGGAACCGGTGTACGGCACCCGCGGTGTCGAGCGGCGCGAACTGGTGCAGGATGCCCTCGGGCGCACGCCGGGCCACCATCTCCGCCGAGGTGGCTGAGCTCGTCGTCAGAAGAACATGCGCGTCAGCCGACAGCCTCGCGCAGAGCGGCAGGATCGACATCGCCTCGCCGACCGAGACGGCATGGATCCAGATCAGCCGACCGTCCGGCCGGGGCGATGTGGCGTTGCCCAGACGTTCGGCCCGGCGCGCGGGGGGCACGCCCTGCGCGCCGAGCTTGGCGGCATCGCGCCGCGCGGCGCGGAGCGCCACCAAGGCCGCGAGCGCGCGATACCCCGCATAGGCCGCGGCACCGGCAAGGCTCATCCGCCGGTATGGCTCATGTGTCGGGTCATCTGGCCTTCGGGGCGCGCGCGGGAATAGTCGAAATCGTGGCCCTTGGGCTTGTGCGAGATGGCCGTGCGGATCGCGCCTTCCAGACCCGCGTCGTCGTCCGAGGCGCGCAGCGGCGTGCGCAGGTCGGCCATGTCCTCCTGACCGAGGCACATGTAGAGCTCGCCCGTGCAGGTCAGCCGCACGCGGTTGCAGCTCTCGCAGAAATTGTGGCTGAGCGGCGTGATGAAACCGATCTCCTGGCCGGTCTCCGCGACCCGGACATAGCGCGCCGGCCCCCCGGTGCGCTTGGGAATGTCGGTGAGGGTGCGGCGCGTCGCGAGTTCGGCGCGCACGTCCTTCAGCGACCAGTACTGGCCCACACGATCCTCGCCACCGAGATCGCCCATCGGCATCACCTCGATGAAGGTAATCTCCATGTCGCGGCTGGCGCACCAGTCGACGAGGGTGAAAAGCTCGTCCTCGTTGAAGCCCTTGAGCGCGACCGTGTTAATCTTGACCTTGAGCCCGGCCTTCTGCGCCGCGTCGATCCCTTTCAGGACCTGCGGCAGGCGGCCCCAGCGCGTCACGCGGGCGAACTTGGCCTCGTCGAGCGTGTCGAGCGAGATGTTCACGCGCCTTATCCCGGCGGCATAGAGGTCGTCCGCGAAGCGGCTGAGCTGCGATCCGTTGGTCGTGAGCGTCACCTCGTGCAGGTCGCCCGCCTCGAGATGGCGCGACATGCGCCGGAAGAAGGTCATGATGTCGCGCCGGACCAGCGGCTCGCCGCCGGTGATGCGCAGCTTCTTCACTCCGAGCCGGACGAAGGCCGAGCACATCCGGTCGAGCTCCTCCAGCGTCAGAAGTTCCTTCTTGGGCAGGAACTGCATGTTCTCGGACATGCAATAGACGCAGCGGAAGTCGCACCGGTCGGTGACGGAGACGCGCAGATACGAGATGGCGCGCTGGAATGGATCGATGAGGGGCTTGGTCATGGTTCAAGAGGTAGGGCGCGCGGGGGGCGGCCGCAACCCGGCCCATTGGGCGTTGTGCAGGCGCGGCCGCTGGATTACGCTCATCGCCATGAGAATGAAGCCCTTTCCCGTCGCGCTCCTGATGATCCTGTCGGGCTGTGCGCAAATTTCGGGCGTCGCGCCGGTCGGCCCGGGCGCTGTCGGCGCGCGTGGCGAGCGTCCTCCCGCGCCGCCCGCGCCGCCCGCGGAGATCGCCGCGATCGTCTCGGCACCGCCGCCCTCGGGCGGGGCGCGCACCGCCGACCAGTTCGACACCACGACCGAGGAACAGCGCGCGGCTGCAACCGCCGCGCCCACCGGCGGCGAGGAGCGGCTCGGCGAGGTCGTGGCGAGCCTCGGCGATCCGACCGAACCGGGACTCTGGATCAAGACCACGCTGGTGGACGAACAGCGATCCGGCCGGCTCGAATATCCGGACTCCGGCCAGAGTGCCGTGGTCGAACTTCGGCCGCTCGATGCGGATGGCGGCGCGCAGGTCTCGCTGGCGGCGATGCGCCTGCTCGAGGCGCCGCTGACCGACCTGCCGACCCTGATCGTCTACGGCAACTGACGATGGGCGATATCGCGGATCGCAGGTTGCTCCCCGAGGATCGCGCGACATTCGCCTGGGACATCCCCGAGAAACTCAACATCGCCGAGCGGTGCTGCGACAGCTGGGCCGAGGTCGCGCCCGACCGCGTCGCCATCACCGACGTCGCCGCCGACGGCACCCGGCGGGACGTGAGCTTCGCCACCCTGCGCGATCGCTCCGACCGGCTCGCCACGGCCCTCGCGGATCTCGGCGTGACGCGCGGGTCCCGCGTGGCGCTGCTGCTGAGCCAGGGGCCCGACGTCATGGTGGGCCATTTCGCGGTGATGAAGCTCGGGGCGATCGCGCTGCCGCTCTTCACGCTTTTCGGGCCCGACGCGCTGACCTTCCGTCTCGGCGACAGTGGCGCGACGGTCGCGATCACCGACGGCGACAACCTCGACAAGCTGCTGGAGGTGGCGCGGCACACGCCCGAGCTCGCGCATGTCGTCTGTACCGACGCGCAGGATCACGTACCCACCCTCGAGAGCCTGATCGGCGCGGCCACACCGCTCGCCCGCCGGGCGGAGACGGCGCCGGACGATCCGGCGGTGATGATCTACACCTCCGGCACGACCGGATCGCCCAAGGGCGTCCTTCATGCCCACAGGTTCCTCCTCGGCCATCTGCCCTGTTTCGAGGTCAATCACCACGGCATCCCGCGCGACGACGACGTCGCCTGGACCCCGGCCGACTGGGCCTGGATCGGCGGGCTGATGGATCTGGCGATGCCGAGCCTTCATTACGGCATCCGTCTGGTCAGCCACCGGATGCGGAAATTCGACGCGGATGCCGCCTGGTCCCTGATCGCGGCCGAACGTGTCACCCGGCTGTTCATGCCGCCCGCCGCGCTGCGGATGATGCGCCATGCCGAGATCCCCCGAGGCGTGGCGGTTCGCTCGATCTCGTCGGGCGGCGAGGCGCTCGGCGCGGATCTGCTCGACTGGGGGGAGAGGGCGCTCGGCGCCGCCATCAACGAGCTCTACGGCCAGACGGAATGCAACCTCGTCGCGGCGTCGGATGCCGCGCACGGCGTCCTGCGGCCGGGATCTGTCGGCCGGGCGGTTCCGGGCCACGACGTGGGGGTGCTCGACGGCGACGGGGCGCCGGTGCGCGACACGCTGGGCGAGATCGCCGTGCGTGCGCCCGATCCGGGGATGTTCCTGCGCTACTGGAACCAGCCCGAAAAGACGCAGGCGAAATTCTCTGGCGACTGGATGCGCACGGGCGATCTGGGAACGATGGATGGCGACGGCTATCTCACCTTCGTGTCGCGCGACGACGACGTGATCAATTCGTCCGGCTATCGCATCGGCCCGGGCGAGATCGAGGCCTGCCTCGCGCGGCACGGCGACGTCCTGATGGCCGCGGTGGTCGGGTTGCCCGATCCCCATCGCGGCGAGGCGATCACCGCCTTCGTGGTGCCGCGGGCGAGGCGCGGCGACCCCGCTTTGGCCGAGGCGCTGATCGCGCATGTGCGCGACGCGCTCGGGCCTTACGTGGCGCCCCGCGCCGTGCATTTCCGCGAGGATCTGCCGGTGACCGCCACCGGCAAGGTCATGCGCCGCGCGCTGCGCGAGGCGGCCGTGTAGCGCGACTAGAGCCGCGCCGAATCCATGCCGGGCATCATCAGACCCTTGAGATGGTGCGCGCAGCCCGTCAGCGCCGCGTAATCGTCCTCCACCCCCCAGATCGCGAAGCGCGTCATGAAGTCCGAGAACCGCCCCTTGGCCCGGAACGCCTCGGCAAATCCGAAGCGCGGGAAATAGGGCGTCAGCGCGCGGGCCATCCCGCCGATGAGATAGATGCCGCCGAAGGGCAGGTGGGTCAGCGCCAGATCCCCCGTGACGCGCCCCAGTGCCTGCACGAAGGCGTGCGCCGCCTTGATCGCCACCGGATCCTCTGCCGCGAGCGCCGCCATGATGTCGGCGGAGGGCCGCGCGGCGTCGGTCCCGCTGGCCCAGGCATAGGTCCGCTCGAAGCCCCGGCCGGACAGCACGTCCTCCACGCCGGGAAAGCCGTGCGCGCTGGTGACGTAGCGGGCCAGCGAAACGTCGTCGTCGCTCAGCACCGGAAGCGTGACATGCCCGGATTCGCAGGGCGGCACGTAGCGCCCCGTATCGGTGCGAAAGACCGGCACCGCGTTGAACCCGGTGCCGCATCCGACCACCAGCTTGGCATCGTGCGGTTGAGGCTCCGCCCCGGTCACGAGCGCCTGGAGCTTGTCGCCGGCGACATGATCCATCGCGTGACCTTGCGCCTGCAAGTCATTGAGAATGGAGACGATCGGCGCCCCGGTGCAGGCCGCGAGATCGTCGCGCGTCATCGACCAGCCGACATTCGTCAGCCGGCCTACGCCGTCCATCACGGGTCCCGCCATCGCGACGCATGCCCCGTCGCACCGCGGATCGCCCGCCTCGCGCAGGAATGCCGAGAGGATCGGCCCGAGCGCGGTGTAATCGGCGATGCGGAACCGGCGGATCGTGTCGGTGCGGACCTCGCCGCCGCTCGCCAGGGCGACACGTGTGTTGGTGCCGCCGACATCGGCGACGACCATGGTCGAATTCTCAGGAGACATCGTCGGGATTCTACCTCTGGAGGGCGGTGGACAGGGCGTGATAGGACGCTTTCGGCGTGCGCTTCAAGCTCTTGAAGTCGACGTGGACGATGCCGAAGCGGGGGGCGTAGCCGAGGTTCCACTCGTAATTGTCGAGCAGCGACCAGGTGAAGTACCCCTTGACCGGGATGCCCTCGTCGGCGGCGCGCTTCACGCGGGCAAGATGGGCGTCGAGATAATCCACACGCTTCTGGTCCTTGACCTCGCCGCCGCTCACGCTGTCGTCGCAGGCCATGCCGTTCTCGGTGACGTAGAGCGGGATGTCGCGGGTATAGCCCTCGTGGACGCGCTTGAGCAGGTGATAGAGCCCGTCGGGATAGATCTCCCAGCCGACCTGGGTCTTGGAAAGCGGTCCGGTCACCTCTTCGAGATGCGGCCAGGGGCCCTCGGCGGGGGCGATCAGCTTGCGGGTATAGTAGTTCAGCCCGCACCAATCGACCTTCTGGCCGATGAGGTCCATGTCGTCGTGCCATTTCTCGGGAAGGTGCGGGCCAAGCCCGTCCATCAGATCCTCGGGATAGGACTTGTTGAAGAGGCCGCCGAGGAAGAACCGGTTGTAGAAGCCGTCATAGGTCCGCGTGGCCTTCGCGGCCGCCTCGCTGCCGTCGACCGGCACCGCGTATTCGAGGTTGCAGACCGCCCCGAGATTTTCCATGCCGAGCCCGCGCATCACCTCGATCGACCGGCCATGGGCCAGCAGGACGTGGTGCATGGCCCTTGCCGTGGCGCGGACGTCGCGCAGACCGGGCGCGTGGTTGCCCGAGAAATGGCTCATCCAGGCGACGCACCAGGGCTCGTTGATCGGGGCGGCGGACCAGACCCGGTCGCCGATCCGCTCCATCACGACTTGGGTGAAATCCGCGAACCACCCGGCGATGTCGCGATTGGCCCATCCGCCGAGATCCGCGAGCGCCGAGGGCAATTCCCAGTGATAGAGCGTGGCGGCAGGCTTGATGCCCCGTTCCAGCAGGCCGTCGACCAGCCGTTCGTAGAAATCCAGCCCTTCGGCATTCACCTTGCCGCGCCCCTCCGGCAGGACCCGCGCCCAGGAGGTCGAGAAGCGATAGACGTCGAAATTCGCGTCGCGCAGCAGGTCGAGATCCTCGTCCATCCGGTGATAATGGTCGCATGCGATGTCGCCGTTCTGGCCGCCCACGACATTGCCGGGCGTGGCCGCGAAGGTGTCCCAATGGGTCTTGCCGGCGCCGCCGAAGGAATGCCCTTCGATCTGATAGGAAGAGGTCGAGGCCCCGAAGAGAAAGCCGTCGGGAAAATCGCTGCGGTTCAGATCAAGCATGGGTCTCTTTCGTTTCAATGGTGCCGAAGGCGGATCATGTCGCGTCTTCACCTAGGGGAAAACCCCTTCCCAGCAAGCAGACCGCTCGGCGCCCGGCCGCCGATGCCGGCGCGCCGGTGCGGCTCGGCGGAAATGTTTCGCGCGCGGAACATGCGCGGAGTCGCGCCTGCGCGATGCCGGCCCCCAACGCGGCGCCGGAGGCGGCGGGCGGCATGCCCGATTTCGGCGCATCCGGTGGAATTTCTGGCGTCATGAAGGTGACTTGCGGAGCTCGGTTGACACGATCGCACCGCTTTGCTTGTGTTTCGACCATGCCAAGAGGGGCCGGACCGCGCTCGCATGACGTTCTGGCCTTACGCGACCGGTCCGCTAATCTCGGACCGAAATCAATCGATGGGAGGAACCACCCGATGAAACATCTTTTATATGCCGGCACCGCGACACTCGCCCTGGCCGCCGGCCCCGCGCTGGCGCAAAGCGACCTCGTCTTTCCCAAGGGAGAGGGCCCGTTCAACTGGTCGAGCCTCGAGGAGTTTGCCGCGGATCACGACTTCAGCGGAGAGTCGATCTCGATCACCGGCCCCTGGACCGGCAACGACGCCGAACTGGTGGAATCCGTCATCGCCTATTTCGAGGATGCGACCGGCGCGTCGGTGAACTATTCGGGCTCCGACAGCTTCGAGCAGGACATCGTGATCTCGACCGAGGCCAATTCCGCCCCCAACATCGCCGTCTTCCCGCAGCCGGGGCTGCTCGCGGATCTGGCCGAACGCGGTTCGGTCGAGCCGCTCGATGCGGAAGTCTCTGAATGGGTCGTCGAGAACTACGCCGCCGGTGAATCCTGGGCCGATCTCGCCACGTTCGAGGGCCCGGACGGCAATCCCGCGCTCTATGCCTTTCCCTACAAGGTCGACGTGAAATCGCTGGTCTGGTACGTGCCCGAACAGTTCGAGGAGGCCGGCTATGAGGTTCCCGAAACCCTCGAGGAGCTCAAGGAGCTGACTGCCACGATCGCCGAGGACGGCACCACGCCGTGGTGCATCGGGCTGGGATCGGGGGCGGCGACGGGCTGGCCCGCGACCGACTGGGTCGAGGACATGATGCTGCGGGTCGCGACGCCCGAGCAATACGACCAGTGGGTGACGAACGAGCTTCCGTTCAACGATCCGGTCGTCGTCGAGGCGATCGAGGAATATGGCTGGTTCCTGCAGGACGGATACGTCAATGGCGGGCGCGACGCGGCGGCGACCACCGATTTCCGCGATTCCCCGACCAACCTCTTCGGCTTTCCGCCCGAATGCTACATGCACAAGGCGGCGACGTTCATCCCGACCTTCTTCCCCGATGGCACGGTTGTGGGCGAGGATGTCGATTTCTTCTACTTCCCGGCGTCCGAAGGGGGGGATCGCCCGGTTCTGGGCGGGGGCACGATGTTCGCCATCACGTCGGACAGCGAGGCGACGCGCGGCTTCATCGATTTCCTGCAAACCCCGCTCGCGCACGAGATCTGGGCCGCGCAGGGGGGTCTGCTGACGCCCCATACCGGCATCAACCCCGAGGTCTTTGCGACCGACAGCACCCGCGCGCTCAACGAGATCCTGCTCGATGCGGATATTTTCCGGTTCGACGGGTCCGACCTCATGCCGGGCGAGATCGGCGCGGGCGCGTTCTGGACCCAGATGGTCGAGTTCACGACCGGTGCCCAGGACGCCCAGGCGACCGCCGACACCATCCAGGACCGCTGGGAGGCGCTGAGCGACTGACGCTCTCGCGGATCAGCCGATCGAGCAGGGGCGTGGCATCGGCCGCGCCCTTCGCATTTCCGGGTATGGCCCCGGAAACGCTCTCAAATTCTGGCACGCGCGCCGCTTTCCGCCGCTTTTTGGTGTTGCGTTTCGCAAGCGCGTCGGCGCAGGATCGAAGGGGTGCGGACCGCGACATCCGATCCGGAACGAGGGGGGAATTCGGGCATGCCAGTCGTCTTGCAGGGGCTTCTGACCATCTTGATCGGCGTCGCCGGTTGCGTGGCATATTTCTATCTTTCCAATCTCGTCCTCGACAAGGTGATCTTCCCCGCGCGGGGCGAGAAGGCCGGGCACAACATCAACCGCGCCAATCAGGTGCGGCCGTGGCTGTTCCTCTTTCCCGCGATCTTCGTTCTGGGGCTCTACCTCGTCTATCCGGTGGCGGGATCGTTCATCCGGTCGCTCTACGGGCGCAATCCGGACGATTTCGTGGGCTTCGGCAATTACGTGGCGCTGGCGGGATCGCCAGATTTCCGCATTTCGGTCTTCAACAACTTCCTCTGGGTGATCGTGGTGCCGGGCATGTCGACCTTCATCGGGCTCGTCGTGGCGCAACTCACCGACAAGCTCAGCTGGGGCAACATCGCAAAGTCGCTGATCTTCATGCCGATGGCGATCTCGTTCGTGGGCGCGTCGCTGATCTGGAAATTCGTCTACGCCAACGACGCCGATATCGGCCTGATCAACGCGCTGCGGGCCATGGTGGGCTTCGACAATCCGATCGACGTGCTGCAGATCCCGTTCTGGAACAACTTCTTCCTGATGATGATCCTGATCTGGATCCAGACGGGCTTCGCGATGGTGATCCTGAGCGCGGCACTGCGCGGCATTCCCGAGGAGACGATCGAGGCGGCGATCCTCGACGGGGCCAATCCATGGCAATTGTTCTTCAGGATCAAGGTGCCGCAGATCATGACGACGATCGTGGTGGTCTGGACCACGATCACGATCCTGGTCCTGAAGGTCTTCGATATCGTCTACACGATGACGGGCGGCAATTTCGGGACCGAGATCCTGCCCAGCTACATGATGGATTTCATGTTCCGCGACGACGGGCGCGCCACGGCCATCGCCTTCGTCATCATGATCATCGTGCTGCCGGTCATGGTCTGGAACATCCGCCAGGCGCAGCGGGAAATGCGATGAGCCGGCTCATGCGCGGGGGGAGGAAGAATGGATAACATCGCCGGAACCAAGTCGTCGCTCACCTGGGCCACGCATCTTTCCGTGGTGATCCTCGTGCTGTTGTGGCTGATCCCGACGATCGGCCTCTTCGTGTCGTCGTTCCGCGACCGCGACCAGATCTCGGCCTCCGGCTGGTGGGAGGCGCCGTTCCCGGTCGAGCTGACCGCGCGGGGGCGCACGTCGAGCGAGGCCACGCAGGACGGCGAGATCTTCGTCGTCACCGGCAACATCTACGAGGATCCCGAGGCGCAGTCGTTCTTTCCCGATGGCGGCGGCGATGTAGTGGCCTTCGGCACGCGCGGCGCGGCGCCCGCCGAGTTCGCTGCGGGCACCGAGGCCGACCTCGGCGACGGCGAGACGCTGCGCGTCGATCGCGACGGCAGCTATCGCTATACCTCGCCGGAGGATCCGGGCGATCGCGGGCAGCGGGTCTATTTCGCGGCGCAATCGCCGCCGAGCTTCACCCTGGACAATTACGAGCAGGTCCTGACGGCCGACAACATGACGCAGGCCTTCGTCAACACGCTGACGGTCACGATCCCTGCGACGATCATACCGGTTCTCATCGCGGCCTTCGCGGCCTATGCGCTTGCCTGGATGGATTTTCCGGGGCGGGGATTGCTGATCGCGATGGTCGTGGGATTGCTGGTCGTACCGCTGCAGCTCGCGCTGGTGCCGATGCTGAACCTGCACAACCGGATCGGGATCGGCCAGAGCTTCATGGGCATCTGGTTCGCGCATACCGCCTTCGGCATGCCGCTCGCCGTGTACCTGCTGCGCAACTACATGGTCGGCCTGCCGCGCGACATCATCGAGAGCGCCAAGGTCGACGGCGCGACGGATTTCGAGCTTTTCGTGCGGATCGTCCTGCCGCTCAGCCTTCCGGCGCTGGCGGCGTTCTCGATCTTCCAGTTCTTGTGGACCTGGAACGATCTGCTTATCGCGAAGGTGTTCTTGCCGTCGGACGACGCATCGAAAGTGATGACGGTCAAGATCGCCGACGACCTTCTCGGGTCGCGGGGCGGGGACTGGGGGATCCTCGCCACCGCGGCCTTCGTTTCCATCGCCGTGCCCCTGGTCGTGTTCTTCTCGATGCAGCGTTTCCTGGTGCGCGGTCTTCTCGCAGGATCAGTTAAGTAAAAAATGGCCTTTCACGACCCCTCGAACGACCGCCCGATCGAAGCCGCGGTGCCCGACCCCGATTGGTGGCGCGGCGCCGTCATTTACCAGATCTATCCACGATCGTTCCAGGATTCCAACGGCGACGGTGTCGGCGACCTGTCGGGCATCATTCATAGGATGGATTACCTCAAGAAGCTCGGCGTCGACGCGATCTGGATCTCGCCCTTCTTCCGCTCGCCGATGCGCGATTTCGGCTATGACGTCTCGGGCTTTCGCGACGTCGATCCGCTGTTCGGCTCGATCGGCGATTTCGAGGCGCTGATCCACCGGGCGCATACGCTGGGCATAAGGGTGCTGATCGACCTGGTGATCAACCACACCTCGTCCGAGCATCGCTGGTTCCGCGAGAGCCGCGGCTCGCGCGACAATTCCAAGGCCGACTGGTATGTCTGGGCCGATCCCAAGCCCGACGGCTCGCCGCCCAACAACTGGCTGTCGATCTTCGGCGGCTCGGCCTGGGAATGGGAATCGGAGCGGATGCAGTATTACCTGCACAACTTCCTGATCGAGCAGCCGGATCTCAATTTCCACAACGAAGAGGTGCAGGACGAGCTTCTGAACCTCGTGCGCTACTGGCTCGACAAGGGGGTCGACGGGTTCCGGCTCGACGTGGTGAACTTCTACTTCCACGATCGCGAGCTGCGCGACAATCCGGCCCTCGAGCCCGAGGATCGCAACGCCAACACCGCGCCCGCCGTCAATCCCTACAATTTCCAGGACCACCTCTACAGCAAGACGCAGCCCGAGAATCTCCACTTTCTCAAGCGTCTGCGCGATCTTCTCGACAGCTATCCCGCGATCACCAGCGTCGGTGAGATCGGCGAGAGCCAGAGGGGCATGGAGACGCAGGCCGCCTATACCTCGAACGGGCGGCTGCACATGGCCTATGATTTCGACTTCCTCGCCAACACCTTTCCGACCGGCACCCGCATCCGCGCCGTGCTCGAGAAGTTCGACCGGATCGTCACCGAAGGCTGGGCGTGCTGGGCGTTCTCGAACCACGACACGGTGCGCCACGCGTCGCGTTGGGACCTCGAGGAGGGGCAGCGAAAGCTCTATGCCGCGATCCTGATGTCGCTGAAGGGGTCCGTCTGTCTCTATCAAGGCGAGGAGCTCGGCCTCACCGAGGCCTACGTGCCCTACGAGGATCTGCGCGACCCCTACGGCAAGCGGTTCTGGCCGCGCTTCAAGGGCCGCGACGGCGCGCGCACGCCGATGCCGTGGAACACGGATCACAATGGCGGCTTCACCGACGGAAAGCCGTGGCTGCCGGTGGCGGTCGAGCATGTCGAGCGCGCGGTGAGCCTTCAGGAGAGGGACGAGGGATCGGTCCTGCGGTTCTATCGCGCGATGCTGGCCTTCCGCAAAGCGCATCCGTCCCTCGTCAAGGGAGAGCTCGAGATCCTGCGGGCCGACGATGACGGGTTGAGCTTCCTGCGCGACGACGGGGTCGAACGGCTCTTCTGCGCCTTCAACCTGACGCCCCGCGAGATCGAGATCGAGCTGCCCGAGGGTGAGTGGAGCATCGAGGCGGACGCGCCCTTCGCATCGGTCAAGACCGGCGCGACGGTCACGATTCAACCGTGGGAGGCCGCCTATGCCGTCCCCGCCGGGATTTGAGGGAGAGAAAAAATGGCCGATCTGAAGATGACCGACGTCGCCAAATCCTATGGCAGCGTCGAGGTTCTGAGCGACATCAACCTCGACATCAAGCAAGGCGAGCTCATCGTCTTCGTCGGGCCATCGGGATGCGGCAAGTCCACCCTGCTGCGGATGATCGCGGGGCTGGAACGGATCACCGGCGGCGAGCTCAGGATCGACGGCCAGGTGGTCAACAACGTGCCGCCGGCGCAGCGGGGCATCGCCATGGTGTTCCAGTCCTATGCGCTCTATCCGCACATGACCGTGCGCGACAACATGGCCTTCGCGCTCAAGATCGCCAAGAAGTCGAAGGACGAGATCGACGCCGCCATCAAGAAGGCGGCGCGCATCCTGCAGCTCGAGCCCTATCTCGACCGGCTGCCCAAGGCGCTTTCGGGCGGGCAGCGGCAGCGCGTCGCCATTGGACGCTCGATCGTGCGCGACCCCAAGGTCTATCTCTTCGACGAGCCGCTTTCGAATCTCGACGCGGCGCTGCGCGTCGCCACGCGGATCGAGATCGCGCAACTCAAGGAGAACATGCCCGACAGCACGATGATCTACGTGACCCACGACCAGGTCGAGGCGATGACGCTGGCCACGCGCATCGTGGTGCTGGCCGGCGGCGGGATCAGCCAGGTGGGCACGCCGCTCGAGCTTTACCAGAAACCCGAGAACGAGTTCGTGGCGCAGTTCATCGGCAGCCCGGCGATGAACCTCTTGCGCGGCAAGGTCACGGGCACCGGCGAACGCACCACGATCGAGGTCGAGGGCGGCGGCGTCGCCGTCTCGGATTATCCGACGAACGAGGGCGACATGGGCGCCGAGGTCAAGGTCGGCGTGCGCCCGGAGGATTTCGTCGAGGCGGAGGGCGAGGAATACATCTTCGAGGGAACGGTGGACATCACCGAGGCCCTTGGCGAGGTGACGCTGCTTTATTTCGAGACGGGTGCCGCCGCGATGGAGGATCTCGAAAAGGGCGATGCGGCGGTCATCGCCAAGCTGCAGGGCGTGCATGCCGAGCTTCGCGGCCGGACCGTCAAGCTCGGCGCCGATCCCAGCCGGGTCCATGTCTTCAAGGACGGCAAGTCGCTGCTCTACCGCTGATCCGGTCCGTGGCCGGGCGGTCTTAACCTCCGGGTAACCCTGTTCGGCGATGCTCGCCGCCATGGAATGGATCTGCGACGACCTTGACAGGGACGCCTGGTCGTCCCTTGCACGCGACGCGCCGCTCGAGCAGGCCTGGGCCTACGGAGAGGTGGCGAGCGGGCTCGGCGCGCGCGTGCGGCGCCTGCATCTGGTGCAGGGCGGGCGCGTCGTGGCGCTGGCGCAGGGGATCGAACGCGGGCTCGGGCCGCTGCGATGTCTCTGGATGCCGCGCGGGGTGCATGTGCTCGAACCCGGAGCGGAGCCGGACCTGACGCACCTGCGGGCGATCCTGCCGCGGGGCACCTTCCTGCTGTCGCCCGAAGAGGGGATCGCGCTCGGGCGCATGCCACCGCGCGCGGAGGTCGCGCTGCACGAGAGGATGCGCGAGAGCCTCGCCAAGAAATGGCGCAACAGGCTCTTGGCGGCCGAACGCGCCGATCTGGTCGTCCGGCATCATTCGGGATGCTCCGAATGGCTCCTGTTCGAAGAGGGCCGGCAACGCCGCGCTCGCGGTTATCGCGCGCTGCCGCCGCTCTGGCTGCGCCGGATGGCGGACGTCGATCCCGCCGCGGTCCAGACATGGATCGCCTGGCAGGGAGGACGGCGGATCGCCGGCATCACCTGCCTGCGGTCGGGCACGCAGATGCGCTATCACATCGGCTACAGCTCGGAGGCGGGGCGCTCCGTCTCGGCGCACAACCTGCTGATCTGGCGGGCGATGTGCGCAGGGTACGAGGCCGGCGCCGCACTGCTCGATCTGGGATGCATCGACGCCGCGCGCCTGCCGGGGCTGACACGGTTCAAGCTCGGCACCGGCGCGAGGGAGATCCCCGCCAGCAAGATCCGCGTGACGCGCGGCTGGAATGCGCGCGCCGCCCGCGCGCGCCGGCGCGCGCCCGTTGCCGCGGGGGGCGCGCAAGCCCCGGAGTGACGTCGCCCCGGCGTCCGACAGACGCCGTGCGACGGCGGGGCTTTCCATCGCCGCCGGTCCGTGAAATAGGGACGCGTCAAACGAAGCCTCCCAAGGAGACCATCCCATGGAGATTCGCGAGGCCCTGACCTTCGACGACGTTCTTCTGCTTCCCGCAGCCTCAAGCGTTCTGCCCTCGACGGCGGATACGCGAACGCGCGTGACCCGCGACATCGCGATGAACATACCGCTGCTGAGTTCCGCGATGGACACGGTGACCGAGCAGCGCATGGCCATCGCCATGGCCCAGGCCGGCGGCATCGGCGTCATTCACCGCAATCTCGACGTGCAGGAGCAGGCGGACCAGGTTCGCCGCGTCAAGCGGTTCGAGAGCGGCGTGGTCTACAAGCCCATCACCTTGCGCCCCGACCAGACGCTCGCCGATGCGCAGGCGTTGCAGGACCGCTATCGCGTCACCGGATTTCCGGTGGTCGACGAGTCGGGCCGCGTCGTGGGCATCGTCACCAACCGCGACATGCGGTTCGCCACCGACGAGCGCACGCCCGTCCACACGATGATGACGTCGGACAACCTCGCCGTGCTGACCGAACCGGCCGATCTGGAGGAAGCCAAGCGGCTGATGAAGGCGCGCCGGATCGAGAAGCTGCTGGTGACCGACGGGCAGGGCAAGCTCACCGGGCTTCTGACGCTCAAGGATACCGAGCAGGCCGTGCTGAACCCCGCCGCGTGCAAGGACGCGCTTGGCCGTCTGCGCGTGGCCGCCGCGACCACGGTCGGCGATTCCGGCTTCGAGCGGACCGAGGCGCTGGTCGATGCGGGGGTCGACATCGTGGTGATCGACACCGCGCATGGCCATTCCGCGGGCGTCGCCGAAGCCGTCACGCGCGCCAAGGCCCTGTCGAACGAGGTGCAGATCATCGCCGGCAACGTGGCCACGAGCGAGGGCGCCCGGGCGCTGATCGATGCAGGAGCCGATTCGGTGAAGGTGGGGATCGGGCCCGGCTCGATCTGCACCACGCGGATGGTCGCGGGCGTCGGGGTGCCGCAGCTCACCGCGATCTTCGATGCCTGCGCGGGCGCGGGCGACGTGCCGGTGATCGCCGATGGCGGCATCAAGTTCTCGGGCGACTTCGCCAAGGCGATCGCGGCCGGCGCGTCCTGTGCCATGGTCGGCAGCATGATCGCCGGAACGGACGAGTCGCCCGGAGAAGTCGTTCTTTATCAAGGGCGTAGCTTCAAGACCTATCGCGGGATGGGAAGTCTCGGTGCGATGGCGCGCGGCTCTGCCGACCGGTATTTCCAGAAGGATGCGGCGAGCGACAAGCTCGTTCCCGAGGGGATCGAGGGGCAGGTGCCCTACAAGGGATCGGCCGGCGCGGTCGTGCACCAGCTGGTCGGCGGCCTGCGCGCTGCAATGGGCTATACCGGATGCGCCACGATCGAGGAAATGCGCCGTGATTGCCGGTTCGTGAAGATCACCGGAGCGGGCCTGCGCGAGAGCCATGTGCATGACGTGCAGATCATGCGGGAATCGCCGAATTATCGCGGCGCGTGAGATCACAATGACTTGCGCGGCGAAGTTAAGAAAATGACGCCCGATGCGCGGGTTCAGACGGCGATCGAATGCCTCGACCTGATCGTGGCGGGAGAGGCCGCGGAGCAGGTTCTGACGCGGTGGGCACGCAAGGCCCGCCATGCGGGATCGAAGGATCGCGCGGCAATCCGCGACCTGGTTTTCGACGTCCTCCGCCGGTGGTGGTCGAGCGCTGCGCGCGGCGGCGGCGAAAGCGGCCGGGCGCGAATGATCGGCTATCTGGCCGAGGAGGGTGCCGATCTCGCGGCCGCGTTTTCCGGGGCGGGATACGGCCCTGCGGCCCTCGGCCCGGACGAGGGTCCGGCCGCCGCGCCCGACGGGATCGCAGCCGTCGATTGCCCGCCCGCCTTTCATGCGGAACTCGAACGGAGCCTCGGCGAGGCCTTCGCGCCGGTCATGCGGGCGATGCGCGACCGGGCCCCGGTCTTCCTGCGCGTCAACACGCGCGCGGCGACGTTGGACGAGGCGCGCGCGTCGCTGGCCGCCGACGGGATCGTCACGCGGCCCGCGGCGCTGGCCGCGACGGCGCTCGAGGTGACGGAGCGGCCCCGCGCGGTGGCGCAGTCGCGGGCCTTTCGCGAGGGCTGGGTCGAGTTGCAGGATGCGGCGTCGCAGGCGGTGGTCGAGATGCTGCCGCTGTCGCAGACGGACAGGGTACTCGATTACTGCGCCGGGGGTGGCGGCAAGACTCTGGCGATGGCCGCGCGCCATCGGGCCGTCTATCACGCGCATGACGCGGAGCGGCGGCGGCTCGAGGCGCTCGTGCCGCGCGCCGAGCGGGCGGGGGCCGCGATCGAGCTCAGGGCCGGGGCGGATCTGGTGCGGGAAGCCCCCTATGACCTGGTGCTGGTCGATGCGCCCTGTTCGGGATCGGGGGCATGGCGGCGCAGTCCCGAAGGCAAGATCCGGATGACGCCCGAACGGCTGGAGGCGCTTTTGCAGATGCAACGCGAGATCCTCGATACGGCCGCCGCGCATGTGGGGCCGCGGGGCGCGCTCTGCTATGTCACCTGCTCGCTCATGCAGGTGGAGAACGACGCGCAGGTCGCGCGGTTCGTCGACGCGCATTCCCAATTCGCCGTCGAGACCACGCGGCACTGGACCCCGCTCGACGGGGGGGACGGGTTCTATGCGGCGATCCTGCGCCGTCGGGAGAAAGCCTGAAACCGCACGGCCGGGATCGGATTAAGCGATCGTTAACCATTTCAGTGGCATCCCCGGTGGGGTATTCCCTTGAAAGGTCTCGCGTGTCCGATATCCGTGCCTCCATGCCCACTGTGCCACCTGGTTTCGTGACCCGTGTTTCGATCCTTCTGGGTCTTGCGCTGGTCCTGGCGGTCATCGCCTTCATCGTGCCGACACTTCCGGTTCGGCTGGGCTTTCTCGCGGCGGCCGTTGCGCTCTTGCTGCTGTCGTTGCCGCTGCTGGGGCTGAGCCTGTGGCGGGGCGTGTCCGAGGGGCGCATCGACGGCACGCTTCAGGCGGTACATGGCAACGATCCGAGCCCCGTCCTGCTGACCGATCCTGCGGGCGTTCTCGTCTGGTGCAACGCGCAGGCGTCAAAGGCGCTCGGGCTCGGGCAGGGCGGGGGCGTGGTGTCCGCCCTGAGCTCGTCGGCGGCCATGCCCGACGCGCTGATCGCCCGGTTGCTGAGCGCGGCGCGCGATCACGGACGCGCCGAGCAGCGGGTGGATGTCGAGGGGCGCGCGCACGATCTGCATGTCGATCGGGTCGGGCCCGACCGGCTCCTGTGGCGGTTCCACCCCGGACCGGGCCTCGACGCGGACGGTCGCGAGGACGGTCCGCTGCAGATCAGGATCGATGCCGGCGGCTCGATCGTCTGGATCTCGCCGCGTCTTCTTGAGCGTCTGGACCATCCGCCGGCGCATGTGGATGGCCTGGTCGAGCGGCCGCCGCTCAAGCTCAACGCGGCGCAGACGCTCAAATGCGACGATCAGGCCCTGCGGTGCTGGGTGACGGGCCGGGCGGTCGGCGACGACTTGCGCGAAATTTCGTTCCAGCCGGTGCCGCAGGAGCGCGAGGACACCCAGTTCGACACGCTCCCCGTTCCGCTTCTGGAGATCGAGGAAGACGGCACGGTCGCCAAGGCCAACCGGCTGGCCCGGCAGCTTCTGTCGCTGGAGACAGGCGAGACGGTGGCGCTCCACAATCTCTTCGAGGGGCTCGGCCGTCAGGTGGGCGACTGGCTGGGCGATGCCTTCGACGGACGCGCGCGCGGTCGGCCCGAGGTGATGCGCGCTTCGCGTGCCGAGAACGACCTCTTCATCCAGGTGACGCTGGAACAGGTGGGCGAAGGGCCCGATACGCGGATGATGGCGGTCCTGCATGACGCGACCGAGATGAAGCGGCTCGAGGCGCAGTTCGTGCAGAGCCAGAAGATGCAGGCGATCGGCCAACTCGCCGGCGGCGTCGCGCATGATTTCAACAACCTGCTGACCGCGATCAGCGGCCATTGCGACCTTTTGCTGTTGCGCCACGATCCCGGCGACCAGGATTTCGCGGATCTCGAGCAGATCAATCAAAACGCGAACCGGGCGGCGGCGCTTGTGGGGCAGTTGCTGGCATTTTCGCGCAAGCAGAACCTACGGCCCGAGATCCTCGACCTGCGCGACATCCTGTCGGATCTGACGCATCTGCTGAACCGGCTCGTGGGGGAACGGGTCAGGCTGTCGTTCAGCCATGGACCCGACCTGCGCATGGTGCGCGTCGACCGCCGGCAGCTCGAGCAAGTGATCGTCAACCTCGTGGTCAATGCCCGCGATGCCATGCCGAAGGGCGGCGACGTGAAGGTGATCACCCGCACCCTGACGCTGGAGACCCCCGAGGCGCATGACCGCGTCGAGGTGCCCGCGGGACGCTACGCGCTGATCGAGGTGGTCGATCAGGGGACCGGCATTCCCGAGAGCACGATCACCAAGATCTTCGAGCCGTTCTTCACCACCAAGAAGACGGGCGAGGGGACGGGCCTCGGCCTGTCCACCGCCTATGGCATCGTCAAGCAGACCGGCGGCTACATCTTCGCGCGATCCGAGCTCGGCAAGGGCACCACCTTCTCGATTTATCTGCCGATCTCGGACCATGCGGCGATCGCGCTGGCCCCGGTCGACAAGGCCAAGGAGATCCAGAAGCCGCAGGCGGAAGGCCGCATCCTGCTGGTCGAGGATGAGGCCCCGGTACGCGCCTTCGCCACCCGCGCGCTCAGGATGCGGGGGCACGAGGTGCTCGAGGCCGAGGATGCCGAGGCCGCGCTTGCGATCTGCAGCGACGCGTCGGTCGAGATCGACGTGTTCGTGACCGACGTGATCATGCCGGGACGCGACGGGCCGTCATGGGTCCGCGAGGCGCTCGAAACCCGCCCCGATACAAGGGTGATCTTCGTATCGGGTTATGCGGAGGAAAGTTTCACCGAGGCGCAGGCCGCGATCCCCAATTCCACCTTCCTTCCCAAGCCCTTTTCCCTGCGCGACCTGACCGCGACCGTGGAGGCGCAACTCAAGGCACCGTCGCGGCCGGATTGACGGGCGCCGTTAACCGACGCGAGGGTATGGTCTTGATTTGTTCACCGTGTTCCTCCACATGGTTATGAGAACGGGTCATGAACAAACGCATGATTGCCGCTGCGCCGTGGACATGGAATAAGGAATTCGAAAATGGGCAAGGCTGGACTTTTGGACATGGCTGAAAAGCAGAATACCGACAAGCAGAAGGCGCTTGATTCCGCACTGGCCCAGATCGAACGGCAGTTCGGCAAGGGTTCGATCATGAAGCTCGGCGGCGAGAATGCGCTGCCCGACATCGAAGCGACCTCGACCGGATCACTCGGGCTCGACATCGCGCTCGGCATCGGCGGACTTCCCAAAGGGCGGATCATCGAGGTCTACGGTCCGGAAAGCTCGGGCAAGACGACGCTGACGCTGCACGCGGTGGCCGAAGAGCAGAAGAAGGGCGGGGTCTGCGCGTTCGTCGACGCGGAACACGCGCTCGATCCGCAATATGCGCGCAAGCTGGGCGTCAATCTCGACGAATTGCTGATCTCCCAGCCCGATACCGGGGAACAGGCGCTGGAGATCACCGATACGCTCGTCCGGTCGGGCGCCGTCAGCATGGTCGTGGTCGATTCGGTCGCGGCACTCACGCCCAAATCCGAGCTAGAGGGCGATATGGGCGACAGTTCGGTCGGGGTTCATGCGCGCCTGATGAGCCAGGCGATGCGCAAGCTGACCGGGTCGATCAGCCGGACCGGCTGCATGGTGATCTTCATCAACCAGATCCGCATGAAGATCGGCGTCATGTTCGGCAGCCCCGAGACCACGACCGGCGGCAACGCGCTGAAATTCTACTCCTCGGTGCGCCTCGATATCCGCCGCATCGGCTCGATCAAGGATCGCGACGAGGTGGTCGGCAACCAGACGAAGGTCAAGGTCGTCAAGAACAAGGTCGCGCCGCCCTTCAAGGTCGTCGAGTTCGACATCATGTACGGCGAGGGCATCTCCAAGATGGGCGAGCTGATCGATATGGGCGTGAAGGCCGGCATCGTCGACAAGTCGGGTTCCTGGTTCTCCTACGGCGACGAGCGGATCGGCCAGGGGCGCGAGAACGCCAAGATGTTCCTGAGAGAGAATTCGGCGATGGCGCTGGAGATCGAGGACAAGATCCGCGCCGCGCACGGCCTCGATTTCGACGGCCCGAAGAGCACGAACGACGAGGACCTGCTCGAGGAGTGATCGGTTCGCGGCCCCGGGGGCGGCGTCTTCCCGGACGCTGCGCCGAGATTGGAATCATGGCGCCGCCCGCTTGCCGCTCGGGGCGCGGAAGGATAGACGTCCGGGTCAAAGCCTGGACGCCGAAGGACCCGCGCACGACATGCATAGCCTGAACGATATCCGGTCGACCTTCCTCGATTTCTTCGTGAAGAACGGTCACACCGAGGTGCACAGTTCGCCTCTGGTTCCGCGCAACGATCCGACGTTGATGTTCACCAATTCGGGGATGGTTCAGTTCAAGAACCTCTTCACGGGCGTCGAGACCCGCGAATATTCGCGTGCCACGACCAGTCAGAAATGCGTGCGCGCCGGCGGAAAGCACAACGATCTCGACAATGTCGGCTATACCGCGCGGCACCATACGTTCTTCGAGATGCTTGGGAATTTCAGCTTCGGCGATTATTTCAAGGAAGAGGCGATCGTCTTTGCCTGGGACCTGATCACCAAGGAATTCGGCATCGATCCGAAGCGCCTTCTGGTCACGGTCTATCACACGGACGACCACGCGGCCGAGATCTGGAAAAAACATGCCGGCCTGACCGACGACCGCATCATCCGCATTCCCACCAACGACAATTTCTGGATGATGGGCGAGACCGGCCCCTGCGGCCCGTGCTCGGAGATCTTCTACGATCATGGCGATCATATCCCCGGCGGGCCTCCGGGCAGCCCCGACGAGGACGGCGACCGGTTCATCGAGATCTGGAACCTGGTCTTCATGCAATACGAGCGGCTCGAGAACGGCACGCAGCGCGACCTGCCGAACCAGAGCATTGATACCGGCATGGGATTGGAGCGGATCGGCGCGCTGCTGCAGGGCAAGCACGACAATTACGACACCGACCTCATGCGCTACCTCATCGAGGCGTCGGCCCATGCCACAAATACCGATCCGGACGGGCCCGGCAATGTCCACCACCGGGTGATCGCCGATCATCTGCGCTCGACATCGTTCCTGATCGCGGACGGCGTCCTGCCGTCGAGCGAGGGGCGCGGCTATGTGCTGCGCCGGATCATGCGCCGCGCGATGCGGCACGCGCATCTTCTGGGGGCCGCCGATCCGGTGATGCATCGCCTGGTCCCGGCACTGGTGCACCAGATGGGCCAGGCCTTCCCCGAACTGGGGCAGACCCAGCGGATGATCGAGCAGACCCTGCTGGGCGAGGAGACGCGGTTCCGCCAGACGCTCGAGCGGGGGCTGAAGCTTCTCGACGATGAGATCGCGACGCTTCCCGAAGGCGCCGATCTGCCCGGCGAGGCCGCGTTCAAGCTCTACGACACGTTCGGGTTTCCGCTGGACCTGACGCAGGACGCGCTGCGCGAGAAGGGTCGCGGCGTGAACACCGAAAGCTTCGATTCGGCGATGGCCGCGCAGAAGGCGCAGGCCCGCGCGGCATGGGCGGGATCGGGCGAGACCGCGGATGCCAGCGTGTGGTTCGACATCGCGGAACGCCACGGCATCACCGAATTCTTCGGCTACGACACGCTCGAGGCGGAGGCACAGGTCACCGCAATCGTGCGTGACGGCGCGCCGGTTTCGACGGCGACGGCGGGCGACAGCGTCCAGATCGTCGTCAACCAGACGCCGTTCTACGCCGAGGCGGGCGGGCAGGTCGGGGATAGCGGACAAATGGTCGGCGATGGCGCGCGGCTGAGGATCACGGATACCAAGAAGGTCGCGGGGGTGTTCATCCACTTCGCCGAGGTCGAGGAGGGCGAGATCTTGGTCGGCGCCGCGGTGCAGCTCGCCGTCGAGGCCGATCGTCGGCAGCGGATCCGCGCGAACCATTCGGCCACGCATCTGCTGCACGAGGCGTTGCGCCAGAGGCTGGGCGATCACGTGGCACAGCGCGGATCGCTCAACGCGCCCGAGCGTCTGCGCTTCGATTTCAGCCACACGGCGGCCTTGAGCGCGGCGGAGATCCGCGACGTCGAGCGCGACGTGAATGCCTATATCCGCCAGAATTCCCCGGTCGAGACCCGTATCATGACGCCCGACGACGCCCGTGCCCTGGGGGCGCAAGCGCTCTTCGGCGAGAAGTACGGCGACGAGGTTCGCGTGGTCAGCATGGGGCGCGCCGATACCGGCAAGGGGGTCGACGGGAGAACCTGGTCGATCGAGCTTTGCGGGGGCACGCATACCGCGCATACGGGCGAGATCGGGCTTTTCGTAATTTTGGGCGACGGCGCGTCCTCGTCCGGGGTGCGCCGGATCGAGGCCCTGACCGGCGAGGCGGCGTTCGATCATCTCCGCGAGCGGAACGAACGTCTGGGTCAGGCGGCTGCGACCCTGAAGACGCAAGCCCTCGACGTGCCCGAGCGGGTTCGCGCGCTCATGGACGAACGCAAGTCCCTGTCGAACGAGGTGGCGCAGTTGCGCCGCGACGTCGCGATGGGGGCGGGGTCGTCGGATGGTCCCGAGGCGCGGAAGGTGGGGGATATCACCTTCGTCGCACAAGTCCTCGGCGGCGTCGGTGGCAAGGATCTGCCGGGTCTGATCGACGCGCAGAAGGCGCGCCTGAAAAGCGGCGCGGTTCTGCTGATCGCGGGCGATGACGGCAAGGCGGCCGTGGCGGCCGGGGTCAGCGATGACCTCACCGATCGGCTTTCGGCGGTCGACATGGTGCGCGTCGCGGTCCAAGAACTGGGCGGCAAGGGCGGCGGTGGCCGGCCGGACATGGCACGAGGCGGGGGCAGGGATATCGCCCGCGCCGATGCCGCCATCGCATCCGTCGAAACCCTGATCGGAGAAGTCTGATGGCAGCACTCTGGATTGCGCATGTGCGCGTCACCGACGAGGAGGCCTATTGCCGTTACGCCGCGCTCGCGACCGAGGCGATCGCGGATCACGGCGGAACCTTCATCGCCCGCGGCGGGCGGTACGTCCGGCTGGAGGGGCCCGATCGTCCGCGCAACGTGGTCGCACGATTCCCGAGCGTCGAGGCGGCCGAAGCCTGCTATCGATCGGAGGCGTACCAGACTGCGCTCGGCCACGCGAAGGGTGCCGCCGAACGGGAGCTGGTGATCGTCGAGACGACCGAGGATCAGGCGGAACGCTGAAGTCTGCGAAACGCGCTCAACCAGATCGCGGCCAGCAGGACGGAAAAGACGGCGTTCCACGACGCCATCGACAGGCCCGCGAAAGACCAGGCAATCTCGTCGCACATGACGATGCGGTCCATCACATCGGTGGAGAGCAGGTCCGCCCCGGACAATCCGCCGAGGCTCTGACCGCCGGAACACGAGGTCGGGCCTTCCCACCAGCCGCGTTCGACGCCGCTGTGATAGACGCCGATCGCGGCGGTCGTGAGCATGGCGATCGCGCCCGTCAGTGCGACGAACCGGTTGGACCACAGAACGGCCACGATCCCGGCGACGATCGCCACGACATGCGGCCAGCGCTGCCAGAGGCACATCTTGCAGGGCGCATACCCCATGGCCTGGAATGCGTAGGCGCCGGCCAGAAGGGCGAAAGAGCCGAGGGCCGCGATCCACATGCGATGCGTCGCGCTCATATGAACCTCAGGACGACGAAACCGCCGACCAGCAGGACGATGCAAGCGGTGAAGACGGCGCCGAGACGGCGCTCGATGAAATCGCGGATCGGCTCGCCGAATTTCCACAGCAAGGTCGCGACGACGAAGAACCGCAATCCCCGCGCCAGGACCGACGCCACGAGGAAGATCGGCAGCGACAGACCCGTCGCGCCGGACAGGATCGTAACGACCTTGAACGGAAACGGCGTGATGCCGGCGATCAGCACGGCCCATGCCCCCCAGGCATTGTAGGCCGCCGAGAATTCGCCGAACCGGGCATCCTTGCCGTAAAATTCCAGAACGGGGCGGCCGACCTGCTCGAAAAGCCCGAAGCCGATCCAGTAGCCCGCGAGCCCGCCGAGGACCGACGCCGCGGTGCAGAGCGCCGCGATCACGAAAGCGCGGTTCGGTCGCGCCAGGATCATCGGGATCATCAGGATGTCCGGCGGGATCGGAAAGACGCTGCTTTCCACGAATGCCACGATCGCCAAGGCCCACATCGCATGACGATGAGCGGCCAGTGACAGGGTCCAGTCGTAAAGGCGTCTGATCATGGGCGCTCTAGATACGGATCGCGAGTTTTGGTCAAGCCGCAACAGGCACGCAGCCCACGCTCATCCGGCGCCGAGATCCGTCCAGTTCCGCCGCAGGGCGAGTCGCGCGAGGTCGAGCACCCGTGGAGAGGTCTCGATCGCACTCACCGCCAAGGCGTCGACATCGATCCACGACGCCGCGTCGACATCGTCCGCGGGCGCGGGGTCGCCCTCCGGATCGGCGCAGAGAACCGCGGCGAGCAGGTAATGGTGGGTCAGCCGGCCATCCGCCGCGTGACGCAGGACATCGATATTGGTAAGATACCCCAAGGGCCGGGCAGTCACGCCAGTTTCCTCGCGAAGCTCCCTGGCCGCCGCCGTCAGGGCGGTCTCGCCCCATTCGACATGACCGCCCGGAAATCCCCAGAGACCCGCATTGGGCGCATTCCTGCGCCGGACCAGAAGCACGGCTCCGTTCCGAACGACCACCGCCAGCGCGCCCAGCTTGGGCATTCCTGTCATCGCGGAATCGACTTCCTTGCTCATTCGCCCTTTTCTCGGGTCCGGTGCCGGGCTAAACCCTGCCGCGGTGGATACTTGCCCGTGTGGCGGAATGGTAGACGCAGGGGATTCAAAATCCCCCGCTGGAAACAGCGTGCCGGTTCGAGTCCGGCCACGGGTACCACCTTTCCCGCAGCCTTTGCGGGAGTGCCGGCGACGGCCCGATTCTGGCTGATCGGGGCAGGAGCCTTTCCTACGCTCGATGAACCACAGTTTCGCGATGCAGCAAGCTCGCGGGGAAGCCACGGATCACGGCCCGCTCGATCATCTGGGTTCTGCGCCCAGGCGGTGAAGGCGCGCCTTCAGGCCTTCGGGAACCACACCGCTCAGCATCGTGACGATGCGGTTCGGAAGGCCCGGAACGACGCCGCGTTCGCCCGCCATCGTGGCCTTGTATCCCGCCTCGGCGACCTTGGCGACGTCGCCCTTTTCATGCTGCGCGATCGGCGCTTCGGTAAGGTCGTTTTCCTCGCGATGGAAGATCGGGGTCTCCGTGGGACCCGGCATGAGGCAGGTGAGGCTCACGGGGATGTCGCGCCACTCGTCCTGCAGGGCGTAGCAGAGGCTGTTGAGATAGGCCTTCGTGGCGTCATAGATCGCGTCGAAAGGCCCCGGCACGTAGCCGCCGATCGAGCCCGTGACGAGGATCCGGCCCGCACCGCGCGCCGCCATCTTGTTGCCCATGCGGTGCAACATCATCGTCGTCTGCAGGATGTTCAGGTCGATCAGCCGTTTGACATCCGCCCAATCCTGATCGGCGAAGGCGTGGCCGAGTGCACGCCCGGCATTGGCACAGAAAAGATCGATCTCGCGATCCGCGATCCTGTCCCAGAATGCCTGCACGCCGTCGCGACCCGAGAGGTCGACGACCATCGCCTCGACATCCGCGCCGAGCGCACGAAGCTTGTCGGCGGCCGCGTGTATTTCCTCCTCGTCCGCGCAGATGATCAGATCATGCCCGTCCTGCGCCGCGATTCGCGCCAGTTGATAGCCGATGCCGGTCGAGGCACCGGTGACGACGGCGAGCTTGTCAGCCATTCGAATTCTCCTTCGGTTCGGCCATGTCGCGGTGCAGGCGCGCAAGAACCGAGTCGGGGACGACACCGCTCAGCGCGGACTGGACCTTCGTCATCAAGCCCGGCGACACGCCGGAGCAGCCCGCCTTCAGCGCCGCCCAGCCGTCGCGGGCCACCTTGGCCGGATCGGCCTTGGAATCGCTCTGGCCGACGGGGGTGTCGTCCATGTCGGCGCGGTGGAAGAATTCGGTCTCTACCGGGCCCGGCATGAGGCACGTGACGCTCACCCCCGTCTCCTTCAGCTCGTTGCGGATGCCGTAGCTCAGCGTGTCGAGATAGGCCTTTGTGGCGTTGTAGACCGCCTGGAAGCTGCCCGGCATCTCGCCTGCGATCGAGCCGGTGATCAGGATCCGGCCCTGACCCGCATCGCGCATCGCGCGCGCGGCGCGCTGCACGACCGCGGTGGTGCCGGTGACGTTGAGGTGGATGACCTCCTCGATCCGGTCGGGCGATTGATCGAGAAACGCGTCGCCCAAACCGCGGCCCGCATTGGCGAGCATGTAATCGACCGGCCGGTCGCCGATCGCCGCCCAGAGCGCGTCGACGCCGTGGGCGGTTGCAAGATCGGCCTGGACCGCCTCGACATTCGTTCCGTCCCGCCGCAGATCCTCCGCGGCCGCCACGATCTCCGCCTCGTTCGAGGTGACGATGAGATCGCAGCCGTCTTCGGCAGCCAGCCTTGCGAGTTCGAAACCGATACCGGTCGACGCCCCGGTAATGACGGCGAGAGCGCGGGCGGCCATCAATTCGCCTGCGTTCCGGGCTTGAGAACGACCTTGGTCCAGTCATTCTGATTATAGCGGAAATTCTTGTATCCCTCCGCTGCCTGCTCGAGCGGCAGACGGTGCGAGATCAGGAACGTCGTGTCGAGTTCGCCGTCGCCGATCCGCCGCAGGAGGTCGTCGAGGTATCGCTGCACATGGGTCTGGCCCGACCGCACCTGGACGCCCTTTTCCATCAGCGCGCCGAGCGGGAACTTGTCGAGCATGCCGCCATAGACGCCCGGAATGGACACGGTTCCGCCCTTGCGCACGCACATGATCGCCTCGCGCAGGGCATGGGCGCTGTCGGCGCCGATGCCGATATTCTGCTTGATGTTGTCCATGACCGTATCGGGGGCGAAGCCGTGGCTTTCCATGCCCACCGCGTCGATCACCGAATCAGGCCCCATGCCGCCCGACATCTCGGTCAGGGCTTCGAGCACGTTGGTCTGCTTGAAATCGACGATCTCCGCGCCGAGCTTCCTGGCGAGGGCCAAGCGGTTGGGATATTCGTCGATCGCGATCACGCGTCCCGCGCCCATCGCAAGCGCCGACTGCACCGCGAATAGGCCGACGGGCCCGCATCCCCAGACGGCGACGGTATCGCCCTCCTGGATGTTCGCGTTCTCGGCGCCTTGCCACCCCGTGGGCAGGATATCCGACAGGAAGAGCACGTCGTCGTCGTCCATCCCGTCGGGAATGACAATCGGTCCAACATCCGAGAAGGGGACGCGGACATATTCGGCCTGACCGCCCGGATAGCCGCCCGTCAGGTGCGAATACCCGAAAAGGGAACTGACCGAATGGCCGTAGAGCGCCTCGGTCATGTCCTGCTTCTCGGCGGGATTGGTGTTGTCGCAGGCCGAATAGAGCTTGCTTTGGCAGAAAAAGCAGCTGCCGCAGGAGATTGTAAACGGAACGACCACTCGCTGCCCCTTCTTGAGGGTGCTCTTCGGGCCGGTCTCGACCACACGGCCCATGAATTCGTGCCCCAGGATGTCGCCGGAGAGCATGCCGGGGATAACCCCGTCATAGAGGTGAAGGTCGGAGCCGCAGATCGCGGTCGAGGTGACTTCGATGATGGCATCGCGAGGATTGACGATCTCGGGATCGGGAACCGTGTCCACGCGGACGTCGTGCTTGCCGTGCCAGGTCAATGCGCGCATGTCGTATCCTTTCAGGCCGCCGAGGGGCGGTTTGCGTTTGTGGCGATCTCGCCGGTTTCCAGCAGCATCTTCAGACGCTTGAGGTCGCGCCGCGCCTGAAGGTGCGGCTCGGCCTGGAGCGATTTGGCCACGAACCGGCCGAGTTCGCCTCCGGGCGAGAGGTATTCCAGATCGAGCACGACTTCGGTGCCGCGCCCCGCCGGTGCGTCGCGGAGGCTGACGCTGCCGCGATGCTCGATGTCCGATGCCTCCGTCGTCTCCCAGGCGATTCGCTCTCCGTCGCGGTCCTCGGTGATCCTGGTAACGAGGGATACGTGGCGCCCGGCGGGAGCGGCGATGGTCCACCGCGTGAGATCCCCGTCCATAGCGACGTCATGCACGCTCTCCATGACCTTCGAGAGGTTCGAGAAGTCGCGCCAGAAGGCATAGATCTCGGATCGGGGGCGATCGATGGTGATGGTCCGCCCGGTTACGGTCCGAGGTCCGCTCCGGCCGCGCAGGGCCCGGGCGGGGGCCGTGTCGGGCGGGCGGTGGGCAACACGATTTCGGCCGCTCTGCTGGTAGAGACCATAGCCGACCGCGCCGAGGAGGAGGCCGAGCCCTCCTGCGAGCCAAAGGGTGCTTGGGTCGAAATCGCGGGACCTGCGCCGCGTCGGGAGATAATCTCGATACATGTCTGAACCCGCTTCCTGTTCTCGTGACGAGGATCGACGCCCATCATGGGCATTCACAGGGTCAAGCGACGAGCGCTGCCGCCGGTTCCTTGGAAGCCGCGGGCGTTTGCAGAACGGAACGCGCATGTTGATGGGAGCCGAACATGCGAACGCCCGCCCCGAAGACGGGGCGGGCGCCGAGACTGTCGCGAAGGCGTGTTCCCCTAGCTGCGGGACGGACCCAGATCTTCCTTGCGGGCTTCGTCGCGCGCCGCGTCGGCAACGCGCTTGACGGCGCCTTCGGTGCGATCCACGGCAGCGTCAGCGGCGGTGCCGCTGCCCTGCGTATCGCTGTCGGCCCGGTCCTTCATCTGACGCGCAGTGGCATCGGCCTCGTCGCGGGCCTCTTCGCCGACATGCCGGGCTTCGTCCAGCGCGGCTCCCGCGACACGTTCGACCTTGGCCCGTTCCTCATGGAAGATGCGTTCGGCTTCGTCGTAGAAATGATCGCTTTCCTCGCCGAAATAATCATCTTCGTAGCGGGTGCGAGGCAGTCCGCCCGCAATCGCCGCGCCGACCGCGAAGGCAAGCGCGCCCGCGACGAGAGGATGCTCTTCGAAGAAGTCCACCGCCCTGTCCGCGCCCTGGCTCATCCCGCGGCTCGCCTGCTCGCTTGCCGCGATGGCGCGCTCTCGGGCCGCGATGATCCGCTCGCGTGCATCGGCGCTCATCCGCTCCGTTCCTTCGGAGAGGCGACGCGACATTTCGGACGAGCGATGGCGGACCCTGCCGACGGCGTCCGACGCATTCGCGCCGGCCATATGTCTGCGGGCGCGCATCTTCTGTCCCATCGAGGGGCCGTGATCCGCATCGCTGATCCAGTTCGGACCGTCGCCCTCGGGAACGGGGCCGCGGGGCCCGATGGAGGCATCGCGATCCGCCCCGTAGGCGGTCTTTCGCGTGCCGCCCATCGTCAAGTCGTCGTCGCCGCTGCGCCGTGCCGTCCGCTCGATACGGTCGGCGCTCGGCCCGTGGCCGAAGATCAGCCAGCCGAGGCCGATGCCGGTGACGGCAAGGGCCAGCGGATTCTCGCGGGCGGACAGGGAAACAGACCGGCCCCATTCGCCACCGTGACCGCGGACGGTGTCGGTGACGCTTCGGAAGATACTGTCGGGCGAGAAGGTATCCTGAAGGGCGACGATCGTCTCGTGAAGGTTCTCGCGGTCGCGCTTGAGCTCCGCTTCGATCTCTTCTGGGGTTTGATTGTTGCTCATGTCAAAGCGCTTTCTTTACGGCTTGGCCGTCGCGTTCCAGGTTCTCTGCGGTTCGCGTCGGCGCGAGCGAGGTGAGTTTGAGGTCGTTTACGCCCTTCTTGGCGAGGCCCGCGGCGATCACCGCGAGCACGACGCCGACGAGGAGCGCCGCCCATCCGGCATCGAGGCCGAGTTCGGCAATCGCCACGACGAGCGCGCTTGCAAGCACGTTCAACGCGACGAGCAGGATCACAACGCCCGCGACGATCATGCCGATGGCCGCTCCGGCATGTTTCACGTTGCGGTCCATCTCGGCGCGAAAGAGGTTAATCTCCCCGCGCAGAAGCGCGATGACGTGTTGCACGGCATCGCCCAGCAAAGTGCCGCTGTCGCGGATCTGCCGGCGGGCGCTGTCGGGTTTGGAGGTTTCGGTCGTCGACATCAGGTTTCTCCCGGCGTCTTGGTGGTGGTTGAAGGCGTCGCGGCGGTACCGGGCGTCCCGGGCGTGACCGGCGCGGTTGACGCGCTCGGGACGGATCCGACGGGTCGGGCCGGCGTCGCAGGAGGCGGCGTGCCTTGACGCAGATCCGAGGGATCGGTCCGGGAAGTGCCGGATGCGCCGATCGAGCCGGTTCTGTCGCTCTGCCGCGGCGTCGCGGCGGAGGCTTTGGCGAAACGGCTTACCGCGAAGCCAGCAAGTGCCGCACCGCCCAGGAATGCGAGCGGATTGCGACGGGCGAACGAACTGGCATCGGTCGCCAGCTCTCCCAGGTCGCGATTCTTGATCGCCTCGGAGGCATCCGCGAGGGACGCGGCGATCTGGCCGAAGGACTTTTCCTGCGGCGACCCGCTGCGCATGTCGTCCGCAGCCTTGCGCAAGGCATCCGCAATACCGGACATTTCCTTGGCTACGCCGCTCTTGGCGCGGTCCGCTTGTGAATATGCCTCCTGCTGGGCGCGGTGGCTCAGGTCGTCGGCGGTCTCATAGGCATCATCGCGAAGACGTTCGGCGGCGCGCTTCGCATCGGCGCCGGCCTCCCGGTCCACACGACGATCGTCGGGATCGGTGTCGTTCATAATGTTGTCCTCAATCAGGCGATGAATGTTATGACGGCGAGAACGATGGCCACTAAACCAACGAGATAGATTAGGCTGTTCATAGTCGGGGTTCCTGCTGTCGTTTCTTAACGACCAAGCCTCAACTGCGCGTGAGGTTCCGTGAGCGGGCAACCGATCGGCCGAGTCGTGCTCGTCTGCGACGCCGAGCGAACCGATCACGCCGTCGCGCCCCGGTGAGGGTCGATGCCGATGCGGGGTCCTCATGGGCGCACAGGGGACCGGGGCCGAGCGAAGGTTCGCTGACCGGGAGCCGAGACGGGCTCCCGAGGCGCATGGCGACCATGACGGAGCGGAAAGAGGATAGGTCGGGGCTGGTCGTATCGGCGTGCCCGGAACGGGAAAGCGCTAGGTCATTCCCATTCGATGGTTCCGGGCGGTTTGGACGTGATGTCGTAGGTCACGCGATTGATGCCGGGTACCTCGTTGATGATCCGGGTGGCTGTCTCGCCGAGAAATTCGTGGGAAAACGGATAGAAATCCGCGGTCATGCCATCGACCGACGTCACCGCGCGCAAGGCGCATGCGAAATCGTAGGTGCGCCCGTCCCCCATGACGCCCACGGTCCGCACCGGCAGGATCGCGCAGAACGCCTGCCAGATCTCGTCGTAGAGGCCGTGCTTGCGAATCTGGTCGATATAGACGGCGTCGGCGGCGCGCAGTATGGCGAGCTTCGGCCGCGTGATCTCGCCGGGGCAGCGGATGGCGAGGCCGGGGCCGGGGAAGGGGTGGCGTCCGATGAAGGTGGGCGGCAATCCCAGTTCGACCCCGAGGGCGCGCACCTCGTCCTTGAAGAGTTCGCGCAGAGGTTCGACCAGCTTGAGGCCCATCTTGGCCGGCAATCCGCCGACATTGTGGTGCGACTTGATCGTCACCGAGGGGCCGCCGCTGAACGAGACGCTTTCGATCACGTCGGGATAGAGCGTGCCCTGCGCGAGGAACTCTACCCCGCCGATCTCCCTGGCATGTCGGTCGAACACGTCGATGAAGAGGCCGCCGATCACCTTTCGCTTGGTCTCGGGGTCCGACACCCCGTCGAGCCGGTCGAGAAACAGGTCCGACGCGTCGGCATGGATCAGGGGCAGGTTATAGTGGTCGCGGAACATGCCCACGACTTCTTCGGCCTCTCCCTTGCGCAGCAGGCCGTGATCGACGAACACGCAGGTGAGCTGGTCGCCCACCGCCTCGTGGATGAGCATGGCGGCAACGGACGAATCTACGCCTCCGGACAACGCGCAAATGACCTTGCCGTCGCCCACCTGCTCGCGGATCGCCGTGACCGCCTGCTCGCGATAGGCGCCCATGGTCCAGTCGCCGGTGAAGCCCGCGATGCGGACGAAATTCTCGAACAAGGTTCGCCCGTTCGGCGTGTGATGCACCTCGGGGTGGAACTGGACCGCATAGAACTTGCGATCGGTATCGGCGATCACCGCGAAGGGCGCGTGCGGGGACGTGCCGCAGACCTCGAAGCCGGGGGCGATGCGGGCCACGTGGTCGCCATGGCTCATCCAGACCTGTTCGCGCCCGGCGTCGAACCATCCCTCAAAGAGATCGGTCCGCGTATCCGTCGGCGTGACCCAGGCACGCCCGAACTCGGCCGTACCGGCGCCGCGCTCCACGTGACCGCCGAGCATCTGCATCATCACCTGCTGCCCGTAGCAGATGCCGAGAACGGGAATGCCGAGCTCGAAGAGCCGCGCGGGGGGGCGGGGTGCGTCCGCGTCGCGAACGCTGGCGGGTCCTCCCGACAAGATGACGGCAAGCGGGGCGAATTCATCCAGAAACGCGTCCGTCACGTTCTGGAACGGATGGATCTCGCAATAGACATTCACCTCCCGCAGGCGGCGGGCGATCAGCTGCGTGACCTGGCTGCCGAAATCGACGATCAGAAGCTTCTGATGTTCGGCCTGATGGGCGGGGGCGATGACGCTGTCGTTCATGCTTTTCGCTGGTAGTGCAGCCTTTGTCGACGCGCAAGCGCGCGCGTCGACCGGATAACGGCAGGCAGGAGATTTCGGGGTGCGATCAACCCGAGACGGATCCCCTCGCGGGAAGATCCGGCGCTCAAGCGCCCGGCCGCGACGGAGATCCGGGAGGCACGACGCCCGTGAAGATCCTGCCGGATAGTGTCGGGAGGGTCAGCCGTCGACGCTTTGCGCCATAGCCGCGCGCTCGCCGAGAAGGGCCACAAGGACGTCCACGTGGCGGGCCGTCGTATAACTCGCTTCGCAGGCCTTGCGCTGTTCGTTGATGCGATCTTCGAGGGTAAAGAGCTCGTCCAGATACCACCTGCCCTCGACCGGTGCGGGGCTGCCGATGATTCGACCCAGCGCCGCCGTACGGTCATAATCGATCAACCCGAATCGGGCAGCACTGAGCAGTAGACGCGGACGCCGCAGATTCGCCAGCCGGCTGTGGATATCGGACATTCAAACCTCCTTCACTGTCATGGGGAAGGAGTGACACAACCTTAAGATGTGTTGCGAAAACTGGCTGAATCAGCACGGTCGCACGAAACTTGGTTAATTCTTTGTCAGCAATGTGGGCAAAGCAGCTATTCTGTTAACCAACCGCTAACAAATACAACTAAGGGTTGTATACGTGAGTGGAGGAACCATGGGGAAAACCCTGTGGATTAAACGCCGAATGGTTGTGCTGAACTGGGGAACGGACAAATGACAACAAGTGCGAGCGACCAACTTCCGGGTTGGGTGCCTGATACGGCACGGCTGTATCTGAGACATGTGGTGGATGGAGAATCGATCAGGGCGTTGGCCCGGCAATCGAACTGTCATGCATCGACGGTGTTGCGACAGATCCGGCGTTGCGAGCAACTTCGGGACGATCCCCTTATCGACCATGCGTTGCAGCGCCTCGGGCGGCAGCGAGCGGGTGCCGAAGGGCCCTGCGGGACAAGTGGAGCCGTTCCTATGAAGTTCGCCAAGATCGACAAAGGGCCAAGTGAGGACGTGATCGCAACCGAGGCGCGCAGGATCCTGCGCCGCCTGAATGAACCGGGGGCCTGCCTAGCGGTTGCGGAAGGAATGGAGAAGGCGGTCGTCGTGCGTGAGACCAAGGACGGTCAGACCGTCCGAACGGCGACCGTCGATACCGAGATCGCCGAAGCCATGGCGCTCAAAGGCTGGATCGCCACCAACGGAACCGGGCGCATCGCGCGATACCATCTCAAGCCCGCGGGCCGGGTCGCGCTCAAGGACATTCTGGAGGAGATGGCGTCCCCGCATGTCGACGCGGACGAGCCCGATCCTCGCGGAATGCGTTATGGCGCGGCAGAAAGCCCGCTCATGATGCTGGCGCGGCGGCGCGACAAGAACGGCGAAGTCTTCCTGACCGACGATCTCGTCCGGGCGGGAGAGCGTTTGAGGGAGGACTTCGAACTTGCGCGGATGGGCGGAGGGCCCGAGCAGAACTGGGAGGAGATGATGTCCCAGACGGACGCTCCCGAACTCGATGCCGCGATCTTCCACGGCCCGGGCACCGATGCCGCACGGGCAAGGGTTCATGCCGTGATGCAGGATCTGGGTCCCGGCCTCGGCGATGTCGTCCTGCGCGCGTGTTGCTATCTCGAAGGTATGGAGTCGATCGAGGCCCGCATGGGCTGGGCCGCGCGATCCGGCAAGATCGTCCTGCGGATCGGCCTCCAGCGCCTCAAGCGGCATTTCCAGCAGACGCAGGGGGCGTTGTCGCCGATGATCGGCTGAACCTCTGGGAGCGGGGCCCGGCCGGTCTGTTCCGGCCGGGTCCCTCATTTCACATTAAGGCGGTCATTCCGCCGCTTCGACCGGCGTATCGTCGGTGATCGGCACGGCGTTCACATCGGAATCCATCTGCTCGTTCGCCCGGCGCACTCCCGCAGCATAGTCGGGATGCACCCGTTCCAGCACGGCGTACCAACGTTCCTTGACCGAGTCCGAGCAGGGACCCATCGCGGCGGCATAGTTGCCGTAGAGCCGCTCCTTCTGCTCGTCCGAGAACATCTCGTAGAGTTTGCGCGGCTGGACGAAATCGGCGTCGACATAGTCCTGATCGTACCGCTCGGCATTTCCGTCGATCCTGAGCGGCGGCTCTTCGACCGTCCGGGTCGCCGTCGGGCCGCCATACTGGTTCGGCTCGTAATAGGCGTCGGGATTGCCGAAATCGTTGGTGAAGAACCGCATCGCACCATCCTTGTGATAGTGCTGGACGTTGGCATTCTTCGCCGCGTTGGCGGGCAATGCCTCGTAATGAGTCCCCAGGCGATACCGGTGCGCATCGGCATAGGCGAAGATCCGGCCCTGCAGCATCTTGTCGGGGCTGAAGCCGATGCCCGGAACGATGTTCGAAGGCGAATAGGCCGCATTCTCGACCATCTGGAAGTAGTTGTCGGGGTTGCGGTTCATCTCGAGCTCGCCCACTTCGATCAACGGGTAATCACCGTGCGGCCAGACCTTGGTCACGTCGAACGGATTGTACTCCTGCTGACCGGCCTCTTCTTCGGGCATGACCTGGATGAACAAAGTCCATTTCGGGAAATCGCCAGCCTCGATCGCGTTGTAGAGTTCTTCCTGATAGGCTTCGCGCGTCTTGCCGATCAGGGCCTCGGCCTCGGCGTTCGTGTAATGCTTGTGTCCCTGCTGGGTCTTGAAGTGAAACTTCACCCAGTACCGCTCGCCGCGATCGTTCCACATGCTGAACGTGTGGCTGCCATAGCCATTCATGTGCATCGGCGAGGTCGGAATGCCACGGTCCGACATCAGGATCGTCACCTGATGGACGCTCTCGGGCTGCCCGGCCCAGAAGTCGAACATCGCTTCGGGCGAACGCAGGTTGGTCTTGGGGTGACGTTTCTGGGTCCGGATAAAATCGGGGAACTTGTAGGCGTCGCGCACGAAGAAGATGGGGGTGTTGTTGCCCACCATGTCCCAGTTGCCGTCCTCGGTATAGAACTTCAGGCTGAAGCCGCGCACGTCGCGCTCGGTATCGGCCGCGCCGCTTTCGCCCGCGACGGTGGACCAGCGCGACAGGACTTCGGTCTGGGTGCCGGGCTGGAACACCTTGGCGCAGGTGTATTTCGTGATGTCATGCGTCACCCGGAAGGAGCCCATGGCGCCCCAGCCTTTCGCGTGGACCACCCGTTCGGGGATCCGTTCGCGGTTCTGATGCGCAAGCTTTTCGATCAGCTGGTAGTCTTGCAGCAGAACAGGACCGCGTGCGCCCGCTGTCTTGCTGGTCTCGTTCGTGGGGACGGGCGCGCCGCCCGTCGTGGTGAGACGTGGCTTATCGGCCATTGTGTTCTCCTCGAAAAATTAGGGTATTCTACGACCGAGATGGGCTTCGGGCTGGATTAATCTAGCCCTTGCTGCAAAGAAGCCCGCCATGACAGGTTTTGATGACATGTACGAGCCGGACTGGATAGAGCGCGAGCGCCGCGCCACCCTTCAAAGCTACGGTCTCACGTCCGAAGACGATACCGGTTCGCTCGACGAGATCGTTCGCCTCACGGCGCGCCTGCTGGACAAGCCGGTGGTCTTCGTATCCCTGATCGAGTCCGACCGACAATGGTTCCTTGCCCGGCACGGCGATCTTGGCGGCCGGAGCATGCCGATCAGCATGTCGATCTGCCGCCACATCATGGAAGCGCCGGGCGTGACGATCATCCCCGATACGCTGAAGGACGACCGAACCCGCGACAATCCGATCTGCAAAGGGGAGAGAGGGTTTCGGTTCTACGCGGGAACCCCCCTTGTCGCCCGCAACGGTCGCAGCCTGGGCGCCTTCGCGACACTGGGATACGAGCCGGCAGAGCTCAGCGAGCTCGGCGTCGAGGTCCTGGAACTGCAAGGCCGTCAGGTGATGGCGCAGCTCAATCTGCGCAAGGCGCTGCGCCGGGCCGACGTGATGCGGCGCGAGGTCGATCATCGGGTGAAGAACTCGCTGCAATCGGTCGCATCGCTCACGCGCATTCAGGCGCGTCGCGTCGTCTCGGAGGAAGCCCGCGATGCGCTCGAAAGCGTCAGTCGCCGGATCAACACGGTCGCCGCGCTGAACCAGCAGCTCTATGCCTCCGACAGCGACCAGACCGTCGAGCTCAAGCCGTTCCTGCGATCGGTTGCGGATCTGATTCGCGAGAGCATCTCCGACGCGGTCACGGTGGATCTCGAAGCGCAGGAGCTCAAGATCGACGCCAGCATGGCAGGGGCGCTCGCGATCATCGTGAACGAATTCACCACCAACTCCGCCAAGCACGCCTTCGAGGACGGCATGACGGGGACGGTGACGATGACGGCGCGGCTGGCGGCGCCGGGGCAGTTCACCCTCATCTGTCGTGACGACGGCCGTGGATACGACCCCGGAACCGCCGGAACGGGTCTCGGAATGGCCATTCTCGACAGCGCCGTCGACCAGATCAACGGCGAGAAGATCCTCCTGGACGGGCCCGGCTTCGGGATTCAGGTGACCTGCCGCCTCTAGCCTGAGTTGCACCCTGCGCAAGGTCGCCATGACGCAGGGTCCGCACCTTGGACAAGAGACGAGATGTGGCTTAGATAACTCGGCAAGGAGGACCGCTTTCATGCCACGCGATCTCAAGATTCCCGACCAGCGCCATCCCGAGAAGGCAAGGCGCGCGGATACGGCACGCCAGAAGAAACCGGACTGGATCCGGGTGAAGGCGCCCAGTGGCGAGGGATACAAGGCCACACGCGACATCATGCGCGAGCACAAGCTCGTCACCGTATGCGAAGAGGCCGGCTGCCCCAATGTCGGCGAATGCTGGTCCCAGGGCCATGCGACGATGATGATCATGGGCGAGATCTGTACCCGCGGCTGCACCTTCTGCAACGTCGCGACGGGGCGGCCCGACGCGCTCGACGTGTTCGAGCCCGGCCGCGTGGCGGATGCCGTCAAGAAGCTCGGGCTGAACCATGTCGTCATCACCTCGGTGGATCGCGACGATGTCGACGATGGCGGAGCGGCGCATATCGCGCAGACGATCCGCGCGACGCGACGGCAGAGCCCGGGAACGACGATCGAGGTTCTGACCCCCGATTTCCTGAAATGCGGCCCGGAGGCGCTCGAGACGGTCGTCGCGGCACGCCCCGACGTCTTCAATCACAATCTCGAGACCGTGCCTGGCCTCTATCCCGAGGTGCGGCCGGGCGCGCGGTACTTCCATTCCCTGAGGCTGCTCCAGCGCGTCAAGGAACTCGACCCGTCGCTCTTCACCAAGTCGGGCATCATGGTCGGTCTCGGGGAGGAACGTCAGGCCGTGCTGCAGGTCATGGACGACATGCGTGCGGCGAACGTCGATTTCATCACGGTCGGTCAATACCTGCAGCCGACGCCGAAGCACCATGAAGTAAGCCGCTTCGTCACGCCCGAGGAATTCGCGGGCTACGAGAAGGCCGCATGGGGCAAGGGATTTCTGATGGTGTCCGCCACGCCGCTCACCCGGTCGAGCTATCATGCGGGCGACGACTTCGTGCGGTTGAAGGCCGCGCGCGAGAAGGCTCTGGCCTGAGATCTGCGCCTGCCGAAGGGGGGCGATCAACTTTCAGCGCTGAACGCTGCGCGTCGTGGCGTGAGTTAGAGATTGTCGCAAACGGGATCGCCCGGGCTGGGCGCCCGGACGGAGTGTAAGGCGGGTGGGGGCTTAGCGACCCCAGCTCCGGACCGGGCCGCAATCCATGTGTACGAAGTTCGACGAGGAGTACCGTCCGACGCCGCCCGCCGCACAGGCGGATGCCGCACGGGACATCTGGGCGACCGAACGCGAGCTCATCCGCAGATCTGCCGCTTCGCCTTTCAGGTGCCGCGAATTCTTGGCAACCCCGGAAGACCGGCTGCGCAGCATGTTGTTCGTCTCGGGCGAGCGATAGCCGGAGATCAGCGTATAAGCCTCGCTCGTGTCCATCATCCGGTGCGCCGCTGTCATGATGTCGAGCGTGCGCGTGTCGATGGGCTTGATCTGCCCGTTGCGCCAGTCGCGCATGAAGTGATTCACCTCGACGAGGGCGTCCTTGAGATAGTTGCCGTCGACCCAGTAGACCGTATCCATGCTCTCGCCGGTGCGGCCGTTGTACATCTTGATCCGCCGGACGTCGCCGGCGCCGCGCAAGAAACCGAACGCATTGGCGTATGTGGGTGCCGCTGCCACCGTCGTGGCTGCGAAAGCCCCCAGAAGGGCACGCCGTGTCAGTCCCGTCGACCGTGATGTTTCCATGAGAATCTGTCCCGTTTTTTGGTTTTACCTGCCAACCGCGTTGATCGCGGCTTTTGCGTAGCCTCATCTTGTACGGGAATTTATGGCACGGCTTTTGCCATCCACCAAGGGGGACGTGCAGCGAAATTAAAATTGGTTCCCTCGGTTCGGCAGGAATTTGCTCAAAACTTCTTGGTTAATCCCTGCTTGCGGATTGCAGGCGATGTGTTGCGCGAAGGGCACTTTTGGTCAGGCGATCGGTCGGCTCAGGAGTGTTCGGTCATTGTTTGTTAGGAATTGACGCATGAGATCGGAGGGCCGGACGCTCATGCCGACTCGCCGAGGGAATATTTATGGCCATCGCCGTCACTTCACGCCGCCTGATGCTGGCGCTGGCACTCGTTGCGGGCATGGGACTCGCCTCGGCGTCGGGCTCCGAGATAACCGCGTTCAAGCAGGCCATCGCGGTCGAGGCAGCGTCCGACGCGGAGCTTTCCGCCTTCTACCGGTCCAACGATTATCGCCCGATCTGGACCGGGGCGGGTGCCGCGGACCTCGCGCGGCGTGAAGCGTTTCTTACAGCGGTCGGGCAGGCGGATCTGCATGGCCTTCCGCGGGGGCGCTACGACGTCGACACCCTGCGCCGCGTCATGCAAAACGCGCGCAGCGAGGGCGAGCGGGGGCAGGCGGAGGTCGAACTCAGCCGCCTTTTCCTGCGTTTCGCGCGCGATCTGGAGACCGGAATTCTGGTGCCTGCTGCGGTCGACGCGGATATCAAGCGCGAGGTGAGGGTTCGCGAGGCCGGCGAACTGCTCGCCGGTATCGCGCGCGCGGCCCCCCATGCGTTTCTTAAATCGCTGACGCCTTCCGCGCCCGAATATACGCGCCTCGTTCGCGAGAAGATCGCTCTCGAGCGCACCATCGCGCAAGGTGGTTTCGGTCCGACAGTCGGCGATACGCGCGTGGCGCTCGGCGATAGCGGGCCGGGAGTCGTGGCCGTTCGCGATCGGCTGATCTCTTTGGGATATATCGGCCGCAGCGCGACAGGTGTCTTCGATGCCGATCTGAAGCACGCGGTCGAGGCGTTCCAGCGCGACCACGGCTTGGAAGAGGACGGTATCGTCGGCGGCGAAACCCTTTCGGAGATGAACCGCAGCGCGTCGGACCGGCTCGGACATGTCCTGGTTTCCATGGAGCGGGAACGCTGGATGAACCGCGATCTCGGCGCCCGACATGTCTCGGTCAACCTGACGGATTTCAGGACCCGTATCGTCGAGAATGGCGAGATTGCCTTCGAGACCAGGTCCGTGATCGGCAAGGACGCGGACGGCCGCCGCACTCCGGAATTCTCGGACGAGATGGATCACATGGTCATCAATCCGAGCTGGTACGTCCCGCGCTCGATCGTGGTGGATGAATACCTGCCGGCATTGCGGCGCAATCCTTACGCGCTCGGATATCTCGAGATCACGGATCGGCAGGGCCGGGTGGTCAACCGAGGCCGCGGTTTCGCGCAGTATAGCGTGCGAACTTTCCCGTTCTCGATGCGACAGCCGCCCGGGCCGCGCAATGCGCTTGGACTCGTGAAGTTCATGTTTCCAAACAAGTACAACATATATCTTCATGATACGCCTGCAAAAAACCTGTTCTCGAACACGGTTCGCGCATATTCCCACGGCTGCATCCGCCTGAGCGATCCGTTCGAGTTCGGATATGCAATTTTGTCGGCGCAATCCGACGACCCCGAGGCGGAATTCCAGCGTCATTTGCGCTCGGGCCGGGAAACCCGCGTCAATCTCGAAACGCCGATTCCGGTGCATCTGATCTATCGCACGGCGATCGCCAAGCCGGAGGGCGGTATGGAGTACCGGCGCGATATCTACGGGCGAAATGGTCGCATTCTCGCCGCGCTCCAGGCAGCGGGGGTGGCGTTGCCCGGCCCGGGAAGCTAGCGTCTCGTCCTGTCCACGATAGGCTGAGGTCATCCATGCCCCTGAAACTCGGTGAGATTGCGAAGGGACTGAACGCGAGGCTCGAAGGCGATGCGGCCCTGCGGATTACCGGAGCGGCCGAGCCGTCGGATGCGGGGCCCGAGGATCTGGCGCTTGCCATGACCCCGCAATATGCCGAGCGGCTGGGCCAGGGTCGCGCCAGGGCCGCCATCTTGTGGGAGGGTGCCGACTGGCAGTCCCTCGGCCTCGAAGCGGCGCTCTTCGTCCAACGTCCGCGCCTTGCGATGGCGCATTTGAGCGCGATGATCGATCCGGGCCCCGAGATCGCCGTCGGCATTCACCCCACCGCCGTGATCGATCCTTCCGCGACGCTGGGATCGAACGTCGCGATCGGCCCGTTCGTCGTGATCGGCCGGGACGCACGGATCGGGGCGAATGCACGCATCTCGCCCCATTGCACGATCGGAGCGGAGGCGCGTCTGGGCGAGGATGCGCTGCTGCACCCCAACGTCACGATCCAGCACGCCGTCGCGATCGGGCCGCGCTTCATCGCGCATCCCGGCGCCGTCATCGGTGGCGATGGCCTGTCCTTCGTCACCCCGGAAATGTCGGGGGTGGAGCGGGCGCGCAAGACGATGGGCGATCAGGGGGAGATCCAGCAGCAATCCTGGACCCGCATCCATTCGCTCGGAACCGTGGTCATCGGTGACGACGTCGAGGTCGGATCCAATACCACGATAGACCGCGGCACCATTCGCGCAACGCGGATCGGCGACGGCTGCAAACTCGATAATCTGGTGCAGATCGCACATAACGTCGTGATGGGTCGGCACTGCCTCGTGGCCGCCCTGAGCGGTATCGCGGGCTCGACGATCGTGGGCGACCGCTGCGTCATGGGAGGATCGTCGGGCGCCGCCGACAATCTCAGGATCGGCGACGACGTGATCCTCGCCGGTGGGACCAAGGTGACATCGAACGTTCCCTCGGGCCGGGTGATGATGGGTTATCCGGCCGTGCGGATGGACCAGCATGTCGATATCTACAAGGCGATGCGACGCCTTCCCCGTTTCATGAGGCAGTTTGCTGCAGGGCAGAAAGCTGTTTCAAAAGAGCCTCCGAGCGACTAGATCTGCCGCCATGCATAGGGGGCTGGATATGGCCGGAGAGATCAAGGAAAAGGTTATCGCGATCATTGCCGAACAGGCGATGCTGCAACCTTCGGACATAGAGATGACGCAATCGCTGGACGATCTCGGGATCGATTCCTTGGGCGTGGTGGAAGCGATCTTTGCCATCGAGGAAGAATTCGACATTTCGGTGCCGTTCAACGCGAACGATCCCGGAGCCAGCGAATTCGACGTGTCGACCGTCGCTTCGATCGTCGGCGCGGTCGAAGGGCTGGTGGCGGCGCAGAAGGCGTGAGACGTGTCGTCATCACCGGGGCGGGGACGATCAATGCCCTCGGCGCGTCGGTCGCGGCCACGCTCGAGGCGATGCGCGAGGGCCGCTGCGGGATCGGTCCCTTGCAGATCCGCGATCTCGACCGCCTTTCGGTGCAGATCGGCGGCCAGATCATCGGCTACGACGAAACCGCACATTTCAACCGCCAGCAGATCAATCTCTACGACCGGTTCACGCAATTCGCGCTGCTCGCCGCGCGCGAGGCCATCGACCAGTCCGGTCTGACCTTCAGCGGCGAGTTGGCGGCGCGGTCCGGCGTGGTGATGGGCACCTCCGGCGGCGGTCTGAACACCCAGGACGACAATTATCGCGCCGTATACGAGGAGGGGAAGAACAGGGTCCATCCCTTCGTGGTTCCGAAGCTGATGAACAATGCCGCGACCAGCCATGTCTCCATGGAGCACAATCTCAAGGGGCCGAGCTTCACCGTTTCCACCGCCTGCGCGTCGTCGAACCATGCGATCGGTCAGGCTTTCCAGATGGTGCGCACCGGTCTGGCCGACGTGATGGTGACCGGCGGGACCGAGGCGATGCTCTGCTTCGGGGGCGTCAAGGCATGGGAGGGGCTGCGCGTCATGTCGAAGGATGCCTGCCGCCCGTTCTCGGCCACGCGCAACGGGATGGTGCAGGGCGAAGGCGCCGGAATGTTCGTTCTGGAGGAATACGAGCATGCCAGGGCACGCGGTGCGGATATCCTGGCCGAGATCACCGGCTTCGCGATGTCGTCCGACGCCGCCGATATCGTGATGCCGTCGAAGCAGGGAGCGGCGCGCGCGATCATGGGGGCGATGCGCGACGGCGCCATTCCGCTCGATGCCGTGGGGTACATCAACGCCCACGGGACCGGCACCGCGGCGAACGACAAGACCGAATGCGCGGCCGTGGCGGACGTTTTCGGCCATCATGCGAACGATCTGATGATTTCGAGCACGAAATCCATGCACGGGCATCTCATCGGAGGGACCGGCGCGGTCGAATTGCTGGCCTGCATCATGGCGTTGCGCGACGGCGTCGTCGCACCGACGATCGGCTACGAGGAGCCCGACCCCGAATGTGCGCTCGACGTGGTTCCGAACGAGGCACGCGAGGCGGATATCGAGGTCACTCTCTCGAATGCCTTCGCGTTCGGCGGGCTCAACGCGGTTCTCGCGCTGCGCCGGATCTGAGCAGGGCGCCCGCCTCAGGGCGCCCTTCGCAAGGTCAGGGCTGCGTCGGCGTCGGAGCCGAGCTGCCGGCATTCGCGTCGCGCACGGCATCGTATCCCGCGGTGAACCCCGAAAGCGACACGGAAAGGTCGATCGTCTGGTCCGGCGCCGCGGCCGGAACGATGGTCAGCACCGCTTCGACGCCCCGGCGGAACGCCGTAACGTCGGCATCGGTGAAACCGATGCGTGCGAAACAGCCGGCTTCGGCGCAGAAATCGAAGGGGTAACGCTTCGCCTGGTTGCCATCGACACTCATCGTCAATTGCCGCGTCAGAAGGGTTTCCAGCGGAGTGATGACGGTGGCGCCGGCCGATGCCTGCTGACCCTCGGGGAGGGGAAAGACGCTGATCTCTGCCACGGCATTGCCGTTGTCGTCGCGGAGCAGCTGGTAGAGCTGACACGGATCCGCCCCGCTTTCGGTCCGGATGCAGCGCTGCTGCCAATCGCCGTGTTCGCCTGAGGTGTAGGTGCGACCGACCTGATTTTCGGGCTCGACCTCCTCGCCCATCGAAAGATCGCCCGCCACGCCCTCGGCCGAGGCGTCGGAGCTATCCTGCGCTGCGCCGCCCGTCCCGGCGTCGTCGGACTGCGCGTCGGGGGTGGTCGATGTTTCCGAGGGTGCGGCGCCGCTCTCGCCGGTCGCATCCGTTTCCTGAGCCTGCACGCCCATGGGCCAGGCAAGGGCCACGAGGGCGGCCAGCGAGATGGTTTTCATAAGCTGAGACATGTTGCTTCCGTCTTCATCAAGGTATGCTTTCGGGCATTTATCAGGTCGGGCAAGCAGTGTCAGTCACGATTTGGTCCCGATCCCGTGACGCGAAAAAGGCCCCTCCTGAAAGGGGCCTTTGACATCGTTCCGGAATTCCCTGCTGGACTGGCCAGCTTGTTATTCGAGAAAAAATAGAAGCAAAGATCTGACCCGTCAACGCGGATGAACGCCGCACTTCGTTCGCAAAGCGCGGGTATTTTGGGCGTAAACGACCTTGATCGGGCATCCTGCAGGCCGGGCGCGAAATCGATGCCGTACCCCGGCGGAGAACCCGTCCGCGGCCGGGATCACTCCGCCGGCCTGAGCGTCGTGATGCCCACCGCCGCTGCCCGCGCGAGTGCCGGGTCGAGCGTCATCGGGATGTATTCCCCGCGGCGCCAGAGCTCGCCCAGATCATCGTAATGCCGCGACAGCGGGTGCCCCGATTGACCGGTCGAGATGATGAAGACGGATGAATCCGGATCGGCGAAATCGTATATTCCGCGAAACGTCGCGCCATGGACGTTGCGGAACGGGTCCGGACCGGTCCCCGCCGTCATGCCGCGCAGCAAAGTGTTGTCCCCGCCCGAGGTCGATTGGCGGATGTTGACCAGCCATGACAGGCCCGCAATCTCGCCAAGCACGGGATGGGCGTGCACGGCCTCGTGCGCATCGCCCCAGCGCAGCGATTCCAGAGCGGTCCCGTACCGCTCGGAGATCCAGATGAGCGCATCGTCGAGCGCCATCCGCGCGATATCGCTGCACGTCTCCTGTTGCGTGGACTGAACCACGTTGCACCACGCCGATGCGCCGTTGACGTCGCGATAGACGCGTTCGATGAAGAGCGGCTCGAGATGGGTGATTTCGTCGGCCAGCGGGCCGAGCTCGTCGCGGATCAGGCGTTCCTGCAGCGCGCGCATCCATGCGGCATAGATCAGCGGCTCGGGCAGGTGTTCGTTCATCTCGCCGTTCCAGCTCGCCAACAAGTCGAGCGCGCGCTGGCGCAACCGCTCGGGCGTGCCTTCGGGGGCGGCTTCTCCGGTGAACCAGAGATCGGCACCGACCAGCGGAAGCAGCAGCCGGGCGGTGAAGCTCACGGTGTCGAGCTGCGTCTCCATGAAGCTTTCGCGGGTGTGGACCTCGCGCCCTTGCATCAGCCTCCGCCAGCGCTGCACGCGCTGCGTGTCGCCCCAGTGGTAAGACACGTGAAGCGGGAAGGGCCTGTCCACCATCTTGTTGTTGGTGTTGCCGACGATGCCGCCCTCGGGCGCCACGAATTCGGGATTGGTCGTATAGGGCAGCGTTCCGTTCCAGCGGTTCGCGGCAATCCAGCCGGGTGTCGGAAGCCGGCCCTTCGACTGGTGCGCCTCGTCGCGGCGGGGGGCGGCACCGATCATCTTCATAGCGATGTCCTCGCGGTCCACCAGCGTCAGGTTCTGGCTCGGCGCCACGAACCCCTCCATCGCGGCGAGCCCCTCCTCGACGCTTCCCGACCGCATGAGGTCGAACCCGGCACTCGCCGAGGTGTCGGTGCCCGACAGGACGGTCAATGCGACCGATGCCACATGACCGGGCGGCGTGATCGCGCCGAGGTCGAAATGGCTGCCGGGCAGGATCGGCCCGTTCTCGGACCACCGCAGGGTGAGGGTGATGGGATCGGCATCCTTGATGCGGACGATCGACGTGCGGCTGCGCATCTTGCGATATCCGTCAGGGGTCAGCACCTCGGTGGGATCGTCCGGGTTCAATCGCTCGATATGGACGTCCGTGTCGTCGAGGTAGGACGAGGTGAGGCCCCAGCCCAGCCGTTCGGACCGTCCCAGAAGGACGATCGGCGTTCCGGGTATGGTGGCACCGATGACCCCTCCGGTCTCGAGGTCCAGCCGCGCGAGGTACCAGACCGACGGTGCGGTCAGGCCGAGATGCGGATCGTTGGCCAGGAGCGTGCCGCCGGTCGCGGCGCGCGACGGCGCGGCGGCCCAGGCGTTCGACGCCCCACCGAGACCGGGGGGGCGCACCGGATAGAGCGCGTCCTCGGGTGCCGCGGCGGCGTATCTCACGCCCGCAGCGCCGGGCGCGAGCGACGCATATTCCGGCAGGCTCGCAATGCCGTTGCCCCGCGGGTTCGGCAGGATGTCCGACACCCGGTCGTCGTCTTCGAGCTCGAGCGAGACGCGGGCGCGCAAGACCTCCTGCTGGAGATGCGAGTTGAGCTGGAGCGCCATCAACTTGCCGAGTGCCAGCGAATCCGCCGGCCGCCAAGGTGCTATCTCCGGCGAAAAGAGAAAGAATTCAGGCGCACCTCGGCCGCGCGCGCCCTCGTTGACCTGGGCGAGCCAGGCATTCACCCCTCGCGCATAGGCTTCGAGGGCCGCGATGGCATATGGGCTCTGGGCCTCGACCGACCGCGCGGCGAGATTGTAGAGGTCGAGCCTGCGCATCAGCTCGTCGGTGCGGGCCGTCCGGACGCCGAAGATCTCGCTGAGCCTTCCCTGCACGGTTCGGCGCAGCAGCATCATCTGCCAGAGCCGGTCCTGCGCATGGGCAAATCCGAGGCCGTAATAGACGTCCGTGTCGGCATCGGCGAAGACATGCGGCACGTCGGCATTGTCGCGTACGATCTCGACGGGGCCCGAAAGTCCTGCAAGTTCGAAGCTCGCATCGTAGTCGGGCAGGCTGCGCGCGGCGAACCAATAGCCGATCACGGCGGCAAGCCCCACGGCGGCGATAAGTCCGAGAAGCAGCCGCAAGGACCAGCGAAAGAGCGATGCCATGATGCCTCGGGTACGATGTGCGGGGCGTTTGACCCACGCCCCCGATGGGTTAGACAGGCCATAGACAATCTGATTGCAGAGGTGAAGGCATGGCGAAGATCGCGTTTCTCGGGCTGGGTGTGATGGGCTATCCGATGGCGGGCCATCTTGCCGCCGCCGGGCATGACGTAACCGTCTATAACCGGACGGAGGCCAAGGCCGAGGCCTGGGTGAAACAGCACGGCGGCGCGCACCGGACTTCGCCCCGCGCGGCTGTCCAGGATGCCGAATTCGTGATGACCTGCGTCGGCAACGACGACGACCTGCGCAGCGTCTGCGCAGGGGAGGAGGGCGCGTTCGCCGGCATGGGGCCCAATGCCATTCTCGTCGATCACACGACCGTCTCGGCCCGGGTCACGCGCGAGCTGGCCGAGCAGGTTGCGGGCCGGTTCATCGACGCGCCGATCTCGGGCGGTCAGGCCGGGGCGGAGAAGGGCGCGCTGTCGATCATGTGCGGCGGCTCCGAGGACGCCTTCGCGAAGGCCGAGCCGATGATGAACGTCTATGCCAAGATCTGTCGCCGTATGGGAGAGACCGGGGCGGGACAGATGACCAAGATGTGCAACCAGATCGCCATCGCAGGTCTGGTCCAGGGCCTCTCGGAGGCACTCAACTTCGCCGAGACGGCCGGGCTCGACGGCCGCGCGGTGGTCGAGGTGATCAGCCAGGGCGCCGCGGGTAGCTGGCAGATGGAGAACCGCTACGAGACCATGATCGACGACAAGTTCGACCACGGCTTCGCGGTCGACTGGATGCGCAAGGATCTCGGGATCTGCCTCGAGACGGGTGACGAGATCGGTGCGGCGTTGCCGGTGACGGCCCTTGTCGACCAGTTCTACAAGGACGTGCAGAAGCTCGGCGGCGGGCGCTGGGATACCTCCGCCCTGATCAAGCGGCTTCGCGCTTTGGGATAGCGCGCGCCTTCAGCCGTTGCCGCGGCGCCCGGCGAACCGCGCGGCATCCTCAGCCGCGCGGCGCAGGGCGCGGGCCTTGTTGACGGTTTCCTGGTATTCCGCTTCGGGATCGCTGTCGTGGACCACGCCGCCGCCCGACTGGATGTAGAGGGTCTTGTCCTTCACCACCGCGGTGCGCAGCGCGATGCACATGTCCATGTCTCCGCCGGCCGAGAAATAGCCCAGACCGCCGCCATAGACGCCGCGCTTTTCGGGCTCGAGCTCGTCGATGATCTCCATCGCGCGCACCTTGGGCGCGCCCGAGACTGTGCCCGCCGGCAGACCGGCCAGCAGCGCCGACAGCGCGTCATGCTCGTCCGACAGTTCGCCCACGACGTTGGAGACGATATGCATGACGTGCGAGTATCGCTCGATCACGAATTCCTCGGTCGGACGCACCGTGCCGATTTTGGAGACGCGGCCGGTATCGTTGCGGCCGAGATCGAGCAGCATCAGGTGTTCCGCGAGCTCCTTCTCGTCGCTCAGGAGGTCATGCTCGAGGGCGCGATCCTCCTCGGGCGTGGCGCCGCGCGGACGGGTGCCGGCGATGGGCCTGATCGTGACCTCGCCCCCCATCACCCGCACGAGGATCTCGGGGCTGGCGCCCACCACCTGAAATCCGCCGAAATTGAAGAAGAACATGAAGGGCGACGGGTTCGTGCGCCTGAGCGAGCGATAGAGGGCGAAGGGCGGGAGGTCGAAATCGAGGCTCCATCTCTGCGACGGCACGACCTGGAAGATATCCCCCGCGGCGATGTAGTCCTTTGCGCGCCGCACCACGTCGAGATAGCCCTCATGCGTGAAGTTCGAGCGCGGCTCCACCGCGGCCCCGGCCTCTCCCAGGTCGCGCGCATCGGCGGGCGGCGCCCGGTCGAGGTCGCGCAACGCGTCCATCACCCGCTCGGCCGCCTGCGCATAGGCCGCCCTCGGCGAAAGCCCCGCATCCGCCCAGGCCGGCGCGACCACGGTGACCTCGCCCTTCACGCCGTCGAGAACCGCGACCACGGACGGACGCAGCATCATCGCGTCAGGCAGCCCGAGCGGATCGGGATTGACGTCCGGCAACCGCTCGACGAGCCGGATCATATCATAGCCAAGATAACCGAAAAGACCCGCGCAGGACGCGGGAAGGTCCGGTGGCAGGTCGATCCGGCTCTCGGCGATGATCCGACGCAAGCTGTCGAGGGGCGAGCCCTCCATCGGCTCGAACGCGGTCTCGTCGAACCGTGCCTGGCGGTTCACGCGACTGCTCTCCCCCCGGCACTCCCAGACAAGGTCGGGCTTCATGCCGATGATCGAATACCGCCCGCGTACCTCGCCGCCGGTGACGGATTCGAGGATGAACGTATCGCGTCCCGCCTGGGCGAGCTTGAGCATCAGCGATACGGGCGTGTCGAGATCGGCCGCGATGCGCGCGTGGACGACCTGGCTGCGACCCGACGCGTAGGCTTCGGCGAAGGTCTCGTAATCGGGCGTCAGCCGCATCAGTTGAATTGCGCGTTGACGGCCTGGATGGCCTGCTGGTTGAGCTCGATGCCCTTCTGCATCTCGAGCGCGCTGGTGAAGGCTTCGGACATGTCCTGCGCGATGCCCTGACCCGTCGCGCGGACGACATTGCTGCGCACCTCCTGCGCATCCTCCGCCCCGGGGTCGGGAATGTTGATCTCGTCGACACGCACGATGACGGCGCCCTCGGGCATGGTCAGCATCCGTAATTCGCCCTCGTCCATGGCGAAGGCCGTGGTCACCAGCGCATCGGGCATGCCCTCGAGGAAGCCGTCGCGGAACACGCCCGCCTCGCGCGTCAACGTGCCGTCCTGTTCGGCGAGGGCGGCACCGCCCCGCACCTCTGTCATGATCTCCTCGGCCTTTTCGGAGAGCCGCGCCTGGAGCCGCTCGGCGGTCCACGCCTGCACCACCTGCTCTCTCACCGCCTCGAACGGCTGGAGGGTCGGCTCGACGATCTCGTCCACGCGGAGTGCGAAGAGGCCGCCGTCCGACAGCTCGTAGAGCGCGGGGAAGTCTCCCTCGCTGGTCTCGGCCGCGATTTCCCGGAAGGTGTCGTAGGCGTCGATTTCCTGACCGGAAACGGAGGCGATCTCGGGCGAATAGAGGATCTCGTTGGTCTCGAACGCGGTTTCCTCGCCGATCTCCTCGAGGGTGGCGCCGCTCGCCAGGAGATCCTCGATGGGCTCGATCTCGCCCTCCACCCGACGCCGCGCGGCATCTGCGGCGAACTCGGCGCGCAGGTCGCCCTCGACATCCTCGAACGGCGTCTCGGTCGCACGCAGGATCGCGTTGACGCGATAGAGCGCCGCGCCGAGATCGATCTCGACCGGCCCGACCACGCCCGTGTCCTGCGCGCCGAAGACCGCCTCCGCGGCCGCCTCGCCGAGATCCTCCCGCGCGACCTCGCCGAGATCGATGTCCTCGAGGGTCAGTCCGCGTTCCTCGACGAGCTGATCGAAATCCTGCTCGCCGGCCTCGATCGCTTCGGCCGCCGCCGCCGCCGCATCGGGATCGGAGAAGACCAGACGCTCGACCAGGCGCCGCTCGGGCTGGTTGTATTCGGCCGCGCGCTCTTCGTAAAGGCGGCGAAGATCCTCCTCGTTCACGCCCGTCTCGTCGACGATCATGTCGGGGGTCAGCCAGCTATAGGTGATGCGCTTGCGCTCGGGCAGGGTGAACATTTCCGCATGGGCATCGTAGAAGTTGCGCAGCACGCCGTCCGACGGATCCGGGATCGGCCGGTCGAGGTCGTCGCGGCCGAGGCTCAGGACCGACAGGTCGCGCGTCTCGCGCGCATAGGTGTAGAGGACGTCGACGAAGGCGTCGGGCGGCTGGATTCCCGCGACCAAAGCACCCTGAAGCAAGCTGCGCGCGATCTCCTCGCGAAGGCTCTCTTCGTATTCCGAGACCGTGATCCCGGCGTTCCGCAGCGCGAATTCGTAGGCTTCGCGGTCGAACGACCCGTTGACGCCCTGAAAGGCCGCCGTGTTCACGACCTCGTCGCGGATCTGCGTATCGCCCACCGAAAGGCCGAGCTCGGAGGCCTCGTCCTCGAGCGCGGCGAGCCCCAGGAGCCGCTGCAGGACGGCCGCGTCGAGCCCGTATTGCTGGACCTGCGCGAAGGTCATCCGCTGGCCGGTCTGCTGCTCGATATTGCGGATCTCCTGCTGCAAGGCGCGGGCGTAATCGTCGATCTCGATCTCGGTATCGCCGACGCTGCCCGCCTGGCGGACCGTGCCGCCGAAATTGGTCGCGCCGAACCCGGCGAGGCCGACGATCAGGAGCAGCAGGACGACCCAGACGAGCCCCCTCGAAATCGCTTTGCCCGTGCTTTTCGCCATACCGCTCGCTCCGCCGCAATGAGTGTCGTCGCGGGTCTACAGGCGCATGACGCATCCCGCAAGATCGCCCGGTTTCAGGGGATGATGCGGGTGTATTTGGTCCCTTCGAGGGTCGCGCCCGCGATGAGGCCCGCCTGTCCAAAGATCACGCCGATCACCGGCGTCAGCGACGTCGTGGTCGTCGCCGACAGGTTGCCGCCACGATCGCGCACCGCGTATTCGATGTCGGCGCCCGCCTCGTAACCGCTCGAATTGCGGAAATCGTAGAGTGCGTCGTTGGTCATGAAGAACAGGACATGCGCATATTGCTGCGCCCCGATCTGCAGGCCCACATTGGCCGTCGCCGCGGAATAGTAGTCGATGGGCATGCCGTCGACCACCAGGGCACCGCGACCGTAGCTTCCGCCGACGCCGAAGCCGGCCTTGGTGATGAGCGGCATCACCAGGATACCCGAGGCCTTGTCGCGCAGGTCACGGGTCGAAGGATAGTTGGAATAAAGATATTCGAGCGTGGAGGCCACGCGCGCATCTATGTTCTGGCTGCCGCGGCTCGAAAGGCCGTTGCTGCACCCGGCGGTGGCGAGGATCGTCGCGCCGCCCCCTGCCAGAAATGCCCGGCGGGTTGAAAATGTCATTGGGAAGGTCCCTCTATACTGCCGATTGCCTGCTTGGACGGCGGCCTTTCGCGACCGCTCTGGAAATACCTATATCCACAGGCGCGCATGCTGTCATCCTTTGCGATGAACCGAAGCGGGGAATTGCCGCTCCGGCGCCGGATTCACCCGTTGAGAAGCCGTGCCGCATCGCGGGCGAAATAGGTCAGGATGCCGTCGCATCCCGCGCGTTTGAAACCCTGCAGGGTTTCGAGCATCACGGCCTCACCGTCGAGCCAGCCCCGCTCGGCCGCGCCCTTGAGCATCGCGTACTCGCCGCTGACCTGATAGGCGAAGGTCGGTACGCCGAAATCGCGTTTCACACGGGTGCAGATGTCGAGATAGGGCATGCCCGGTTTGACCATCACCATGTCGGCGCCCTCGCCGAGGTCGCGCTCGACCAGGCGCATGGCTTCGTCGGTATTGCCCGGATCCATCTGGTAGGTCTTCTTGTCGCCGGTGAGCGCACCCGACGCGCCCACGGCGTCGCGGAACGGGCCGTAGAAGGCCGAGGCGTATTTGGCGGTGTATGACATGATAGCGACGTCCTTGAAGCCGTCGGCCTCGAGTGCCGCGCGCATGGCCCCGATCCGTCCGTCCATCATGTCGGACGGGCCGAGAATGTCGGCGCCGGCACGCGCCTGCGCCAGGGCCATCCGGACCAGCGCCGCGACGCTTTCGTCGTTGACGATCACGCCATCGCGCACAATCCCGTCATGGCCGTTCGCGTTGTAGGGGTCAAGCGCCACGTCGGTCATCACCGCGATGTCGATCCCGGCCTCCTTGATCGCGCTGACCGCGCGGTTCGACAGGTTGTCGGGGTTCCACGCCTCCTCGCAGGTCTCGGTCTTGAGCGAGGCATCGGTGTAGGGAAAGATGCAGATCGCGGGAATGCCCAGATCCGCCGCCTCGCGCGCCGCCTCCACCAACAGATCGACGCTCAGCCGTTCGACGCCCGGCATCGAGGGCACGTCGTCGCGTTCGCCGGTCCCGCCGCGCACGAAGGTCGGCCAGATGAAGTCACTCGTTTGGAGCCCTGTCTCACGAACCAGTCGGCGAAGCGGCTCGGTGCGGCGCAGCCGCCGGAATCTGGTGGCGGGAAAGGGGCCTTGAGTCATGTCGGTCTGGTCCAATTGCAACGGATGGGCGGTCGCCTACCTGCGTCGCATGGATTATTCACACTCTCAAGTGTAAGCCCCGCCAGGCATCATCGACGAAGAGGCCCCCTTGGATTGGTACCAGACCGTCTTCGAGCTCATCGACATGCGCTCCTTCTCGAACCTGTGGTTCTGGCTGGCGCTTGCGGCCATCTGGTCCTCGGCCACCCATTACGTGCTCGGGGCGCCCTACGACATGGTTCCGCGTGCCGCACGGCTCGGCGGCCAGAGCGAGCGCGACCTCGACGAACTGGTCCGGATCCGGATCAGCAGGCTTCTTCATATCGCGGATGTTTCGGGGATCTGGCTCGTGGCGCTGCTGGCCGCCGCGCTGTCGGGCCTCTTGATCCTCGGGTTCTGGTACGATGTGGAATTCGCGCAGGCGACGTTCCTCATCGGCGCCCCGATGACGATCGTGCAGCTTCACGCGCTCTCCACGGCGCGCCTGATCGAGATGGCGGATCTGCGCGGCGCGGCGCTCCGGGACCGTCTGAGCCGCCACCGGCACCTCACGCAGGCGATCGGCATCGTGTCGATCTTCGTCACCGCGATATGGGGCATGTACCGCAACATGAGCGTGGGTCCGTTCGGCTGATCCCCGCGTGAGCGGCGGCGGCGGTGGTTCAGCCGGCATCTTCGTGCGAGGGAACCGCGTTCAGATAGGACACGATCGCATCGATATCCTCGGGGGGCAATTGCGCGAGCTTGTCGATGACGGCCACCATCTCGCCGCCGGCGCTGTCGTAATCGGGCGTGAGACCCGTGGTGAGATACGCCGCGATATCTCCGTCCGACCAGTCGAGCGTTCCGGGGGCAATGCCAGGGATCCGGCCCTCACCCGAAGGATTGGCCGCGCCGGTCAACCATGCCCCCGTTTCGAGGCCGCCCAAAGCGTTGCGCGGCGTGTGGCATTCGCCGCAATGGGCCAGCGCCTCGACCAGTTCGCGGCCGCGCTGAAGCTCGGGCGTCGGGGCGTCCTGCAGGACCCAGTCATCGCGCAGATAGAGTAGCTTCCAGAAACCGAGGGAGCGGCGGATGTTGAACGGAAAACCGAGCTCGTGGGCAGAACTCGGCGTATCCGACGCGGGCAGGGTGCGCAGATAGGCCACGAGGTTCATCATCTCCGCCGGATCCGCCTTGTTGTAAGCGGCATAAGGCAGGGCGGGATAGTAATGCCGGCCATCGGGCGACACGCCGCGCATCACCGCATTGACGATGTCGTAATCGCTCCACGCTCCGATCCCGTGTTCTGGGTCGGGCGAGATGTTGGGCGCGACGAAGGTCCCGAACGACGTTGCGAACCTCTGCCCGCCCGCCAGGACCGGGGGGCCGTCGTCTTCGGCGTCCGGGGCCGTGTGGCACGACGCGCAGCCCGCGGCGAGGAATACCCGCTCGCCGGCCTGCGCATCGCCCGCCGCGCCCGCGATCGCCGCGCGGGGCAATGGGGAGGGCGCGCTCAGTATCCATGCCGCCCCGGCCGCGGCAACGAGGACGGCCGCTCCGATCGGCCAGCCGATATTCACGACGTCAGTCGTCGGATTCGCGGTAGAGTTCGTGACAGGCGCCGCAGGATTGGCCGAGCGCCTGCATTTCGCCCTGCACCGCCTCGAGGCCGTTTCCGGCGACGGAGGCCATTTGCGCGGCGGCATCCGCAAGCTTGCCCGTCAGTTCGTCGTAATTTTCCCGCTCGTCCCAGAGCAGCGGCAGCGCGCGGGAGCCCTCGATCTCGGACGCACTGGTGCCGTCGGGATAATATCCGACCTGACTGAGTTCGGCGAGCGCCGCCAACCGATCAGCCGCGGCCCGGGCAAGCGCCGCATCGTAATCGGTATTGCCGCGCACCATGTCGCCCAGGACCCCGAGGTTAAACGCATAGAGCTGCATATGATGCTGGCGGGCCTCGACGGGGGGCGGCAGGTCGGATTGCCCGAAGGCGGTCGTCGTCGCGCCGACAATCGAGAGAAGTGCCAGGGCGGGGCCAAAACGGTGGATCTGCATTGCGCCGGTTCCTTTCTGGGGGTCACCTTTCGAGCCTATCACCGAAAGCCGTGCGACCTAGCAAAACTTACGTGAACCGGACGGTGCCGATATAGGGCAGGTTCCTGTCGCGCTGCGCGTAGTCGATGCCGTAGCCGACCACGAATTCGTCCGGAATCTCGAAGCCGGTCCAGGTGGCCTTGATGTCGACCTCACGGCGCGACGGCTTGTCGAGCAGGGCGATCGTCTCGAGCCTTGCCGGACCGCGCGACCGAAGCAACCCGAGGACGTGGTGCAGGGTGAACCCCGTGTCGACGATATCCTCGACGACCAGAACGTCGCGGCCCCCGATCTCGCCGCTCAGATCCTTGAGAATCCGCACCTCCCGCCGGCTTTCCATCGCGTCGCCATAGGACGAGGCCTCGAGGAAATCGACTTCCACGGGCAGGTCGAGTTCCCGCACCAGATCGGCGATGAAGACGAACGAGCCGCGCAGAAGGCCGACGACGACGAGCTGGTCGGTCCCCGCGAACGTGTCGCAGATTTCGCGGCTCAGCCCCTCGATCCGAGCGGCGATGCGCTTGGCCGAAATCAGCTCGTCTATCTCGTAGTCACGTGGCGACATCGCATCCTCTTGAATTTTCGAGCGCGCTGTCGGACATGATGTGGCAGACAAACGCGAAGGACGTTATGCCCACCCATCACGAAACCCGCAAGTTGCCCTATACCGCGCAGCAGATGTACGATCTCGTGGCGGATGTGGAGAGCTATCCCCAATTTCTGCCCTGGACCGCGGCGGCGCGTGTCCGCGACCGGCGCGAGACGCGGGAGGGTGAAGTGATGGAGGCCGATCTGGTGATCAGCTTCAAGGTCTTTCGCGAACGCTTCCGCAGCGAGGTGACCCTTCGCCCCGACGACATGCGGATCGATACCAGATACGTGACGGGGCCGTTCCGGCACATGAACTCGACCTGGACCTTCTTCGAGCGGGAGCAGGGATGCGAAGTCAGGTTCGACGTTGATTTCGAGTTCAAGAGCCGGATCCTCGGATCGGCCGCCTCGATGTTCTTCAACGACGCCATGCAGCGGATCGTGCGGGCGTTCGAGCGCCGGGCGGCGACACTCTACGGCTGATCCGGACGTCCTCCGAGAGCCGACAATAGCAGTTCCAGAGCGTGGTCACGGCTCTCGCGCCTGACGGCGTCCCGCCCGAGCGCGCCGAAATCGCGGGTTTCCGACGAGACCGTGCCCTCTGACGCGATGGCGAAGCAGACGCGGCCCTCGGGTTTCGCCTCGGTTCCGCCGGGCCCGGCAATCCCGGTGACGGCGACGGAGAGGGTGGCGCCCGACGCGGCGAGGGCGCCCTTCGCCATTTCGCGCGCCACCTGCTCGCTGACGGCGCCGAATGCCGCGAGCGTGTCTTCCTTGACCCCGAGCATCGCGACCTTGGCGGCGTTGGAATAGGTGACGAAGCCCCGGTCGAAGATCGCGGAGGCGCCGGCGGGATCGGTGAGCGCCGCGGCCACCATGCCCGCGGTGCAGCTTTCCGCCGTTGCGATGGTGGCGTTCCTCTCCTTGGCGAGAGCGAGTATCTGCCGGGATCGCGTCATATCAGAAATACATGCCAGATAACCGCGAGGAGGACGACGCAGACGGCCGTAATCGCTCCCGCGATCACATCGTCGAGCATTACGCCGAGGGGATCGCCCCTCCGGTCGGCCCAGCCCACGGGGCCGGGCTTGCGGATGTCGAACAGCCGGAAGAGCCCGAAGGCCGCGATCCATCCCGGCCAGAGCGCGAGGATGTCCGCGCCGACATGCCAGGCCCCGATGCTGATCGGCAGGATTGCAAGCCACTGGCCCGCCACCTCGTCGAGGACGATCTCCGAGGGGTCCTCGACACCCGTGCGCGCCACTTCGGCCGCCGTGACGCGCAATCCCAGAAGAAAGCTCGCGACGATGCCGACCACCAGCGCAAGCGGGCCACCCAAGACGTGCAACAGCCATCCCGTGGGCAGCGCGGCCAGCGAGCCCCAGGTCCCCGGGCCAGGCCGCAGCAGGCCCACATAGAAGAACGTGGCGATGAACCGGTTCATCGGCCCACCAGGGTCACGGTCGCAAGCGCCGCGATTCCCTCCTCCCGGCCGGCAAATCCCAGCCGCTCGGTTGTCGTGGCCTTCACGCTCACCCGGTCGCGGTCGATCTCGAGGAACTCGGCGACGCGCGCGGACATGGCAAGGGCGTGCGGGCCGATCTTGGGGCGCTCGCAGATCAGGGTCAGATCGACATTGCCGATCGCGAAGCCGCGGCTGGCCGAAAGGTCGCGGGCATGGATCAGGAAGACGTCGCTTTCCATCCCCTTCCAGCGTGGATCCGAGGGCGGGAAATGCGTGCCGATATCGCCCGCGGCGAGCGCTCCGTAGATCGCGTCGGTGATCGCATGCAGGCCAACATCCGCGTCGGAATGCCCCAGCAACGCGCGGTTGTGCGGGACCGAGATCCCGCACAGCATCACGTCGCGCCCCTCCGTGAAGGCGTGGACGTCGAACCCGTTTCCGAGCCTTATATCGGGAATGTTCGTCATGCGCCGCTCCAGTACGCTTTCGGCTCGTGCAAAATCCTGCGGTCCGGTGATCTTGAAGTTGTCTTCGTCGCCCTCGACGATGGCGACGTCTATTCCGGCTGCATGGGCGACCGCAACGTCATCCGCCGCCTCGCCCTGATGTCGCCGGTGCGCGTCGAGGATCGGGTGGAAGTGGAAGCCCTGCGGCGTTTGTGCCCGAAAAATATGCGATCGATCAATGAACTGCGCAACCCGTCCTTCTTCCCCGCGCCACAAGGCGTCCGTGACGGCCAGGGCAGGGGCCGCGCCCCGGCTCATGTCGAGCGCATGGATCACCCGCCGGATCGTGTCGGGACGCACGAGCGGTCGGGCGACGTCGTGGATCAGGACGCGATCCGGCGGATCCACGGCCAGCGCCTCGAGGCCCAGTCTGACCGAGTGCGATCGCGACGTCCCGCCTTCGGCAACTGCGACGTCCCCCAAAGCGCGGTAACCCTCGGCCAGGGCCATGTCGTCGGGGTGGAGGACGAGAAGCACCCGGGCGACCTCGTCCACGGTCCGGAACGTCTCCAGGGTACGCGCAAGCACGGTCTTTTCACCAATCTTGCGCCATTGCTTCGGCAACCCCGGACCTGCGCGCGTACCGCGACCCGCGGCCACGATAATGGCCGCAGTGCGTATCGTACCTGACATGAAAATATCCCACCGTCTTTGACCCAATTTTCTAGGGTCACGGGCCGATGGTGACAATCCCACGCTTTGCCGAAGTACAGGCGATTAAATTTTAATCAGTGTCGGTTTTTCGCCGACCGGCGCATTCGATAGGTTTGAAGTCAGCCGAAGGCGGAGATACTGCTTTAGGCAATTGCACATTGTTTGCGCACAGCACAGGCGTCTCATGATTCCGCTGCCACTCGACATCTCGCCGCCCGTCCTGCTCGCTCCGATGGCCGGGATCACGGATCTGCCATTCCGTGAGATCGTCTCGGACTTCGGCGCGGGCCTCGTGGTGTCGGAAATGGTCGCGAGCCAGGAAATCCTCGGTCGGAGCGACGCTTCGCTCGCGCGCGCGGTACCGGGGCATGGCCATGCGCAGGGGGCGGTGCAGATCGCCGGGCGCGAGGCGCACTGGATGGCGGAGGCCGCGCGACGGATCGAAGGCGCGGGCGCCAGGCTGATCGACATCAACATGGGGTGTCCTGCCAAGAAGGTCGTCAGCGGATATTCCGGATCGGCGCTGATGCGGGATCTCGACCACGCCCTGCGCCTCATCGACGCGGTCGTCGCGGCGGTCGATGTTCCCGTGACGCTGAAGACCAGACTGGGATGGGACGACGCGGCGCTCAATGCCCCTGATCTCGCGCAACGGGCCGAGCGGGCGGGGATCGCCATGATCACGATTCACGGTCGCACCCGGTGCCAGTTCTACAAGGGCCGTGCGGATTGGACGGCCATCCGGCGCGTTTCCGAGGCGGTGTCGATCCCCGTCATCGCAAACGGCGATATCACCGACGCGGCGACCGCCCGCGCAGCACTCGCTGCCTCGGGCGCGCGCGGCGTCATGATCGGGCGCGGCGCGCAGGGACGTCCGTGGGTTCCGGCGCAGATCGCACATGCGCTTTTCGGGACGCCCGCGCCGGTGGTCCCGACCGGACCCGCACTGGCGCGACTGGCCGAGCGGCATGTCGATGCGGCCTGCCGGTTCTACGGGGCCCGGATCGGGGCGAGGGTCGTGCGCAAGCATCTGGGGTGGTACATGGATGCCGCCGGAACGCCCGCGACAGCGCGTCGCGCGCTGCTGACGGCGGAAGAGCCGCGCGGGATGGGGCCCCTGATCGACGCGGCGTTCGATCCGGAAAGGCTCGCGGCATGAACGATCCCGGCGCCCTGGTCTGGGCCTCGATGCCGGTTCCCGCCATTCTCGTGGATGCCGACGATCTGATCACGGATGCCAATTCCGAGGCCGAGGACTTTCTGATGACCTCGATCAGGAGTTTGCGCGGGCAGCCGCTTTTCGACCGGATTGCGGTCGATGCGCCGCTCGAGGAGGCATTCACGCGCGTGCGGGCCAACCGGGCGCCGCTCTTCATCAACAATGTCGATGTCAGCGGCGGCAACCGCCCTCCGGAAAGCTGCAACATCCAGATCGCGCCGCTGCTGGACGACAGCGGCGGTATCCTGGTGATGATGACCCCGCGTTACATGGCCGGACGCCTGTCGCAGGCGGGCACCGCGCGATCCTCGGCACGCTCTGCGATCGGCATGTCGGAGATGCTGGCGCACGAGATCAAGAACCCGCTCGCCGGCATCACCGGTGCGGCGCAGCTGCTCTCGATGGGCCTTTCGGGGGGGGATCTGGAACTTACCGACCTGATCGTGGCCGAAAGCCGGAGGATCGTCGCGCTGCTGGAGCAGGTGGAGCATTTCGGCAATCTGCGTCCGCCCGAGCGGCAGGCGATCAACGTCCACGACATCACCGACCGCGCTTTGCGGACGGCGGCGCTTGGATTCGCGGCGCATATGAGGCTGCGACAGGATTACGATCCGTCCCTGCCGACGACCTATGTCGACGAGGACCAGATGCAGCAGGTCTTCCTCAACCTTATCCGCAACGCGACCGAAGCGGCCGCGCCCGAGGGGGGCACCATCACGATCCGCACATTCTACGACCACGCCTTGCGGTTGCGCCGGGAGGACGGCTCGGGCGCGCCGCTGCCCCTGCAGGTCGAGGTAATCGATGATGGCGCGGGCCTGCCCCCGGAACTGGCCGAGGTGATCTTCGATCCGTTCGTGTCGGGCCGCGAGAACGGTACGGGGCTTGGCCTCGCGCTGGTCAGCAAGATCGTCAGCGAACATGACGGCCTGATCTCGGTCGAGTCTCATCCGGGCCGCACGGCGTTTCGCATCTCGCTGCCGCTGGCCCCGAAATCCACGCAGAAGGAATGATCCATGGATGGCACTGTCCTGGTCGCAGATGACGACCGCACGATCCGCACCGTTCTGACCCAGGCGCTGACCCGCGCGGGATGCAAGGTGCATGCGACCAGCTCGATGGTGACGCTGATGCGCTGGGTCGACGAGGGCAAGGGGGATCTGGTGATCTCGGACGTGATCATGCCCGATGGCAACGGGCTCGAGGCCCTGCCGCAGATCGGCACGAGGCGGCCCGGCCTTCCGGTGATCGTCATCTCGGCGCAGAACACCATCATGACCGCGATCCAGGCCGCGGAGGCCGAAGCCTACGACTACCTTCCGAAACCGTTCGATCTTCCCGACCTCATGAAACGCGCCGCGCGAGCGCTTGATACTCCGAGACGGACAGCCCCGGCCGTGCCTGCCCGCGATTTCGACGCGGGCGAGGGCGATCTGCCGCTGGTCGGGCGCACCCCGGGCATGCAATCGCTCTACCGTCTGGTCGCGCGGGTGATGAACACCGATCTGCCGGTCCTCATCACCGGCGAATCCGGCACTGGAAAGTCGCTCATCGCGCGCGCGGTGCACGATTTCTCCGATCGGCGCTCGCGACCCTTCATCGTCGCGACCGCGTCGGACCTCGCGGGCGCGGACGGACCCACCGGAATCCTCGGTCGGGCTCGCGGCGGCACCATCCTCTTCGACGAGGTGGGCGATCTCGACGACGAGGCGCAAGCACGGATCGTGCGGATGCTCGACGGGCTCGGCGAGGACGCGCCGCGCGTCATGGCCACGAGCCAGAGCGACCTTGCGCAGCATATCGAGCTTGGCGGTTTCCGGGCCGACCTCTTCTATCGGTTGGGCGGGGTCCAGATCAACGTCCCCGCCTTGCGCGACCGGGTCGAGGATATTCCGCTTCTGGCGGAGCATTTCCTGGCGCGCGCCGAGCGGGAGGGTCTCAGCGCGCGGCTTCTCGGCGACGAGGCGCTGGCGCTCATCCGCCGCTATTCGTGGCCCGGTAACGTGCGGCAGCTCGAGAACACGATCCGGCGGCTGGTGCTTACGGGAACGGACGAGACCATCACCCGCGAAGAAGCCGAGACCGTGCTTGGCAATCAACCTGCGATGGAGCCGTTGCAGAATGGCGGGCAGGGGGATCGCCTCCAGGCCTCCGTCGCGCAGCATCTTCGGCGGTATTTCGACCTGCATGGAGGCGTGCTTCCGCCGCCTGGCCTCTATCAGCGGATCCTGCGCGAGGTGGAGACGCCGCTGATCGAGATCGCGCTCGACGCGACCGGCGGCAATCAGGCGAAATGCGCCGATCTTCTTGGAATCAACCGCAATACGCTTCGCAAAAAGATCACCGACCTCGATATCCGCGTGACACGGCGGCGCAAGTTGATGTAAAACCGCAACATAAGCGTGGCGGCGAGGCATAGGTTTTCGCACAAGATCACGCGGCAGAGCGGTCGGCGTCTCCTCGGGCACGCCAACATCATCGGAGGTTTTGCCCATGGCGCATCCGGCAAGGATGCTCAACTGGGACACGATTGCGCGTCTGCGCCGTCAACGTCGGTTGCAGAATGCGGCCACGATGGGGTTGGGCATCCTCGGTCCGGCGCTGGCTCTCGCGACCTATCTGGTGCTCGGACCGCTCAATCAGGCGCAATCCTCCAACCTGCTCCGCCTCGTGCTTCTAGCGGACCTGATCTACGTGATCGTACTCGCCACCCTGGTGCTCAGCGCGCTCGTTCGCGTCGTGGCCGCGCGCCGTGCGCAATCGGCGGGATCGCGGCTCCATCTGCGTCTTACGGGCGTCTTCGCGCTCATGGCGCTCGTTCCGACCGTGACGGTCGCCGTCTTCGCCGCGATGTCCATCAATTTTGGCCTCGAAGGATGGTTCTCCGAACGGGTGAGCCGCGTCGTGGGTGCGTCGCTCGCCGCCGCGGAGGCCTACGAGGAAGAGAAGCGCAGGGACCTTTCCGCGGATGCCGAAGCGCTCGCGACGTACCTCGAGAACACCCAGCCCAACACTTTCCTCATCTCCGACGGAGAGCTGCGCCAGTTCCTCAGCCAGGGACAGAGCCAGATCCAGCGCGGCCTGCGCGAAGCCTACATCATCGACAGTGCGGGCGAGATCCAGGCGCGCGGCGAGCGATCGTATCTCTTCGACTACGAAAAGCCGTCCGCCGAGGCGATCGGGCGCGCCCTCGACGGGGAAACGGTGGTGATCGAGGATTGGGCCATTAACGAGTTTCGCGCGCTCGTGCGCCTGACCGGGCTTGGCGACCGCTATCTCTATGTCAGCCGAGCGGTCGACGGAGAGCTTCTCGCCCTGCTCGACGACACGCAGGAATCGGTCCAGCTCTACAATCAGCTCGAGACGGATCGCGGTCGCATCCTGTTCGAGTTCGGACTGCTTTACCTCGGTTTTGCCGTGATCCTGATCCTCGCCGCGATCTGGGTCGGGCTCTGGTTTGCGGAGCGTCTGTCGCGCCCCGTCGGCCGTCTGGCGGGTGCGGCGCAGCGCGTGGGCGCGGGCGATCTCGACGTGCGGGTCCGCGAGGAAGACGGCGATGACGAGATCTCGATGCTGGGACGGATCTTCAACCAGATGACGCAGCAATTGAAGGTGCAGCGCGAGACGCTCATGGCCACCACCGACCAGATCGAGCGTCGGCGGCGCCTGTTCGATTCCGTTCTGGCCTCGGTCACTTCTGGTGTCGTCGGGCTCGACCCCGAGGGACGCGTGACCTTCGTGAACCGCTCGGCGGAGCGGCTCTTGCAGCTCGACGAAGGCGCGGGGCAGTCGGTTCTGCTGAGCGTCGCGGTCCCGGAATTCGGTGCCATGTTCGCCAAGCTGCTCGGCGGCGGCAGCAGCGTCGTGCAGGGCGAGGTCAAGGTCAGCCGTGCGGGCGCGCTGGAATCGCTGCTCGTGCGGATGTCGACCCGCGAAAGCGAGGACGGAACGCTCGAAGGTTACGTCGTGGCTTTCGACGACGTCAGCGATCTCGTCGCGGCGCAGCGGATGGCCGCCTGGGGCGACGTGGCGCGCCGCATCGCCCACGAGATCAAGAACCCGCTGACCCCGATCCAGCTGAGCGCGGGACGGATCCGCCGCAAGTTCGGGCCGGAGGTCAAGGATCCCGAAGCCCTTGGCCAGATGACCGACATCATCGTGCGCCAGACCGACGGACTGCGCCGGATCGTCGACGAGTTCAGCCATTTTGCCCGCATGCCCCAGCCCGACCGCCGCCCTCACGACCTCGTGGCCCTGGTCCGCGATGCGGTCTTGTTGCAGCAATCGGGCCAAACCGACGTGAAGATCACGGCCGACCTTCCCGATGCGCCCGTCCTTGCCGATCTCGACGATGCCATGATCGGGCAGGCCCTCACCAACCTCATCAAGAATGCGGGGGAGGCGATCAGGACGCTGATCGAGCGGGGGGCGCCGGAAGATTACAGGCCGCAGATCCGCGTGGTGTTGACCAGATCGGAAGACGGCGTCCTGCTCAGCATTTCCGACAACGGGATCGGATTGCCGGAAGATCGCGCGCGTCTTTTCGAGCCATACGTGACCACCCGGGAGGAGGGCACCGGGCTGGGACTGCCGATCGTGCGCAAGATCATCGAGGAGCATGGCGGCACGCTGGTCCTGACCGACGCCGCCCGTTTCCGCCAGGGAGCGCATCGCGGGGCCCGCGCGGAGATCCGCCTCCCGCTTCCGACCGCCGATGAGGCCGCACCGGACACAACAAGAACCGAAGACAGAGAGGACGCAGAATAATGGGCGACATCCTGATCGTAGACGACGAGCGCGACATTCGAGAGCTGATATCCGACATCCTGAAGGACGAGGGATATACGACGCGCCTGGCCTCGAATTCCGGTGAATGCATGGCCGAGATCGAGACGGCGCCGCCGGCGCTGATGATCCTCGATATCTGGCTCAAGGACAGCGATATGGACGGGATCGATATCCTCAAGATCGCCAAGCGCGACTATCCCGGCGTTCCCGTCATCATCATCTCGGGCCACGGCAATATCGAGATCGCGGTAGCCGCGATCAAGCAGGGTGCCTACGACTACATCGAGAAGCCGTTCAACATCGACCAGCTCATGGTCGTGATCGCCCGCGCGATGGAGACGTCGCGGCTGCGCCAGGAGAACGTGAAACTGCGCAGGCGCGATGCGGAGCCCGCGATCCTCGTCGGCCAGAGCGCCGCGTTCAAGACGCTGAAGGCGGCGCTCGACAAGGTCACCAAATCCAACGGTCGCGTCATGCTGACCGGCGGTGCGGGCGTCGGCAAGGAACTCGCCGCGCGCTATATCCACGCCAATTCGGGGCGCTCGGACAAGCCGTTCGTCACCGTGGGGGCCGCGAGCGTCGCGCCCGACCGCATGGAAGAGGTGCTTTTCGGCCGCGAGAGCCGCGACGGTGGGGTGGAACCCGGCCTGCTCGAACAGGCGGATGGCGGCGTGCTTTTCTTCGATGAAGTCGCCGACATGCCCTTCGGCACACAATCGAAGATCCTCAGGGTCCTCGTGGATCAGGCGTTTCAGCGCGTCGGCGGCACCGAGAAGGTGCAGGTGGATATCCGCGTGATCAGTTCGACCAACCGCGATCTCGCGGCCGAAATCTCGGCGGGATCCTTCCGGCAGGAGCTCTATCACCGTCTGGCCGTGGTGCCCGTCGCCGTGCCGTCGCTCGACGATCGCCGCGAGGATATTCCCCTCCTGGCGGAGTTCTTCCTCGAGATGTTCAACAAGTCGCAGGGACTTCCCGCGCGCCGATTGAGCGACGAGGCCATCGCCCTGCTGCAGACGATGGTCTGGCCCGGCAACGTGCGTCAGCTCAAGAACATGATGGAGCGGGTCCTGATCCTCGGAGATGGCAAGGGCGAGATCGCGGCGAGCGAGCTTCCGGGTACCGATACCCCCGACGAGGGCGTGGGCGACCGTGTCGTGCTGTCGGGCAGCCTTGCAACACTGCCCTTGCGCGAGGCGCGCGAACTCTTCGAGCGGGAATACCTGCTGACCCAGATCAATCGCTTCGGCGGCAATATCTCCCGAACGGCCAGTTTCGTGGGCATGGAGCGCAGCGCGCTGCACCGCAAGCTGAAATCGCTCGGTGTCGTCACGTCGAACAAGCAGGGCGCCCGTCTTGCCTATCTCGGATCGGAGCCGGGGTGATCCGTTGCCGTCTCTCTATCGTCACGTCACGGTCGAGGGGCGTTCCGTAGCGTTCGTCGACCGAGGCCCGCGCGAGGCGCCGCCGCTGGTTCTGCTGCACGGGGCGGGCTTCGATCATGCGCGCCTGACCTGGCGGATCACGACCGGAGCCCTCTGCGGCGACTTTCGGGTCGTCGTCCCCGACCTTCCCGGATACGGCCGCAGCAAGGGGCTCGATGATCCGCATGACCTTCCCCGTCTGGGACAATGGTTGGTGCACTTCCTCGACGCCGTCGATCTGGACCGGGCCGACGTCGCGGGTGTCTCGATGGGGGGGGGCATGGCGCTCTGGCTGGCGGTGAATCATCCCGCGCGCGTGCGTCGGCTGGTTCTCGTGGGTACCTACGGGATCATGGCGCGGTTACCGTTGCACCCGCTCGCGCATCTCGCGGCCGAGGCGGGCGGCATGGCGCTGGCCTATGCCGGGGCGGGACGGTCGCGGATGCTGACCCGGCTCGGTCTCGCCGCATCATACGGGCCGAAGGCGCGCATCACGCCGCGCATCGTGGCCGAGGTCATGGCCGTCGCGCGAGATCAATTGACCCGGCGCAGCTTCGACGCGTTCCTGCACGGTGAATTGCGCCGTAACGGCCTGAAATCCGACCTGCGGAGCCGCCTCGGTGATATTCGCCAGCCGACGCTCGTGGTGCACGGAAGGTCGGATCGGGTCGTCCCGGTCCGTCACGCGCGGGCTGCGGCCGCACGCATCTCTGGCGCGGAATATCTTGAACTTCCGGCGGGTCATTGGCCGATGCAGGAATGCCCGAAATGCTTCAACGCGGCGTTGCGCCAGTTTTTGACCGAGAACTGAGCCTCAGGCGCAGGCGCTCTCCTCGGCCTGGGCAAATGCTTCGGCGGCGGCCTCGATGGCCAGCAGGATCGAGGCGTGGCGGTTCTTGTAATCCTTTGCGGGGCTCAGCACTTCCAGACCGTCGAACGGGGCATCGGGCGCCGGACCGTCGGATTTGAGCATGTCGCGAAGCTGGTCGCGGGCGGTCTCGATCTCATGCCGCGTCCGCCCGATGATCGCCTGTCCCACCACCGCGGCAGATGCCTGGCCGAGTGCGCAGGCCTTCACGTCCTGGCCGAACAGGGCGACGCGGCCATTCTCGACCGACAGATCCACGATGACCGAAGAGCCACAGAGTGGCGATCGCTTGCGCACGGTGGCATCCGGGGCCTCAAGCCGCCTCGTATGCGGGATGCTGGTGGTCAATTCCAGGATCCGCCCGGAATAGAGCTTGATCATGTCGCTGTCGGCCATGGCTTTTCCTCTTCGATCGTTCTCCCTAGATAGGGCGGACCGCCCCGTTCGAAAAGGAACCCCGCGCATGTCCTTCGACCCCGAAAGTCTCACCTATGACGCGAACGGTCTGCTGCCCGCCATCGCGCAGGACGCCGACAGCGGAGCGGTGCTGATGCTCGCCTGGATGAACGCAGACGCCGTGGCGCGGACGCTGGACACCGGGCGCGTCACCTATTGGAGCCGGTCGCGCAAGAGCTTCTGGATCAAGGGAGAGAGCAGCGGCCATGTTCAGGAACTTGTCGAGATGCGGGTCGATTGCGATCGGGATTGCCTTCTGGTGCTGGTGAAACAGACCGGGCCCGCGTGCCATACCAATCGCCGATCCTGCTTCTATACCGCGCTTCGCAATGGTGAAGAGGTCGAGATCATGTCGCCCATCGACTGATCGGCAGGGGCGGAAGCAAGGCGCGCAGGTCGCCGGCATTCAGCCCCTCTTCGCGGTATCGCGCGATGGCCTTCGATCGATCCACCTTGGCGAGCCGTCGTCCGTTCCCATCGCGGACGAGGGCGTGGTGGAAATAGGACGGCACAGGCCAGCCCATGACCGTCTGGATGAGGACATGCAGCGCGGTGTTGTGCCACAGATCCTCGCCGCGGATCACATGCGTCACCCCGATCGCCGCATCGTCATGCGTACAGGCAAGATCATACGCAATGTCGCCGCTTTCCCGCCGGCGCAGGACAGGATCACCCATGCCAGCGACCAGGTCCGAGACATCGAGCCTGTGCGTGCCGGCGTTCAGCGGACCGAATTCGGCAAAGGCGGGCAGGGGACCGATCTCCGCCAGCGCTCGCCGCAGATCGAGGCGGATCGCATCGCCCGCACATTCGTCGCTCAAAGGGCGGCCGCGGCACGTTCCGGGATAGACCATGCCCATCCGTCCGATTGCGGCGCCCGCCTCGATGATATCGCGCCGCGTGCAGGAGCAGGGATAGGTCAGGCCCCGCTCTCCGAGGGCGTGCAAGGCGGCATCGTGTGCAACACGATTGTCGGACTGGTTTTCCGGCTCACCCGCCCAGGCGAATCCGAGCCAGGTGAGGTCCTCGACGATCTGCGCCGCATATTCGGGCCGGGATCGTGCGCTGTCGGCATCCTCGATGCGCAGGTGAACCCGGCCGTCGCCCGCAAGCGATTGGATCGTCAGCGCGGAATAGGCATGGCCGAGATGCAGCGGCCCGGTGGGCGAAGGCGCGAACCGCGTGACGATCACGATTGCCGAGCGGTCATCACTCGGCCGCCGCCCGTCCGGCATGCCCCGCGTTCAGCCATTGCGACCAGTCGGCTTTCGCGCGATCGGTATAGGCCTTGTAGCGCGCGGGTCGATTGCGACGCCCGCCCTTGAGATCCACCGGCGGGAACAGTCCGAAATTCACGTTCATCGGTTGAAACGTCTTGGCGTCGGCACCGCCCGTGATGTGGGTGACAAGTGCGCCCGTCGCGGTGGTGGCGGGAATGGCGGGCAAATCCCACCCCGCCGCCTCGGCCACCGCCAAACGCCCGGCCAGAAGCCCCATCGCCGCGGATTCGACATACCCCTCGACGCCGGTGATCTGGCCCGCGAACCGGATATGCGGTCGGGAACGCAGTCTCAGACGATCGTCGAGCAAGGTCGGGGAATTCAGGAACGTGTTGCGATGGATCCCGCCGAGCCTGGCGAACCGCGCATTCTCCAGCCCGGGAATGGTCCGAAAAACATCGGTTTGGGCGCCGTATTTCATCTTGGTTTGAAAGCCGACGATATTGTAGAGCGTGCCGAGTTTGTTGTCGCGCCTGAGTTGAACGACGGCATGCGCCTTGATGTCCGGCTGGTGCGGGTTGGTGAGGCCCACGGGCTTCATCGGTCCGTGGCGGAGAGTTTCCCGGCCGCGCTCCGCCATGACCTCGATCGGCAGGCAGCCGTCGAAATAACCCGCCGTCTCGCCCTCGTGGAACTCGGTCTTCTCGGCGGCGAGAAGCGCGTCGATGAAAGCCTCGTACTGGTCGCGATCCATCGGACAGTTGAGATAGGCGGTCCGCTCCTCTTCGGTCTCGCCCTTGTCGTATCGCGACTGCATCCAGGCCTTGGACATGTCTACGCTGTCGTGATGCACGATCGGCGCGATCGCGTCGAAAAAGGCCAGCGCGTCGGCGCCCGTCTCGGTCCGGATCGCCTCGGCCAGAGCGCCCGAGGTCAGCGGACCCGTCGCGATGATCCACGCGCCATCGTCGGGCAGGGCAGTGATCTCGCCGGTTTCCACGCGGACATTCGGAAGCGCCGTCAGCGTTTGCGTCACGTCGCGGGCGAAGGCCTCGCGGTCGACGGCAAGCGCACCGCCCGCGGGAAGGCGATGTCGGTCTGCCATCGCCATGATCAGACCGCCGGCCGCGCGCATTTCCCAATGCAGCAGGCCCACCGCATTTTGTTCGTCGTCATCGGACCGGAACGAGTTCGAACACACCATCTCGGCCAGATCGCCGCTCTGATGGGCAAAGGTCTCGACCAAGGGCCGCATCTCGTGGATCACGACGTCGAGGCCGGCCTGCGCTGCTTGCCAGGCCGCCTCAGATCCGGCCATGCCGCCGCCGACGATATGTAGGGTCTCGGCCATCTTTGGGTCTCCCGGCTCGGTTAGGCGTCGCGAACACCAATTCGGAAAGCGGAACCTAACGAGTTATCGAAGATCCGGCAAGATCGTGACGGTCGTTGCAGGCCGCCAGGCGAATTCTCTTTCCTCGGGCCCGACGGAAAACGACGATCTGGAACTCTCATGTCGTAGGAGCGTCTCCGTCACCGCCTTCGGCGATATCTTCCTCGGCCTGTTCTGCGATCCAGGCGACGGAGACGACTTCCTCGCCGGCGCCGGTGTTAAACACGCGCACGCCGCCTGCGCCGCGCGAGCGGAAGGAAATGCCCTCGATCGGCACGCGGATCGACTGGCCCCGCGACGTGGCGAGCATGATCTGGTCGTCCATCTCGACCGGGAAGCTTGCCACGAGCCGCCCACCGCGCATCGCCTTGTCCATTGCCATGACGCCCTGTCCGCCACGGCCCCGAACAGGATAATCGTGCGACGACGAGAGCTTGCCGGCACCGCCTGACGTGACGGTGAGGATCAGGTCCTCTGCGGCCGACATCTGCGCGTAGCGTTCCTGCGTGAAATCGGCGGCCTGTCCCGTACCCTCGTCCTCGTCGATCTCCATCTCGGCATCGTCGCCGAGACCGGCCATGGCGCGGCGCATCTTAAGATAGGTCGTACGTTCCTCGGGGGTCGCGTCGAAATGCCGGATGACGGCCATCGACACGACCTCGTCACCCCGTCCAAGGCGGATCCCGCGTACCCCGAGCGACGCGCGGCTGTTGAAGATCCGCACGTCGGTCGACGGGAACCGGATCGCGCGACCCTGCGCGGTCACCAGCATGACGTCATCGTCGGGCGAGGCGATGCGCGCATTGATGAGGCGCGTCCCGTCATCCTCGCCCTCGAACTTCATCGCGATCTTGCCGGCGCGGTTGACGTTGGTGAAATCGCTGAGCTTGTTGCGGCGGACTGTGCCGGCGGAGGTGGCGAAGACGATCTGAAGCTCGTCCCAATCGGCCTCCTCCCGGTCCACCGGCATGATCGCCGCAATGGAGACGCCGTTGGGGATCGGCAGGATGTTGACGATCGCCTTGCCCTTCGAAGTGCGCCCGCCAAGCGGTAGGCGCCAGGTCTTGAGCTTGTAAGCCATGCCGTCGGTGGTGAAAAAGAGGAGCTGCGTATGCGTGTTGGCCACGAAGAGCGTGGTGACCACGTCGTCGTCTTTCAATCCGCCGCCGGAAACACCCTTGCCGCCCCGCCGCTGGGAGCGGAAATCGGCGAGAGCCGTGCGCTTGATGTATCCCGATTGCGTGATGGTGACGACCATGTCCTCACGCTCGATGAGATCCTCGTCCTCCATGTCGCCGGCCCAGTCGACGATCTCGGTCCGGCGCGGCACGGCGAATTGCTCGCGCACCTCGCGCAGCTCATCCGAGATGATCGCCATGATCCGGTCGCGCGAGCGCAGGATATCGAGGTAATCCTTGATCTTGCCGGCCAGATCCTCGAGTTCGTCGGTCACTTCCTTGACGCCCAGCTGCGTCAGACGTTGCAGGCGCAGCTCGAGGATTGCGCGGGCCTGTATCTCAGAGAGGTTGTAGGTGCCGTCGTCGTTCATCGTATGGCCGGGATCGTCGATCAGGCGGATGAAGGGGGCGATCTCTTCGGCCGGCCAGCGGCGCTCCATCAGCTTGACGCGTGCCTCGGGCGCGTCGGCCGAGGCCCGGATGGTCGCCACGACTTCGTCCACATTGCTGACGGCGACGGCGTAGCCACACAGAACATGGCTCCGCTCGCGTGCCTTGCGAAGGTCGTAAGCCGTGCGGCGCGCGACGACATCCTCGCGGAAGGTGATGAAATGCGTGAGAAAATCGCGCAAGGTCAACTGCTCCGGGCGACCGCCGTGCAGCGCAAGCATGTTACAGCCGAAGCTCGTCTGCATCGGCGTGAAGCGATAGAGTTGGTTCAGAACGACGTCGGGCGTCGCGTCCTTCTTGAGCTCGATCACCACGCGCACACCGACCCGGTCGGATTCGTCCTGAACGGCGGAGATGCCTTCGAGGCGCCGCTCCTTGGCCAGATCGGCGATGCGCTCGACCAGGGTGGCCTTGTTCACCTGATAGGGGATTTCGTCCAGAACGATGGCGAAACGGTCCTTGCGAATCTCCTCGATGCGGACCTTCGCGCGCAGGATGACCGAACCGCGACCCTCCAGATAGGCCTTGCGGGCGCCGGAGCGTCCGAGCATCACGCCGCCGGTCGGAAAATCCGGCCCCGGAACGATTTCCATCAACCGTTCGGAGCTGAGATCGGGATCCTCGATCAGTGCAAGTGTCGCGTCGACGACTTCGCCGAGATTGTGGGGCGGAATGTTCGTGGCCATGCCGACCGCGATGCCACCCGCGCCGTTGACCAGCATGTTCGGGAACCGCGCCGGCAGGACCGTCGGCTCCTGTTGCTTGCCGTCGTAATTGTCCTGGAAATCGACGGTTTCCTTCTCGATATCCGCGAGAAGGGCGCGCGCGGGTCGGTCCATGCGCACCTCGGTATAGCGCATGGCGGCCGCGTTATCGCCGTCCATCGAGCCGAAATTGCCCTGTCCGTCGAGAAGGGGCAGGGACATCGAGAAATCCTGCGCCATCCGCACCAACGCCTCGTAGATCGCGCTGTCGCCATGCGGGTGATACTGACCCATCACGTCGCCCACGGGACGCGCGGATTTGCGATAGGGCTTGTCGAACGTGTTTCCGGTCTCGTGCATCGCATAGAGGATGCGGCGATGGACAGGTTTCAGGCCGTCGCGAAGATCGGGGATCGCCCGGCTGACGATGACCGACATGGCGTAATCGAGGAACGACGTGCGCATCTCGTCGGAAATGTCGATTCCGGGGCCCGTATGCCGCGGGCCTTCCGGGCCATTTTCTTCAACGTCTTCAGGGGGATCCGGGCGGTCGCTCACGTAATGGCCTTTTCTGGTCGGGGCACACTATATCTTGTTGATCGTTCTATACCAGCACATGCATCTTGCGCGCAATGGCAGCTTGTCCACAGCGTCCTCGCGACCGGATTTCTTGTAGTTGCTTTTTTTCGCGGGGGCGCCAAGCTGATTCCGGGGAAGGGCAGACAGGCAGGAGGTCGATCATGTCTGAAACGGAATTGATGCTGAAGGGATACGGGCTTACCACGGCGGAATTCTTCTATCACATGCCGGATTACCGCCGTGTCCTGAACAGCTATGTGTGGCAGGGTTACGATCTGGCACCCGACCATCCGAAACTGTTCGAGTTCGTGGAGTTCTGGCAGCGCGAAATCGACGGGCCGCTCCATTCCGTGCGGTTCACGCATCGCAAGATGATCGCACCGGGCGAGTGGCGCAACGTCACGGGCGAATTCACGCTTCACTAAGACGGCAGCGACCTCATCTGAGCAGTTCACGGACATAGCCGGGAAGGGCGAAGGCCGCCTTGTGGACGTCCGCGGTATAATACCCGAAGGCAAGCCCGCTTGCGGCGACGCGCGCCTGCAGCACGTCGATCGGTACGTGCCGGGCATCGCCATCCGTGCCCCAACCGAATGCCATCGGCCCCCCGGCATAGGTCGGCACGGTCGCAAGGAAGCAGCTGGCGTCCGAGAAGAGGCTGCGGAAGGCCCGCATCGTTCCGCCAAGCTCTGCGCCCTGCATGAACGGGACGCCGTTCTGCGTCACGATGATCCCGCCCGGCGCGAGGGCGCGGGCCGCGTGGCCGTAGAAATGATCGGTGAAGAGCACTTCCCCCGGGCCGACAGGATCCGTCGAATCGATGATGATGACGTCGAAACCGCCTTCGGTGTCGCGCATGAAGTCCGCGCCATCGGCAATTCGAAGGTCGAGCCGCGGATCGTCGAACGCTCCGGCCGAGATCTCGGGCAGGTAGTGCTTGCTGAACTCCACGACGCCGGCGTCGATCTCGACCATCACGACCTTTTCGACGGGATGACGCAGGGCTTCCCGCGCCATGCCGCCGTCTCCTCCGCCGACAATGAGAACACGCCGAACCGCACCGTGGGCGAAGATCGGAACGTGTGTCATCATCTCGTGATAGATGAAATTGTCGCCCTCGGTTACCTGCACGACCCCGTCCAGCGTGAGAACCCTTCCGAACGTCTCGTTCTCAAATACGCGGAGGCGCTGGTGATCCGTCTCGCTGTCGTAGATCACGCGGCTTTCTCGGAGCGCCTGCGAATGATGCTCGTGAAGCCGTTCGACGCTCCATCCGGTCATGTCGGTCATCGCGATCTCCATAAGGTCTCGGGGCCACCCGCGACTTTGCTGTGGTGACGCGCCGGCGCCCGCCCTGCGGGGGCTGAGAGGGGGGCCGTCGAGGCCGCCCTCGCCGTCGGATGCCCCGGCGGTATGGGCCTCGCCCGGGGAGGTTGTGATCGCCTCCGAGCGGGACCGCCTTCGGATCAGGCCGCGGCGACCTCGGTCACGAGCCCGTCGCCGCGAAGCAACTCCTTCACCCGCACGTCGGGTGTTGCGAAGGCTTCCTTCAACACGTCTACGGCCAGCCAGGGCCGCGCATCGCCGCACATGAAGACGTCGAACGCGCCGTAGCCGATCTCGGGCCATGTGTGGACACTGATATGGCTCTCGGCGAGCACGGCCACGCCGCTCACCCCCTGGGGCGAGAACTTGTGCGTATGGATGTGCAGCAACGTCGCGCCACAGGTGTCGACGCAATCGCGGAACGCCTGCTGGATGCGCGCCTCGTCGTCGAGACCGTGACCGTTCACCACCTCGATGATGAGATGGCGGCCCGCGAAAACGCGGCCTTCGTCGTCGCGGATGAAGTGATCGTCGCGATCCTCGGCAAAGATATCGCGTGCAGTGGAATCTTCCGTTTGGGCGCCTGTCTCCAGACCGATCCCCAGTTGGAAGAGGTTGGCTCCGTCCATAGGAACTCCCCTTTCAGCCAGTAGATTGAATCCGTGGGTCCTTAGCGCCCCCCCAGGTCGTATCGCATAACGTCGCCTGAAGTTGGGATCGTCCCCGCTCGTAATGCGCACCTATTGTCTCACGGGCGGTGGCGCAAGGGATTTCGGCCCCGATCGGAGAATTCCCCGCATGAGTGAGATCACGGTGCCGCGGTCGTTCTTCTACAAAATAGCTGAAAATTCGGACAACCCGTTCTCTGAAGGCCCCGACTCGCGCTAAAGGAGCATCCCGTAAAGATCTTGTTAAGAATGGTGATCCCATGTTTCCCAAGAAATCCTTCTGTTTCGGTGCCTTGGCGGCGGCCATCGTTGCGGCTCCTGCGGCGTCCGCAACGCTGTCGGTCGAATCCCTGCTCGGTACCTATAACGCCGTGACCAGCGGCGACTTCCGCAGCAACCAGGAAGTCGAGGGCCGGCTCTATGTGGGCGGCAATCTGACCGGCAATGCCGTCCAGACGGGGCTTCGCACGCTCCCCGCGGGCCCGGCCCAGAACGTCGTGGTCAAGGGCAATGCGACCATCGGCAAGATCTCCGGCAACGGGCAGATCGTGATCGGGGGCAATGCGACCAGCAATATCGAGAATCAGTCGGGGCAGGGCGGATCGGCCCCGCTCGACGTTTTCGTCGGCGGAGCCTACACCGGCAACTACAACGCCAACCCCGGCACTTCGACCGCGATCGATGTGCAGGACGGTCTTGCCGGCGATGCCGGCTTCGAGGCGCGTTTCCCGGAAGTGGATTACCAAGCTGTCCGCGATTACTCCCGCTATCTCTCGACGCTCACGGGATCGGATTTCGCCTTCTCCGACGCCAACAACCGGCGCATCACGGCGACCGGAAACGCGGTTGCCAACGAAGGAAACGACTGGGACGCGTCGAATGTGTCGGTGTACCACGCGACGCTCGACGATTTCGTGAACGGTGGCTACGCGCTTGATTTCGGGTCCGACCAGACGATCATCATGAATGTGGCCGGTACTTCGGGCACGTTCTCGGCCAATCCGCTCGGCGGAACGTTTGGGGCGGAGAACATCCTCTGGAACTTCTATGAGGCCACCGGCACAATCAACGTCAACTCGGTCATCGCGGGCTCGGTTCTCGCACCATGGGCGGACCTGAGAGGCTTCAACGGGTCGACCGAAGGATCGGTTTTCGCGCAGAGCATCACCCTCGACAACGGGGAACTTCATCTGCGACCCTTCGAGGGCGATCTCCCGGAAATTTCCGCAGTGCCGGTCCCCGCAAGCCTGCCGCTGCTCCTCGCGGGGCTCGGGGGATTGTGGATCAGCCGGCGGCGCATGGGCGCTGCCTGATCCGGAGCCGCACTGCCATATTCCGGTAAAGAGGCCGCCACGAGTGGCCTTTTTTCATCGCGTATTTGGGGTATCTAAATACCATATTCTCAAGCCGTTGATATGCAATAGATAATTTGCATAGGTCACCATTGACTGCGCGCGCTGCATGATTAGAACCTGCTCATCCGAATTGACCGGGCGCCGATGCCCGCGAACCTACAGGACCAGATATGAAAACCTTCACCGCTAAACCGGCGGATATCGAGAAGAAATGGATCGTGATCGATGCCGACGGCATCGTTCTGGGCCGTCTCGCCTCGATCATCGCCATGCGTCTGCGCGGCAAGCACAAGCCGTCTTTCACGCCTCACATGGACATGGGCGACAACGTCATCGTGATCAATGCCGACAAGGTCCAGTTGACCGGCAAGAAGCGCGACAAGCCGAATTACTGGCACACCGGGTATCCCGGTGGGATCAAGTCGCGAACCACTCGTCAGATCCTCGAAGGCGCGCATCCCGAACGTGTCGTCATGCAGGCCGTCAAGCGGATGCTGCCGGGCGGCCCGCTCAGCCGCCAGCAGATGACCCATCTGCGCGTCTATGCGGGGACCGAGCACGGTCATGACGCCCAGAGCCCTGAGGCGCTGGACGTGAAATCCATGAACAAGAAGAACACGCGGGAGGCTTACTGATGGCCGAAGAAGTCACCTCTCTTGAAGAGCTGAACCAGGCGGTTTCCGGCGGTGCTGCCGAAACGGCGATGGAAGCCCCGCGCGAGCCCGTCCGCGACGAGCTTGGCCGGGCCTACGCGACCGGCAAGCGCAAGGACGCCACCGCTCGGGTCTGGATTCGTCCCGGATCGGGCAAGGTCACCGTCAACGGCAAGGATGTGAACACCTATTTCGCGCGTCCCGTGCTGCAGATGATCCTGAGGCAGCCGTTCTCGGTCGCCGGCGTCGAAGGCCAGTTCGACGTAATGGCCACCGTCAAGGGCGGCGGCCTGTCCGGCCAGGCGGGTGCGGTGAAGCATGGCGTCAGCAAGGCGCTTCAGCTTTACGATCCGACCCTGCGCGGTGCGCTCAAGGCGGCCGGGTTCCTGACCCGCGACAGCCGCGTTGTCGAGCGCAAGAAATACGGCAAGGCCAAGGCGCGCAAAAGCTTCCAGTTCTCCAAGCGCTGATCCCGCGGCGCCCGACTGCCGAAGCGATGCTTCGGCAGTCCCACCGGACCGCTTGCGACACATCGCCTGCCCTCGGAAACGACGGCAGGCTTTCTTTTTTTGGCACGCTTCGAAGCCGGACACCTCCGCGGCCTTCTCTCAGTGCGCCCAGCTCATACGAATACGGGCGGCGGCAAAGCCGTCGCCCGTCATTCATCGAGTGCAGCAAGGAATCGCCGCGGGGCCGGCGGCCCGCGTGCAGGTCAGATGACCATGACGTCGAGCGGCGGAAAACCGTTGAAGCCGACGCTGGCATAGCTCGAAGTGTAGGCGCCGCAATTGCGGATCACGACACGGTCGCCGGCGCGCAGCGACAGCGGGAGCGATACGGGCCGCTTCTCGTAAAGGACGTCGACCGAATCGCACGATGGCCCGGCCAGGATGCAGGGGCCGGATTCTTCGCCGTCGAGCGCGGTCTCGAACTGATAGCGAATCGCCTCGCCCTCCGTCTCAGCAAGACCGGAGAACCGGCCGACATCGAGATAGACCCAGCGATGCAGGTCGTCCTCGCTCTTGCGGCTGACGAGCAGGATCTCCGACGCGATCGCGCCGGCATCCGCCACCATGCCGCGACCGGGCTCGGCCATCACGTCGACGCCACCGAACCGGGCGCGTACCTCGGCCATGACGTCGCGCGCATAGGTCTCGAGCGGGTCGACATGCTCACCGTGAAAGGCGGGGAAACCGCCGCCGATATTGATGAGGTCGAGACCGTGACCGGCCGCACGCGCCTCGTCCCAGACCCGCGCCACTTGATCGAGCGTATGGGTCCACATCGCGGCATGACGGGTCTGCGAGCCGACATGGAACGACAGGCCGCGGGCATCGAGACCCAGATCGCGCGCCAGCGACAGAAGCGCCTGAACGCGGGACGCCGCACAGCCGAACTTGCGCGTGAGCGGCCAGTCGGCACCGCTCGGCTCGACGATGACGCGCAGATAGACGGAGGCGCCTGGTGCGTTCTCGGCGATCTTCTCGAGCTCCGCTTCGGCATCCGCGGCGAAGAGCGTGATCCCGGCGCGGTACGCGAACGCAATGTCGGTCGCCCGTTTGATCGTGTTTCCGAAACTCACATGCTCGGGCCGCGCGCCCATCGAGAGGCACAGCTCGATCTCGCCGCGCGAGGCGGCATCGAACCGGCAACCGATCGACGCGAGACGCTCGATCACCTGGGGGGTGGGGTTGGCCTTGACGGCATAGTGAATCGCCGCATCCCCCAATCCACGCTCGAGCGCGCGGAAATTGTCCTCGACGAGGTCGAGATCCATGACCAGCGTGGGCCGGTCGAAGGTTGCGGACGCAATTGCCGCGTCGAGTTTCAGGGTGCGGGATTCGGAACCGCGCGGCGCGCGATCTGAGGCAAAGGCGGTCATGGGATCATCTCCAGTGGACCCGAGGGACGCAAATCCCCCGAAAGTGACAACGGAGACGTTACCGTCGCTGCTTGAGGGTTTCCCCCAACAGAGGCGCGTGCGTTGGCGTCTTGGCGCGCATATGGGGCCCAACGTCCATCCAAGCAAGAAGTATTTCGCCCCGCGCTGCAGATTCTTCCAGCATGGTGTCGCAGCCCCCGCGGAAGCGATTGACACCGCCCCCCATCTCCTTACCTGACAGCCTCATGTCAGAGCGGAATTTCATCACCATGGGCGGCGCGCCGGAAGGTTTCGACGCGCGGCTCGTCCTGTCGGAACTGGCCAAGTCGGATGGCGCGTTGATCCATGTCGCGCGCGACGACAAGCGGTTGGCGGCGATGCAGCTGGCGCTCGCCTTCTACGATCCCGGGCTGCCGGTCTTCACCTTCCCCGCCTGGGATTGCCTTCCATACGACAGGGTTTCGCCCAACGCCGACATCTCGGCCCAGAGAATGGCCACGCTCGCGGCACTCGTCCACGGGATGCCGAAGCGGTTCGTGCTGCTGACGACCGTCAACGCGGCGACGCAGCGGATCCCGGCGCGCGAGGTCCTCGAGGACGCGGCCTTCGTGGCCGAGGTCGGCAAGCGGGTGGACGAGGCGGCGCTTCGCGATTTCTTCGTGCGGATGGGCTTCACCCAGTCGCCGACCGTGCTCGAACCGGGCGATTACGCGATCAGGGGCGGCATCATCGACGTCTGGCCGCCGGGCGACGGCGGTCCGGTGCGGATGGATTTCTTCGGCGACACGCTCGACGGGGCGCGGCGGTTCGATCCCGGCTCCCAGCGCACGACCGAAAAGCTCGATCTGGTCGAGCTCGCTCCGGTGAGCGAGGTCATCCTCGACGAGGCGGCGATCACTCGGTTCCGCCAGGCCTATCGCATCGAGTTCGGCGCCGCGGGAACCGACGATCCGCTCTACGAGGCGGTGAGCGCGGGAAAGAAGCACGCCGGGATCGAGCACTGGCTGGGTTTCTTCCATGAACGGCTCGAGACGATCTTCGACTACATGCCCAAGGCGACGATCTGCCTCGACGATCAGGTAACGCCCGCGCGTCTTGCGCGCTGGGAAGGGGTGAGCGACCAGTACGACAACCGCCACGACGCGATGACCAAGAAGGGGCGTGTCGATTCGGTCTACAAGCCCGCACCGCCGGGGCTGCTCTATCTCGACGACGATGCCTGGGAGGCGGCGACGGGCGGACACCGCATGATCGCCTTTCATCCTCTGGCGCAGGCCACGGGGCCCAAGGTGGTCGACGCGGGCGGGCGGATCGGCCGCAACTTCGCGCCCGAGCGGCAGCAGGAATCCGTGAGCCTCTTCGGTGCGCTGGCCGCCCATATCTCGGCCAAGCGGAAGGAGGGCCAGGTGATCGTCGCCTCCTATTCCGACGGCGCGCGAGAGCGGCTTTCGGGTCTTCTCGAGGACGAGGACGTCTCGGGCATGACCGAGATCCGTGATTTCCGCGACGTGCCAGACGCGAAGGGCGGTCTGTTTCTCGCCGTCTGGGGCCTCGACCACGGATTCGAGGGCGTGTCGGACGGCACCCGGATCACGGTCATCTCGGAGCAGGACGTGCTGGGCGATCGGCTGGTGCGCAAGACGCCCAGGAAGCGCCGCGCCGAGAATTTCCTCAGCGAAGCGCAATCGCTGACACCGGGCGACCTCATCGTGCACGTGGATCACGGTGTCGGCCGCTACAAGGACCTCGAAGTGGTCACGGCACTCGGGGCGGCGCATGAATGCATCCTGCTCGAATATGCGGGCGGCGACCGGTTGTATCTGCCCGTCGAGAACATCGAACTCCTGAGCCGCTATGGCCACGAAGAAGGAATGCTCGACAAGCTCGGCGGCGGTGCCTGGCAGGCCAAGAAGGCCAAGCTCAAGGAGCGCATCCGCGAGATCGCCGACCGGCTGATCCGCGTGGCCGCCGAACGACTTTTGCGCAAGGCACCGTCCTTCGATCCGCCGGATCACGCCTGGGAGGATTTTTCGGCCCGCTTCCCCTACGACGAGACCGACGACCAGATGAAGGCCATCGAGGACGTGATGGCCGATCTGTCATCGGGCACGCCGATGGACCGTCTGATCGTGGGCGATGTCGGCTTCGGCAAGACCGAGGTCGCGATGCGCGCGGCCTTCATCGCCGCCATGTCGGGCGCTCAGGTGGCGGTCATCGCCCCGACGACCCTGCTTGCGCGGCAGCATTACAAATCCTTTGCCGAGCGGTTTCGCGGGTTTCCGATCGAGGTGCGGCAATTGTCTCGCTTCGTGTCGAAGAAGGAGAGCGACCTCGCCCGTGAACGCATGGCGAATGGCGGCTGCGACATCGTGATCGGCACGCATGCGCTTCTGTCGAAAAGCGCGAAGTTCAAGAATCTCGGCCTTCTCGTGATCGACGAGGAGCAGCATTTCGGTGTCACGCACAAGGAACGGTTGAAGCAGATGCGCACCGACGTGCATGTCCTGACGCTCACCGCGACGCCGATCCCGCGGACGTTGCAGCTCAGCCTCACAGGTGTGCGCGATCTCAGCATCATCGGCACGCCGCCGGTCGACCGCCTGGCGATCCGCACCTATGTAAGCGAGTTCGACGCCCTCACGATCCGGGAGGCGCTTCTGCGCGAGCATTATCGCGGCGGACAGAGTTTCATCGTCGTGCCGCGGATCAAGGATCTGCCCGAGATGGAGGAGTTCCTCAAGAACGAGGTTCCCGAGATCACCTATGTCACGGCCAACGGGCAGATGGCCGCTGGCACGCTCGACGACCGGATGAACGCCTTCTACGACGGGGCCTACGACGTGCTGCTTGCCACGACGATCGTGGAATCCGGCCTCGACATCCCGACGGCCAACACCATGGTGGTGCACCGCGCCGACATGTTCGGCCTGTCGCAGCTCTATCAGATCCGCGGTCGGGTCGGGCGCGCCAAGACACGCGCCTATGCCTATCTCACCACCAAGCCACGCGCCAAGCTGACCGACACGGCGCAGAAGCGTCTGCGCGTCCTCGGATCGCTCGACAGCCTCGGGGCCGGCTTCGCGCTCGCCTCGCAGGATCTCGACATCCGCGGGGCCGGCAATCTGGTCGGCGAGGAACAGTCGGGCCAGATCCGCGAAGTCGGTTACGAACTTTACCAGTCGATGCTGGAAGAGACGATCGCCAAGCTCAAATCGGGCGAGCTCGAAGGTGTCGACGGCTTGGGCGACATGGGAGAATGGAGCCCGCAGATCAATCTCGGCGTGGCCGTCCTGATCCCCGAAGACTACGTCCCCGATCTCGACGTCCGGCTTGGCCTCTATCGTCGTTTGTCGGAACTGACCTCGAAGGTCGAACTCGAAGGGTTCGCGGCCGAGCTCATAGACCGGTTCGGCAAGTTGCCCAAGGAGGTCAACACGCTCCTTCTGGTCGTGCGCATCAAGGCCGAATGCAAGCGCGCGGGCATCTTCAAGCTCGATGCGGGACCCAAGGGCGCGACGATCCAGTTCTGGGGCGACAAGTTCGGCAGCCCCGAAGGACTCGTGAAGTTCATCAACGATCAGGACGGGCTGGCCCGCGTCAAGGACAACAAGATCGTCGTGCGCCGCGACTGGGCCAAGGAATCCGACAAGATCAAGGGCGCCTTCGCAATCGCGCAGGATCTGCGCCGCGCCCTCGACGTCGGCAAGTCGGGCTAGTCGGTCCGCGTCAGCGGTGGGGCGCGACCTGATCGGCCGGCGCGCCCTCCGCCTCCACAGTGCGGCGCATCAGGGCGAAGGCCAGCGCGGAGCAGACCATCGTGCCGATATAGAGCGGGACCGGAGTGCCATCGAAGGCGAGCCCGATCGGGACCGCCAGCACCACGCCCAGGATGGTCGAGATCGCCCCGACGACGGAGGCGGCCATGCCGGCGATATGCCCGAGCGGCTGGAGCGCCAGCGCGTTGAGGTTGCCGAAGGTCAGACCGACCATGAAGAACACCGAAACCGACCACCCGAAGAACGTGACCAAAGCCAGGCCCGGCGGGACGAGCCCCGCCAATTCCGTGAGAACCAGAACGCCCGAGATCAGGCACTGCACGCCGTAGGCGCAGATCGCGATGCGCCGCATCCCCAGCCGCATCACCAGCGCCGCGTTGACGATCGTGCCGGTGCCCGCAAGAAGTGCCGTCGCCATGAACCACCACTGGAACACGTCGCCCTGACCGAGATAGACGTCGTAGATCTGCTGCACGGACGAGATCAGCGCGAACATCTGTCCCGTGCCGAGGGTCAGGACGCCGATATAGATGCGCACGTCGGGGCGCCGCACGACCTCGCTTGCAGCGAGCCGCATGAGGGCCGGGCGCATGCCGTGTCGGCTCTCGGGCGGCAGGGTCTCGGGCTGTCGCATGGCGAGCCAGAGCCCCCCGCAGAGCGCGAAGACGATGAACGCCGCAAAGATCGAGCGCCATCCGAACGCGCCGATGATCAGGCTGCCAAAGGCGGGTGCCATCGCCGGTACCAGGAGAAACACCATCATCACGAAGGACATGATCTGCGCCATGTGACGCCCTTCGAAGCGGTCGCGGATCATCGCGTTGGTCACGATCCGCGGGCCCGCGGCTCCGAGGCCCTGGACCATGCGCGCGACCAGCAGCGTCTCGAGGCTTTGGGCCTGGCTCGCCAGTGCCGCGCCGGCGATATAGAGGGCGAGGCCGCCGAGGATCGCGGGCTTGCGTCCCGTCGCATCCGAGATCGGACCCGCGAGGAAGGTTCCAAGGCCCATGCCGAAGACGAAGGAGGTCACGACGAGTTGCGCGTTGTTGGGCGCCTCGGGGACCAGCGTTCGCGCGATCTCGGGCAGGGCGGGCAACATGGCGTCGATGGAAAAGGCGATGGTGGCGAGCAGAACCGCCATCATCGCGACAAATTCGACCCGGCCGGGCTGTTGCATCAGTAAAATCCCACACGCGCCGCCCAGGCCCGGTGGCCGGGTTGCGAGCGTGCCAAAAACCTGTCCTCCACCCGGCTCGCATAGACCAGCGCCGCGGAACCCACAACCGCCGCAGGCCCGGCACGGGCAGATCCACCCAGTCGTGCGAGCCACAGCGGCGAGAGGATCTGCTTGGCATAATGCGGGTGCCGAGGGCGCTCATAGGCGCCGCTTGTGACAAGTCCGATGTTCCTGCCGCTGGTGCCTCCACGGCGCCGATCCAGCACGCCCTGGCCTTGCACTTAGGCGGCCGCCGCGCTCTACCCGACGCCGCCGCTCCTCTAGTGCATCCATGCGGGCAGATGCGGCGGGGTCCAGTGGCCGCGGCCGTTTGTCCGGCCCGCGAGGCCCGAATGCGACGATTACGCGCTGCCGACGCCGGCCTGACGCTCAAGATCGTCGAGCACGTCGTGCCAGAGCTGCGGCGGCTGCGCGCCTGGAACCGCATGCCGGTTCGCCACGATGAAGGTCGGAACCCCGGTGATCCCGCGCTCGCGCGCATGAACGTCACGGGCGACGATATCCTCGCGGTCCGCGTCACTTGCGAGCAGTCTCGCACAAATATCGCGGTCCATCCCCACATCGGTGCCAAGATCGACGAGGACCTGCGCATCGCCTATGTCGCGCCCCTCGCGGAAATACCCGTGAAAGAGCACGGCGACCATCGCGGCCTGCCGCCCTTCCAGGCCCGCCCAATGGATCATCCGGTGGGCATCGAGCGTGTTGGGCGTCCGCGTGATCCGCTCGAACGCGATCTTGAGCCCCGCCGCGTCCGCCGCCTCGACGATCGGTGCATAGGCGGATGCCGCAGCGTCGCGGCCTCCGAACTTTCGCTCCAGATAGGTCTGCCGGTCCATCCCGCTTTCGGGCATTTCGGGGTTGAGCTGGAACGGATGCCACTCAATGCGGAACGGGTGATCCGGACGCGCCTGCAGGGCAGCGTCGAGATTGGCCTTGCCGATGAAGCACCAGGGGCAGATCGGATCAGACAGGATATCGAGCTTGATCACGCGGCCTCCATGCGCTGCACGGCGCAGCGCTTCACGTGTCGCGCCCGATCGGACGGTCCACCTTGTCGTCGTCGCCGAAATCGCGATCCTCGGAATAGACGTCTTCGCCCGGCGGAATATGCGCCGCTGAAGCGCGGATGTTCACACTGTCGCGCGTCTCGTCCATCACGACATCGGCGGGTGCGGCACCTTCAAGCCATTCATTGACCTGATCCCGCGTCTCGGGTGCTGCAAGCCCCTCGCGTTCGGCCAGGTAGGCCTCGAACCGCTCGCGGTCCCCGTCGAGCGTCAGAAGGTCGTTCTCGTCGGTATTTTCCCAGCGCTGCATGATAGGCGCCACGAAAGCGGGCCAGTTCTGTCTCACGGCATCCCATTGCATCGGCGTTGTCCTCTTGCCTCGTCATTTCGCGGGGCCAATGCCCGCGGCGTCGGGTTGTTCCGGACCGAATGGCAGCTTTGCCGATCCTCTCGCACCCGCCATGCCGGAGCGGTTGCTCGAAAGGCCCGCGGCAAGCCGCCGCTCGAATGCTATCCCTCCTCATGCCACCAGACCTCGGGCAGGAAGCCGAGGTAGTCGCCATAGGCCGGAAGCTGCTCGGGATATTTGAGGTTCGCATCGTGGGCGAGGAAACTGTCGGGGCGGAACCAGATCGGAATGACATAGCGACCGGCCGTCAGGATCCGGTCGAGCGCGCGGGTGGCGGCGACGAAATCCTCGTTGCTCTCGGCCGTCAGCATTGCCTCGATCATCGCATCGACGGCCGGGCTCTCGACGCCCATCCAGTTCAGCGACCCGTCCTGGCTCGCAGCATCGGAGCCCCAGTAATATCGCTGTTCGGTGCCTGGGCTCAGGGACAGGCCGCGCTCGTAATCGGTCATGTCGAAGTCGAAAACCTGCGTCCGCTCGTTGTATTGCGCCTCGTCGACCAGCGTCACGCGCGGCTCGATCCCGAGCCGCTGCAGAGCCGAAAGGTAGATGTCGATGATCTGCTGATCCTGCGTGTCGCCCTGACGCAGAAGGATCTCGAATGTCACGGCACGGCCGTCCGGATCCACCAGCGCACCGCCCTCGACCGTGTAGCCCGCGTCGTTCAGGTGTCCCATGGCGCGGCGCAGGGCCTTTCGGTTGCGCTCGGACCCGTCGCCTTCCGGCTGGGAATACCCTTCGATCGCGCCGGGCGGCAGCGTGTCCGCGAACGGCTGGAGCAACTCCAAGACGCGACCCTCGGCGGGGCCGTCTCGCTTGCCGAGGATTGAATTCGAGAAATACGACGTGACCCGCGGCAACTTGCCGCCATTCAGCGTTTGGTTGATGAACTCGAAGTTGAAGGCCTCCGCCAGGGCCTGGCGGACGCGCCAATCGTCGAACGGCGCGCGGCGCGTGTTCATCACGAAACCCCAGATTCCCGAAGGACGCTCGTGCGGGATCACCGACTTCACCATTTCGCCCGAGCGGATTGCGGGGAAGTCGTACTGGGTTTCCCATTTCTCGGCATTGGTCTCGCGGTTGACGGTCAGAAGCCCGCCCTTGAACGCCTCGAACATGGCGGTCTCGTCGCCGAAGAATTCCATCCGGATCTCGTCGAGATTGGCCTGGCCCTGCATGAAGGGCACGTCCTCGCCCCAGTAAGCGGGATCGCGCTTGAGCGAGAGATACCGGCCGGGCTCGAAACTCTCGATGACGTAGGGTGCGGTGGTGATCGGAATGGTGTCGAGCCCGGAGCGGGTGAAGTCCTTGCCTTCCCATTGGGCCTTTTTCAGGATCGGCCGCATACCCATGATCAGGGCAAGCTCGTCGTTGTTTTCGGTAAAGGTGAACCGCACCGTCCTCTCGCCGGTCTTCTCGACACTTTCGACCATCTGCCAGCTATTGGCGTATCTGGGATGGCCTTGCGTGCCCAGCGTTTCGTAGGACCAGATCACGTCCTCGACGGTGACGGGTGTGCCGTCTGAAAACCGTGCCTCGGGGCGAAGCGTGTACTCGACCCAGGAACGGTCGGGCGCGGTCTCCACCGTTTCGGCAAGCAGACCGTAAAGCGTGAAGGGCTCGTCGTAGGACCGGCCCATCAGCGACTCGTAGGCCAGCGAGCGCAGCTGCCAGGGCACCTTTCCCTTGAGAATATGGGGATTGAGCGAGTCGAACGTGCCGACCTCGCCCAACACGATCCGTCCGCCGTGCGGCGCATCCGGATTGGCATAGGGGAGCGATGTGAAATCGGCGGGCAGGGCAGGGTCGCCATACATCGCGATGCCGTGCCGGGGTTCGGCCATGGCCTGCTGGCCCGCGACCGCCCCGACAAGCGCCGCGATCGCTGCGACGCGCCGGAAATAGTTCGTTTCCATATTCGGTCCTGTCTGCTGTGCCCGTTTGTTCTTTGGCCCAGATTACGGGGGCTTGCGAGTGACAGCAAACATTTAGGATTTGATCCGCCCGCGGAATCGCTTATAACAAGGGCACTGCTCGATAGGTTTCTTGCCTGTATGAAACCTGCCTCAATGACTTGACGCCCGCCTTGTGCGGGCGTTTTTTTATTGGGGATCGCGGGGGTCTAACCTGCTCTCACCGTGGTGATTCTCTGGTTAAGGAATCATTAACGGCAGAGTTGATTGCGGACGGTCCTGCCGTGTGCGCATAGTCCCGAAAATCGCGGACAGCATGGAAAGATCGTCATGGAACTCAGAGGCAAGACCGCCATCGTCACGGGATCGAATTCCGGCATCGGGCTCGGCATCGCGCGCGAAATGGCACGGGCCGGCGCGGATGTGGTGCTGAACTCGTTCACCGATCGCGACGAGGATCACGCGCTGGCCTCCGAACTTGCCGACGCGCACGGGGTGAACGTACGCTACATCAAGGCGGATCTCTCGAAGGCCGACGAGGCGCGCGCGCTCGTCGAACAGGCGGGGCGATGCGATATCCTGATCAACAATGCCGGCATCCAGCATGTCGCTCCGGTGGAGAAGTTCCCGATCGAGAAATGGGACGCAATCATCGCGATAAATCTCAGCTCGGCCTTCCATACGACCGCCGCCGCATTGCCGATGATGCGCGACGCGGGGTGGGGCAGGGTGATCAACATCGCGTCGGCGCACGGACTGACGGCGTCGCCCTACAAGGCGGCGTATATCGCGGCCAAGCACGGCATCGTGGGATTGTCCAAGACCGTGGCCCTCGAAACGGCGCGCGAGCCGATCACCTGCAATGCGGTCTGCCCGGGCTACGTGCTGACGCCGCTCGTGGAATCCCAGATCCCCGACACGATGAAGGAATACGGCATGGGCCGCGACGAGGTCATCGAGAAGGTTTTGCTCGACCGGCAGCCGTCGAAGGAATTCGCCACCGTCGAGCAGTTGGGCGGTACCTGCCTCTTCCTGTGCTCGGACGCCGCGACGCAGATCACCGGCACGACGATCAGCGTGGATGGCGGCTGGACGGCACTTTGACCGCACGAGGGTGCGTCGCGAAGGCCCCGCGATGACGCGGCCGAAGATCAACCTCGCCTTGCAGGGCGGCGGCGCGCACGGGGCGTTCACCTGGGGCGTCCTAGATCGCCTGCTCGAAGGCGGCGAGGTCGAGATCGCGGCGATCTCCGGCACTTCCGCGGGAGCGCTCAACGGCGCGGCGGTCAAGTCCGGCATGGTACAGGCCGGGCCCGATGGCGCGCGCGAGACGCTCGACTGGATCTGGAGCCGGGTCGGCAAGCTCAGCAATCTCGCGACGCCGGACTGGATGCAGGCTTTCCTCCCGACGAGCCCGCAGGTCAGCCACGCGATCGAGAATTCTCCGCCCTATGCCGCGGGCGATTTCTTCGCGCGGATGACCAGCCCCTATTCCTACGGTCCGTTCTACCGCAATCCGCTCGAGCCGATCCTGCGCGACATGCAATTCGGCGACATATGCGCCGCCGACGGACCGGCGCTCTTCATTTGTGCCACGAACGTGCGGTCCGGCAAGATTCGGATCTTCGACGGCGATGAGATCTCGCCTGAAGCGATCATGGCATCCGCCTGTCTTCCGACGCTTTTCAAGGCCGTCGAGATCGCCGAGCCCGACGGGTCGATCGAAGCTTACTGGGATGGCGGATATTCGGGAAACCCCGCGCTTTTCCCGCTCTTCCGGCCCGATCTTCCATCGGATGTGGTCGTGGTCAACATTAACCCTCTTGAACGCAAGGCACTGCCCTATGCGCCGCAGGAAATCCTGAACCGGATCAACGAGATCAGCTTTAACTCTTCGCTCCTGCGCGAATTGCGGTCGATCCATTTCGTGCAGCGCCTTCTCGACGACGGCACAATACCCGAAGGTGCCATGAAGCGCGTGCACATTCACATGATCGCCGATGACGACCTGATGGCGGATCTGTCCGTGGCGACCAAGACCATCCCCTCGGCCCTGATCATCCGACGCCTGAAGGAGGCGGGTCGAAATGCCGCGGAGCAATTCCTCGCCGCGCATATCCATACCCTCGGACAGGCATCCTCCGTCGATCTGCGCGCGATGTTCGGCTGATCATTCGGCCGCGGCGGCAGGATGGCTCGAGTCGGTCTGCGCCGGGATCTTGGGGTGCGGGTAGACGAGACCGGCCGAGATGACAAGTTTCGCGGCGTCCTCCACGCTCATGTCGAGCTCGATCACGTCGCTCCTGAGTACGAAAAGGAGGAATCCCGAGGTCGGGTTGGGCGTCGTCGGCATGAAGACTGCGAGCTTCTCCTCGGAGGCGGGAATGCGGCTGTCGATCTCGCCCTTTGCGTCGGTCGAGATGAACGCGATCGCCCAAAGCCCCTTGCGCGGGTATTCCACCAGCACCGCCTTGTCGAACGAGCTGTCGGATTGCGCGAAGACGGTCTCGGCGATCTGCTTGAGCCCGTTATAGACCGACCGGACGATCGGCATCCGATCGACCAGCCCCTCGCCCCAGCGCAGGAGCGACCGCCCGATCAGGCCCTTGGCGAGCCAACCCACGATCACTGTGAAGATCAGGAAGAAGATGACGCCGACGCCGCGCAGGTTGATCCCGATATATTGCTCGGGCTTGAACCGATTCGGCACGAAGGGAAGAACGAATCCGTCGACCCAGCCGATCACCGCCCAGATCAGCCAGATGGTCAGGCCGATCGGCGCGATCACCACGAGGCCCGTCAGGAAATTGGCGCGAAGCCCCCCGAAAAAGGAGCGACGCTTCTGGGGCTCGTCTTTGGGCAAGATCGTGTCCGGCAATGGGATTGAGCAGTCGACGTCAATCTATCCGGTCGGTCACCGCGCTACAATGACAAGTCATCCGTCGCCTTCGATTCCCGTCGGATCACGCTAATTTCATGGGCGATTCCCGCCGCGAGGCGCGCATTGTTCAGCACGAGCGCGACATTCGCCTCGAGCGAGCGTCCCTCGGTCATCTCGAAGATCCGTGTCAGCAGGAACGGCGTCACGGATTTTGCGGAGATGCCCTGATCGCGGGCCTCGCCGACGGCGGCCTCGATCACCGGGGCGAGCTCTTCGGCCGCGATTTCGTCCTGCGACGGGATCGGATTGGCCACCAGCTGGCCGCCAGGCACGCCCAGTGTGCCGCGCATCACATGGGAGGCCGCGATGTCGCGCGCGCGATCGAGCCGGAGCGGCGCTGGATAGGGCGATGTCGCCGACCAGAAGGCCGGGATCGTGTCCTGGCCGTAGGCGATGACGGGAACGCCCAGCGTTTCCAGCACCTCCCACGTTTTGGGCAGGTCGAGGATCGCCTTGGCGCCTGCCGCGACCACGGTCACGGGGGTCTCGCTCAATTCGCGCAGATCGGCCGATATGTCGAAAGTGCTTTCCGCGCCGCGATGCACACCGCCGATGCCGCCCGTGGCAAACACCTCGATCCCGGCAAGTCGCGCTGCGATCATCGTGGCCGCGACCGTGGTCGCGCCGGTCGCGCCTGTCGCGATCGCCACCGCGAGATCGGCGCGCGACAGCTTTGCCACGTTCTGCGAGTCGGCGAGTGCGTCGAGCTGCGCGTCCGTGAGGCCGACATGCAGCATGCCATCGAGCACGGCGATGGTGGCCGGAACGGCGTCGGCCGCGCGGATCTCGGCCTCGACCAGCCGGGCGGTCTCGACATTGCGGGGCCGGGGCATGCCGTGCGTGATGATCGTCGATTCGAGGGCGACGACGGGGCGTCCGGCCTCCATGGCGCTTGCGACTTCGGGGGACAGGGAAAGGGGGAGGGTCATGAAGGGCTTTCTCCGGATACATGTGCGGCGGCGGCGACGAGGGCGGAGCGCAGCGCGCGCTCTCCCCGTTCGCCACGAAGTTCTGCGGCGATATGAGCGGCCATGAAGCTGTCGCCCGCACCGGTGACGCGCGTGACGGCCACGCGTGGCGGTGCAGCCTCGATCACGCCGTCCGCACCGGCCATGGCGCAGGTCATGCCGCCATTCGTGACGAGAGCCCGGAACGCGCCGCGATCCACGAGCGCGCGGGCCGCCGCGCCGGCATCAAGCGGTTTCGCCCCGAGCAGCAGCCCGGCCTCTTCGAGATTGACGTAGAATACCGCGCGCGGGTGACGCAGGAGCGGCAACAGGCGCACCGCCTTGCCCGGCGAGGCAGGCGCCACGCGCAGATCGGCGGCAGAGAGCCAGGGGCCCGTCGCGATCGCGGCCAGCAGGTCCTCCGACAGGTTGCCGTCGAGGGCGGCGACACCGTCGAACGGGGTCTCGCCCGACCCCAGACGGCCGTCGCGAAGCGGCTCGAGGATCTTGTCGCCGGCATTTTCGAGGGAATGCGCGTCGGCGATCGCGGCGATCAGGCCATTGCCGCCCTCGATCGCCATGTAGCGATCCGTCGGAAGATCGTCCGAGACATAGACCATATCGGTGCCGATCCCCCGGGATCGCGCGAGGGCGAGGATCGCGTCGCCGTCCGCGTCGCGGCCGACCGCACTCAGCAGGTCGGTCGCGACGCCGAACCGCGTGAGGCCGAGAGCGACGTTCAGCGCGACACCGCCCGGATCGCGGCTGATGCGACCGGCGACGTCCTGGCCCGCCCCCATGGTTCTGGGGGTGCGTCCGATCACGTCCCAGAGGACCGATCCGATCGAGATCACGCGCATGCTCATCACCGCGGCTCATTGAGGCAGATGGCGCACGCGCGCAAGTCCCGGGCGCGGCCTCGGGCGAAGATGTGGTCGTTTCGCGCGCCCGCCAGCCGCAACGCCTTGCACTCGCGCGCGATAGGATGTAACGGAGCCGCACTTCACAGGCGGAACTCGGGTCCGCGGGGGAGACATCCCCGCGAATCCACCGGTTGGGGCATTGCCCTCAAACAGTTTCGCCGAGGATTGAAACCGGAAAAGGATAGGCAAATGGCTCTTCCCGAGTTCTCTTTGCGTCAGCTTCTCGAGGCTGGCGTGCATTTCGGCCACCAGACCCAGCGGTGGAATCCGCGCATGGGTCAGTACATCTACGGTGACCGCAACGGCATCCACATTCTCGATCTGACGCAGACCGTGCCGATGCTCGATCAGGCACTGCAAGTGATCCGCGACACCGTGGCCAAGAACGGCCGCATCCTCTTCGTCGGCACCAAGCGCCAGGCGCAGAAGCCGATCGCGGACGCGGCCGAACGCTGCGCGCAGTATTACATGAACCACCGTTGGCTGGGCGGCACGCTCACTAACTGGAAGACCGTCTCGCAGTCGATCAACCGCCTCAAGGAAATCGACGAACGCATGACCGAAGGCGCCGAGGGCCTCACCAAGCGCGAGCGTCTGTCGCTCGAGCGTGACCAGGCCAAGCTCGAGGCCTCGCTCGGCGGGATCCGCGACATGGGCGGCGTGCCCGACCTGATCTTCGTCATCGACGTGAACAAGGAAGACCTGGCGATCGCCGAAGCGCGCAAGCTGGGCATCCCCGTCGTCGCTGTGGTCGACACCAACTGTGCGCCCGACGGCATCGACTACGTGATCCCCGGCAACGACGACGCGGCCCGCGCCATCGCACTCTATTGCGATCTCGTCAGCCGCGCGGCCCTCGACGGCATGTCCGCACAGCTCGGCGCCGCAGGCGTTGACATGGGCGCCATGGAAGATGCCGGCGAAGAGGTCGAGGAGATCGTCGAGACCCCGGCCAATGCCGAGGAAACGCTGGCCGTGACCGAGGAAGCCACCTCGAACGACGCGGTCGCCAAGGATGCGCCCTACGATCTCGACAACAAGGAAAAGGGAGAGGCGTGAGCCTCTCCGTTCCGAAACATTGAACTGATATCGGGGCGGTCGCGATGCGCCGTCAGGCGACGCCCGCCGAGCCGCCCCGAACCTGTGAACGACCTACGAGGAGAGCCAAGATGGCGATCACCGCTGCAGATGTGAAACAACTCCGCGAAGCCACCGGCGCGGGCATGATGGATGCCAAGAAGGCGCTGACCGAAACCGACGGCGACATGGATGCGGCCGTCGACTGGCTCCGCACCAAGGGTCTGGCCAAGGCCGCCAAGAAGGCGGACCGCACCGCCGCAGACGGCCTCGTGGCCGTTCGGGTCTCGGGCGGCAAGGGCGTCGCCGTCGAGGTGAATTCGGAAACGGATTTCGTCGCCAAGAACGAGGAATTCCAGTCGCTCGTCGGCCGGATCGCGGATGCGGGCCTTGAGGTGGACAACGTGGCCGCCTTGGCCGAGGCCGATATGGGCGGCAAGCCGGTGAAGGAGCAGATCACCAGCGCGATCGCCAAGATCGGCGAGAACCTGACGTTGCGCCGGATGGAGACCCTCGAAGGCGAGAACGTGACGGCCTACGTGCACAACGCCGCGACCGAGGGCATGGGCAAGATTGGCGTCCTCGTCGCCTATACCGGCAGCGACGCGACCGTAGCTCGCCAGATCGCGATGCATATCGCCGCCGTGAAGCCAGCCGCACTCAACGAGAACGAACTCGACGCGTCGATCGTCGAGAAGGAAAAGCGGGTCCAGATGGACATCGCGCGCGAAAGCGGCAAGCCCGAGCAGGTCATCGAGAAGATGATCGAGGGACGGATGAAGAAGTTCCTGTCCGAGGTGACACTTGTCAACCAGGCCTTCGTCGTGGATCCCGACAAGACCGTCGGCGATGCCGCGAAGGATGCCGGGATCGAGATCACCGGCTTCGTGCGCGTCGAAGTGGGAGAGGGGATCACGGTGGAGAAGGAAGACTTCGCCGCCGAGGTCGCCAAGGCCGCTCAGGGCTGATCCGCGCCCATGCCGCGTTCGACCGGTCCATCCCTCGGATCGTGACGCTTCGAGACGAGAAAGCCGGCGCGAAAGCGCCGGCTTTCTTGACGACCCCGGGTCGCGGATGGGGCAACCTACAGTTCAACTGAAACAAGCGTTCTTAACGGGTTGTGCCGTTCAGAACGTGTGCCAGCTGCCGCAGGGCAAGCAAATAGCCATGGCTTCCGCAGCCGACGATGATCCCGCTCGCCCGCGACGAGATGAACGAATGGTGCCGGAACGCCTCGCGCTTGTGAATGTTCGACAGGTGAACTTCGATGACGTCGCCGTCGAAACTGTTGAGTGCATCGAGAATCGCCACCGATGTATGGCTGTAGGCGCCCGCATTGATGATGATGGCATCTGCCGAAGCGCGCGCTTCCTGGATCAGATCGACAAGCGTTCCTTCGTGGTTCGACTGTTCCGCGCGGAGCCCGAGATCGAGTTCGGACGCAAGCTTGCGGCAGGCGTCCACGATATCGTCGAGACTTTCGACGCCATAGATATCGGGCTGCCGCGATCCCAGCAGGTTCAAATTGGGGCCGTTCAACAGCAATACGTTCTTTTGCATGTGGATCTCGCTAAGGCATTGGGTCTGTGGTGAGATGGACGATCCGCCGCGGGCAGCGCGAACACCGGATATCCGCGAGTCGCATAATCTGCATTATGTAATATTTACGGTTTTATTGTATGAAGTCCGTGGCAAGGTCGTCGCTCTGGGCATCCTCGATATCCGCCGTCTTGTTGTTTCCGCTCATATTGGCGAGCACCATGATCCAGAGAACGAGCGGAATGGCAATGAAGCCTCCCAGCGGGCCCCAGAGCCAGAGGAAGAAGACCAGCGCCACGAAGACCAGCAAAGGATTGAGCGACAAGGATGCGCCAATCGCCGTCGGAGTGACGAATTGAGCCTCGATGAGGTTGAGCGAAAGGAATGCCAGAGCCGGAAGCGCGGCATAAGCGCCATCGAACACCACCAGCCCGGCGACACCGAGCGCAAGGAACAGGATCGCCGGCCCGAGATACAAAACGAAGTTCATGACGGTCGTCGCCACACCCCAGAGATAGAAGCTCGGCATCTCGATGAAATAAAGGACGAACGCGACGCAGCATCCAAAGACGACGTTGACCACGGTGATCGTCAGGAAATACGTCGCCACTTGACGTTCGGCCAGGAGAAGACGCAGCGCCGTCGTCTCTTCCGCGCCTTTCGGAGCGAGCCGACGCGCGACCCAGCCGTAAATCTCGCGCCGGGTCAGAACGAAGAAGAAGAGCACGCCCACGAAGGTGATCGTCTGGCCCGCGACGGCCGGAGCGAGAAACAAGGCATCCGTGGTCGAGGGTATGGAAAAGCCGCCCGCATTGCCCTCTGATCCGGGCACGCCGGATCCCATGGCGCGCTGCATTTCTTCACCCGCGGTTTCGATCCCGCTCAGCGCGTTCTGGACCTGGACGAGCGTGCCGCGCAATTCGTTGCGAATGTCGGGCCACGCATCCATGATCTGTTCGGCCACCGGAAGCGCGAGCGACGCGATCAGGACGATGATCGCCAGCGCGATCAGAAGCGATGCGAGCGCGCCGATCGTTCTCGGTGCGCCGATCCTTTCCCAGAAATCCGAGATCGGAGACAGAACGATCCCCACGACGATTGCCAGCAATGTCGGCGCGAGGATGGTCTGCGCGAGACTCATTCCGATCGCAGCGGCGACGACTCCGGCGCCGATCAACGCGATATTGGCGGCGGCCTGGATCCGCTCGGCTTGAGTGTGATGCATATATTACGAACGGCAGCGGACGGTCATCGGTTCCGCCTATCCAAGAGAGTACCCTGCCCCGCGAACCGTCCGGATCGGATCCGCGCCGCCATGCACCCCGAGCGCCTTTCGCAACCGCCCCACATGGACGTCTACGGTACGGCTGTCGACATAGATGTCGCGCCCCCAGACCCGATCGAGAAGCTGTTCCCGGCTGAAGACCCGGCCGGGCTTCTCCATGAAGGTCGCGAGAAGCCGAAATTCCGTCGGCCCGAGCTTGATCTCCCGAGTGTCGCGATGGACGCGATAGCTCTCGGGATCGAGCGAGATGTCGTCATAGGTCAGCGTCTGTCCCACCGAGCCGGGTCGCGAGCGCCGAAGCTGCGCCCGCACGCGCGCCATCAATTCGGCGACGGAATAGGGCTTCGTCACGTAATCGTCCGCCCCGGTTTCCAGTCCCCGCACGCGATCCTGCTCCTCGGTTCGGGCAGAAAGCATGATCACGGGTACTGCGCGCCCCTCCCCGGCACGCTTGAGCTGGCGGCAGATCTCGATGCCCGATACACCCGGCAACATCCAGTCGAGCACGACGAGATCGGGCTGCGACTCGCGAAAGAGGGTCAGCGCCTCGTCGCCGGTCTCGGCGCGCGTGACGCCATATCCCTCGGCCGCGAGGTTGTAGGCAAGGATTTCGCGCTGCGAGGCCTCGTCTTCGACGATCAGAACGTGTGGCGCGGCCATGCTCAGTCCTCGATCGGGGCGATGGAGGTGATGTCGCGCTTCTTGCGGGTTTCCCCGGGCGCCTGTCCCGTCACCGAATAGACGATCTGGTCGGCGATGGAGGTTACGTGATCGCCCATCCGCTCGATGTTCTTGGCGATGAAGTGCAGGTGCATGCAGGCCGTGATGTTGCGTGGATCCTCCATCATGAAGGTCAGGAACTCGCGGAAGAGCGCGTTGTACATCTGGTCGACATCCGCATCGCGGTCGCGCACTTCGAGCGCAAGTTCCGCGTCGCGCTGCATGTAGGCGTCGAGCACGTCATGCAGCATCCGTTGCACCTCGCGCGCCATGCGGCGGATGGATTGCGGAGCGCCTTCCTGGACCGGCAACTTGTTGAGCACGGTCGTCCGCTTGGCGAGGTTCTTGGAGTAGTCTCCCACGCGTTCGAGATTGGTGCTGATCTTGATCACGCTCAGGATCAGGCGCATGTCCGACGCGATGGGTGCGCGCAACGCCACGAGTTTCGCGGCTTCCTCGTTGATCCGCTCTTCGAGCTGGTCGACAACCTTGTCGCGCTCCCGGACCTTCATCGCGAGGTCCTCGTCGCGCGTCTCAAGCGACTTGGCCGCGTCCATGATCGCCTCTTCGACGAGACCGCCCATCTTCATCAGGAGCGCCTGGAGCGCCTCGAGATCCCGATCGAAGGAGGAGGAAATATGGGATGACTGGTTCATAAGCGCATTCCTATCCGATCCGGCCGGTAATGTAGCTTTCCGTCCGCTTGTCCTTGGGATTGGTGAAAATCTCGTCCGTGTCGTCGAACTCGACCATGTCGCCCAGATGGAAGAACGCGGTCTTCTGGCTCACCCGCGCGGCCTGCTGCATCGAATGCGTCACGATGACCACCGAATATTCGCGCCTGAGCTCGTCGATCAGTTCCTCGACCTGGCCCGTCGCGATCGGGTCGAGCGCCGAGCACGGCTCGTCCATCAGGAGCACCTCCGGCTCGGTCGCGACCGCGCGGGCGATGCAGAGGCGCTGCTGCTGGCCACCCGACAGGCCCGTACCCGGCGCGTCGAGGCGGTCCTTCACCTCGTCCCAGATGGCGCCGCGGCGCAGGGCGCGTTCGACGATATCGTCGAGATCGGCCTTGTTCCGCGAGAGCCCGTGAATCTTGGGACCGTAGGCCACGTTGTCGTAGATCGATTTCGGGAACGGGTTGGGCTTCTGGAAGACCATGCCGACCTTCGCGCGAAGCTGCACGGGATCGACGCGCTTGTCGTAGATATCCTCGCCGTCGATGCGGATCTCGCCCGTTACGCGGCAGACGTCGATCGTGTCGTTCATGCGGTTGAGGCACCGCAGGAACGTGGATTTGCCGCAGCCCGACGGACCGATGAAGGCGGTCACGGTCTTGTCCTGGATATCGACACTGACATCCTTGATCGCATGGTTCGCACCGTACCTGACATTGACGTCCTTCGTGGCGATCTTGATGTCTTGCGCGCTGCCCACGGCTTTCTCCGAATATTGGGTGTCGTACATATGCTTACCCTCTCTACCAGCGGCGCTCAAACTTGCGACGAAGAAGAATCGCGATGGCGTTCATTGCGAAAAGAAAGACCAGAAGGATGATGATGCCGCCCCAGGCGCGTTCGTAATAGGCCGGATCGGCCCGCTTGGCCCATTCGTAGATCTGCGCGGGCATGGCCGAATTTGGGTCCATGAACCCCGAGGCGATCCCGTCGGGATAGTTCGTGGCGACATATCCCACCATCCCGATCAGCAGGAGCGGTGCCGTCTCGCCCAGGGCCTGCGCAAGACCGATGATCGTGCCGGTCAGGATCCCCGGCATGGCGAGCGGCAGGACATGGTGGAACACCGACTGCATCTTGCTCGCCCCGACGCCCAGAGCCGCGTCGCGGATGCTGGGCGGGACTGATTGCAGTGCCGCGCGCGTGGCGATGATGATCGTGGGCAGCGTCATCAGCGTCAGGACGAGCCCGCCCACCAACGGCGCGGATTGCGGAAACTCCATGAACTGGATGAAGACGGCGAGCCCCAGGATCCCGAACACGATCGAGGGCACGGCGGCGAGGTTCGAGATGTTGACCTCGATGATATCGGTCAGCCGGTTCTTGGGCGCGAATTCCTCCAGATAGATCGACGCGAACACCCCGATCGGCAGCGAAAGTCCCAGCACCACCAGCATCATGTAGAGCGACCCCATCATCGCGACGCCCATGCCCGCCTGTTCGGGGCGCGATTCGGACGCGTCGGATCCGGTGATGAAGGCGAGATTGAAACGCTTGACGACGCTTCCCTCCTCACGCAACGCATCGACGATATCGAGATGTTCGGCATCGATGCTCCGGTCGCGCGCGATGCTCTCGCGGCTGACGCGGCCTTTGAAATAGCCGTCGACCCGGCTCGTGGCGAGGATGTTGAAATCGATCGTCTGTCCCAGCAGGTCGGGATTGGAAAGCACACGGTTGCGCAGTTGCGCCGCGGCCGAGGACGAGAAGAGCGCGTCGAGCCCGTCGGGTTCGACGTCGGTTTCGATGCCTTGCGCCTCGATCATCGATGCCATCGAGTTTTCCAGGATCGGCGCATAGCCGAAGGTCGAGACCTTCGCCATTTCGGCAGGATCGCGGTTGCCCTCGGGATCGAGCGTCATCGGATTGAGATAGATCGGCACCTGGATGAAGGTCTGCTGGAACGCCGTGACGCCGTTGAAGAGGATCGATCCCAGCAGGAAGATCAGGAAGAACACGCCCGTCGCGATGGCCGCGATCCCGTAGGCCTGGAACCGCTTTTCGGCCGCGTGGCGCTTCTTCGTCCGGTCGTCGACGGAGATGATCGACTTTGCGGGGACCATCGATCCGGCTTGGGTCGCGTCGGTCATTCGTACTGCTCCCGGTATGTGCGCACGATGTAGAGCGCGAAGACATTGAGCCCGAGCGTCAGGACGAAGAGCGTCATGCCGAGCGCGAAGGCCACGAGGGCCTCGGGAGAGCCGAAATCGGCGTCCCCCGTCAGTTGGCTGACGATCTTGGCGGTGACGGTCGTCATCGATTCGAAGGGATTGCCGCTGATCCGGGCCGCGGCCCCTGCCCCGAGAACCACAATCATCGTCTCGCCGATGGCGCGGCTGGCCGCCAAAAGGACGGCACCGACGATTCCCGGCAAGGCGGCAGGCAGGATGACCTGCCGGATCGTCTCGGATTGCGTGGCACCCAGACCGTAGGAGCCGTCGCGCATGCTCTGCGGTACCGCGTTGATCACGTCGTCGCTGAGCGAGCTCACGAAGGGGATGAGCATGATGCCCATGACGAGGCCCGCGGTCATCACGGCCGTGCTTGCCTGCATCCAGCCGAGCCCCCCGTCGCCGAAGATCCGCATCAGGAGCGGCCCCACCGTCAGCAACGCGAAGAGGCCGTAGACGATCGTGGGAATGCCCGCGAGGATCTCGAGCGCGGGCTTGGCGATGCCTCGGACTTCCTTGCTGGCATATTCGGCAAGGTAGATCGCCGCGAAGAGCCCGATCGGAACGGCGACGATCAGCGCGATGAGCGAGATATAGAGCGTGCCCCAGATCAGCGGCAGGATTCCGAGCTGCGATCCGCCTCCGAAAGACGGCCGCCAGGTGGTGGACAAAAAGAATTCCGACGCGGGATAGATGCGGAAGAACTCGACCGTGTTGAAGACCAGCGACAGCACGATGCCCAGCGTCGTCAGGATCGCGATGCAAGCGGCCGAGATGAGGATCAGGTGAACCGCGCGCTCGACAACGTTTCGCGCGCGAAACTCCGCGTCGGTCTGGCGCATCGCCAGAAGGAACCCGCCGCCCGCGAGAAGGAGCACGGCGACGCTCATCGCCCAGGCGCCCCGCGTCGCCAGTAGGCGGTATTGCTGCGCCGCGCGCAGCACCTGCTCCGTCACTTCCGAGCCGAGCGCGACACCGGCCTGCCCAAGAGTGCTGCGGATCGCCCCGGGATCGACCTGGAGCTGCGCAGCCTCGCTTGACGTAAGAACGCCCTGATCGATCGCGCGGTCGAGGCCGAAGGCCAGCCTGCGGACGTCCGACATGACCAGATCCGCATTGCGAGAGTCCGATATGGCGGCCCCGTCGATCATGCCCGTGACCCGCATCTCCACGAAGATCGGCTGCGCGATGAGCCACACGATCATGAGCGTGAGGGCCGGCACGGCGACCTTCAGCGTCACGTTCATGCCGTAATAGCTGGGAAGGGAATGGAGCCGGCGCCGGTCGCCGTCGACGCCGGAAACCGCGCGTCCGCGGCCCAGAACGTATCCCGCGGCGGCCATGAGCGCGACAATTCCAATCAGCCAGAATAGGGGCATCGGACGCACTTCCCTTGCTTGGAACTTACAAAGAGAAGCAGGGCGGCACATGTAACACCGCCCTGCATCAGTGAGATCTGGTCAGCTCACGAGCCGTTGCCCATCACCGTCTCGTTGGCGACCGCTTCCTGCGTCGAAGCCAGTTCCGGATCCGGCACGAGGCCGTAATCGGCGAGCGGACCGCCCTCGCCTGCCAGATCGTCGGAGACGAAGAACTGCGCGTATTCCTTGAGCCCCGGGATCACGCCCAGATGCGCCTTCTTGATATAGAAGTAGAGCGGACGCGAGACCGGATACTCACCCGTGGAGATCGTCTCGACCGAGGGCTCGACGCCGCCCATCGTGGCGACTTTCAGCGAATCGGTGTTGTTCTCGTAAAAGGCCAGCCCGAACACGCCGACGCCGTCGGGGTTCGAGCTGATCCGGGCGAGCGTCTCGGTATAGTCGCCGTCGATATCGACCGCCGCTCCGTCCGCGCGTACCTTCATGCAGGCCTCTTCGGCTTCGTCCTCGGACATGCCCATCTCGGTCATCGACTGCATCGCGCCGATATCCTCGCATCCCTGCAGCAGGACCTGCTCCTCGAACACTTCGCGGGTGCCGTGGCGGGTGCCGGGGATGAAGGCCGCGATCTCGACATCGGGCAGATCGCCGTTCACGTCGGCCCAGCTGGCATTCGGGTTCGACACCATCGCGCCGTCCTGCGGGATCTCGGACGCCATGGCGAGATACCAGTCGGAGGGCTTGAACGCGGTGAATTCGGGGCCGTCGATCTGGCTCGCGAAGACGATCCCGTCATAGCCGATGCGCACTTCGATGATCTCATTCACGCCGTTCTGGGCGCAGGTCTCGATCTCGCTTTCGCCGATCGGGCGGCTCGCATTGGCAATGTCGATCGTGTTCTCGCCGACGCCTTCGCAGAAGCGGCTCAGACCAGCGGAGGAGCCACCCGATTCGACGACCGGCGTGGGATAGTCGAAATTCTCGCCGAACGCTTCGGCGACGATCGAGGCATAGGGCAGCACGGTGGACGAGCCTGCGACCTGCACGTTGTCGCGGCTCTGCGCCAGGGAGGGCCCGGCGGCGGCGATCATCACGGCAGCGGACGCGGCGGTGAGCTTGTAGATGGACATGATGTCTCCTGTGTCAGCACGAGGCCGCTAGGGCCTTCGGCGCCTGTCTAGGTGCGGCGCGAGTCGCTTCTGTAACAACCATGTAACGGTTTGATGACAATCGCCGGGGTCAGGCGGATTTCAGCGGCAGCAACACCGAGAACCGGCTGCCCTTTCCGGGCGTCGACGCGATGCGCAGGCGCCCGCGATGCCGCGACAAGATGTGCTTGACGATGGCGAGGCCCAACCCCGTGCCGCCAACCTCGCGCGAGCGATGCGCGTCGACGCGATAGAAGCGCTGCGTCAGCCGCGGCAGGTGCAGCGGATCGATGCCGGGCCCGTCATCGACGATGTCCACGCACACGCCCGGACCGTGCAGCATCCGCATCTGCGGCTCGACGCGCATCTCGATCCGGACGGTTCCGGCGCCGTACTTGATCGCGTTCTCAAGCAGGTTGATGAAAACCTGGCGCAGCTGGTCGTTCTCGCCCTGCACGATCACCTGCTCAGGCGGCGGCAGGAACGTGATCCGCGCCCGGTTCTCGCCGGCGATAGCACTGAGCAGCGCCACCACCTGGGGCAGGAGCTGGACCAGATCCACGTCGTCGGTCGGACGGACACGCGCCGCGGCCTCGACCCGGCTCAGCGACAGCAGGTCCTGGACCAGCCTGTTCATCCGCTGCGCCTCGCGCGCCATCGTGCCGAGAAACCGCTCTCGCGCGGCCGGGTCCTGCCGGGCGGGGCCCTGCAACGTCTCGATATACCCCATCAGCGCGGTCAGCGGCGTGCGCAATTCGTGACTGACATTGGCCACGAAATCGCGCCGCATCTGGTTCGCCTCTTCGGCGAAGGTGCGATCCTCGAAGCTGATCAGCAGGCCGGTTCCCGCGACCGCAACGTTGGCGGCCCAAACCGTGTCGCGATCGCCGTCATGCGCGAGATAGTCGACATTGCGGGCCCGTCCGTCCGCGCGCACCGCCTCGATCGCGTCGAGCAATCCCGGCTGTCGCAGCGCGGCGACGTAGTGACGGCCCTCGAGCCGCGCCCCGAGCAGCGTGGCCGCCGGCGCGTTGGTCGCCAGCACCCGCTCCCCCTGCCCGATGACGAGCGCCGGGATCGGCAGTGCCGCCAGAACCTCTCGCAGCTCGCCTTCGGTCACGAAAGATCACCCCGCTGCGGCGGCACGGATCGCGGCCTCGAATTCGGAGCGGAGCAACGCGTCCGGCTCCACCCCGACCGAGATCCGGAACGACCCTTCGGACAAACCGAGCTCGGCGCGCGCCTCCGCGCTCAGCGCGCGATGCGACGACGTCGCCGGGTGGCTCAGGGTGGTGCCGATATCGCCCAGCGTCGGTGCGAAGGCGATGTTCTCCGCGGCGCGCACCAGCCGGTTCGCGGCGTCGCGGCCGCCCTCGATCTCGAACGTCACCATGTTGCCCGTGCGTTCGCCCAGAAGGTGGCGCGCGCGGGCATGGTCGGGGTGGTCGGACCGGCCGGGATAGATCACCCGCCGCACGCCCGGAAGCCCGTCGAGATGGTCGGCCAGCGCGCGGGCGTTTGCCTCCGCGCGGTCGTAGCGCAGTTCGAACGAGAAGAGGCCCCGCTCGGCCAGCCAGCAATCGAACGGGCTCGCCGTCAGCCCGAACGTCGTGGCGAGGCCCAGCATGGCCTCCCCGAGCGCCGCATCGCGCGCACCGACATAGCCGAGCGTCGCGTCGGAATGCCCGGCCAGCAGCTTAGTCACGGAATGCACCACGATATCGGCCCCGTGGTCGAGCGGCCGCACCGCGCGCGGCGTGGTGAAGGTGTTGTCGACGACGAGCAGAAGGCCCCGCCGTTTCGCAAGCTCCGCGATTCCGTCGAGATCGGCGATCCGCAGCGTCGGGTTGGAGACGATCTCGATCAGGATCATCCGCGTCTCGGGCCGGATCGCGGCCTCCATCGCCGCGGGATCGCAGGCATCGGCGACCGACGTCGCGATCCCCATCCGCGGCAGTTCCGTCGACATCATCCGCAGCGACCGCCCGTAGAGCTGGTTACCGCCCAGAAGATGGTCGCCGGCCTTCAGCACGCCGAGGATCGCCGCCGTCACCGCAGCCATGCCGGAGCCCACGACGAAGCCGCCCGTGGCCCCTTCGAGCCCGTCGATCTTGCGGGCCAGCACGTCGGCATTGGGATGCGCCTCGCGCGCATAGGAATAGCCCGCCTCGCGACCTTCGTAGATATCGTCGAGCGCGTCGGGCGATTCCGACGCATAGACGACGGAGGGCTGCAGGGGCGTTCCGACGGGCCAGCTCGTCCCGCGGGGCCAGGGCGTGCGGCGCACCAGCGTTTGGTCGCCGCTCATCGAGGCGCGTCCATCGGCGTCAGGCCCGCCATGAACCGGGCCGCATTCTCCTGGTAATGCCGCGCGGATGCCGCGAGGCCTTCGATCGCCGCATCGTCGAGCTCGCGCACGACCTTGCCGGGCGCGCCGACGACCAGCGATCCGTCGGGGATCTCCTTTCCTTCCGTCACGAGCGCGCAGGCGCCGATCAGGCAGTTGCGCCCGATCCTGGCCCCGTTGAGGATCGTGGCCCCCATGCCGACCAGCGAATTGTCCCCGATCGTGCAGCCGTGCAGCATGGCCTTGTGGCCGATCGTGCAGTTGCGCCCGATGCTCAGCGGAAAGCCCATATCGGTGTGCAGGACGGCGTTCTCCTGCACGTTCGACCCCTCTCCCACGCGAATTTCCTCGTTGTCGCCGCGCAGGGTCGCGCCGAACCAGATCGAGGATCGGGCCTCGAGGATGATCTTGCCGATGACGTTGGCATCGGGTGCGACCCAGACGGTGCCGTCGGGGTCGAGAAGCGGGGTGTGGTCGTTCAGGGCATAGATCATGCGCGATCCTCGAATTCGGATTGCAGCGCGCGGACATGCTGCAACAGGTTGGGTTGCTGTGCGCGGCGCAGCCGCGCGGCGGTGATGATGGTCTTGAGGCGCGACTCGGTCTGGTCGAGATCGTCGTTGACGAGGACGAAGTCGTAGCCGTCCCAATGGCTGATCTCGTCCCAGCTCTTGTCCATGCGCTTGGCGATGGTGGCCGGATCGTCCTGCCCGCGCTGCTCCAGCCGATGCTTGAGCTCGGCCATCGACGGCGGCAGCAGGAAGATCGACAAGGTATGCGTGGTGAGCGGCGAATTGCGGATCTGCTGCGCGCCCTGCCAGTCGATGTCGAAGAGCACGTCCTTGCCTGCCTCGATCGCGCGTTCCACCGGACGCCTGGGCGATCCGTAGAAATTCCCGAAGACATGCGCATGTTCGAGCATGTCGCCATCCGCCACGTGCTTGCGGAACTCGTCGTCGGACACGAAGTAGTAATCGCGCCCCTCGACCTCGCTCGCCCGCGGTGCCCGGGTGGTTGCCGAGATCGAGAAGAGGATCGACGGGTCCCACGCGTTCAACCGCCGCGCAAGCGTCGATTTTCCCGCTCCCGACGGCGAGCTGAGGATGATCAGGAGGCCGCGGCGGGTCAAAGTTTGCATCATCGGGTCATTCCACGTTCTGGACCTGCTCGCGCATCTGGTCGATCGCAGCCTTCAGCGCGAGCCCCGTCGCACCGAGATCCGCATCGTTGGATTTGGCGCAGAGCGTGTTGGCCTCGCGATTGAATTCCTGAGTGAGGAAGTCGAGCTTGCGACCGATCGGCCCGCCATCGGAGAGATGCTCCCGCGCGGCCACGACATGCACGCGCAGCCTGTCGATCTCTTCGGTGACGTCGGCCCTGACGGCCAGCAGGGCCAGTTCCTGCGCCAGGCGTCCGGGCTCGACCGCGTCGGCATTCTCCGTCACCCGTGCGAGGGCCGCGCGCAGATCGTCGCGCATCTTCGGCGCGCGCGCCTCGGCCTGTGACGCCGCGGTCTCGACGAGGCGCGCGATCTCGTCGAGATGGTCGGATAGGATGGCGGCGAGCGCCGCCCCCTCCGCCTGCCGCATTGCCTGGAACGGGGCCAGGATCTCGGCGCCGAAATGCGCGATGAGCTCGTCCCGCAGCGTCTCGGTCTCGTCCGTACCCTCATGGCCAGCGCCCTGCCCCGTGGCCATGCCGAGAATGTCCACGGCCGTGCAGGGGGCGAGCGTCATTCCCTGCTGGGCCGCGCGCGCATGGATTGCCGCGACCTGCCGCAGTGCCTGATCGACCGCCTCCGGATCCGCGCCGGTCCGGTCCTCGGCGGCGCGCGCGAGCCGCAGGGTGAGCGAGACCGCCCCCCTGCCCGCGGTATCGCGGATCGCGGATCGCAACGCAGGCTCCAGACCCTCGATCCAGTCGGGTAGCCGCAGCCGCAGGTCGAGCCCGCGGGCATTGACCGAGCGAAGCTCCCAGCTCCATGACCAGCTTCCCGACGTTCCGGTCGCGGAGGCATAGGCGGTCATAGATCGAACCATGGAACGTTAACCTTTGTGTCAAATTGCGGCAGATTTTCGGCAGCCGACATAGTATGACCACATTCGGGGAATGAACGGTCGGCCAAGCGTTACCAGAGGCGTCGGATGACGACAACGCAGGGCCGGACGAAAGGTAGAGGTGAGCCATGTTCGGATCTGAGGGCGACCGTATCGTGTCGTTGGCGACGCGCAAGCGGTCGACGTCGCGCGAGGAATGTTTCGTCGAACTCGACGCGTACTGGACGGCGCTCGCCGCCGGCCGCATCGTCCCGCTGCGCGACGAGGTCGATCCACGCGGCATCAAGGGCTCGCTCGACAAGGTGTTCCTGATCGAGCGGATCGCCCCCGGGATCGCCCGGTTTCGTATCGCGGGACATCACCTGACAGACCTCATGGGGATGGAGATGCGGGGCATGCCGCTTTCGGCTGCGTTCACGCCGGCCGCCCGGGAGCAGCTCGGCGATACGTTGCGCGCGCTTTTCAGCGAACCTGCGCGGGTCGAGCTGACGCTCGAGGGGCAGCGGCAGGGGCTGCGCGGCCGGATCGGCGCGCGAGCGCTGTTCCTTCCGCTGCGCAACCGCGACGGCGGGATCGACCGTGCGATCGGCATGCTGTCGTCCACGGGCCGGCGCGGGACCGCACCGCAACGATTCGATATCGTGGGCGAAGAGCGGCGGACCCTCGTGGGATATGGCGAATATCCGCTCGGGCCCTCCGGACCGACGGAGACCGAAATCTTCGTTCCGGCGGAAACGGCTCGTGCGAGGATTCGCAACAGGGAAGAGCTTCGGGCGTCGCTTCGCGTCGTCTCGTCGAATGCGGGCGAGTGATCGCCCGCTGTTACGAGTGTATTTCGTAACGAGTGCGGATGGGGCGCGGACGATCGCGCCCCATTTGTGTGCCTTCAGACCGCGACGCGGGCCTGCGCGGCGCCGCGATTGCGCAATTCCTCCGCTACGAGGAATGCCAGTTCCAACGCCTGACTGGCGTTCAGGCGGGGATCGCACGCGGTATGATAGCGATCCGACAGATCGCCATCGGTGACGGCGCGCACGCCGCCGGTGCATTCCGTCACGTCCTTGCCCGTCATCTCGACATGGACGCCCCCGGGAATGGTGCCTTCGGCATTATGGACGGCGAAGAATTCCTGGACCTCGCGCAGCACCGATTCGAACGGCCGCGTCTTGTATCCCGAGGCGGATTTGATCGTGTTGCCGTGCATCGGATCGCATGACCAGACGACATTCGCGCCGACTTCGCGAACCGCGCCGATGAGTTCGGGCAGATGGTCGCCCACCGTCCCGGCCCCGAACCGCGCGATCAGGGTCAGTCGACCCGCTTCGTTGCCCGGATTGAGGATCTCGATCAGCTGCTTGAGCTCGGACGGCGTCATCGAGGGCCCGCATTTCACGCCGATCGGATTGGCGACGCCCCGGCAGAATTCCACATGCGCGCCGTCCGGCTGCCGGGTGCGGTCGCCGATCCAGATCATGTGCCCGGAACCGGCGATGTTCTGACCGGTAAGCGAATCCACCCGCGCCAGCGCTTCCTCGTATTCCAGAAGCAGCGCCTCGTGTGACGTATAGAAATCGACGGTCGAAAGCTCGGCATTCCGGTCCGACGTGATCCCCGCGGCGGTAATGAAGTCGAGCGTGTCCTGAATCCGGTTGGCCATGTCGCGGTACTTGCCCGCCTCGTCGGCATCGGTGAATCCGAGCGTCCAGGCATGGACACGGTGCACATCTGCGAAACCGCCCTTGGAGAAGGCGCGCAGGAGGTTCAACGTCGCGGCGGCCTGTGTATAGGCCTCGAGCATGCGGTTGGGATCGGGGATCCGCGCCTCCGGCGTGAAATCGAACCCGTTGATGATGTCGCCACGATAGGAGGGCAGCTCCTGGCCGTTCACGGTCTCGGTGGGCGCGCTGCGCGGCTTGGCGAATTGCCCGGCCATCCGCCCGACCTTCACCGTCGGGACCTTTGCGCCATAGGTCAGCACCATCGCCATCTGGAGCAGAACCTTGAACGTATCGCGGATCGTGTCGCCGGAAAACTCGGCGAAACTCTCGGCGCAATCGCCACCCTGCAGCAGGAACGCCTCGCCGCGCGACACGGCGGCCAGTTCGGATTTCAACGTGCGCGCCTCGCCCGCGAAGACGAGCGGCGGAAATTTCGACAGCCGTGTCTCTACGGTCTTGAGCGCATCGGCGTCGGTATAATCCGGCATTTGCACGCGCGGATGTCCGCGCCACGACGATTTCTGCCAATCGGCCATCGGATAGCCCTCCTCTCGATCAAGGAATTCGTGTATATGGGCATCTTGTCGTGTTGCAAACCGCCAAAATCCGCCGGATCGGATTCGGCACGCCGCAGGCTGGCCGTCGTTGCGTGCCGATGCGATCTCCCCGCCTCGAGGGATGCGACCCTTTGCTGCCGGCACCTACCCGGAATCGCTGCGGAAACACGCGCCGGAGGTGCCGCAGGGGAAAGCCCGAGGCGATTGCAAATGCGCCGCGCTCCTGTCAGATATCCCCGCATAACGGAGAAAGACAGGGAGTCTCGCCGATGAAAAAGTTCCTAATGGCCTCTGCAGCAAGCGTGCTCGCCGCCGGCGGCGCCATGGCGCAGGACGATCCGATCAAGCTCGGCATCATCCTGGGCTTCACCGGCCCGATCGAGTCGATCACCCCCAACATGTCCTCCTCGGCGCAGCTCGCCGCGTCGGAAATCAACGAGGCGGGCGGGTTGCTCGACGGTCGCATGCTCGAAGCCGTCACCGCCGACAGTACCTGCATCGACGCGGCGGCCGCGACGGCCGCGGCCGAGCGGCTGATCACGTCCGAGGGCATATCGGGCATCATGGGTGCGGATTGCTCGGGCGTCACGGGCGCGATCCTGGCCAATGTCGCCGTGCCGAACGGCATGGTGATGATTTCGCCGTCGGCGACGTCGCCGGGCCTTTCCGAAGCCGAAGACAACGACTTCTTCTTCCGGACCGCGCCTTCGGATGCGCGTCAGGGCGAGGTGCTGGCGAACATCCTGATGGATCGCGGCATCGAGGAAGTGGCCGTGACCTATACCAACAACGATTACGGACAGGGGCTGAGCGACAGCTTCATCTCGTCGTTCGAGGAAGCCGGCGGTACTGTGACGCTCAACGCGTCGCACGAAGATGGCCGCGGCGACTACTCGGCCGAGGTCGGCGCGCTCGCATCGGCGGGCGGCGATGCGCTCGTCGTTCTGGGTTATGCCGACCAGGGCGGCCTCGGGATCATCCGCGGCGCCCTCGATTCGGGTGCGTTCGACATGTTCGCGATGGGCGACGGGATGTATTCCCAGTCGCTTCTCGACACGCTCGGCAGTTCGATGAACGGATCGGTCGGCGCGGTTCCGTGGTCCGAAGGCGAAGGGTCCGAGGCGTTCGCCGGACTGACCGAGGAGGCCGGGTTCGACGCGGCGACCTCCTATACCCGCGAGAGCTATGACGCGGCGGCGCTGATCGCGCTGGCGATGCAGGCCTCGGGATCGACCGATCCCAACGAGTACAAGACGGCGATCATGGAAGTCGCCAACGCTCCGGGCGAGGAGATCCTGCCGGGCGAGCTCGGCAAGGCCATCGGCATCCTCCAGGACGGCGGCGATATCGACTATGTCGGCGCCACCAATGTCGAACTGATCGGCGGCGGCGAGGCGGCCGGCACCTATCTCGAATACGTCGTCGAGGACGGCACGTTCGAACAGGTCGAGATCCGCTGACAACCCGACGCGTCGATGCTACGAAGCCCGGCGTGGAAACGCGCCGGGCTTTGGCATGATACCGGGTGTCGCGGCGGCGAGAAATCCGAGCACTGAAAGATGGCAACATGATCGTCGTGAAGGACGTCCATAAACATTTCGGCGGCTTCCGCGCGGTCGACGGGGCGAGTTTCGAGATCCGCGAAGGGTCCATCACCGGTCTGATCGGCCCGAACGGGGCGGGAAAGACCACGCTTTTCAACGTGATCGCGGGCGTTCTGCCGCCGACATCCGGCACCGTGACGATGGCGGGCGAGGACGTCACCGGCCTGCCGCCGCACGCGCTTTTCCACAAGGGATTGCTGCGGACGTTCCAGATCGCGCACGAATTCGGCTCGATGAGCGTTCGCGAGAACCTGATGATGGTCCCGGCGCGGCAATCCGGCGAGACGCTGATCTCCACCTGGTTTCGCAGGGGCCGCATCCGCGACGAGGAGAAGGCCCTCCTCAAGAAGGCGGACGAGGTGCTGGAATTCCTGACCATCGACCATCTCAAGGACGAAAAGGCCGGCAATCTCTCCGGCGGCCAGAAGAAGCTGCTCGAGCTCGGGCGCACGATGATGGTCGACGCGCGCATCGTCTTTCTCGACGAGGTCGGCGCTGGCGTGAACCGCACGCTGCTCAACACGATCGGCGACGCGATCCTGCGGCTCAACCGCGAACGCGGCTACACCTTCTGCATGATCGAGCATGACATGGACTTCATCGGCCGGCTCTGCGATCCGGTTATCGTGATGGCCGAGGGCCGGGTTCTGGCGCAAGGGACCATCGACGAGATCAAGAACAACGACGCGGTGATCGAGGCCTATCTCGGGACCGGTCTCAAGAACGAGGTGCCCGCGTGAGAGACGCTGCGGCCAATGCGGCGAGCGAGCCGTTCCTGATCGGCGATGCCATGACGGGTGGCTATGGCGCGGGTGCGGATATCCTGCACGACTGCACCATCGCGGCGCCGGATGGCGAGATCACCGTGATCGTCGGCCCCAACGGCGCGGGCAAGTCGACCGCCATGAAGGCGGTGTTCGGCATGCTGAACCTGCGCAAGGGGGCCGTGCGCCTGGGCGGAGAGGACATCACCGCCCTCAAGCCGCAGGAGCGTGTCGCCAAGGGCATGGCCTTCGTCCCGCAGACGTCCAACATCTTCACGTCGATGAGCGTAGAGGAGAACCTCGAAATGGGGGCCTTCCTGCGCCGCGACGATATCGCAGAGACGATGAGTCAGGTCTATGACCTCTTTCCGATTCTGCGCGACAAGCGCCGCCAGGCGGCGGGCGAGCTTTCGGGCGGGCAGCGTCAGCAGGTCGCCGTGGGTCGGGCGTTGATGACCCGACCACGGGTCCTGATGCTCGACGAGCCCACGGCGGGAGTCAGTCCGATCGTCATGGACGAGCTCTTCGACCGGATCATCGAGGTGGCGCGGACCGGGATCTCGATCCTGATGGTCGAGCAGAATGCACGCCAGGCCCTGGCGATCGCGCATCGCGGATACGTACTGGTCCAGGGCGCCAACGCCTTTACCGGGACGGGGCGCGAATTGCTGGCCGACGAGCAAGTGCGCCGCTCGTTCCTGGGGGGCTGAGGCATGAAACCGGCGAGGGCGCGAACCCAACACGGGGGCAAGGTAATACGATGGATTTCCTGAACGGCTTCGTGGCCCTTCTCAACTTCGTTGTGATTCCCGCCACGGCCTACGGGGCGCAACTGGCTCTCGGGGCCCTGGGTGTCACGCTGATCTACGGGATCCTGCGGTTCTCCAACTTCGCGCATGGCGATACGATGGCGTTCGGCGCGATGGCCACGATCCTCGTGACATGGGCGTTCCAGTCGATGGGGCTGCACCTCTGGGGGCTTCCGACGGCGCTTCTCGCCCTGCCCTTCGGGATCGTGGTGGCGGCCTTGCTCGTCCTCGGGACCGACCGCGTCGTCTATCGCTTCTATCGCCGTCACAAGGTTTCGCCCGTCATCCTCGTCATCGTGTCGATGGGGGTCATGTTCGTCTATAACGGCCTCGTGCGGTTCGTCATCGGGCCCGACGACCAGAATTTCGCCGACGGCGCGCGGTTCCTGATCAACGCGCGCGACTTTCGCGAGATGACCGGGCTCGACGAGGGGCTCGCCTTCCGGACCTCGCAGGCGATGACCATCATCACCGCGGTGATCGTGGTCGCGATCCTCTTCTGGTTCCTCAACCGCACCCGGACGGGCAAGTCGATGCGCGCCTTTTCCGACAACGAGGATCTGGCGCTGCTCTCGGGCATCAATCCCGAACGCGTCGTGGCGATCACCTGGATCATCGTGGCCGCCCTCGCGACCGTTGCGGGGGTACTCTACGGGCTCGATAAGTCGTTCAAGCCATTCACCTATTTCCAGCTTCTGCTGCCGATCTTCGCGGCCGCCATCGTCGGCGGCCTCGGCAGTCCGGTGGGGGCCATTGTCGGCGGCTTCGTCGTGGCCTTCTCCGAGGTCACGATCACCTATGCGTGGAAGAAGGTTCTGGAATACTGGCTTCCCGCCGCGCTGGAGCCGGAGGGCCTGGTTCAGCTTCTGAGCACGGACTACAAGTTCGCCGTCAGCTTCGCGATCCTCGTGATCGTGCTGCTCTTCCGTCCGACGGGTCTCTTCAAGGGAAAATCGGTATGAGGGTCATTCTGCTCTTCGCCATCGTTTTCGGCCTCATCCTTCTGACCGGCTTCACGCAGAGCTGGAACGTCGCGCTGGGGATCGTGAACATGGGGCTCGTCAGCGCGATCATGGCGCTCGGCGTCAACCTTCAATGGGGCTATGCGGGCCTCTTCAACGTCGGCGTGATGGGCTTCGTGGCACTGGGCGGTCTGGCGGCGGTCCTGATCGGGCAGCCGCCCGTCGGCGCCGCCTGGGAGGCGGGCGGCGCGCGCATCCTGGGGGGGCTCGCGGTCGGCATTGCCGTGATCGTGGCGGCCGTCCTTCTGTGGAAGCGGCTCCCGGTGGGACGCGCCCGGGCCATCGCGATGGTCGTTCTGCTCATCGCGGGGTTCTTCGTCTATCGCGGCGTGTTCGATCCCGCGGTGGAGGCGATCGAGTCGGTCAATGCGGCGACCGAAGGGTATCTCGGCGGGCTCGGTCTGCCGATCCTGATCGCCTGGCCTGTCGGCGGCCTGCTTGCGGCGGGTGCTGCCTGGGCGATCGGCAAGACCGCATTGGGGCTGAGATCGGACTATCTCGCGATCGCCACCCTCGGCATCGCCGAAATCATCATCTCGGTCATGCGCAACGAGGATTGGCTGGCGCGCGGCGTCAAGAACGTGATCGGCCTGCCCCGCCCCGTTCCCTACGAGGTGGACCTGCAACAGAGCCAGGCCTTCGTGGAGCGGGCCGCGGGGGCCGGGCTCGATCCGGTCATGGCGTCGACGCTGGCGGTCAAGCTTGCCTATGCCGGCTTCTTCGTCGTGGTCCTGTTGGTGCTCTTGTGGCTCGCGCAGGCGGCGCTGGCCTCACCCTGGGGCCGGATGATGCGCGCGATCCGCGACAACGAGGTCGCCGCCGAGGCGATGGGCAAGGACGTCAAGGCGCGGCACCTGCAGATCTTCGTCTTGGGCTCGGCCGTCTGCGGGCTGGCGGGCGCGATGATGACGACGCTCGACGGGCAGTTGACGCCGTCGAGCTACCAGCCGCTGCGCTTTACCTTTCTCGTATGGGTCATGGTGATCGTGGGCGGCTCGGGCAACAATTACGGCGCCATCCTGGGCGGGTTCCTGATCTGGTTCCTGTGGGTCCAGGTCGAGCCGGTGGGGATCTGGCTGATGGAGACGCTGAGCGCGGGGCTCGACCCTGCAAGTCCGCTCCGGGCACATCTTCTGGCATCGGCGGCGCATATGCGGCTCTTCACCATGGGCCTGCTGTTGCTTCTGGTTCTGAGGTTCTCGCCGCGCGGCCTGATCCCGGAACGCTAGACGGCGCCGCGCCAGCGATGCGGTTCGAGAACAAAGAGCATGCGGATCCGGTCATCGCGATCCTCGCGGCGGGCCGATCCGCGCGCATGCGCGGTGGCGACAAGCTTCTCGAACCGGTCCATGGCGCGCCGTTGCTGCGCCGCGCGGCCGAACGGTGCCTTGCCTGTGCCCTGCCGGTCGTCGTGACCCTGCCCGCCGGCGGCGCGCGATGGGAAGCGCTGGACGATCTGGACGTCACCCGGGTCGCGGTCCTCGACGCCGCGGAGGGAATGGCGGCGTCCTTCCGCGCGATCGGGCGGGTGGTGCAGGCAGGGCCGGTGCTGTGCCTGCTCGCTGACATGCCGGAAATCGACGAAACTGATCTGCGCCGAGTGCTCGCGGCCTATCGCTCGGATCCCGAGCGGGTCCATCGGGGTGCGACGATGACGGGCGCCCCCGGACAGCCCGTGGCCTTCCCCGCCCGCATCGTCGCGCAATTCGCGACATTGAAGGGGGATTGCGGCGCGCGATCGCTCCTGCGGGACGAGGATGTCGGCCTGGTCCCTCTGGCCGAAGCCCACGCCGTCACCGATCTCGATACGCCGGAGGACTGGGCCGACTGGCGCCGGCGGACCGGGATCGGAAGCTGATTCCGCGTCGGATCAGGCGATCACGCCTTCCTTGTGCATCGCCCGCGCATAGAGCCACAGAAGCATCGTGACGATCACCGAGCAGACGATCACCGCAAGCGCCGTCGCTCCGGACACGCTGACGAGCGGGGGGGTCGCAAAGAATAGCAACCAAAGCGTCAGGGCCAGCATGGCGATGAAGCTGATCGCGAGGATCAACGGCGCGAAGCCCACTCGCAACGCCATCAGGATCACCCCGAGCAATCCGCCCCAGACCGCGATCGCCCATGCGCCGTCGATCCAGTCCGGCATCGTCTCGATGAACCCTTCCTGGCGGTCGGTCGCCATCGACATCCAGAAATCGAGGTCGAATTGCGTGGCGGTGTAGTCGATCACACCGATCAGGTGCCAGACGAAGGCGACGACCACGACGAGCCAGAAATGCCAGGGAGTTGGGTGAAACATGAAGTCGCTCCGATCTGAATTGCGACCAATCTGCCCCTTGCCGCGGGGAAGGTCCAGTGCCGCCGCGACTGCGGACCCGGCAAGCCGTGCCGATCTGCCACATGTGCGGTACGCGCGGTGTCGGGGTGGTGCGGGCGGTGGGACTCGAACCCACACGGGGCCATGCCCCAACAGATTTTAAGTCTGGTATGTCTACCATTCCATCACGCCCGCGGCGGCGACCGGCAGTACCGCTCGCCTGTTTCAGGCCATAGCCGGTAATGCGCCGCGCCTCCAGACATTTGCGCCGTATTCTCGCGCCTGACGGCTGCCCGGGAACGAAAGACGGCCGGCCCTTTCGGGACCGGCCGTCGATGCAGGATTGGTGATGCGCGCCGAATGCCGCGCATTGGTGCACGTCAATGCGCGGTGGCCGTCCCTGCCCCGCGCGGGATACGCACGTTCTCGACCATCTCCTTGATCTCTTCGGGCGTGTCCTCCGTCGCGCTGGACACCGCGAAGGCTACGGCGAAGTTCAGGGCCGCGCCGATGCAGCCGATCGCCGTCGACTGGATCCCGAAGAACGAGCCTTCGATCGTGTCGGGGAAACTCTCGGTTCCCGGAATGAAGAACCACCCCTTGTGCAGGAAGATGTAGACCACCGTGAAGATGAGGCCCGTCAGCATGCCCGCCACGGCACCGACATTGTTCACGCGGCGCGAGAAGATCCCCATCGTGAGTGCCGGGAAGATCGTCGCGGCCGCGATCCCGAAGGCGAGTGCCACGGTCTGTGCGGCGAAGCCCGGCGGGTTGAGCCCGAGCCAGGTCGCCACCGCGATGGCCGCGGCCATCGCGCCCCGCGCCCACATCAGTTCGCCCTTCTCCGAAATGCCGGGGTTGATCGAGCGTTTGATGAGGTCGTGACTGATCGCGGAGGAGATCGCCATCAGAAGACCCGCCGCCGTGGACAATGCCGCGGCCATGCCGCCCGCCGCGACGAGCGCGACGACCCAGCCAGGAAGCTGCGCGATCTCGGGATTGGCGAGAACCAGGATGTCCGGGTTGAAGGTCACGAGCTCGTTACCCGCCAGTTCGCTCGTGCCGAGATTGTCGAGCGCGCCACCGGCTTCGTTGTAGTACTGGAGCCGGCCGTCGCCGTTCTTGTCCTCGATCCCCAGAAGGCCGGTCGTCTCCCAATTGTCGAACCAGACGGGCAGCTCCTCGATCGAGGCGGCTTCGGCATTCTCGGTCCCGTTCGGCCAGATCGTGTCCATGATGTTGAGCCGCGCCATCGCGCCGACCGCGGGTGCGGTGAGATAGACGATCGCGATGAAGACCAGCGCCCATCCCGCCGAAAGCCGCGCATCCGACACTTTGGGCACCGTGAAGAACCGGATGATGACATGCGGCAAGCCCGCCGTGCCGATCATCAGGGTGAGGGTGAAGAGCGTCATGTTGAGGATCGAGGAGAAGCTCTCGTCCTGCGCCGTGTAGGAGCCGAATCCCAGATCCGCGAGCGTCGCGTTGAGCGTGGTCAGCAGCGGCTCGCCGGAGCCCTCGTAGGTCGAGAAAAGACCCAGGCCCGGGATCGGGTTGCCGGTCAGCTGCAGCGAGATGAAGATGGCGGGAACGGTATAGGCGAAGACGAGCACCACGTATTGCGCGACCTGCGTGTAGGTGATCCCCTTCATGCCGCCGAGGACGGAATAGAAGAACACCACGGCCGCCCCGATGAAGAGCCCGGTCGAGTTCGAGACCTGCAGGAACCTTGCGAAGGCCACGCCCACCCCCGTCATCTGGCCGATGACATAGGTCAGCGACGCGATGACGAGGCAGAGCACCGCCACCAGTCGCGCCGGGCGGGAATAGAACCGGTCGCCGATGAATTCCGGCACGGTGAAGCTGCCGAACTTGCGCAGGTAGGGCGCGAGCAGGAGTGCGAGCAGGACGTAGCCGCCGGTCCACCCCATGAGATAGGCCGATGCGGTATAGCCCGAGAAGGCGATGAGGCCGGCCATCGAGATGAACGAGGCCGCCGACATCCAGTCCGCCGCCGTGGCCATGCCGTTCATGACCGGATGGACACCTCGACCGGCCGTGTAGAATTCCGAGGTCGATCCCGCACGGGCCCAGACCGCGATGATGATATAGAGCAGGAAGCTGCCGCCGATGACGGTGAGGTTGAGATAATACTGATCCATGTCCCGCCCCTACTCGTTTGTGCCGTATTCGCGGTCGAGCTTGTTCATTCGCCACGCGTAGAAGAAGATCAGCACCAGAAAGACCAAGATCGACCCCTGCTGGGCGAACCAGAATCCCAGATCGGTCCCTCCGACCGGTATGGCCGACAGGATCGGGCGGAACAGGATCGCACAGCCGAAGCTGACGAAGGCCCAGACGGCCAGGCATCCCAGGATGATGCGGATGTTCTTGCGCCAGTAATCGTGATCGCGCGATCGGCGCGCGGCTGTGTCGTTCGATCCGGATGGGGTGCGGTCGGATCGCCCGGCTGGCGTCCTTGGATTATTGTTCATGATTTCCTCCCTCGTTGATGAAGCACGACGCTTTCCCGCGATGTGTCCGTCATCGCAGGAAGTGAGCGTGGTTTATTGCAAGTTGTCAAACCCTTCCCGCCTGCAGCTGTCCACAAAATGGAAGCGCTGCAACCATGCCGCGCGCGGAGATCGGACGAGTCGCGCTTGCGCCAACCGTCGCGGGCAAAGGATCTCGGTGAGAACGGGTCACGGATCTTCCCGCCCCCTGTCAGTCGTGAAACGGAGCGACGCGCACATGCCGTCCGAGCATGAAGGCGTCGGCCACGTGGATCAGCGGCATGGGGTCGAGATCGGACTCCGCCGCCTCGATCAACGCGCCGAACCGTTCATAGAGCGCGGGATACTCGCCCCGCCCCTCCACGGCCTGATCGACGCCGTCGATACGGAGCGTCGCGCCGCCCTCGCGCAGGTTCAAGGTGCCGTCGTCGGTGGAGACCTCGATCTGCCAGATCTCGCCCCCCTCCTCCCGCCAGTCGAACGCCGCCTCGACGTCGATCTCGTCCGAACCGGCAAAGCTCAGATCGGCGGCGATGGGGGCCGCGCGGTTCTCGGGAAAGCTGAGCGTCGCTTTTCGCAGATACACGGGCGCGGGAAGGATCTCGGTCATGATCGACAACGCGTTGATGCCCGGATCGAACACGCCGAGCCCGCCCGGCTCCCAGATCCAGGCCTGCCCTGGATGCCATTTGCGCACATCTTCCTTCCAGTCGATGCGCACGCGCCGCACGTGCCGGTCGCGCAGCCAGTCGCGCGCCGGCGCGACCCCCGCGGCGTGGCGCGAGTGCCAGGTGGCAAAGAGGCTGACCCCCGCCTCGCGGGCCAGACGCTCGAGCGTCAGGACCTCCGCGACGGAGGCGCCGGGCGGCTTTTCCAGCATGACGTGGCGTCCGGCCCGGATCGCGGCACGCGCCGCGGCGAAGCGCGGGATCGGCGGCATGCAGAGCGACACCGCCGAAATGTCGGGACGCGCGGCCAGCAAAGCGTCGATATCGCCGTGGTTCTCGATGCCCTCGATCCCGCCCGATCCCGAGACGGTCGCCGCGAGAGCGAACCGCGAACTGTCGGCAATTGCCGGGACGTGCTGGTCGCGGGCGATCTTGCCGACGCCGACGATGGCGATGGGCGTGGTCGTCATGGCCGCTCGGTCCTCGGAGCGGGCTGGAAGTCGAAACGTCTCATGCGGCGTCCTTTCTTGTCGCGCGGCGCGTGCGGTCAGGCCCGGATGGCCGTGGCCCGGACGAGCCCCTTCTGGAGCAGGATGAAGAGAAGCAGCAGGACACCGATCACGATCTTGGTCCACCAGCTCGACAAGGTGCCGTCGAACACGATGTAGGTCTGGATGAGGCCCATGGTCAGAACGCCGAAGAGGGTTCCAAGGACATATCCCGCCCCGCCGGTCAGAAGCGTGCCGCCGATCACCACCGCCGCGATGGCGGTAAGCTCGGTCCCGACCGTCGCCAGCGGGTAGCCCGAACCGGTGTAGATCGAGAAGACGATCCCGGAAAGCCCCGCCATGAACCCCGAGAAGGCATAGATCCCCATCGTCGTGGGGCCGACGCGCACCCCCATCAGGCGCGCGGTCTGCTCGCCGCCGCCGAGCGCGAAGACGCCGGTCCCGAAACGGGTCCGGTGTGCGACGATCGCACCGCCCGCGACGCTGATCAGCATCACGACCCCGATCAGCGTGAAGCGCCCGCCGCCCGGCATCAGCCAGTAGGCATCCTTCAGCAGGTCGTAGAACGGATGCTGGATCGGCACCGAACTGATCGTCAGCATATAGGACGCACCGCGCGCGAGGAACATGCCTGCCAGCGTCACGATGAAGGCCGGCATCGCGAGGACGTGGATGATCCAGCCCATCGCCGCACCGAACGCCGTGGTCACCAGCAGCAGCAGACCGAAGACGATCAGCGGATGAAGCGGCGTATCGCGCAGCAGCACCGCGATGAACACACCCGAAAAGGCGATCACCGAACCCACCGAGAGGTCGATCCCGCCCGACAGGATCACCACCGTCATGCCCACCGCCACGATGCCGAGATAGGCGTTGTCGGTCAGCAGGTTTCCCGCGACGCGCGTCGACAGCATGTAGGGAAACTGGATCCAGCAGACGAGATAGGCCACCACGAAGATGCCGATGGTCGCCAGAAGCGGATAGAGGCGCGGATTGACGTTCATGACTTCACGTCCGGGCTGGGTTCGGGTTCGCGGCGGCGCCGCACGTTCTCTCGGACGAAATGCCAGTGATCGGCGAGGTTGGGCGATTGCAGGACGAGGATCACCAGCACCAGGGCCGCCTTGATGACGAGGTTGTATTCCGACGGAAAGCCGGCAAGCAGGATGCCGGTATCGATCGTCTGGATGATCATTGCCCCGAGCACGGAGGCCGCGACCGAGAACCGGCCCCCGAGAAGCGAGTTGCCCCCGATCACGACCGCAAGGATCGCGTCGAGCTCGAGCCAGAGGCCGGCATTGTTGGCGTCGGCGCCGCGGATATCGGCCGTGGCGATGATCCCAGCCAGAGCGGCGCAGAGCCCCGAGGCCATGTAGACGGCGATGAGCAGGACGCTCGCATTGACGCCTGCGAGGGCCGACGCGGCGCGGTTGATCCCGATCGCCTCGACCAGCAAGCCGAGCGCCGTGCGCCGCATGAGGACGACCGTGGCGATCGCCGCAACGATCCAGAGGATCGTCGGGACGGGTATGCCCAGCAGCGTTCCCGAGCCCAGCCAGGCGAAGGCCGGATCGGTGAAGGTCAGGATCCGCCCTTCGGTGATGAGCTGCGCGATGCCGCGCCCCGAGGTCATCAGGATCAGCGTGGCGACGATCGGCTGGATCCCGAAGATCGCCACGAGGCATCCGTTCCACACACCGCACGCGATGCCCGCCGCAAGCGCGAGGATGATCGCCGCCCCGACGCCCCAGCCCGCCGAGATGGTCCATGCCGCGACGGCCCCCGTAATCGCCATGACGGTGCCGACAGACAGGTCGATGCCGCGCGTGGCGATCACCAGGGTCATCCCCACCGCCAGAAGCGCCACCGGTGCCCCGCGTTTCAGAACGTCGATGACCGGGCCGGACAGGCGCCCCGCCTGATAGTCGACGCTCAGGAATTGCGGAAAGAACAGTGTCACGAGCGCGATGAGTGCCGCCAGCGTCAGAAGCTGCGGCAGGACGCGGAGAAAGGCGCGCTTCATCGGGCGTGGTCCCGTGCTGCGTCGGGCGCATGGTCCGAAGACGCGATGGCGCGGACGATGGCATCCGTCGCGACCTCCTCGCCGGTGAGTTCGCGCATGTGCTTGCGGTCGCGGAGCACGATGACGCGGTCGACCACCGCGATCAGTTCGTCGAGCTCGGACGAGATCACGAGGATCGACATGCCTTCCTCTGTGATCTCCTGGATCAGGCGCAGGATCTCGGCATGCGCGCCGACATCGATGCCGCGCGTCGGCTCGTCGAGGATCAGGTACCGCGGGTTCATGGCAAGCCAGCGGGCCAGCACGACCTTCTGCTGGTTGCCGCCGGACAGGTCGCCGACGGGCTTGTCGGCATCCGAGGTCCGGATGTCGAGTTTGGCGATGTAATCCTCCGCGATCGCGTCCTGTTCGGCGCGCGGGATCGGGCGGGTCCAGCCGCGATGCGCCTGCATCGCCAGGATGATGTTCTCGCGCACAGAAAGATCGGCGATGATGCCATGCGTCTTGCGGTCCTCGGGCGCGAAGCCGAAGCCCGCCGCGATGGCCTCGCGCGGGGTCGCGTGGCTGACCGGACCGTCCGCGTCCCGCGTCTTGCCGGTCTGGGGCGTTCTGACGCCGAACATCAGTTCCGCGGTCTCGGTCCGCCCCGAGCCCAGCAGCCCGGCAAGCCCGATCACCTCTCCCTTGCGGATCGTCAGATCGAAGGGCTCGACCACGCCAGCGCGGCCGATGCCCTCGAAGCGCAGCAATTCGGGGCGATCGTCCGCCACCGAATCCGTGGTCGCGGCCTCCTCGCTCGCCCGGTCGAGCTCGTGGCCCAGCATGTGCTCGATCAGCTTCACGCGGTCGAGATCCGCCGTCGTCTCGGTAGTGATCTTGCGGCCGTTGCGCAGCACGGTCAGCCGGTCGCAGAGCGCGAAGACCTGATCGAGGAAATGCGACACGAAGATGATCCCGAGCCCGCGGTCGCGCAGATCGCGGATCACGTCGAAGAGCATGCGCACCTCGGCCGCATCGAGGCTCGCCGTCGGCTCGTCGAGGATCAGGACCTTGCCCGACAGCGCCACGGCCCGCGCAATGGCGACGATCTGCCTGACGGCCACGGAATAGGCGCCGAGATCGCGGCCGACATCGATGTCGAGCCCGTAGCCGTCGAGCATCTCCCGTGCCAGTTCTCGCTGCGCCTTGCCGTCGACCATCCCGAAGCGCCGCGGCTCGCGGCCGAAGGTCAGGTTCTGCGCCACGGTGAGGTTCGGGAGCAGGTTCACCTCCTGATAGACGGTGCCGATGCCGAGCTCCTGCGCCTCGGAGGTCGAAGACGGCGAGATCTTTTCGCCATCCAGCCGGATCTCGCCCGCATCGCGGCGATAAGCCCCCGTCAGACACTTGATGAGGGTCGACTTCCCGGCACCGTTCTCGCCCAGCAGCGCGTGAACCTCGCCCGCGCGCAGATCGAAATCGACGCCGTCGAGCGCGCGCGTTCCGGGAAAGGACTTCGACAGGTCCCTGATCGACAGCAGCATGAATGCCTCCTCGCGGCTTCGAAGGACGGCCGGACCGGGTACGTCCCGATCCGGCCGTTTTTCCTCAGTAGCCCAGATCCTTGCGCGCCTCGTATTCGGCCTGCGGATCGTCGTCCTGGGTATAGAGCTGCGATTCGGTCTGGATGAACTTCTCGGGCTCGGTCCCGTCGGCCCAATAAGCCTCCAGCGCATCGAAGGCGGGCCCGGCCATGTTCGGCGTCAGCTCGACCGTCGCGTTGGCGTCGCCCGCGGCCATCGCCTGGAAGATATCCGGCACCGCGTCGATCGATACGATCAGGATGTCCTCGCCGGGATTCATCCCCGCCTCGTTGATCGCCTGGATCGCGCCCAGCGCCATGTCGTCGTTATGGGCATAGAGGGCGCAGATCTCGTTGCCGCTCTCGGCCTGAAGAAAGCTCTCCATTACCTCCTTGCCGCCCGTGCGGGTGAAATCGCCGGTCTGCGAGCGGACGATCTCGATATTCTCGGCCCCCTCGATGGCGTTGCGGAAGCCCTGGGCGCGGTCGATGGCGGGCGAGGATCCGGTGGTGCCTTGCAACTCGACCACGCGGCACTCGCTGTCGCCGACCTCGTTCACCAGCCATTCGCCCGCGACTTCGCCCTCGTGGACGAGATCCGATCCGACCGCGGTCAGATAGAGATCGTCGGGCGCATCGACCTGCCGGTCGAGCAGGACGACGGGAATGTCGGCCTGACTCGCTTCCTCAAGCACGCTGTCCCATCCGGTCGCGACGACCGGCGCCAGCAGGATTGCGTCGACGCCCTGGGCCACGAAGGTCCGGATCGCGGCGATCTGGTTCTCCTGACGCTGCTGCGCGTCGGAGAACCGCAGGTCGATTCCACGCTCCTCGGCCTGCTGCCGCGTCAGGGTGGTCTCGGCGGCCCGCCAGCCGGATTCCGATCCGATCTGTGAAAAGCCCACTGTCTGGGCGCTCGCCATCGTCGCGCCGAAGATGCAGGCGGCGCTCATCATCAAAGTCTTCTTCATGTCTCTCTCCCTTGGTCCGTTGCGATGCCGGCACACGCGCGACGCGCGCTCCGGCCGTTTCGCGCGCGAAACATCCGCGTGCGCGCGTTCCTCACCCTCTCTTTCGTTCCTCCTCTCCTCGCGACCGGATGGCCGTGACGTCAGTGACTGTCGCGTGGCACCTCGTTGCCACGGCAGCCCCTGAGAAAATCGAAATCCGCTCCCGTATCCGCACCTTCGACATGGGTATGGAAGAGCTTGGCATAGCCGCTTTCGGGCGTCTCGACGCGCGGGGTCCATTCGGACAGCCTGAGCTGCAACTCCTCGTCCGATATGTCGAGATGCAGGCGCCGCGCGGCCACGTCGAGCTCGATCATATCGCCATCGCGCACGATCGCCAGCGGTCCGCCCACCGCCGCCTCGGGCGCGGTATGGAGCACGACCGTGCCGTAGGCAGTGCCCGACATGCGCGCGTCCGAGATCCGGACCATGTCCTTGATCCCCTTGCGCAACACCTTGGGCGGCAGGCCCATATTGCCGACCTCCGACATGCCCGGATAGCCCTTGGGCCCGCAATTCTTCAGCACCATCACGCAGCTTTCGTCGATATCGAGCGCATCGTCGGCGATGCGCGCCTTGTAATCGTCGATATCCTCGAACACGACCGCGCGCCCGCGATGCTGCATCAGATGCGGGCTTGCCGCCGACGGCTTGAGCACCGCGCCATCGGGCGCGAGGTTGCCCCTCACGACGGCGATACCGCCCGACGACGTCAGCGCCTTCTCGACCGGCAGGATCACGTCTTCGTTCCAGTTGACGGCGTCCTGCACCTCCTCCCAGATCGTGCCGCCCGACACGGTCAGCGCATCGCGGTTCAACATGCCGCCTTCGCCAAGCCGCCTGAGCACGACGGGCAGGCCGCCCGCATAGAAGAACTCCTCCATCAGGTATTTCCCCGATGGCATGAGGTTCACGATGGTCGGCACGTCGCGCCCGAGCCGGTCCCAATCGTCGAGCGTGAGATCGACACCGACACGCCCCGCCATGGCGAGCAGGTGAACGACGGCGTTGGTCGACCCGCCGATCGCGCCATTGGTGCGGATCGCGTTCTCGAACGCGGATTTGGTCATCACGTCCGAGGGCTTCAGGTCGTCCTTGACCATCTGGACGATCCGACGGCCCGTCATCTGGGCCATTACGCGGCGCCTCGCATCGACGCCCGGTATGGCCGCGTTGCCCGACAGCGCCATCCCGAGCGCTTCAGCCATCGACGCCATGGTCGAGGCCGTGCCCATCGTGTTGCAGGTACCCGACGAGCGCGACATGGCCTGTTCGGCCTCGAGGAAATCCTCCTGGCTCATCTTGCCGGCCTTGATGTCCTCGCTCATCTGCCAGAGCGCGGTGCCCGAGCCCACACGCTCGCCGCGGAACCACCCGTTGAGCATGGGGCCACCGGTCACCACGATCGACGGCAGGTCCGTCGACGCGGCGCCCATCATCAGGCTCGGCGTGGTCTTGTCGCAGCCGACGAGCAGCACGGCGCCGTCGATGGGCTGGGCCCGCATCACTTCTTCGACCGCCATCGCGGCGAGGTTGCGGTACATCATCGCCGTGGGGCGGAACGTGTTCTCCGACGCGGAAAAGACCGGCACTTCGAGCGGGAAGCCCCCCGCCTCCCAGACACCCGCCTTCACCTTTTCGGCAAGCTCGCGCAGATGCCCGTTGCAAGGCGTGAGCTCCCCCCAGGTGTTGAGGATGCCGATCACCGGCCGGCCGTCGAAGAGGTCGTGGGGGTACCCCTGGTTCTTGAGCCAGCCGCGATGGTAGATGTTGTCGCGCGAGGTGCCGCCATACCATTCCTGGCTGCGCAGCCTGCGGGGCCATTCAGCGGGAACGAAGGTCATTCTGTAGTCGGCTTTCTGCCGACGATGGCGCGAAGGTTCACGGAACTCATCCCTTGTTCTTGTTCATGACGTCGAAGATCACGGCGGCCAGAAGCACGAGCCCCTTGATCACCTGCTGGTAGTCGATGCCGATCCCGAGGATGGACATGCCGTTGTTCATCACGCCCATGATGAAGGCGCCGATCACGGCCCCGACCACGGTGCCCACGCCGCCGGCCATCGAGGCCCCGCCGATGAACACCGCCGCGATCACGTCGAGCTCGAAGCCTGCGCCGGCCTTGGGGGTCGCGGTGTTGAGCCGGGCGGCAAAGACGAGCCCCGCCAGCGCGGCCAGCATCCCCATATTGGCGAAGGTCAGGAAGGTGAGGCGTTTGGCGTTGATGCCCGACAGCATCGCCGCCTTCTCGTTGCCGCCGATCGCATAGATGCGACGGCCGACCGTCATCCGGCTGGTGACGAAGGAATAGACCGCGATCAGCAGCGCCATGACGATGAACACGTTCGGCAGACCGCGGAATCCGGCCATCAGCCAGCTCATATAGGCGATGCCGACGAAGATGATCAGCGTCTTCGCTGCGAAGAAGGCCATCGGTTCGTCCGGCGTGCCGGTGCGCGCCTGTGCGGCGCGGTTCCGGATGGCGAGACCCGCGAGGCCCGCCGCGACGGCGAGGCCGATCAGCAGCGACAGCAGGTTGATCCCCTCGACATTGAACGGATCGGCGAGAAACCCCGACGAGATCAGCTGGAACTGGCGCGGGAACGGCCCCACGGATTGCCCCGCGAGCAGCCACAGCGTGAGCCCCTTGAAGACCAGCATGCCCGCCAGCGTCACGATGAAGGACGGGATGCGGAAATAGGCGATCCAGAATCCCTGCGCCATGCCGATCAGTGCCCCGGCCGCGAGGCAGAGGATCGCGGCGAGCAGGTACGGGATCTCCCAGTTGACGATCATCACCGCCGCAAGCGCGCCGATGAAGCCCAGGACCGAGCCCACACTGAGGTCGATATGGCCCGCCACGATGACGAGCAGCATGCCGATGGCCATGATCACGATATAGGAGTTCTGAAGCACCAGGTTGGTGAGGTTCACCGGACGCAGGAGGATGCCGCCCGTCGCCACCTGGAAGAACGCCATGATCGCGATCAGGGCGAAGAGGATGCCGTATTCGCGCAGGTGGTTCTTGAGAAACCGCCAGCTGGCGCGGGCCTGTTCGCCGGTCGTGCCGTCGGTCGAGCTGTCGGTGATGTCGCTCATGTCGCGCGCTCTCCGGTTTTGATGATGCGGGCCATGATCTTTTCCTGGCTGGCTTCGGCGGTGGGCATCTCGCCCACGAAGCGGCCTTCGTTCATGACGTAGAGACGGTCCGTGATGCCGAGCAGCTCGGGCATTTCGGACGAGATGACGACGATCGCCTTGCTCTGCGCGGCGAGGTCGCGGATGACGGTATAGATCTCGAATTTCGCGCCGACATCGATGCCGCGGCACGGCTCGTCTAGGATCAGGATATCGGGATCGGCGAAGAGCCATTTCGACAACACGACCTTCTGCTGGTTGCCACCGGAAAGGTTGATTGTCTCCTGCTCGATCGAGCTCGACTTGATGTTGAGACGCTTGCGATAGCGTTCGGCCACCTCGCCCTCGCGCTTGCGATTGACCACCGCGCCGTCGGCGATGGCGTCAAGATTGGCGAGCGGCACGTTGTGGCGGATCGTGTCGTCGAGCACGAGGCCATAGGTCTTGCGATCCTCGGTGGCATAGGCGAGCCCGGCATTGATCGCGGAGCGCACGGTCGAAAGGTCCGCGGGACGGCCGCCGATCTCGACCTCGCCCGAGATGTCGCGCCCGTAGGACCGCCCGAAGAGGCTCATGGCGAGCTCCGTCCGGCCCGCGCCCATCAGGCCCGCGATGCCCAGGACCTCGCCCTTGCGGACGTGGAAGGACACGTCGTCGACGACCTTGCGGTCCGACTGGACCGAATGATGGACGGTCCATCCGCGGACCTCCATCGCGATCTCTCCGGGCGGGTTCGGCTTGCGCGGCGGGTATCTGTCGTCCAGCGAACGGCCCACCATGTCGCGGATGATGTCGTCCTCGCTGATCCCGTCGCCGCAATCGAGCCGCGAGACCGCGGCCCCGTCGCGGATCACCGTGATCGTGTCGGCCACGCGGCTGATCTCGTTGAGCTTGTGCGAGATCAGGATCGAGGTGACGCCCTGCTTGCGAAATTCCACCAGCAGGCTCAGAAGCTTCTCGCTGTCCTGTTCGTTGAGCGACGAGGTGGGCTCGTCGAGGATCAGCAGGCGCACGTCCTTCGACAGGGCCTTGGCGATCTCGACGAGCTGCTGCTTGCCGAGGCCGAGATCGCCGACCGGCGTCTTGGGATTCTCCCGCAGACCGACACGCGCCAGAAGCTCCGTCGCGCGGGCCTCGGTGGTGCGCCAGTCGATGACGCCCCGTGTCGCGCGCTCGTTGCCGAGGAAGATGTTCTCGGCCACCGACAGGAGCGGGATCAGGGCGAGTTCCTGGTGGATGATGATGATGCCGCGGCTCTCGCTGTCGCTGATCGAGGCGAATTTCTGCACCTCGCCGTCATAGACGATATCGCCGCTGTAGCTGCCATGCGGATAGACGCCCGACAGGACCTTCATCAGGGTCGATTTGCCGGCGCCGTTCTCGCCGACGAGGGCGTGGATCTCGCCCTCCTCGACCTTCAGGTTCACGCGGTCGAGCGCCTTCACGCCGGGAAATTCCTTGGTGATGCCGCGCATCTCGAGGATGGTCGCCATCCGTCGATCCTCCTGCGTCCAGAGTATGCCCCCGGCCGGTGCCGGAGGCTGGCGCCACCGCGGGTATGCCCCGCGACGGCGGCATGGATCACTCGATCTGATCGCGCGTATAGTAGCCGGAGCCGATCAGCACGTCTTCCCAGTTGTCCTGGGTCACCTTCACGGGCTCGAGCAGGTAGGACGGGACCACCTTGACGCCGTTGTCGTATGTCTCGGTATCGTTGATCTCGGGCTCCCCGCCTTGCAGGAGCGCGTCGACCATGCCCACGGTGACGCCGGCCAGCTCGCGCGTATCCTTGAAGATCGTCGAATATTGCTGGTCGTTCAGGATCGACTTGATGGACTGGACCTCGGCATCCTGCCCGGTGACGATCGGCATCTGCATGTCGCCCGAGCCGTAGCCGACGCCCTTGAGCGACGACAGGATCCCGATCGACAACCCGTCATAGGGCGAAAGCACGCCGTGGATCGTCGTGTCGGTGTAGTTCGCGGACAGAAGGTTGTCCATTCGCGCCTGCGCGACCGAGCCGTCCCAGCGCAGCGTGCCGACCGTGTCCATGCCCATCTGGCCCGAGACGATCTCGATGGAGCCGTCGTCGATCAGCGGTTGCAGTACCGACATCGCGCCGTCGTAGAAGAAATACGCGTTGTTGTCGTCGGGGCTGCCGCCGAAGAGCTCGACATTCCAGGGCTCAACGTCGGGGAACCGCTCTTCGAGCCCCGAGACCAGGGTCTCGGCCTGCTGCACGCCGACCTGGAAATTGTCGAAGGTCGCATAATAGCTGACGTCGCCGGTATCGCGGATCAGCCGGTCATAGGCCACGACGGGAATGTCCATCGCGGCGGCATTGGCCAGCGCGTTGGTGAGCGTCGTGCCGTCGATCGCCGCGATCACCAGCGCGTCGACGCCCTTGGTGATCATGTTCTCGATCTGGGCGAGCTGGTTGGGGATGTCGTCCTCGGCATATTGCAGATCCGTGGCGTAGCCCGCCTCCTGGAACTGTTTCACCATGTTATCGCCATCGGCGATCCAGCGGGCCGAGGATTTCGTCGGCATGGCGATGCCCACCGTTCCCTTGTCCTGGGCATAGGCGGGTGCCGCGAGCAAGGCGGCCAGAGCTGTCGCGCCGAGGGCGCGTCGCGTGAAATTCATGTTGTCCTCCCATCGGATACGTGGCCGACGCGGCCCCGTATTCCTCCCTTCGGCCGATTGGATCCGACCGCGGAAACCCTTGCGCCCTCGCGGGTTATCAATCAAATTCTAATTCTGTTGTCCGATATACCAATCCTGAGATACCTCGAACGCCATGCCCGATTCCCTCTCGACCGACGACCTCGTCCGCCGGGGCCTGAAATTCTCGCAATTGCGCCTGCTCGCGTCGCTGAGGGAATTCGGCAAGATCGCCGTGGCGGCACAGCATGTCGGCATGACGCAGCCCGCCGCGTCGCGGTTGCTTGCGCAACTCGACACGATGGTGGGCACACCGCTTTATACGCGGCATCCGCGCGGTATCGAGCTGACCGAGGCCGGGCGCATCCTCGCGGCGCAGGCGACGGAAATGCTGCGCGACCTCGACCGTGCGCATCAGCGCATCGCGCAGATCCGCGGCGGCGAGAGGGGGCACGTACGCATCGGATCGGTGACGGGCCCCTCGCTTGAGATCCTGCTGCCAGCGATCCGCGAGGCCCGGCACCGGTTTCCCGATATCGAGATCACGATAAGGATCGAGACCTCGGACCGCCTCGCCGAGGCGCTGATCGCGGACGATATCGACTTCTATATCGGACGGGTGATCGAGGGTGGCGAGGCGCAGGCCTTCTCGTTCAGCGTGATCGCCACGGAACCCGTCGGTTTGCTGGTGCGCGCCGATCATCCGCTGATCTGGAAGGTCGATCTCGCGCTTGCCGATTGCCTGTCGTTCGACTGGGTGATGCAGCCGCCCGGAGGATTGCTGCGCCGCACGACCGAGGCCTATCTGCGGCAACGGGGATTGCCGATGCCGGAGCACGTTCTCGGCACCTCCTCGACCCTCTTCACCCTCGCCCTCATCAACGAGACGAATGCCATCGCGCCTGTCGCCCGTGCAGTCGCCGAGTTTTTCGTCGCACGGGCGGCCTTGCGCGATCGTCTCGCCACCCTGCCCGTGGCGCGGGACATGTCGGTGTCGAATTTCGGCATCGTCAGCCGCTACGGCGACGCGCCGAGCCCGGCGACGGAGCGCATCCTCGGGCTCGTCCGGCGCCATTCCAGCCAGGTCGGCGGAACGCGGGCGGATATGTCCTGACGCAACGTCATTGCCCCGTCGTACCCGATCGCGAATGTGCGGTGGGTACATGGCGCTGGCGGCCACCCCGCGATCCGCGCGGCGTCCGGCATTTGCCGGCGATGCGAAGATTCGCGACGCGTGGAGGCTTGCAATCCGGTATTCCGGATCGTAATGCCGAGTAAAAGCGTCAAGCATTCGGCGCGTGTCTCAGTCCTGCCCGGAGGTTCTTCCATGAAACGTCTTTCCGCCCTGGGCGCGATCGCAGCCCTCGCCCTCCCGATGCACGGGGCGCACGCACAGGAGGCGGACGTGGCTCCGGGACTGGCGGTCGAGCTCAACGGGGCCGCGCCGGCCGAGACCGGTTGCACGCTGTCGTTCGTGGTGGTCAACGGCTATGACGGGCCGGTCGATCAACTGGTTTTCGAGACGGTGATCTTCGACGCCGACGGTCAGGTGGATCGCCTGACGCTCTTCGATTTCGGATCGCTGCCGCCTGCGCGTCCGCGCGTGCGCCAATTCACCATGCCGGACCTCGAATGCGACGGCATCGGCCGGGTCCTCATCAACGGGGCGAGCACCTGCGAGGCCCCGACGCTGGCGGACGGCGCCTGCATGGATGGCCTGCAATTGTCGACCCGCACGAAAGTGGAGCTGATCGGATGAACGCTCTCACCGAACAATTCGCGTCCGTCGCGGCCCTGGGGGGCCCGGTCGTCCTGCTTCTGATCGCCATCTCGGTGGTGACGCTGTCGGTCATATTGTACAAGTTCTGGCAGTTCTGGTCGAGCGGTGTCGGACGCCATTCGGCGCTCCGGCGTGCCGTGGCGGCCTGGGATGCGGGCGACCGGGCGCTTGCGCGGCGCGAGCTGAAAACCTCGAAAAGCTATCTCGCGCCCGTCATCGCCATGGCGTTCGACGCTCCCGACGACCGGGCGGCCGATACGCGCCTCGAAGCCGAGGCCGAGACGCGGTTTGCCCGGCTGGAACGGGGATTGAGGTTTCTCGATGCGGTGGCGCAGCTCGCGCCGCTTCTGGGGCTTTTCGGAACCGTACTCGGCATGATCGACGCGTTTCAGTCCTTGCAGGATGCCGGCAGCCAGGTCGATCCGTCGATCCTCGCCGGGGGCATCTGGGTGGCATTGCTGACAACGGCCGCGGGGCTCGCCGTCGCGATGCCGACGGCACTCGTCCTCACGTGGTTCGAGGGACGGATGGAAGCCGAACGCGTGCTTGCCGAACGGGCGATCTCGACTGCGCGGGCGCCCTTCGGGCGACTGGACGCGCCATCGGCCGCCCGATCCTCGAGCGGTCTTTCGTCGGTCCATGCGTAGGGCGGCGCGCAGACGGAACCGGCTTTCCATGACGTCGCTCATCGATGTCATCTTCCTTCTGCTGCTCTTCTTCATGCTGTCATCGACCTTTTCGCGGTTCGCCGAGATCGAGCTTTCGTCGGCCACGGCCGGCGGCGCGCCCGGCGAGACGCGACCGCTCTTCCTTCAGTTGCGACCCGAGCGGCTCACTCTGAATGGCGAGGCCCTTTCGCTGGACCGCCTCGCGCCGGCATTGCGCGGACAGGCCGGAAATATCGAAACGCCCGCCCCGCTTCTCGTGTCGCTGGGTGACGGCGTGACAGCACAGCGGCTCGCCGATCTGCTGGTGGTGCTGCGCGGCGTCCCCGGTTTCGCGCCCACGGTTCTGGGGTCGGGCGGATGAGACAGCGTCGCACCTCCCAACGTCGCGAACCGACGATCGCGCTCATCAACATCGTGTTTCTGATGCTGATCTTCTTCATGGTTGCCGGAACGCTTGCCCGTCCTCTGGATTCCGGCCTGGAGCTTGTCGACACGTCGGAACTCGAAGGCCGCGCGCCGCCCGATGCGCTCGTCGTGCATGGTGACGGCCGGCTGAGCTACCACGGGGAAGAGGTCGCCTCGGCCGAGGCCTATCTTGCCGGGGCGCCGGACCGTGCCTCGGGGGACGTGCGGATCTTGCCGGATCGCGGGCTCGATGCGCGCAGGTTGGTCGAGCTTGGGCGGGAACTGCGCGCGGCGGGGGCGCAAAGCGTGCTGATCGTTACAGAGCGAGTGTTGGAATGAGTGCCGGTGCCGCGAAATTTCTGGCCGGGGCGGCATCCATCGCCCTTCACGCCGCGATGGCCACGACGCTCCTGAGTGCGGCCGAACCCGTGGAGACGAAGGGGGGCGGCAGCGCCGTTCAGGCAAGCCTCGGAAGCAGCTTTGCAAATATGGCGGTCGGTACGATGACGGCCGAAACGGTCACCGAAGCTGTCGAGCCGCTCTCCCCCACCCCCCCGGATGAAACCGTCCCGACGACGCCGGACGCGGTGGAGCCGTCGCAACCGGCCGAGACCGCGCGCAAACCCGATCCAGACTTGGCCCACGAGACAAGGCCGCAAGCAGACACCGCCCGTGCGCCCTCGCCTCAGACGACGGAAAGAGCGGCTTCGACCGTTCCCCAGGCCGCAGACGTCCCTCCCAACACCGTCACCGCTCCCGAAGCCGCGCGGCCCACCGCCCCGATCGCCGCTGTGACACCCGAGGAACCGCTCGGTGCGGAAGCGGCTCAGGCTTCGCCGCTGTCCACCGCCGAGGCGGTCGCGCCCGACGCGAGTGCGTCGCCATCGCCAGAGCTTGAGACGATAACGTCGATGACGGAGGACCCCGGACGCGTCCTGACCTCGCCACGTCCGGCAGGCCGAACGACCGAGTTCGAGCGGCGCAACCGCCAACCGGATCCACCGCCGACCCAACGTGCAGAACGGATCGAAGAGCCACCGCTACAGACGAGCCGCGGCGACAACAAGGAGCGTAGTGCACGCGCCGGGTCGGACACCGGAAGCCGCGAAGCAGCACCGGCGCAAGCCCGCCAGGGCGCCGGTCGGAACGCGGCGGCGGGCAATTCCGCGGCATCGAATTACGGCGGAGCGGTGATGCAGCAGCTCTCGCGCGTGCCGCGCCCACGTTCGGGAAACAGGGGGACGGCGGTCGTCACCTTTCGCATTGCCAGCAACGGCGGTCTTGCCGGAGTAAGCCTTGCCCGAAGCTCAGGGTCGGGTGCCCTCGACAATGCCGCCGTGCAACTGATCCGCCGCGCGGCCCCCTTCCCGCCGCCTCCGACCGGCGCGCGTACGAGCTATCAGATCGCCATCGAGGGACGGTGAAAGGTCGCCGGGGGGAACGGCCGATCGCTCTCAGACGGGCTCAGGTTACAGTGATCCTTCGGAACGGGCCCGCACCGACACTGATCGAGTTTTGCGCGACTTCCACGGCGAAGGGTCGCTCGACGCCGTCGCGGTTTCTCGCTTCGTCGCGATAGATCCAGCTTGGCGCGTCGACCATTTCGGTGCGGCGGATACGTCCGTCTTTCACGATCGTCAGGGTGTAGCTTTCGCCGTCCTCTCCCAGGGGAACATCGAAGCCGCCCCAACTGTCGCCGTCGATCCGCGTCCGCCGGATCCAGCTGATCTCGATCCCGTCGGGTACCATCCGCTCCCGAAGATGGACCGGCGCATAGGGGCGCAATCCGGCGGCATCGAATTTTCGCACGTGGAGCTTGTAGCTCGGGTCCGACAAAGGCTTGGTGGCGGGGCCGACGCGATAGAACTTCTCCAAACCGCGCTCGCTCATCGCAAGGTCAAGTTGACGCAGGTTGTCGCCAAGGAGGACGACACGGGATCCCGCCGGCCAGACGGAGGGCGCGATGCCGTCTGTCCCGAGTTGCCCGCGAAGGCGATAACCCAGTTCATAGGTGCGCGGCCCAACGAGCCTCGCATCACGGAACTGGAAGACCTCCCAAATGTCGTCCTCGCCCGATCCGATCGCCATCGCGTTGGCCCCGGAGAGAAGCGCGGCTTCGGATATGCTCTGCAGATCGCCGCGCACGAGCCTGACACGCAGGGGACCTGCGCGATCGGGGCGGTCGGGCGATGCCCGCGCCAGATCCGTTTCGGTCACGCCGACGACGGAAGGGCCCTGTATCGCAGTGTTGAACCTGTAACCGGAATCTTCGGGAGCGGAATAGACATTCACGGGGCCGCGCCATGGTCGCTGCACCGCGGCTACGTAGGGAGCGTGCGGAACGCCATCGGGCCACAGGATCGGGAGGTCCATGAAGAGCGCCTCCGGTGCAGTCGGCGCGCGATAGCGTTTGACCCGTACCGGCGTTTCGACCGCCTCGCTCGGGTTGTAGACATTGTGCTCGATCCGCACGGCATCGACGAGTTGCGCATCACCGCGTTCAACATGGTCGATGCGGTAGTGCCCGTCGTGCAATTGCACCACGTCACCGGCTCCGAGCGCCAACATCGAGGGCGGCAACGCAAAGCGCAACCTGTCACGCGCCACGCGGGATTCCGCGAGCCACCTCTCGGCGATCGCGTGAGCCTCGCCGGACGACAGCAATATCGGAAGCTCGGATTGGGAAACGCCGACGCTGCGCTCGTCCGGAAAGATCGCTTCGGCGGACTGGGTCTCGAAGTCATTATCGGCACCGACGAAATTGAGCTTGAGACGCCCTACTCGCTCGGCCTCGGGGCTCCTGACCGATACGATGTCGCCGTCGAGATCGTCGTGGACCGCAACGCGTTGCGGATCGATCGCAGCGCTGGCGCGTCCGTCGCGCGATTGGAAGATCAGCTTCCCGTCGCGTTCGATCGCATCGAAGCCGAAGGCGAGCATCAGAGGCTGCAACGCCTTCCGGGCATCGCCGAGCTCGCTGATCTGGTATCCTCTGAGGACCCCATTCAGCCTCGCCACATCGATCGCGGTGACCTCCGAGCGGGCACAGATCTCGCGTACGACCGACGCGAGCGCGCGATTGCTCGAACGGCCGGTGATCCAGTGCCCCCGCGTGTAGTTCGCCGCATCGTTCCAGAGATCCGCGTTTCCGGGAAAATAAGGGTATGGGCGCGCGTCCCAGGCCCAGACATGCGCGCGTGACATGTCGACCATCGGACCACCGTAATGCGGCGATGCCGGGTTCACTTCAGGATCCGCCCAGAACTCGTGCATCGCGCGCAGATATTGCAGCTGGATGAAATCGTCCCGGCGTCCGTTTGAATAATTCGGGATCGCGGATTCCGAGGATTTCGGGTCGAGGAACTTGTTGGGCTGATTGGTGCCCTTGTCGATTGCCGCGCAGCCGAGTTCCGTGAACCAGATCGGCTTGCTCGCCGGAATCCATGCGGTCGGCTCGGCCCGACGTTCTCCGCCTCGACGCTCGTGGTGTGGCTTCGCCCACCAATTCGCAAGATCCTTGTAACGATAGACCCAAGGCTCATCATGAGCGCCGTCGGTGATGGGCGTTCGGCGCTGCGCCAAGGCATCGGCCTGATTGGCATAGTACCAGTCGTACCCCTCGCCGCCCAGAATGTTTCCCTTGAGATAGTCGAGATCATAGATGGAGCCGTGCCCGGCATCCGCTTCGTCGTCGGTTCCGCGCCAATCCGACAGCGGCATGTAATTGTCGATGCCAACGAAATCGATGTTCTCATCGGCCCATAGCGGGTCGAGATGGTAGTTTATATCGCCTGACCCGTCCTGCGGTTGATGCCCGAAATATTCGGTCCAGTCCGCCGCATAGCTGATCTTCGTCGACGGACCGAGGATCGCTCTCACATCTGCCGCGAGCCGGATCAACTCCTCCACCGCGGGGTAGCCGTTCTCGCCGCGGATCGCGGTGACACCACGCATTTCGGAGCCGATGCAGAACGCATCGACGCCGCCCGCCAGGGCGCAAAGATGGGCATAATGAAGAATGAAGCGGCGGTAACGCCAGTCTTCGGCTCCGGTATAGCTTATGACACCGAAGCGATTGCCGTTATCTCCTTTCCCCGGGTGCAGCCGAAAATCTTGTGCCTCGGCCTTTCCGAAGAATTCCGCGATCGCCTCGTCGGCCGCGCGGGTGCCATCCTGACCTTGCGCGAGCCCGGGCGCCCGTGGCAGCGTTATGCGTCCACGCCATGGCAAGGCAGGCTGCTCGGGAGCGTCCCCATAGGGATCGGGGAGACCGTTGCCCTCCAGCTGCTCCATCAGGATGAAGGGATAGAACATCACGGCTTGGCCCGCCGCCCTCAGGGCGTGGATCGCCTCGATCACCGATCCGTCGGCCGGCGTTCCGCCATAGACGACCGCCCCGTCCTTCCGCGGCACTTCGCCGGCCACGTCGCGCCCTATTCCGCCGGCCCGCCAAGCCATCTCGACCCCGTCTTGGTCTTTCTGTTCGACCTTCGGCTTGATCAGGCAGGCATCGCAGCGAAGGTCGTCTCCGAACCACGAGACGATGAGCGAGCTGGATCCACAGCGCGGCAATTCCCCCTTGAGCGCATCCAGAGATACCGCGAAGTCGGTCTTTCCGAGGGGCGTATTGACATTGATGTACTCAGCTTCGCCGAAGCCCCCTTTCATCGTCACGGGCGTCGTGGCGAGCGTGTATTCACCGGTGCCGGGCATCATCGCCACCGCCTGAACCTGACGGCTCATATCGGTGAGGTCGTCACCATCGCGCTCCTGTTGCGGGCGAATGACTTCGAACGTGAATTGCGGCAGGCGGCTGCCGTAGGGCGACAGGTCCATGTCCTCGATCACCACGTAGGCAAGTCCACGATACGCCGGTACGCTGCCCTGACCTTCGATCGCCTCGATGAGGGGGTCTGGCTGCTGATCCGCGCTGCCGTCATAGATCCTGAGATCGAGGGTCGTAGGGTCGATTTCCCGTCCATCCGCCCAAATGCGCCCGACGCGTCCGATCACGCCTTCGCAAAGACCGAGCGCGACCGAGATCGAATAGCTGTACTGCCGCACTTCGGGCTGCGATGGCGCGCCCTTGCCGCCGCCGCCATGCGTGTCGACGCGTTCGCGGAACTTCGAGGCCCAGATCACCTGCGCGCCCACGCGCATCCGCCCGTGAACTTGTGTGATGGGCGTACCTTCACCCGCGCTCGTCAGACGGAAGCGGTCAACCCGACCGGCCTCGACCGGGTCGCTGCCCGCCCCCATGAGCGACTGGTCGATGACCCGCCCGAGGGTCGCGCCCACGGCGCGACCGATGACCACGGAACTCAATCCAAGAACGCCGCCGCCGACCGATGCGCCCGCAGCGGCGCCTGCGGCGGCCAGTATGATCGTCGCCATCTAGTGACCTTTCGCCGGAAATTCGAATTGCGCCACGACGCGGCGCTGCCACGGTCGCGACAGAGGAGATTCCACGACCCCATGACCGCTGTAGGCGTGGATGAAACGGGGTTCGGCGCCTCCTCGGGAGACGATCCCCAGATGCTTGGCGATCGCGCCCTCTCGCATCCGCATCAGCAAGACCTGTCCGGGCAGAAAGCTTCCGTCGGGCACCTGACGAAGATGCCGCTGCGCTTCGCGCCACATGACTTCGTCACCCTGAGGCTCGGACCAGTCGGCAGTGTAGGGAGGCAGATCGAGCGGTTCCGAGCCCACAAGCGTGCGCCAGACGCCACGTACGAGACCGAGGCAATCGGCCCCGGCGCCGCGGACACTGGCCTGGTGCACGTAGGGCGTCCCGATCCAGGTTCGGGCGACATCAACAACCACGCTCATGTCGTCCCGCCCGCATCGTCCTCGAAGCCATCCGTGGTCGTGCCGGTCATGCTGCCGCCCTCCTCTCCGCGGACGGGGTAGGCCATGAGGAAATCTTCGCCGGGGAGATGGGGGAACCCCTGGAAGTTGGCGATGTTCGCAAACTTCGCGCGACAGGTGCTCGCCTTCTTGTCGCAACCTGCTTCGATCCTGACGCGGTTGCCGGCGATGGCGGTTCCTCGCAGTGCTTCCCAAAGCTCAAGACGCCGGCCGCCGTTTGCAGCGGTGTCATTCTTGATCAATCGGACATCCCCTGCGGACGGCCCGGACAACACCACCAAACGCCCGCGTTCGAACCATCTGGGCCGGTAGTCGCTCAAGGGTCCCAGATCGACGAAATGGCCGTTTTCTACCGCGACGATGTCCCGCTCCGCGGAATATGAAGCGTCGGCGAGATCCACGCGACACGATGCATCCCCCAGAATTGCGGCACAGGGCTTTTGATAGGTACGACCCTGGGTCTGGTTCAGGGCCTCCGTCAGACCCCGCAACTCCGCCTTGAAAGCCCCTCCCGCACGCTGGATTTCTCCAATCTCTCCTGCGAACAGAAGGTGACGCTCGGAGGTATCGGCCCAGTTGACGAGCCACGCTTCGACTTTCGCGCCGTCATAGCGGCCAGTGGCAATGTCCTCTTCCGTGACGCCTGCGGTGCTGAGCACACCCATCGCCTCTGAATTGTCGACAGCAAGTCCGGTTGTCTGTTCGATGTTGCGTGCAGAAAGCCCGTCATTGGCGCGAAACTCCGTGCCGTCGAAGGCCAGGTTCATGTCATGATCGGTGAACCCCAGAATACGACCGTCGGTACGCGTCACCCGCCAGCAACGGCAGACATTCGTTGCCCCTTTGCGCAAATGGGCGAACAATACGGAATCTATCGGCATCAGATACGCACCTCGACCACCGGAATGTCCGGAATTTCACCGGCTTCGAAGGTCGCGACGGACGTGGTGATGCGATCGGTGTCGAACCGGACCGGCACGTCGAACTCGAAACCTGCCGTCACCTCAAGACCGGCGGATGGTGCGGCGCCGAAGGTTATCCGGCCTGTCGCGTAATCGATTGCGACACCGTCCTCTCCGTCCAGCAAGCGCCCACCAAGGCCAATTCTTACGGTCCCGAGAACGGGTTTCGCCACGGGACGAACATACGCTGTGTCGCCCTCGCCATATGTCTTGGTCAGCTGGAACACCCGGCCTTCGCCATCCGAGACGGCAAGGCGCTGGTCGGTATGATGGATCTGGTCAGACGGCGAGCACGAGCGGAAATCCGACCAGTCTTTCCAGCGAAAGCCGTGCAGCGGCCCGCGGCGCGCTTCGAAGAATGCAACCACCGCCTCGATGTCGTCGAGCGACCGGAGCCCCATTCCCGCATCGAACCTGCGGCGGGAATGGGCCCACGGCGTGTTGCGTTCTTCGAATCCATTGGCAAGCGTCACGATCTCGGTGCGACGTTCGGGGCCACCCATCGCGCCGAAACTCAGTTTGGTTGGAAATCTCACCTCGTGAAACGACATGGGTCATCCTTCTTTGATCGAATGCAGCGGCGCGGGCGTCACATGCGGCCATTCTGGCGCCCGTGTGTGCGCAATTCATTGGCCCGGCGACCGCTCGGACGCCGCGTGACGCAACGCTCAGCGGTTGCGCTGGCCTCGCGCGAGGGCACGGCTCATCTGCGCGGCGACCTGGCTTTGTGATCGGCGGAATCCCTCGACATCGGGAGTTGTGATATTCATGGTAACCTGCACGGGACGCCCGCTTCCCATTGCTCCCTCGACACCCAGGCGCCCATCGGCTCCCCGCTTGAGGGGCATGATCGCCTCGGGGCCGGCTTCGCCCATCAAACCCGTTCCGCTGCGCATGGGGAACGGCGTCGCCCGAGAGACCACGCCGCCGTTGGCGAACGGCATGACGCGCCCCTGACTGAATGCGCTCCCGTCAGCAAAGGGGCTAAGGCCACCCAGCGCGTTCTGCATACCGGAGGTAATGAGGCCGCCAAAGTGGCTGGCGACAGGTTTGACTGCCGCCTTGTAAGTCGCATCGACCATCGATTGCGCGACGCCTTTCAAGGCATCGCTGAGTTTGTCGCCATCGAAGATCAAACCTTCGAAGCTCTTCTTCAATCCGTGCGAGATACCTCGCGACAATGCGCTGACTTCGCGACCGGTATCGGCAACCGTAGACCCCATCGCCCGCACTTCGTTATCGAACGCATCAAGGACGGCACGGGTCGAGCCCATCGTCTGCTCGACGGATTGCAGATCGGAATCGAGCCTGTCCAAGTCGAAATCGTCCATCACGTATCCTTTGTGTCCGGAAAGGCCGCCGTGAGCTCAAGCAACCGTTCTCGTCCGAGGGAGGAGCCGCCGGCGCCATAGCCCAACATCAGTGCGAGTTCGGCCGGCGTCAGCGCCCAGAATTCTGCCGGGCGCAGCCCCAGGCCGGTGATCCCGGCGCGCATGAGACCAAGCCAGTCGAATGTCGGGCTCATGGCTCAAGCGCCCGGACTTGCGAAGGCCCGGGCAAGAAGTTGGCCCGCGACGCGCGCGGCCTCGATCGGGCCGCCCGCTATCTCCGCGGTCAAGAGCTCCCCGATATCGCCCCGCCATCCGCCGCCGCGCAGCCCTGCAACGACCAGATGAAGCGTGTCGCGACTGGAAAACCGCCCTTGCTCGAACCGTTCCACCAGCGACAGCAGCGTATCCTCGCCCATCCGTGCCTCAAGCTCCGCAAGGGCTCCGAGCGTGAGCTTCGCGACCCGGCGTTCGCCATCGATGGTGAGGGCCACTTCTCCTGCATACGGATTGGCCATCAGAGCGCCGTGAAGTTCAATGCACCCGCCGAGGAGAGGGACATCTCGTATGTCGCCTCGCCGTTATGGTTCCCCGCATATTCGACCGATGCGATCTGGAACGGGCCCTCCATGATACCGAAATCCGGCACGATGACCTGAAAGCGGGGGGTTTCCCCGGCGAAGAAGATCTCGCGTGCCCGCTCGTCGGTTTCGGCGTCCTTGAAGATTCCCGATCCGGTGATGGACGCCGATTTGACACCCGCTCCCGAGAGCAATTCTCGCCAGCCGCCTTCGCTGTCGAGACTGGTGACGTCCACCTGCTCCGCGTTGAGTGAAAAACGCGTGGCCCTGAGCCCTGCGATCGTTTCGAACTGTCCCGATCCGTCGAGATCGAGCTTTACTAGAAGATCCTTGCCGTTCTGGGCCGCCATCTTGGTCACTCCTGTCGAGAATTTGTATCGGAGATCTGCGCACGGAAACGCAGATCGATGCGTCTTTGATCACCCGTACCGGCGCGCCGCGCCTGGGCACGCTGAAACCACAATCCAACCAGCGTACCGCGCTCCAGCGTCAGCCTGTCCCCCAGCAACGCATCTGAAATTGCGGCCGCGGCCCGTTTCGCTGTCTGGAATCCGGGCTGATCGGAAATCACGGAAACGACGAAATCATGCCATGCGCCGCCGGTATCCTTGTCGGAGCGATCCCGGACAATCTCTTCGCCCAAGGTGACGTAGATTTTCGGCAGGGTACCGGGCGGCACGGAATCGTAGACGGCATCACCGATGACGGCTCGCAGGCCAGCGTCGGACGTCAATCTCAGATAGACGGCACTCTGAAGTGGGGCGGCGACGGCATAGGTCACTGAGCCAATTCCTCTTCCGCATAGCAATCGAGATATTTCGGACCCGCACGCCCTTCCGTCACGGCCTGGATCTGAAAGATCCGCGCGCCGTCGCGAAATCGCTGACCCGATTTGGGCCGGGACGGCGCACCTTGGGGAGCGGCGCGCACTGTGATGCGAAACCGCACCAGACTGAGGCTGACGTCGAGGCCGGATGCGGCACGCCCCGCACTTGGATCCACGTCTCCCCAAAGCTCCCCGAGCGACACCCAGGTTTGCGAATACCCGCCAAGTGCATCGTTATCGCGACGCGGTGCCTCGAGTTGGAGGCGGCGATTGAGGTTCGGCTCGGCCATCTAGAACCCCCCCAGCAATCGGCGGGGTCGATACGGCGCGAGCAGGTTCTGAACGCCGGGGGAAATGGTGCCCAAGGCGGTGCGATCTTCATATTGAGCCGCCGCGAGCATGATCGTCGCCAGCCCCAGATCGGCGGGAATGCTATCCCAGGTGCTTCCGAACCCGGCCTGGAACGCGATCTCCGCATGCCCGCCCACCGGAATCTGCGGCAAGGTAAAACTGCGGGCGATCAGACCCGGCCGATGCGCGTCCCGATCGACATTGTAGCGCTCGGCATCGACCACGTGTCGACGATTGTCGGGATCGACGATCGTCATCGTATCGACAAGCCGCAACGGCGCACGTGGCAAGACCAGCCGGCTCAGATCGCCCCAGGCATGTACCGTCCAGACGAAATCGCGGGCAATAAGCGCCTTGGTGCAAAGTCCTTCCACCTGGGCGATGGCGGCGCGCAGCGTTCTTTCTAACAGCGCATCCTGCACGTTATCGTCGGAAAATCCGGTGCCGAGGTGCAGATGGGCGCGAAACTCGGGGATCGGAAGATCCTCGGTCGCAATCTTGGTAAGCTCGGTAAGATACATGATCTCGTCTCCTCGGGCGGCCTTTTCAAACCGCTGGCCTTTCAGGTCGCGTCATTGGCCGATTGTCCCCGCCCGAATGGGGAAAGCACGCGGGCGGGGCGCGGATTGCCTATGTTCAGGCGACCGAGAACTTGAGAAGCTTGATGGCCGCGAAGTCGCTGACATCTCCGCCTACCCGCTTGGTGGCGTAGAACAGGACATGCGGTTTGGCGCTGAACGGGTCACGGAGAATGCGCAGGTCGGGGCGCTCGGCGACGGTATAGCCGGCGTTGAAGTCGCCGAAGGCAATCGCCATGGCGTCGGTCGCGATATCGGGCATGTCTTCGGCGATAAGAACCGGATACCCCAAAAGGCGGGCCGGCTCGGCGGCCGCAAGGCCATCCGCCCAGAGAAAGCGCCCGTCATTATCCTTGAGCTTGCGTACGAATCCGGCAGTACGCGAATTCATCACGAAGGTGCCGTTGGCCCGGTATTGCGCGCCCAGGGAATAGACCAGGTCGATCAGGGCGTCCGCGGTACTGAACGCACCGTCCTTTCCCGTCGCGACATAGCCGAGGTTGTGCCACGTCCAGCTCTCGTTCTCGACGGTCGGATGGGTGAGAAAGCCCCGAGGTTTCTCGTTTCCGTCTCCCGACACGAAAGCCGCGGCCTCGGCGCGGGCGAACTTGTCGCCGATACGCGCAGCAAGCCAGCCCTCGATATCGAAAGCCGCGTCGTCGAGCAGACGCTGTGACGCCTTCGGGAGCGCCGAAAGCTCATGGAGGGGAATGGTGATGCGGTCGATCTGGGGCGTTGCCGTTTCAATGACCGAACCGGTTTCCGACGCCCAACCGGCGCCAAGATCCGTCGTGTCGATCAGGACGTCGAACGAGGTGGATTCCACGTTGACGACATTGGCGATACGTCGAATGGAGGCGGTGTTGCGCAGCACGTTTCGCACGGATTCGCTGGTTTGAGGGTCCACCAGGTACCCGCCATCGCCGGCCACGGCGGTGTTGAGCCCTTTGCTTTCGATGTCGAGCCCGCGCAACGCGTCGTCGTCGCCCGACCGTACATAGGTCTCGAAGGCCTTTTGATGGGGGGCGCCGGTTTCGCCGGCGGTCGTGGCGAGGGCGGGGCGGCTGGCCATCCGCGACTTGCGATCAAGCATGGTCATGCGTTCTTCCTGTTGTTGCATCTTGCTGGTGATGGCGGCCTGAAAACTGCGCAGGTCGGTGACGAAATCTGTCATCGCGCTCTTCATTTCGGCCGTGGCGTCCGGCGTGGAGCGGCCGTCCGCCCGGGATTTGGTCTCGGTCGTGGTCATGAATTTCCTTTCTGCGTGATGTCGCCGGGGTTCAGCCGCCCGCCAATTCTTGGGCGGCGGCTCGAAAGAGGGCCGCCATTTCGCGCATCGGATCGGCATCGGGCGCATCACCCTTGGCCCCGACCAGCCGCGCATCGGGGAGCATCGGAAAGGTCACGAGCGAGACCTCCCAAAGTTCCAGTTCGGTCAGGACCCTGCGGCCCCTGTCGTCTTTCGTCGCACGGCGGGTCCGGTAGCCGATCGACAGGCCGTCGATCGCCCCGGCCTGTATCAATGCACGGGCTTCCCTGCCCCGGTCGACTTCGTCGAGAATGCGACCGCGGACATAGAGGCCGGTTTGGTCTTCGCGCACCTCATCCCAAACGCCGATGGGTTGCATGGGATCGTGCTGCCAGAGCATCTTGACGCGTGCGTTGCGTGCGGCCAACTGGGCAAGAGATGCCGCATAGGCACCTGCCTCGACCGTATCGCCGCCTTGGTCCTGCCTGCCGAAGACGGAGGCGTATCCCTCGATCACGCTGCCATCCGTGACGGTCAGGGCGGTCCCGGCCGCGTAGAACTTTCTCTCCAGATCCATTTCAAACGCCCCTTTTCATCATTCGCTCGCCAAGCCGAGCATTGCGCGTTTCTCCGCATCCGTGAGAAAGTCCGCCTCGGCGATCCGCCGCCACTGGGCGTCTCGCTCGAGCGCCAGAGCCGGCACCTGGTCGAGATCGACGCGCAGTTCCGCCTCCTCGCCGCCGAAGATGGACAACCAGTGGCTCATCGCCGCGACCACGCGATTGGCGAGCGGCAGCACAGTGATGCGATAGAATGCACGGTTCGCCTCGGCGTAATTGGCATAGGTGGCGTCGCCTGGAATCCCCAGAAGCATCGGAGGCACTCCGAAAGCGAGCGCGATCTCCCGCGATGCGGCTTCCTTCGTTTGCTGGAATTCCATATCCGAGGGCGAGAATCCCATCTGTTTCCAGTCGAGCCCCCCTTCGAGCAGCATCGGCCGCCCGGCGTTTCGCGCTCCCTGGTGATGCGCTTCCATCTCGGCGACCAATCGATCGTACTGGTCCGGCGACAAAAGACCGTCGCCGCCCTGATAGACGATGGCTCCCGAAGGCCGCGCCGCATTGTCGAGGAGCGCCTTGGACCAGCGCGAGGCCGAGTTGTGGACGTCCAATGCGGTCGCCGCCGCTTGTAGGGGTGAGAGGCCGTAGTGATCGTCTTGCGGATGAAAACTCTTCACGTGGCAGATCGGAGAGATCCCATCGGCCACCTGGAACCTGTGCTTGCGCGCGCCGACGGCATACTCATATCCCACCGGCCAGCCATCCGATCCAGGCACGACCGACATGCGGTCGGAGCGCAGCACGTGCAATTCTTCGGGAAGCCCGCCATCGCCGACCGCTTCGATGAACCCGTCGCCCGACAGCAGGATCTGACCAAAGAGCGCCTCGAGCAGCTCCGCCCGGCCCTGCGCACCGTTCGGCCGACGCATGAGTGTCAGCATCGGGTGTGTATCGAACCGGCCGTCCGGGCCATAGAGTGCCAGAGGCAGCGCCGCCGCTGCCTCCGCGATCATCTTGACGCTTCGAAATCCGACCGGGTTGCCCTGAAATCCGTTCCGGATCAACGAGACGGTATCCCGCGGTGTCCATGCCACCCGACCGGACGCGCCGTAGGCGATTGCGGGCGTCGCAATACCGCCCGTCGCACTCGCCTTGACCTCCGCAGGCCCGTCCTTTGCCCGCTTCGTGAATCCGAACATTCCCTGCTCCTTTAAGTCCGCTTGCAAGCCGCACCTCTCCCGATCGCGCGGCATGCGCGTTTCAGGACAAGCGGCTCGTGGTGTATGCCGCGTCGGTGCGCGGCCTCTGGCGGCGGCGCGGTCTCGCCGCGGCGCTAGAGTTTGCGCAGGTTCGGTGCGCCACTCTTGTTCAGCATCAGATCGGTGATCGCCCAGACCAGCGCGTCCACCCGGTCGGGACTTCCGGATCCCTCGAAGCCCTGTACTGCCATTTGCGTCATCTGCTTCTCCAAATCGTCAAGGCGGTTGAGGTGCTTGATGCGGCCCTGCTCGTAGAGGGCCGCCACCGGTTCCGCACGAACAGACTTACCGCGGCTTGCGTGTACGCCGCGGTAACTGACCGTACGGTCCACCTGGCGGATCACGCTCTCGACGAGATCCCCCCCCTGGTTGACCTCTGCTACGAGCCGGTCGGCACGGTGGCGCTCGTAGGCAGCAATCGCCACCTTTGCCCAACCGCTCGGTCCAAGACCCTGTACACTGCAATCCTCGAGAACCACCCCGGTGCCATCCTGCGTCACGCCGGCGACGATGATACCGCAGGTATCTGCAGATTTTCCGCCGCTGACCGGCGGATCGACAGCGACGACAACCCGGAGCAGTTCCGGCGCGGTATCGATCCGGTTTTCGTCAAGCATGACGCGCGTCCAGAGCGCGCCGTCGATGTCTTCCAGGAGCTGTCCTTCGAGCTCCTGTTGACCCAACCGTGTCTGGCCATAGCGTTGAACGGCCTCCTCAAGGAACGACGCAGAAAGATGCGCACGGTTGTCAAAAGTTGTTGCCCGCGTGATCACCGTACTCTCTGCCTTCAGCACGCGTTTGAGCACGTCGACGTTGCGCGGCGTGGTTGTCACGCATTGACGTGGTTCGTCCCCGAGCCGCAGACAGAATTGCAGCATGTCCCATACATCCTGCGCCTTCTTCCACTTGGCGAGTTCATCGACCCACGCCCGATCGAACTGTGGGCCGCGCAACGCTTCCGGTTCTTGAGCCGAAAAGACCTGGGCCTGGGCGCCATTCGGCCAGACGAGCCGCTTCTTGGTGGGTTGCCACGACGGACGGCGATCGGGCGAGGCACATGCCATGATCCCGCTATCCCCGAAGATCATGACATCGCGCACCTGATCGAAAGTTTCGCCGATCAATGCGACACGGCTCGCTCGGCCCGGTGTGTGGGGGCGCGCGCCTTCCACCTCCGATCTTACCCATTCCGCCCCCGCCCTCGTCTTTCCGGCGCCGCGACCGCCCAAAATCACCCAGGTTCGCCATTTGCCGGCGGGCGGTAATTGATGATCGTATGCCCAGAAATCAAAAAGAAACGGTAGCGCAAAGAGTTCTCCGTCGCTTAGTTCATTCAGGAACTTCTCCTGCAAGTCTCGCGGCCCGGATGCGATCAAGTCTGCTCCAAATCTCAGCGCGCACTTCTTCGTAATCAATTCCGCCGGTAGCCCCGGCTTCTTGGTGCCTGCTTTCGAGATCATTGAGTCGCTTCCTTTCGTCGTAGATGTTTTGAATGGTCTTCGAGACCATCGAAACGATCCTGCGGGCCTCGCTTTCGGAGAATTTCTCAGAAGATCGAATTGCCGATTTCATGTCATGCAGATCGACCAGCACATCCTCACAGTTTTCGACCGCGATCTTGAGCAAATCTTTCGAATCCCGCTTTTTCCCCAGCAAGGCATCCTTTTTGGCACTATCCTTCATTTATACCCTACTCGATTTGCCCCGATAAAAAAGAAAAGCGGCAAAGGTTAAAACCCTTACCGCTTCTCGTCATTTTCGGCACTTGGTGATATTATGCCTAGGTAAAATTATGCCTAAGCAAGTTAATCCCGCATTATCTAACCGAACTTAGGGAAACAGATTAGTTCGAGGTGCCACCCTCGTTTTCGATCGCGCGCCATCGGGATACATTCTCGTTATGCTCGGCCAATGTTCGTGCGAACGCATGTCCACCGCTACCATCTGCAACAAAATAGAGGTAATCCGTGGTATCCGGCGAGAGCGCCGCGTTAATGCTCTCTAAACCGGGATTGGCGATTGGCGTCGGAGGCAGACCGTCGATCTCGTAGGTATTGTAGGGCGTCGGGGTTTGCAGTTCGCTACGCCGAAGACCGCGGCCCAATACCCCCCTGCCGTTTGTGATTCCGTAGATCACCGTCGGATCGGTCTGAAGTCTCATGCCGTCTTCGAGGCGATTTACGAATACGCTTGCGACCTGGCGCCGTTCCTCCGGCACACCCGTTTCCTTCTCGACGATCGACGCCATGATCAACGCCTCTTCCGGCGTCTCGTAGGGAAGGCCATCCGCACGTTCCTCCCATGCGCGTGCCAGTCGCGCGCCTTGTACATCGCGCATTCTCGCAAGCAGGTCCTCTCTTAGCGTACCTGACTGGACTTCGTAGCTGTCCGGTGCGAGCAACCCTTCCGGCGGAACCTCAGCGATTTCTCCCGCCATGAAATCGGCAGCGCCCAATGCCTCGGCGATATGCCAGGACGTTGCTCCTTCGGCGACAGAAACCCTGTACCGCGTGTCGGGTCGATTGCGCAGTTCGGTGTATACGGCGGGTTCCGCGCCGGTGATCGGATCGAACTCGGCGACGACGTCAAACTCGCCCAACGCGGGATCGAGCTCACGAACGCGCAGTTCCTGGCCGGTGACACCGATACGATAGACGATTTCCGTGCCGCAGGTCGATTGTCCGTCGCCGGTCACCACGGCCACAATCTCCCGCATCGAAGATCTTTCGGGTATGAGGAAGCTGCCCGCCTTGAGCTGGTCCGTGCGGTCGGTATAGTTCGCGCCCATGCGCAGTAATTGCGGCCGCGTCACGGCTCCCTTCTGAGCAAGGTCCTGAGAAACCCGCCGCATGTTGGATCCGCTTTCGACCTGGATACAGATGGCTTCGGAAAGCGGTCCGGCGGCCTCGTAAGTGCTTTTCGCCCAGGCAATCAGCCCCCCGAGCGCCACGAAAGCAACGATCAAGAGCGTCAAAGCGTTTGACGCGACATGCTTCCACATCAGGCGTCGACCCTGCGCATCAGCAGAGCGGCGTTGGTGCCCCCGAATCCGAAGCTATTGGAAAGCACGACATCGATCTCGCGCTCGACCTTCTTGAGGGGCGCAAGGTCGATCATGGCATCTGCCGGCACCGTTTCGAGATTCAATGTCGGGGGCGCAACCTGATCCCGGATCGCGAGGATCGAGAAGATTGCCTCTACCGCCCCGGCGGCTCCGAGAAGATGGCCCGTCGCCGATTTGGTAGAAGACATCGTCGCCCGTGCAGCCGCCTCTCCCAACAGACGCTGCACGGCACCCATCTCGATCGTGTCCGCCATCGTGCTGGTGCCATGAGCGTTGACATAGTCGATATCGGCCACGTCGATCCCGGCGCGCGCCACGGCGGCCCGCATCGCGCGCTCCGCGCCCTCGTGATCATGCGGCGGCGCGGTAATATGATGCGCATCGCCCGACAAACCGTACCCGATGATCTCGGCATAGATCTTCGCGCCGCGCGCCCGGGCCCGGTCGTAATCCTCCAGAACGACGACACCCGCTCCCTCCCCCATGACGAAACCGTCACGATTTGCGTCCCAGGGTCGGCTAGCTTTTTGCGGGTCGTCACGGTGTTTGGTCGACAACGCCTTGCAGGCATTGAACCCTGCAATGCCGATCTCCGAGATGGGGCTTTCCGTTCCGCCCGCCACCATCACGTCCGCGTCACCCCACTGTATCAATCTCGCAGCGTCGCCAATGGCATGCGCGCCGGTTGAACAGGCAGTCACCGGCGCATGATTCGGGCCCTTGAACCCGTACCGAATGCTGACCTGACCGCTTACAAGGTTGATCAGCGCTCCCGGTATGAAGAACGGTGAAACTCTCCGCGGTCCCCTTTCCTTGAGCAGGACCGCAGTTTCGGCGATCGATTGGAGCCCACCGATGCCGGACCCGATCATGACGCCGATCCTGAACTTCTCTTCGTCGCTCTGATCCGCGAGATCCGCATCCGCGATGGCCATATCCGCGGCTGCCATGCCGTAGAGAATGAAATCGTCGACCTTGCGCTGTTCCTTGGGATCCATGAACGTATCGGGGTCGAACGTGTCGTCCGAACCATCGCCGCGCGGGACCTCGCAGGCGTAGTCCGTCGCAAGATGCGATGCATCGAACCGGGTGATCGTGCCGGCGCCGGATTGTCCGGAGAGAATCCGCTGCCACGAGGGTTCCACACCCGACGCCAAGGGACTGACCATTCCGAGACCGGTGACAACGACGCGCCGCATTTGGACACCCTTCTTATCGCTTATTCCTTGATCCGCGTGATACACCGCCATGCCGAGAGTGGAAAGAGCGGCCTCCATCCAGAGGGGACGTGGGGCCCACCTTGACGCGCTTGATTCACACGACGACCTCCCCAGGCCGTGTTGACGGAAGCGGTTCACACGGGGTGTGGGACGCGATTCAAGCTCGTATCTGCGATGGAGACCAGCTTGGCACGAGATTTGACGTCGGACGAAGAGTGGGCGTTCTTCCAACGCCTCACCCTGGCCGTCCGCGCGCCGAACGGACGAAAAACTGCGAAGCACCGCGTCGTTCTTGATGGGCCTTTCTGGATTGCGCGCACAGGTTCGCCAGGGTGCGACCTGCCAAAAGAGTTCGGCAAGTGGTCAAGCGTATACCGGCAGTTCCGGCGCTGGACGCTAGCCGGGCTCGGGGAGCAGATTATGGGGTCCCTGAACCAAAGCGGGGCGGTGCCGAACGCGCTCAAGACGATCGACAGCACCCTGGTCGGCGCTCACTATCATGCAGCGGGCGCAAAAGGGGGACTCCGCAGCATGGTCTCGGCCGCTCTCGTGGCGGCTTCACGACCAAGATCCACCTCATTGTCAACGCCGCCGGCTTGCCCATGAGAGCCGAAATCACGGCGGGACAGACACCGAACTATGTTGGCTTCGATTGGCGTTGTTGCGTAACTCATGCCTGAGGCATGATGGCCCCATTACCCGTCGGCGTCATGCCACGCGGACGATCTCGGCGGTGCCGAGCGCATTGAAACGGTTGATGAGGGCGATGCGGATCTGGATTTCGGCGGTTTGGCGGTCCGGGTCTCTTGCGGCGATGCGCTCGCCGAAGGCCTCGAGGCACCGCATTTTCGCCTCGATCCGGCTTCGGACATGGTATCCGGTCCATCGCTTCCGGAACGCCCTGCCATAGTGCCGGGTTGCGCGAAGGGTTTCGTTTCGGGTGATGGCCGCCGGGCAATCCTCTTTCCACGGCCGACCGTTTTTGCGGATAGGGATGATCGGCGTGGCCTGACGGTCGATGATGGCGGCGTGGCAGCGGCGCGTGTCATACGCGCCATCGGCGGTCACGGAGCCGATCTCTTCGCCCTCGTAGATCTGTTTGAGCAGTTCCGGCAAGATAGGACTGTAACCATCGCTGCCGGGAGTGAATTCCACGGCGCGGATGTCAGACGTGGCGGCATCCATGGCCAGATGCACCTTGCGCCATTGACGACGGCCCTGAACACCGTGCTTGCGTGCTCGCCACTCTCCATCGCCGAGAAACTTGATGCCGGTGCTGTCAACCAGCAGGTTCAGGGGGCCATCGGCGCGCCGATGCGGGATCTGAACGGCGAGTGTCTTCTGCCGACGGCACAACGTCGTGTAGTCCGGCACCGCCCAGTCCAGGCCCGCCAACTTCAGGAGGCTGGCAACCATCCCGGTCGTTTGCCGGAGTGGCAGCTTGAACAGGACCTCGATGGTCAGACAGAACCGGATCGCCGCATCCGAGAACAACGCGGGGCGACCGGGGCGGCCGTCATGCGGCGCGAGCCAGGGCATCTCCTTGTCCAGCCAGATCAGAAGCGACCCGCGCATGCGAAGCGAAGCCGTGTAGCTGGACCAGTTCGTCGTGCGGAAGCGGGCGGGTGCAGGCTTGCTCATACACTCCTTCTAACCGCATGGATCCATCTGAATCCTTTGCGGACAGACTTTTGCAACAACCCCGCCGAACGCGAGCTATTTCGCCTTCACCGCCACGCCCAAGAACAAGACGCTGGAGATTTTCGGCACGGCGGCCCCCGAGGGTGGAAAAGTCAGGCACGTCCCCTTCCACAATCATTCGATGAAGCAGGCCCTCGAAGAGGGCTTCATCCTCGACGTGCTCAAGCACTACACGACCTGTACCGGGGCACGGTAATGAGACAGTGAACTGGCCCCCTTTTCGACCGGACACTCGAGCATGACCATGGAGGCTTAGGGATATCCCTAAGCACGTGCTTATG
>CANLEQ010000006.1 GCA_947489705.1 uncultured Paracoccaceae bacterium
AAACCGAAGCCGCCACGGGGAACATGATGGCGGCGTGACCAGCGCAGCGCGCTGTCTCATTACCGTGCCCCGGTACACGCCCGAGACCGAGGCCAGTCGCGCGCGCAGATCGGCGAGCCCGCTTTCGGAATGGGCCAGGTGCAGGGTTCCGCCGCGCCGGGCCTCGCAATCGATCCCTTCGCGGGCGATCGTGACGAAGACCTGTCCCGGCCCCTCGGCCAGCGCGGCGAGAAGGCGCCCGCCCTGCCGCTCTCCCAGCCGCGCGATCACCGCGTCGGGCGGCAGCCACAGGCCCGCATTGACAAGCCCCACATTGCGGCCCGACCCGCCATGCGCGATGCTCTCGGCTTCGAGCAGGGCGACCCGCGCCCCGTCCCGCGAGGCCTGCAGCGCAGCGGCGCACCCCGTGAAGCCGCCGCCGATCACCGCGAGATCCACGTCGAGATCCCGGCCAAGCGGCGTACCGGTCCACGTCTCGCGCGTATCGCCCGCCCAGAGATTGCCGTCGGTCATGACGCCCCCCTTCCGCCGACAAGGATACCCGGCTTTCCGCCGCTCCGGCGCGAAATTCTGTGCCTCGCGACAGATTTCCGCCAGGCAGCACCGGACTGAAACGCACCAAATGCGTTCGGCCAGGTACGATGATCCATCACAAAGCATATCGATCTAACCAATCATATTCATTCGTTGGATTCGATCAGCCGCCCGGGTGTATGCTCCCCCTTTCACGACAGGAGCCTCGATGCCCGGCACCCAATCCAGACCACTCGTACCAGGCAAGATCCCGGATGTGCTGCCGGGATTGCTGCTTTGCATCGCGATTGCCGCAGCCGGGTTCCTTACCGCGCGGCTGCCGGTCCTGTCGCCGCTCTCGCCGCTGATCCTCGCGGTGGTGATCGGGATCGCGGTGGGCAACCTCCCGCCGCGGCTCGGCTGGGTGCGGCCTGGGGCGGATTTCGCGGTCAGGGTCGTCCTGCGGGCGGGCATCGTGCTTCTCGGTCTGCAACTGACTGTGGGACAGGTCGCGTCGGTGGGCCTTTCGGGCCTTGCGATCGTGGTTGTCGCGCTCGTCACCTGCTTCTTCGTCACCCGTCGGGTGGGGCGCGCGCTGGCGGTGCCCGCCGGCCTGACCGATCTCATTGCGGCCGGCACCTCGGTCTGCGGCGCATCCGCGGTCATCGCCGCCAACACGGTCGTGCGCGCCCCCGAGGAGGATGCGGCCTACGCCGTGGCAACGGTCACGGTGTTCGGGACGCTGGCGATGATGCTCCTGCCGATCGCCGGCGCCGCGTCCGGCATGAGTGCCGATGCCTACGGCCTCTGGGTGGGCGCGTCGGTCCACGAGGTGGCCCAGGTCACCGCGGCCGCCTTCCAGCGCGGGACCGAGGCCGGCGAGGTCGGCACCATCGCCAAGCTGGTTCGGGTGCTGATGCTCGCGCCGGTGGTGCTGACGCTGGGGGCGCTCGCGGCGCGCCGGGGAAGGGGCGCGGGGACCGGCGTTCCCATACCCTGGTTCGTCGTGGGCTTCGTCGTCATGGTGGCGATCGCATCGACCGGGGCGGTTCCCGGCCCGATCCTCGCGGCCTCACGCATGAGCGTTCCGATCCTGCTCGCCGTGGCGCTTGCGGGGATGGGCCTCAAAACCGACATGGGCGACCTCATGCGGCGGGGCCTGCGCCCGGCCCTCCTCGCAGCGCTGAGCTGGCTGCTGATCTGCGGACTGACCCTCGCGATGGTGCTTCTCGTCAGCTGAGCTGCGACCGCTCGGCCTCGCGCAAGAGCGTCAGCATCGTGGCGACGCTTCTCGTGGGCGCGCGCTTGCGATCGCGGATCACCGAGAATTCCCGCCCGGGCAGTTCGATCGGCAAGCGCGCCACGCTGCCCTCGGCGATCCGGTACCGCACCGCCCGTTCCGACAGGGCCGTCAGCGCGTCGGAGACCACCAGCGCCGCGGCGCAGGCCTCGTTCGACGGAAGCTCCAGCAGGACGTGCAGGCCGGACGGATCGACGCCGAGCGCCGCAAGATCCGCCTCGAAGGCCGACCGCGTCCCCGACCCGCTTTCGCGCAGGATCCAGCTCGCCCGCGCGAGATCCGCGGGCCTGAGCGGGCGTCCGTCAGCCCATTCATGCCCCGACGCCGCCACCACGCAGAGCCGATCGATGGCGACGGGCTCGCGGATCAGGCCGTCGGTCGCGATCTCCCCCTCGATCAGGCCGAGATCCGCCTTGCCGCCCTCGACCGCCTCGGCCACCGAGCTCGTATTGCCGACGCTGAGCGTGATCTCGACACCCGGATAATCCCGGCGGTGCCGGGTGAGGATCGGCGGCAGCCAGTAGCTCGCGACCGTCTGGCTGGCATGGATCGACACCGCGCCCGTGGTGCCGTCCGCGAGATCCGACAGGACCCGCTCGGCCGCGCGCATCTGGTCGACGAGCCGCTCGGCGTCGGGCAGAAACCTGCGTCCGGCCGCTGACAGGGCGATGCGACGCCCCACCCGCTCGAAGAGCTTCAGCCCGTGCCGCTCTTCCAATGCGGCGATGGCCGCGCTGACCGCCGATTGCGTCATGTTGAGCGCATCCGCCGCCCCGGTGACGTGCTGGCGCCGGGCGACTTCGAGAAAGACGGTCAGTTGCGCGAAGGTCATGCGACGATCAATCGGTTTTTCCGATCGATTGCGCAAGCCCCGTGGACATGTCCCCCGAGCCTACCTTATCGCCAGACCGTCCGCGTCGAAAAGATGGACGTCGCCGGTCGATGCGACGCCGATCCGGTCCCCCGGTCGTGCCGTCGCGGCGCCTTGCGTCCGCACCGTGATCCGGCCGGCCTCTTCCGTCTCGACCAGCATGAAACTGTCAGAGCCGAGATACTCGACCACATCCACCGTTCCGTCGAGAATGCCCTCCCCCACCGCGACCTGCGCGAGATGTTCCGGCCGGAGCCCGAGCTTCACCGCCGGCCGGGCGCAGGCGTGCCGCATCTCGCGCCCGCCCGCGGGCAGAACCCGGTTGCCCTCGCCACGGCAGTCGAGGATGTTCATCGCGGGCGAGCCGATGAATTCCGCCACGAAGAGATTGGCGGGCTCCTCGTAGAGCTCGCGGGGGGTGCCCACCTGGGCGATCGTCCCGAATTCCAGCACCACGATCCGGTCGGCCAGCGTCATCGCCTCGACCTGGTCGTGAGTGACGTAGATCATCGTCCGGCCGAGCGTGCGGTGCAGCCGCGCGATCTCGTAGCGCATCTCGACCCTGAGCGCGGCATCGAGGTTCGACAGCGGCTCGTCGAACAGGAACGCGGTCGGGTCGCGCACGATCGACCGGCCGATGGCCACGCGCTGGCGCTGCCCGCCCGACAGGTCCTTCGGCCGCCGCTCCAGATAGTCGCCGAGCTTGAGGATTCGCGCCGCCTCGTCGACCTTGGCGTCGATCTCGGCCTTGGGCGCGCCCGCGGTCTTGAGCGAAAAGCCCATATTGTCGCGCACCGACATGTGCGGATAGAGCGCGTAGCTCTGGAACACCATCGACAGGCCCCGCTTGGCGGGCGGATCGCTGGTCACGTCGCGCCCGTCGATGGCGAGCGCGCCGCGGCTGATCTCCTCCAGCCCGCCGATCATCCGCAGCAGCGTTGACTTCCCGCATCCCGACGGCCCGACGAAGACCACGAATTCGCCGTCGCGGATCGCGAGGTCCAGGCCCTTGATGACCTGAACGTCGCCGAACCATTTCTCTATCTCCCGAAGCTCGATCGCTCCCATCACGCATCCTCTCGGTTGGCCCAGGCCAGCCAGATCGCGGCGGTCCAGGTAAATCGGTCGCCCCCGCAGGGCGTGCCGTCCAGCGGGTCGAAATATTCGTAGAACCCGCCCTCGCGGATCAGTTGGGCCGTCTCCCGCCGCAGCCGCTTCTCTTCCTCGTGGCGTCCGGCCGAGGCCAGCCCAACGGCGATCAGCGCATTGACCACCGGCCAGCTCGGCCCGCGCCAGTATCGCCGCGCGTCGAAACTGGGCGCGCCGGGATCGTTCGACGGCATGCCGAACCGCACCTTGTCCCACATCGCGGCGATCTTGGCCTCCATGGCCGCGTTCTCGACCCCCGCCAGAAGCCCCAGCGCCGCGCCCGACGAGATCGTCTCGGCGAAGGCGCCATTGCGCAGGTCGCGTGCGCAATAGGCCTGCAGCGTCTCGTTCCAGAGCCATGGCAGCGCCGCCTCCAGGTCATCCGCCCAGGCGAGCGGCTCCGATCCGTCCTCGCCCAGCAGATCCGCGATGGCGGCCAGATCGCGGTTGGCCCGGATCAGGATGAAGGTGATCGCGGGATCGCCCATCAGGAACGGGCCCTCGCGCAGGATCGCCTCCTGATCCCAGCCGCAGGCACGGCCGAACTGGACCATGGCGACATAACGGTCGTAATCGAGCTTGCCCGGTCGCATCGACGCGTCGACATGCCCGGTATCGCGGCGCTGGTAGGTGCCCACCTGCGAAGTATCGACATTGGCCATGCCGGGATCCCAGTCGGGGCAATTGTCGCGCCCCGATTCCCACGGATGCGTAACGCAGGCCACGCCCGTCGGGCACCGCGATTGGCGCCACCAGCGATGCCAGGCCAGCAATTTTGGATAGAGCGCGCGCAGCCGGTCGGTTCCGCCCGCCCGTTCGTGGATCAGGCGCGCCATGATTGCCGCCACGGGCGGCTGGGAGATGCCCGAGGATGGCGGCGCGGTCCCCGTCGCCCAGACATCGGGACCGGGGAAATAGCCGTCGTCGGGCCTGTGAAAGACGATATGAGGTACCATTCCGGTCGCCCATTGCGCCGAGAACAGCGTCTCGAGCTCGGTCCAGGCGCGGTCCCCGTCGAAACTGGCGAAGCCCCAGGCCGCGAAGGCGGAATCCCAGTTCCACTGGAACGGATAGAGCCCGCTCGTCGGGATCGTGTATCCGCCGCGATCGTTGCCGTGCAGGATGTCGCGGGCGGCCGCGTCGAGATCGTGATCTGCCATGGCTATCCTTTCACCGAGCCCGCGGTGAGGCCCCGGGTCATGAAGCGTTCGAGCCCGAGAAAGATCGCCATGATCGGCACCGTGGCGATGACCGATCCGGCCATGAGGTGCTGGCGCGGGATCTCGGACGAATTGAGCGAGGCGATGCCGCGCGTCAGGGTGAATTTCGACGGATCGTCGAGCAGCATGAAGGCCAGCAGGAACTCGTTCCAGGCGATCATGAAGACGTAGAGCGACACCGAGGCCAGCGCGGGAAGCGACAGCGGCAGCGTAATCTTCCAGATCACCTGAAGCCGCGACAGCCCGTCCATCAGGCCCGCTTCCTCCACCTCCGCCGGCAGGCCGCGGAAATACCCCTGAAGCATGTAGAGGGCCACGGGAACGGTTGTTACCGGATAGATCAGCACGATCCCCAGCACCGAATTGCGCAGGCCGACCATCGAGTATCCGATATAGATCGGCAGCGCCAAAACGATCATCGGCACCATGTAGATGAGCAGGATCGACCGCGAGAACGTCGCCGCCCCCCGGAACCTCAGCCGCGCGACCGCATAGGCCCCGGGGATCGAGAAGGCGAGCGTCAGCAGCACTGTCAGCACCGAGACGTAGAAACTCGTCCAGAGATACGAGCCGAAATCGAACACGGTCATCAGCTCGACATAGCTGTCGAAGATCGCCCAGCCCCGCGACAGGTCGAGGCTGAAATCGAGCGGGTTCTGCACCAGCTGCTGCTGGTTCTTCAGACTCGTCATCACCATCACGTAGAACGGGATGACGACGATGGCCGTGAAGAAGACATAGCCGAAGCCGGTGAGGAACCGGATCACCGCCGCCTCGAATTCATGCCGGGTCAGCCTGCCGGTCGGCAGACCGCGCATCATTACGCGAAGGCCGGTGGCGGCCCCGAGCGCCAGCACCCCATGCGCGACGACGGCCCAGACGAGGGCGACGTCGCCGCCGCGGACCGGCCCGACCCCCACGATGCCGATCCCGACCAGTACGACCGCCGCGGCCGCCGCAGCCCCGGTGCCGAACAGCGTCGCGACCCCGAGTGCGGCGCCGAGGATCAGCGACGAAAGACCCGAGGGCCGGAACGCCTCGCCCGACAGGAACGACATCGCGACGGCCACCGTGACGGCGACCACGAATGTCCAGAGCGCGCCCAGGATCGCGCCCGTGACCTGTCCGTGATGGAACATCCTCATAGCCCCTCCTCCCGGCTGATGACCTTGAAGAAGAACGCCGAGAAGATCAGCAGGCAGCCGAAGATCACCACCGCGACCGCCGCGCCGGCGCCGATATTCGACACCGCGAAGGCCTGCTCGTAGACATTGACGGTCAGCGTCCGCGTCCCCGCATTGCCCCCCGTCAGCAGGAAGATGTCGTCGAACTTGTTGAACGTCCAGATGAAGCGCAGCAGGAACAGCACCGACAGGATGCCCATGAGTTGCGGCAGGGACAGGAACCAGAATTTCTGGAACGGCGACGCGCCGTCCATGTCCGCCGCCTCGTACATGTCCTCGGGGATGGACTGCATCCGCGCCAGGATGAACAGGAACGAGAGCGGGAAATACCGCCAGATCTCGAACACCGTCACCATGATGAGCGCCAGCGGCCGGTCGCCGAAGAAGTTGATCGCGTTCTCGGTCACGCCCATCCGCAGCAAAAGCGCGTTGGCCGATCCCGAGAACGGATCGAAGAGGATGATCCAGGTGAAGGCCACGGCGATTACCGGCGCCACGTAGGGAAAGAGATAGAGCCCCCGCAGGATGCCCTGCCCCTTGAACGACGTATCGAGCAGCAATGCTGCGAAGAGCCCGAAGAGCAGCGCGCCCACCGTGCCGAACACGGTATAGAAGAGCGTCACGCCGAGCACGCCCCAGAACTCGTCGCCGTCGAAGATGCGCGCGAAATTTTCCAGCGTGAAGTCGAGATTGGTCAGGATGTTCGGCGCGGTCCCGGTCAGGGCGGGCGGGCTCGCCTCGGCCAGATCGCCGAGCGCGTCGATATCGCCGCCGGCTGTCGCGACCAGGATCTCGACCTCGTCGCGCCCGCCGCCTTCCAGATCACCGAGCGCGCAGAAGATCTCGGCATCCGTGACCTCGCACCGGTCGTCCGCGGCGCGGACCGTCAATCCCTCGGGCAAGGTATCGCCCAGCGTCACGCCGGTCACGGCCACGTCGCGCGAGGAGTTGCGCAGCCGGTACTGAAGGCGCAGATCCTCGCCCTCGCCGCGCAGGCTTTCGCGCACCACCGGTGCCGGCGGACGCAGATCGGCAAGCCCGATCGGCTTGAACGAGATCCAGAAGATCGACAGGAGCGGCACGATCACCACGGCCGAGACGATGGCGATGGTGGGCAGCAGCAATCCCCAGGCCAGCCGCGCCTCGCGCCGTGCGAGCGGGCCGGCACCCTTGGGCGGCACGGCTTGGGTCATGGCAATCCTTCTTGCGTGGTTCCGTCCGGGCGCGGCTCCGTACCGCGCCCGGCGCCGGGCTCACTCGATCGACGACAGCTCGTCGTTCATCTGTGCGACGGCGTCCGACGCGTCGATGCCGCCGTCGATATACTGGCGCACGACGCGGTTGATGATCTGGCTGTTGACGATCCGCGACGCGAGCGCCAGCTCGCCCTCGGCCACGCCCCAGCGTTGCGCCGTATCGAGCCCGGCGACGATCTCGTCGATCATCTCGGGCTCGTAGAGCTCTGAGAGCGGCGCCTGGCGATCGACGCCCACCGGAAGCTCGGCCCAGGCCTCGACGAATTCGGTGGGGTTCTCGGCCGTGCCGCGGCGCACCGGAAACTTGCCCTCGGGCGCGATGGCGAGCGTCCGCGTATAGCCGTCCGACAGGGAATAGCGCACGAATTGCTGCGCCTCGTCGAAATCGGCATCGGCGGTGATGCCCAGATAGCTGACCTCGGCCCAAGCCGCGCCCTCCTCGGCGGAGGGCCCCGAAAAGGTGGTCACGATCCCCGTCTTCGAGGCGAGCTCGGTCGAGGTCGGATCGTCGTTGATCGTGGGCGGCGAACTGTCGCGCAGGCCCGCGAGCTCGTCGAGGATAAACGGCGACCAGACGACCATCGCGGCCTGGCCCGCGAAATAGAGCGTCCGCGCCTGATCCCAGTAGAGCTCTCCCGGGGGCGATGCGTCGGCCAGCGTCTTGTAGAATTCCAGGACCTCGGTCGTCCTGGCCTCATCGAACCCCGCGAAGCCGTCGGGCCCGATCGGGCTCGTCGCGTTGGCCAGGAAGATATGCTCCAGCACCTGGCTCATGAAGCTCTCGTCGACCTTCGTCGCGGCGACGAAGCCGAACATCTCGGGCGGGTTGTGCAGGGCCTCGACGGCGGCGGTGACTGCGGCGAAGGTCGTCGGCGGCTCGAGCCCGTTCTCCTCGAAGAGATCGCTGCGATAGAGGATCATCTGCGTCCAGCCATCGAGCGGAACCGCGGCCCAGCCCCCCTCGGTGCGCACGAAATCGAGCGCGCCGGGCGCGAAGGTGTCGGGGCCGAGATCCTCGATCACTTCGGTCGCGGCATCGGCATCGAGGATGCCCGCCTCGACCCAGGGCAGCGCGTATTGCAGCGTGTGATAGATGACGTCGGGCAGATCGCCTGCGGCATAGGCGGCCGTCGCGCGGGTGCCGAGCTCGCTCTCCGTCACGGGGATGACCTCGACGGCGATGCCCGACTGCTCCTCGAAATCGGCGGCGAGCTGCTGTTGCTGCTGCAGGCGCTCGGGCTGCTCCTCGGTGGTCCAGAGGCGGATGTCCGCCGCGGCGGGAAGCGCCACGATCGTGACAAGCGCCGTGCTCGCGACGGTCCGGCAAAGGGGTTTGGTCGGTCTCATGAATCCCTCCCTGGGATGGTTTGCTCGGTATCTGGTGACGGGGGCGGTCCGATCGTTCCGCCCGCGCACAAAACGGCATCGGCCGTCTCGCGCAGGGTTTCGGGGGCGGCCCCCCCGATCCGTGCGATCAGCAATTCGGCGAGCCGTCCGCCCGCATTGGTCTGGTCCACGGCGTAGGTCGTGAGCGGCGGATCGAGCGTCTGGCCCTCGCGCGAGCCGTCATAGCCGATGACCGACAGGTCGCGACCGACCGTCAGACCGCGCGCGCGCGCCGCCCGGACGGCACCGATCGCCAGCGCGTCGGTCGCGCAGATCACGGCCGTGGCGCCGAGATCCCCCGCGACCAGCGCGTCGAGGGCCGCGGCGCCGTCCGCCACGCTCATCCGGCCGCGCAGGATCAGCGCTTCGTCGACGGGCAGGCCGGTATCAGCGAGGCCCGCCCGGTATCCGTCGAGCCGCTTGCTGGCATAGAAATACGTCTCGTCCGCGCCCCCGATGAAGGCGATGCGCCGATGGCCCATCGCATGAAGGCGGGCCACGGCGTCCTGCATGGCGCGGCCGCCGCGTATGTCGAACCAGGCGCATCCGTCGGGATCGTCGGTGCGCCCGAACAGAACGAAGGGGCACCCCTCGGCGCGCAGAAGCTCGACCCGCGGATCGCGGCGCTGGGTGCGCGGCAGGATGAAGCCGTCCGCCTTGCGCTCGCGGATGAGGCGCTTGTAGGTCTCGAGCCCGTCTGCCTCGCCCTCCGCCGTGGCGAGCGTGAGGGTCCAGTTGCGCGCGGAGGCCGCCCGGCTGATGCCCCGCAGGAATTCCGCCAGGAACGGCCGCTGCGCGTCGTGCTGCTCCATCTGCAACACCAGCCCGAGCGCGCGCGACTGCCCGGTGCGGATCGCCTGGGCATAGGCCAGCGGCGCATAATCGAGCCGTCGGGCCGCGTCGGCCACCCGCTCGCGCGTCTCGGGGCTGATATCGGCGTAGCCGTTCAACGCCCGCGAGACGGTGCCTTTCGACACGCCCACCGCCCGCGCGAGATCCTGGATCGTCGCCCGCCGCGCCTTGCCGGTTTTCGAGACATTCGTGGCCATGACCGCGTTAATGCCTTGCGAAACCGGTTTCGTCAAGCACCCTCAATCAACACCCCGCAAGCGGGATCCTCTGTCAGGCGCCCTTGACGTCGACGAAGGTGCGATAGACGGAGGTGGTCGCGGTGATGAACAACGTGTGGCCGCGCGGCCCGCCGAAGCAGAGATTGGCGACGCATTCCGGTACCAGGATCTTGCCCAGAAGCGTGCCGTCGGGCGCGAAGCAATGCACCCCGTCCCGTGCCGAGGACCAGAGATTTCCCGCCTCGTCGCAGCGCATGCCGTCGGGGAATCCGTCGTCTATCGTCGCGAAGACCTCGCCGCCCCGCAGGCCGCCCGTCTCGGTCACGTCGAACCGGCGGATGACCGGCGGAACCGTTTCGTCGTGGCTGGCCCCGCTTTCGGCGATGTAGAGCACCCGTTCGTCGGGCGAGAAGCAGAGCCCGTTGGGCTGGACGAAATCCGACACCACCACGTCGAGCGCGCCCTCGGGCGACAAACGATAGACGTTGCGCGCCGACTGCTCGGGGGCGCTGCGATACCCCTCGAAGCTCGAAATGATGCCGTAGGTGGGATCGGTGAACCAGACCGACCCGTCGCGCGAGACGACGACGTCGTTCGGGGAATTGAACTTCGCGCCGCCATATTCCGCGGCCAGCACGGTGAGACTTCCGTCATGTTCCGTGCGCACCACGTCGCGTGTGCCGTGACGACAGCCGATCAGCCGGCCCTGGCGGTCGCGCGTGTTGCCGTTGTTGAAATTGTTTCGCGCGCGAAACACGCTCAGCCCGTCTTCGGACCAGCGCATGATCCGCTGCGACGGAATGTCGGAGAACAGAAGGCATTGGTGATCGCCGAACCAGACCGGCCCTTCGGCCCAGGTGAAGCCCTCGGCGATCCGTTCGAGCCGGGAGGTCGGATGGACGAGCGCCGCGAAGCGGGGATCGACCGGGTGAAGATGCGGGGGGACGCGGATCATGTGCGAAGTCTCCTTGTGCTGGCTGCGATGACGATGCCGATGATGATCGCGCCGGTCAGTACGCTGCGCACGCCGGCCCCCGCGCCGTAGCTGTTGAGCATCGACACGACGAGAAACATGAAGAGCGCGGCGCCCCAGACCCCGGGCACGTTGGAATATCCCCCCGCGATCGAGGTGCCGCCGATCACCACCACCGCGATCGATGTCAGCAGATATTCCGCCCCCATGTTGAGCGCGGCCCCACCCGAGAAGCTCGCCAGCAGGTAGCCCGCGAGCCCGGCCAGCGCCGCCACGACGAGATAGGTGGTCGCGCGGACCAGCTCGACCGGGATACCGGCCAGTCGCGCCGCGCGCATGTTCTGCCCCGATGCGAGCAGCCACCGCCCCCAGATCGACCGCTCGAGCACGGCCCAGAGGACCACCGCGATGACGAGGCCCACCCACGCCACGTTCGGCAGGCCGAGCATTCGTCCCGTCGCGAAATCGGCGAGCCCCTCGGGCGGTCGGATCCGCAATCCCCGGTTCGACCAGATGGCCAGCGATTGGTAGACGAGCGAGGCGGCCAGCGTCGCGATGATCGGCGGCAACCGCAGCAGGAAGATCAGCGCGTAATTGGCGATGCCCGCCCCGATGCCCACCGCCAGCGCGACCCCGAGACCCATCAGCGCGGTGCCCGGCTCGGACCCCATCGCCTTGAGCGCCAGCGTCGCGGAGAGCGTCATGACCGCGGGAATCGAGAGATCCACGTTGCCGGGCCCGAGCGTGATGACCAGCATCTGCCCCATGCCGACGATCGCCGCGAATGCCCCGAAGCTCAGCGCGGCATAGGCAAGCTCGCCCGTACCCCGTCCGGAGGTCAGACCGATCGTGGCCGCGAAGGTGACCAGCGCCGCGAGCCACGCCCAGATCCACGGCTTCGACAGCACGCTCATGCCGCGACCCCCTTGCGGTTGAAGAGAAGCCGGGCGGTCAGCACCAGGATCAGGATCGCGCCCTGCGCCCCGATCTGCCAATCCGGCGAGAGCCGCAGGAAGCTCAGGAACGAGGCGGCGAGGGTCAGGGTCAACGCGCCGATCACGGCGCCGACCGGGCTGATCTTGCCGCCGGTGAACTCGCCTCCGCCAAGGATCACGCCCGCGATCGACAAGAGCGTGTAGCGCAGGGCGATATTGGCATCCGCGGAGGTCGTGAGCCCGACCAGCGCCATGCCCGACAGCACCCCGAAAAACCCGGCGAGCCCGTAGGCCAGAGCCTTGAGCCGGGTCACCGACCAGCCCGCCCGGGCGACCGAGCGTGTATTGCCCCCGACGCCGCGCAGGACCGTCCCGAGGCCCGAGCGCATGATCATGAGGTGCGTGATCCCGCCGATCAGCAACGCGGCCAGCACCGCCGCCGGGATCAGCGGCGGCTTCACCGTCATGAGCGTCCGCAGCCAGCCGGGGCTCGTACCGCCGGGCGAGGGCAGCACGAAGAGCGCGAGACCGCCCCAGATGAACGACATGCCCAGCGTCACCACGATCGCCGGCAGTTCCAGCCGGTGGATCACGACCCCCATCGCCGCATAGCCTGCCACCATCAGCGCCAGCACCAGCACTCCGAGGGCGGGCGTGTCGTTGAGGATCGTCGCGGTGACGCAGGCCGCGAGACTGACGAAGGCGCCGACCGACAGGTCGATGTCATTGACCATGATGATCAGCATCTGCGCGATGGTGGCCAGCGCGATCGGCACCGCGAGGTTGAAGAGCAGGTTGAGGCCGAAATAGCTCATGGCGCGCGGCTGGAGCCAGAACGTGGCGGCCAGCAGCACCGCGAGCGAGACGACGGGCAGGATGATCCTGTGACGGGCGATGACGTTCATGACGCCTCCTGCATCTCGAACGACGCTTCGAGGATACGCTCCTCGGTGATGTCCGCGCCGGTCAACTCGGCGCTGATCCGGCCGGCGCGATAGACGAAGACGCGGTCGCACTGGCAGACTTCCTCGGTCTCGGTCGAATACCACAGGAAGGTGCGGCCCGAAGCCGCCTCGGCGCGGATCATGGCATAGACGTCCTGCTTGGTGCCCACGTCGACGCCGCGCATCGGATCGTCCATTACCACGACCCTGGCCTCGGAGGCGAGCGCGCGGGCGAAGAGGACCTTCTGCTGATTGCCGCCCGAGAGCGACATGATCGGATTCGTCACGTCGTCGGTGCGGATTCCGATGCGCCGTTTCCACTCGTCTCCGATCTTCGCCTCGGCGGCGCGGTCGACGAGGCCCCATCGCGCGCCCTGCCGCAGGATCGAGATCGACATGTTGCGCAGGATCGACCAGAGCGGCAGCAGCCCGTCGCGCCCACGATCGCCCGCCACGAACACCATCGGGGGCACGGCCCGCGACCGCCAGGCGGAGGTCTCGCCCAGATAGAGCCGCGCCAGCGCCTCGGCCTGCCCGTGGCCGGCAAGGCCCGAAAGACCCACGATCTCGCCTTCGCACGCCGCGAGGCCGTCCTCGGTGCGGACGATCTCGTCCCCCGTCCGCCGCTCGGAAAGCTCTGCCGCATCCTCGGCCGCGACATGGCCCATCGCGTCCACTAGGCCGGTGCGGGTGAAGTCGGACGCCCCGTGATCCGCAACGACCCGCCCGTCCTTGAGCACGATGATCCGGGTCGCGACGCGAAAGATCTCGCCCATCATGTGGGTGATGAAGACGACCGCGCCGCCCCCGGCGCAGAAGCGGGCGATGTGATCCAGAAGCTGGTCCGCGATCCCCGCATCGAGCGACGAGGTCGGCTCGTCGAGGATCACCAGCCGGGCGGGCGTGTCGCGCGGGGCGAAGCCGATGGCGATTTCTACCATCTGCCGCTCGGCGATGGACAGGCGGTCCACCTCGGCGCCGGGATCTATGCCGTGGCCGGGAAACACGGTGTCGAGGCTTTCGCGGATCTCGGCCCGGGCGCGTCGCCGCCATCCCGGACCCTTGAGACCGCCATGCGCGATGCGGAGGTTCTCGGCCGCCGTGAGGTTGGGGCAGAGCGACAGCTCCTGGAACACCGAGCGCACGCCGGCCCCCAGCGCGTCGGTGCCGCCATGGAACGTCACCTCTCCCCCGCTCGGGGCGAGGCCACCGTTCACCACGTTGACGAGCGTCGACTTGCCCGCCCCGTTATGGCCGACGAGGCCCAGGCATTCGCCCGGCGAGATGGTGAGGCTGACCCCGTCGAGCGCCCGCACTGCCCCGAAATGTTTCGCGGCGTCGGTCAGCGTGACGATGGGCGCGATGCCGGGATCGGGCATGGCCGCTCCTTGGAAAGGGGTGCGTGCGGCGGGCAACCGGGGCGCCCGCCGCGAACGACGCTATCTGGCGTCGGAAATGACCTGCTGCGCGTCCTCGCGCGAATAGGACACGTTGGCGACCGACCCTTCGGGCGTGTCGGCCAGCGCCTGATCAAGGTCGTCCTGGGTGATCGTCAGGAACGGCACGGTCAAATCCTTCGGAACATCCTCGCCCGCGAGGATCTGCTGCGTGACCCAGAAGGCCAGCGAGGCGACGCCGGGCGCGATCGACAGCGACAGCGTCTCGTAGCCGTTGGCGTCGCGCTGCTCGGCCCACCATTCGAGTTCGTCCTGACGGTTGCCGAGGATGATGAGCGGCGTGTCGCGGCCCGCGGCCTCGAAGGCCTGCGCGGCGCCGTAGCCGTCGCCGCCCTGCGTCACCACGCCCGCGATCTCGGGCAGCGACGGGAGCACGCCGGAGACGGCCTTCTGGGCCACGTCCTGCGCCCAGTCGCCGTTGACGGAGCCCACGATCTCGAACTGGTCGTTCTGCGCTACGCCGTCATGCACGCCCGCGCTGATCGCCTCGTCGACGAACACGCCGGCCAGGCCGCGGATCTCGAGCAGATTGCCGCCCTCGGGCAGCTGCTCTGCGAGGTATGCGACCTGCTCGCGGCCCATCTGCTCGAAATCGACGGCGATGCGCCAAGCGCAGGGCTCGGTCACGATGCCGTCGAAGCTCACCACCGTCAGGCCGGCGTTGCAGGCCTCCGCGATCGCGCCGTTGAGCGCGGTGGGCGACGCGGCGTTCACGACGATCGCGTCGTAGCCCTGCAGGATCATGTTCTGGATCTGCGCGGCCTGTTCGGTCGCCTGGTTCTCCGAGGTGGTATAGGCGTCGGCGGCGGCGACGACGCCCTCCGACACGGCCTCCTCCGCGGTTTCCTGCCATGTCTGCAGCATCGCCTGCCGCCACGAATTGCCGGCGTAATTGTTGGACAGCGCAATGCGCATGCCGGACGTGTCGGACTGCGCCTGCGCGGCACCGGTCGCCGCGACCAATCCCGCCGCGCCGAGCAACATCATCTTTCTGGTCATGTCGTTCCTCCCTGTCCGCCCAGAGATGGACGGAGTCGAAACGTCGCCCGGACGGATGGCCTCTGTAAAGGCAGGGACGCGCAAGCCTCTTGCGGGTTTCCGCATCCAGGATGCGGTGCGCGGTATTGCAGCGTACGCCGATTGCGTCATCCTGCGTCCCGGGGAGGAGCGGAACATGCAGTCACCGACAGGTTTCGACGGGGGCGTCTTTCGCCGCATCTCGGCGCATCTCGCCGAGCGGACGGACGTGGCCTCGGCGCTCGATGCCGTGGCGGGCGAGATCGGCGCCGCCATTCCCTTCACCCATGCCGATCTCTGCCTCGGCGAGCGGCCGGGCTGGCTCGTCAGTTTCGAGGTCGGCATCCGGACCAGCTGGTCGCGGCAACGGACCCGCGCCGACGCCTCGCCGATCCGCGACCTGCTCGAGGGGCGCTGCACGCACATGCTGACCGACGACGCGATGGTCGATCCGCGCTATACCTTTCCCGGCGCGGCCTCGTCGCCCATCTTCAGGCATGCGCTGCGCTCGCGCGTCAACGTGCCGATGAAGATCATGGGCGGCACGTTCGGCACGCTCAACCTGTCGCATTCCCGGCCCGCCCTCTACACCGAAGCGACCGTCGCCCGCGCGCAGGAGATCGCCGACGCGCTCGCGCCCTACATGCACGCCATCCACACCGCCGAGATGGCCGGTCGGGCCGAGCGATCCGATCTCGGACGGCAGGAACGCCTGCGCCGCGGGGCGCTGGAACTGACCCAGGTCCTCGAGCGCGACCGTCAGCGGATCGGCATGGACCTCCACGATCAGCCGCTCGCGGATCTGACGCGACTCGTGCGCGACGTGGCGGGGCCTCAGCCGCCGCCCCTCCCCCGCATCGCCGCCCGCCTCGCCGAGACGATCGAGGATCTGCGCCGGATCATCGACATGGCGGTGCCGACGCATCTCGACCTCTTCGGGTTCGCCCATGCGGTGGGGATCCATCTCGAACGCGCGGTCGAGGGACAGCCGGTCGCCGTGGAGCTGCGCGACGCGACGGCGGGGGCTGCCGACCGGCTGGAGCCGACCACCCGGACCGCGCTCTTCCGCATCGCGCAGGAAGCGATCAACAACGCCGCGCGTCACGCGCAGGCGGGCCGGATCACGGTCGAGATCGCCGGCGAGGAGGACCGCCTCACGGTGATCATCCGCGATGACGGCCGCGGGTTCCCGGCCGCGCCCGACCGGCAATCGGGGCTGGCGCACATGCGCACGCGCGCGCAGCTGATCGGCGCCCAGCTCGACATCGCGTCGCAGAACGGCACGGCGATCCATGTCAGCCTGGAAGGATGCGGCGCATGAAGGTCCTGATCATCGAGGACGACCAGTTCCACGCCTCCTATCTTCAGGATACGATCGCCGAGGCGCTGCCCGAAGTGACCGAGACGCGCCATGCGAGCGACGGGATCGCCGGCCAGTCGGAGGCCCGCGCGACGCAGGCCCGCGCGATCGTCATGGACCTGCAGATGGGCCGCCAGAACGGGGTCGAGACGGCCCGCGCGATCTGGGCCGAACGCCCCGACACGCGCATCCTCTTCTGGTCGAACTATGCAGACGAGGCCTATCTGCGCGGCATCGCGGGGATCGTCCCCGAGGATTGCCCCTATGGCTACGTGATGAAGACCGCGTCGAACGACTGGCTGAAGATCGCGCTCCGGGCGGTGTTCGTCGAGGGTCAGATCATGGTCGACCGCGAGATCCACCGGCTTCAGCATCGCCGCAAGCGCGAGGTGACGCGCCCCACGGAAAGCGAATATGCGGTCCTGCTCGACCTCGCGATCGGGCTGCCGGACAAGATGATCGCCGCCCGGCGCCACATGTCGCTCAGGACGGTGCAGAACCGGCTCCTGTCGCTCTACGACAAGCTCGGCCTCGAGGACGAGCAGGCCGAACGCTTCAACAGGCGGGTCCGCGCGGTCAACCGCGCCCTCGTCACGCGGGTGATCAACCTCGAGGCGCTGGAAGCCGCGGAACGCGATTTCCGCGCCTGGAGCCAGGGCCGCGGCGACCGATGACGCGGTTGGTCATGGCGCGCGAAGACCGCCTTGCGACCAGCGGCGCGAGCGATCATCATGCCGGCATCCATGTGGCAGGGGCTCGGCAGTGGCGGTGACGGCGCGTATTCTTCGCAGGACGGCGCGGGACGTGGCGCGATGACGCGACCGCGTGTCGGCGGATGGCAGGGAAACTGATGGCGGCGGACGAAGCGGTCGCGGGCGGCATCGACATGGGTGGCACCAAGATCGAGGCCGCGCTCTTCGATGCGGCGTTTCACCGCCTCTCGCACCGACGGATCGACACGCCGGCCGACGATTACCGTGCCCTTCTGGATGCGGTCGCAGAGCAGGTCGCCTGGCTGCGCCATGCCCGGCGACCGGATCTGCCGGTCGGCATGGGCGCGCCCGGTTTCTTCAACCCCACGACGGGGATCTATCATGCCGCGAACCTCGCCGCGGCGGGAAAGCCGTTCCGTGCCGATCTCGAATGCGCCGTACCGCGACTCGTGGCGGCGCAGGATCTCGCGTGTTTCTGCCTCTCCGAGGCGACGGGGGGCGCCGGAGCGGGGGCGTCCCGGGTCTTCGGGCTGGCTCTCGGCACGGGGATCGGAGGGGCGCTGGCCGTGGACGGCGTGGTCGAGGCCGGGTTCCGCGGCCTTGCCGGAGAGGTCGGGCATGTCCCGATCGGGGCGGCGCTTGTCGCGCGCCATGCGCTTCCGGTCCTGCCCTGCGGATGCGGCCTTACGGGATGCGTCGAGACGTTGGGGTCGGGACCGGGAATGATGCGGATCGCCGCCCATGTCACCGGCAGGCCGGTCTCGCCCCCCGACCTCGTGCGCGCGGCGCTTGCCGGCGATGACGACGCCGCCAGAGCCTTCGGGATCTGGTGCGACGTCGTCTGCCAGGTCCTGCTGACCGTGCAACTCACCTTCGATCCGGAGGTCGTCGTGCTCGGCGGGGGCCTGTCGCGGATCGAGGGATTGGCCGGGACGCTGAACGCACGGTTCGCGGATGCCGCCCTGCCCGGCACCCTGCCCTTCGCGATCCGCACCAACCGGTTCGGCGATGCCAGCGGTGCGCGCGGTGCGGCGATCATGGCCCTTCGCGCGGCGACGGGCTAGAGCGTTACGCGCCGCAGATCGCCGTCGAGCATCAGGATCTCGTCGCCCCCCTGCCCCGTGGCGAGCGTCGGTCGCGGCAAATCCACCGCATCCCAGGGCACAATTGCCGCCATCGCATAGGCCTCGGCGAGATCGAGGCCCAGACGGACCACGCAATTGCGCAACGCTCCCACCATGTCGAGATGCGCCCCGGCCAGGGCGCCCTCGGAATTGACGAGCCTGCCACCCACGAGGTCGACGCGTTCGTCGTAGAGGTCGAAGTGATCGGGGCCGCCGATCGTCGCCATCGCGTCCGAAACGAGGAACATCCGCCCCGCAAGCGGCCGCGCGCGACAGGCCAGCGCCAGCATTTCCCAGGCGACGTGGTGGCCGTCGGCGATGAGGCCGATATAGGCCTCGGAATTGATCGCTGCCCCGACCACGCCCGGCGCCCGCGACGTCATCGGCGGCATCGCGTTGAAGAGATGGGTGAAGGCGCGCAACCCGTGATCGAGAGCCCGGCGCGTCTCGGCCGCCGTGGCCATCGTATGCCCGGCGGAGACGATGGCGCCCGTCGCCGCGAGCCGCCGCAAGGCATCGCCCGATGCGCACTCGGGCGCGAGCGTCAGCATTACCGGCAGGCCCGCCGCGCGCAGCCGCGCGACGCATTCGAAGGTCGTCTCATCGAGGGCGCGGATGAACCCCGGATCGTGCACCCCGCGCCGCTCGGGCGCGATATGCGGCCCTTCGAGATGCAGGCCCAGAAAGCCCGGCAGGCCGATGCTGGCGAGCGCGGCCTCGGTCGCGCGGACCATCCGCTCGGCCTCGCAGGTGATGAGCGTCGGCATCACCCAGCCGGTGCCGCGGGCCCGCTGCGTGGCCACGATATGGGCGATGGTTCCGGGCGTCGGGTCGGCGTTGAACATCCGGCCGCCGCTTCCGTTCACCTGAAGATCGGCGAGCGCGGGGGCGAGCAGCCGTACATGGCGGTCGGCAGCACCGCCGCGTCGCAACTCGACCAGATGGCCGCCGTCGAAATGCCCGACCCAGCCCGGCCGCAGGGCGCCGTCGATCCAGGCCATGTCGGCCGAGACGCGGATCATTCGGCCCACCGCACGGCGCCGGCATCGAAGGTTGTGAAGGTCGCAACAAGCATCGAACAAGCGTCCCTTGCAGGGCTATCAAGCGGGCTGAAGCCGTCGTAGCGATCCTGCGCGCGGACGCAACGGCCCGGTCGGGTCAGTCGCGAAAGAGGGCCGCGGAAAGGGCATCGAGATCGGGCGCGCCGTCGAGTCCTGCGACACTCTCCCAGAGCCGGTCCGCCCGCGCCCCGCCCAGAAGGGTCGCCGATTTCTCGCGCAGCCGCGCCTCCAGCGTCGCGGGATCGGTCGCGGCGCCCAGATCGTGAAACGCCTCGTGGCGGCCCGATCCGGTCTCGACGATCACCCGCGCCTGCATGTCGGTGAGGCTCGCGTCGGTCGCGACCTCGACCCGGTCGCGCAGGGCGACGAGGTCGGACCGCTGCGTGATCGCGTCGGTATAGGTATCGAGCGACGCGGTATCGACCCCGCGCAGCCCCATCGCCGCCGTCAACCGATAGCTGAACTTCGCGCCGAGCCCGGTTTCGGGCGCCGGCTGGTTGCACACGGCAAGCCAGCGCGGGTGGGTCACGACCCGCACCGAACGCACCGCCTCGGGATCGAGCCCGCCCTCGCGCAGGTCGCGGATCGCCTCGAGCATGGCGTGCAGCCCGTGGCAGCAGGCGTGGAACTTGTAGGACACGTCGGGAAAGACCCAGGCGTCCCCCAGGCCGTCCCATGCGGCCTCCCGCCCCTCTCCGGCATGGGTGGGGCCGAAGCCCTGTTCGCCGGCGATGGCCGCGGGGTTCGAGGCCGCGCCATGCGCGGCGAGTGCCGCGCAGCCGACGCCGATTTCCGCCGCGAAGCCCGCGTTGAGCGGCTTGCCCATCGTGCCGAACTGGCTTTTGAGCCCCGCCGCGCGCGTGGCGCAGAGCGACAGCGCATGGCCCATCGCCGTGCTGTCGAGCCCGAGAAGACGCCCGGCCGCCGCGGTGGCGCCGAACGCACCCGCCGTGCCCGTCTGGTGGAACCCGGCCTCGTAATGGCTTCGCCCGAGCCAGTCGCCGATGCGACACGAGAGCTCCAGCGCCACGGCCAGCGCCTCCGTCACGGCGGGCCCGGACGCGCCCTCACGCTCGGCCACGGCGATCGCGGCGGGCATGATCGCGACGCTGGGATGGCCGATATGCAGGAAATGCGTGTCGTCGTAATCGAGCGCGTGGCTGGCCGCGCCATTGGCCATTGCCGCCATCCGCATCGTGGCGCGACCGCCGCCGAAGAGGCCCGCCGGGCCGCCTTCCCCCTCGCCGAGCGCCGCGGCACGGGCGGCGCGGGCCACCGGCTCGGCCTTGCCGGCGATGCCGACGCTGCCCCAGTCGAAGAGCGAGAACCGCACCGCCCGCCGCATGGCGTCGGGCAACTCGACCGGGCCAGTGGCGAAGGCCCCGAGATCCTGTGACAGCGTCACGTCAGTAGCTCCGCTTCATGCCGAGCACGTGTTCGGAGAGATACGACAGGATCAGGTTGGTCGAGATCGGCGCCACCTGATAGAGCCGGGTCTCGCGGAACTTGCGCTCCACGTCGTATTCCTCGGCGAAGCCGAAGCCGCCATGCGTCTGGAGGCAGGCTTCCGCGGCTTCCCAGCTGGCCTCGGCGGCCAGCATCTTGGCCATGTTGGCCTCGGCGCCCATGCTTTCGTCGGCCTCGTAGCGGCGGATCGCCTCGCGCAGCATCAGTTCCGCCGCGCGCATCCTTGCATAGGCCTTGGCAATCGGGAACTGGATGCCCTGGTTCTGGCCGATCGGACGGCCGAAGACCTCGCGTTCGTTGGCATAGGCCACGGCCCGGTCGATGAACCATTTCGCGTCGCCGATGCATTCGGCCGCGATGAGGATCCGTTCGGAATTCATGCCCGAAAGGATGTATTTGAAGCCCTTGCCCTCCTCGCCGATGAGGTTCTTCGCCGGGACCGGCACGTCGGTGAAGAAGAGCTCGGTCGTCGCGTGGTTCATCATCGTGCGGATCGGCCGGATCTCGAGCCCGTTCTCGCGCGCCTCCTTCATGTCGACCAGCAGGACCGACAGGCCGTCGCTGCGCTTCTTCGTCTCGTCCATCGGCGTGGTTCGGCAGAGGAGCACCATCAGGTCCGAATGCTCGGAGCGCGAGATCCAGATCTTCTGGCCGTTGACGATGTAGGTGTCGCCGTCGAGCCGCGCATTCGTCTTGAGCGCGCTGGTATCGGTGCCGGAGGTCGGCTCGGTCACGCCGAAGGCCTGCAGGCGCAGCGATCCGTCGGCGATCTTGGGCAGATACTGCTTCTTCTGCTCTTCCGAGCCGTGCCGCAGCAGCGTGCCCATCGTGTACATCTGCGCGTGGCAGGCCCCGGCATTGCCGCCCTGGCGGTGGATCTCCTCGAGGATCACGGCGCCCGCCGACAGCGGCAGGCCGGATCCGCCGTATTCCTCGGGGATGAGCGCCGCGAGATAGCCCGCCTCGGTCAGGGCGTTCACGAATTCGGTCGGATAACTGCGATCCTCGTCGAGCTTGCGCCAGTACTCCCCGGGAAAATCCCGGCAGAGCTTGCCCACGGCATCGCGGATCTCGTCGTGCATCTCGAACTCAGCCATGAAGGCTCCCCCTATCCTCAATCTGCGCGTCCATTCCGCAGACGGCCTTAGCCGCCGAATTCACGCCTGAGCCTCTCGCCATCCGCGTCGAGCGCGGGAACGGCGCCCGCCTGCGCCACCTCGCCGTCGACGACCTCGCCGCGCGCCAGAAGCCGCACCGGACCGGTGGGCGTCTCCACGTCGACATAGCGCGTCTGGGGATGGGCCGCGAGATCCTCCATCTCGTTCACCCGGCCATTGGCGATGCCGGCATTCTCAAGCATCTCGGCGAGCGTGTCGCGCGGGTGTTTCGCGAAGACCGCGCCGATCACCTCGTCGAGCGCATCGCGATTGGCCACCCGGTTGGAATTGCTGTCGAAGCGCGGATCGTTCGCAACGTCGCCGTTACCGAGCACGCGGGTGCAGAATTTCAGCCATTCGCGCTCGTTCTGGATGGAGAACAGGACCTCCTTGCCGTCCGAGCCTGCATAGGTGCCGTAAGGGGCGATGGTGGGATGCATTAGGCCGCTGCGCACCGGCGTCTTGCCGCCATAGGCATATTGCAGATACGGCACGTTCATCCAGTCGGTCAGCGCGTGGAACAGGCTGACCGAGATATGCCGCCCCGTTCCGCTTCGTTCGCGCGCATAGAGCGCCTGCAGCACCGCCTCATGCGCATTCATCCCGCAGGCGATATCGCAGACCGAGACCCCCACCCGGGCGGAGCCATGCGCGTTGCCGGTGATGGACGACAGCCCGCTCTCGGCCTGGATCAGCAGATCGTAGGCCTTGCGGTCGCGGAAGGGGCCGTCCTCGCCATAGCCCGAGATCGACACGGTGATGAGCCGCGGATTGTCCTGGCGCAATTCTTCGAGCGCGAAGCCCAGCCGGTCGATCGCGCCCGGGGCGAGGTTCTGGATGAAGATGTCCGCGTCCTTGAGCATCGCCGCCATCAGCGCCTTGTCGGCCGGGTCCCGCAGGTCGAGCGCGATGGATTCCTTGCCGCGGTTGAGCCAGACGAAATACGCGCTCTCGCCGTGGACGAGGTGATCGTATTGCCGCGCGAAGTCGCCTTCGGCGCGTTCGACCTTGATGACGCGGGCGCCCGCCTCGGCCAGACGGCACGACAGGTAGGGCGCCGCGACCGCCTGTTCGAGCGTGACGACCATCACTCCGTTCAGATCCCCTGGCATGAAACCTCCCCCGGGCGGTGCGTTTGCGTGGCGCGACAATGCCAAGCCCCGCGCGGGACCGGAAATAGCATATCCGTTTGGCCGGTATCGCAAAACTCTATACCCCATGTGCCGCGGACCGCGCTAGAACACCCTCGAGGAGGATATGCCGATGACGCTGGACGAGATCGCCCTGCCCCTGTTCCTGCCCGCCTCGCGGCTCGACCGGCTGCAGAAGGCGCTGAGCTCGGGGGCGGATGCCGTGATCCTCGACCTCGAGGACGCGGTCTCGGAGGCCGACAAGCCACGCGCCCGCGCGGGCCTTGCGGGCGCGCTGCCCGAGCAGCCGGAGGTGCCTGTGATGATCCGCGTGAACGGGGGCGATACCGCCTTCTTCGACGAGGACGTCGCGCTCTGCGCCACCCTGCCCGCGGCCGCGATCGTGGTCCCCAAGGCGACGGATCCGGGCATCTGCGCCGACGTGGCGCGCCGTACGGGCAAGCCGGTGATCGGCATCGTGGAATCGGCGCTCGGAGTGCACCGCGCCCACGAGGTGGCGGGCGCCTGCGCGCGGTTGGCGTTCGGATCGATCGACCTCGCGGCCGATCTCGGGATCGGGCACGACCGGCAGGCCCTGGCCTTCGCGCGATCGGCCGTGGTCATGGCCTCGCGGCTTGCCGGATTGGCACCCCCCTGGGACGGTGTCACGATCGCCACCAACGATGCCGAGGCGGTGGCCGACGATTGCCGCCACGGGATCACGATGGGCTTCGGCGGCAAGATGCTCATCCACCCCGCCCAGATCGCGCCCGCGCGCGCGGCGATGGCCCCGAGCGACGAGGAATGCGATTGGGCGGCCCGCGTCGTGGCGGCGGCGGAAAAGTCGACCGATGCGGTGAAGCTCGACGGCGAGATGATCGACGCGCCGGTGATCGCCCGCGCGCGTCAGATCCTCAAGCGCGCGGAAACCGCACGTTGAGCGGCGCGCGCATTACCGAGGCGCATCTGATCGACAGCGTGGCCGACGCGCTGCAATACGTCTCGTACTATCATCCGCCGGACTTCGTCCAGGCCATGGCCCGCGCCTACGAGCGAGAGGAAAGCCCGTCGGCGAAGAACGCGATCCGCCAGATCCTGATGAACGCCCGGATGGCCGCGATCGGGCATCGGCCGATCTGCCAGGATACCGGTGTCGTCAACGTGTTCCTTAAGGTAGGCGTGCAGGCACGGCTCGACTGGACGCGCAGCCCGCAGGAGATGATCGACGAGGCGACGCGGCGCGCCTACAGCCTCGACGCGAACCCGCTCAGGAATTCGGTCGTCGAGGATCCGCTGGGCAAGCGGCGAAATACCCGCGACAACACGCCCGCGATGATCCAGACCGAGATGGTAGCGGGCGACACCGTTGATATCGTCGTGTCGGCCAAGGGGGGCGGGTCCGAGAACAAGGCCAAGTTCACCGTCCTGAACCCGTCGGATTCCGTGGCGGACTGGGTGGTCGAGACAGTCTCGAAGCTCGGGGCGGGATGGTGCCCGCCGGGGATGATCGGCCTCGGGATCGGCGGCAGCGTCGACCGCGCCATGGCGATGGCCAAGGCGTCGCTCAACGATCCGGTCGACATCACCGAGCTGCGCGAGCGCGGCCCCGCCTCGCCCGAGGAGGAGCTGCGCCTCGAGCTCTATGGCCGGCTCAACGACCTCGGCATCGGGGCGCAGGGCCTCGGCGGGCTGACGGCGGTGCTCGATGTGAAGGTTCGCACCTTTCCGACCCATGCGGCCTCGCTTCCCGTGGCGCTCATCCCCAATTGCGTGGCGACGCGGCACGTGCATTTCACCCTCGACGGGTCGGGGCCGGCCGCCTTCGCGCCGCCCGACCTGTCACTCTGGCCGGATCTCGGCGAGGGGACGATGGAGGGACGCCGCGTCGATCTCGACGCGCTCGACGACGAGCTGCTGCAATCGTTCGAGCCGGGCGAGACGATCCTGCTGTCGGGCAGGATGTTCACCGGGCGCGACGCGGCGCATCGCCGGATGATCGAGGCGATCGACAAGGGCGAACCGCTTCCCGTCGCTCTGAAGGGGCGCGCGATCTATTACGTGGGCCCGGTCGATCCCGTCGGTGGCGAGGTGATCGGCCCCGCGGGCCCCACCACGTCCGAACGAATGGACAAGTTCACCCGGCCCTTGCTCGCCGCGTCGGGCCTCAAGATGATGATCGGCAAGGCCGAGCGCGGCCCCGAAGCGGTCGAGGCGATCCGCGATCACGGCGCGGTCTATCTCATCGCCGTGGGCGGCGCGGCCTATCTCGTCTCGAAGGCGGTGCGCGCGGCGCGGCCCGTGGCCTACGAGGATCTCGGGATGGAGGCGATCTACGAGATCGAGGTGGAGGACATGCCGGTCACCGTGGCGGTGGATACAAGCGGACAGTCGATCCACGTGACGGGCCCACCGCAATGGGCCCGCAAGATCTGAACGCGCTCGGGGTCAGACGGTGCGCCCGCCATCGACCTCGAGCACGACGCCGGTGATGAACTCGGCCTCGTCGGAGGCGAGGTAGAGCGCCGCATTGGCGATGTCCTGCGCTTCCGACAGCCGGCCGAGCGGCACGGTCGCGATAAACTTCTTGCGGTTCTCGGGCGTGTCCTCCATGCCCATGAACTGCTCCAGAAGGCCGGTCGCACCCATCACCGGGGCGATGCAGTTCACGCGGATCTTGTCGGGGGCGAGCTCCACCGCCAGCGACTTCGTCATCAGGTTCACCGCGCCCTTCGACGAGTTGTACCATGTGAGGCCCGGTCGCGGACGGATGCCCGCGGTCGAGCCCACATTGATCATCACGCCCGCGCCCGCATCGCGCCAGAGCGGCACGCAGGTCTTGGTCATGTGGAAGATCGACAGCACGTTGATGTCGTAGATCTTGCGGAACGTGTCCTCGTCGGTCTCCATCAGCGGCGCGTTGCGGTTGGTCCAGCCGGCATTGTTGACCACGATGTCGAGCCCGCCGAAGGCCGACACCGTCTCGTCGACGGCGGCCTGCACCTCGTCGGCCTTCGAGACGTCGCATTTCACCGCGATCGCTGCCTCGCCAAGTTCCTCGGCCACCTTCTGCGCGCCCGCCTGATCGAGATCGACGATCGCGACCTTCGCACCCTCGCGTACGAAGGTCTGGGCGATGCCGCGTCCGAAGCCCGATGCGGCGCCCGTGACGATCGTGCGCTTGTCCTTCAGTCTCATGCGATATTCCTCTTTCAGCCGTGGTTGTTCACGATCGTCTTGATCGTGGAGAATTCGTGCAGTGCGGCGAAGCCCTTCTCGCGGCCGTGGCCGGACTTGCGAACGCCGCCGAAGGGCAGTTCCACCCCGCCGCCGGCGCCGTAGCCGTTGATGAAGACCTGACCGCAGCGCATGGCCTTGGCGACGCGCTGCTGGCGCCCTCCGTCGCGGGTCCAGATCGCGGCGACGAGGCCGTATTCGGTCCCGTTGGCGATGGAGATGGCGTCCTTCTCGTCGTCGAAGGGAATGATGCTGAGGACGGGGCCGAACACCTCTTCCTGCGCGATCTTCGACTTGGGATCGCAGGGCCCGAAGATCGCGGGCGCGACGTAAAAGCCGTTTTCGGGCGCGCCGTCCTTGATCCTGCCGCGCGCCATCAGCGGGGCGTCGGCCTCGTCGATATAGGTCTCGACGCGGCTTTTCTGCTTGGCCGAGATCAGCGGCCCGAGCTTGGCGTCGTCGTGGTCCGAGGCCTCGGCGGAGACACCCTCGAACTGCGCCTTGAGCAGTCCGCAGACCTCGTCGAAGATTCCCCTCTGGATCAGCACGCGCGTTCCGGCCGAGCAGGTCTGGCCGCCGTTCTGGATCACGGCATTGACAAGAACCGGCAGTGCCGCGCCGAGATCGGCATCGTCGAACACGATCTGCGGCGACTTGCCGCCGAGCTCCAGCGTGCAGCCGATGAAGTTCCTCGCGGCGGACTGCTGGATGATCTGGCCGACTTCGGGCGAGCCGGTGAACGAGATGAAGTCTATGCCCGGATGATCGGCGAGCGCCTGGCCGGCCACCTCGCCGCGGCCCGTCACGATATTGATGGCGCCGGGCGGGAAGCCCAAATCGCAGGCCATCCTCGCGATGGCAAGCGCGGTCATGCAGGCATCCTCGGCGGGTTTCAGCACGGTCGCGTTGCCCATGGCGAGCGCGGGCGCGACGGACCGGCCGAACATCTGCGCGGGGTAGTTCCAGGGGATGATGTGGCCCGTCACGCCATGGGGCTCGCGGTGCATCTCGACGTTGTAGCCCCGCTGGAACGGGATGACCTCGCCATGGACCTTGTCGGCGGCGCCGCCGTAATACTCGAAATACCGCGCCGTCACCTTCATGTCGGCACGCGCCTGGGTGATCGGCTTGCCGTTGTCGCGGGTCTCGAGCTGCGCGAGATCCTCGGCATTCTCCAGGATCCTTTCCGACAGCCGGATCATGAGGCGGCCGCGTTCCGCCGCGGTAAGCTCGGACCAGGCGCCGCCCTCGAACGCGTCCCGCGCCGCCGCGACCGCGGCATCGATATCCGCCTTGTCGCTATCGGCGATGCGCGCGAAGACCTCGCCGTCGATCGGCGAGATCACGTCCATCTCGGCGCCGGAAGCGGCGGGCTTCCATTCGCCACCGATGAGGTTCAGAGGCTCGGGAAGCGACAGGTTCGACATTTTCACGAAATCCTTCATGCGGATTCTCCTTCTGTCTGGGGGGCACCTTCCGCGATCTCGCCGCGCTCGATGACGAGCGTGCGGTCCGCGAAACCGCGCAGGAGCGCGGGGTTGGATTCGGTAATGATCAGCGTGACCGAGCGGTCGCTGTCGCGCAGCGCACGCAGGGCCTCTGAATAGCGTTGGGCTAGCGCGGGGGCGAGGCCCTGGAACGGCTCGTCGAGCAGGACGAGCTTGCGGCCCAGCATCAACGCGCGCGCAAGCGCCACCATCTTGCCCTGCCCGCCCGAGACCTGGCCGCCGGGCCGTCCCGCCATCTCGCGCAGTTCCGGCAGGATCTCGTAGGCCCGGTCGAGCCGCTTCTGCGTCTCGGCCTGGTCGAGGCCCGCCGCCTGCGCGGGCAGCAGGATGTTCTCCTCGACCGTGAAGGCGGAAAAGAGGCGGCGATCCTCGGGCGCGTAGCCGATCCCGAGGCCGGGGCGCTTCGGCGGATGCAGCGTATCGATGCGCTTCCCGTCGAAACGGATCTCGCCGGTCGTGCGGGTGAAGCCCATGATCGTGCGCAGGAACGTGGTCTTGCCGGCACCGTTGCGGCCGATCATGGCGACCGTCTGCGATTGCGGGATCTCGACATCGAGGCCGCGCAGGATCGGAATGATGCCGATCGAGGCGCTGACGTCCTTGAACGACAGCATCATGCGATCTCCTCGCCGATGACGTCGCGGATGACGTCGGGATGTTCGAGAACCTCCGAGGGCGTGCCCCTGAGCTGCACGTTGCCGGCATTCCACACGGCGACCTCGTCGGCATAGGTCTGCACGATCGACATGTCGTGCTCGACGAAGACCGAGGTGACGTTCGCCTCCGAGAGGGCCTTGATCAGAATCTCCATGATCTCGTCCTTCTGCGACGAGGCGACGCCGGATGTCGGCTCGTCCATGAGAAGGAGCCGGGGCTTGAGCGCGAGGGCGACCGCGATGTCGATGAGCTTGCGCTCGCCTTCGGACAATTCCACGACGACGCGGTCGGCCACGTCGGCGCAGTTCACCATGTCGAGCAGATGCATCATCTCGTCGCGCGCATCGATCCCGTGCATCGAACGCAGCGGGTTGCGCAGACCGTCGCGTGCGGAGGCCGCGATCAGCAGGTTCTCGAGCGCGGTATGCTCGGTGAAGAGCTGCGGGATCTGGAAGGCGCGGGCCACGCCGCGGGTGACGATCTTGCGCGGCGGCAGCCTGGTGATGTCCTCCCCCTCGAAATGGACGCTGCCCGCGCTCGGCTTGATCCAGCCCGAGCAGATGTTGAGGAACGTGGTCTTGCCGGCCCCGTTCGGACCGATGATGGCGAGGTTGCGGCCCGCCTCGATCTTGAGCGAGACGTGGTCGGCCGCGGTGACGCCGCCGAACCTGATGACCAGATCGCGGGTTTCGAGAAGCGGTTCGGTCACGAGGTGCCCTTTCCGCGGGCGAAGACGCGCTCGAAGATGCCGATGATCCCCCCCGGTGCGAAGAGGATGATGACCAGCAGGAACGCGCCCAGCAGCATCTGCCAGACGTCGCCCGCATAGGCCGAGGCATAGGTACGCACGAATTCGTAGATGAGCGCCCCGAGGAACGCGCCCCGCACCGAACCGGCACCCCCCAGCACCGCGATGAACACCATCTCGGCCGAACGCACCCACCAGACGTATTCCGGGGTCACGACCCCTTGCGCCGTGGCCATGAGGATGCCCCCCACCCCGCAGAGCGCCGCCGACAGCAGGTATCCCGACAGCATCGCGCGGCGTGGCGAGATCCCGAGATATTCGAGCCGCGTCTCGTTCGTCTTGATCGTCTGGAAGAGCTGTCCGACGGGCGAGGCGAACCACCGGATGGTGAACCAGCCCAGCCCCACGACCAGCACGATGGCGGTGTAGTAGAGAAACAGCTCGAACGCGTCGCGCCCGAGTTCCATCCCGAGGACCGTGGGACGCGTCAGCCTGATGCCGTCGGCCCCGCCGGTGATATGGTAGAACTTCTCGAGGATCGACCAGAAGATCATCGAGAAGGCGAGGTTGAGCATCCCGAAGAAGATCCCCCGGTACCGCACCACGAAGAGCCCGACGACGAGGCCGGCAAGAGCGGCGCCGAGCGTTCCGGCGATCAGGATCCCGAAGAAATCCATCCCCGGAACGGAGGCCATGACGAAGGCACCGATATAGGCCGAGATCCCGAAGAAGAGCGCGTGCCCGAACGAGACCTGGCCTGCGCGCAGCAGCACGGTGACCCCGACCACCGCCAGCCCCTTGGCCAGCGCGAAGTTGACGAGCAGTTGCAGGTTGGGCGCGAGAAACGGCACCGCGGCGAGCAGCACGACGCCGGCGATCCAGAGGAGCGACAAGGCGGCGGGCGAGGATCCGGTCGCGGGTGCGGTTGTGGTGACGGACGACATCGACCCTCCTTCAGATCTTGCGGGCGGCGGGGCTGCCGAAGAGGCCCTCCGGCCGGACGAGAAGCACCAGCACCATGATGAGATAGGGTACGAGCACCGCCACCTCGGGCCAGATATAGATGGCGAAGGACCGGCCCATCCCGATCATCAGCGCGGCGATCGCCGCACCCTCGATCTGGCCCAGCCCGGCCGTGGCGACGACGGCGAAGGACAGGACGATCATGTCCGCGCCCATGCCCGGAAGGATCGACGTGGTGGGCGAGGCAAGCGCGCCGCCGAGGCCCGCGAGAATCGCCCCCATCACGAAGGTCAGCAGAAACACCCTGTCGGCGTCGATGCCGATCGATTGCGCGGCCTCGCGGTCCTCGGTCGTCGCGGTGATGAGCTTGCCCGTCACCGTGCGCCGCAGAAAGAACCGCAGGCCGACCAGCAGGGTCAGCGCCACGAGCGGCAGCAGGATCAACTGGTAGACGGTATAGGTCACGCCGAAGACCGTGACATTGCCGAGCGCGCGCAAGGCCTGCGCCTCGAAATAGGGCTGCGTTCCCCAGACGAGACGCTGCACGTCCTCGAGGATCATGAAGACCGCAAAGGTCACCAGAAGCTGCAGCACCTCGGGCTTGTCGTAGATCCGTCGCAGCAGCAGGTATTCCACCGGCCCGCCGATCAGCACGCCCACGAGGATCGCCGAGACGATCATCAGCGGAAAGGCGAGGATCGGCGCCGCCCCCAAGGCGAGGACCCACCCGACCAGCGAAACGGTCGCGTAGGCGCCGATGGCGTAGAGCGATCCATGCGCCACGTTGAGGATCCGCATCACGCCGAAGATCAGCGTGAGACCCAGCGCCACGATGAAGACCAGCGCGGCGTAGGACACCCCGTCGAAGAGCGCCAGCAGGAAAGTCGTCAGGTTCATGCAAGAAGCCCGTCAGATAGCGAAACGAGGGGCGCGCGCCGGCACGCCCCTCCCCGGTCTCAGTTCTCGAACGTGGTCGGCTCGATCTCGTCGACGAATTCGGGGCCGAGCGTCTCGATCCAGTCGGTCGAGACCTCGCCCACCGGCGCGGTGAGTTCCGCGCCGTCGAAGATCATGATGTTCTCGAGCGTGGCGAAGGGATAGTCGCCATTCTGCGCCGACGTGCCCATCAGCTGCGCCTCGATGCCCTGATTGTCCTCGCGGATCGTCACCGGGCGGCCGAGACCCTGGAATTCGAGACCGTCCATCGCGGCGAGCACCTGCTCCTGGCTCGGCCATTCGACGCCGTTCTCCTCGATCGCCTTGGTATAGGCGGCCTCGAGCGCGGCGAGCGCCTGGCTCGCATGGAAGACCGAATAGACGGTGATGTTGCCGGTCTGGTCCTCGTATTGCGACATGAAAGACTTGAAATCCTCGTCGTCGCGGCGTTCGGGGTGCAGGAAGTAGTGATCGCCCCGCGCCCCCACGATCTGACCCGGCGGCAGCGCCGATCCGAGCCGTTCGAGCGACGATTCCGCCAGCGGCAGCACGAAGGTCGAGTTGTTCATCAGACCCCGCTGCGAGGCCTGCTGCACGAAGGTGTCGAGATCGCCGCCCCACGAGGTCGAGAGTACGACATCGGGTTGCAACGCCTGCAGGCGCGAGATCTCCGTCGAATAGTCGGGCGCGCCGAAGGCGGGAAAGAACTCGCCCACGATCTCGACATCGGGTTTGAACTGCATGAGCGCGGTGCGGAAGATGTCCCAGCTGTCGCGGCCCCAGGCATAATCCTGGTTCACCACCGCGAGGGTCTCGAAATCCGGCTGTGTCTTCAGAAGATATATGACGGCGGCCAGCATCTCGGGCGTGGCGTTTGCCTGCGTGCGGAAGACATAGTCGTAATCCGCCTCTTCGAAGATCCTCTGGGTGCCGCAATCCCACATGAAGTTGATGACCTCGAGATCCTCGGCCAGCGGCGCAAGCGTCTGGCAATTGCCCGACGAGATCGAGGCGAACATGACCTCGGCGCCGCCTTGCTCGACCGCGCGGCGGAACTCGGATGTCAGCGCCTCGGCGCCCGCGCCTTCGTCGATATAGCTCACCTCGACGGGCACGCCGTTGATGCCGCCCTCGTCGTTGAGGTTCTGCACCATGATGTCCATCGCGTCGCGCGCGGGCACGCCGAAGACGGAGGCCGGGCCCGTCAGGAAGGTGGTCATCCCGACCTTCAGGCTGTCGGGCTTGTCCTGCGCGAACGCGCCCATCGGCAGGGCGGCGCAGAGCGCCGTGGTTGCGATCAGTTTCTTCATGTCGTCTCCTCCCAAAGACAATCGATCAGCGGATCGCGATCGGATTGATGATCATCTGCACGGCGCCCTGCAACCGCGCCTGGCCGAGCACGAAGAGGAATTCGTGGGCATCGTCGGCCGCGAGTTCGCGGGTTTCCATGTTCTCGAGCATGTAGATGCCGTGCTCGGGCTGGAGGATCTGGTGGACACGGAACGCCTGCCCTTCTTCCTCGGGCGGCACAACCTCCATGCCCCAGGTATCGGCGCCGACCGCCATGACACCGATTTCCGCGAGGTATTCGGCGCCGCTCACGCCCACGCCGGGCTCGACCGAGCCGAACCGCTCGAGGTCCTGGTTCTCGCCGTCGAGCAGCTCCATCCAGTTCGAGTGGAAGAGCACGATGTCGCCCTCGCGGATCTCGACGCCCTGCGCTTCGGCGGCGGCCCGGATGTCCTCCTCGGTATAGGCGGTGCCCTCCTCGACCATGTCGACGCCGTAATGCTCGGTCATGTCGAGCAGCACGCCGCGCCCGACGAGACCCGGCAGGTTTTCCAGCCCCAACTCCGTCAGGCCCGAGGCGGGGGCGAAATCCTCGTAGGTCCGGCCGCCGTAATAGACGTGATCGACGCCGGCATGGCCGAGGCCGTCGATCTGCGGCCCGATGCCCAGCCAGCCCATGAAGATGTCGTCGTTGTAGGTGAAATCGTTGTCGCCGAGCCCGCTATTGTCGGTCTGGCCCGGCTGCACGATCGTCAGGCTGAGGCTGCGCGGCGGAAAGGCGGGCGTGTCTGGCCCCACCACGATGCCGAGGCTGTAGACCTTGCCCGTGGTCACCAGCTCCGTCGCGGCCAGGACGCTTTCGTCGGTCATCAGGTTGGCCGCGCCGATCTGGTCGTCGGGGCCCCAGCGACCCTCGCCCAGGTCGGGGGCCTGGTCCTGCGCGAAGGCGGTTCCAACCCCGAGGGATATGACAAATGCAGTAGCCGAAATTGCGATTCGTGACGTCATCTCGATGCTCCTCCCAAAGCGTGGACGGAATCGTATGAGAGCCGGGGCGCCACCACAAATAGCTTGCCGGTATCCCGGTCATAGCTTTTTGGTATCGCCGCCCCGCAGGCTTGCGTATCGTGGCACGACGGCGGGATGCCGGGCCGGATCGAGGGAGGACGGGCGATGAGGATCGAAGCAGCGGTCTACGAAGGACGCGGGGTAGAAAAGGATTTCGAGGCGCAGCGCGCGCTCAACGTGCGCGAGGTCGATCTCGAGGGCCCCGGACGCGGAGAGGTGCTGATCCGCATCGCGGCGGCAGGCGTCTGTCATTCCGACCTGTCGGTGATCAACGGAACAAGGCCCCGCCCCGCCCCGATGGTTCTGGGGCACGAGGCGTCGGGATTCGTCGAAGCGGTGGGGCCCGGCATCGACGACCTCGCGCCGGGCGACCACGTCGTGTGCATCTTCGGCCCCGGCTGCGGCGAATGCACGCCCTGCGCCGAAGGCAGGCCCGCGCTCTGCACCCGTGCGGCCAGGCACCACGGCGTGGGCGAGCTCATGACCGGGCACCGGCGCCTGTCGATGGACGGCGCGCCGGTCAACCACCATGTCGGCGTTTCGGCCTTCGCCACGCATGCCGTTCTTGCGCGCAAGTCGCTGGTCAAGGTCGAGGCCGACATCGACCCCGAGATCTCGGCGCTCTTTTCCTGCGCGATGCTGACCGGGGCGGGCGCTGTCTTCAACACGGCCCGCGTGACGCCGGGCAGCAAGGTCGCGGTGATCGGCCTCGGCGGGGTCGGCCTCTCGGCGGTTCTGGGCGCGCTTGCGGCCGGCGCGGGTCAGGTCATCGCGATTGATCCCTTCGCGTCGAAATGCGAAACCGCCACGCAGATGGGCGCGACCCATACGATCGAGGCGGGCGACGACACGGCGCAGGCGGTGCGCGATCTGACCGGCGGCGGCGTCGATTTCGCGATCGAGCTGGCCGGATCCGTGAAGGCGCTCGAGACGGCCTATCACTGCACCTGCCGGGGCGGCACGACCGTCACGGCCGGCCTGCCCCATCCCGAGGCGCGCATGTCGCTCGACGCGCTGAAACTGGTGGCCGAGGAGCGCACCCTCAAGGGCAGCTATATCGGTTCCTGCGTTCCGCAGCGCGACCTGCCGCGGATGTTCTCGCTGCACGCGCAAGGCAAGCTGCCGGTCGAGAAGATGCTGACGCATCGCCTGAAACTGCCCGAGATCAACGCGGCGATGGACCGGCTCGACGACGGCACCGCGATCCGCCAGATCGTCACCTTCGACTGAACGGACGCTGCGCGATGGACATCCGGCACCTGCGCTATTTCCTCGCCATCGCCGAGGCGCCGTCGATCTCGGCCGCGGCGCAGGCGATCGGCGTGGCGCAACCCTCGCTCTCGCAGCACCTGCACCGGATGGAGGCCGAGCTGGCGGTCAAGCTGGTCGAACGATCGGCGCGGGGAACGCAGCTTACCGACGAGGGGCGCATCCTGGTCGAACATGCCCGCGAGATCTGCGGCAGCCTCGAACGCTGCATCGCCGACATGCGGGAACTCGGCGGTGGCATCCGCGGCCGGGTGGGCTTCGGGATGCCGCCCTCGTGCTCGATGATCATGTCGGTTCCGCTCGCCGAAACCGTCCGGTTGGAGCTGCCCGGAGTGCGCCTGCGCGCGGTCGAGACGATGAGCGGCTACCTCAAGGCATGGCTGCTCGACGGTACGGTCGATATCGCTTTTCTCTACGATCTCAAGGACATGCCCGGGGCGATCTCGACACACGTCCTGAACGAGGAGCTGTTCTTCTATTCCGCGCCCGATGCGTGGCCGCTCGGAACGCCGCCCGGCGCGCCGGTCCCGCTCGCCGCCTTGCAGGGCCTCGAAATGATCCTGCCCTCGGCCGGATTGCGCAGCCTGATCGAGGATTTCTGCGCCAGCAACGACGTGCGCCTGAATGTCGTGATCGAGATGGACGCGATGACCCAGATCAAGGAACTCGTCGCGCGCGGCTCGGGCTATACGATCTTCGCGCCCGTCGCCGCACAGGATTTCGTCAAGCGGGGCGAGCTCCTGCGGGCGCCGATCGTGCAGCCGACGATGACCCGTCCGGTCCACCTCGTGCGCAGCCCCGTCGGTGTCACGACACGGGCCTGCCGCGCGGTCGAGACGGCGACGCTCGACGTGGCCCGCGAACTGGTCCGCCGCGGGATCTGGGAGGGGGTGCTAGTCTGACGCGCGACCCTTCATCGTGACGACGCCGTCGGCGTCGCGCCGGACCCGAAGCTCCAGGCCCTGGGCATCCTGCCGTGCCTCGACCGTGACAGGCACGTCCGCGACGAGTGGCGAAAGGCCCCGATACTCGAAATGCCGCGGCACATGACCGATGATCCCTGCCGCGAGGTTCTGCATCCAGCTCGATTGCAGGGGGCCATGCACCACCAGACCGTCATACCCCTCCACGCCCGTCGCGTAGGGTTGGTCGTAATGGATGCGATGCCCGTTGAACGTTACGGCCGAATACCGGAAAAGCTGCGTCGCGTCCGGGACCACCGCTGCGCTGGCGATCGCGTCCCAACCCTCGGCCGCCGCGGGAGGTGGAGTCGTCGCTCCGGGCGCGGGATCCGCGCGATAGACGATGTCCTGCCGTTCGCTCAGCCTTGTCTCTCCGGCGACGTCGTAGCGATGCTCCACCGTGACGAATCCGAGCCGGCCGCTGCGCCCGTCCTTGAAGGTGATATCGGCGATGGTCGAGCGGCGCGTCACCTCGTCTCCGACCGCGAAACCGCCCAGATGCCGCACCGCGCCCCCTGCCCACATGCGACGCGGCAACGGAAGTTTCGGAAGGAAGATGCCCGTCTTGGGGTGCCCGTCGCGTCCCAGATCCTCGGGCGCGCAGATGTCGGGCGCGAGGCACCAGTGAAACCCGGCCGGCACCTGCCCCGGTCCGCTCATGTCGTTCAGCACGGACGCGTATTCCGCGACGAGCCGCGCGGTGACGCGGTCCGACGCCTCTCGGGTCCTGCCGATCCAGTCGTCGAATGCCTGGTCCATCGCCTGTTGCTCCTCCCGTGTACCGCTCGTCAGTATCGGGGATCGAGGCACCGCCGCCAAGCCCCCCTGCCCGCTTCGGTTGACACGCCACCTCCGGCGTGGAACGCTGACACTGCGACAGGGGCATCCGGCACGCGCCGGGTTGAGACGCACCCTTGGAACCTGAACCGGATCATACCGGCGGAGGAAGTTGCGTGCAGGGCCCCGATCGCGGGCTGCGATGCATCTTTCCCGCCACAGCGGGAGATGACATGAACCGAAATATTCGCGATATTCACGCCGTCCGCATCGATCGTCTCATGGCGCGGACCGGCTCGTGATTCCCAACATTCTCTCGATCGCGGGATCCGACCCCTCGGGCGGGGCCGGCATCCAGGCTGACATCAAGGCGATCTCGGCCAATGGCGGATATGCCATGGCGGTCGTCACCGGCCTGACCGCGCAGAACACCCGCGGCGTGGATGCCGTGGAACTCGTCTCTCCTGCCATGATCCGCGCACAGATCGCATCGATCCGCGACGATATCCGGATCGACGCCGTCAAGATCGGCATGCTGGGCGACATCGCGGTGACCGACGCGGTCGCCGAGGCGATCTCGGATCTCGGGGCTCCGATCGTCCTCGATCCGGTCATGGTGGCCAAGGGCGGCGACCGCTTGCTGGCGGCGGACGCGGTTCTGGCGCTGCGCGAGCGGCTGGTGCCGCGCGCGACCCTGCTGACGCCCAACCTGCCCGAAGCCGCCGATCTTCTCGGCGTCTCGGCCGCGGAGGACACCGCCGAGATGCGGTCGCAGGGTGCGGCCCTCCTCGCGCTCGGATGCCGGGCGGTGCTGATGAAGGGTGGCCATCTGCCGGGCAACGATGCCATCGACATCCTTATCACGCCTGAGGGTGAAACCGTCCTGACCGCACCGCGCATTGCGACCAAAAACACTCACGGGACGGGATGCACCCTTTCCGCCGCACTGGCGACGCAGATCGCCCTGGGGCATTCCCTGCCGGAAGCGGTTCGGCGCGCCAAGGACTACACCGCTTGCTCCATTGCCGCCGCGGATACACTCCACGTCGGAAGCGGTCACGGACCCGTACATCATTTTCATGCTCAATCCCGCTGAATGACCGTGCATTTTCGGGAAGGTTGATGCGGCCGGATCGTTTCTTCGACTAAGCCTCTGTTAAGACGTTATTTATTTCTCTCGACACACCTTCGAGCAACGATCTGATTGACCTTATCCGCGGATAAGGTCCGCTTGACGTCAATCGAGTCCGTCCATCAACGCGGCGATCGCCCGTTCCAGTCTCTCTCGCTCCATCGTCGAGAAATCGCGATCCGCCTTGATCTCCAGACGACCCGAGGCGGCGGTACACTTGACCCGCCCGCTTGCCGTCCTGAGGTCGAACGTCGTCTTGCTGCCGGCCTTGTTCTTGCCCCTCCCCCTGGGACTCGTTTGGCCGGAGGTCGCGGCACGCGCGTCGTCCGGTGCCGCGTATCTTCGCAAGACCTCGAGCTCCTCCTCCTCCGAGCGCACCTCCCCTGCCCCTAGTTCCGACAGGATTTCGGCTGCCAATGCCGGCTCCGCCTCCAGCACGCGAGAGAGATCGACACCAAGCTTTCGAGGAACCGACGAGGGATAGTGCAGACCGGTCCCAATCGCGTCGAGCAGGCGCGCGAAGGAGCGGATATAGCTGCGCTTGGAATACGGCGCGGACTGGAAGAGCGCCCCGATGGCGCCTTTGAGGTCGTTCTCGGGCGTCGCCGGATCGGCAGCATAGTTCTGCGCGGCATTCGCCATCTCGGCAAAGGAGAGATCCTTGCGGATGATGTTCTCGTCCACCATTCGGCGATAAAGCCCGGCGACATCGTTCCCTCTGGCGATGATCAGGGCCGGGATCTCCGCCCACCCCGCGCCGTCACTTTCAAGCAAGGCGCGATATGCCGTCAGACGCCGATGGCCCTGGATCAACTCGTAGCCACTTCCATCCGCGCGCGGCTCCACCCGGATCGGGTTCGACAATCCCACATCGCGAAGTGATGTGATGAGATCCGCGAGCCCTTCGTCCTCGCCCGGCAATCGCTCGCGCGTCAAAAGATTGGTATGGACCTGATCGAGCGGTATTTTCAGGACCACCTGTCCCTTGTCCCTCAAGGCGACGTATTCGTGCGCCAGGGCGTCGTTTTCGGCGCGGATCGCCGCTTCGGCATGGCTGCGCGCCTGCAAAGCGGATGCATTCTCGGAAATGGCGCTTGCCATCGGGCCGCGGCGCCCCGGCGCAGGAGCGGAAACCGCTTGCTCTTCCGGCGCCGCTTCCTCCTTCGCGTCGCCCGGCATCTCGATGTCGAAGATACGTCTTCTGCGGCTCATCTGTTCTTTCCTCTCGTCGAAAGCTTATCCGCGGATAAGGTGGGGGCTCAATCCGCCTCGACGATCCGCGTCCAGGCCGGCATCATGGTGCCGTGAAATTCCTCGTACGCGCAATCGAAGCTTGCCCGTGCGCGGCGCCAGGTCTCGCGCGTCATATCTCGATAATCCATCTCGTAGATCGATGCGAGGAACCGGCCCGATTGCTCCACGGCGCGCGTCATCTCGACAGGATGCTCCGCGAGCTTGTCCCCGAACACCTTTCCGTACGCGTCGAGCATCGCCCGATGAAGGTCGTTGCCAGGCTCGTATCGGGTCAGTAGGAACCGTATGTCCTGAAACACCTTGGGCAGGGACACCTTATCCGCGGATAAGGTATCTGCGAAACCGTGCGAAAGGTCTTCGAGCGCTTCTGAAAGCTGGCCGATGAACGACGTCGTGCTGTCGTATTCCCAATAGCCGGGACCCGACGGGATGTAGAGCATGTCCGCGGCAAAGACGGCATTCATCGACTGATAGCCGATCGCGGGCGGGCAATCGAAGAAAATCAGATCCCATTGATCGTCGGGAAGCTGATCGAGATATCGCGACACCGCCGCGAAGAACGACCATTCGGGATTCAGGTGACGGTACTGCGCCGAGGCGAATTCGACGAAGGCCGCGTTCGCGCAACTCGGAATGATGTCGATCGTCGACCACGCCGTGCTCTGGATGAAATCCGCGATACGAAGGTCCTGGAGGCCCATATCGGTGATCGAGGCGGGAATGGTCCGACGGGGCAGGGCCGTGCCGGAGGCCGCACCGGCCGGGGCCGCGTTCATCGCCTCGGTCTGCCTTACCAGATCACGCGCCATGATCCCCCAGACCGTCTGCTCCTCGCTGACATCCGTCAGGCCCATCGAATGGCTGAGCGTCGCCTGCGGATCGAAATCCACGCACAAGACGCGATACCCATCCAGCGCCGCGGCATGTGCGAAATGCAGCGCCACGGTGGACTTGCCCGCGCCGCCCTTGAAGTTGGCGATTGCGGTGCGAAAGGCGCGCCCCTTGGGGCGCGGCGGGGAGAGCGACTTGCCCTTCACCTTGAGCTTGCGCCGCAGGATATTGACCTCGTCGAGCGAGAACCACCGCTGCCGTCCCTCCGGCTCGACCAGACCTGCGGGCAGGGTAGGGTCGGTGGCCATGCGTCCGCGCAGCGTCGACTGGTTCACCCGAAGGATCAACTCGGCCACTTCCCAACTGGAAAACCGTCGCAACGTCTTCACGTTCTCGGGCGAAAATGTCTGCTGACGGATCCAGCCCTGCATCTTGAGGGAGCGGGCTTGGATATCCCGCAGGTCGGTGTGATTTAGCATGAAACCTCGGACGCTATTGGTCGCAATGTCGGCATTTACGCCGAAAGCCGCAGTTTTGTCGAGAACGAAGATCATGCTATAAGACCTTATCCGCGGATAAGGCTTTCGCTCCGAGCCTCCGTCTCCGTTCGGTCCGTCGGCCCGAATCGTCCCGCGGGCGGATCTACGTCCGAAGGTCGGGTTTGAGGGGACGCAATATGGCTCTCGACGGTCCTTGGGGGGACATCGAGGCGCGATGAGGGGACGTACAGGGCGGCCCCCTATACCAATCTATACCGATTTCATTCTTCGATTTATCGGGTACCAGTCCCGGGCCGCATCGAATCCTTGACAACGGACCGGTCCCCAACGCTAATCACCGAAAGGTTCGGAAAAGCGTTGTCGTTCAAGCGACGCCAAGTATAGACAACGAACCCCAGAGGCACCGCCGGCGCCAGACCGGTCGAGGAGAGAGCGATGCAGATCAGACATGCCTCCGGACCCGGGGCGTCTGCGGTCAAGTACGACATCCTGACGGCGCTCCTTGCAATGGCGGCGCAGGACGGCGGGACGAAAGGGCGACTGGCGCTTCGGCTCTCGCTGCTGATGACCGCGCGCTACAACTGGCGTGCCGGCACTTTCGCCGTCGGTCAGCGCGAGATCGCGCGTCTCTGGGGCGTTACCGAGCGAACGGCAAAGCGCGACCTCGCGCAGTTGCGGACCCTGGGCTGGATCGCCGTCCTGCGTCCCGCCGCGCGGGGAAGGGTGGCGACCCATGCGATCGCGATCGAGACCATCCTCGCCGACAGCATGGCGCGCTGGCCCAGTGTCGGGCCCGACTTCGCGGCGCGCATGACCGGGAGGCAGGTGCCGGAGGCAACGAGCGACAGCAACGTTGTCCCGTTCCAGCGTGATACCGGCGACACGGCGCCGCTGGCGGACGATCCGTGGGGCAGGGCAGCACGTATCTTGCGCGACCAGGATCCGGCCCTGTTCCAGGCTTGGTTCGCCCGCCTCAGGATGGCCGAACTTTGCGATGGCCGGCTTCAACTGATTGCCCCGTCTGGCTTCGTGGCGAGTTATGTCAGCACGCATCTGCGGCCGATCATCCTCGCGGCGATGGCGCGCTCAGGGGTGGGCGTGCGATCGGTCGACATCACGACATGAGGGGCTTTCCAGCAGGCATCGCCGCGATGACGCGGATGATGAAAAGACGGGATTGATGGCACATCCTTCGGCGGTTCGGTTTGCGAAGTGGCGGAACGTCCGGTTTCGTCAGCGCGGGATCACGATCGGTACGGAGCCTTCGGTCGCGACGGTGCGCAGGGCCATGTCGAACACCGCACCGATCCGCTCTTCGGTGACGACGGCGGCGGGTGGCCCGTCCAGCATGACGCGGCCGGCCTTGATCGCCACCAGCCGGTCGGCGAACTGCGCGGCGAGGTTGATGTCGTGCAGTACCATGACGATGGTCCGGCCGGTCGTGGCGTTCAGCGTCCTGGCGAGACGGAGGATCTCGACCTGGTGGGGCAGGTCGAGAAACGTGGTCGGCTCGTCGAGGAGCAGGATCGGGGTCTCCTGCGCCAGGGCGAGGGCGATCCAGGCGCGTTGCCGCTGACCGCCCGAGAGCCTGTCGACCCGGCGCTGCGCGAGCGGACCGAGACCCGTCTGCGCGATGGCGGTCTCGACCGCCGCTCTGTCAGCACGCGAGAGCGCGCGGAACGGGCCCAGATAGGGCGTCCGCCCCCGTTCGACCACCGTTCTGACCCGGATGCCCTCGGGCGTCTGCGGCGATTGCGGCAGGAACGCGATGCGGCGGGCGACATCGCGCGGCGCGAGCGACCAGATCGGAGTGCCGTCGATCGTCACGTTGCCCGCCGCCGGGCGGATGATGCGCGCGAGTGTCCGCAGCAGGGTCGACTTCCCGCAACCGTTTGGACCGATGATCGCCGTGATCGAGCCCGGAGCGATGTCGAGATCCACGCCATCGAGGATCCTACGTCCTGCAAGGTCGACCTTAACGTTCTCCGCCTTCAGGATCGCCATCCGCCGCGCCTCCCGCCGTGGATGAGAAGGGCGAGCATCGCAGGGCCGCCCACCAGAGCGGTGAAGACGCCCGCTGGAAGGGAGACGCCTCCGAAAGGTATGTGGGCCAGCATGTCGGCTCCGAGCGCGATCAGCGCCCCCATTCCGGCCGATAGCGGCAGCATCGTTCCGGACCGCCCCGCGGCAAGCCGCGCCAGGGGCCCCGCAAGGAAGGCCACGAAGCTCAGCGGACCTGCCGCCGCGACCGACAGCGAGACCAGAACCGCGCAAAGGGCGGTCACGGCGATCCGCGTCGCGTCGGGCCTGAGGCCGAGCGTCGCGGCCATGTCGTCGCCCATCTCCAGCCGGTCAACGCCGAAGGCGAGCCAACCGAACGCCGCCCCGCCGAATGCGAGCGCGGCCCCGAGCACGGCCGCGCTCGTCCAGGTGGCGGCGGCGAAGGAGCCGGTCAGGAACCGCAGGATCTCGGCCGCCTGGATGCCCGGGCTGAGGCTCAGAATGACGTCGGTGAGCATCGCCAGCATCAGCGCGATGCCGACGCCGATCAGCACGAGCGCGAGCGGCGAGAGGCCGTCGCGCCATGCAAGGCCCACGACGAGGACGGCGGTGGCCATGCCGCCCGCCAGCGCCCCGATGCCCGCAAGGCTGGTCCCGCCGGTGATGGCCATCGTGACGGCCGCGCCGGCCGCGGCACCCGCCCCGAAGCCTATGATGTCGGGCGAGGCCAGCGGATTGCGCAGCATCACCTGCATCATCGTGCCCGCCATGCCGAGCACCGCCCCGGTGGCGAGCGCCGTGGCGATGCGCGGGCCGCGGAAATGCAGCATGATGGTCAGGTCGGGCTCGCGGCCCGCCAGGGCGCGCAGCAACGTCTCGAAATCACCTCCCCGAAGGAGCGCCATGGCGACGAGCGCGAGGATCGCCGCCGCGGCGACGATATGGGCGGCTCTCATGCGGGTCACGCCGCGGGCCTTGCGTCACGGCGTACCAGCCAGATCAGGAACGGACCGCCGATCAGCGTCACGCCGAGCCCCGCCTCGATCACCGTTCCGGGCAGGATCAGCCGCCCGGCAATATCGGCCGCAACCACGAGGATCGCGCCCAGAAGGGTCGCGCGAAACGCGAGCCGTCCCATGCCATCGACCCCCGTCATGCGCGCGACATGCGGGGCCACCAGCCCCACGAACGCGAGCGGGCCCGCGACCAGAACGGCCGCGGCACTGAGGAGCGCCACGGCGGCGAGCGTCGCCGAGTGTGTCGCGCCCACGCCGATGCCCAGACTGCGTGCCGCATCGTCGCCGAGGGCAAGCGCATCGAGGCGGCGGGCCACCAGCGCGGCAAGCGCACATCCGGCCGCCACGGGCGGAAGGGCAGGGGGCAGATCGGACCAGCGCGTGCCGTCGACCGCCCCGACGGCCCAGTGGCGGAACGCGTCGAGGGCATAGCTGTCGACGAGGATGATTCCGCGTGTGAGTCCGCCCAGCACCGCCGTGACAGCGGCGCCCGCCAGGATCAGCGTGAGCGTACCGGGCGCCGTCGCACCGATCGCCACCACCGCGACCGCCGCGGCGAAGGCGCCGCCCAGGGCGGCGACGACCAACGTCGTGCCACTGGCCGGACCGCCGAGCCAGACGCTCAGCACGATGGCCAGCGCCGCGCCGGCATTGATGCCGAGCAGCCCCGGATCGGCCAGCGGGTTGCGCGTCAGCGTCTGGATCAGCGCGCCCGCAAGCCCCAGCGCGCCACCGGCAAGCATCGCCGCCAGAGTGCGCGGCAGACGCATGTCGCGCAGCACTATGCCAGCCGCATCCTCCGCGGCGGGCGGGACGATGATCGCGCCCAGTTCGAGCGGCGAGAATACCCCGCGCGCGCCCAGAAGGAGCGACGCCACCGCCAGGACTAGCAGCGCCGCACAAAGCGGGCCCCCGCGCATCACGGCCCGAGCCCCGCCGCCGCGACGCCGTCCACCGGCGTCGCGGGATCGCCGTCGAGCGCCTGTTCGAGCCGCGGCACGAGCCGGTCGAGCGCATAGGGGATGCTGAGCGGCGTGCCGTAGCTCAGCGCCGCCGCCGTGTCGGGCGTGGCGACGACCTCGCGCCCTTCGGCAACCGCCCGCAAGCTCGCCCGCAGGGGCAGATCGGCGGCGGCACCGACGCCGGCCCCCAGATCGAGCCAGATCAGCACGTCGGCCTCGAGCGGATCGGTCAGTTCGGTATCGAGCCGGAAATAGAAGCCGCCGCGCGCCAGCCGGCGGGCCGCGTCGGGGGCGCGGAAGCCCAGGCGCCCGAGAATGTCGGATCGCGGGTCCTCGGGGCCATAGATCAGCGGCCCCTCCGGCCAGGCGATCACCGCCGTGCTGCCGGCCCAACCGGGATGCGCCGCGCGGATCGCCGCGAACCGTGCCAGCAGATCCGCCCGGATCTCGCGCGCGCGTGCACTCCGACCGGTCGCGGTCCCGATCATCTGGAGCATGCGCGGCCAGGTCGCGCTGAATTCGGTGCCGCCTTCGGGCGGGGCCAGCACCGGCGCGATCCGCGACAGCGCGTCGTATTCCGCGCGGGTGATGCCGGAATAGACGGCCTCGATCAGGTCGGGCTCGAGCCGCGCCACGGCTTCGAGGTCGATCTCGCCGCGCAGGATAAGGGGCGCGTCCGGCCCGTCGAAGGGCGGTGTCCAGGGCCAGAGGCCCTCCGCGTCGCCGCCATACCATGCGCGATAGGCAAGCGGCGACACACCCAACGCCCGCAGGTAATCGACGCCGGTATAGGAAAGGCTCACGACGCGCTCCGGGCTATCCCCGACGATCGTCGTGCCCCAGCGGTGATCGATCTCGACCGAGGCGGCCGCGATTCCGGGCAAGGCAAGAACAATCGCCAGAAGCCATGGAAATGCTGGAATTCGCACCGATCCGATCAAATTTCCGTTTCCTCCGGGCGGCGGATTTGTCATAGCTGCCGTGAACCCGATTTTTTTAGTCGGAAACACGCCACCCCTTTGCGGCATCCGCGAAGGATCCGCAACCGGAGACACAATGACCCGTACCGCATCGCCCGCCCGGACCCGAACGTTCCTCTTGTCGGGGCTCATGCTTCTGACGGCAAGCCCGATGGCGCTGGCCCAGGCCGCGCAGGACGGGTTTCTCGGAACCATCGTGCTCAACACGCAGGAAGACGCGACCGGCCCGGTCGCGGGCGAGGCCAATCCGCTGACCGTGACGGGGTCGAAATTCCCGATGCAGCTCACCGAGGTTCCGCAATCGCTGACCGTGCTCGGCACCGAGGAGATCGACGTCTTCAACGCCGACCGGGTGAGCGAGACGCTGCGCTACGTTCCCGGCGTGACGAGCGACGTGTTCGGCAACGACGACGATTACGACTGGCTCAGGATCCGCGGGTTCCAGGCCGACCAGACGGGCGTCTATCTCGACAATGCGCAGAACCTGTCCTTCGCGTTCGGGTCGTTCTTCATCGACCCCTATACGCTCGAGCGGATCGAGGTGCTGCGCGGGCCGTCCTCGGCACTTTATGGCGGATCGAACCCCGGGGGGATCATCAACTACGTGTCGAAACGTCCCGGCGGCCGGGTGCGCGAGTTGGCCTTCGGGATCGACGACGCACCGGCGGGCACCGTGAAGTTCGACTACGGCGACGACCTGTCCAACGGGGCCGCCTATCGCTTCACCGGGCGGCTGGTCGGCGGCGACAAGTACGACGAGTTCAACGACGGCATCCGCGGCACCTTCGCGCCGGGCTACACGTTCACGCTCGACAGCGGCACGGAGGTGACCCTTCTGGCGAATCTCCACGCCGCCGAGGAAAAGCACAACGGCAGTACCTTCCTGCCTTACTCCGGCACGGTGGAAGAAACGGCCCAGTTCGGCCGCATCGACGACGACGCTAATTTCTCCGACCCCGACTGGGACAGCTACAAGCGCCGGCAGGCCTCGGTCACAGGGATCGTCGAGCATGAATTCGCGAACGGTTTCACCCTGACGGGCGTGGGCCGGCTCGGCGTCGCGAGCGTGGAGGAGAGCTACTACTATCCGTTCGGCTATGCCGGGTTCGCCCAGACGCCGCAGGACGAGGCGGGTACGCTCAGCCTGATCGCGTTCCAGCACGACACGCTGGTGCGCACCGCGCAGACCGACCTTCGCTATTACGGAACGGTCGATACCGGCGGCGTGCAGCATGATCTGCTGGTGGGTCTCGACGCGCGGTTCTACGAGATCGACGAGACTCAGGCCTCCGGGTCCGGCACGACCACGGTGGTGGACTCGTTCGATCCCGGCACGCCGACCCTCGGCGCGCCCTATCAGGATGCGACGACGCGCCAGCGCCAGATCGGTCTCTATGCCCAGGACCAGATCCGTTTCGGCGGCGGTTTCATCGCCACGGGCAACCTGCGTCACGATTGGGTCGATACCGAACAGGATGGCGGTGCGGGATTCTCGCGAGAGGACAGCGAGACGTCCTGGCGGGTCGCGCTGGCCTACGAGACGCAGACCGGTCTCACGCCCTATCTGAGCTATGCGAGCTTCTTCAATCCGCTGATCGCCTCGCCGGCCTCTGGTGTCACCGAACCGGAAACCGGCGACCAGATCGAGTTCGGGGTGAAGTGGCTGCCCGAGGGGCGCGATTTCACGCTGGCCGCCGCGGCCTTCACCATCGACCGCGAGAATACCGTGACCGGCGTGTTCCCCGATTTCGACCAGCTCGGCGAGGTCGAATCGAACGGATTGGAACTTGAGGGAACATACGATTTCGGCAATGGCCTCGCGATTGCCGGGACCGCGACCTATCTCGACGTCGAGATCACCGAGGACAGCGACGAGGCGCTCGTCGGGATGACGCCCACTCTGATCCCCGATACCGAGATCACGTTGCGCGCCGATTACACCTTCGAGGGAGAGCTCGACGGCCTGACGCTGGGCGCGGGCCTGCGCCATCGCGGCGAAAGCTACGCGACCGACGACAATACGCTCGAGGTGCCGAGCAACACGCTCGTCGATCTTTATGCGGGATATTCCTTCGCCGGCGACTGGATCGCCGATCTCGCCGTGACCAATCTCGGCGACGAGCGGCACGTGACCGGCTGCCAGGACGCCTATACCTGCTCCTACGGCGCGGGGCGCGAGGTCAGCTTCCAGGTCAGCCGCACCTGGTAGGGCCGGGGCGGGGACGGTCGGATCGTGCCCGCCTTTCTCTCCCGCTGTCCAAAGGAATGTTCCGCCGCCCCGCTGGGCAACTCTTCCGCTTGGCCGTAGAATTGCGCCGATACCTGTCGCAGCGGAGCGCCCGACGATGACCGAGACCCACACCAGCCCCGACGAGATCCGGACCCTCTTCTCCCGTGCCATGTCGGCGATGTACCGCGACGAGGTTCCCGCCTACGGCACGCTTCTGGAACTCGTGCGGCATGTGAACGACGGCTATCTCGACACGCGGCCGGACGAACGCGCTCGCCTGGAGCGGCTGGGGGAGCTCGACCGCATCGGCGAGGAGCGTCACGGCGCCATCCGCCTCGGCACCGCGGCGGAGCTTGCGACGATCCGGCGGCTCTTTGCGGTGATGGGCATGTATCCGGTCGGCTATTACGACCTTTCGGTGGCCGGCGTGCCGGTACATTCCACCGCGTTCCGCCCCGTGGACGAGGCGGCGTTGCGCGCGAACCCGTTCCGCGTCTTCACCTCGCTGCTGCGGCTCGAGCTGATCGACGATGCCGATCTGCGGGCCGAGGCCGAGGGTATCCTCGCCGCGCGCGAGATCTTCACGCCCGGGTGCCGCCGTCTGATCGACCGCGCCGAGGCGCAGGGCGGGCTTGCCGCGCAGGACGCGGAGGCGTTCGTCACGGAGGCGCTCGAGACGTTCCGGTGGCATTCGGATGCCCTCGTCACCGCCGATATGTACCGCCGCCTCCATGCCGCGCACAGGCTGGTCGCCGACGTGGTCAGCTTTCGCGGCCCGCATATCAACCACCTGACGCCGCGCACGCTCGATATCGACCGCGCGCAAGCCGAGATGCCCGCGCGCGGCATCGCGCCCAAGGCCGTGGTCGAGGGGCCGCCGCCGCGCAACGTGCCGATCCTGTTGCGACAGACGTCGTTCAAGGCGCTCGAGGAGAGTGTCTCCTTTCGAGACGACAATGCGGCGGGTCGCGGTCGCCACACCGCCCGTTTCGGCGAGATCGAGCAACGCGGGCTTGCCCTGACGCCCAAGGGTCAGGCCCTCTACGACCGGCTGCTGGCCGAGGCCCGCGCCAAGGTGACGCCGGCCGCCGACGGCTCGAACGCGGCGGATTATGTCGCGACGCTGCAAGAGGTCTTCGCGGAGTTTCCCGACGATCTGGAGACGTTGCGCCGCGAGGCCTTGGGCTATTTCCGTTACCGCGCCGATCCGACCGCCGCGGGCGGGATGCGCGCGGATCCCATCGTCTACGAGGATTTCCTGCCGGTGAGTGCCGCGGGCATCTTTCAGTCCAATCTGGGCGATGTGGCCGCGACGGCCTTGGCCGCCACGCCCGGCCAGGACCGGTTCGAGGCCGCGCTCGGCGCGCCGGTCCAAGATCTTCACGCGCTCTATGCCGGGATCGAGGCCGCGTCGCGCGACCGGGCCCGTGCCGACATCGACGCGACAATCGCCTGAAAGGACCGACATATGCCGACCAGACCCCTCGCAACCGTCACGCGCGACACCATGACGGCCTGCGGCGTCACAGCCACGCTCGATCATCGAGGGGGTATGGAGGTGCGATCCCCCCTGACCGGCGAGACCGTCGCGACCCTCGCGCATCATCGGGCCGAGGAGACCGCGACGGCCATCGCGAAGGCCGTCGAAGCGTTCCGGACCTGGCGCATGGTTCCCGCACCGCGGCGGGGCGAGCTCGTGCGGCTCTTCGGGGAGGAGCTGCGCAAGTCCAAGGAGGATCTCGGTCGCATGGTGTCGATCGAGGCGGGCAAGTCGCCCTCCGAAGGGCAGGGCGAGGTGCAGGAGATGATCGACATCTGCGACTTCGCCGTGGGCCTCTCGCGGCAGCTCTACGGCCTGACCATCGCCACCGAGCGGCCGGGCCACAGGATGATGGAGACCTGGCATCCGCTGGGCGTCGTCGGCATCATCACCGCGTTCAACTTTCCCTGCGCGCCCTGGGCCTGGAACGCGGCCCTGGCGCTCGTCTGCGGCGATCCGGTCGTGTGGAAGCCGTCGGAGAAGACGCCGATGACCGCGCTCGCATGTCAGGCGGTGCTCGACCGGGCGATCGCGCGGTTCGGTCCCGACGCGCCCGACGGATTGAGCCAGGTGCTGGTCGGCGGGCCTGATGTCGGCGAGGCGCTGGTCGAAAGCGAAAGCGTCGCGCTGATCTCGGCCACCGGCTCCACCCGGATGGGGCGAATCGTCGGGCCGAAGGTTGCGGCGCGGTTCGGGCGATGCGTGCTCGAGCTCGGCGGCAACAATGCCGGGATCGTGTGCCCCTCGGCCGATCTCGACATGGCCTTGCGCGCCATCGCCTTCGGCGCGATGGGCACGGCGGGGCAACGCTGCACCACGACGCGCAGGCTCTTCGTGCACGCCGACGTCTATGACCGGTTGGTCCCCGCGCTGAAGAAGGCCTGCGCGTCGGTCACGGTCGGCAACCCGCTCCAAACCGATGCGCTCGTGGGTCCGCTGATCGACCGTGCGGCCTTCGATGGCATGCGGGCCGCGCTCCTTGAGGCGCGCGAGGCCGGCGGCCGCGTCGAAGGCGGCACGCGCGAGGCGTTGGGGCCCGACACCGCCTATTACGTCCGGCCCGCGATCGTCGAGATGCCCGATCAGGGCGGTCCCGTCACGCGCGAGACATTCGCGCCGATCCTCTACGTGATGCGGTATTCCGATTTCGACGCGGCACTCGACATGCACAATGCCGTGGGCGGCGGGTTGTCGTCGTCGATCTTCACGACGGACCTGCGCGAGATGGAGACGTTTCTGTCGGCGCGCGGATCGGATTGCGGCATCGCCAACGTCAACATCGGTACGTCCGGTGCCGAGATCGGCGGCGCCTTCGGAGGAGAGAAGGAAACCGGCGGCGGGCGCGAGAGCGGTTCGGACGCCTGGCGCAACTACATGCGGCGGGCCACGAACACGATCAACTATTCCCGCGAATTGCCGCTGGCGCAGGGGGTGAGCTTCGACATCGGCTGACGGCGCGGACGCTCAGCGAAGGCTGCCCTGCCGCGCCGGAAGCTTGACCTGCTCGAACGCCACCGGCGGCGCCGACGCGGTCATGCCGTCGCGCGCGGCGTCGTAGGTCCGCTCGAGACTGTCGAGCATGATCTTCAGCGAATAATGCCGCTCGACGCGGTCTCGCGGGATCTCGCGGGGGATCTCCAGGGCTTCCTTCGCCGCGCGGGCGAGTGCGGCCGGATCGCCGGGCGCGGCAAAGCGGCCCGCCGGGCCGATGACCTCGCGCACGGCGCCCATATCGGTCGCAGCGACGGCAAGACCGCAGGCCATCGCCTCGATCGCCACGAGACCGAACGGCTCGTCCCAGAGCGGCGTGAAGAAGAGGATCGAGGCGCGGGCGATCGCGGCGGCGAGGTCCGCATTCGACAGATGACCGCCATAGCGGATGGACGGACCCAGAAGCGGCCTCAACTCGGCGTCGAAATAGCCTTGATGCTCGATCGGACCGAAGAGGGTCAGCGGCAGTCCCGCGATCCGCGCCGCCTGGGCCGCGAGATGCGGTCCCTTGGTGGCGGTGATGCGGCCCGCCCAGACGGCGCTGCCGTCGCCGCGCGCGGAAAACGGCCATTCGCCGAGGTCGATGCCGTTCGGCACGACATGGGTCTCGTTCGGGGCGCCGTCGGGCCACCATGCGTGGCGCTGGCGTTCGGAGCAGATCGTGAAATGCGACCACGGCGCCGCGCTGTCGTGGACCGCGCGTTGCAGCACCGGAAAGGGCGGCACGTGCAGCGACGTGACCATCGGCACGCGGTCGCGACGGGCCATGCGGGGCGGAAAGCGGTGCAGGCAATTGTTGTGGATTACGTCGTAGCCGCCCTCGCGCAGGGCGGTGACGGCCTGTTCGAAGGCCAGATCGAGATATTGCGTCAATTCCGGCGTGCCGTTGAAGCGATGCCAGGGATAGGCGCGGTCGTAATGTTCCTCGAGGATCGGCCAGAGTGGCACCTCGCCGTCGCTGTCGCCGGTGGCGAAGAGGGTGACGTCGTGTCCGCGCGCGCGAAGACCCCGCACGAGGTGCCACGAATGGGCCTCCATCCCGCCCATGAAGGGCCGCGCGATCGGATAGCGGACATGGGACAGGACGGCGATGCGCAGCGGGTTCACTCCGCCACGACCGTGGAGAAGGACGCCTCCGCCGCCGCGACCTCGGCCCGGCGCGCGGCTTCGTCCCTGTCGCCCGGTGCGATCCCCTCCAAGAGATCCAGAACCCGCCGGGTATTGGCATAGGGCATGTCGTCCGCCTGACGGCAGAGGGCGAAATCCTGCGCATCGGGTTCGCGCAGGATGCGCAATGCGCTGCCGTCCTTCTCAATCAGGCCCATCATCTCGAACGCCCAGAGCCAGTGCCCCATCGTGCGGTACCCCCACCGGCTCGCGAAGATATCCGCGTTGCGCAGGACCGAGGCGAGATGGTGGATCGGCGGCATGCAATGGTCGTGATGCTGGTGAAACACCTTCGCGCCGCGCATCCACCAGATCGGTATGCCGCGATGGTCGAGTCCGCGGGCGAAGTCGGTATCCTCGCCGCCATAGCCGTAATAACCTTCGTGGAACTTGTCGGACCGCGACCAGACGGCGCGGTGCATGGCGAAGTTCAGCGACCAGAAACAGCGGTAATCGTTGCAGGCGCGCAAGGGACGTTCGGGGGGCGCCTGACGATCGGAATGCCGCATCCCGACCCGCTCGAAATACTCGAAATCGAGCCCCGCCTTCGCGGCGGAGGCGGGCAGGTACGCCACCTCGCCCATCACCACGCCGCGATCGGGGCTGCAAACCTGGGCCACATCGCTCACCAGGTCGGGATGCGGGATGCAGTCCACATCCACGAAGACCAGCACGTCGCCGATCGCCTCGTTCGCCACCCGGTTGCGCGCAGCGGCGAGTGGCAGGGCGCCATCGGGACGCGTCACGCGGATCTGGCGAACCGGGAAAGAGGTCGCCGGAAGATCTTCGTAGGGCTTGTCCTGCATCACGCCGATCAGCAGCTCGAGAGGCTTGACGCGCTGCGCCTCGAAACCGCGGATGACGTTGGCCAGATGCGCGTCGCGCCCCCTGGCGATGGTGAGTGCGGAGACGTCAGGCATGGACAGGGTTCCTTTCGGGATGGGCAGGGTCGTGCCAGATCCGATCCGCCAGATCGTCGAGCCAGCGTGCCGCGACCCGGGCGCCGTCGCGTCCGGCCAACGCGCGTTGCCGCAGCGGATCGTGTCGGGACCGGGCCTGCTCCACCGCTTCGATCCAGCGATGGGCCGAGGCGGGCAGGCTTTGCAGATGCAGGGCCGCGTCCGCACGGCCGAGGGCGTGGGCTTTTGCGACCTGTTCGTCGAAATAGCGCCATTCGGGCACCACGATCCACGGGCGCTCCGCGGCGAGCACCATGGCGCAGGTCGTGTTGCCTGCGGACGAGACAACCAGATCGGCGGCCGCGATATGCTCCGCCGCGGTGTCGACCCAGCCGAGATGCGTAAGGTTCGGGGGTAGCGTGGCGTGCCAGTCGCGCTGCACCGCGCCGATCGTGCGCCAGTGCCAGTCGGGGAAACTGCGCGCCGCGACCCCGAGAGGCGCTTCGCTGACGCCGCTGCCGCCGCCGCCGGACATGACGAGGGCGATGCGGGCGTCGTCCGGTATGCCGAGCTGCCGGCGCGCCGCCGCTCGCGCTGGCATGGATCCGGCGGTGCCGAGGCCCGGGGCGAAGCAGGTCTTGGCCCGCATCGAAGCGTCCCAATCGGGCTGTGCGAGATCGGAATGGAACGGCGCCAGAAGCCCCGCGGCACCCTCGTATGCCGCGAGATGCCCGGGATCGGTCCGGTCGCCATGCTGGAGAACCTTCACATGAGGCACCGAGCAGATGCGGGCGAATTGCGCGATCTCGGCGCTGACGTCGCAGATCATCAGGGCCGGATTCTCGGCGTGGAAGAAGGCGGCAAGCCGCGCGGTCGCCTCGCGGATGCCGGGCCAACCCAGGGGCGCGCAATGCAGCGTCCGGGGGGTCGAGATCGCACCCAGCCCGGCAGGCGTCTCGCCCACGGGCTCGAAGAGCGAGGGGATGCGGGTGATGGTGACGCCCTCGCGCAGGGGCGGAAAGATGTCGTCGCGGGCGCAGAATATGCGAACGGGGCGCGATGACGGCAGCGCGTTCGCGATCGCCGCACAGCGTTCGGCATGGCCGCGCCCTTGATGGTGCACGAAATACCCGAACGGTCGGGGCGATTGTGCGTCGATCAGATCGCGCATGTCATTCTGCCGCGATCGTTTCGGCTGCGAGGATGCCGTAATGGCGCAGCCCGTCGAGCACGCCCGCGGCGCAGGGAAGGGGCGAGCGGTAGCCTCCCGGCACCGCGTCGAGTTCGGAGAGAGCGTTGACGGGCCTGATCGCGCGCGGAAAGGCCCCGAGCATGTCCGCGTCGTTGCCGCTATCCCCGGCGACGACGCAATCGGTGGGGTTCAGGCCGAGCCGCGCCGCCTCGAAGGCGATGGCGGCTGCCTTGCCGGCGCGGGCTGGCATCACGTCGATGAACCGGCCGTGCGAGGCGATCACCTGCGCCGCGAGATCACGCGAGGCGATCATGTCGCGCATCGCGATCGCGTCGTCCTCGGTTCCGAAGAAGCTCAACTTCCACGCGCGCTGTTCATGCGAAGGCTGAGGCGCGAAGGGCGCGAGCGCGAGGCTCACCGCCTTCGGGTCCCATCCATCGGCAATGCTGGCGGCGTAGGCGTTGCAAAGCCGGTAGGTATCCCCCCGGGTGCGGCGCCATATCTCGGATCCTACGGACGTAATCAGCGTATCGGGCGCGTCCAACCCCCAATCCGCCAAGGTGAAGCGCGCGTCGCTGATCGACCGGCCGGTGGCCACGGCGAAGATCTGACCCGTGGGGCGCCGTTCGAGCCACCGCGAGAAGTCGCGCGCCCCGGCTGCATCGCCGGTGAGCGTTCCGTCGATATCGCACGCGACGAGATCGGTCGGTCGTGTGATCTGGCGGGCCGGCGTCGCGGAGCGCAGTCCGGCATAGACTTCAAGCAGACGCCCGGCATAGCGGTCCCAGTCGAAGATCCGCAGGGCCCGACCGCGGGCCTCGTTGCTCCTGGCGGTGCGTTGCGTATCCGACAGCACACGGCGCAGACCCTCGGCGATCCTGTCGGGGCGGGAGGGATCGACCAGCGCGCCGTAACCGATGAGCTCGACGATGTCGCGCGGGCCGCCGTTGCGGGTCGCCACGATCGGCACGCCGCTTCGCGCGGCCTCGACCAGGGTCAGTCCGAACGGCTCGTGATGGGCGGGGTTGCAAAAGACGCCGCCGTTGGCCGCCAGAGCATACAGCGCCGGCACGTCCTCGGGCACGTGCCGGCGGGGAAGGGCGACCTTGCCCCAGAGATCGTTACGGTCAACCGCGTCGAAGAGCGCGCGCATCACCTGCGCCTGTTCGTCCGTCCCGTCGGCAAGCCCGTCGCGCAAACCCGCGACGATGACCAGGTTTGCGGCCTCCTGAAGATCGGGCGCGGCGGCATAGGCCTCGACCAGCGCCACCAGGTTCTTCTTCCGGATCGGACGGGAAATCGTGAGGATCACCGGCTTTTCGGGATTGCGCAGGAACGGCGCGATCAGTACGCGCCCACGATCCGGCGACGAAGCGGCTGTAAGGGCGACGCCGGGATAGATACGGTGGACCTTGCCCTCCGCCGCCTCGGCGCAGGCCGGGATCTGGCGTTCCGCCTCGTCGCGCGAGGAGGCGACGATCGCATCGGCATCGATCATGGCCCGATGCTCGAGATCGATGCGTCGCAACAAGGCCGGGTCTGCGGCGACCTTCTGAAAGGCCAACTTTTCCGTCGCCAGAGAATGGGCGGAATAGAGCCAGGGCGTTCCGAACCGCATCGCGGCTGCCTGGGCAAGCTGTGCCGCATCGGCGAAATGCGCATGGATCACGTCAGGGCGCCCGCAGGTCTCGAGCATATCGAGAAAGGCTGCGCGCAGCGCCGGAAGCTCGGCTTCAAGGGCCTCCTTGCAGACATATCCCGCCTGCGGAGATCGCAAGCGCCTTATCTGGCATTTTTCGGAAACCCGCTCGTGCAGGCGCGCATATCGTCCGCCGGAATTCGGCATCTCGAAGGCGCGGGTGACGATCGTGACCTCGGTGACACCCCTTAACCGGGCCTGCGCCGTAGCGGCACCGAGGACGTAGGCGATATGCCCGCCGGTATCTTCCGTCAGACCATAGCTGATCGGGGGTGCCGACAGGCACCCGCCCAAGGCAATATGCATTACGTGCATGCGATCGTTCCGAACCTTGTGAAGTCGTATCCGAAACCCGCGATGGCCCCGGACACGCGGTATCAAGCTTTTCGGGCTTGCAGCGTTCCCGTCCGGAGGCGACATGTCGCATGTCGGCGGTATTCCGCACGCATCATCAGTCGTGAGGATCGCCTTGCTGCCATATCGCTATGTCTTCGTGGGCGGTCTGCACCGTTCGGGAACATCCCTCGTCGCGCGTCTCCTGGGAGGTCTGCCCGGCGTCGCGGCCATAACGAACGCGCCCGTTCCCGAGAACGAGGGCGTCTATCTGCAAGGGGCGATCCCGCACACCGCGCGGCACGGGCGGCCGATGCATTTCGCCACCGACCCTGCCCAGCATCACATCGAGGGATCGGGCTTCGACCGGCTGGAGATACGCGAGCGGATCGAGGCCGACTGGGCTCCGTTCTTCGGCGCAGGCGCCTGGCGGGTGGAGAAATCGCCGGTGAACCTGACGCGAATGCGGCTCTATCAACAACTTTTTCCGCTCTCGCAATGCGTCGTGGTCCTGCGCCATCCCGAAGCGGTGGCCGCCGCCGTCGCCAAGTGGGTCGACGCGCCGAGCGACGCGCTGATCGATCACTGGATTGCCGCCCACGCGATCGTCGCGCGCGACCTCGCCCATCTTCAGGCCGTCCTGGTCCTGCGGTACGAGGATCTGGTCGCGGATCCCGCGGCGTGGCTCGGGGCGCTCGCGGCCTATCTCGATCTGCCGGGGAGCGCGACGCTGCCGGAACCGGTGGTGGACGGAAACGCACGGTACACCGATGCCGCGACCATGTCGGAATCGCAGGCGCGGGCGGCCTCCCTCTGGGGCTATGGCAGGGGGCTGTCGGTGATGCCGTACGAGCCGGTCCTGCACCACCCGCTCAACGAGATCCGCGGCGCGGTCCTGCGGTCTCTCCCGAACTAGCGGGGATCATTGCGTCGGCATTCGGCGCGTTCCACACAGGCGCCGCCCGCTCTCGGGATCGAAGAGGTTCAGCTCTCCCAGATCCACGACGAACGGCACGTCTTTCTCGGGGCTCAGGCGAGTGTTCGGGCGGAAGACGCGTGCGGTCACCTCGGTGCCCCCTATCTCGAGAAAGATCAGTGCCTCGCCGCCCAAGGGCTCGACCAGCGTGATGTCGGCGGTGAAGGAGAAAGGGCGCCGCATCTCGCTCGCAATCCGTTCGGGCGCGATCGCCTCGGGACGGAGCCCGAGCCGGACGTCGCGGCCGGGTTCGATCCCGCGGCAGGCCTCGGGGTCGAGCGGCAGGCGCGGCCCGCCGGGGATCTCGACGGCCAGCCCGTCTCCGTCGCGAACGGTTCGCGCATCGAGCAGGTTCATGGGCGGGCTGCCGATGAACCCGGCGACGAAATCCGAAGCCGGCAGGTGATAGACCTCGTCGGGCGTGCCGACCTGCTCGATCCGTCCGTCGCGCATGACCACGATCCGGTCGGCGAGCGTCATCGCCTCGACCTGGTCGTGGGTGACGTAGATCACCGTGGTGCGGACCTTCTCGTGGAGCTTGCGGATCTCGGTCCGCATCTGGCCGCGCAGCTTGGCGTCGAGATTCGACAGCGGCTCGTCGAAGAGGAACACGGCCGGGTCGCGCACGATCGCACGCCCCATCGCCACGCGCTGCCGCTGTCCACCCGAAAGCGCGGCGGGCTTGCGGGTCAGAAAGCTCTCGATCCCCAGTAGCTTTGCGGCGCGGCCGACCTTTTCGGCGATTTCGGATTTGGGGCTCCCGGCGATCTTCAGCCCGAAGCCCTGGTTGTCGCGCACCGTCATGTGCGGATAGAGGGCGTAGTTCTGGAACACCATCGAGATGTCGCGCGCCCGCGGCGGCAGGTCGTTGACCACCCGGTCGCCGATCCGGATCTCGCCGCCCGAGATGTCCTCGAGCCCCGCGATCATCCTCAGCGTGGTGGACTTGCCACAGCCCGACGGGCCCACGAAGACCACGAATTCCTCGTGGGCGATGTCGAGGGTGAAGTCGTGCACCGCCTGGACGGGTCCGAACCGTTTCACGACACCCTTCAGGGAAACCTCGGCCATAATCGTCTCCTCAGCCCTTGATCGCGCCGGCCGTGAGCCCGCCTACGAGGTATTTCTGGATCGCGGTGAAAAAGATCGCCGGCGGGATCAGCGCGAGCGTCGCGGCGGCCATCATCTGCCCCCAATCGACGCCCGAACGTCCGACGAAGCTCAGCAATCCGACGGCGAATGTCTTCTTGGCCTCGGAGCTGATCAGCATGAGCGAGAACAGCAGTTCCGACCATGCGGCGGTGAACACGAAGCCCAGCGTCGCGCCCACACCCGGCAGCATCAGCGGCAGGATGATCCTGATCAGCGCCTGGAACCGCGTGCAGCCATCGATCATCGCCGCCTGCTCTAGCTCGCGCGGAATGCCTTCGAAGAAGGAATGCATGAGGAAAGCGGCGAAGGGCAGGTTGAACGCGGTAAAGACGACGACGAGCCCGATCCGCGTGTCGACGAGACCCACCGGTGCCAGGATCTGGTAGAGCGGCGTGATCAACATGACGATCGGAAAGAGCTGGGTGATCACGAGGAACACCATCAGCGCGGTCTTGCCGCGGAACCTGAAGCGCGAGAACGCGTAGCCGATCCCCGTGGAAAGCACCGTGACGATCGCCGCTGTCCCGAGCGAGACGATCACCGTGTTGAGGAAATAGGTCGGAAACGGACTCTCCTCGATCACGTAGCGGAAATTTTCGAAGGTGATGACCGAGGGCCAGAGCGTCGTCCCCTCTGTATAGAGAAGCTGGTCGGGCGTGAGCGCGATCCGCAGCAGCCACAGCAGCGGAAAGAGCGCGAAGGCGAGATAGGCGAACCTGATCAGCCAGATCCCCGCGGTGGTGACGATCCTCATTGGCCGAGCCTCCCGCGGATCCAGAGCAGGAAGATCGAGTAGAAGACGAGAAGCACCATCAGGACCGACGCCAGTGCCGAGGCATAGCCAAAATTCATCGAGCTGTAGGCAGAGGTGAAGACGTAGTTCGGCAGGGTCTGCGAGGTGTTCGCGGGTCCGCCGCCGGTCATCACGAAGATGAGTTCCGGCGAGTTCGCGACCCACACGGTACGCAGCAGGATGGTGATCGTCATCATCGGCAGCAGGAACGGCACGGTAATGTGGCGGAACGCCTCCCACCCGGTCGCGCCGTCGATCGCGGCGGCCTCGTAGAGATCCGACGGCACCGAGCGCAGCGCGGCGAGCAGGGTGATCGCGAAGAACGGCACGCCCCACCAGATCATCGCCGTGATCGGCCCGTAGAGCGCCAGATCGGGGTCCGACAGGATGTTTCGCGGCTCGTCGAGCATGCCGATCGCGCTCAGCATGCCGGGCAGCGGGCTCACGATCGGATTGAAGAGCCATTGCCAGTTCAGCCCCGACAGGAAGGTCGGGACGGCCCAGGGCAGGAAGACCAGCGACTGGAAGATCGCGCGCCCGGGGAACGGCTTTTCGAGGATCAGCGCGAGGCCCAGCCCCAGCGAGATCTGGAAGAGTACCGACCAGAAGGTCCACTTGGCCGTGTTTGCCAGCGCCAGCCAGAAGGTGCGGTCGGACCAGAGTTCGGCATAGTTCTCGAGCCCGCTCCAGCCGCGCGCGGCGGGCCGGAAGATCACGTAGTTCTGGAAGCTGAACGAGACGCCCACGACCAGCGGCACGAGCATCACCAGCGCGACGATGGCGATGCCCGGCGCCAGATAGAGATAGGGCTCGGCAGCGGTCAACCGCTGCCGAGACGTGCGCGGCGACGCCCCGGTACGACCGGGATCGTTCACCGTCGTGCTCACTGGTTCTCTTCCATCCAGCGCTGCTCCGCTTCGGTCAGGAACGCGTCCCATTCGGTGCCGAGCTCTTCGGCGGACATTTGTCCCAGAAGGGCTGCCTGGCTCGTCTCGACCGCGATCACGTCGAAGAATTCGCCGAGTTCGGGCAGGTAGGCAGGCCACGGCACGAGATTGTACTGGTCGCTCTCGAGTTCCTCGAAGAAGCCCGCATAGACGGGATCGTTGAAGTATTCGTCATCCTCGGGAATCTCGACGGCGGGGACGATGCCGATGAACTTGGCCCATTCGAGATTGGTCTCCGGCTCCATCAGGCGGCCGATGAACTCCTTGGCGAGGTCGGGGTTCTCGGAACTCGTGGGGACCGACCAGCCGAACATGCCGATGGGCGGAGAGATCTCGCCCGGAGGGCCGAGCGGGACCGGTGCGGTGGCGAAATCGTCGTCGCCCATGCGCTCGCGCACCTGAATGAGCGCGTCGGGATCCTGGTCCATGAACGCGCAGGTGCCCGAGTAGAAGCCCGAGACCTGCTCGTTGAAGCTCCAGTTGACGGAATCGGGCGGTGCAGCGCCATCGTTGTAGAGGTCGAGCATCATTTGGATGCCCTCGATCGCCTCGGGAGAGGCGAAGACCGAGGTGCCATCCTCGTTGAACCAGCCGTCGGCGCCGGTCATGCCCGACACGGCAAGCCACCAGCCGACGAAGCCGCCCGTCGCCCCCCGCAGGCAATAGCCGTACTTGCCCTCGAGCTCGGAGACGGCGCGGGCCATCTCGTTGAACTCCTGCCAGGTCTCGGGCGGCGCGTCAAAGCCCGCTTCGGCCAGGAGCGGCTTGTTGTAGTACATCGCCCGCACGAAATAGCCGTAGGGCAGGAAATAGGCGGTGTCGTCGTAGATCCGCGCGAAGTCGAGCGTCGCCTGCGTGAGGTCGCCCGCCCCTTCCCATTCGTCCATCCAGGGGCCGAGATCGGTCAGCAGGTCGTTGACCGCAAGTGTCGAGATCCAGCGCTCGGGCATCTCCAGCACGTCGATCTGCTGGCCCGACATCGTCATCGTGAGGATCTGCTCGAACGCGGAATCCCACGGGACCGAGACCAGCTCGACATCGACGCCGTCATGCGCCGCTTCGAAATCGGACGCGATCTCTTCCATGAGGCCGGTGCGTTCGTTGGTCGTGAGCACTTCGACGACGCGCAATGTCTGCGCGCCCGCTACACCGCCCCATGCGGCGATCGCGGCGGCGGCCGCGACCATGCTCAGGGTTCCCCTCGTCTTCATGTCGTAACTCCCATGTTGGTGTCTTCTTGTTCTTCTTGCGGGTCGCACCGCGCGAGCGCGGCGTCGATATCGCGCCAGAGATCCTCGACATCCTCGAGGCCGATATGCAGCCGGACGAGGTCGTCGGGCACGCCGAACGCCTCGAACGGGTTGGTCATGCCGGGCTGGATCAGCCCAAGCTGCGCGGGGAAGGCGAGGCTCTCGTGGCCGCCCCAGCTGACGCCGAGGCGAACGACCTTGAGCGCGTCGCAGAATCGCCGCGCGGCGGGGGCGCCGCCCCGCATCCTGATCGCGAAAAGCCCCGAATGCCCCGACAGCGTTGTGTCGCCCGTTCCGGTTTCCAGGCCGGGATGCCGTACGTCGCTCACCGCCGGATGATCGGCGAGCCGCGCGGCGATGGTGAGCCCCGAGCGGTGATGCTGTCGCATCCGCATCGGCAGCGTCCGCATCCCCCGTACCAGCAGCCAGGCGTCGAACGGCGACAGCTTGGCACCGAGGCTGCCATAGGCGACGCGGTTGATCTCGGCGATCAGGTCGGCGCGGCCGCAGACGATGCCGGCGACGGTGTCGGAATGGCCCGAAAGGTATTTCGATGCCGAATGGATTACCAGATCCACGCCGTGCTCGATCGGGCGCTGGAAGGCGGGGCTTGCCCAGGAATTATCGATGACGCTGATCGCGCCGGCCTCGCGCGCGATCGCGGAGAGCGCGGGCAGGTCGAGCACGTCGAACGTGATGCTGGTCGGGCTTTCGAGATAGAGGATCTTCGCGCCGGCCGCAGCCACGCGCACGGCGTCGAGATCCGTTCCCTCGACGAACACCGCCTCGATCCCCATCCGGCTCATCAGGCCCGTCATCAGGCGATAGGTGTCGGGATAGACGTTGCGCACGCAGACCACCTTGTCGCCCGTCTCGAGCAAGCCCAGTAGCGTGGCCGAGATCGCGCCCATGCCGCTCGCAAAGCTGCGCGCGTCGTCGGCCCGTTCGAGCCGGGCGAGCTTGGTCTCGAAATTGCGCACCGTCGGGTTCAGGCCACGGGTGTAGATCGGATTGCGTTCCGGCGCGCGAAAGGCGGCCTCGAACGCATCCACGCTGTCGAAGGTGAAGAGGCTCGTCTGCACGATCGGGGGCACCGCGGGCCCGCTCATGCCGGTATCGTCGACGACGATGGTGGCGAAATCGTCGGGGATGACGGGGTCAGGTATCATGGCGAAGGGTCGTCTCCACAAAATCGAGAATGCGCGTCACGGCCGCCACCGCGGCGTCGGCATCGCGGGCGGCCACCGCCTCGTAGAGGGCACGATGGTCCGGCTGGCTGTCGTCGGCGAAGGGCTCGGTCACGAAGGGGTTGTCCTTGGAGCCGTTGAACGTCTCCACCACCTTCACGACGAGCTGGCGGAAGACCTGGAGATAGAGGGGATTGCCGCTCGCGAGGTAGAGGGCCTCGTGGAACACGTCGTCCTGGCGATTGGCGAATCCGTGCGCGGCATAGGCGCGCTCCATGGCCTCCAGCGCCAGGCGCATCCGCTCGATGTCCTGGGGGCTTCCGCGCAGGACGGCGAGGCGCGCGGCGTCGGTTTCGATCACCCGCCGCAACTCGAGCAGGTGGAAAATGGCCTCGCGCCCGAGCTGGATCGTGACCGGCATGTGCACCGATGCGGTGCCGATATCCTGGACGAGATAGGTGCCGCTGCCCTTGCGGATGTCGACGAAGCCCATCGCCTGCCAGGATTGAAGGGCTTCTCGGATGGTCGGACGGCTGACCCCGAGCTGCGCCGCGAGCGTCCGCTCGTTGGGAAGCCGGTCGCCGGCCCCGAGACCGCCCGCCTCGACATAGGCCATGAGCGATTTGAGGATACGCCCCCGATACCCTTCCTGTGACAGGGGACGAAGGGAGACCGGCACGTTCCGGGACAAGGCGACATTCATGAAGCGGATCCTCTGTAACGGAACCGACTGTTCCCCGCGCAAGGCGAAGCTGTCAAGTGGCCTGACCAATTTCCAAACTCGCAGCGTGCTTCGGCCGGCAGCGCGCACGGCTGTGATTCGTTTGCATCGCCAATCGAGGAAACGCCGAACCCGCGGCCTTTGACGTCCGCACATGTGAAAGATCGCCTGTGCCGCTTGTGGCGCGCCCCTTTGGCTTGGACCTTCTCGGCGCCTTGTTTGCAGTGCACAAAGGTCCGGATTGCGTCGGGAGAACGAAAACCCGAACCGCCACCAGGCCGCTCGCCGTAAAGAATGTGGCGGTACGCGATTACACCCCTTGCGCGCAGCCCTGTCGGTCGTTAACCGTATCTTAACGAAGTATCACGCCGGACGTCCCGGTATGCGTTCGGTCGCAAACCGAACGGAAATTTTGAAAGTCAGGAGGCTTAACGATGGCACGTCCCTTTACTACGATAGCAACGGTGGCGACGGTCACTTCCCTTATGGGAGCAACCGGAGCGCTGGCCGCAACGGTTACCGTCGACAACTTCTCGGTCGACCAGAGCGTCTCGGCGACGGGCGGTCCGACGTCCTCGACCGTTTGCAGCTCCGAGGACAACATCCTCGGCGGATGCCGCTACATGCAGGTGGCCACCGACGGTCCCAGCCAGAACGGAACGTCGCTCGAGGCAAGCCAGAGCGTTCTCGAGTTCGCCAACAACTCGTCCAGCACTGGCACCGGCTGGATCGTCTATGACGGAAGCGCGGATCGGTCTTCCGCGACCTTCTACGGCGATGTCGCCGGCGAGAATCTCGACGTGGCCGTGAACTCCACCGGTCTCGGCGGCTACGACTTCCTGATGGGAATGTCGGACGGCTTCTTCGAGTTCAGCGCAGACAACTTCGACAATCTGGCACCCGGTGCACTCGAATTCAGCGCGTTCGCATTCGATCTGAGCGGCAACACCGTGTCGTATTCCGAGTCGATCGACCCGCTGTCGTTCAGCCCGATCCTGGCATTCTCGGACTTCCGGTCCGACTGGAACGACCCGAATTCGGGCCTTGGCGGCTTCCAATTTGACAATGTCGGTGCGCTCGCCTTCCGCGTCGACTCGACCGCGGTCGGGTTCGACGGACAGATCACCCAGATCACGGCGGCCGTGGTTCCGCTTCCCGCATCGGCCCTGCTGCTGCTGGGCGGTATCGGTGGCTTCGGCGGTCTCGCCGCTGCGAAGCGTCGCCGCAAAAGCTGAGCTTTTCCGGGGGCTATCCCTGGTCGACAGAGCTACGAATAAAGAAACGGCGGGTCTCGACCCGCCGTTTTTTGCGTTGTCAGTTGTGTCGCGCCAAGCATGAGTTCGGAAGCGGCCCATTTCGCCTCGCCAAACCGTTTGGATCGTGCCCGTTTTAGATCATCCCCTGGTTGCAAGGCCGAAAAAAAATTTGGCCGATGATCGGCATGCATCCCCCACCCTGTACGCAGGTTTCCGCCGTCCCCCATACGCGATCCTTGGTTTCGTGGAAAACTGTAACTATCCATTAACCAAGTAGACTTTACTCGTATGCCTGAAGTTACCGACACCGAAACCTGATTCCGCTGAAGGGGAGGGCAGGCCTCAGAGACAAGAGCTGCCCCTATCGCCGCCGCGTAAAACCAAGCCAGATCCATTTTGCCAAAAGGCGCAGGTCCAACCGACTTGCGTGAGACGGAAGACGTTGTTTCTACGGATTTCCGTTGGCGGGACTGGGCCATTATCATGGGGATGATCATGACTGCACTGAACCCGACCCGTGCGCGCCTGCTCGAAACGTTCGGTCTGGACGTGGAGCTCGTCGAAGGCGACGCCTGCCGCCTCAGGGACAAGGAGGGGCGCGAATATCTCGATTTCCTTTCGCAATACGGGGCATTGCCCTTCGGCCACAACCCGGCCGAGATCTGGGACGCGATTGTCGGGAACCGGACTGCCATGGCACCGGCCATGGTCCAGCCGCTGCGATCGATCGAGGCCGAGCGCCTCGCCGAGCGCCTCGCCGAGCTCACTCCCTTCGACCTCGGGATCGTCACACTGGCCAATTCCGGCGCGGAAGCGGTCGAAGCCGCGATCAAGCTGGTACGCGCGCGCACCGGGCGGGACCGGATCCTCTCGACCCGCAACGGCTTTCACGGCAAGACACTGGGCGCGCTGTCGGCGACGGGCAAGCCGCTCTACCAGAAGGATTTCGCGGCGCCCGCGCCCGGGTTCGACTACGTGCCGTTCGGAGATATTCCGGCGCTGGAAGCTGTGCTGACCGCCGAGGCCAAGGACGTGGCAGCCTTCATCGTCGAGCCCATTCAGGGCGAGGGCGGCGTCATCGTGCCGCCCGAAGGCTATCTCAACGACGTGATAGCACTTTGCCGCAAATATGACGTGCTTTGCATCGTCGACGAGATCCAGACCGGCCTCGGGCGTACCGGCCGGCTTTTCGCCTGCGAGGCGTGCGACGCGGCGCCGGACATCCTGCTTCTCGGCAAGGCTCTGGGTGGCGGGCTGATGCCGATCTCTGCCATGATCTGCCGTCCTTGCGTGTGGGACGACCGTTTCGGCACGCTGCACAGTTCGACATTCGCCAACAACAGCGTGGCCTGTGCCGCCGCGAACGCCGCTCTCGACAAGCTGACCGAGAATGACGGGCAATTCGTCGAGGACGTCGCCCGGAAAGGGGAGTATCTGCGCAGCCGGCTGGAGGATCTCCACCGTCGCTATCCCGCGATCATCCGCGACGTGCGCGGGCGGGGCTTCATGGCGGGCCTCGAATTTCACAAGCCCTACGAGAAGGGTGATTCCGGGGCGATGGCGTTCTGCGGCCTTAATGGCGGCTTCATTGCGGTGCTCGGATCGTACCTGCTTAACGTCGAGGGCATACTGACGGCTCCGGTCTTCAACAATGCGCAGGTGATGCGCCTGCAGCCGCCGCTGATTGCCGGCCGCGAGGAAATCGACCGCTGCATCGCGGGGCTCGAAGCCGTCTGCGATCATCTCGAGGCCGGAAATTACGCCCTGCTGATGAAACATCTGGTCACGCCCGAGCGCCAGGCGCGGCTTGCCCTCTCGGAGCACATGGCGCCCCAGCAAGGGCCCGCACGCGGCGTCCCCGAGCCTGCGCCCGGGCGCTTCTGTTTCGTCATCCACTATACCGAGGAGGAGGACCTTCTGCGTTCGGACCCGTCCTTCGCGCATTACACGCCCGAAGAACGGTCGGCCTGGTTGCAATGGGCCCGGCGGATCGGCCCCGGTTTCGCCTGGCCCGTGCCCGAGAGCCGGTCGCGCGCAGGCGCGACGGTAGAGGGGATGATCATGTCGGTCCCGCTTCTTCCCTCCGCGATGATCGGCAAGGGGCGGACCCCGGCGCGGGACATGATCCGCGGCGCGGCGGACATGGCGGTCGATTACGGCGCGTCGCGCCTCGGTCTGGGCGCCTTCACCTCGATCGTGACGGGCGGCGGATCGGCGGTCGCGAATCGCGGCGTCCCGGTGACGAGCGGCAACACGCTGACCACCGTGGCGGCCGTCACCGCGATCGAACGCGTCGCGCAGCGCGCCGGCCTCGACTTGTCGGATGCGGATGTCGTCGTGGTCGGTGCGACCGGCGCCATCGGGCGGCTGGCGAGCCTTATGCTGGCACGCCGTGTCGGGCGCCTGTCGCTGGTCGGCAATGCCCGCAACCGCCATGCGCCGCAACTGATCGGAAAGGTCGCCGACGAGGTCGTGCGCACGCTGATGCAGGAATCCCAGCCGCTCGCCGCGGGTGCGCTCTACGAGACGGTACGCCGCCACATGCCGCGGAACCCCGCATCCGACCGCAAGGACCTCGCCGGCACTTTCGCGGGGGCTTGCGCGGCGCAGGGACTGGCATCTCCGTTGGTGTCGACCACGGATCTGGAAACCAGCCTTGCCACCGCGGATCTCGTGCTGGTGGCGACGAGCGCGGATATCGCTCTGGTCGATCCGGCGACGCTCCAGCCGGGAACGATCGTCTGCGATGTCGCCCGTCCGCCCAATGTCGCGCAGGCCGACCTCGTGAACCACGACGTGCTCGTCTTCGACGGGGGACTCGTGCAGCCGCCGTTCGAGATCGATCTGGGGCCGTTCCAGACCCTGCCCAAGAACCTCTCCTGGGGGTGCCTCGGCGAGACGATGCTGCTGGCGCTGGAAGGCGAGACGGCGGATTACAGTCTGGGCCGCGACCTCGTCCTGTCCGAGGCCGACCGCATCGCGGCGATGGCGCGCAAGCACGGGTTCGAGCCCGCCGAGCCGCAATGGCGTGGAGAACTGCTCGAACGCTCCGATTTCGTTCGGGTCGGCGCGGCGCGACGGCATCGCGAGGCAATGCTGGCCTTCAACGACCGCCGCAGCAGGCGCGAGATGCCCGGTCTCTGAGCCGGCCGGGCCGGGGTTTGGCGAGAGCGGGGGTCCACCGGCCGCCGCTTTCGCCGGATGCCCCCTTCGGCATCATCCGATCATTCCCCGCAGGCACTGGTCCAGGCCCTCCATGCCCCGCGGCCGCCAGCCCAGACGTTGCAAGCCGCCCGTCTCCATGACGCTGAGCGTTGACGGATCGGCCCGCATTGGAAGCGTTCCCGCGCGGCCGGCGAGGGCGGCGTAGCGCCCGAGAAGGTCGCGACGGTCCAGGACGATATCCGACGCGTTGAACGCCCAATGATCGAGCCCCGCCGTCAGCAGCAGCGCCACGGCAGAGGCGACGTCGCCGACATGGATTTCGGCGCCGATGCGCGGCGGGATCTGCTCGCCCCGTTCGAATGCCGCGAAGAGATCGGCCCATTTATGCGGATGGCCGGGAATGGCGGGGCCGTAGATGCCGGTCGCCCTAAGGCTTGCGACGACCAATCCGTCTCCCGCCATCGCGGCCAGCGCCTCCTCCGCCTCGGCCTTGACCTTGCCATAGAGGCTGCGCGGTCGTGGCGGCAGCGTCTCGGAAAGCGGCGTGCCGTCCGGATAGCCGTCGTAGACCGCGCGCGACGACAGGAAGACGATGCGGGCGACGCCAGCGGCACGCGCATGCTCGAAAAGGCGCAGGGTGCCGTCGAGGTTGCTCCGCCGGAACCCCACCGGGTCGTCGCCTTCGCCCCCGCGATAGCGACCCGGCAGATGGGAAAACGCCGCGTGGACCAGCGCGTCGAAGCCCGCCAGCACCGGCAACGGACCGTCGAGCGCGAAGCCGATACTCTCGACGCCGCTGAGCGTCGGGGTGCCGCGCCCGAGGGCGGTGACGCGATGGCCCCGTCCCAGGAGATGCGCCGCGACGCCGTATCCCACGCGGCCCGTCGCTCCGGTCACCGCGATCTTCACGGGACGGGCGAGGGCAGGTCGCAAAGCGCCGGTACGGCCGCGTCCGGTGTCGCGTAGGCTTGCCAGAGCGCGGTCAGCGGTTCCAGTTCGGCCCGTCGCGGGTGATCCGCCTGCCACGGTTTCTCGTACTGGAAATGCAGGATGTGGATGTCGGGCCAGTGCCAAAGGGCGGGCATGTTGAACCACACATATTGCAGCATGTTGTAGAACACCGGAAGGCCGTGCCAGTCGGGAAAGAAGGTCTGGAGGAAGGTCTGGTCCGTGCGGGGCCAGAACGCGCCGGGCGCGTCGAGCCGTTCCATCATCGCGTCGAACGTGGCCGGGTCGGGCCTTGCGGTGAACACCCCCGAATTCATCCGCCGGAAGTCTGCCAGCGACTGATACACGTTCGGCGCGGCACAGAATTCGGGATAGTCGAACAGGCGGTCGCAATTTTGCAGGACGAGCGTGTCCGCATCGAGAAACACGACGCTGTCATACGGAAGCTGCCAGAGCCGCAGCTTGGCGAAATTGTCGAGCGGCGTGTGAAAGCTCGGCTTGGTGCCCTTCGTGAAGGGCGCCCGCCCGTGCAGCGTCGAGCGGTCATGGGCCGCGTCGAACGCGGGCGACGTGTCGAGCAGGTCGACCGGGACCAGCCGCGCGCCTTGCTCGGCGAGCGGTGCAAGATCCGCGTCGGCCACGCCGCCGGTATGCATCACGACCAGATCCGCTTCCGTCAGGCTCAGCCTGAGAGAGCGGACGAGGGCCGCTGCCCCGCGTGCGAAATCCGCATTCGTGACGAGCGTGACATAGGCGTGGGCGCTCATGAAACGGAGCGGAGCTTCTTTCCCTCGGGGTCGCGCTCGACCTTCTGGCCCAATGCGCGCGTCCATGCGGAGACCGCGGGCACCCGCGTCCGGTCGATGCGATAGGCGTATTTGCGCGCGACATCCACCACCTCCTCGAGCAGGCCCTCGGCCAGTGTCGTCGGATCGAGGCCGAGTTCCAGAAATTGCGCGTTGCGCACGACCAGATCGTTCTCGGCCGCCTCCTTGCGCGGATTGGGCAGGTTGACCACCTCCGCGCCGGTCAGGCCGGAGATCATCGCCGCGAGGTCGCGGACGCGATGCGTCTCGGTCATCTGGTTGAAGATGCGGACCCGCTCTCCGGCCTGCGGTGCGTCGCCCATCGCAAGTGCTATGCAGCGCACCGAATCCTGGATATGGATGAAGGCCCGCGTCTGTCCGCCGGAGCCGTGCACGGTCAGGGGATAGCCGATCGCGGCCTGAATCAGGAACCGGTTGAGCACCGTGCCGTAATCGCCGTCGTAGTCGAACCGGTTGATGAGTTGTTCGTGGCGACGGGTCTGCTCGGTATGGGTGCCCCAGACGATGCCCTGATGCAGGTCGGTGATCCTGAGCCCGTCATTCTGCGCGTAGAACTGGAACAGGATCTGATCCATGCTCTTCGTCATGTGATAGACCGAGCCCGGCTTGGTCGGATAGAGGATCTCCTGCTGCGCGCGGCCGCCGTCCAGCGTCTCGACCGTGACGTCGAGATAGCCCTCCGGGATCGCGGCGCCGACGCTCGAATAGCCGTAGACCCCCATCGTGCCCAGATGGATGAGATGCGCGTCGATGTCGGTTTCCACGAGTGCCGCCAACAGGTTGTGCGTCGCGTTCATGTTGTTGTCGACGGTATAGACCTTGTGGCGGTCGGTTTTCATCGAATAGGGCGCGGCGCGCTGTTCGGCGAAATGGATGACGACGTCGGGCTTCTGCTCGCCCAGCCAGACCTTCAGACGTTCGTATTCCTTCGCGATGTCCAGAAGGTGGAAATTGATCCGCCGCCCGGTCAGATCGTGCCAGATCCTGCACCGCTCCTGGATCGAATCCATCGGCGTCAGCGACTGAACCCCCAGTTCGGTATCGATCCAGCGGCGCGAAAGGTTGTCGATGACATGGACTTCGTGGCCCTGATCCGAGAGGTGAAGGGTCGTGGGCCAGCCGACGAACCCGTCGCCGCCGAATATTGCAATCTTCATGAGGGTCTCCGTGGCCGGCAGGTTTGCATGCGTTCTGTCTGTGCGCTTGGCGCCGCGCGGAAGTCTATCATCAACTTTGCGACAGTCACACGGACTTTGCGCCCCCACGGAATTGCATCGTCGGGAGCGGCGCGGCCCGCGCTCAGGTCGCCAGCAGATCCCTGGGGCGGATCGGGAACCGGCGGAACCGCTTGCCCGTGGCGTGGTGAATGGCATTGCCGATCGCGCCCACCGTTCCGGTGATGCCGATCTCTCCCACGCCCTTGATGCCGAGGGCGTTCACGTAAGCGTCGTCCTCGTGGACCGTGATGACCTCGAGGCCGCGCACGTCGGCATTCACCGGCACGCGGTATTCCGCAAGGTCCGCGTTGACGATCCGACCCGTCCGCCGGTCGTGCCGCGCCTCTTCGTGCAGCGCGAAGGAGATCCCCCAGATCATGCCGCCCTTGAGCTGGCTCTCGGCGAGCCGCGGGTTGATGATCCTCCCGGCCGCGAAGGCACCGACCAGTCGCGTCACGCGCATCTGACCGAGGTCCGGATCGACGCGGATCTCGGCAAAGACCGCCCCGTGCGAGTTCATCGCGTGCCGTTTGGCATCCTCATCGGGGCGCGAGGCCTTGCCCGAGGCGACCAGCTCCGATTTTCCCGCGCGGGCGAGGATGTCGACCAGCGCATCGCTCCGCGTCTCGTCGCCCTCGACATGGAGCCGGCCGCCATGCGCGCGCAACCTGGCGTTTCCGGCGCCGAAGAGGGGCGAGTCGGGTTGCTCCGCCGCCATCTCGCCGAGTTGCCGGATCACGTTTCCGCCCGCGGCATGAAGCGCGCCGCCGGCCGTCGCGGTATGACCCGACCCGCCCGCGACCCCACCGTCGGGCAGGGCGGAGTGACCGGACCGGAACTCCACGCTATCGAGGGGCAGGCCCAGACTGTCCGCCGCGATCTGCGCCAGCGACGTCCAGGCGCCCTGGCCCATATCCGCGGCCGAGGTCTCGACGATCGCGGTGCCATCCGCGCGCAATGTGGCACGGGCCTCGGCGGCGAACATCGGCGAGGGGAAGAAGGCCGTGCCCATACCCCAGCCGACCAGCAATCCCGCCTCGTCGCGCATCTTTCCCGGTTCGCGGGGCCGATCCTTCCAGCCGAACGCCTCGGCCCCCCTGGCATAGCATTCCCGCAGCGCCTTGGAGGAATAGGGGCGTCCGGTGCCGGGCTCGGTCTCCGCGTAGTTCTTCAGTCGGAAGTCGAGCGGATCCATACCGGCGGCCTCCGCGATCTCGTCCACCGCGCATTCGAGCACGGCGGATCCCGATGCCTCTCCCGGCGCGCGCATCGGCCCGGGCGTGCCGATGTCGAGCCGCACGCCGCGGTGCCGGGACCGTAGCGCCTTGGCCGCATAGAGCCCCTGGCTTGCATTCGAGGCGGGTTCGAGGAACATCTCGAAGCTCGACGTAGCGGCGAGGTTCTCGTGGTCGATCACCGTCAGCGCGCCGTCGCCATCCGCCCCGAGGCGGATCCGCTGGCGCGTCTGGCCGCGATGCCCGACCGGGCCGAACATCTGCTGCCGGGTAAGCATCAGCTTGACCGGACGTGCGAGGTCCCGCGCGGCGATGATGGCCAGAACGAGGGGCCCGTTGGGGATCGCCTTCGAGCCGAACCCGCCGCCGAGATAGGGGCTGCGCAGCGTCACGTTCTCGACCGGGATGTCGAAGAGATAGGCATAGGCCGCGCAGGACATCGACAGGGCCTGGCTCGGCGTGTCGAGCAGCAGCCGGTCGCCGTCCCATTCCGCCACGATCGCGTGGGTTTCCATGGCGTTGTGGTATTGCGGTGCGATCTCGTAGGTCGCGTCGATGGCGGTAGAGGCCGCCGCGTGGCCCGCCTCGGGATCGCCGTGAACGACATCGCCCGGCGCCCCGAAGTCCGGCGTATCGATCCCGAAATCGGGCGCGTCGTCGAGGTCGGTGCGCGGCGGATCGGCCTCGTATGTCGCGGTCACGAGGCGGGCGCCTTCCGTGGCGGCCTCGATCGTTTCGGCCACGACGAGGGCGACCGGCTGGCCGGCATAGCGCACGAGATCGTCCTGCAACACTTCGATCGCGAACGAGAATCGCGTCGGCTTGGCCTCGGGATCGCCGGGGAGCGCGGGGCGGTTTGCGGGTGTGATGACCCGTATGACGCCGGGATGCGCCTCGGCGGCATCGGTGCGGAGGCTCGCGACGCGGCCCCGTGCGATGGTCGCGGGGACGTAGACGGCATGGAGCAGGCCCTCGCGCGCATTGTCGGCCGCGAAGGTTGCGGTGCCCGTGACCTTGGCAAGGCCGTCGCGGCGGGTCATCGGCTGCCCGGCATTGGAGCCGAAGCGGTCGGGGCGGGCAATCGTGTCAGACATGGGCGGGGGCCTCCAGGGCTCCGAAGGGAGAAGCGGGCAGGGCGGGCATCCGGTCCGGCGTGCCGGACGCTGCCATCTTCAGGGCGCGGATCGCCGTTCGCCGGGCGAGTTCGATCTTCCACGCATTGTCGTTCGACGGCGCGGCGCCTGCCGTCGCGGCGTCAGCGGCGCGCGCGAAGAGCGCATCGTCCGGCATCTGGCCGGCGAGCAGGTCCTCGGCCTCCTCGATCCGCCAGGGTTTCGCGGCGACGGAGCCGAGGGTCAGGCGGGCCGCACCGATCCGCGCGCCCTCCATCCTGAAGGCGGCGGCGGCCGAGACCAGCGCGAAGGCGTAGGATGTCCGCTCCCGCACCTTGAGATAGCGTGCGTGATGCGCGAAATCCGCGGCGCCGGGCGGCATATGCAGCGCCACGATCAGTTCGCCCGGCCGCAGCGCGGTCGCCTCGGACGGCGTATCGCCGGGCAGCATGTGAAACGCGGCGAGGGGCATCTCGCGGCCGCCATCGGGACCGGCGATCTCGACGGAGGCGTCGAGCGCGACCAGCGGGACGCAGAGATCCGATGGGTTCGTGGCGATGCAGGCCGGACTGTGCCCGAGGATCGCCATGTTGTCGGCCGCCCCGCCTCTTGCATCGCAGCCGGCGCCCGGATCGCGGCGGTTGCAGGCCGCATGGGCGTCCATGAAATAGGCGCAGCGTGTATGCTGCACCAGATTGCCGCCCAGGGTCGCGGCATTGCGCAACTGGCCCGACGCGCCCGACAGAAGCGCCTCCGCGACCATCGGATAAGCCCGGAGAATCTCCGCAGCGCGCGCGAGGTCGGCATTGCGGACCAGCGCGCCGATCCGCGCACTGCCATCCGCGGCGACCTCGATCGCGCTGAGATCGGGCAGCCTGGTGATGTCGATGACGCGGCCAGGCCGCAGCGCACCCGTCTTCATCAGGTCGACGAGGTTGGTGCCCCCGCCGAGATACGCTGCGCCGGGTTCCCATGCCGCGAGGGCCTCCGCGACCGAGTTCGGGCGGACGAAGTCGAAAGGTCTCATGCGGCGTCTCCCTTTTGCTCGGCATCCATGCGGCGCGTGGCGGACTGCACGGCCAGGGTGATGCCGTGATAGGCGGCACAGCGGCAGATATTGCCGCTCATCCCCTCGCGAATGCGTTCGGGATCGTCCCCGGCCTCGCCCTCGAGGATCAGGCCGAGGGCCGACATGATCTGCCCCGGGGTGCAATAGCCGCACTGGAACCCGTCATTCTCGATGAATGCTGCCTGCACGGGGTGCAGCGCGTCATCCTGCGCGAGCCCCTCGATCGTCGTCACTTCCGCCCCGTCGAGCGTGGCGGCCAGTGTCAGGCAGGAATTCACCCTGCGCCCGTCGACGAGCACGGTGCAGGCGCCGCACTGGCCCCGATCGCAGCCCTTCTTGGTGCCGGACAGCCCGAGCCGTTCGCGCAGCAGGTCGAGAAGCGTCACGCGCGGATCGTCGAGCGCGATGTCGCGGGTCGTTCCGTTGATGGTCGTGCTGATCGAAAGCGACATGCATTCCCCTTTCGCAATATGTGCAGCCATGGCGCAGGACACTCGCCCTGAAGGGCGTCAGTCCCTATGGTCCGTCATGACGGGCGGATCTCGGATCCGCCGGGACCATTATACGGAGGGTGCCTCCGTTTGCAAGGGATGCGTGCGCCGACCGTGGAAAACAGACAGAGGAAACCGCGCCGCGACGCGCTCGAGAACCGGGTTCGCCTGATCGAGGCGGCAAAGGAAATCCTGGGGCGGGGCGGCCCCGAGGCCAGCCTCGAAGCGGTGGCGCGGCGCGCCAATGTCGGTGTGGGCACGCTCTACCGTCATTTCCCGAACCGCGATGCGCTCTTTCACGCCGTCTACAGGCAGGAGATGGAGCAGCTCGTCGTGCGCGCCGAAGCCCTCGACGGCGCCGCCGACCCGTCCGGCGCGCTGCGGCAATGGCTGCATGCGAACGTGGCCCTCGTCGAGACCAAGCGTGGATTGCTCGGGGCGCTGTCGGTCGTGCTCACGGACGAGGCGAAGGCCTCCTATGTCGATCTGTCGACCCGGTTGCACCGGGCGGTGAACCTGATGCTGCGCCAGGGCGCGGCCTCCGGTGCGCTGCGCGACGACGTTGTAGCCGAGGATCTGATCGAGACGATGTACGCGCTATGTTACGCGCAGCCGCCGGGCCCCGACTGGCGACGCCAGGTCCTGCGGCGCCTCGACATCTTTCTCGACGGGTTGCGTGCCTGACGCGCAAGATGCGGGAACGGCTTGTGAAGATTTGGGCGAGGCGTTCAAATGGGCGCAGTCAGCGAAGGCCAGATCCATGTCCGATAACAAACCGCTCGTCCTCAGCGCGCCGCATCCGCGATCGATCGACCTGATCTTCGACGACGATCATGAACGCCGGCTCTTCGATCGCTACGAGGTGCTCGAGACCGAGCCGGACCGGATCGGCGACCTCGACGACGCGACGCTGGGACGGGTGCGCTACATCCTCGGACAACCCGCGATCCCCGAAGATCTGCTGGATCGGCTGTCCGCGCTCAGGTGCGTCTTCAACGTCGAATCGAACCTGCTCGACAACATGCCCTATGACCGGCTGTTCGCCCGCGGCATCCATGTCGTCACGACCGGCGCCGTCTTCGCGCAACCTGTGGCGGAGCTCGGTCTGGCGATGGCGCTCAATCTGGCACGCGGCATCGTCTCGGCCGATCGCGCCTTTCGGGAGGGACGCGAGATCTGGGGCGGCGAAAGCAACGCGGCCGCGCGGACCCTGAGTGAAAGCGACATCGGCATCATCGGCTTCGGCGACCTGGGGCGTGCGCTTCGCCGGGTGCTGAGCGGATTTCGCGCCCGGATCAGGGTCTACGATCCCTGGCTGCCGCCCTCCGTCCTGCGCGATCACGATGTCGCACCGGCCTCGCTCGACGAGGTTCTCGAACTCAGCGAGACGATCTTCGTCGTCGCGGCCGTCACGAGCGAGAACGCAGAACTGCTCGACGCGGCCGCGCTCGCGCGGATTCCCGACGGGGCCGGCCTCGTCCTGCTCAGCCGCGCCGGCATCGTGGATTTCGACGCGCTGGTCTCCGAAGTGGCGTCGGGCCGGATCGGCGCGGCAAGCGATGTCTTTCCCGAAGAGCCGCTGCCGCTCTCGCATCCCGTCAGGCAGGTTGAGGGCTTCATCCGGTCGGCGCACCGGGCCGGTGCCCTCGACAGCGCCTTCAAGAAGATGGGCGAGATGGTGCTCGAGGACATGGCCCTGCTGGATCGGGATCTACCGCCGCAACGTTGCAAGCGGGCCGAGCGCGAAACGGTCGGCCGGATGCGGTCCAGGCCCGTCTCGATCAACTAGGGCGGGACTGAAGGACCTCACGGGGGTCGTTTCGGCGGCGACACCCACGGCGTGCGGCTTGTTTTCGTTGACAGATCTGTGAGCGGAGCCGCATATTTGCGATGATCGAGCACGTTCGGTGGACCCTCCCGGGAGGGGGAGGGACCGGCCGCTCGATCAGGTCCGAAGTGGGAGGAGACCCCGGATGACTTTCTTTGCTTCAATGCGATTCGTTGCACCCATCGTCGTGGCTGCCGCGTTCGCCTCGACCCCCGCGAAGGCTCAGGATCTGACGATCATGACGTCGGTCCCTTCGCTCGGTTTCCCGTTTTTCGTCCACATGGAAAACGAGCTCAAGAAATCCGCGGAAGGGCTGGGCGGGGTCACCGTCACGACCTCCGACGGCCAGAACTCGGCCCCCAAGCAGACCGCGGACATCGAGGCCGGGATCGTGAACGGCGTCGACGGCATCGTCATCTCGCCGCTCGATTCGGTTGCGATGGCCCCGGCGGTGCGACAGGCCGTCGAGCATGGTATCCCCGTGATCACGGTCGACAGGTCGGTCTCGGATGTCGATGTGCTGGCGCATTTCGGGGCGGACAACGTCAAGGGCGGCGAGGCGCAGGCGGAACTGATCCAGGAACTGTTCCCCGACGGGGCGCGCATGGTCAACCTGCAGGGCCAACCGGGATCGAGCCCGGCGATCGACCGGAACCAGGGTTTGCACAACGTCTTCGACGGCATGGAGAATTACGAGTTCGTCGCCGAGCAGACCGCGAATTTCGCACGCGAGGAAGGCGCCAGCGTCACCGAAGCGATCCTCGCCGGCCTCGACACGCCGCCCGACGTGATCGTCGCCGCGAATGACGACATGGCGCTGGGGGCCATGCAGGTCGTGGAGGAGCGGGGCCTCGATATCGCGATCATCGGCTTCGACGCGCTGCCCGAGGCGCTGGCGGCCGTGCGGGACGGGGGGCTCACCGCCACGATCGAGCAGATGCCGGGTGGCCAGAGCGCGCAGGCGATGGAAGCGATGGTCGCCTATCTTCGCGACGGTGTGGAGCCCGAGAAGGTCACGCTCCTCGAGCCCTTCACCGTGACCCAGGACAATCTCGACAAGGCCGAACGCCTCGGCGAACTGAATTGAGCCGGAGCCGCCGGGGCGTCATGTCCCCGGCGGTTTCAGGATCTGCCGGGCGGAAAGGCGCGACATTGGCACATTCGACGACGAAACCGCGAGTCGACGCGGTCGATTTCGCGGCGCAATACGCCGCCTTCATCTTTCTCGTGTTGCTCGTGATCGCCTTCGCATTGCTGCAGCCGAATTTCCTGAACCCCTTCAACCTGCTCAATATCCTGCGGCAGGTCTCGATATCGGGTTTGATCGCGATCGGGATGACCTTCGTCATCCTGACGGCCGGCATCGACCTTTCCGTGGGCTCGCTCGTCGCGCTCTGCGGGTTGGCCGGCGCCTATGTGAGCAAGGGTGGCCTCGAGAGCCGCTTCGCGATCGGCGCGGCGGAACAGGCGGGCAACCCGGTCTGGATGGCCGCCGCCGTGGCGATCTGCGTCGGCATGATGGCAGGCGCGCTCCAGGGTCTCGCGATCACGCGGCTGCGCGTTCCGGCCTTCGTCGTGACACTGGGCGGGCTTTCGGCATGGCGCGGGGCAGCACTTCTCCTGAGCAACGGCGGCCCGATCAGCGGGTTCTCCCCTGACTATACGTGGTGGGGCCAGGGTAGGATCTGGACGATTCCCGTACCGGTCATCCTCTTCGTCGTCGCCGCGATCCTTGCGCATGTCGTGCTCCGCTACACGCGGTTCGGGCTCCACGTCTATGCCGTGGGTGGCAACGCGGCCGCCGCGACGCTCAACACCATCCCGACCCGGAAGGTGATCTTCCTCGTCTATGTCGTGGTCGGGTTCTTCTGCGGCCTGGCCTCTTTCATCCTGTCGGCGCGGCTGAACTCGGCCGAGGCCGTCGCGGGCCTCGGTCTGGAGCTCGACGTGATCGCGGCGGTGGTCATCGGCGGTACGTCCCTCTTCGGCGGCACCGGCACGATCTTCGGCACGGTCTGCGGCGCGCTTCTGATCGGGGTGCTGCGCAACGGGCTTGTCCTTTTGAACGTCTCGTCCTTCGTCCAGCAGATCGTGATCGGGGTCATCCTCGTTCTCGCGGTCGCGATCGACCAGGCGGCCCTCGCGCGGAGGGGACGCTGATGCAGCCGCTTCTCCAGCTCACCGGGATAAACAAGCGCTTCGGCGCCATCGAGGCGCTTGCGGGCATCGACATTTCGCTGGGCCACGGCGAGGTCGTGGGCCTGATGGGCGACAACGGCGCGGGCAAGTCCACCCTCGTCAAGATCGTCGCCGGCAACTTCGCGCCGTCGAGCGGCGAGATGGTGCTCGACGGAGAGCCCGTGCGGTTCGACGGCCCCCTCGCGGCGCGCAATGCGGGGATCGAGGTCGTCTATCAGGACCTCGCACTTTGCGACAATCTCAGCGCGTCGCTCAACATCTTCCTAGGGCGCGAGGTCACCCGCAAGGTCGGGCCGTTCCGGTTCCTCGACCGTCGCGCCATGGCGCGACGCGCGGCCGAACTCTTCTCGGAACTCAAGACCAACACAGTTCCGGGCGACCTCGTGAAGTCCATGTCCGGCGGCCAGAGGCAGGCGGTCGCCATCGCCCGGACCCGGCTGGCCGATCCCAAGATCGTGCTGATGGACGAGCCGACAGCCGCGATCAGCGTCCGGCAGGTCGCCGAGGTCCTCGAACTGATCCGGACGCTGTCGCGCGCGGGGCACACGGTGGTCCTGATCAGCCACCGGATGCCGGATGTATTCTCGATCTGCGACAGGGTGATCGTCCTGCGTCGCGGCACCAAGGTGGCCGACAAGCCGGTCGCCGCGACCTCGCCCGAGGAAGTGACCGGCCTGATCACCGGCGCCATCGAGACGGCGTGATTCGATCCGCAGGCGGGTGCGCGGCTCTCAGCGGTCGGCAAGCCTTTCTTTCAGCGGGCCGAGCGCGGCCGCGGCGAGGGCATGATCCTCGTACTGGCTGAGACCGCTGACCGTGACGGTGCCGATCACCCCCAAGGCGGGCACCCGGATCGCGACGCCGCCGCCCGAATGCACGAAATCCTCGTCGTTGAGGCGGTATTTGCCGTTGATGGTGGTCCCGGCCGCCTCGCAGCGCAGCGTCATCAGCAGCGAGCTTTCAAGAAACCGTTCGACGACGTTGCGCTTGCGATGGATCCAGGCGGCATTGTCGGGCATCGCCCCCGGCATCGCGGCATAGAACAGGCGGTGTCCGGTCAAGGCGACCTCGATCGCCACGGGCAGCTTTTCGACCGCCGCCCGCTCCCGTATTGCTGCACCCAACTCCCAGGCGAGGTCGATGCCGAAGGTCGGCAGCACCAGGCTCCGGCGCTCGTCTTCCAGCCGCTCGAGCCATGCGTCGCGATCGGTGTTCGTCATGTGCGTGCTCCGCTTTCCGCGTCGAAGACATGGACCTTCTGCGGCGCGACGCTTGCCGAGATGGTCTGGCCCGTTCTCACATCGGCTGCGGCATCGACTACGGCCAGCCGCGACGTGCCGTCGGTGCCCGAGAAGGTGACCAGGGTCTGCGCCCCGGTCGGCTCGACCATGGTGATCTCGCCTGTCATCGGGCCATCTCCGAGGACCAGATCCTCGGGGCGAATGCCGAGCTTGACCGGACGGCCCGCCGGCGCGGTCGTTTCCTCCGGCAGCGCGATCTCGGTGCCGTCGCCGAGCCGCGCGCGCGGCGTGCCGCCGCCGGCGATCTCGGCATCGATGAAATTCATCGCCGGCGAGCCGATGAAGCCCGCCACGAAGAGATTGTCCGGCCGGTTGTAGAGTTCGAGCGGCCGGCCCACCTGTTCGATATTGCCGCGGTTGAGAACCACGATCCGGTCGGCGAGCGTCATGGCCTCGATCTGATCGTGCGTGACGTAGACCGACGTCGTCCCGACCTTCTGGTGGAGCGACTTGATCTCGGCGCGCATCTGCACGCGCAACTTGGCGTCGAGGTTCGACAGCGGCTCGTCGAACAAAAACAGCGCGGGATCGCGCACGACCGCGCGGCCCATCGCAACCCTCTGCCGCTGCCCGCCCGAAAGATTGGCGGGCTTGCGGTCCAGCAGCTCCTCGAGCCCCAGCATCCGCGCGGCTTCCGTCACCCGCTCCTCGATCTCCGCCTTCGAGGTTCCCGAAAGGCGCAGGTTGAAGCTCATGTTCTGCTTCACCGACATGTGCGGATAGAGCGCATAGCTCTGGAAGACCATCGCCACGTTGCGCTCGCGCGGCGAGAGGTCGTTGACCTCGCGGCCGTCGATCTCGATGGCGCCCGAGGTGACCTCCTCGAGGCCCGCGATCATGCGCAAAAGCGTGGACTTGCCGCAGCCAGAAGGTCCGACCAGCGCCACGAATTCGCCGTCCGGCACCGCGAGGTCGATCCCGTGGATCACCTCGGCCGAGCCGAACGCCTTGCGCACGTTCCTGAGGGTAATCGTTGCCATCTCGTTCCTCCCGTGCCCGGCGGTCATGCCGGGTTCGCTTTGCGCCAGTCGCGATACTCTTCCTCGGCCTCTTTCGACAGCGGATAGTATTTCCGCAGATCGCCGCCCTCGCTCAGCTTCAGACGCGAGAAGTCCTCCCATTCTGCGTGCCGGTTGCCTTCGTTCAGAAGCTGCTCGGCCAGGGCGATCGGCACGACGACCGCGCCGTCATCGTCGGCCACGATGATGTCGCCCGGCATGACCAGCGTTCCGCCGCACGATACCGGCACGTTCACCGCGAACGGCATCAGACCGGTCTGCGTGTGGAAATTCGGGGTCCTGCCCCGGCTCCAGACGCCGAGACCCAGATCGGCGATCTTTGGCGTGTCGCGCAGGCACCCGTCGACGATCACGCCCGCGCCCCCGCGGCCCTTCATGTAGGTCATCATCATCTCGCCGAAGACGCCCGACGACATGTCGGCCCGCGCATCGACGACGACCATGTCGCCCTCCTGCACGAGATAGAGGACATGGCGGTGGATCTGTTTCTCCGGGTCCTCGTATTCCTCGCCCGGCGCGAGATCCTCGCGCTTGGGCATGAACTGAAGCGTCAGCGCGGGGCCGGCCACCGCCTGACCCGGCGCCATCGCGGCAAGGCCCGTCAGATGCGGATCGCGCAGGCCGAACCGGCTGAGCTCGCCGCTGGCCGTGGCGCTGCCCATCGCGGCAAGGCCGTCGACCAGCGCCCTCGGCGGGCGCGCAATGTCCTGCGGAGGGGTCACGGACGGATCTGTCATCATGGTTTGGTCACCTCTTCCCAAGCGCCGCTTTCGGCCGAACGATAAAGCGCGTCGATAGCGGCGATCCCGGCGACGGCATCCTCGATCGGAAACTCCGCCGGCTCGTCGCCCCGAAACGCGCGCACGGCGGTCTCGCCCTGCAGCATGTACTGATCGCAGGCCGGAAGCGTCTCCCGCTCGAAGGCCGCGGGGTCGTTGCCGCCCGTCCGGTCGACGGTGATCGTCGTCTCGCCGCCCAGGGGCGCGTTGAGCGAGACGGGCACCTCGATCCGCCCCTGGCGGCCGAAGACCTGGACGGTCTGATACCGGGCGAGCTGCGTGCCGCAGGCGAAGGAGAGCATCCGGCCGCCGCCGAAATCAACCAGCGCGCCGGTCAGCCGGTCTATCCCCATATCGGGATCGCGGTCGATCAGGGCGACGGCCCTGACGGGCTCGGATTCGAAAAGAAACCGCGAGACGTAGAGCGCGTAGCACCCGACATCGTAGAGCGCGCCGCCGCCGAGCTCGGGAAGGTTTCGGATATTCGCGGGATCGTCGAGGAAGAACGACATCGTCGCCTGCACCAGCCTGAGCGGACCGATGCCCCCCTCGCGCACGATCTCTCGCGCGCGCAGCCATTGCGGATGCTGGCGGATCATCACCGCCTCGAGGACCTGGCGCCCGGTGCGTTCGCGCGCATCGACGAGGCGCGCGGCCTCGGCCGCGCTCAGCGCGATCGGCTTTTCGCACAGGACGTGCTTTCCGGCCTCCATCGCCCGAACGGACCAATCCACATGCATGTGCACCGGCAGCGGGTTATAGACCGCCTCGATCCTCGGATCAGCCAGAAGCTCCTCGTAACTTCCATAGGCCTGCGCGATGCCGCAGCGATCGGCCGCGGCCCGCGCCGTTTCGACATTGCGCGAGGCGATCGCCGCAACGTCGATCAGCGGGCTCTTCCGCATCCCGGGGATCACCTTGTTCAACCCGATCTGTGCCGTGCTGAGCACACCCCACCGCATTGGCTCCGTCACGTCTATCCCCCCGGATAGTTCCAAATATGAACCATAACTGGCCCCGATTTGGATTGAAAAGACATCCTTTATCGTCCAGAGTCAAGCGCGAGAGGGATCGGCCTGCCGACGTGGAGGAGAGCGAATGCGGATCACGGACCTGAAATGCGCGATCATCGGGGATCATCCCGTGGTGCGGATCTGCACCGACGAAGGCATCGACGGCTTCGGTCAGGCGGAATTCTACAAACCGTTCCTCAAGCCGCAGATCCTCCAGCTGCGGGAGTCGATCCTCGGTGCCGACCCCACGGATGTGGAGCGTGTCATGCTGCGGATCCGGCAGCGCGGGGCGTTCAAGCCGTTCGGCAGCGCCGTCAGCGCGATCGAGATGGCGCTCTGGGACGTGGCGGGTCATGCCGCCGGGGTCCCGGTTCACAAGCTTCTGGGCGGCAAGGTCCGTGACCGGGTGCGGGTCTATAACGGCGGCGTCCGCTTCCCGCTCGACGGCCACGAGCCCGAACATTACGCGGCGGACGTCCGCCGGATGCTCGATCGCCCCGAGGGCTTCACCATGATCAAGCAGCCGATCGGGTTCCATTCCCCGATGAAGTCCGAGGTGGCGGGCTTTCACTACGGCGAACCGTCGGGTCCGGGCCTGCACGGCATCCTCGAGCGGGGCCGGATCACCGAACGCGGCATGGATCACATCGTCGCCTGCGTCGAGGCGATGAAGGAGGCGGCGGGAGACGGGGTGGGCCTCGCGCTCGATTGCGGGCCGGGCTGGATGTTCAACGACGCGCTTCGCTTCGCGCGCCGGGTCGAGCATCTCGACCTTCTGTGGCTCGAGGATCTTCTGGCGGGGGATTACACGCCCTGGACGCATGCCGAGCTCTATCGCGACCTGACTGCGCGCACGACGACACCGATCCATACCGGCGAACAGATCTACCTGCGGCAGAACTTCAAACCGCTCATCGAGGGGCGGGCGGTCTCGGTGGTCGGGCCCGACCCGGCCGATGTCGGCGGCATCGCCGAGTTGAAATGGATCGCCGAATACGCGGATCTGCACGGCATCATGATGGCGCCGCACGGCGTCGCGAACGGCTTGCTGGGCCTCGCGGCGCTGGTGCAGGTTTCGGCAACCCTCCCCGGGAACTTTATCGCGTTCGAGTGTCCGGTGGCACAACCGGCCTGGTGGTCGGAGATCGTCGAGGGGCTGCCCGATCCGATCGTCACGGACGGCTTCGTCGACGTGCAGACGGCGCCGGGGATGGGCGCGAGGCTGATCCCGGAGGCGGCGGAACGCCACCTCTCGGAAGACGACCGGGATTTCTTCGCGTGACGGGCTCAGCCGTCCCTCTCGGCCAACGCGATCTTGGGCGTCGCCGGAATGTCGGCGGCAATTGCCCCCGCGGCCGAGATCGTCGCCGCCCGGATGAGTTCGCGGCGGTCGGTTTCGGCCCCGGCGAGGAACGGCACCGACAAGGCCGCCACGGTCCGGCCGTTGCGCCCCGGAACGGGAGCGGCGAAGGCGTTGACGCCCTGGCTGAACTCGCCCTCGTCCCAGGCGAAGCCCTGGCGGCGGATCCGGGTCAGCTCGGCGCGCAGCTCCTTGAGGTCGGTGATCGTCTGGGGCGTGTAGCGCGCGAGGCTTTCGGGCAGCACCGCGTCGAGCTCGGATTTCGTCAGCCCGGCCAGAAGCATCTTGCTCGCCGCCCCCGCATGGAGCGGCAGGCGCTGGCCCTGCACCCCCATCAGCGCCCGTTCATGCGTACCGGCGAGCGCCGCGATGACGACCGCGGCGCCCTCGTCGAGCACGGTGAGCTTGCAACCCTCGCCGGTGAATTCCGAGAGCCGTTCCAGATGCGGGGTCGCCAGCAGCACCAGATCGACATCCGCGGCACTGGGAAGCACCCGCGCGGCCAGCGAGATCAGCCGCGTTCCCAGGACATAGGTGTTCTCGTCGGTCCGCTTGACGAGACCGTAGGAATGCAGCGAGTTGAGCAACCGGTAGATCGTCGTGCGCGGCACGTGCAGCACCTCGACCAGTTCGCGCGTCGTCGTGCCGCCGGGTCGCTTCTCGAGATGGCCGAGCACATCCATCATCCGGTCGATGGCCGGGATCCGGTGTTTCTCCATCGCATCGGTTTCGGTGGCCAAAGCCGCGGACTCCCGTTCGTAACTCATCACAGAGTTTGTCCCAGATATGAACTGTCATGGTTCGTATCGGGTTTGCCGGCCTGTGTCCAACAGGCCTCTCGTGCAGGTCTCTAGCCTGCTGATCAACGGAGGAACAACATGCTTTTTTCTGGAATCGGCCATATGGCGATCCGGTGCACCGATATCGATCGGTCGCTGTCATTCTATACGCAGGTGCTGCAACTGCCGGAGATGTTCCGGCTCGACCAGGACGATGGCAGCCTGTGGCTGATCTACCTGAAGGTCACGGACACCACCTATCTGGAGCTCTTTCCCGACGGCGAGGGCAATGCCGTGCCGGGAAAGATGGCGACCGGATACAACCATCTCTGCCTCGAGACGGACGACATCGACCGCGTCGTGTCGCATTTCGATGCGCATGGGGTGCCGCTCACCCGACCGCTCGACACGGGCCGCGATCGCAACCGGCAATGCTGGATCGAGGATCCCGACGGAAACCGGATCGAGATCATGGAGATGGCCGCCAATTCGATGCAGTCCGAAGCGTTGACGCGCATGTCATCGGAGTGATGCCGCCGAAGGGCCGCTTGACTCGCGGCCCCTCGAGACCGTAGTTTCATATTATGTCATAATAAGGTTCAAATATGAACCTAATGACATCCGCGGCCGATACGGCCGCGGCCCGGGGGGAGGGAGCATTGAAGGTCGGACTGAATCTCCATGGAGAATACCTGTCGCCCGACGGCGCCAGATTCGCGGCGCAACTCGGCGTGCGCGACGCAGTGATCCATCTGGTGCGCTACGGGCGCGGCGCCGACACGGACCCTTGGCACGAAGGGGCCCCCGGCCCGCCGCTTTCGGATGCGCGGGGCGAGACGCCCTGGGATTACGAGACGCTGTCGGCGACCGTCGGGATGCTCGCCGAGCACGGAATTTCCGTCGCGGCACTCGAGAACCTGTCGCCTGCCTTCTGGTCCGACATATTGCTGAACGGTCCGGAACGCGGCGCCCAGATGGAAGGGCTGAAGCGGCTGGTCCGCGATTGCGGCCGCGCGGGGATCCCCGTTCTGGGCTACAACTTCTCGCTGGCGGGCGTCTGGGGATGGCAACGCCGCCCCGAGAGCAGGGGCGGCGCCATGACGGCGACCTTCGACGCACAGCGCTTCGACAGCGCGCAGCCGATGCCCGACGGTGTCGTGTGGAACATGCGCGTGTCCGATGCGGCGCTTCCGGGCACATGGGAGATCGGCGAGGAGGAGCTCTGGCAGCGGCTCGAATGGTTCCTCAAGGAACTGGTTCCCGTCGCGGAAGAGGCCGGCGTCAGGCTCGCCGCGCATCCCGACGACCCGCCCGTCGACCGGTTGCGCGGCACCCCGCGGCTGGTCAACCGGCACGAGAAATACGACCGTCTGCTGCGGCTGGTTGAAAGTCCCGCCAACGCGATGCAGTTCTGCCTCGGCACGTTGATGGAGATGCCGGGCGACATATACGCGACGACCCGCCGTTACGCCCGCACCGGGCGCATCGCCTATGTCCACTTCCGCAACGTGCGCGGCGGGGTGCCGTCCTATGCCGAGACATTCGTGGATGACGGCGATACCGACATGGCCGAGATCGCGCGGATCCTGCACGAGGAGGGGTTCGAGGGCGCGATGGTCCCCGACCACGTGCCCGAGCTCGACGCGCCGGCCCCGTGGCATGCGGGGATGGCCCACGCGATCGGTTACATGCGCGCGCTCACGACGAATGCCGCGAGGCTCGGCGCACCCGCGCCCGCCTTGCCAGCCGAACCGAACTTCAACCTGGGAGGAAGACCATGAAGACGAAGACATCGAGGACATGCGCTCTGGCCACGGCTCTGCCGCTGATCATGGCGGCAGGACACGCAATGGCGGGCGAAATCACCTGGTGGGCGCCCGAATTCGGCGCCGACCGCGCCGAGGAACTCGCGGCGAAGTTCGAGGAGCAGAACCCGGATATCACCGTCAATGTCGAGCGGGTCGTCGCCAACGGCCTGCAGAACCGGGTGCTCGTCGCCTTGCAATCGGGCAACACGCCCGACCTCGTCGATCTTGCGAACGGCTGGACCATCCCCTTCGCCGCGACGGGCGGTCTCATGCAGATGGACGACCTGGTCGACGAACTCGGGATCGACATGTCGGACTTCCTTCCGGCTGCCGTCAACACGGCGACCTATGACGGCGCGCTCTACGCGTTGCCGTTCCGGGCCGAGGCGCATGCGATGATCTACAACAAGGACATGTTCGAGGCGGCGGGCCTCGACGCCGAAAGCCCCCCCGAGACCTGGGCGGAGCTTCGGGAGGCCGCCGAGGCACTCACCGACGGGAACCAGTACGGCTACGGCATTGCGGGCGGCGGCGAGGTCTCGAACACCATCTTCCGCTCGCTCCCGTTCCTGTGGATGAACGGCGGCGGGATCCTCAACGAGGAAATGACCGAGAGCATCCTCGACGAGCCCGCCTCGATTGAGGCGGTGGAGTTCTATACCGGCTTCCTCGAGAACGGATGGGCGCCGCCCTCGACGCTGGAAAACGACGGCACCGCGCTCCGCCGGCTCTTCATCGCCGGGTCCATCGCCATGTACCAGTCGGGTCAGTTCGACCTCGTCTCGATCGCCGAGGAGAACCCCGATCTCGACGTCGGCACGGCCCAGCTGCCGCATCCCGACGGCAAGGACCCCGCCGTGATCCTCGGCGGCTGGAACTTCGCCATCCCCGAGGCCGCCGAGAACAAGGAAGACGCGGCGACGTTCCTCGCCTTTCTGGCCGAGCCCGAGAATATGGGCTTCTACACCGACACCTTCCCGGCGCGCCAATCGGCGATGGACATGGAGCGGTTCCAGGACCCCGCCCTCGCACCGTTCCGCGAGATGCTCGAATATGCGCGACAGCAGCCCGCCAACGAGAACTGGGTGCAGATCTCGCAGATGTATTTCGACGGCATCCAGGGCATTCTCGTCGGCGACGGCAGCGCGGAAGAGATGATGTCGGAAACCGCTTCGCAGATCGACGGCCTGCTCCAGTAGGCGCTCGCGCGACCCCCGGCCGCCGCTCCGGTGGCCGGGGCCTTTCCAGATCGGCAGGATCATCATGAGAGTAAGCAAACGCTTCGTTGGGCCCCTTTTCGTTCTGCCGGCGCTCTTCGTGCTGGCCATGCTGGTCTTCTATCCGCTGGTCTACACCTTCGTGCTGTCGGTGACCGATCCGGCCGGCAATTACGTCGGGCTCGAGAACTTCCGGACGATGCTCGACCAGCGGCTGACCAGCCGCACGTTGCAGAACACCTTCGTCTATGTCGGCTTCTCGATCGTCTTCCAGATCATCCTCGGGACGGCCGTGGGTATCCTGCTCAACGCGAAGTTCTGGGGCCGCTCGGGCATTCGGGCGCTGATCGTCGTGCCGTGGGTGATCCCCGGCATCGTGGCGGCGACCACCTGGGGCTGGATGTTCCATACCGAGTTCGGGATCATCAACTACATGGCGCAGAGCGCCGGCGTGATCGACGCGCCCGTCGGATGGCTTACCAATCCGTCGACGGTGATGCCCGCGCTCATCACGGTGAATGTCTGGAAGATGTTCCCCTTCGTCGCGATCATGGTGCTCGCCGGTCTTCAGGCGATCCCCGAGGACCTCTACGAGGCGGCGCGGATCGACGGCGCCAAGCTCCATCACGAGATCTATTTCATCACCCTGCGCCACCTGCGCCCGGTCCTCGCGTCGCTGACGCTCCTGCTGGCGATCTGGGGGCTCAACGCGATCACCATCATCTACGCGATGACCCGTGGCGGGCCCGCGAACCGCTCGATCATCCTGCCGATCCAGATCTTCCGGCAGGCCTTCGAATTCTTCCAGTTCAATCAAGCGGCCGCTTTGTCGGTCATGTTCCTGCTGATCACCGGCGTGCTGATGGTGATCTACGTCACCGTCTTCGCCGAAAAGGAGTAGTCCCATGGCGTCGCGTACCCGATCGACCTGGCCGATCTATCCAGCCGTGGCACTTCTCGTCGTGATCACGATGTTCCCGTTCCTGTGGATGCTGATCTCGTCGTTCAAGCAATTGTCCGAACTCTACACGGTCCCGCCGACCTGGATCCCCGTGGCACCGAGCTGGACCAACTATCTCAACGTCCTCTTCGAATCGAACGTGCCCCGGTATTTCCTCAACTCGGTGATCATCTCGGCGGGGTCCACGGCGATCGCGCTCGCCCTCGCGATCCTCGCCTCCTACGGCTTCGCGCGGTTCAAGTTCCGCGGCCGGACGGCGGCGGTGGCGCTGATCATCGTGGGCCAGCTGCTGCCGACCGCCGCGATCATCGTGCCGCTCTACGTGGTGCTGAACTGGCTCGGCCTGCTCAACACCTATCTCGGCCTGATCCTGGCCTACCTGATCCTGACGCTGCCGCTCAGCGTGTTCATGCTGATCTCGTATTTCCGCGGCATCCCGGTCGAACTCGAAGAGGCTGCCATCGTGGACGGCGCGTCGCGCCTGGGCGTGCTTCTGCGAATCACGCTGCCGCTGTCGATGCCGGGGGTCGTCGCGGTGATCGTCTACGCTTTCGTCACGACGTGGAACGAGTTTATCTTCGCGTTGTGCTTCGCGCTCGATTCATCGACCAAGACGCTGCCGATCGGCCTCGCGGAGTTCACGACCGAATTCAACACCGATTGGGGGGCCGTGATGGCGGCCTCGGTCGTCATGACCGTGCCGATCGCCATCCTGTTTCTCGCGATGCAACGCCTGTTCGTCGGCGGCCTGACCGCCGGCGGGACCAAGGGATAAAGGAGACCGACATGCCGAAGACAATTCCGATGATGGGCCTGGGGACATATGGCCGGCTGGGCGAGGAGGGCACGCGCGCCATCGCGACGGCCCTCGAGATCGGCTATCGCCACATCGACACGGCCCAGAGCTATGGCTCCGAACCCATGGTGGGCGCGGCCTTGCGCCAGAGCGGTCTGCCGCGCGAAGAGGTGTTCGTCACGACCAAGGTGGCGCAGACCAAGCTCGATCCCGCGCAGTTCGTCCCCTCGGTCGACGAAAGCCTCGACGCGCTGGGGCTCGAGCAGATCGATCTCGTGCTCATCCACTGGCCGTCACCCGGTGACGCGGTCCCGTTCGAGAGCTATGTGGAGGATCTCGGCAAGATCCAGGACCAGGGCAAGGCGCGGCTGATCGGCGTGTCGAACTTCACCATCGCGCATCTCCAGCGCGCCGAGGAGATCCTCGGTCCGTCGCGCCTCCATACCAACCAGGTCGAGATCCAGCCGTGGCTGCAGAACCGCAAGCTGGTGGATTTCTGCCAGAGCCGGGGCATCACGCCCACTGCCTATGTGCCGCTCGCCAAGGGCAAGGTGGCCGACGATCCGACCTTGGGCGAGATCGCCGCCGCGCATGGCTGCGAGGCGTCGCAGGTGGCACTCGCCTGGCTCATGCAGCGTGGTATCGCCGTGATTCCCGCCTCGTCGAACGAAGGCCGCATGCGGTCGAATTTCGAGGCGCAGGAGGTCACGCTGACGGAGGCCGAGATGGACCGCATCGCCGCGCTCGATGCGGGCGACCGGATCATCGCGCCGGCAGACGGTCCCGACTGGGACTGAGCCGCCGGCGCCGTTTCTACGAGGATGCGGTCCCGGCCCCTGCCAACAGGGTCCGGGCCGCAGCCGCGTCGAGCGGCGCGGGTCGCTCGCAGCTCGTCTCGATCGTCTCGAACGTGCCGCTTTCGCCCGAGCGCAGGATCGCGGTCATCACGTCGACCGAATGCAGCGCGAGGTCGAGCGCGGCCCGGTGCGGGCGACCTTCGAGGATGGCCGAGGCCATGTCCGCGAGGCCGGCGGAGCGGTAATCGGCCATGAAGCCGCTGCGCTTTTCGACATTGGCGACCCCGAACGGGTGCAGGTCTCCCTCGATCTGCTCTTCGGTTCCGTCCGGACCGGCCAGCGTGACGATGCCCCCGAAGAAATTCGGGTCGGGCACGTAGAGCGACCCGTCCGTCCCGTAGAGCTCCATCGGCCCGTGCCGGTGGGCGCGGACGTCCCAGCTTGCCGACAGCGTCACGGTAGCCCCGCAGGCGAAATCGAGCAACGCGTGGATGTTCGTGGGCGTGCCCACCGGAATGGTCTCGCCCCGCCGCGGCTCCGACAGGATGGTGCGCGTCGGGCTTGCCGAAGAGCTGAGCGCCGCGACCCGCCGGACGGGCCCGAGCAGCTGCACCAGATTGGCCACGTAATAGGGTCCGACATCCAGCATCGGACCGGCACCCGGCTGAAAGAAGAAATCCGGATTGGGGTGCCAGTCTTCCATGCCGGCGGACATCACATGGCAGGTCCCGGCGACAATCCGGCCGATGCGACCGTCATCGACGATCTCGCGCGCAAGCTGGTGCGCGCCGCCGAGCCAGGTATCGGGCGCCGATCCGACCCGCAAATCCCGTGCCGAGGCGATGTCCCGCAGGCGCCGCCCCTCCTCGACCGCGAGGACGAAGGGCTTCTCGGAATAGACGTGCTTGCCGGCCTCGAGCGCCGCGCGGCTCACCTCGAAATGCGCGGCGGGCGCGGTCAGGTTGACGACGATGTCGATCCCGGGCGCATCCAGCAGCCCCGCCACGTCATGGGCAGGCACCCCGTGTTCGTCGGACCGCGATCTGGCCGCCGCGGGGTCGATATCGGCGACGCCGCGGATCTCGATCCCCGAGAAAAGCGGCGCGAGCGACAGGTACGACGCCGAGATGTTGCCGCATCCGACGATGCCGACGCCAAGCACGCTCATGCCCCCAACCCGAGCTCTCGGGCGGTGGCGAGCGAGCGTTCGGCAAAGCGCGCATCGTCGGTCGGATTGTCGTGTTCGAGCACGAAATGCCGGCAGCGGGTCCGCCGGAGCACCTCGATCAGCGCGGGCCAGTCCATCGTGCCATGGCCCAGATCGGCCCAGCCATCCTCCTCGTCCGCGGTTCCCGGCGCCGCAAGATCCTTGAGATGTGCGCCGACCAGCCGGTCGGCATAGCCTTCCGCCCAGGCGGCGGGGTCCTCGCCCGCGCGCCGCACCCAGGCCAGATCGAGTTCCAGGCAGAGATCGTCCGACCCGGCGAGGATCAGGTCCAGTGGCGTCTCGGCCGCGTCGAGCGTCGCGAACTCGAAATCGTGGTTGTGCCAGCCGAAGGTCAGCCCCGCCTCGCGCAGGGGCTTGCCCGCCTCGGCGAGCTCGCGGCCGAACGCGGCCCATCCGGCGGCATCCTTGTCGCGCTCCTCGGGGGGAATGGCGGGAACGAAGACCGTCTCGATACCGAGCCGTCGCGCCGCCTCGATCACCGCGCCTGTCTGGGCGCGGATCTGTGCAAGTCCGATATGGGCGCTCGGCATGCGCAGGCCCGCCGCGTCGAGCGCGCCGCCGAGGGCACCGACATCGCCTTCGAACAACCCCCCATAGCCTTCGACCTCGTCGTATCCCAGCCGCCCGAGCATCGAGAGCGTCTCGCCCAGAGGTCCGAAATTGCGCGACGAATAGAGTTGATAGGATATTCCCGCCATGTTGGTCCTTGTCTGCACGCCATCAGCGTATGAACTGGTCGACGAAATCCGCGCCAAGGCCGACCTTCTCGTAATGCGCGCGGCACATGTCGATCTTGGTGAAAACGTCCTCGTAGCCCATCGTCTTGCCGAAGGGGTCGACATAGAGCATCACGCCGTTCACCTGGAAATAGGTGATCATCTCCTCGACCCCGTCCGGCACGACCAGCGTATGGGTCTCGCCCGGCGGCTCGTAGACATAGCCGCCCTCCTGCGCGGTCCAGTCGTGCTCGAGATAGTGCCAGCTTCCCTTGATGACATAGCCATGCACCGGTTGCGGATGACGGTGACGCGACAGCACGCCGGACTTGCGCACCCGCAAAAGGTTCATCCAGTACCCTTGCGAGGCGCTGAGGCAGAGCGGGCGGAACGCCACGTTCTCGGCCTGCGGCACCCAGACGCGGTCGTCCTCGGGAATGACCGCCGGGACGACGATCTCCTCTCCGGCATCCGCCGGAAACGGCAGCTGGTAGGGCATGCGGGCGTCGTCCTTGCCCTCGCGCTTTTGCTCTTCGACTGGCATCGGATCTCTCCTTTCGATCACATCGCGGCATAGCCGCCATCGACCGGGTAGATTGCCCCGGTCACGAAACTCGCCTGCTCCGACAGAAGCCAGGCGGCGAGCGCGCCGACCTCGGCGGGCTGGCCCCAGCGCTTCATCGGCGTGCGTGCGACGATCGGGTCGTTGCGCACCGGATCGGCCTGAAGCGCCCGGGTCATCTCGGTATCGATCCAACCCGGTGCCACGGCATTGACGCGGATGCCCTCGGCCGCCCAGTTCCCGGCAAGCGCCTTGGTCAGCTGCGCGACGCCGCCCTTCGACGCGGAATAGCCCGGCACCAGCGGCCCGCCGAAATAGCTCAGCATCGAGGCGGTATTGACGATCGCCCCGCCCGATGCGGCCAGCAGCGGCCGCGCGGCGAGACATGTGCGCATCGTGCCGGTCAGATTGATGTCGATCACCTTCTCGAAGGTCTCGATCTCGTATTCGGCGCCCCGTGCGAGGATGCCCGCACAATTGACCAGACCGTCGAGCCTGGTCATTGCGGCGAAGAAGGCGTTCACCGCCACCGTGTCGCGCACGTCGAGCCGGCTGGCCGCGTCGTCGGGATTGGCCACGACGTAGTCCGACACCTCGTCCGCGCCCACGCCGGTCACCGCGACCTGCCAGCCGTCACGCTTCAGCGCGGCGGCGATCCCGGCGCCGATGCCGCGGGTCCCTCCGACGATGACGGCGCGACGCGGTGCGGCTTGGCTCATCGCCCATCCTCCCGCAGGACCCGCGGCGATCCGCCGCGAATGCCCGGACCATGCGCGCGGATATCCCGCGCCGGAGCGATCGAGACGAAGTTTCTCAAGACCTTACTTCCTCGACGGGGCGCGGCGCCTCGAGGACGTGCTTGCGCAGGTTGCCGCGGGTGTAGTGGATCGTGTCGATCATCGCGTCCCGCGCCGCATCCGGCTGCCGGTTGCGGATCGCGTCCAGGATACGGCCGTGATTTGCGAGGTTCTCCCGAAAGCTCTGTTCGTGATCGGCGGTGGCCACCTTGAAGAGAAGGCCCAGCACCGCGTCGATGGCGGTATCGAACGCCTCAAGGATCGGGTTCGCCGTGGCCGCGAGGATGGCCAGGTGAAACGCCCGGTCAGCGATCACCGCAGCCCCGATATCGCCCGTCCGCGCGGCGTCGCGCATATCGTCATAGGCCTGCGCGATCGCGGCAATTTCGGCATCGCTGGCCCGTTCGGCAGCGAATGCGGCGGCTTTCGGCTCGAACACCTCGCGCGCCTCGTCGATGGCCGCCAGCAATCCGGTATCGGGGCTGCCGTCGCTGATCAGCCAGTCGAGCACGTCGCGATTGAGGATGTTCCAGTTGCGGCGCGGCCGGACCCGCGTTCCCGTGCGGGTGCGCACTTCGAGCATCCCGAGCGCCACCAGCGCCCGAACCGCCTCGCGCACCGTCGAGCGGCTGACGCCGAGTTCCTCGGCAAGCCTGGGTTCGATGGGAAGCGTGTCGCCCTCCGCGTAGCGCGCGCCGGCGATCTGCCGCCCCAGATTGTCGAGGGCCGTCCCCAGCAGGCTCGCCCTGGGGGCGCCGGCAATGTGACCCGCTTCGCTCATCCGTGTGATCCAATTCATCAGATGAACCAGACATGGTGTGGTTCGTCGGATGAATCAAGGATCGTCGCGCCTTTCCCCGGGCGCGGCCGGCGTCGTCCCGCGCAGGATCAGGTCGCACGGAATGCTGACGCTGCGATACTGGTCCACCTCACCGCCTATCGCCGAAGAGAGCAGGTCCATCGCCGCCTTGGTGATCTGATCCGCGTCCTGGCGGACCGTGCTGAGCTCGATGCCCGACCAACGCGCCATCTCGATATCGTCGAAGCCGACCAGAGACACGTCCTGCGGTATCCGCAGCGACAGGCCGTCGCGCAGGGCGAAGAGGCCGCCGATCGCAAGCCGGTCGCTGGCGAAGAAGATGGCGTCAGGCGCGGTCTTCCAGACATCCATCGCGGCCGTGAACCCCGCCTCGTGCGAATATTCCAGGCCCCCTCCGACCATCGACAGGGTCATGCCGAGCTCGGCGATGCGCTGGGTGAACGCGCGCTCCCGCATCGAGCTCGTCGGCGTCCCAGTGGGACCGCCCACATAGGCGACCCGCTTCAAGCCCGCCTCGTAGAAGTAATCGGCGACGGCGCGGGAACTGCCGACATTGTCGGACTGCACGCTGCTGACCTGCACATGCGGCATCTCGCGGTTCACCAGGATGACCGAGCGACCGTCCTCCGCCCATTTCGCAACGGCGATGTCCGAGATTCGGCCCGAGATGACGATCACGTTGCGGATGTTGTACTGCCGCAGCACGTCGAGCTGGTTCGCGCCGTCCGCCCCCGCAGGCAGGTTGAAGAGCAGCGGATGCAGCCCGACATCCTGCATCCGCTGCGAGAGCCGATCGAGGATCTCGAGATAGAACGGGCTGTGAATGTCCGCGGTCACCACCCCCACGATATCCGAGGTATGCTTCGACAGGATCCGCGCGATGGCATTGGGCCGGTAGCCGAGCTGTTGCGCGGCCTCGATGACCATCTTTCTGGTCTCGGGCGACACCGTGCTTTCTTTCGAGAAGGTCCGCGAGACCGTGGACTGGCTGACACCGATCAGCTTGGCCAGCTGCCGGGATGTCAGTGGTCTTTTGTCCATGTGAACCCGTCCGGTGGATGTCGCCGCGCAAAGTCAAGCCAGCCGGATCGCGCCTTGTCAACGCGCAAGCGGAAACGGCGGCACAAAACAAGTGTTGCATCCGGATGCAGAGGCGCCTAGCGTCGCGATCGGGAGGATGCGATGAACTCAGCACTTAGCACATTGCGCGTGGTCGATCTCACCGGATCAATCGCGGGAAATTACTGCAGCAGGCTCTTCCAGGATTTCGGGGCCACGGTGACGCTTGCCGAACCCGACGGGGGATCGCCGGTTCGCCGGGCCGCGCCGCTGGACGGCGAGGGCCGGTCGCTCGTCTTCCGCCACCTCAATGCGGGCAAACGGATCGTGGAACTGCCGGAGGATCGCGCGGGGCTCTCCGCGCTGATCGCGGGGCACGACGTCCTGCTGGTCCCGGCCGGGCTCGAGCCTGCGCTGCGTGACATCGCGGACGAGCGCAGCATCTGCATCGAGGTTTCGGCCTTCGGGTCCGACGGTCCCTATGCCGACTGGCAGGGCAACGAGATGGTGTTCCAGGCTCTTTCCGGCATGATGTCGAACAATGGTCAGGCCGGCCGGGAGCCGCTCTACGGCGTCGGCAACCGCGCCTCCTATGCCGCAGGCGTCGCGGCCTATCTGACGGCGATGACCGCACTTTATGCGCGCGAAGGCGACGGAAAGGGTCAGTCCGGCCATGTCGAGGTCGCCGAGACCGCCGCCGCCATGTCGTTCCCCTATGTGCTGCAATACGCCTATAACGGCACCGATCGCCGTCGTGGCGATCAGGAGATTCCCGCGGGGCAGGTGCTCTGCCGCGGAACATGGGTCTGCATCTGGATCTATCCGCACCGGTTCGCCGCCATGTGCGAGGCGATCGACATGCCCGAACTGTTGCAGGACGCGCGCTTTGCCGAGACCGCCGATCGCATGCGCAATTGGGCCGAGATGTTCCGGCTGATCCAGGATCGTCTGCGCGACGCGGATGCCGAGGAGGTGGTCGCCCGCCTCCAGTCCGCCCAGGTGATCTCCGCCTGCGCCTACCGTCCGAGCGAGCTTCTGGGCAATCCGCACCTGAAGGCGCGGCGCTACTGGGAGGGGCCGGATCCCGACGGACATCCAAGGCTCGGACCCCCCGTGCGCTTCTCGCGCACCCCGCGTGCGCGGTGGGAGTCCGGCGAAACGACCGAAGCGGCGGAGTAGAGACATGCGACCTTTGGACGACATCCGCGTGATCGAACTGACCACCGCCTGGGCGGGGCCCATGGCCGGAAGGATCCTGGCCCATATGGGGGCCGAGGTGGTGCATGTCGAATCGCCCACCCGGACCAATACATGGCGGACCAACAAGGGCGCGCCGTCGCCGGTCAACTTCCCCGACCGCGATCCGGGCGAGCGTCGCTGGGACCGGGTGTTCCTCTTCAATTCGCAGAACGTGAACAAGCGGTCGATCGCGATCGACCTCAAGGCCGAGGGCGGCCTCGACACGGTGCGTGCCCTCATCCTCCGGAGCGATGTGCTGCTTTGCAATTTCCGGCCCGGGATGCTGCGGCGCCTCGGGCTCGACTACGACAGCCTGTGCGGGGAAAATCCCCGCATCATCGTGGCCGAGATGCCGGCATACGGGCTCGAAGGGCCGCATTCTTCCTATGCCGCGCTCGGCCCGACGATGGAGATGGCCGCGGGAATGTCGGCGGCGATCGCCTACGAAGACGGGCGGCCGACCGTGACCGGGCCCTCCTATCTCGACCCGATCGGCGGGTTCAACGCGGCGGGTGCGGTGCTGACCGCCCTCTACGACCGCCGGCGCACCGGCAAGGGACAGCATATCGAGGTCTCGCAGGTCGAGGCGGCGATGCAGTTCATCGGGCCTGAGATCCTGAAGGCCGCCGAGACGGGAAGCGATCCCGATCCCGACGGCAACCACGTGGCCCATGCCGCCCCGCACAACGCGTTTCCGGTGGCGGGCACGGACGAATGGATCGCCATCGCCGCCGAGACCGAAGACCAGTGGCGCGCGCTTTGCCGGGTGATGGGGCAGCCCGCCCTCGCGGACGATGCCCGCTTCGCCGATCTTGCGGCCCGCAAGGCGAACGAGGTCGCCCTCGACGCCATCATCGCCGACTGGACGGATGGCGCCGACAAGCACGAACTCGCCGCGCGCCTTCAGCGCGAGGGCGTCATCGCCGCGCCGGTCAATACGCCGCGCGACATGTTCGAATCCGACTATCTGCGCGGCAAGGGGTTCTTCACCGACATCGCCCATCCCGCCGCGGGCACGCATCCGCATCCCGGATTGCCGTTCCACCTGTCGCGCACGCCCGGCGATTACCGCCGCGCCGCCCCCTGCTTCGGCGCCGACAACGCCCATGTCCTGGGCGAGGTGCTCGGCCTGAGCACGGAGCAGCTCGACGCGATGGAGCGGTCGCGCACCATCGCCTCCGCCCCGAACCCGGAAGCCTAGGATGACCGCGTTTCCGGCCGAGCTGCACGTGACGGCAATTCTCGACGACAATCCGGCCTACAGGGGCAGCGTTCACGAGGATTCCGTGGCGCGCGCTCAGGGCTATCGCGCCGCGCTCATTCCGGGCGCATTCGTCTACGATTATGCCACCCGTCTCGCCACGCGGGGCTGGGGGATGGACTGGATCACGCGGGGGGCGATGGGGGCGCGGTTTCGCCGCCCCGTCTATGACGGCGACGAACTCGTCGTCACGGCAGAGCCCGCGGGAGAGTTCGAGGACGGGCCGAAGGTGGATCTGACCGTCCGCAACGCGCAAGGCGAGGCCGTTCTGCTCGGCTGGATGGCCTTGCCCGCCGCACCGTTCGATCCGCCCGATGTCGCGACTCTGACCTTCGCGCCCTTCGTCACGCCCAAGCCGACGCTGGCGCTTTCCGATGTCGCGCCCGGCCTTCGCTTCTTCACCGAAGACAGGCTCTGGCGCGAGGAGGACGCCGCCATATCGCGCGCGGCGATGGGCAATCGCGAACCGGTCTACGCCGAACGCGGCGTGGCGCATTCCGCCTGCATGGTGCGTCTGACGATGCGCGACGTGCTGACGAGCTACAAGTTTCCCCTCGCGCCGGTCTTCACCGAGGTCGAGACCCGTAACCTCGCGGCGTTGCGCCCCGGATACCGGATCGAGACGGCGGCGCGGATCGTCGACGTCTTCGAACGCCGCGGCAGACACTACTTTCAAAGCGAGGAATATCTCGTCGCCGACCGGTCCCGGATCCTCGCGCGTCACCTCAGAACCAACCTGATCGCAGACGCGGCCTGAGGGGGCCTCCATGATCCGCCGACAGGGCAAGGAGGTCTCGGGGGCCCGCCGCATCCGAGAGATCGCGCGGGAGCGTCACCTGTCATGCGCCGGGATCACCGTGTTCGACTGGCGTGACGAGGTCATGGCCGAGCATGTCATGGAACGGCTGCCGCGAAAAAATCAAATGAAGCTTTGCATCCGGATGCAGCCTGTCCTAGCCTCATCTGAAGGACGACTGGGGAGGAGTTGGTCATGAAGTTCGCAGGGAAATTTCGACAACCGTACCGGGCGGTCTGAGCGGTGGCGCACGCGGCTCCGACGCAGCGGTCGCAGTACCGCGACTTCCTGACCATCCAGCCCCGCTGGAATGAGATCGACAGTTTCGGCCATGTCAACAATGCGGAATTCTATACGTGGTTCGACACCGCGGTGGTGAGGTTTCTGCAAGGGACCGGTGCATGGCGCGGAGGCCCCGAAGAGCCGCTGCCGCTGGTCGTCGAAAGCCGCGCTCGGTTCCATGCCGAGGTGGTGTTCGGCGACAGGGTCGAGGTTGGTGTCCTGGTCGAGCGCCTCGGGCGAAGCTCGGTCTCCTACGGCTTCGGCGTCTTTCTCAACGGCGGCGACGACGCGGCGGTCGATGGCGGCTTCACCCATGTCTTCGCCGATCGCCGGTCGCGACGTCCGGTCGCCATCCCCGACGCGGCGCGCCACGCTTTCCGGTCGATCGCACCGGCGGAGGCGACGACATGACCCTTGCCGCGATCGAACGAGTGGAGACCCTGCGGGTGCGCTGGCAGGAAGGCGATCCGCCCGGGCGCCGGAGCGCGATCGTGCGGATCTCCGCAGGCGGGCACGTCGGCTACGGAGAAGCGTCGCCGATGCTCGGGGGGGAGCATTCCCTCGGGATCGTCGACCGCGACCTCGCGCCCGAACTGATCGGCCGCGACGTCCACGATACCGGAATCCTCTACGACCGGCTTCTGCACAAATGCATCAAGCTCGGCCCCGAAGGCGCCGCGACCGGGGCGCTCGCCGCCGTGGATCTGGCACTCTGGGATCTCAGGGGAAAGCTCTTGGGCCTTCCTGTCTACAAGCTCCTCGGCGGCGCATGGCGCACGGAGATCCCGTTCTATTCCTCGATCGGCAACAATTTCGGTCGCAGCGTCGACGAGACCCTGCGCGTCGTCGAAGCGCGGCTGAAGGACGAAAAACCCGCCGCGATCAAGATCCGCCTCGACGGCGACCGGACCACGCAGGATTTCGACATTGCCGGCGACATGGCCAAGGCGCGGGCGGTCCGCAAGCTGGTGGGCGACGGCTTCCCCCTCGGCTTCGACGCCAACAATCTCTACAGCGCGGGCGGCGCCATCAGGATGGGCCGGGTGCTGGAGGATCTGGACTATCTCTGGTTCGAGGAGCCTGTGCAGCATTACGACATCCACGGCATGGGCGAGGTCGCGCGCAAGCTCGACATCACGGTCTCCGCGGGCGAGCAATCCTACACGATCCAGGCGGTGCTCGACCTGATCCGGGCGGGCGTGCGGATGCTGCAACCCGATATCGTGAAGATGGGCGGCATCACGGGGCTGATGAAATGCGCGGCGCTTTGCCAGGCGCACGGGGTCGAGCTCGTTCCCCACCAGACCCAGCCGACGCTGGCGCACATGGCCAATCTGCACGTGCTGTCGACGATCATGCACCTGACGAAGCCCGCGGAATACGCGGATCCCACGGGGCGCATGGATATTGCCTTCGAGACCCCCTTGCGGCCCCGAAACGGGCATTTCGCCCTGCGCGATGCACCGGGGCTGGGGCTGGAAGTGAAGGCCGCCGAACTGGAGAGGCGGCTGATCTAGAAACCGAAACGCAAAATGGGAGGAGACATGATGCGAATTTCAAGAAGAGGCCTGCTGAGATCGGGCGCCGCCGGGATCGCCGGAACCGCCTTTCTGCCGGGGTTGCTGCGGGCGCAGTCGAACGACGACACGTTGCGCCTCGGTGTGGCCGCGAACGGCCCGCGGACGATCGACCCCAACCAGACCACGCAGGGCGCCGACAACTGGGCGACCGAGCAGATGTTCGAACAGCTCGTGCGTCCGCCCGACGGCCTGTTCGCGGCCACCGACGAGGAATACGTCCCCACGCTCGCGACCAGCTGGGAAACCTCGGATGACGGCCTGACCTGGGTGTTCCAGCTGCGCGAGGGGGTGCAGTTCCACAAGGGCTACGGCGAGATGACCTCCGAGGATGTCGTCCACAGCTTCCAGCGCGCGATGAACGACGGCGTCAATACCGCCGTCTTCACCAATATCGCGTCGATCGAGGCCACGGGCCCCTACGAGGTCACCTTCAATCTCAAGGGTCCGGACCCGCTCTTCCTCGGCTCCACGGCGTTCCAGAACGGCGCGTCCATCGTGTCGAAGAAGGCCGAGGAGGAGAAGGGCGACGCGTTCGGCACCGATTCCATCGGCACCGGCCCCTACCAGCTCGCAGAATTCGACAGTTCCAGCGGCGCCACGCTCACCCGGCACGAGGATTACTGGGGCGAGGCGGCCAAGATCGGCACGATCGAGGTCGTCTACATCTCCGACACGACCGCGCGCACGCTGGCGCTGGTCTCGGGCGAGCTCGACATCATCGAGGCGGTTCGCGCGCCGGGCTGGATCGACCAGGTCAAGCAGCGCGATTCCAGCCTGCTGGTCGACATGACCAATCCGGGATCGTTCATGACGCTGCACATGAACCTCACGGCCGCGCCCTTCGACAATCCGCTGGTGCGCAAGGCCATCGCGACGGCGATCGATTCCGGTCAGGTCGCCAATGCGCTGGCGCCGATGGGCCGTCCGTCGGTGACGCTGTCGCCGCCGCATTATCCCACCGGCTGGGAAGCCGAGGAGCTGCCCGAGGAGCTGCGCTACGAGTACGATCCCGATCGTGCCCGCGAACTTCTGGCCGAAGCGGGGCATCCCGACGGGATCGAGTTCACCGCCAATATCAGCCAGCGCGAGGATTACCGCTCGACCATGCTGATTGTGCAGGAACTGATGCGCTCGGCCGGCATCAACATGAACCTCAACGTGATGGATCACTCCGCCTATCACGGCGCCAACCGCGAGGATCAGAACACCCTCGCGCTGCATGCCGCGAGCTATCCGCCGGTGCCGCTCGACTACATGAGCCGGTACCTGTCGAGCGCGGCGGAGGTGAAGGCCGACGGAACGGGCGGCGGCAACTACTCGCATTACGGGGTGGCGATCCCCGGGGTCGACGACAAGCTGCTGGAGATGCAGCTCGCCAAGACCTTCGAGGAATATGTCAGCATCGGCCGCGACATCGAGCTTCAGGTCCAGGAGGATCTGCCGGTGCTCGGCGTGATGACGCTCGGGTTCACGGCGGTGCGCAGTCCGCGCATCGATCTCGGCTACGAGGTCGACGGCGGCTATGCCCGCTGGCGGTTCCACAAGGCAACCAAATCCTGAGCGGGGCCTGACGCATGGCGAGATACCTCTTCGTCAGATTGCTGGATTCGATCCCGACGATCTTCCTGGTGCTGTCGTTGGTGTTTCTCGCCATGCGCATTCTGCCGGGCGACCCGGCGATCGCGGTCCTGGGCGAGAATGCGCGCCCCGAGACGATCGCGATCTTCCGCGAGAAGTTCGGCCTTAACGAGTCGCTCTGGGTGCAGTACATCACCTTCTTGCGCGACATGATCACGTTCGATTTCGGCACCTCGCTGATGTCGAACACCCCCGTCACCACCCTCATCGCCGAGAACATCCCCTACACGATCGAGCTCACGATCGCGGCGATGATCATCGGCATCTCGGGCGGCATCCCGCTCGGGGTCTGGGCGGCGGTGAACCGCAACAAGGCGCCCGATAACGGGTTCCGGCTGTTCTCGCTCGTCGGCTATGCGGTTCCGGACTTCTATCTGGGCGCGATCCTGCTGATTGTCTTCGCGCTGAACCTCGGGTGGTTTCCGATCACCGGTGCGGGGGACGGGTTTCTCGACCGGCTGCACCATATCGTGCTGCCGGCCCTGACGCTGGCGATGCTGAAGATCGCGTTTCTCGGCCGGCTGTCCCGGACCTCCCTGCTCGAGGTGATGGGGCGCGACTATGTCCGCACCGCCCGGGCCAAGGGCGCGCGCGAGCCGCGGGTGATCTATCGCCACGGCCTGCGCAACGCGCTGCTGCCGCTCTCGACCGGGCTCGGGCTTTCGGTGCTGACGACCCTGTCGGGCTCGGTGGCGGTGGAGCTGGTCTTCAACCGCCCCGGCGTGGGCCGGCTGCTGATCGATGCCATCACCGAGCGCGACTATCCCGTGATCCAGGGCGGCGTCATTGTCTTCGCGTCGATCGTGGTGCTGGTGAACCTGATGATGGAGGTCGTCTATGTTCTCGTCGATCCGCGTATACGGGTGAAATGATGTCGATATCCGAACCCGCAAACCTTCCCGACGCGCCGGGCACCACCGCGACCGTGCTGCGCACGATCCTGTGGCAGCCGGCCGGCCTCATCGCGGTAAGCGTCGTCGTGCTCTTCGTGCTGATCGCGATCCTGGCGCCCTGGCTCGCGCCGCACGATCCGCTGTCGCAGAGCTTCCTGTCGATCAACGCCCAGCCGACGGCGGATCACCTGCTCGGCACCGACCAGTTCGGCCGGGACGTGCTCTCGCGGCTGATCTACGGCTCGCGCAACTCGCTGATCATCGGCTTCCTGTCGCCGACGCTGGCGGCGCTGATCGGCGGCACGCTCGGCGTGATCGCGGGGTATTTCGGGGGCATCACCGACCGGCTGGTGACGCGCGTGATCGACATGCTGATGGCGTTTCCCGAGCTTCTGCTCGCGATCCTGATCGCCGCGGCCCTGGGCGGCGGGTTCTGGAACGTCGTCGCGGTCCTGACCGTGGCCTTCACGCCGGGCTTCGCGCGGGTGGCGCGCGCCTCGACCATGTCGGTCAAGGAGGAACCCTATGTCGAGGCCGCCATCGCCGCGGGCCTGCGCACCCCGATCATCATCGTGCGACACGTCGTGCCCAACATCGCGGCCCCCATCGTGGTGCTGCTCACGCTCTGGACCGCCTCGGCGATCCGCCTCGAGGCGACGCTGAGCTTTCTGGGCATCGGCACGCAGCCGCCGGCCGCGAGCTGGGGCAACATCATCCGCGAGGGCCTGTCGAACATCTTCGCCACCTCCTGGCCGATCCTGGCCGCGGGCCTCGCGATCACCGTGGTGGTGATGGCCATCAGCATATTGGGTGACATCATGCGCGACATTCTCGACCCCGAGATCAACTGATGCAGACGCTCCTCAAGATATCCGATCTCTGCGTCGAATTCGGGCCCAAACCCGCGGCGATCCGCGTTCTGCACCATATCAACCTCGAGGTGGGCGCCGGCGAGGCGGTGGGCCTCGTGGGTGAATCGGGCTCAGGCAAGTCGATCACCTCGCTGTCGGTGCTGCGCCTCGTGCCCGAGCCGCCGGCGCGCATCACCAGCGGGTCGATCGAGTTCGACGGCCGGGACCTTCTGAAGCTTCCGCGCCGGGATCTGCCCGAGATCCGGGGCCGCGACCTCGCGATGATCTTTCAGGAGCCGATGAGCTCGCTCAATCCCGTGATGACGGTGGAGCAGCAATTGTCCGAGGCGCTGATGCTCCACATGCCTCTGAACAAGGCCGAACGCCGCGCGCGCACGCTGGAGCTTCTGGGTCTCGTGGGCATCCCCGACGCCGAGGATCGCCTGTCGGATTACCCGCACCAGTTCTCGGGCGGCATGCGGCAGCGGGTGATGATCGCCATGGCGCTCGCCTGCGATCCGAAGCTCCTGATCGCCGACGAGCCGACGACGGCGCTCGACGTGACGATCCAGGCCCAGGTCCTCGATTTGCTGCGCGAGCTTCGGGCGCGGCTCAACACCGCCGTCCTGCTGATCTCTCACGATCTGGGCGTCGTGGCCGAAGTCTGCGACAGGGTGGTGGTCATGTATGCCGGGCACATCATCGAGGATGCCGACATCGCGTCGCTCTTCGAAGAGCCCCGCCACCCCTATACCAAGGGCCTGCTGGCGGCCGTGCCGTCGCTTTCAGATACCCGCGAACGGCTCTACCAGATCCCCGGATCGGTGCCGCAGCCCGGGACGATCAAGAAGGGCTGTCCGTTCTACGACCGCTGCGAAGAGCGCAAGCCGCTCTGCGCCGAGCGGATGCCGCCGATGGAGGTGCTGGCGCCCCGTCACAAGGTGGCCTGCTGGGTCGCGCATGAAAAGGCCTATGCGTCCGATCCGGCCTCTGTCCACGATGAGAAGGAAACGACATGACCGCACCCGTGGTTCGCGCCGAGGATCTGGGCAAGCTCTTTCCGGATCGCGGCGGCCTCTTCAGCAAGGCCGAAACGGGCGTGCAGGCGGTCGACGGTGTCAGCTTCGAGATCGATCGGGGCGAGGTGCTGGCGGTCGTGGGCGAGTCGGGCTGCGGCAAGTCCACGCTCGGCCGGCTCCTGCTGCGCCTGATCGAGCCGTCGAGCGGCCGCGTCTTTCTCGACGGCGAGGAGATCACCGGCCTTTCGGCCGCGCGGATGCGCCGCTACCGGCAACACGCCCAGATGGTCTTCCAGGATCCCTACGGCTCGCTCAGCCCGCGCCGCACCGTGGCGCAGATCATCGCCGAACCGCTCGAGGTCTTCGGGCTGGTCAAGGGGCAGCGCGAGACCCGCGAGAAGGTGGCCGAGCTGCTGACCCAGGTCGGCCTTCCCACCGGCGTGATGGACCGCAAGCCGCGCCAGTTCTCCGGCGGGCAGCGACAGCGGATCTGCATCGCCCGCGCGATCTCGGTCGATCCGAGCTTCATCGTCGCGGACGAGCCGGTCTCGGCGCTCGACGTCTCGATCCAGGCCCAGGTCATCAACCTGATGCACGACCTGCAACGCAAGAAGCGGTTCTCGTTCCTCTTCATCGCCCATGACCTCGCCGTGGTGCGGCACATGGCCGATCGGGTGGCGGTCATGTATCTCGGCCGGATCGTCGAGATCGGCGACAAGGACCGGATCTATTCCGCGCCGCATCACCCCTATACGCAGGCGCTTCTTTCCGCCGCGCCCGAGGCCAAGCTCAAGCGCACCAACAAGCGCATCGTGCTGCAGGGCGACGTGCCGAGCCCGCGCAAGATCCCCTCGGGATGCAGCTTTCACTCGCGCTGCCCCATCGCGCAGGACATCTGCCGGGTGGAGCGTCCGCCGCTGGCCTCGGTCGGCCCGGGCCAGGCGGCGGCGTGCCATTTCGCCGAAGCCTTCCCGATCCCTCGGACCGACGATCCCGACCCGGTCGAGGATGCCCCGCACCGCAGGGCGGTCTCGAGCTGATCCACTCGCTCCTCCTGCCCGATGGGGCGGGATGAGCCCTCAGAACGATAAGGAAAGACAGATGTTCAACGCACTCCTCGTCGAGAAGGATTCCGACGGCCAGACCAGCGCATCGGTCAGGGAACTGGACGACGACAGCCTGCCCGAGGGCGATGTCACCGTCGCGGTGGAGCATACCACGCTCAACTACAAGGACGGGCTCTGTCTCGGCTCGGGCGGCGGTCTGGTTCGGTCCTGGCCGCACGTTCCGGGAATCGATTTCGCGGGGACCGTGCTCTCTTCCCGGAGCGATCGCTACACCGAGGGCGACAAGGTGGTCCTCACCGGCTGGCGCGTGGGCGAGGCGCGCTGGGGCGGCTACGCGCAGAAGGCACGGGTCAAATCCGAATGGCTGGTGCCTTTGCCGGACGGGCTCACCACCCGTCAGGCGATGGCGATCGGCACCGCCGGGCTGACCGCGATGCTGGGGGTGATCGCGCTCGAACGTCATGGGCTCGAGCCCGGCCAGACGGTGCTGGTCACCGGCGCGTCGGGCGGGGTCGGATCGGTCGCCACGGCGATCCTTGGCAATCTCGGCTACGAGGTCGCGGCGGTCACCGGTCGCCCCGAAAGCGAGGATTACCTTCGAAGCCTCGGCGCATCCCGCATCGTGGCCCGGAGCGAGCTTGCCGAGACGGTCAAGAAGCCGCTCGAAAGCGAGCTCTGGAACGGCTGCATCGATGCGGTGGGCGGCCCGATGCTGGCGCGGGTCCTCGGCCAGATGTGCTATGGCGGCGCCGTCGCCGCGATCGGTCTGGCGGGCAGTGCCAGTCTTCCCGCCACGGTGATCCCGTTCCTGCTGCGCGGCGTGAACCTTCTGGGTATCGACAGCGTCCACCAGCCCTATGACAATCGCCGTGCCGCCTGGGCCCGGCTTGCAAAGGACCTGCCGCTCGACCTGCTGGACCGGACGGTGCAGGACGCGACGCTCGGCGACCTTCCCGAGCTCGGCAAGCGCATCCTCGACGGCGATGTCCGCGGCCGGGTGGTGGTCGACGTGAACGCCTAGCGTCGCGCGATTCCCGGGCGGGGCGCTTGAACGAGCGCGCCATCCGTGCGAAAGCCGGATCCGCGAGGACGACCTTTGCTGACGGAACCCGGCCGGGACGACCCGGACCCCTCTTCGAGGTCGCCATGCGTTCCCCGCTCGATCGAATTCGCCACGCCCTGAGCTTCGAGATCATCGCCCTGATTCTGGTCGTGCCGCTCGGGGCGCTGGTCTTCCACATGCCGATACACGATATCGGCATCGTCGGCGTGGCGAGTGCGAGCCTCGCCACGTTGTGGAACATCGCCTACAACTACGCCTTCGACGTCGCCTTGCGGCGCATGACGGGCACCACCGAGAAGAGACCCGGCACGCGGCTCGTGCATGCCGTCCTTTTCGAGATCGGCCTGCTGATCGTCCTGATGCCGTTCATCGCGTGGTATCTCGGCATTTCCCTCTGGCGGGCCTTCGTGATGGATGTCTCCTTCGCGCTCTTCTACGTGGTCTACGCGTTCGTCTTCAACTGGATCTACGACAGGGTCTTTCCGCTGCCCGAATGGACGGCGGCGCCGCCCTCGGGGTGATGTCACCGCTGCCGACGGAGGATGAAATGTTTCGCGCGCGAAACATTTTGCCGGGACGTCGCGCCTTCGGGAGTTCTTTACGAATTTTATCGGGTTCTGTAATGTCGCCCGGCAAACGGCCCGGATCAGAGGGATCAGTGAACACGTGGATATCGAGGCGCCGCTTCTCAGCGTTCGCGGGCTCGGCCGGCGCTTCGACGCGGCGGAGCTTCCGGCCGTGGCCGATCTCGACCTCGATCTGCGGTCGGGCGAGATCCTTGCGCTGGTCGGGCCGTCGGGCTGCGGCAAGACCACGACGCTGCGGCTGATCGCCGGGTTCATCCGGCCCGATGCGGGGGAGATCCGCCTCGCGGGCACGGATGTCACCGGCCTGCCGCCCGAGCGCCGGCGGATCGGTTTCGTGTTCCAGGACTACGCCCTCTTTCCGCATCTGAGCGTGGCGCAGAATGTCGGGTTCGGATTGCCCCGCCGGCCGCGTGCCGCGGCGGCGGCGCGGGTGGCCGACCTCCTGGCGAGCGTCGGGCTCGCGGAGCTTGCCGCGCGCATGCCGCACCAGCTTTCGGGCGGGCAGCAGCAACGCGTCGCGCTCGCCCGGGCGCTGGCGCCCGCGCCGGGACTGGTCCTGATGGACGAGCCCTTCTCCAATCTCGACGCCGCGCGCCGCGTGGAGACGCGGCAGGAGGTGCGCGGATTGCTGAAAGCCGCGGGTGCGGCGGCGATCGTCGTCACCCACGACCAGGAGGAGGCCCTGGCCCTGGCCGACCGGATCGCGGTGATGCAATCGGGCCGGATCCTGCAATGCGGCACGCCGCAGGAGGTCTATCGCGGGCCGGCGAGCGAGAACGTGGCCCGGTTTCTCGGCGGATCGAACGTGATCGAGGGGGAGGCCACCGGCGAGACGGCGATGACCCCCCTTGGGCCGCTCCGCATCGACCGGACCGCCTACGGGCGGGTGCGCCTGTCGATCCGGCCCGAGCAGATCGTCCTGACCCCCGCCGGCACCGGGACGACGCAGGGCGAGATCCTGGGCCGGGAATTTCGCGGCCACGATCAGGTCTACTGGATCCAGGCCGAAGGGGCGAACCTCGTCGCCCTCACGCACGGTTCGGCCGATTACACGGCCGGAGGGCGCGTCGGCCTCTCGATGACGGAACCGGCGATCCTCCTCGCGGATGGTTGATCGCGACACGTCCCTTCCGCAACGGGCGCTGGCGCTGTCGGTCGCCTTGCTCGTGGTGCTCGTCGGCCTGCCGATGGCGGCGACGACGCTGGCCGCGATCACCGGCGACCTCTCGACGCTGAACCACCTCTGGGAGACCGTCCTGCCGCGCTATCTGCGCGTGACCGCGGTGCTGGTGGTCAGCGTCGCGGCGATCGCCGCCGTGATCGGCACCGCGACGGCGTGGCTCGTCAGCGCCTACGACTTTCGCGGGCGGCGGCTCGTCGAGGTGGCGCTGGTGCTGCCGCTGGCCTTTCCGGCCTATGTGCTCGCCTATGCCTATACCGACCTGCTGGACCATCCCGGCCCCGTGCAGACGGCGCTGCGCGCCGCGACGGGATGGGGGCCGCGCGATTACTGGTTCCCCGAGATCCGCTCCACGGGGGGCGCGATCTTCGTGCTCTCGGTCGTCCTCTATCCTTACGTCTATCTTCTGGCGCGCGCCGCCTTCGCGCGGCAGGGGGGCAGCACGTTCCTCGCCGCCCGCGGGCTCGGCCTCGGGCCCTGGGCCGCGTTCAGGCGCGTCTCGCTGCCCACGGCGCGGCCCGCGATCGCGGCGGGCACGCTGCTGGTGGGAATGGAGACGCTCGCCGATTTCGGCACCGTGTCGTATTTCGGGGTCCAGACCTTCGCCACCGGCATCTACCAGAGCTGGTTCAGCCTCGCCGACCGGTCAGGGGCGGCCCAGCTTGCCCTGGGGCTTCTGGCGATGACGCTGGCGCTCAACGCGCTGGAGCGCCGCTCCCGCCATGCCGGCCGCGATGTGGGCGAGCGGACCGGAGAGCCGCTGCCGCCCGTCCGGCTCACCGGATCACGTGGCGCGGCCGCCCTTTGCGCCTGCGCGCTGCCGGTCCTGCTGGGGGCGGTCATTCCCGCGCTGCATCTGGTGCGGATGGCCGGCGGGGCGGAGCAATCGCTCTTTTCCGAGCGGTATCTGGGATTTCTGGCCAATTCCCTGACGCTGGCCTCGATCGCCGCGGGACTGACCCTGGCGGCCGCCATCTGTCTTGGCTATTACCGCAGGCTGGCCCCGAGCGCGCCGCGCCGCCGGGCCATCGACATCGCGCGGCTGGGCTATGCGGTGCCGGGGACGGTGATCGCGGTCGGACTGCTGGTGCCGTTCGCGGCGTTCGACAACGCCCTCGACGCGGCGATGCGGGCCTGGTTCGGGATCTCCACCGGGCTGCTCGTTACCGGGACGATCTGGCTGCTCGTCGCGGCCTATGTCATCCGCTTTCTCGCCGCCGCGATCGGCGCGTTCGAGACGGGCGAGATCCGCGTCACCGAGAATATCGACGCCGCCGCGCGAAGCCTGGGGCACGGGCCGCTCGGCGCCCTCTGGCACGTGCATCTGCCGCTGATGGCGCCGGGTCTGGCGAGCGGTGCGCTCATCGTCTTCGTCGAGGTGATGAAGGAGCTTCCGGCGACCCTCATCATGCGGCCCTTCGACTTCGACACGCTGGCGGTGCAGGCGCACCGGCTCGCCGCGGACGAGCGTCTGGACGGGGCGGCGGTGCCGAGCCTCGCCATCGCCGCCCTGGGCGTGCTGCCGGTGATCCTGCTGATGGCGCGTCTGCGGCGGAGCTGAGCCGGGTCCGGACCGCGCGATCCGGACCCTTGCGGGATCACTCCCAGCCTATCTCGTTGAAGATCCGCTGCGCCTGCGGGATGTTCTCGGCCACCGCCGACAGGCTCACGTCGTCGGGCCGGAAGAACCCCATCCGGGCGACCGCATCGGTGATCGCCACGCCGGAGACGGCCGGGTATTCGTTGTTCCCGCCGGAGAAATATTCCTGGGCGCTGTCCGACGAGAGGTATTCGAGGAACCGCACCGCGTTCTCGCGGTTCGGGGCATTGGCCGCCACGCCGCCGCCCGAGAGGTTCATGTGCGCGCCGGTGCTGCTCTGGTTGGGGAACACCCAGGCGATCGAGTCCTCAGGGTCCGGCAGGCCGTCGACATCGGAGGCGAGCGCGCGCGCGAAGTAGTAGGTGTTCGCGACCGCGATGTCGCATTCGCCCGAGACCAGCCCGCGCAGCTGGTCGGTATCGCCGCCCTGGGGGCTGCGCGCGAGGTTGGCGACGACGCCTTCGGCCCATGACCGGGCCTCGTCCTCGCCCAGATGCTCGATCATGGCGGCCATCAGCGTCTGGTTGTAGACGTTGGTGGAGGAGCGGATGCAGATCATCCCCTCATAGGCCGGATCGGCCAGCGCCTCGTAGGTCAGCGGCGGGTTCTCGACGGTTTCGGGGTTGTAGAAGATCACCCGGGACCGCTGCGAAAAGCCGAACCACTGGTTGCCGGCGTCCTGGAGATAGTCGGGGATGCGCCGCTCCAGCACGTCGCTGTCGACGGATTGAAGGATGCCGGCCGCCTTGGCCCGCTCGAGCCGCGACGTATCCACCGTCAGGAGCACGTCGGCGGGGGAGTTGCGGCCCTCGGCCTCCATGCGCGCGATCAGCTCGTCGGCATCGCCCTCGATGCGGTTGATGGTGATGCCGGTCTGATCCTCGAAGTCGGAATAGAGCCGCTCGTCGCTGTCGTAGTGGCGCGACGAGTAGAGGTTCAGCTCGCCCTGCTGGTCCTGAGCGATTGCGGGCGCGCAGGCGAGAAGCGCCGCGGCCAGGGTCGTGGATCTCTTCATCTTCGGGGTCCTCCGTAAATTCCGACAAAATTTGTAGACTACAGGCAGGGCTGGTGTGCAAGCCCGTTCGCGGCCGTGACGGAACGCAGCACGAAACCCGCGGGCGATTCCGAAACGCGACGGGTCCGCCGGGCGCGGTGCGCTGTCCCGGCCATGTCACGCGTTCCGGGATCGATGCAAGTTTGGGCGTTTGCCCGAAAAGTCTCCGCGCAATTCAGCGAAGACATTTCCTGGCACGCGCACGAACGGGTTTGCGCCGTGACAGGCGTGCCAAGGCGCAATTCCGATAGCGGTGTCTGGGGAACGGAAGCCGCGACCGGTCCGCGCCCGCGCAAAACGGAGAGTGAATTTGAAACATTTGAATCACGGCATTGCAGCATTGACGGTGACGGCCTTCGCGTCGCTGGCATGGGGCGCGGATGCGCAGGGCACCCTGCGGATCGGCATGACGGCGGCGGACATTCCGCTGACCACCGGTCAGACCGACCAGGGCGGCGAGGGGATGCGGTTCATCGGCTACACGCTCTACGAGCCTCTGGTCTCGTGGGACCTTCTGTCGGCCGACAGGCCCTCGGAGCTCACCCCCGGCCTCGCGACCGAATGGTCGGTGAACGAGGACGACCAGACAGTCTGGACCTTCCGGATCCGCGAGGGCGTGACCTTCCACGACGGCAGCCCCTTCACGGCGGAGACGGCGGTGTGGAATTTCGACAAGCTGCTCGACGAATCGTCGGAGCAATACGATTCGCGCCAATCCGCGCAGGGGCGATCGCGCATTCCGACAATCGAGAGCTATCGCGCCATCGACGACTACACCCTGGAGATCACCACGACCGAACCCGACGCCACGCTGCCCTACCAGCTGTCGTGGATCCTGATGTCGTCCCAGGCGCAATGGGAAGCGCTCGACCGCGATTGGGAGCGGTTCGCGCAGGAGCCGTCGGGCACCGGGCCGTGGCGGATGGAGGCCTTCGTTCCCCGCGAGCGCGCGGAGCTGGTCCCGTTCGAGGAATACTGGGATGCCGAGCGCGTGCCGCAGCTCGACAAGATGATCCTGATCCCGCTGCCCGAGCCCAACGCGCGGTCCGCCGCCCTTCTGTCGGGTCAGGTCGACTGGATCGAGGCGCCCGCGCCCGACACCATACCGGCGATGGAGGGCAACGGCTTCGTCATCTCGTCGAACACCTATCCGCATAACTGGACCTGGCACCTGTCGCGGCTCGAAGGGTCGCCGTGGAACGACATCAACGTGCGCAAGGCGGCCAACCTCGCCATCGACCGCGAGGGGATGGGCGCGCTTCTGGGCGGGCTGATGGTGCCCGCCGAAGGGTTCCTGCCGCCTTCGTCGAACTGGTTCGGCGCGCCGGAATTCGAGGTCCGCTACGATCCCGAGGCGGCCAAGGAACTGCTGGCCGAGGCGGGCTACGGGCCCGACAACCGGCTGTCGGTCAAGGCGCTGATCTCGCCGTCGGGGTCGGGGCAGATGCTGCCGCTGCCGATGAACGAGTATATCCAGCAGAACCTGGCCGCGATCGGCATCGACGTGGAATTCTCGGTCGTCGAGTGGAACCAGATGATCAACCTCTGGCGCGCGGGCGCAGGGGATCCGGCCGTGGAAGGCGCGGAATCGATCAATTTCAGCTATTTCGTGCAGGACCCCTTCACCGGCCTCATCCGGCACCTGTCGTGCGACCTGATCGCGCCCGACGGCACCAATTGGGGCCATTACTGCGATCCGGAGATGCAGGCGCTCTTCGAGGAGATCCGGACGACCTTCGACCCCGAGGCGCAGAACGAGGTGCTGCGCCGGACCCACGAGAAATACGTGAACGACGCGCTGTTCCTGATGGTGACGCATGACGTGGCGCCACGCGCGCTCAGCCCGCGGGTCGAAGGCTACGTGCAGGCGCAGAACTGGTTCCAGAACTTCTCGTCGATCACCATGACCGAGTAGCGACGGATCGCACCCCCGCCGCCGTTCGGGCGGCGGGGGCTGGCCTGCTCCCGGAAGGACCCCGACGCATGTTCGTCTATTTCCTCAGACGCCTGATCCTGGTGCTGCCCGTGGCGTTCGGCGTCTCGGTCATCTGCTTCATGCTGGTGCAGATCGCCCCCGGCGATCCGCTGACCGCGATCATGCCGGTCGACGCGACGGCCGAGCAGCAGGCCGAGATGCGCGCGGCCTACGGGCTCGATAAGCCTTTGCCCGTCCAGTACGTCGTCTGGGTCGGCAACCTGATCCAGGGCGATATGGGCCGGTCGATCGCCACGGGCCGACCCGTGGCCGGAGAGGTGTTCGGCGCGGTGCAGAACTCGCTGCTGCTGGCCGTGACCGCGGCGCTGATCGCGTTTCCGATCGGTGTCCTGCTGGGGTTCGTCGCGGGCTATTTCCGCGACACGATCCTCGACCGGATCGTGACCGCCATTTCGATCGCCGGCGTGTCGGTGCCGAATTACTGGCTCGGGATCGTGCTGGTCATCATCTTTTCGGTCAATCTGGGCTGGTTGCCGTCGATGGGGGCGGGGCCGGGGGGATCGCAGGACTGGTCGTGGGACTGGGTGCATGTGCGGCACCTGATCCTGCCGGCGGTGACGCTGGCCGTGGTGCCGATCGGCATCGTCGCGCGGACCGTGCGCGCGCTGGCCGGCGACATCCTGTCGATGGATTTCGTCACCGCCCTCTATGCCAAGGGGATGAGCCGCGGCGACGTCCTGCGCCACGTGGCGCGCAACGCCGCGGCGACAGCACTATCGGTGATGGGGCTGCAGCTCGGCTACCTGCTCGGGGGGTCGATCCTGATCGAGACGGTCTTCAACTGGCCGGGCTCGGGGTACCTTCTGTCGAACGCCATCTTCCAGCGGGACCTGCCGCTCCTTCAGGGGACGATCCTGGTGCTGGCGCTCTTTTTCGTGGCGATGAACCTCGTGGTGGACGTGGCGCAGGCCGCGATCGACCCGCGCATCCAGAGGAACTGACATGGCGGTCGCGCAAACGGATGTCGCGGAAATTCCCGTCCAGAAGAGCGGCGGATACTGGTCGGGCGTGGCGCGGAGGCTGTCGCGCGATCCGGTGACGCTCGGCTGTGCCGCGATCCTCGTGGCCCTGATCGGATCGGCGGCCTTCGCGCCGTGGCTCGGGCTCGCGGATCCCTATACCGGCTCGATGGTGGCGCGGCTGAACCCGATCGGCAGCGAAGGGCATATCCTCGGCACCGACGAGCAGGGGCGCGACATGCTGGCCCGCCTAATCTATGGCGGGCGGCTCACGCTCTTCATCGGGCTGGTGCCGGTGATCCTGGCCTTTTTCATCGGCAGCTTCCTAGGGATCACGGCGGGCTATGTCGGCGGGCTGCTCAACACGATCATCATGCGCACGGTCGACGTGTTCTTCGCCTTTCCCTCGGTCCTGCTGGCGATCGCCATATCCGGGGCACTCGGGGCGGGGATCGTCAACAGCCTGGTGTCGCTGACGATCGTGTTCATCCCGCCGATCACCCGCGTGGCCGAGGCGGTCACGTCAGGGGTGCGGTCGCTCGATTACATCGACGCGGCGCGGGCCACGGGGGCGAGCGCACTGACCGTGATCCGGGTGCACGTGATCGGCAACGTCCTGTCGCCGATCTTCGTCTATGCCACGTCGCTGACCAGCGTGTGCATGATCCTGGCCGCCGGCCTGTCGTTCCTCGGCATCGGGGTGCGCCCGCCCGAGCCGGAATGGGGCCTGATGCTCAACACGCTGCGCTCGGCGATCTATGTCGATCCGTGGCTCGCGGCGCTTCCGGGCGTGATGATCTTCGTCACCTCGCTTTGTCTCAACCTTCTTAGCGACGGCGTAAGGAGTGCCATGAATGTCCGCGACTGAAACGCTGCGCCCCGACAGCCCCGCGCAGATCCTGCGCGTCACCGGCCTGCAGAAGCACTTTCCGGTGCGCGGCGGCATCCTCGGTCGTCAGAAGGCCCGGGTGCAGGCCGTCGACGGCGTGTCCTTCGCGGTCGAGGAGGGCGAGACCCTCGGCATCGTCGGGGAATCGGGCTGCGGAAAATCCACGACCGCGCGGCTTCTGGTGGGCCTCATCGACCGCGACCGGGGCGACGTGCGGTTCGACGGGCGCACGCTCGGCAAGGATCTCACGCTGCGCGATCTGCGGCGCGGCATGCAGATGGTGTTCCAGGACAGCTATGCGTCGCTGAACCCGCGTCTGACGATCGAGGAATCGATCGCGTTCGGGGCACGTATCCAGGGGCTTTCGGACCCCGTCGGCCGTGCGCGCGATCTGATGGACCGGGTGGGCCTCGACCCCGCGCGCTTCGCGCAGCGCTATCCGCACGAGGTCTCGGGCGGCCAGCGGCAGCGGATCAACATCGCCCGCGCGCTCGCCATGTCGCCGAAGATCGTCGTGCTGGACGAGGCGGTCTCGGCGCTCGACAAGTCGGTGGAGGCGCAGGTACTGAACCTTCTGGCCGATCTCAGGGCCGAGTTCGGCCTGACCTACATCTTCATCAGCCACGATTTGAACGTGGTGCGGTATATCTCGGACCGGATCCTCGTCATGTATCTCGGCGAGGTGGTGGAGCTGGCGCCGGTCGACCTCATCTGGTCGCGGCAGGCGCATCCCTATACCCGGTCGCTGTTCTCGGCGATGCCATCGATGGATCCCGACAACCGCACCGAGGAGCCGCCGCTGACCGGCGATCCGCCGAACCCGATCAACCCGCCATCGGGATGTCGTTTCCATACGCGGTGCAAGTTCGCCGAAGCGGTCTGCGCGCGCGACGTGCCCGTGATGCGCGACATCTCGGGCGGGCAGGGGCATCTGGCGGCCTGTCACCTGCACGATACTGCCTCGGGCCATTCGCGCGCGGGCGAGGAGGGTCTGACATGAGCGGGCCGGGATCGCTGGTCGATATCCGCAACCTCAGCATCCGCTTTCGCGGCGCGCGCGACGTGCATGCGATCAACGATCTGACGCTGGGGCTCGCCCAGGGCGAGACGCTGGCGTTGCTCGGTGAATCGGGATCGGGCAAGTCGGTGACGCTGAAGGCGCTGCTGCGGCTGCTGCCGCCGCGCCGCACGGATATCGAGGGCACGATGAAGGTGAACGGCGCGGACGTGATGTCGATCACGGGGCGCGCGCTCCAGACCTATCGCGGCGGCGAGGTGTCGATGGTGTTCCAGGAGCCGGGGCTGGCGCTCGATCCGGTCTATACCGTGGGCCGGCAGATCGCCGAGGCCGTGCAGCGCAAGAAGCGGGTGAGCCGCGACGAGGCGATGTCGACCGCGCTCGACATGCTGCGCCGGGTGCGCATCCCGTCGCCGGAACGCAGGCTCTCGAACTATCCGCACGAGCTTTCGGGCGGGATGCTGCAACGGGTGATGATCGCGCTGGCGCTGGCCTGCCGGCCGCGGCTGCTGCTGGCCGACGAGCCCACGACCGCGCTCGACGCGACGGTGCAGATCCAGATCCTGCTGCTGCTTCGCGCCTTGCAGAAGGAGTTCGGGATGGGCGTGATCTTCGTGACCCACGATATCGGCGTGGCGGTCGAGGTCTCGGAGCGGATCGCGGTCATGTATGCCGGCCAGATCGTCGAGGAGGGCACGACGCACGAGATCATCAAGTCGCCGCGCCATCCCTATACCAGGGGCCTGCTGGCCGCGAACCTGCATGACGTGGCGCGCGGCACCCGGCTCGACGCGATCCCGGGCGCGCCGCCGCCGCTCGACGTCAAGCCCGACGCCTGCCCCTTCGCGCCGCGCTGCCCGCTGGCCGAGGCGCGCTGCCGCGCGGCCCTGCCCCCCGTCCACCAGATCGGGCCGCGCCGTCGCGTCGCCTGCATCCACGCCGACGCCCCGATGGAGGCTGCCTGACATGCTGCTCGACGACGATCCCTACCGCGCCTTCATGCCCTATGAGGGGGTGGAGGTGCCCTGGGGCAGCGAAGGTCCGCTTGCGGGCCTGACGCTCGGGGTCAAGGACATCTACGATGTGGCGGGGTATCGGACCGGAAGCGGCTGCCCGCTCAAGCTCGCCGAGAGCGGGGTGAAGGATGCCCACGCGCCCGCGGTCGCGCGGCTTGTCGATGCGGGCGCGCGCTGCATGGGCAAGACCCATACCGACGAGCTTGCCTGGTCGATGTACGGGATGAACGCGCATTTCGGCACGCCCGTGAACCCCGCGGCGCCGGACCGGATCCCGGGCGGGTCGTCCTCGGGATCGGCCGCGGCGGTGGCGGGGGGGCTCGTCGATCTGGCGCTCGGCTCCGATACCGGCGGATCGGTGCGGGCACCCGCGAGCTTCTGTGGGATCTGGGGGATCCGTCCGACACATGGCACCGTGCCGATGGACCGGACCCAGCCCGTGGCGCCGAGCTATGACACGCCGGGGCTTTTCGCGCGCGACGCGGAGACGCTCTGTCGGGGATCGCTGGCGCTTTACGGGCGCGATACCGCGCCCTTGCCGGATACGCCGCGCTTTCTTCGGTCACAGGCGATGGTGGACCTCGCCACGCCGGGCGTGGCGGCGATCCTCGACGAGGCCTTCGCGGGGATCGCGGCCGCGCCGGTCGATCCCTATCCCGACGGGGTCGAGGCGACCTATGCGATGTGCCTCGCCACGATCGGCGCGGATGCGCGCGAGCATCTGCTGCCCTGGATCGCACGGGCCCGGCCGCCGCTCGTCCACGGGATCGACGGGCGGGTGGCGGCGGCCGCGGCCCTGACCGACGAGGAGGTGCTCGCGGCGCGCGCGGCGCGGGACCGCTACACCGCCCATATCGCCGGGTTGCTGGGCGAGGACGGGGTGATCCTCGCCCCGGCCGTCCATGCCGAGCCGTTCCGCCTCGACCCGCCGATCGCCCTCTTCGACGGGTTCCGGCACGACAGCCAGCGGATCCTCTGCGTCGCGGGTCTCGCCGGGTTGCCGCAGGTGGTGATGCCAGCGGGCAGGGTTGACGGCGCGCCCGTGGGCGTCTCGCTGATCGGGCCCCGGGGGTCGGACCTGTCGCTCATCGCGCTGGCCGCGCGGCTGATGGCGGGAGAGCGGGGATGAGCGGCACCATCGAGGCGCGTCTGGCCGAGCTTGGCCTCGCGCTGCCGCCCTCCGCACCCTCGCGGGCCCTGTTCCTGCCGGGCAAGATCACCGGCAACCTGCTGTTCCTGTCGGGCCAGATCTGCGAATGGGAGGGGGTGCCGCAATTCTTCGGGCCGGTGGGCGACGATTTCGATATGGAGACCGGGCGCGAGGCGGCGCGGATGTGCGCGCTCAACCTGCTGTTCTCGGCGCGGGCCGTCGCGGGATCGCTCGACCGGGTGGCGCAGGTGGTGCGTCTGGGCGGTTTCGTCGCGGCGCCGCCGACCTTCGGCAACGGTCCTGCCGTGGTTGACGGGGCCTCGCAGCTCTTCATCGACCTCTGGGGCGAGGCCGGGCGCCATGCGCGCACGGCGGTCAACGTGGCCTCGTTGCCGGCGCATGCGCTGGTCGAGGTCGAAGCGGTGCTGGAGTTGCGGGGCTGACGGGCGTGCCGCGCTTCCTGTCGATGTAGGCGTCAGGTTCCCGCTTCAAGAAAGCTTCGCACGAAGGGGGTGGCCGGCGCCGCACGCAGTTCCTCCGGGCTGCCGATCTGGTCGATCAGACCCTCGTTCATGACGGCCACGCGGTCCGCGATCGCGAAGGCCTCGGTCTGGTCGTGGGTGACCAGGATCGCCGCGACACCGACCTTGCGCTGAAGCTCCCGCACCGAGGCGCGCAGGGTCTGGCGCACCTGCGCGTCGAGCGCCGAGAACGGCTCGTCGAGGAGCAGCAGGCGCGGGTCGATGGCCAGCGCGCGCGCCATGGCGACGCGCTGCTGCTGGCCGCCGGAGAGCTGCGCGGGATACCGGTCGCCGAGATCGCCCATCTCGATCAGGTCCAGAAGCTCGGCCACGCGGGCGCGGCGCGCGGATTTCGAGGGACGCTCCGCCCCCTTGAGGACCCGCAGGCCGAATTCGACGTTCTGCGCGACGCTCATGTGCCGGAAGAGCGCGTAGGACTGGAACACCATGCCGAAGCGGCGTTTCCCGGCGGGCAGGTGGGTGATGTCCTCGCCATCCAGCAGGATGCGGCCGCGATCGGGCGAGAGCAGCCCCGAGATCGCGTTGAGAAGCGTCGTCTTGCCCGAGCCGGACGGTCCCAGCAACGCCACGAACTCGCCCTCCGCGACGGTCAGCGAGACGTCGTCGAGCACCGATGTGCCGCCGTCGAAGGATTTCGACAGGTTTTCGATGCGCAGGCTCATGATGTGGCTCCCCTTGCGGGATGGAAGGCGGCGATCAGTCCGCGCAGGATCAGCGTGACGAGTGCCAGCAGCGCCAGCACGGTCGCGGCGGCGAAGGCGCCGGTGGTGTTGTAGTCGTTGTAGAGAAGCTCGATCTGGAGCGGCAGGGTCATCGTCTGGCCGCGGATCGCGCCCGAGACGACCGAGACCGCCCCGAATTCGCCGATTGCCCGTGCCGTGGCGAGGATCGCACCGTAAAGGAGCGGCCATGTGATGTTGGGGAAGGTCACGTAGCTGAAGATCTGCCAGCCCGAGGCGCCGAGAGTGAGTGCCGCGCGCTCCTCGTCCTCGCCGGTGACCGCGAGGACCGGCAGAACCTCGCGCACCACGAACGGGCAGGTCACGAAGAGCGAGACCAGCACGATGCCCGTGAGGTTGAACATCAGCTGCAACCCGTAGGGCTGGAGCGCGGCGCCGACCGGGCCGTAGGCGCCGTAGACGAGCAGGAAGCACAGGCCCGCGACGATCGGCGAGATGGCGAACGGGATCTCGATCAGGATCAGCAGCGCCCGGCGGCCCGGAAAGCGGAACCGCGCGATGGCCCATGCGGCGCAGAGGCCGAACACGATGTTGATCGGCAGCACGATGAGCGCGGTGAGGATGGTAAGCCAGATCGCCGCGCGGGTCTCGGGCGCGGTGATCGCCGAGAGCCAGACCCCCGCGCCTTCGGCGAAGGCGCGTGTGAAGATCGCGGCGACCGGCAGGACGATGACCGCGAAGGCAAAGAGCATGGCGAGCGCGATGAGGAGCGGACGGCGCATCAGCTTCCCCTCTCGAAGCGGCGATAGAGGCGGGTTTGCGCGATGTTGATGGCGACGAGCAGGACGAGCGACAGCGCGAGCATCGTGCCCGCGATGGCGGCGGCGGCGGGATAGTCGAATTCGTCGAGGCGGATCATGATCAGCAGCGAGGCGATCTCGGTCTCGTAGGGGATGTTGCCGGCGATGAAGATCACGGCCCCGAACTCGCCCAGCGAGCGCACGAACGACAGCCCCGTGCCGGTCAGGATACCGGGCATGAGTTGCGGCAGGATGATGGCGCGGAAGGTCTGCCAGCGGCTGGCGCCCAGGGTCGTGGCCGCGGCCTCTTCTGCCGGATCCAGCTCTTCGATGAGCGGCTGGATGGCGCGCACGGCGAAGGGAACGGAGGTGAACACCATCGCCACGACGATGCCCCACCAGCTATAGGCGACCTGAAGGCCCAGCGGCGCGAGAAGCGATCCGATCCAGCCGTCCTGGGCATAGAGGGCCACCAGCGCGATGCCCGCGACCGAGGTCGGCAGGGCGAAGGGCAGGTCGACCAGCGCGTCGAGCGCCGCGCGCCCCGGAAAGCGGTAGCGCACCAGCACCCAGGCCAGCAGCAGGCCGAAGACCCCGTTGACCAACGTCGCCAAAAGCGCCGCCGTGATCGTGACGCGCAAGGCGGCGAGCGTGCGCTCGTCGGACATCACGAAGAGGTAGTCCGAGATCCCGAGCTGCGCGAGTTGCCAGCCGAGGCCGGCGAGCGGCAGCAGCACGATCAGCGTGACGAAGGTGACCGTCACGCCCAGCGTCAGCCCGAGCCCCGGCAGGGGAGAGCGGCGGCGGCGCCTGACCGCGTCCAAGGGGGTCTGCAGGATCGGCATGGGGGTCTATCGGGTCTCGTTCGGCGGAGGGCGCAAGGGCGCGGACGTGAAACGGGAGAGCCGCGATCGCGCCTCTCCCGGTATTGCGGGCGACGGCCCCCGCGTCAGGGCGCCTTCAGTTCCGCAGAAGTTGGTCGAGCACGCCGCCGGAGCCGAAATGCGTTTCCTGCGCCTCGGTCCAGGAGCCGAACACGTCCTCGACCGTGAAAAGGTCCGTCTCGGGGAAGCGGTCCGCATTCGCCTCGACGACCGCCTCGTCATGGACGCGATTGTTGAACGAGGCGAGGATTTCCTGCCCTTCCGTGGAGTAGAGGAAGTTCAGGTAATCGCGGGCAACCTCGCCGGTGCCTCTCTGTTCGGCCACGCGCTCGACCACCGCGACGGGAAATTCGGCCAGCAGCGATTGCGCGGGCACCACCGTCTCGTAGCCTTCGGTCTGGCCCGAGATGTTGAGCGCCTCGGCCTCGAAGGTCACGAGGACGTCACCGATCCCGCGCTCCACGAAGGTTGTCGTGGCACCGCGGCCGCCGGTGTCGAACACTTCGACATTGTCCAGAACGGCGTTCATGTACTCGCGCACGCGGTCCTCGTCGCCGTCGAATTCCTCGAGCGCCCAGGCCCAGGCGGCGAGATAGGTATATCGCCCGTTGCCCGAGGTCTTGGGGTTGGGGAAGATCACCGAGACGCCGTCGCGCGCGAGATCGTCCCAGCCGTCGATCTCCTGCGGGTTGCCCTCGCGCACCATGAAGGCGGGCAGCGAGTAATAGGGCGAGGCGTTGTTGGGGAACTGGTCCTGCCAATCCTCGGCGACGAAGCCGTTCTCGGCCAGAATCTCGACGTCGAGCACCTGATTGAAGGTGACGAGGTCGGCCTGGAGCCCCTGGAGGATGGCGCGCGCCTGCTTGGACGAGCCCGCATGGCTCTGGCTGATGGTCAGCGCGTCGCCGCCCTCGTACTGATCGAGGAAGGCCGGATTGATCGCGGCATAGAGCTCGCGTGCGATGTCGTAGGAGACGTTGAGGATCTCGTCCTGGGCCTGTGCGGGCCCCGACGCGGCGATGCCGAGCGCGAGCGAGCCGGCGATGGCGAATGTACGGATCATGGAGGGTCCTCCATTGCGGGATGAATTGCGAACTTGCGACTGATCTACCCACGCCGGCCCGGCAGACAATAGAAAGCCGATCCAAAAAGGCAGGCATTGTCGGAATGGGCGTCTGCCGGGGACAGCCGTTCCGGCGGACTTCGCTCGGCCGAACGCAAATTCTTCGCCTCGGCGAGGGGGCTCTTGCAGCTTGGGGGCCGGGCCGGCCGCGCGCGAAGGGGTTGCTTCCCGGTCGGACGGCGCGCGGCGGCGGCGACGAGCGGGGCGCCCGATCGGCGGCGAACCGCCTATCGCCATTGCGCGTGCCGGAGCGTCCAACCCGGAATGTTGGACAGGTCGCCGCGCAGGGCCCTAAGCTGACGCTGCGTCACTAGCGATGCGAGGGAGGATTCAATGACGAAACACTTGCGGAACGGCCTGTCGCGGCGACAGGCGCTCGGAGCCATCGGGGCGGGGACGGCGGGCCTTGCCTTCACCGCGGCCCATGCGCAGGACGCGATGTCCTCCGCGCCGGTGGAGCCGCCCTCCACGGTCACCAGCCCGCCGCGAGACTTCGGGCCCGGCGCCGCGCCCAACGTCTATTTCTGGGATCCCGACGTCATCGCGGTGGACCCGGCCTTCAACGGGCTCGCCCAGCCCAACGCGCCGATCGAGCGGCTCTGGACGGGCGCGCTCTGGGCGGAGGGGCCGGCCTGGAGCGGGGTCGGCAAGTATCTCGTCTGGTCGGACATTCCCAACAACCGGCAGCTCCGCTATCTCAGTGAGGACGGCCATGTCAGCACCTTCCGGATGCCGTCGAACAATTCCAACGGCAACAGCTTCGACTACGAGGGGCGGCAGATCTCCTGCGAGCATCTGACCCGCCGCGTCGTGCGCTACGAACTCGACGGGTCGGTGACGATCCTCGCCGACTCCTACGAGGGCATGCCGTTCAACTCGCCCAACGACGTCGTGGCCCATACCGACGGAAGCTACTGGTTCACCGACCCGCCCTATGGCGGCCAGCTCTACGAGGGGGCGGTGGGCGCGCCGGGCGGTCCGACCAATCCCGACGGTCTCGTCAACAACCGCCTGGGCCAGCCGCCCGAGATCGGCGATGCGCAGCGCGAGATGCCGACCGCGACCTACCGGCTCGGCCCCGACGGAACCGTGACGCGCGTGGTCGACGAGGCCACCGTGCCGGACCCCAACGGGCTCGCCTTCTCGCCGAACGAGGACCGGCTCTATATCGCGTCGACCGGCAAGGGGCCCGGCGACGAGGGCCCCGGCGGAGAGGGGGTGATCTTCGTCTTCGACGTTGCGAATGGCGAAGCGACGAACGGCCGGGTCTTCAGCGATTGCGTGATCGACGGCGTCAAATGCGGGCCAGACGGGCTGGCGGTCGATGTCTATGGAAACGTCTGGGCGTCGTCCAATGCGGGGCGCAACGTGGGCTATAACGGCGTGACCTGCTGGTCTCCGGACGGAAACCTGCTGGGCCGGATCCGCCTTCCGGAGGTCTGCGGCAATCTGTGTTTCGGCGGGCCCAAGCGCAACCGGCTCTTCATGGCGGCGAGCCAGTCGCTCTATGCGGTCTATACCGCCACGCAAGGCGCGGGACCGGCCTGACGCAAGGGCAAACTCGCCGCAAGGCGCGACCCGTCCCGGAGGGTGAAGTCACCGCGTCCGGGACGGGGAGTGCCCGAGCGTCAGTCCGTAGCGGTCGCCTCGGGATCAGAACGGCCAGAGCAGCGGGATGAAAGGCACGCGGTGATGCCGGTCACGAGGTTGAGCGGCAAGCCGATGCGGGTGAAGTCGGTGAACCTGTAGCCGCCGGGCGCATAGACCATCGTGTTGGTCTGGTAGCCGATCGGCGTGGCGAAGGCGAGCGTGGCGGCGAACATCACCGCGACCACGAGCGGCCGTGGATCGAGCCCGAGGCTCTCAGCGAGGGTGATCGCGACCGGGGTCACGATCACGGCCACCGCGTTGTTCGACAAAAGCTCGGTCAGGATCTGCGTCAGGAAGTAGAGCACGAAGAGCACCGCGAGCGGCGGCAGATCCACCAGCCAGGGCGAGAGCGCGTCCACCGTCAGCTGCGCCGCACCCGAGCGGTCCATCGCCTCGCCCACCACTAGCATCGACAGGATGAGGATGAGCAGCGGCGCGCTCACCGTGGCATAGGCTTCCTGCGGCTCGATCGTCCGGGTCGCGAGCAGCACCGCGACGCCGAGCATCGCCAGGATCTGGATCGGCGCGAGGTCGAAGGCCGAGAGGACGACGATGCCGATGACCACGGCCAGGACCAGCGGGGCGCGTTCGCGCCGGAACGGCCTGTCGGTCGGCGCGCTGAAATCGGCAAGTTCCATATCCGCGGCCAGGCGGCGGATATCGTCGGGATCGCCTTCGAGAAGGAGGGTGTCGCCCACGCGGACGACGACGTCGTCGAGCTGGCGCGCGATGTTGCGGCTGCGCCGGTGGACGGCCAGCGGATAGACGCCGTAGCGCCGCCTGAGCCGCAATTGCCCGAGCGACCGGCCGATCATCCGGCACCCGGGCAGGATCAGCGTCTCGACCGTGGTCGTGCGGGTGGAGCCGAGCCGGTCGACCAGCGTCACCCGGTTGGAATCCTTGAGCCCCAGAAGCTCCTGCATCTCGGTCCGCAGGACCACGCGGTCGCCCTCGGCGAGGGTCACGTCGGGGAACTGGCGTCGCAGGCTGCGATCGCCGCGGATCACGTCGATCAGGCGCATGCCTTCGCGGCGGAAGAGTGCGACCTCGGTCGCGCTGGCCCCGATCAGGGGCGAGCCTTCGGGCACCACGACCTCGGTGAAGTATTTCGGCCGCTTGCGCGGTCCCAGCAGGTCGGAGACCGACTCGCGGTTGGGCAGCAGCGCGGGCACCAGCAGCCACAACGTGGCGAAGCCGACGATGCTGACCGCGATGCCGAGCGGCGCGATCTCGAAGAGGCCGAACGGCGTCATCCCCTGCGCCCGCGCGACGCCGTCGACGAGGATGTTGGTCGAGGTTCCGATCATGCTGATCATGCCGCCGAGGACCGTCTGATAGGAGAGCGGTATCAGCAGCTTGGACGGCGAAATGCCCATCGCCCGCGCGAGCTGTACCGTCACGGGGATCATCACCGCGACCAGCGGCGTGTTGTTGGTGAAGGCCGACGCGCCCGCCACCACGATCGCCACGCCGCAGATGACCAGGACCTTGTGATCGGCGGCCTGCCGCGAGACGAGCCACGCGAAACTACCGATGAGCCCCGTCCGGACCAGTCCGGCCGAGACGATGAACATGGCGGCAATCGTCCAGGGTGCGGGGTTTGCGAAGACCGAAAGGACGCCGTCCGCCGGCACGATGCCGAGGACGACCACGGCGGCCGCGCCGAGCAGCGCCGTGACCTCGACCGGATAGAGCTCGAGCACGAAGAGCACGAACATCACCGCGAGAACGGCGAGGGTGAGCCAGGCCGCGAGGGCCGGATCAGGGGCGAGGCCGGTCATGCGATATGTCCGGAATGGATCGTTGCGGTGCCCCGCAGGCGATGGTGCCGACCCTGAAACGCGCCGTCATTCTTTTTCTTGTCCGCCCTTTGCCCGAAGCCCGGCCAACTCACCCGTGCCGGGGGCATTCGCCCGCGACGGACCCTTATATCGCATGCCGCCGGACGGACAAATCATTCCTTCGCCGGCGATGGCAATAAATGGCCGCTCCGCCGGACACCGGCGGGCGATTGCACGGATCAGCTCTTGCCGGACCGTTTCCCGCGCCGCCGCTTCAGCCAGGGGTTGAGGCGCCGCCTCGCCCGGATGGCGAGGGCGGAGACCGGACTTTGCAGCGGCTTCACGTCCACCGCGAGCAGCAGCAGGCCGAGCGGCAGCATCCAGAGGCCAAGGACCGGAAGGAACGAAAAGAGGCCGCCCAGGATCATGGCGAGACCGAGCGGAATCCGCCAGACCGCGCGCCGGTCGCTCAGCAGCGCACGGATCGGTCGCTTCAACCGGGGGATCCGGGTCTCCAATGCCTTGAACTGGCGATAGAGGCGACGCTTCTGCTTGTTCATCTGTCCTTCGCGGGAAAGGCTGTGAGCGGGCCGGCACGCGTCTCGTCCTGCGCGTCGCCCGCACCTTATCCTGCATATCGACAGTCGGACGCGGTTCGTCAATGAGGCCGGCCAAACGGTCTTGGGATATGTCCGCGCGTCGGATGTCAGCGCGGTGCCGGTCTCATCGGGGCGGCGCGAGGCGGGCGGTGCCGAGGATCGCGGCCAGGCTTGCCGAGAGGCCCCGAAGGCTCGCCTCGGGCTCGACGTCGATCCATTCCTCGAGCGAATGGGCGCGGCCCCCGGTGCCTCCGGTGCCGAGCTTCACGGCCGGTATGCCGAGGCTCATCGGGATGTTGGCGTCGGTCGAGGAGACAGCGCGCCCGGGGCTGAACCCGAAGGCGCGCAGGGCGGCCTCGGAGGTGGTCACGATCTCGCTGTCAGTCTCCGTCCGTCCGGCCGGGCGGTCGCCGACGATCGTGAGCTCGGCGGTGATCTCGCCTGCATCGGTGGTGCCGCGCGCATTTTCGGCGTCCACCGCGGCCGCGACGAGCTTCTGGAGGGTGACGTCGAGACGGGAAAGCTCGCCTGCTTCCTCGGAGCGCAGGTCGATTTCGACCCAGACCTCCGCCGGAATGGCGTTGATCGACGAGCCGCCGCCCATGACGCTGGCGCAGAAGGTCGTGCGCGGCTCGGCCGGGACCTCGATGCGCGCGAGGCCCTGCACCGTCTCGGCCAGCGCGTAGGCCGGGTTCACGGTGCCTAACGCCATGAAACTGTGCCCGCCCGGCCCGCGAAAGGTCACGCGGTAACGCCGCGATCCCACGCCGCGCGTGACGATTTCGTCCATGTCGGGACTGTCGAGCGTGAAGAAGCACCCGATGCGGTCGCGATACGTGCCCTCGGTGAAAAGGTGGCGGATGCCGCGGAGATCGCCTTTTCCTTCCTCGCCCACATCGGCGACGAAGAGGATGTCGTGCTGGGTCTCGATGCCGGCCGCGTCCAGCGCGCGGGCATAGGCCAGCAGCACGGCGAGGCCGCGTGTATCGTCGCCCACGCCGGGTGCGAAAAGGCGCGTGCCCTCGCGCCTGACGGTCACGTCCGTGCCTTCGGGGAACACGGTGTCGAGATGGGCCGCGATGGCGACGATGCCGCCATTACCCGTGCCGCGACGCAATGCTGTGACGTTGCCGACCGCGTCGCGCCGGACGTCCTCGAGGCCCGCTTCGGCGATCAACCGTTCGAAGGCGGCGGCGCGGGCCTCTTCCTTGAAGGGCGGGGCGGGAATCTCGGTCAACGCGACGATCTCGTCCACGAGGCGGTCGTGGTGGGCGCGCAGGTGATCGGTCGCGGCGCGGAAGCGGGGGTCGGAGAGAACGGCGTCGATGGTCATGCGTGGGCTTTCTCGGGGCGTCTGGCGGCGGCTTCGTCGTTGAGATGGCAGGCCGAAAGGCGCCCGGGCGCGACCTCCCGGAGGGCGGGCACCTCGATGCGGCACCGCTCGTGCGCATGGGGACAGCGCGGGTGGAAATGGCAGCCGGGCGGCGGGCGCAGGGGCGACGGGATCTCGCCCTTGATGCCGGCATAGATCTTCTTCTGGGTCTCGAAGGTCGGGATCTCGGAGACGAGGGCCTGGGTGTAGGGATGGTTCGGGCGTTTCAGCAGATCCTCGGCCTCGCCGAGCTCGACCAGGCGGCCGAGATACATGACCGCAATCCGGTCCGAGATATGCTCCACCACGCCGAGATCGTGGCTGATGAAGAGATAGGTAAGGTCGAATTCCTCGCGCAGCCGGACGAAGAGGTTCAGGATCTGCGCCTGGATCGACACGTCGAGTGCTGCGACGGATTCGTCGCAGACGATGAAGTCCGGCTTGACCGCGAGGGCGCGGGCGATCCCGACGCGGGCGCGCTGCCCGCCCGAGAACTGGTGCGGATAGCGCTTGCCGGTGGTCGGATCGAGGCCGACCTGTTCCAGGATGTCCTCGACATAGCCCGCGACCTCGCGCCGGGGCGCGATGCGGTGCACGCGGGGCGCCTCGCCCACGATGTCGCGCACCCGCAGGCGCGGGTTGAGCGACGACATCGGATCCTGGAACACCATCTGGATCTTGAGGGCGGCGTCGCGCGCGGCATCGCCGTCGAGCTCGGCCACGTCGCGCCCGCGAAAGAGGATGCGCCCGTCCGTGGGCTTCAGCAGGCCCGCGACCATGCGGCCGAGGGTCGACTTGCCGCAGCCCGATTCCCCCACGAGGCCCATGACCTCGCCCCGGCGCACGCCGAAGCTGACGCCGTCAACGGCGTGCACGGTCTGCGGCTCGACGCTCGAGCCGAGCATGCGGGCCGTGCGTTCGGCGATGTCGAGCTCCTTGGTGAAGCGTTTCGAGACGTGGTCGAGTTCGATGATGTTGGGCGTCGTCACGAGAGTACCGCGTCCTCCTGGTCTTCGAGATGCGGGTGGACGCAGCGCACGCGGCGCCCGCCCGCCACGGGCCCGAGCGGCGGCTCCGTCAGGCACTGGTCGTCCGCGCGCGGGCAGCGGGGGCGGAACTTGCATCCCTTCGGCAGGTCGAGCAGCGGCGGGGTCATGCCGCGGATCTGCGTCAGGGTCGTGCCGTGCCGCTTGCCCTGCGGCACGCTGCCGATGAGGCCCTTGGTATAGGGATGCAGGGGCCGGCCGATGACCTCGGCCGTCGTGCCCTCCTCGATGATCCGGCCCGCATACATGACGGCCAGCCGGTCGGCGAGGCCGGACACCACGGCCAGGTCATGTGTGATCCAGATCAGGGCGGTGCCGGAATCCGCGCAGAGCTTCTGGACCTCGGCCAGGATCTGCGCCTGGATGGTGACGTCGAGTGCGGTGGTCGGCTCGTCCGCGATAATGAGGTCGGGCTTGTGCAGGAGCGCGATCGCGATCGCGACGCGCTGACGCATCCCGCCCGAGAATTGGTGCGGATAGCTTTCGAGCCGCTCGTCCGGCGACGAGATGCCGACCGCGACCAGAGCCTCGCGCGCGCGCGCCAGCGCCTCCTTGCGCGACACCTTTTCATGGGCCTGCACTGCCTCGATCATCTGCGTGTCGATCCTCAGGACCGGGTTCAGCGTCATCATCGGATCCTGGAAGATCATCGCGATCCGCTTGCCGCGAAGGTGCCGCAGGGTGCCTTCGCCCGCGGTGACCACATCCTCGCCGTCGAAGAGGACCTGGCCCGACACGACCCGCCCCGGCGCGTCGACAAGCCCCAGGATCGAAAACCCGGTCACCGACTTGCCGGAGCCGGATTCGCCGACGAGGCCGAGGATCTCGCCGCGCTGGAGCGAGAAGCTGATGCCGTCGACGGCCTTGGCCACGCCGTCGCGGGTGAAGAAATGCGTGTGCAGATCCCGCACGTCGAGCAGGGCGGTCATGTCGACAACCTCGGGTTCAGGACGTCGCGCAGCCGGTCGCCCACGACGTTGATGGCGACGATGGTGAGCACGAGCGCGATGCCGGGAAAGAGGCTGACCCAGTAGCGGCCCGACAGCAGGTAATCGTAGCCGTTGGCGATCAGCAGGCCGAGCGAGGGCTCGGTGATGGGCACGCCGACGCCGAGGAACGACAGTGTCGCCTCGAGCGCGATGGCCTGCGCGATCTGCACCGTGGCGACCACGATCAGCGGCGGCACGCAATTGGGCAGCAGGTGGCGAAACATGATGCGCCGATGCGAGAGCGCGAGGCAGCGCGCGGCGTCGATGTAATCCTTGCGCCGCTCGACGATGGCCGAGCTGCGCACCGTGCGGGCGTAATAGGCCCATTGCACGATGACGAGGGCGAGGATCACCTTGTCGACCCCGCGTCCCAGCAGCGCCAGCAGGATCAGCGCGATGAGGATCGCCGGGAACGACAGCTGGAGATCGACGATCCGCATGATGAAGCTGTCGAGCTTGCCGCCGAAATAGGCCGCGGCGACCCCCACCACGACGCCTATCGTGATGGCGAGGCCGAGCGAGACGGCCGCGACCAGCAGGCTGATCCTGAGGCCGTACATGATCCCCGAGAGCATGTCGCGACCCTGCTGGTCGGTGCCGAGCCAATAGGTCTGGCCGGTCATGCTTTCGGCGCCCGGGGGCAGGCCGCCATCGAGAATGCTGAGCTGCGCGAGGTCGTAGGGGTCCTGCGGCGCGATCCAGGGGGCGGCGATGGCGACGAAGGCGATCGCGACGATGAGGATCAGACCGGCGATCGCGATGCGATCCTCGACGAATTCCTTGGCGACGCGCGTGATCGGGCTGTCGATGCGAACGGTGGCGGGATTGCCGACGAGCTCCAGTTCGCTGGCGACGGATTGATCGGTCATCCCTTCATCTCCGACAGGCGGATCCGCGGATCGAGCATCGAATAGAGGACATCGACGAGCAGGTTGATCATGACGATGATGAGCACGGTCAGCATCAGGTAGGCGACGATCAGCGGCCGGTCGAGCAGGTTGATCGAGTCGATCAGCAGCTTGCCCATGCCGGGCCAGGCGAAGACGGTCTCGGTCACGATCGCGAACGCGACCATCGATCCGAGCTCGAGCCCGATGATCGTCACGACCGGGATCATGATGTTCTTGAGGATATGCACCAGGACCACCCGGCGGGTCGAGAGACCCTTGGCACGCGCGAACTTGACGTAGTCCTGCAACGCGACCTCGCGGGTATTGGCGCGGGCCAGACGGATGATCAGCGACATCTTGAAGAGCGCCAGGTTGATCGCCGGAAGGATCAGGTGCGACAGGCCGTCGAGGGTGAGAAAGCTGACCTCGAGCCCCAGAAACTCGGTCGTCTCGCCGCGACCGCCTGCCGGCAGCCAGCCCAGCAGGACGGCAAAGACGAGGATCAGAAGCATGCCCTGCCAGAAGTTCGGCAGGGAAAATCCGAGGATCGACCCGCCCATGATGGTGCGGCCCGCAAGGCTCGTGGGGCGCAGGCCCGCCCAGACGCCCAGGGGCACGCCGAAGCCCACCGAGATGACCAGCGCCACCAAGGCCAGCTCCATCGTCGCCGGAAGCCGTTCGAGAATGATGTCGAGCGCGGGGCGGCCATAGACGAAGCTGTTGCCGAGATCGCCGTGCAGTGCGTTCCAAATGAAGATGCCGAATTGTTCGTAGAGCGGCTTGTCGAGCCCCAGCCGCTCGGTCGTGGCGATGATGTCGGCCTGCGTCGCCTCGGGGCTGATGAGGATGTCGACCGGATTGCCGATGGCGTAGACGCCCAGAAACACCAGGACCGCCATGGCGGCGATCGCGAGCAGGCTCTGGCCGAAGCGGCGTACAAGATAGACGATCATCCCGCTCTCCGGGTGCTGGGGGTCGCGCGGCAGGCGCGCCGGTCGGCCAGGTCAGGATCCGGCGCCCGCGATCGGCGGGCACCGGATCGTCGAATCAGTTCTCGCCTTCGGACGGCACGACCTCGCGGGCGATCGTGTACTGGTCGACGCGCGGCTCGTAGTCGAGCTCGGGGGTCATCGCCCAGACCGTCTGCTCGTAATGCAGCGGGATGATCCCGAACTCGTCGAGGACGATGCTCTCGGCCTGCTGCAGCAGCGTATCGCGCTCTTCGTCGTCGATGGTCGACATCGCCTGCGTGAGGATCTCGTCCATCTCGGGGTTGGAGTAGCGCCCCGCATTGGTCACGCCCATGCCCGCCTCGGCGTCGTAGGTGGCGACCAGCGATTTCAGCGGCGACGACATCTCGCCCGACGAGGCGCCCCAGCCCGCCATGTAGAGCGGGAATTCCTGCGCGTTCCTGCGCGAGAAGAACTGGCTCGCCGTGCTGGCATCCACGTTCACCGTGATGCCGACCTGCGCCAGCATCTGCGCCACGGCCTGGGCCACCTGCGCGTCGTTGATATAGCGGTCGTTGGGCGTGCCGAGCGTGATCTCGAACCCGTCGGGATAGCCCGCCTCGGCGAGCAGTTCCTGTGCGCGTTCGGGGTCGTAGGGATCCACCGGCCGGTCGTTGGAGCCGAACATCGGCGGCGGCAGAAGCTCGCCCGCGGGCTGCGCGTAGCCGCCCATGATCCGTTCCGCGATCGCGTCGCGATTGATCGCGAGCGAGATCGCCTCGCGCACGCGGGCATCGAGAAGCGGGTTCTCGCCGTCCGTTCCGCTGATGCTGGGGGCTTCGCCCTCCTGGTCCATCGCGAGATAGATGATCCGGTTGGACAGGGCGTCGACCACCTTGAAGCCCTCGCCTGTGATCCGGTCGATATCCTGGATCGGCGGGGATTCGATCATGTCGACATCACCCGACAGCAAAGCCGCGACGCGGGGGCCGTCGCTGGTGATGGGGCGCATCGTGACCTCGGCCCAGTTCGGCGTCCCGCCCCAGTATTCCTCGTTGCGGGTGAGCACGAGCTCGGTGCCGCGCGTATAGGAGTCGAGCTTGTAGGGTCCGGTGCCGACCGCCACGTCGGGCGAGCTGAAGGCCGGCGATTGCGGCACGTCGCCCATGCCTTCGCAGGTGCCATCGGGCCCGAAGGTGATGGTGTCCTCGGCACCCAGCGTCTCGGCCGATACGATCGGAAGCTGCGCGATCTCGGTCGGAAGAAGCGGGTGCGCGGCCTTGGTGGTGATGATCAGCGTGTGATCGTCCTCGGCCTGCATGTCTGCGATCACGCCGGTATAGATCGTGAAGGAAGACGGCGAATTCTCGACCAGCGGCACGCGGCAATAGGTGTAGATCACGTCATGGGCGGTGAACGGGGTTCCGTCGTGGAACGTGACCCCGTCGCGCAGGGTGAACCGCCAGGTGGTGTCGTCGACCGCCTCCCATTCCGTGGCGAGCGAAGGCTCGACCATCTGCAGCGCGTCCTGCTTGGTCAGGGCCTCGAACACGTTCAGCAGGACCTGCGTGTTGGTCGAAAGCTGATGGAAGCTCGGATCCATCGACGTCGCCTCGGATTTGAGGCCGATCGACAGGTCCTGGGCCAGTGCGGGCATGGCGACGGTCGCCATCAAACCTGCCAGAATGGGGAGTGTTCTTTCTCTCACCGGGATGTCCTTCCTGTTGTCGGGTTCGGAATTCGGCGTCCCCCCGGGCCTTGTCCAGCTCTTCTCGCGAGATGCCGTTGGCAGACACGCTATTATGCGCTAATTAAATGTCAATGACGAATTAATATGCGGTTTGATCATAGACGATGCATCGGCAGGACATCCCCGAAGAGGCAGGCGACCGCTATGCGGGCATTACCCTGCGGGAGCTGGAGGTGCTGCAGGCGCTGGTGCTGGCCGGGACCGCGATGAATGCGGGCCGGACGCTCGGGATCTCGCAATCCGCGGTCAGCCGCCGGCTGGCGCAGCTCGAGGAGCGGTTGGGCCGCAAGCTCTTCGAGCGGGCGGGCGGGCGGCTGATGCCGACGGTCGAGGCGCTTTCGATCCACGAGCAACTCGACCCGATCTTCGACGCGCTGGCGCGGATCGCGCGGCAGGTGGGCGATCCGCCTCAGGGCGAGCTCAGGATCGTGGCGCCGCCCACGATCGGCCATCGTTTCCTGCCGGCCCGCGTCGCGGCCTTCGGCAAGCGCAACCCCGAGCTCAGGATCACGTTCGAGGTGCTGGCGAGCGACAGCCTCGTCACCGGGGTCGCCGAATGCCGCTACGATGTCGGGCTGACCGACACCTCCACCGCCCATGACGGGATCCAGAGCGAGGTTCTGCTGGCGACCGAGGCGATCTGCATCCTGCCGTGCGGCCACCCGCTGGCGACCAGGGAGGTCATCCGCCCCGAAGATCTCGAAGGCGAGCCCTTCGTCGCGATGACACGCCGTCATTCGAGTCGCACCGCCATCGACCGGGTGTTCGAGCGGGCCGGCGTCACGCGGCGGATCGTGATCGAGACGGCGACGGTCGTCTCGGCGGTGGAATTCGTGCGCGAGGGATTGGGCATCTCGCTGGTTAACCCGTTTCCGATCGTGCACCAGTTCGGCCGCGGGATCGAGCTGCGCCCGTTCCTGCCCGCGATCCGCTACAATGCGAGCTTTCTCCTGCCGTCGAGCCGGCCGCCATCCGCGACGACGCGCGCCTTCATCGAGCAGGTCCGCGCGAGCCTCGATCGCGCGGCTTACCCGACATTCCCTTGAATACACGAAAGGATACCCGCATGCCGGTCCCCCAAAGCCGCGACATACTCGCAGATCTCGTGGCGTTCGACACGACCAGCCGCAATTCCAACCTGCAGCTCATCGCGCATGTCGAGGCCTATCTTGCCGAATATGGCGTCGAGAGCCGGCGCGTCTATGACGAGACCGGAGAGAAGGCCAACCTCTGGGCGACGATCGGACCCGCGGACCGGCCGGGGGTGATCCTGTCGGGGCATACGGATACAGTTCCGGTCGAGGGGCAGAACTGGGCCAGCGATCCCTTCGTGCTCGCGCCGCGCGACGGACGGCTCTACGGCCGCGGATCGTGTGACATGAAGGGCTTCATCGCCTGCGCGCTGGCCACGGTGCCGGATCTGGTCAAGCGCGACCTGGCGCGGCCGGTGCACCTTGCATTCTCGTATGACGAGGAGGTCGGATGCGTCGGTGTCGTCCGCCTGCTCGAGGAGCTGCAATCCGAGCCGGTGCGCCCGGCCTTCTGCATCGTGGGCGAGCCCACCTCGATGCAGGTGATGACCGGCCACAAGGCCAAGCGGTCGATGCGCGTCACGATCCGTGGCCGGGGCTGCCATTCCTCGCTCGCGCCGCAGGGGGTGAACGCGGTCGATTACGCCGCGCTTCTGATCGTGCGGATGCGCGAGATCGCGGCGCGCCTCGCCGCCGAAGGGGGCCGCGACGCGGATTACGACGTGCCCCATTCGACCGCGCATACCGGCGTCGTCAACGGCGGCACGGCGCTCAACATCGTGCCGGATCTCTGCACGCTCGACTGCGAGTTCCGGGTGCTGCCCTCCGAGGATGCCGACGCGCTGGTCGAGGAGCTGCGCGCCTATGCGCGCGACACGCTCGAGCCCGAGATGCGACGGACCGCCCCCGAGGCCGGCATCGAGATCGAGGTCAACGGCCAGTTCCCCGGCCTCGACACCGCGCCCGAGGCCGAGATCACGGTGCTTGCCAAGCGGTTCGCGGGGAGCAACGGGCACGGAAAGGTCGCCTACGGCACCGAGGGCGGGCGCTTCCACGAGATGCTGGGCGTGCCGACGGCGATCTGCGGGCCCGGATCGATCGCGCAGGCGCACAAGCCGGACGAATATGTCGAGATTGCCCAGCTTGATGCCTGCGATGCCTTTCTCGCGCGGCTCGCCGACTGGGCCGAGACGCGCGACTAGCGTCACTCGGCCGCGATGGGCGGGCGCACGTCGTCCGGGATCGGGCACGCATAGGGCGTCTCGGCGAGATGGGCGGCGTGGTCGCGTTTCGCCGCCTGCCGCAGACGCTCGTCCTGCACCAATGCGCGGGCAAGGCCCGCCATCGCCTTGGCGGCATGCACCATGCCCTTGTGCGCGGCGGCGGCCTTGCCCTGCGCCGTCATCTGCCAGGTATGCAGCGGCGTGCCGATTGCGCAGGTCGCGACGCGCGCCTGCACCGTCGGCACCGCCCAGCTGACGTCGCCCACATCGGTCGAGCCGAGGCCGCCGCGGCTCGGCCGGTCGAGCGGCACGACGAAATTGCAGAGCGGCAGGTCGTAATCGGGCTTGCGTCCCATCTGCTGGAACGACGCGGCGATGTCGCCCTTGCCGAGCGTCGCGCGGATCCGTTCGGCGAAATCGCGATCCGCCGCGTCGAAGGGCACCGGCCCCAGCGCGTCGAGCTGGCGCTGCATCGCCTCTTCGAGGGGGCGGTTGCCGACGAGGTTCGACACCGCCGAATGCACCCGGCTCTCGACCCGGGTGCCGGTCATCAGCGCCGCCCCGTCCGCGATCGCCCGGACGCGGGCGACCAGATCGGCGAGATCGGCGAGGTTGCTCGCGCGGATGAGCTGCCGGACCGTCGCGCGGGCCTGCACCACGTTGGGCGCGATGCCGCCGGCGTCGAGATAGGCGTAATGCACCCGCGCATCGTCCGGCATGTGTTCGCGCAGGTAGTTGACGCCGATATTCATGAGCTCCACGGCATCGAGGCCGCTTCGGCCCAGCTCGGGCGCGCCGGCCGCATGGGCCGCCTTGCCGTGGAAGGTGAAGTCGATCCGCGTATTGGCGAGCGAGCGGGCATCGTCGACGGCCGTATAGCTCTGCGGATGCCACGTGATCGCCGCGTCCACGTCGTCGAAGAGCCCGTCGCGCACCATGTAGGTCTTGGCCGCACCGCCCTCTTCGGCGGGGCAGCCGTAATAGCGGATCCGTCCCGGCACGCCTTCGGCCTCGAGCCAGTCGCGCATCGCGGTCGCCGCCAGGATCGCCGCCCCGCCGAGCAGGTTGTGGCCGCAGCCATGGCCCGCGCCGCCGGCTTCGACCGGATCGTGGACGGCCGCACCGGCGGTCTGGCTCAGCGCGGGCAGCGCGTCGTATTCGCCGAGTATGGCGATCACCGGGCCGCCCTCGCCCCATTCGCCGATCACCGCGGTGGGAATGCCCGCCGCACCTTCGGTCACGCGGAATCCCTGCCGATGGAGCATTTCCGCATGCTCGGCCGCGGCGCGGCGTTCGGTATATGCGATTTCGGGCGCATCGAAGATTCGGTTGGCCAGAGCGGTGAACTCCTCGCTCTTGGCGTCGGTGAGATCCCAAACCGGATCGGCGTTTCTCATGTCCTGTCCTTTCATCGAGCCCGCAGCGTCGGCTGTCCTCCGACCTTCGAGAAACCGCGATGACGGTGCAAAGTCCAGAGCCTTGTCCCGGCCGTGCGACGCGGCCGCTTCGCCCGATCGCATGGAGGGAGGAATGACGGCGGCACGACGCGGACGAGGCCGATCGCTCAGTTTTCCAGCAGCCGGCAAATCTCGTGTAGCTGGCGCCGCATCAGCGGGAGCAGATCGCCCGTCGTCATCGTCTCGTCGGCGGCCCAGCTTCGCACGGCATAGGACAGCACGTGGATGGACAATCCCGCGATGAGCGCGGCCTCGGTCTCGCGGCCGGGGCCGAGCCGCTGCGCGAGCAGGTCGCCGATCGCAAGCGCGATGTTGTCCAGCGAGTTGCGGAACACCACGACCAGCTCGGGCGTGGTCTCCCATACCTTCTCCATCATCCTGACGACCTTGCGGTCGAGGTGCTTGTTGTCGAGAATCGCGCCGAGCAGGCGGGCGAGATCCTCGACCAGGGGGTTGCGGGAATGGATGATCCAGCACGCATCCTCGGGGCGAAGCGCCGGCACCTCGCCGAGAATGGCGGATTGCTTGTTGGCATAATAGTTGAAGAAGGTGCGCGGGCTAATCCCCGCTTCGGAGGCGATCGATTCCGTCGTGACGGACGCGTATCCCATGTTCAGGCTGAGGCGCAGCGCGGCGAGCTGGATGTCGCGCGCGGTCTGACGCCGGCGGCGATCGCGCAGGGTGTCGTTCATTTTTTAGGCATCCCCCCTCATGCACTCCAAGCAACCATTGCATACTCCGCAACTTCGTGCAATACGCGCCGGGATTGGTGACGTTCGGGTGCGGGCTCTGGAGATTTGATGATGTGGAATTTCGGGTTTGCAGCCGGCGTCGCGGCGGTCGCGATCGGGGTCATCGCGGGCGGCGCGCAAGCGCAGGGACAGGGCGGGATGCCGCCCAAGCAGGTCGGCGTCGTCGAGATGACGCGGCAGGAGGTGCCGCGCATCGTGACGCTTCCGGGCCGGGCGGTCGCGGCCTCCGCGACGGCGATCCGGCCGCGGGTCGGGGGCATCGTGACGGAAATCCTCTATCAGCCCGGCAAGCAGATCGAGGCGGGCACACCGATGTTCCGCATCGAGGACACGACCTACCAGGCGAACCTGGCGGGCGCAGAAGCGCAGGTCGCCTCGGCCGAGGCGCAGGTCACGCAGGCCCAATCGGCCTATGACCGCACCGAGCAGCTTCTGGGCTCCGGCGCGACCCAGGCGCAGGCCGAAACCGCCCGTGCGACGCTCGACCAGGCCCGGGCCGCCGTGCAATCGGCGCAGGCGGCGTTGACGCTGGCGCGCGCCGAGCTCGGCTGGACCACGGTGACGAGCCCGATTTCGGGCATCGCCAGCGTCTCCGAGACCTCGGTGGGCGATCTGGTCACGGCGGGGCAGGCGGAAGCGATGGCGACCGTGACCCAGCTCGATCCGATCGAGGTCGACATGTACGAGCCGTCGTCGCGGTTCCTCAGCGTGCTCGACGACATCAACGACGGGAACCTGCGGCTCAACGACGAACTCAACGCGACGCTGACGCTCGAGAACGGCCGCGTCTATCAGGCGGTGGGCGAGTTGGTGGCACCAGGGGTGACGGTCTCGACCTCGACGGGGTCGATCGACACGCGGTTCCGCTTCGCCAATCCCGACAATCTGCTGCTGCCCGGCATGTTCCTGCGAGGGCAGGTCGAGCTGGGCGTGACGCAGGCCTTTCTCGTGTCCCAGTCGGCGGCCAGTCGCGACAAGATCGGCAATCTTTCGGCCTGGGTGGTCGAGGACGGTCGGGTCACACAGCGGCAGCTGACCGAAGACGGCAGCTACGAGCAGCAATGGGTCGTGACTGACGGGCTCGAGAACGGCGATATGCTGGTCGTCGACGGGCTCGCGGGGCTTTCCGAAGGGGCCGAGGTGGTGAGCGTGCCCGTCACCTTCGACGAGAACGGAGTCGTCCGGGATGTTCCGGCCGATGACGCCCCCGCAGCCGACGACGCGACCGATCCCGAAACCCAGGCCGCGCAGGACGACGCGCCCGCGACCGAGTAGACCATCATGGCCCGCTTCTTCATCCATCGCCCGGTCTTTGCCTGGGTGCTTGCCATCGTCACGATGCTGGTGGGCGCCCTCGGCCTCAACACCCTCGCGATCGAGCAATATCCGCAGATCGCGCCCACCACCGTGCGGGTCAGCGCGAGCTATAACGGCGCCTCGGCCGAGATCGTGGAATCGTCGGTCACCACCGTGATCGAGGATGCCATGACCGGCATCGACGGCCTGATCTACATGACGTCCAACTCGACGCCCGGATCGGCCTCGGTCACGCTCACCTTCGACGACACGGTCGATGCCGATATCGCGCAGGTCCAGGTGCAGAACAAGCTGCAGCTGGTCACCTCGCAGCTGCCCGACGTGGTGCAGCGGCAGGGCGTGCAGGTGGCGCGCTCGACCTCGTCGATCCTGCTGGTCGGGGCGTTGACCGCGCCCGGGGGGGGCTATTCGACGGTCGAGCTGGGCGATCTCATCGCGCAGCTGATCGAGGATCCGGTCAAGCGCACGCCCGGCGTGGGGTCGATCAACACGTTCGGGTCGGGCTATGCCATGCGGATCTGGATGGATCCGATGAAGATGGTCCAGTATCAGGTCACGCCGGCCGACGTCACGGCGGCCGTCTCGGCGCAGAACACCAATGTCACCGTGGGCGATCTCGGCGCGCAGCCGAGCGCCGAGGGCCAGCGGCTCACCGTGTCGGTCTCGGCGCAATCGCAGCTTTCCACCGTGGACGAGTTCGAGAGCATCCTGCTGCGCGTGGACCCCGACGGCTCGACCGTGTTCCTGGGCGACGTGGCCCGCATCGCGATCGGACAGGAAAGCTACGGCGGCGCGTCGCGCCACAACGGCAACCCGGCGGCGGGCTTCGCGGTGAACCTCGCGACGGGGGCCAACGCGGTCGACACGGCCCATGCGGTGCGCGAGACGATCGACGATCTCGCCGGCGCGCTGCCCGCGGGGGTCGAGATCGTCTATCCCTACGACACGTCGCCCTTCGTCGAGGAATCGATCGAGCAGGTCTATCACACCCTCGCCGAGGCCGTGGCGCTCGTCTTTCTCGTGATCCTCGTTTTCCTGCAGAGCTGGCGCGCGACGATCATTCCCGTCGTGGCGATTCCCGTCGTGCTTCTGGGGACCTTCGCGGTGCTGGCGCTCGCGGGGTTCTCGATCAACACGCTGACCATGTTCGCGCTGGTTCTGGCCATCGGGCTGCTCGTCGACGACGCCATCGTGGTGGTCGAGAACGTCGAGCGGGTGATGGAGGAAGAGGGTCTCGGCCCCGTCGAGGCCACCGAGAAGAGCATGGAGGAGATCACCTCCGCGCTGGTCGGCATCGTGCTGGTCCTGTCGGCGGTGTTCCTGCCGATGGCCTTCATGAGCGGGGCCACGGGCGTGATCTATCGCCAGTTCTCGATCACGATCATCACCGCGATGGTGCTCTCGCTCGGGGTGGCGCTGATCCTCACGCCCGCCATGTGCGCGAGCCTACTGCGTCCGCGCAACCACGCAGGCGGCATCGCGCCGGCGCGGTGGTTCAACCGCGGCCTCGACCGGACGACCACGGGCTATGTCGGCGCGGTGACGCGGCTCGTCCGGCGGCCCCTGAGGATGCTTCTGGTGCTGGTGGCCATCGGCTTCGGGGTCTATGCCCTCTTCGACCGGCTGCCGGGCTCGTTCCTGCCCGACGAGGATCAGGGCGTGGCGCTCGTCATCATCCAGGGCCCGGACGGATCGACCACGCAACAGACGCGCGCGCTGGTCGAGAAGGTGGAGGATTATCTTCTGAACGCCGAAGCCGAGACGGTCGAATCCGTCTTCTCCGTGCTCGGGTTCAGCTTCGGCGGCTCGGGCCAGAACAACGCCATGGTCTTCATGAAGCTGCGCGATTACGAGGAGCGCGAGGGGCTCGACATCGCCGCGCTGGTCAACCGCGCCAACGGCTATTTCTTCACGACGAACCGGCAGGGCAACATCTTCGTGCTGCAACCCCCGGCGATCCAGGGGCTCGGAACCTCGTCGGGGTTCACGATGTACATGATCGACCAGACCGGCGCGGGTCAGGACGCCCTGATCGCGGCGGCCAATCAGCTCGTCGCCAACGCGCAGGCCGATGGCCGCGTGACCGGGCTGCGCGGCAACGAGGCGACCACCCAGACCGCCTTGCGCCTCGATATCGATCAGCAGAAGGCGGCGGCGTTCGGGCTGTCCATTCCCGAGGTCAACGCGATGCTGTCGGTGATCTTCGCGGGTCGCGACGTCAACGATTTCGCCCTCGGCAACGACCTGCGCCCGGTGATCGTTCAGGGCGAGGCCGAGACGCGGTCGCAGCCCGAGGACATCAACCGCTGGTATGCGCGGAACGGGCAGGGCGAGATGGTCTCGTTCGGCGCCTTCTCCGAACAGCGGTGGGAGCAGGAGCCCCAGGCGCTCGCCCGCTATGGCGGAACCCGCGCGCTGGAGCTGAGCGGATCGGCCGCGGCGGGCCTGTCGTCGGGTGCGGGCATGAATGCGATGCAGGAGCTGGTGGCCGAGCTCGACGGCAATTACGGCACCGCGTGGACGGGCCTGTCGTATCAGGAGCGGCTGTCGGGCAACCAGGCGCCGTTGCTCTTCGCCCTGTCGGCGCTGGTCGTGTTCCTGTCGCTGGCTGCCCTCTACGAGAGTTGGGTCGTGCCGCTCGCGGTCATGCTGACCGTGCCGGTGGGCATTCTCGGCGCGCTGGCGGCGGCCTTGTGGTTCGGGCAATCCAACGACGTCTATTTCAAGGTGGGACTGCTCACGACCATCGGCCTCGCGTCGCGCAACGCGATCCTGATCGTGGAATTCGCCCAGGCGCAGGTGGAGGAAGGCAAATCCGTCGTCGAGGCGGCGCTGGTCGCCGCTCGGCAGCGCCTGCGCCCGATCCTGATGACGACCTTCGCCTTCATGCTGGGGGTGCTGCCGCTGGCCATCGCCTCGGGCGCGGGCGCGGGCGCGCAGAACTCGATCGGGATCGGCGTGCTGGGCGGGATGGCCTCGTCGGCGGTAATCGGGATCTTCCTGGTGCCTGTCTTCTATGTCGCCGTCCTCAAGGTCCGCGGCCTGTTCTCGCGCAAGCCGAAGGCGGCCTAGGCAAACCGGTCGAGCACGTCGCCGGCGATGGACGCGGTCTGCGCCCATCCGCCCAGTTCGGCGCCGTGGCGGGCGGCCGCCGCCCGCAGCGTCGCGTAGCGATGCGCGTCGCTCAGCATGTCGCGCATCGCCGCCGCGAACGCGCCCGCATCGTCGGGGGGGACGAGGATGCGCGCCTCGGGCGGTACGGTATCAGGCACCGCCCCGGTCCGGCAGCTGACGATCGGCAGCCCCGCGGCGAGGGCTTCGTCGAACACGAGCCCGTAGCCTTCGTAGCGGGTCGCGAGCGCGAAGAACGCCGCGGTGCGATAGAGCTCTCGCAGCGCGTCCGGCGCCACCCGGCCCGCGAGGGACAGACGCGGGCCGAAATCCGCATCCTCCACCTGCCTTGCGAGGGCCGCGGCGTGGTCCGCGTCCCATTCCGCGCCGACGATGACGGCCTGCCAGTCGAGATCCCGGATCCTGCCCAGGGCGGCCAGCAGCACGTCATGGCCCTTGCGGGGATGCAGGATCCCGACCGACAGGATCAGCGGCGGATCGACCGGAGCGGGGTCGCCGCGGGGGCGATCCACGCCGGGCCGCGCGACGGTGATGCGTTCGGCGGGCACGTCGTACCGGGTGACGAGGATCGACTTCGTATGGGGGCTCGGCACCAGGACATGCGCGGCCAACGTGAGGTTGGCGCGCTCGTTGTCGTGCAGCCAGGCCGCGCGGTCGTGCGAAAGCCCTTCCTCGAGCGCCAGCGGATGATGCACCATCGCCACGAGCGGCGCGCGGAGCCGGGCCAATGCCTCGTTCGGAAGCGCGCCGGAGATGAACCCGTCGAGGATCACCGGCCGGTCGGGAGGAAGCGCCAGAAGCGCCGCGACGGTCTTCTCGACATCGGCGGGTGTCGGATCGGGAAAGCTTGCCGGGAGGCGGACATGCTGGATCGTGCGGCCCTGAGCGCGCAACCCCTCCAGCAGCCGACGCTCGTAGATGAAGCCGCCGGTCAGCGTCTCGATATCGCCGGGGATCGCGAAGGCGGCGGGCGTCATCGTCATGCGCCGAGCTGCTCGGCGGCATAGACGGACAGGATGCGCCGCTCCACCGCGCTGATCGCGGCGTAACCGAGGATCGACAGACCCGAGACGACCACCACGGCGCCCCAGAGCATGTCGTAATCCGACAGTGACGCCGAAAGCGCCATCAGGGCGCCCACGCCGCGGCCCGTCGCCAGCCATTCGACGACCGTCACCGCAAGGATCGAGGCCGGAACGGCCATGCGCGCCGCGGCGAAGAACGCCGGCAGCATTGCGGGAACGTGAACATGGACCAGCCGGGCCAGCCGGCCGGCCGCATAGGTGTCGAAGACGTCGAGGATCTGGCCGGGCGCCTGTCGCAACCCGTGCAGGCACGCAACGAAGGTGGGAAAGAACACCATCACCGCGACGAGCGTGATCGTCCCCGTGGCCCCCCGCCCGAGCGCCAGCACGAGCAGGGGGGCGGTCGTCACGATCGGCACCGAGCGAAGCGCCACGGCGACCGGCATGCCGACCGCCGCGGCGGCGGGCACCAGGAGGAACAGGATCGCCAGCGCGGCGCCGAGCGCCAGGCCGGCCAGGTAGCCGGGCACCACGAAGAGCGCGGTCCCCGCCAGGGCGGAGGCCATCGTCGCGCGGGTCGCCGATGCGTCGGGTGCGGTCACGAATGCCCGCCAGACGTCGTCGGGACGCTTGGCGAAGAACGACGGAAGGTCGGCAAGCTCCAATGCCGCCCACCAGAGGCCGATTGTCAGGCCCAGAAGGAGGGCGAGACGTGCGGCCGCGTGCCACGGACCGCGCCTCCTGCCGGTGGAGACCGGCGCCGAGAGGATGACGGCGGGCTTTTCCAGCAGCACCCGCCGCGCGATGGCGCCGAGACCGGAATAGGCGAGGATCGAGACGAGGGCGGCGATCGTGGCGATCGTCCAGGTCGCGTCGACATCCAGCGCCCGGATCGCCCGGATCGTGAGCACGCCCATCCCGCGCTCGGCGCCGGTGAACTCGCCGACCATCGCGCCGAGAAAGGCCGCCGGGGCGGCGATCTGGAGCCCGGCGAAGAGATAGGGCAGGGTGGCCCAGGCCCGGACGTGCACGAGCTCGGTGAGCGGCCCGCGACCGTAGGACCGCACGAGGTCGAACCAGCTCGCCGGGGCCGCCCTGAGCCCCACGAGGAGGGGGACGAGCGTGGTGTAATAGACGGCGAGCGCCGCCAGCGTGATCTGCGGACCGGGCCCCGGCCCGTAGAGGATGCGCAGGATCGGACCCGTCGCCACCAGCGGCAGGCAGAAGACGATCAGCGCCAGCCCCGAGACGCTGCTGCGCGAAGGCGGCCAGAGCTGTGCCAGGACGGCCAGGGCGATCGCCGCGAGATTGCCCGCCACGAAACCCAGCGCCGCGTTGCCCAGCGTTTCGCCGAGGGCGCGCACCATCAGCCCGAGATTCGCGCCGAGATAGACGAGGATGTCGCTGGGGCCCGCGATGAGAAACGCGCCCTCGAAGGCGCGCCCAACACCTTCCCAAAGTACCATCATCGCCGCGATGCCCAAGAGGCCCGCGCCGCGGCGCTGCCCGGTCACTGCGCCGCCAGCCGGTCCTGCGGACCGGCCATGCCGCGTGCCAGCGCCTCCGAGACTTGCGTCGCCAGTGCGACGAAATCAGGGTCGGAGACCCGGCTCGCGGGCCGGGGCCGGTCGAGATCGATGGCGACGTCGCCGACGATGCGGGCGGGACGCGACGAGAAGACGATGACCCGATCCGACAGCATCACCGCCTCCTGCACCGAATGCGTCACGAGGATCGTCGTCGTCGCGCGGGCCTCCCACAATCGCGGCAGGTCTTCGGCAAGCTGGCGGCGCGTCAGCTCGTCCACGGCGCCAAAGGGCTCGTCGAGCAGCAAAAGCCCCGGCCGCGTCACCATGGCGCGCGCGATCGCCGCGCGTTGGCGCATACCCCCCGAAAGCGCGGCGGGACGGACCTCGTCGAATCCGCCGAGCCCGACTAGGGCGATCAGGTCGTCGATGGCGGTCCTGTCGGCCGGCTTGCGCGCGAGTTTCAGCGCCAGTTCGATATTGCCGCGCACCGTCCGCCACGGCAGGAGGGAGGGATCCTGGAACGCCATCGCGAGGCCCGCGCGCTTGAGCGTCTCCGACGGTGGCGCGCCACCGATCTCGACACGACCGCCCGAGGGGGTCTCGAGCCCCGCGATCAGACGCAGCAAGGTGGACTTGCCACATCCCGACGGGCCGACGAATGCCGTCGTCCGCCCCGCGGCAAGCGTCAGATCCACGCCGCGGAGTACGTCCGTCCCCTCGGCGAAACGCTTCGAGAGGTCGTCGCAAACCACCGATGGCGGATCCGTGCGGTCGGGATCAGCCGCCATGGACCTCTTCGAGGATCGAACGGTCCCAGAGATCGGGGGAGACGTCGCGCCCCAGCAAGGCGAGCGTTTCGATGTTTTCCTCCACGGCGGCGTCCGTCCACCACCCGAAGCCGAATTCGTCGGTCAACTCGGAGAACATGAGCGGCACCTGACGCGCGGCCTGAAGGCGCTGCGTCTCGAGATCGAGGCCCGCATCGGGAAACCGCTCCACCGTCAGGCGGGCGGCGGCGTCGGTATCGCCGCGATAGGCGTCCCATCCCCGGACTTCGCCGCCCAGAAGGGCCACGAGTTCGTCCCGCCGGTTGGCAAGGCTGTCCTCGGTCGCGATATAGGTCTGCGAATGTACCGCGTAGCCGTGATCGGCCAGCAGCATCGTGACGCTGTCGATCCCGCGCACCGCCATCGCCACGGGCAGGTCGGTCTCCCAGCAGAGCAGGCAATCGACCTCGCCGTTGACGAGCGGGGCCGCGGAATACTGCGTCGGAACGATGGTGATCGCGTCGATATCGACGTCGTTCAACGTGCAGAGTGCCTGGAGAACGGGCGTATTGGCCAGCGCCATGCCGATCCGCTTGCCCACGAGGTCGCCGGGCGCGTTCACCGGGTTGTCGGGCAGCGATGCGATGACGAAGGGGTTCTTCTGCATCGCGACCGCAAGGATCTTGAAGGGGGCCCCTTCCTCGACGGCGGAGGCCGTGTAATCGGCTGCCGAGATGCCGACGAGCGCGGTTCCGGACACGACGGGCGGCTCCACCGGCGCATTTGGTCCGCCCTGCTGCAGCGACACGCTCAGCCCCGCCTCGTCCCACCAGCCGCGATCCTGCGCGATGTAGCTGCCCGCGAATTGCACGGAATGGAGCCATGACAGCTGCATGTTCACGTTGGTCTGCCCATAGGCGGGCCGCATTATTCCGACCGCGGAGATGCCGCAGAGCCCTGCGGCCCCGCCTTTCAGCACGCTTCGCCGGTCGAGGATCCCTCGTCTGGTCACGCCGTAGCCCTCCTTGTGGTCGGGCGCGCATGCCCGGACGTCGCGCCTCGGTTTGCCACGCACGTTCGGGCGCCCAGGAGCGCTCCGCATGCGGCGGCACGGAAGAAGTCTTTCAGAAGCCTCCCCGGATTGCGGTGCGACGGATCGTCGCACAATCCTGTAGCCCTGCGAAAGCGCGCTGCGGTGCGCGCGGGGCAGACCATCCGACCCCGCGCGGAAATGCAGCAGCCGGTTCGCGATTGTCTCGCGGGGTTCCGGGTCTAAGCTGTCATGGAACCGTCACACGGGAGTGTCTCAACCGCGATGAGCGACATCCAGGATTCTCCATCCTCGTCCGGCAGATTGCAGGGCGGTCTCCTGTGCTGCGGCGTATTGCTGGTGGCCGTCGTCGCATCGGGCGTCGCACTGGAAGAGCGGGTCGCGGGCGATACCGCGATCGTCGGGTTCGTGCTGATCGGCTGGACCGCGGCCAGCTGCCTGATCCTTTCGACGCTGCGCGCCCATCCGCATCCGCGCTTCGGCCTCGCGAATGCGGTGACCGCATTCCGGGCGGCGGGCGTCCTGCTGCTCGCGGCGTTGATCGTCGAGCCGCAACAGATCCTCGGCGAGCGGTGGATTGCGGCGAGCGGGCTGGGATTGCTGATGCTCGACGGGGTCGACGGCGCGTTGGCGCGACGCAGCGGGCTTGCCTCCGATTACGGGGCACGTTTCGACATGGAGGTCGATGCGGCACTTACCCTCGTGCTGTCTTGCCTGGCCTGGCAAAGCGGTGCGGCGGGGGCGGAGATCCTGCTCATGCTCGTCCCCTATTATCTCTTCTCGACGCTGCGCCCCGTCGTGCGGTGGCTCGGCCGGCCGCTTGCTCCGTCGCTGCGGCGCAAGGCGGTCTGCGTGGGGCAGGTCGCGGCGCCGATCGTGGTGCTTGCCCTTCCGCTTTCGGACGCGTCGGCGCGTGGCCTGGTGCTCGTCACCCTGGCCGCCATCGTCTGGTCCTTCCTGCGCGACATTCGCGTCCTTGCGGCTCATCCCCGGTGACGGATCAGCAGCACCGCACCGGGAAGAGCCGCGACCAGCGACACCAGCCCGAAAAGAAGCGCCGCAGCGACGCCCGCCTCGGCGGCGAACCCCGCGAGCGGCCAGAGCGCGGCGGCCGCCCCTTCCCGCAGTCCGAGGCCGCCGATCCCCGCGGGCACGAGCATCGCCGCAAGACAGACCGGAAGCAGCGTGAGCGCCTGTGCGACCGTCAGGTCGGTGCCGACGGCGCGGGCGCAAAGCGCGAAGCCCCCGATCAGGGCGCCGGTCACCACCAGGTTGAGCGCCCCCTGCACCAGCACGGCATCGAAGCCGCACCACGCGCGGCGAAGGTCGGGCCCAAGCGATTTCAGCAGCGCGGCACCCACCACGATGGCAGCGAGGCCGCCGATGAAGCTTGCGACGAGGGGGCCCGTTCCAGGGACGCCCCCGAGCAAGAGCCCGAATACCAGCGTCACGGCCAGCGCCACCTGCCCCGCGAGCCGTTCGATCACCACGCCGCGGGCCACGGGCAGCACGCCCGCGGCCCTGCGGGCCCGCCACGCCCGGGACGCATCGCCCGCGACGCCGCCCGGCAGGACCTGGTTCAGCATCGAGGAGACGTAGTATTCCGCCACGGCGCGACCCGGCGGGATCGGATGGCCGAGGCGGCGCGCCGTATCGGCCCACCGCAACGCGGATGCCGCGATGACGAGATGACCGAGCGCGAGGGCCCAGACGATCGGGCCGATCCGGGCCGAGCCCAGCCGTGCCCGGATGGCGGTCAGGTCGAGGCTCCAGGCCACCGCCGCGACGAGGGCGATCGGCACCAGAAGCCAGAGCCATGACGCGCGGCGCCTCAGCAATCGTCCGGTCCGCAATTGCGGTGCTGATCCTGCTGGTGCTGGTTCCGCTGCCGACGCGGCCGCAGGCCTATGCAGGGGGCGATTTCATATCCCTCACCGTCGACCTCGCAATTGTCATCCTGATCCTCTTTCTGATCCCGCGCCTGACCGGCCTGCTGCGCGCCGGTATCGTCGCGGTTCTGATGGCATTGACGCTGCTGCGTCTCGCCGATCTGGGGATGATCATGGCATTCCAGCGGCGCTTCAACCCCGTGCTCGATCTGCATCTTCTGGCGTCCGCCTGGGATCTCGGGGCAGGGACATTCGGCGCCGCGCTCATGGCGCTGGCGGTCGCGGGGGCGGTTCTGGGTCTCGTGGCTCTCTCCACCGTCTTCTTCTGGGCGCTCGGGGGCCTGCCGCGGCTGGCGCGCGGGCCCCGTCTGGCCATCGCGGCCTGCATGGTGCCGGTCCTCGTCTTCGGATCGGGGCCGATCCTTCCGGGCGAAATTTCCGCCCGCATCGAGCGGCTCGGCACGTCCTTCGCCGAGGAGACCCGCTTTGCCGCCGATCTCGGCGAGGACAGCCTCGCGACGCCCGATTTCGCCGCCCTGAAGGGGCGCGACGTGATCTTTATCTTCGTGGAAAGCTACGGCCGCGCATGGCTCGATCTGCCGGACCATGCCGATGTCGCGCGCGCAAGGCTCGCCTCCGCCCAGGCGCATTTGGCGCGGGCCGGGTTTTCCGCCCGGTCGGGCTGGGTCCGGTCGCCGACGCGCGGGGGGCAGAGCTGGCTCGCGCACGGGGCGGTGATGTCGGGGCTCTGGACCTCGTCGCAGAGCCGCTACGACGCGCTGATCGCCTCCGAGCGGCTGTCTCTGAACCGTCTCCTGGGGCAGGCCGGCTGGCACAGCGTGGCCATCATGCCGGCCATCACCCGGGCCTGGCCCGAAGCGCGATGGTTCGGCTATGATGCCGTCTTCGCGAAGGATGATCTCGGGTATCGCGGCGAGCCGTTCGAGTGGGTGACGATGCCCGACCAGTACACGCTGAGCGCGATGGACCGCCTCGGGCGCACCGCGGGGGCGGACGTGATCGAGGTCGCGTTGATCTCGTCGCACGCCCCCTGGACGCCTCTTCCCGAAATCGTCCCCTGGGACCGCGTCGGCGATGGCGCGATCTTCGACGGGACCCGGCGCCGCGGCGGAACGCCCAAGGAGGTGTGGGCCTCGCCCGACACGATCCGGGCGGCTTGGTCGCGCTCCCTCGACTACGCGCTGGAGGTCGTGGCGCAATGGGTCGCGCGATCGGCCGATGACGCGCTGATCGTCGTTCTGGGCGATCATCAGCCCGCCCCCCTCGTTGCGGGCGAGGACGCGAGCGCCGCGGTTCCGATCCATGTCATCTCGCGCGACGACGACCTTCTGAAGCGCCTTCCCGGACGCTGGGCGCGGGGGATGCTTCCCGAAAGCGATCTGCCCGAGCGGGAGATGAGCGCGCTGCGCGCCCTGTTCGCCACGTGCTATTCGACGCCCGGGTGCGACGCGCCCGAGTGATCGAGTGAGCGCACGCCGCGATGTCTTGATGCGGAACCCGGGCGGCGATAGCCTCGAGGGATGAGACATAATGTCGAGGGCTACGGCAGGCCGGCCCGCCTCTTGCACTGGATCACCGCGCTTCTCGTCCTGTGCATGATTCCCGCTGGCCTCGTCATGATCCGGGAGAGCATTCCCCGGCCGCTTCAGGACGCGCTGTTCCTATTTCACAAGAATATCGGGGTGGTGGTTTTCGCGGTGATGATCCTGCGGCTCGTCTGGCGCGGATCGCACGCGCCCGCATCGCGTCCGGCCCTGCCGCTCTGGCAGGAACGGGCCGCCACCCTGAACCACGTTCTGCTCTATGTCCTCCTGCTGATCATGCCGATCTCGGGATATATCCGCGTTCGGGCCGGGGGGTTTCCGATCGAAGCCTTGGACGCCCTCGGCGTACCCACGCTGGTCGCGCGATCCGAGCCCTTGGCGCAGATCGCCGAAACCACCCATTTCTATGCGGCATGGACCCTGATCGCGCTTGCAGCGATGCATATTGGCGCGGCGATCCATCATGCCGTCATCCGGAAGGACGGTATCCTCGCGCGGATGTGGCCCCCGGTGTAACGCGGCGGCGCGTCCTGCGATGCCCGCCAGGGATCACGCGTGCCGCGGAACATGCCGCGCGGTCATGGCCGCTCGACCGGAAAGTCGAGTTCGTAGGAAAATCCGGCGCTCTCGTAGACGAGTTTCGCTTCCCCATTCAGCTCGTGGGCGATGACGTCTTGCAGAAGTCGCGTGCCGAACCCTTTCCGATCGGGCGGGGTGACCGCCGGACCACCGCGCTCTTGCCAGATCAGCGATATGCGACCCTCGCCCGCGGGTGTCTCGTCGACATGCCATGCCAGACGGACAGTCCCGTCGGATCCGCACAGCGCACCGTATTTCGCGGCATTGGTCGCGAGTTCGTGCAGCGCGAGCCCGAACATGCGTGCGCGGCGCGCCGACAGCCGGGCCGTGCCGCCCTCGATCCTGATCCTCCCGGGGTCGTCCTGCCGGTAGGGCGCCAGAACATCCTCGGCGAGTTTCCCGAGATCGGCCTGTTCGCCGCTTCCCCCGAAGACGAGGTCCTCGGCCGCCGACAATGCCTGCAGGCGTTCGACGAAAAGGGTGCGGAAATCCTGCGCGCTTCGTCCCTCCGTCGGTGTGAGCGAGGCCAGCGCCTTGATCAGGCCCAGCAGGTTCTTCACGCGGTGGCCGAGTTCGCGCGCCAAAACGCCCTGCTCGCGTGCCGCACGTCTCAGCTCGTGATGGCTCCGGATCCGTTCGATCGCCCCGGCCAGCAGGTTCGCGTAGGTGCGCAGGAAGGCAATCTCGTCCTCGCCGAAATCCCTCTGCTCCCGCGCGTCGACCTCCAGAACGCCGAACGCCCCGGCCTCGCCGGCGATGATGACGTTGACCATGCTGCGGACACCGTGGCGCCGCAGCATGTCGGGCGTCTCGAACCGGTCCTCGTGATCGAGATCGGTGGAGACGACGGGATGCTCCGCCCTGAGCGCGTAGCCGCCGGGAGAGCCCCGGTGATCGGCGAAGGTCTCGTGGCCGACGACGCCACGCTCCCAGTTGACCCCCGCCCGGACGAGCATCTTTCCTTCCCGCGGAAGATGCTCGAGCACCTTGACGAGGGGCACATCCAAAGCCTCGGAGACGAGTTCGACCGCGCGGGTGAGCACGGCGTCGATATCGTTGCACTGAAAGGCGAAGAGGCCGAAATCGGCGAGCGCCGCACGTTGAAGCCGCAATTGCTCCAGTGCGATCTGAGCCTGTGTGTCCGCCATCTCCTCGCCCCCTTCATCAAAGCCGGGGCCCTGGATGCAAAGCTCCAATCGCCCTCACGCGCCGCCATGCCGAACATCCGCTCTATCGGGCAAACCTTCAAGATCCGGCGACAAGCGTTGTCACGCCGCACGAAACGAGCCCTATCCGTCGCCTTTCGCCGCTCGGGAAAGGAACCGTTCGAAGAAATCCAGAAGCTGGCGCGCGGCGAGGCTCAGGGGGCGGCCGGTTCCATGGCTCAGTTCCAGCAAGGTTCCGATCCGGTCCGCGGTCCGGAACGGCCGCGTGACGAGGTCGCCCGCCGCGACGTCGCGCGCGACCGTCATCGCCGGCAGGATCAGGATCGCGGCACCGCGCCGCGCCAGTTCCTTTTGCAGTTCGAGCGACGCGGTGGTGAAGGTCGGTGCGACGGGCGGCAATCCTGCGCCCCGGATCCGGGCGTCGAAGGCACGGCGCAGTCCGAAATCGGTCCCCGGCAGGGCCAGCGGATGGTCCGCGAGATCGCCCAGCGTCAGTTCGTGCCGCAGGGCAAGCGGGTGGTTCGGCGCCATGACCGCCTCATGCTGGAGGGGAACGCGCAGCCGCGTGACGATGCGGGCATCCTGCCGGGCGAACATCGTGACGGCGAAATCCGTGATCCCGGTTGCGGCCGCCTCCTGCGCGGCCTCGACCGACGTGACCGACACCTCCACCTCGATGCCGGGATACCTGGCGGAGAACTCCGCGAGCGCGGGGGCGGAGATCGCGCTGGAGGCGGCGCCGTTAATATGAAGCGACACCTGACCGCGCCGGATCCCCTTCAGATCGCCGATCATCCGGTCCGCGACGGCGATTTCGGCGGCGATGCGCTCGCCACGCGCCATCAGCACCTCGCCCGCGGCGGTAAGGCGCACGCCCCGGCGGGTGCGTTCGACCAGCGGCGTTCCGAACCGATGCTCGATCCGGTCGAGATGGCGCGCCACGGCGGTCGGCGATATCCCGAGCGCCTCGGCCGCGCTGCGCATGGAGCCAGAACGCGCAAGCTCGCGAAAGACGCGCAGGCTTTCGAGATCCATCGCATCCCTCCGTCCGCACCGGCGATCCGCGCCGTGCCGTTCTCGCACCGTCAATCGGTTCGACGGAACCTATCGAATGCACGCCGCGGACGGTAGGGCAACTCCGGGGGAAAATCTGCGACAGGCCCGCAACCGGAGAAGCAATGTTATGTAATTTGCTACCCGATCGCTACTGCGACAGTCGTCAGTCGGCGCGTTGTGCCCGTCAAGTGGGCCCTCTATGCGATGCGTTTCGCCTGGATAATTCACCATGCCGGGCATGCCGACTTCAATACACCGGCGCATCGGCGTAACGTCGCGCTGTTAGTGTTCCGAGACTCCCTCCGACGGGCTTACGATGTCATGACCAATGAAGGCAGGAAGATGCAGACCGAAGAAGATCGAAAGCCCATCCTCCGGCCGGGCGATACCTGCTGGCGCATCGAGCGTGCGGACCGGCTTGCCGTGATCGTCGATGCCGCAGACTATTTCGCGACGGTGAAGTCGGCGGTGCAATTGGCCCGCCACAGCGTCCTGATGATCGGCTGGGACTTCGACACGCGTCTCGACCTCGACCGCGACCGCGAGGGCGGAGATCCAGACGTGCCGAACAAGCTCGGACGCTTTCTTCAATGGGTGGTCAAGACGCGCCCCGAGCTCGACATGCATGTCCTGCGATGGGATCTCGGCGCATTGAACGCGCTCGGGCGCGGAACCACGCCCGTCAGGATCCTCGACTGGATGAGCGACGACCGGATGCATTTCAGGCTCGACGGGGCGCATCCCTCGGGTTCCGCCCACCATCAGAAGATCGTCGTGATCGACGATGCGTTGGCCTTCTGCGGCGGTATCGACATGACCGGGGATCGGTGGGATACCCGCGAGCATCTCGATGATCACCCGCACCGTCGCCGGCCGACGACGAAGCGCCGTTATGGGCCGTGGCATGACGTGTCCACCGTGGTCAGTGGCGACGTCGCGGGTGCCCTGGGCGACCTTGCGCGAGAAAGGTGGAAGCGCGCGACCGGCGAGATCCTCGATCCGCCGCCGGCCACGGAGCCGCTCTGGCCCGAGGGGCTCGACGCGTCGATCGAGAATGTCGATATCGCGATTTCACGCACGACACCGGAACTCGGCGAGTACGAAGGCGTCCACGAGATCGAGGCGCTCTATCTCACGGCGATCCGCGAGACGCGGAAAATTCTCTATATCGAGAGCCAGTATTTCGCCTCGCGCAAGATCATGGAGGCCATGGCAGAGCGGCTGCGCGAAGACGACGCCCCCGAGATCGTCGTGATCAACCCCGAGACGGCCGATGGATGGCTCGAAGAAGAGGTGATGGGCTCTTCCCGGAGCCGGCTCATGCAGGAACTCGCGAAATCGGACCGGCACAGGCGGTTCCGGATGTATACGCCGGTGACCACGGGCGGAAAGCCGATCTACGTGCACGCCAAGGTGCTCGTCGTGGACGACCGGCTGCTGAAGGTGGGCTCGTCGAACCTCAACAACCGCTCCCTCGGTTTCGATACGGAATGTGACCTGTCCGTCGAGGCGCCCGAAACAGGGACCGACGCCGCGCGGCTTTCGCGGATGATTACTGGGATCCGCGACGACCTTCTGGCCGAGCATCTGGGGCTCAAGAACGAGGTGTTCGAGGCGGAGTTTGCCCGCACGGGCTCCCTGATCGAGACGATCGAAACATTGCGGACCGACGGGCGATCGCTGGTGCCTTTCGAAGCGCCGGAACTCAACGAGGTGGAGGACTCCATTCTGGGGGAGAACCAGCTTCTGGACCCCGAGCGTCCGTCGAGCCGCTGGCGCAAGATGCGGCGTCGGATCGGCCGCTTGCCGTCACGGTTCCTCGGGTCGTAGGGGTCGGCTGCGGTTTCTCTCCGGCAACCGCAGGAGCAGGCGAGGAACATCCCTCCGTGTAGCGGCGTTAACGACCATAACTTCCATGAGGAGAAGCCAAATGGACGAAGATCGCACCAAGGGAAAGACCAAGGACGTTGCAGGCTCGGCCAAGGAAACGGTCGGCAAGGCCACGGGCGACAAGGATGTCGAGCGGAGCGGCCAGGCGGATCAGGCCGAAGGGAAGCTCCAGCAGGGAATCGGCAAGCTGAAGGAAGCTTTTCGGAACAAAAAATAAGAACGGTGAATTCTCGGAACACGTTACAAGCGTCGGCGTGAACTGCGCTCACAGTGGTCACGTCGGCGTTTGACCATGCGGCAGGACGCATCTATTTGGCTGCAATGCTGAGTTCTGAAACCGTGGCTCATGTTAAACTGGGATGCGATAAACTGGGTTCGCTAGTAATGTCCGGGACACCTCTGACCTCGCGACGGAATTCCACCCGGCCAATGTCTATCATCCACTTGGCGTACAACATCCATTTCCTATCGGACCCGACAACCGTTTGACGCGCAAGCCCACCCCCGAGACTGTGACACGGGTCGTTCCGCCCGGCCCCGGCCGGATGTCTGTCTTCGTTTTGGCGACGGCAATTACGCTGCTCGTTATCTTCGCACCGGATGTTCTTCTGGTAGTCTTCGCGGGACTTCTCTTCGGCGTGTTCTTCGGCGGCGGGGGACAGTGGCTCGCCCGGCATCTCGGCATAAGGCGCGGCTTCGGGATCGGCCTTTTCGTATTGCTGGTGGTTCTGTCGCTCGCGGGCGCCTTGCTTGCTTTCGCGCCGGCCGCTGCGGAGCAGTTCGAGCGGTTGGCTGAAGAACTTCCCTCGGCAATCGAGAGCATTCGCACCCACCTGGACAACTACGCCTGGGGTGAGAAGCTGATCGAACGCGCGCGTCCGAGCGCGCTCATGGCGAATGGCGGAGAGGGTGCCGCCGCGAGTGCCGTGGCGACCACCTTCGGAGCGCTCGGCAACTTCGTTATCATGCTCTTCATCGGGCTCTACGTGGCACTCGATCCCTATACCTATCGCAAGGGTCTTGTGTGCCTTCTCGCGCCGTCCGCGCGGCGCGACGGGCAGGACGTTCTGCACAAGGCGGCCGAGACGTTGCGGAACTGGCTCGTGGCTCAGTTGATCGCGATGACGGTCGTGGGAACACTGACAGGCCTCGGTCTGTGGCTGATCGGCGTGCCGCTGGCGCCGATCCTTGGCCTTATCGCCGCTCTGCTCGCCTTCATTCCCAATATCGGACCGATCATCGCCGCGGTACCGGCCATCCTGCTGGGATTGTCGGATGGCCCGACAACGGCCCTGCTGGTCGTCGCTGTCTATACGGGCGTCCAAGCCCTCGAGAGCTACGCGATCACGCCCCTTATCCAGCAGGAACGCGTATCGCTTCCGCCTGCCCTGATCATATCGATGCAACTGCTTCTCGGCGTGCTCTTCGGTCTCATCGGCCTCGCGCTCGCCACGCCGCTGGCGGCCTTGGGGCTGACGCTGGTCCGGGAAACATATGTCCGGCGCTACCTTGACGAGGAAAGCCCCGGCGGCGAAGCACGCTCGGACTGAATTTCTGCCGGACGAAGGCGCGCATCTGATCGTTCCTTCAGGCCGATGACCCGATACCAGTTGCAATAAATTGCGGAAATCATCGCAATTTGCATAAATATTCCATCGATGCTCAGGTGTAGTCCTTACCTTTGGCGAAAGAGGGCGGCGCGTCATGTCGGATCATCGAAACGATAAGGTCACCACGAAGCAGATGGCCGACGCCATCCGGATCCTGTCGGTCGATGCGGTCGAAGCGGCACAGTCGGGGCATCCCGGCATGCCACTCGGCATGGCGGATATCGCGACGGTGCTGTTCTCCGAGGTTCTGAAATATGATGCCGGCGACCCCGCCTGGCCCGATCGCGACCGGTTCGTGCTGTCGAACGGGCATGGATCGATGCTGCAATACAGCCTCCTGCATCTGACCGGTTATGCGGGAATGCCGCTCGACGACATCAAGAGGTTCCGTCAACTCGAATCCCGCGCGACCGGGCATCCGGAACGGGGCGAGCCGCCCGGCGTGGAGACGACGACCGGGCCGCTGGGACAGGGGCTTGCGACGGCGGTGGGGATGGCCCTGGCCGAGCGACTGCTTGCGGCACGTTGGGGGTCCGATCTGGTGGATCACCGGACCTACGTCTTCTGCGGCGATGGCTGCCTGATGGAGGGGGTCGCGCAGGAGGCGATCTCGCTCGCCGGGCATCTGGGCCTTTCGAACCTGACGCTTGTCTTCGACGACAATTCAACCACCATCGATGGCGCGACCGCCCTTTCGACCAGCGAGCGGCATCTCGACCGCTTCCGGGCCGCGAATTGGGGCACGGTCGCGATAGACGGTCACGACGTCGATGAAATTCGGTCCGCCTTTGCGACGGCCCGCAGCAGCGACAGGCCCGTGGTCATCGCGGCGAAGACACGGATCGGCCATGGCGCGCCGACCAAGGCCGGAAAGAGCGTGGTGCACGGTGCGCCGCTCGGCCCGGAGGAGGCCGCGGGGCTGCGCGAGGCGCTTGGCTGGGGCGCGGAACCGTTCCATGTCCCAGCGCAGATCGTGGATGCGTGGCGAGCCTGCGGCACAAGGGGCCGCACTGCGCGCCAGGACTGGGAAGGCCGGCTCGCCGGACATCCGAGAAAGGCCGCGTTCGAGGACGCCCAGTCGGGTATCCTGCCCGAAGAACTTGACGGCGCCATGCAGGCGAAGATCGCGGAACTGGTGGCCGATCCCAGGACCGAGCCCACGAGGGCATCGGGCCGGCGCGCGGCGGGGATCATCTTCGGCGTCATGCCCGAACGGCTGTTCGGGGGGTCGGGCGATCTCACCGGCAGCGTCCTTTCCCTTGCCGAGGGAATGACCACGACGGGCGAGGCCGGCTTTGCGGGTCAACACATGACCTATGGCATTCGCGAACATGCGATGGCCGCCGCGATGAACGGGATCGCGGCGCATGGCGGGCTCGTCCCCTATGGCGCGACCTACCTGACCTTCAGCGATTATTGCCGGCCCGCGATCCGGCTGGCGGCGATGATGAAGCTGAAGGTGATCTTCGTCTTCACCCACGATTCCATCGGCGTCGGAGAGGACGGGCCGACCCACCAGCCGATCGAGCAGGTCGCGGCATTGCGCGCGATTCCGGGGCTTGCCGTCTATCGTCCCGCTGACGCCGTCGAAACGGCCGAATGCTGGCTCGACGCGGTGCGACGGAACGGGCCCTCGGCGCTGATCCTGTCGCGCCAGAAGACGCCGCAATCGCGGCGGGACCCTGCGCCGGACATGCCGGCGCGGCGCGGCGGATATGTCCTCGCCGAACCGGCGGGCGGCCGCGACGCGACGTTGCTTGCGACCGGGACCGAGGTGGCGCTGGCCATGGAGGTACGCGCGCTTCTGGAGGAGCGGGGCATCGCGCTTGCCGTCGTATCGATGCCGAGCTGGGAGCTTTTCGACGCGCTCGGGTCCGTGGCCCGCGATGCGGTGCTCGGTTCCGCGCCGCGGTTCTCGGTGGAGGCGGGATCGCGCATGGGCTGGTCCGACTACGTGGGCCGGAAGGAGCGCGCCTTCGGGCTCGACGATTTCGGTCTCTCGGCGCCGGGGCCGCAGGTCTACGAGGCGACGGGCTTGACTGCTGAGCGTTTGGCAAGAGAAATATCGGCGCGTCTGGGCAGGTAACGCCCCCGGGGCCCGCGGTCGCCAGCCGCCGGGTGCAGAGAGATCACGGGAGTTTCGGGCATGTATCTCGGCGTCGATCTCGGCACATCGTCGATCAAGCTCGCGCTTTCCGACGGCATGGCCATGACCCATGCCACCGCGCGCGCGCCGATGGAAACCCTCTATCCCGCCCGCGGTCACGTGGAGCAACGCCCCGACGACTGGCTCGTGGCGTTCGAGGCGGCACTCGCCGAGTTGCAGGCCGCGCATCCCGATGCCATGGGGACGGTCCGGGGGATCGGTCTTTCGGGGCACATGCACGCGCTGCTGCTGCTCGACGCATCGGGAAAGGCCGTGCGGCCCGCCTCGTTGTGGAACGATTTCCGGGCTTCGGCGGAGACCCGGGAACTGGCGCATAGCGGCCTCTCGGAGCGGATGGGCGTAATGCCGATGCCTGGCCTCACCGCGCCAAAACTGCTGTGGACGCGGCGAAACGATCCCGCCGCGCTCGAGCATGCGAGGTGGCTCGCCTTTCCCAAGGATTACCTGCGCAAGCATCTGACCGGGCGGCTCGCGACCGATCCGACCGACGCCGCGGGAAGCTGGCTCTTCGATCAGGACGCATGGGATTGGGCGGATGATGCTTTCGCGGCATGCGGTGTGCCGGATCTCGGTCGCCCGGAAATCATCCCTTCCGGCAGCCCGGCCGGGTATCTCGACGCCGATCTGGCCCGCCGCTTCGGATTGCCGCCCGGGATCCCGGTCGCCGCCGGGGCAGGCGATGTGGCGGCGGGCGCGGCCGGGATCGGGGTCGTCACGGACGGAGACGCGATGATCTCGCTCGGGACCTCGGCCCAGGTCTTCGTTTGCCGCGCATCCTACGCCCCCCGCACGGAGCGGATGGTGCACAACCACGCTCACGTCGCGCCCGGCACATGGTACGACATGGCCGCGTTGCTGAACGGGACCAGCGCGCTGGAACGTGCGGCTGGATGGCTCGGCTACGGCGGGGTGTCAGAGATGATCGACGAGGTCGAGGCGCGGTATGCAGGGCCCGGGACCATTTTGGCCCTCCCGTACCTCTCGGGCGAGCGCACGCCGCATGACGATCCGTCGGCGCGCGGCGCCTTCGTCGGAATGTCGGCCAGCACCGCGCGATGGGAGCTTGCATTGTCGATGTTGGAGGCGGTCGCCTTTTCGCTCGCCGATGGCGTGGCAGCTTTGGACGGATTGCCCCGAACGGTCTCTATGGTGGGCGGTGGCACCCGGTCGCCATTCTTCTGTCAGATCATCGCGGACGTGCTCGGAACGGCCCTCGTTCGGCCGCGAAACGCGGACGTGGGTCCTGCCCTCGGCGCCGCACGATTGGCGCGTGCCGCGGCCACGGGCGCGCGGGTCGCCGATTGCTGTCCCGCGCTACCGTCGGACAGGCGGTTCGATCCCGATCCCGCGCGCCACGAAGCTTATGCGCCCCGGCTGCAAGCGTTCCGACGACTCTATGCCGGATTGTCGCCTACCTTCGCAGAACTGGATCGCTGAGCTCATGCCCCGCCCCAACCGTGCCCTTGCCACGATCATCAAGGCCGCGCGCATGCGCTACGAGGGGAACCTGTCGCAGGGCCAGATCGCGAAATCGCTCGGTGTTTCCGCCGCCACGGTAAGCCGCTATCTCGCCCAGGCGGTCGAACGCGGATTGATCGAGGTCCGGGTCGTCGAAAGCGCCTATCGCGATCTAAGGATCGAGCGGGAGCTTCAATCCGCGTTCGGGCTCGAGGAAGCGGTCGTGGTGCAGACCCAGGAGTCCTCGGATGCGACGCTGCGGGTGCTGGGAAGCGCCGCCGGACGGGCGATCGTCGCCCGTATCGCCGAGGGCGCGATGGTCGGGGTGTCGAACGGCGACAGCATGGCCGCCCTGACCGCCGAGATGCCGAGGATGGAAACGCTCGGCACCGACGTGGTGACGCTGATCGGCGGCGTCGGACAGGCCGAGGAGGCAAGCCACACCGCCGAGATTTGCCGGCAGTTCGCCCAGGCGACCGGAGGGCGCGCCCGGGTCATGCCCCTGCCCGCCCTGCTCGATTCCGAGGCAATGCTCGATGCGCTGCGCGGCTCCGAAGCGTTCCGCGTCCTCAACGACCTCTATGCGCGGCTCGATATCGCGGTGGTCGGGATCGGCTCGCTCTCGCCGGAATCCTCGACGGTGCGAGACGGGCTCTTCAGTGCCGCCCAGCTCGCGCAGATCGCGCGCGAGGGCGGGGTCGGAACGATCTGCGCCAGGTTCGTGAATGCGCAGGGCGAGGCCATTCCCGTTTTCGAGGATCGCACGATCTCGATCACGTTCGAGCAGCTTCGCAACGTGCCCGTGCGCGTCGGGATCGCCCTCGGGACCGAGAAGATCCCTGCCCTGCGGGCCGCGCTGACGGGGCGTCTCGTCACGGCGCTTGCCACGGATACCGAAACGGCCCGGCTTCTGCTCTCGGAGGTCGCCGCCGACGCGTAGCTGCAAATTCCTGCGCAAACGGGAAAATCTTGCAATCATTCCCGGCAAACATAGGCTGATCGCACCGGCAGGAGGCGCGCCAAAGTCATCGAGGCACCCGCCCGCCCGATGCCGGCAGGAGGGGATGCAGGGTCTCGGGATCCTGTTGTGCCTGCATCGAAGGGAGGAAAATTCATGAGAACCACCGTATTGATCGGAAGTGCCGCTCTGCTGCTGGGTCTGGCGCCGCTGGCTGGCGCGGCGCAGCAGCAGGACGTTTCTGCCTGCCTCATCACCAAGACCGATACCAACCCGTTCTACGTCGCGATGAAAGAAGGCGCGATCCAGAAGGCCGAGGAACTGGGCGTCACGCTCAACACCTATGCCGGGCGGATCGACGGAGACAGCGAAAGCCAGATCGCCGCGATCGAGACATGCATCGCCAACGGCGTCGACGGCATCCTTCTGGTTCCGTCCGATACGCGCGGGATCGTCTCTACGGTCAGGCAGGCGCAAGATGCCGGGATCATCGTGATCGCGCTCGACACGCCGCTCGACCCCATCGACGCCGCCGACGGGACATTCGCGACCGACAATTTCGCCGCGGGACAGGCCATAGGCGAATGGACCAAAGCGCAGCTTGGCGACGATCTGGACGATGCACGGATCGGGCTCCTGAACGGGCTCGTCAGCCAGTCGAGCGTCGGCGTCCTGCGCAACCAGGGCTTTCTCGACGGTCTCGGGATCGACCTGGCCGATCCGGACGTCTGGGGCGACGAGGACGACCCGCGCATCTCGGGCAACGACGTGTCGCAAGGCAGCGAGGAAGGCGGGCGCACCGGGATGGAGAACCTGCTCCAGAAGGACCCGTCGATCAACGTGGTCTATGCCATCAACGAACCGGCCGCGGCGGGCGCCTACGAAGCGCTGCGCTCGCTCGGACGGTCGGAGGACGTGATGGTCGTTGCCGTCGACGGCGGATGCCCCGGAATCGAGAACGTGAAGGACGGCGTGATCGACGCCACGGCACAGCAATATCCGCTACGCATGGCGTCGCAGGGGATCGAGGCGATCGCCGCGGCGGTAAGGGAGGATGCGCCCATCGAGTCGACGGAGGGCAAGGATTTCTTTGATACCGGCGTGAACCTCGTCACCGGCTCGCCGGTCGACGGCGTCGAATCGATCACGCCCGAAGAAGCGAGCGAGATCTGCTGGGGCTGACTGTCCGGGCGCGCGACTCCGGGCCGGGCGACGACTTCGCCCGGCCCGAACGAAGTGAGGGGGAAGTGATGGCGGACGAGGCACCGCAAACCAAAACGTCGTCAACCGGCGCAGAGGGCTTTGCGCAATTCGCCCGGCGGCGGCGCGGCGCGTCGGAGCGGGCGATCTACTTCATCCACACGCACCCGGCGATCATTCCGCTTGCCGTGCTCACCGCATCGATCGTCGTGTTCGGGCTGGTGCTGGGCGCGCGGTTCTTTTCGCCGTTCACGCTGACGCTCGTCATGCAGCAGGTGATGATCGTGGGCATCGTGGCGATTGCCCAGACCCTCGTGATCCTGACGGCGGGCATCGATCTGTCGGTGGGCGCGATCATGGTGTGCTCGTCGGTGGTCATGGGGCAATGCACCTTCCGGTACGGATTGCCGCCGGAAATCTCGATCGTCATCGGCCTTGCCTTCGGGACCGCTTGCGGGCTCGTCTCGGGCATCCTCGTGGCGATCGTGAGATTGCCGCCCTTCATCGTCACCCTCGGCATGTGGCAGATCGTTCTCGCGGCGAATTTTCTCTATTCCCGCAACGAGACGATCCGCTCGCAGGATATCGCCGAACAAGCGCCGATACTCCAGTACTTCGGTCGCGACATCCAGATCGGCGGGGCGGTCTTCACCTACGGCGTCATCGCCATGCTGATCCTCGCGGCCATTGTGCATTATCTGCTTACCCGCACCGCATGGGGCCGGCACGTCTATGCGGTGGGGGACGATCCGCGCGCGGCCGAACTCGCGGGCGTGCGGGCGCGGCATATCCTTTTGACGGTCTATGCCGGATCGGGGCTGATCTGCGGCTTCGCGGGCTGGGCGCTGATCGGGCGGCTCGGGTCGGTGTCACCCACGGCGGGCCAGTTGACGAATATCGAGACGATCACTGCCGTCGTGATCGGCGGAACGTCCCTGTTCGGCGGGCGCGGCAGCGTGATCGGCAGCCTTTTCGGCGCGCTGATCGTCGGCGTGTTCTCGATGGGCCTGCGCATGGCCGGCGCGGACCCGCAATGGACCTATCTGCTGATCGGAGTGCTCATCATCGTCGCCGTGGGCTTCGACCATCTGGTGCGGAGGGCCGCGGCATGAGTTCCGATCCGGTGATGACGGCCGAGGGCCTGCGCAAGAATTACGGCCGCGTCGTCGCCATGGACGGCGTCGATTTCGATCTGCGGGCGGGCGAGGTGCTCGCCGTGATCGGCGACAACGGCGCGGGCAAGTCGACGCTGATCAAGGCGCTGTCGGGTGCCGTCATGCCCGACAGCGGCACCATAACCATGGACGGGCGCGAGGTGCGCATCGCGAATACCAAGGCCGCACGCGCCTTGGGGATCGAGACGGTGTATCAGGATCTCGCCCTGTCGCCGTCCCTGTCGATCACGGAGAATATCTTCATGGGGCGGGAGCTGCGCAAGGGAGGCGTGATGGGCTCGGTCTTGCGCATGCTCGACCAGGAGAGAATGAACCGCGCGGCCTGGGACGAGCTGCGGGAACTGGGACTCATGACGATCCAGGACATCCGCCAGCCGGTCGAGACGCTCTCGGGAGGTCAGCGACAGGGGGTGGCGGTCGCCCGCGCGGCGGCGTTTGGCTCGAAGGTGATCATCCTCGACGAGCCCACCGCCGCACTCGGCGTCAAGGAATCGCGGCAGGTGCTGCAGATCATCCGCGACATTCGCGATCGCGGCATCTCGATCATCCTGATCAGCCATTCCATGCCGCACGTGTTCGACGTTGCAGACCGGATCCACGTGCACAGGTTGGGCCGGCGTCTTTGCGTTCTCGATCCGGCCCAGTGCTCGCCGGCGGATGCCGTGGGCTACATGACCGGCGCCATCGAGTTCCAACCGGGCTGAATTGCATTCGCGTCGAGGCGGGGGAGAGTGTGCTCGTGCACGAGATCGCCGTCCGAAGCCACAGCGCCGCCGATTCGGCCGGACTGCACATCGCCATACGAGAATGCGACCGCTCCCGGCGCCGCGTCGCGGAGCGAATGATTGCCCACGCTCATTGCCGTCTTTCCGGGCATTGGAAAGTGCCGAACCACCGATGCATCGGCCCATTGCGGGACCGGTAGGGGAAAGAAATTGACAGGTTTGCCGCAGCAGCCGCAAATCGGGACATCAGATTGACGTAGGGTCAATCAAATCGGGGGAGAAAGGAAATGTCTGAGGAACGGCTATTCGGCCGAATGTCGTCGGCTGCGGGACGGCAATGGACCATCGGGGGGACGCTGATCATCCTGGCGGCGCTGACCCTTCCGAGCGTTGCGGCGGCGGCGACCCTGCGGTTCGAGGAAACGGTGATGAGCGGGCTGGTCAATCCGCGCGGGCTCGCCTTCGGGCCGGATGCGTCCCTATACGTCGCCGAGGCGGGACGTGGCGGTGATGGCCCCACGATCGTCGCCGGAAGCGGAGAGCAGCAATCCTACGGCAGCAGCGGCGCCATCACGCGCCTCCGGAACGGCTCGCAGCAACGCATCGTCACCGGTTTGCCCTCGCTCGCAGGGTCATCCGGAGCCGCGGCGACCGGGCCGCAGGATCTGGCATTCGGCGGGAATGGCGCCTTGCATGCGTTGATCGGTCTCGGTGCCGATTCAGATGCACGCGACGTGACCCTCGCCGGCGAGGAAGGGGCGAACCTTCTGGGTACACTCGTCAAGATCGAGAACGGCACGGCCACGAGCATCGCGGATGTCGCGCGCCACGAGGCCGACAATAACCCCGACGGCACGGGAACCGACAGCAACCCCTTCGGTCTCGCCGCGCTGGGTGACGGATTTCTCGTCACCGATGCGGGCGGCAACGATGTGCTGGCCATCGACGGCACCGGCGCCACACGCACCGCCGCCGTGCTGCCGCCCACCGTCAATCCACTCTTTCCGGGCCTCGGGGGCCCCACATACCAGGCCGTGCCGACGGGGGCCGCCCTGGGCCCGGATGGCGCGCTGGCATTCGGACAGCTGACGGGCTTCCCTTTCCCGGCGAACGTGGCGCAGATCTTTGGGCTCGACGGAAATACGCTTTCGGTCCTGGCTGACGGGCTGACGAATATCATCGACGTCGCGTTCGGCCTCGACGGCAGCTTGTATGCGCTGGAACTCGACAGTGACAGTCTGCTGGCACCCGGCACGACAGGGGCCCTCTATGCCATAGGTGCGAATGGCGCTCCGAAGCTCCTCTTCGGCAGTCTCGAAACGCCCACATCGCTCGCCGTCGGCGCAGACGGGGATTTCTATGTCTCAATCAACGGCAATTCCCCGACCGACGGAAGCGTTATTCGCCTCGCGCCCGTACCGCTACCCGCGGCACTTCCACTCCTCATGGGATGCCTTGCCCTTGTGGCCGCGCTCCGCCGCAGGCGGCCGGCCCGCACCTCAGGTGCGCTGCTCGCCTGAATGAAGCGCCCTGCCCGTCGGCAATGCGACGGCGGACAGGGGCAATGCAACCGTGGGAGCGGTCGCGTCTGCTCTCATCCCAGTTCGAGACTGGCCGAGCCGTATTCCAGACCGACGTGTCGACGGGGCGGGGAGCCACGCCACATTCTGGCGGTCTCGAACACCGGCTTGAGACCCAGATGGCGCGCAAGCATCGCCGCTCCGGGCGTGACTTCGGGCGTGTCGATCATGATGGGCCGCCCTTCGGCAAGACACGCGAGATCGGACAACAGGCGGGTGGCGGCGTCTTGGGATGTCGCGTGGAGCGGGCCGATCTTCCATCCCTCGTGGCATTGGCGCATGGCACCTGCGGCGCTCAAACCATCGACGCCATCGACCACGCGAACGAGCCTGTCCGGCGCCGCACTCATCCAGGGCCGCAGGAAGGCATCGCGCGAAAAGCCTGTCGCCGCGCGGTCGAGGGCGAGCATCGCCGCCATATCGGACGTCATGGCGGGCCGGCTGCCGGCATCGGCGGGAGCGATCGGTACGCGTCCCGCATGGCGAACGGTCCGATGGGTGGCCCGGAACCCTCGCGCCGCATAGCGCGCCTGTTCGGCGACGACGCCGTCCAATCCGATCGAGACCTCGCATCCGCGCGCCATGGCGGCCTGCCAGAGCGGTCCGGCAAAGCCACGCTTGCGCAGATCCTCGCGGCAGATGAAGAGCCCCAGGAACATGTGCGCCGGGCCGACTTCAACGATGGAGATCGACGCGGCGGGCCCCTCCGCCGGATCGTCGACAACCAGAAATCCCTGCGGGTCGGCGCGATGGAAGAGCGTGGCGTCGCGCAGCCCCGGGTTCCAGCCCTCGGCCTGCGCCCAGCCGAGCGCGATCGCGAGGTCCGCCTCGGTCATGACGCGGATCATGCGATCACCCCCCGGAGCGCACCAGCCCGGTGGCAAGGCCGATCGCGGCGGCGACCCCGTCGATCACCGGACGGCCGAGCTCTGCGGACAGGGCCCGCGCAAGGTCCGCCATCCCCGCGCATCCCAGGACCAGCGCCGCGCCGGGATGGTCCGCCGCCGCCTGGCGGATGGCGCGCGCGACGGGATCGTCATTCGCGTCGTGCTGCCCGATCGCCAGCACCGCGACGCCGGCTGCGCGCACCTCCGCGCAACGCCCCATCAAGCCGGTCCGCACGAAGTTGTCCTCGATCACGGGAACGGAGATCGGCGCGGAGGTCACCACGACGAACCGGTGCGCCAGCTGTGTCGCGTGGATGCAGGCGGCCTCGCCGATGCCCACCACGGGGCGTCGGGTGAGGACCCGCGCAGCCTCGAGCCCCGTGTCGTCGAAGCAGGCGATTACATGGGCGTCGGCTTCGGTCGTCGCGATAAGGTCCAGAAGGCCCGGCACCGCCCGTGCGCCATCCACCGGACCCTCGATCGAGGCGGGACCGGCCCGGTTCGTGCTGACCGCGATCTCGACATCGGGGCCGGCGACGGCGCGCGCGGCGACGGCTATGGTCTCGGTCATGCGCTCGGTCGCGTTGGGATTGACGACGTGAAGACGCATCATCCCCTCCCCTGCCGGCGCCGCAGCACCCATGCGATGCCGAGCAGGATCGCGACGAGCGCCAGGGACGCCCCCGTCGTGACCGTCGCCAGCGCATAGATCTCGGGGGTGGTCACGGTTGTCGTGAGCGCGGCGAGCTGCATTGGCAGGGTGTTGGACGATCCCATCACCTGGCTCGACCGGGCGAGTTCGTCCCACGACAGGGTGAAACCGAAGACCGCGACCCCGATCAGGAAGGGCGCGATGATCGGAAGGGTCACGAAACGGAAGGTCTGCCATCTCGAGGCGCCGAGGTCGCGCGCCGCTTCCTCGTAGGCGGGATTGAAGCGGTTGAAGACGGCGAACATGATCAGCAGGCCGAATGGCAGCGTCCATGTGAGATGCGCACCCAGGCCGCTGGTGAAGGTTCCCAAAAGCGTCACGAAGCTCCGCTGGACCCAATCGAAGGGCCATGTCTTGATCCAGCCGTCGATCAGGCGAAACTCCAGCCCGATGCCCAGCGACACGACGATCGACGGTACGATCAGGCTTGCGATGGCGACATAGAGAAGCAGCATCGCGCCCGGAAAGCGGTGGCGGAAGGCAAGGCCCGCCATAACCGAAATCACCACGGTGAGGACCATCACGACCAGTGCCAGCCGGAACGAGCGGAAGAACGCGCCCGAGATGTCGACCGAGCCCTGACCCGACCACAGGACCCTGAACCAGTGCAGCGACAATCCGTTCATCGGAAAGACCAGCCCGCCATCCGGTCCCTGGAACGACAGCGCGACGATGGCGAAGAGCGGTCCCCAGAGGAACAGCGCGAACAGGGTGAAGAATGCCGCGAGCACGTAGAACGACCGCGGCCGGGAACCGTCCGTCATGTCAGAGCTCCTTCCGGATATCGACCATGCGCAGCAGCGCCGAGATCGCCAGCATCACCGCCACCAGCAGCATGACGGCGTTCGCCGCGGCGATGGGGAACTGCAGGTACTGGATCTCGGTCTGGATCCGCTTGCCGACGCTGGCGATCTGCTGGCCGCCCATGATTCCGATGGTCAGGAAGTCTCCCATCACGATCGTCACCACGAAGATCGACCCGATGATGATGCCGGGCTTGGCAAGGGGCACGATCACGTTGGTCAGGGTCTGCAACCCGCTCGCGCCCGAATCCACCGCCGCCTCGATCAGGGCAGGGTCGATGCGCATCATCGAGTTGTAGATCGGGACCACCATGAAGAGCGCATAGAGATGCGTCAGCGCAAGGATCACCGAGAAATCCGAATAGAGCAGCCATTCGAGAGGCGCGTCGGTGACCCCCATCCCGATCAGAGCCTGATTGACCAGCCCGTTGCGTCCCAGAAGCGGAATCCAGGCGATCATGCGGATCACGATTGAGGTCCAGAACGGGATCGTGCAGATCAGGAAGAGCGTCACCTGCATCGGCAGGGTACGCACGTGGAAGGCGAGGAAATAGGCGATCGTGAAGCCCAGGATCAGCGTCGTGAGCCAGACGAGGAAACAGAACTTCAACGTCGACAGATAGGTTTTCAGCGTCGTGCAGAGATAGGGCAGATCCTCGAGGCAACCGTCGAAGAGATCCGCGTAATTGCGCAGGATGAAGGCGGGCTCGATGGAATACTGGGTGAACTCCCAGAAGCTGACGATCACGGTGACGGCGAGCGGCAGCAGGAAGAACAGCGCAAAGACCAGCCACATCGGCAGGGCGAGGGCCAGCGCGCCGCCGGTCCCCGCAAAGGGGTTGCGGCGCGTACGGGCGGGGCGCGCGGCGCGCCCTGCCCCGGTATTGACGGCGTTCGTCACGCCGCGATGAACTCGTTCCATTTGCGGACCATGTACTGGTTTTCGTCCATGACGGCGTTCCAGCACGCGACCGAGCCCATGCGCTCCTCGTAAGAGCCGCCGTCGCGCACCGCGCCGGCCTGTTCGAGAAGATCGCCCGAGGGAGACATGATGTCCTGCTCGGCCTCGGCCCCCTCGTACCAATAGGCCCATTCGTAGGGCTCCATATACTCTTTCGCCGTGCCGAGCACGGCGGGGTAGTAGCCCTGCTTCGACAGATGCGCGCCGGCCCAGCCCGACAGGAACCAGTTGATGAACTCGTAGGCCGCGTCCTCCTTGCGCCCGTCGAGCGTGCGCGGAAGGCCGAAGCCCGACGCCCAGGCGCGATAGCCCTCCTTGAGGGGCTGGTACTTGCAGGCGATGCCCTGCGTGCGGACGGCCGTGACGGCGGGCGACCACATCGACTGGATCACCACCTCGCCGCTCGCCATCAGGTTCACGCTTTCGTTGAAGTTCGACCAGAAAGCGCGGAACTGGCCCGCCCGCTTGGCCTCGATCAGCTTGTCGATCGTGAAGTCGATCTCCTCGCGGGTCATGTTGCCCTTGTCGCCGTAGGTGATCTCGCCTGTCGCCTCGATCGCCATCGCCGCGTCCATGATGCCAATGGACGGGATGTTGAGGATCGCCGTCTTGCCCGCGAATTTCGGATCGAGAAGCGCGGCCCACGAATTCACTTCGCCGTCGATCAGATCCGGTCGGATGCCGAGGGTATCCGCATTGTAGGTCGTCGGGATCAGCGTGATCCAGCGGGAGGGATCGCTGGCGAAGGATTGCCCGGTCTCTTCTTCGAGATAAAGCACCTCGAACGGCGCGGTCCCGTCGGTGCCGACCATCTGGCCGTCCACCGTTCCTTCGCGGATGACGCTCGCGATCTGGTCGGCGCGATCGATGCGGTTCGCGTCCATGCCCTTGAGGTTGCCCGACGGGACGAGGTTCGGCAGCGCGAAATACTCGGTATCCACCAGATCGAATAAGTTCGGCTGCGTAATGACCCGACGGGCCACGTCGTCGGTCGTGACCGCGATGTATTCGATGTTGATGCCCAGATCCTCGCTCGCCTTCTGGGCGATGGCGGGGGACTGGTTCACGGCCGTGGACAGGTAGCGCAGCGTCACCGCCTCCTGGGCGTGGACGTAGGGCGCGGCAAGGCTCGTCGCTCCGAGCGCGGTCGCGCCTTTCAGGAACGTTCGACGGGTCGTCATGGGGAATGTCCTCTCTGCTGGTTCTTCGTGCGGCCCGGTCAGGGCCTGACCTGATGGACGTCCTCTTGCGTCCAGATGACGCCGACCGCGTCGCCGGGGGCGAAGGGGTCGGCGAAGTAGGTGCGTTCGGGCAGGATGGCGGCCATCTCCTCGCCGCGCTCGGTGGCGAGGTTCAGGTGAACCTGCGGCCCCTGATACTCGACCTCGCGTATCGTCGCGCGGCGCTGGCCCGAGCCCGCATCGCGGCTCAGCCGGATCGCGTCGGAGCGCAGCGTGACGGTTCGCCCGTCGAGCTCGAGCACGTTGTGCCCGCCCATGAACCGCGCCACGAAGGCGGTCGCGGGGCGGTTGAAGATTTCCCGCGGATGGCCCTCCTGCACGATATGGCCGTCCTTCATCACCACCGCGACATCGGCCAGCGCCATCGCCTCTTCCTGGCTGTGGGTGACATGGATGAAGATGATGCCGAGCTCGCGCTGGATGCGCCTCAGCTCCGCACGCATCCGACCGCGCAGGAACGGGTCGAGCGCCGAGAGCGGCTCGTCGAGCAGGAGGACCGAGGGCCGCGTCATCAATGCGCGCGCCAGCGCGACGCGCTGCTGCTGTCCGCCCGAAAGCTGGTCGGGTTTGCGGTCGGCGTAGTCGGTCATCGAGACGAGCTCGAGCATCTCCATCGCACGGCTTCGCCGCTCGTCCTTGCGCGCGCCCTGCATCTTCAGCGAAAAGGCCACGTTCTCGACCGTATCAAGATGCGGAAACAACGCGTAGCTCTGGAACATCATCGCCGTGCCGCGCTTGGCGGGCGGATCTTCGTTGATGCGACGGTTGCCGATCAGGATGTCACCGTCGGAAATGGATTCATGCCCCGCGATCATCCGCAGGGTCGAGGACTTGCCGCAACCCGACGGGCCCAGCAGGCAGCAATATTGCCCGCCGCGGATCCTCACGTCGATCGCGTCGACCGCCAACGCGGATCCGTACCGTTTGGTGACGGAAACCAGTTCGACATCGTTTTCCCCGGACATGTACGCTCCGCCCTCGTTCAGGCCCGACGCTATGCCGGCGGGGTCCGCGTTTGCCGCAGCAAACGGCTTTTTGAGAGAGCCGAAATGCCATTTGCGCGATCGAATGGCACATTCAGTAGGCTTATGATCGCTATTTAGGCGCTCCCGCGCCCTTTGCTGCGAAACACACCTCACTCCTCCGACCGAACCGGCATGATTTGTCGACCGGTGCTTGACCGCACCGCGCAACCACCGTTCGACTTCCGCCAACGTTCGACACTGTTGGCGCTGACCCCGCCGGCACCAGAGGAACCGGAGATGACAGGATGACTGACGACGGCGTGACGGAGGCGAGACGCATCGTCGAGGGCTATCTCGAATGCTCGATGGCCGGGGATGCCGAGGGCGCGCGCCGCTTCATGGCCCCCGGTTGCGTGATCGTCTTTACCGGCGGACGCGAGATGAAGGGCCCCGAGGATCCGCCGGCGTTCAACGCCCGGCGCTACGCCTGGGTGAAGAAGCGCTTTCACCGCACGGACGCGATCCCCGACCCGGCCTCGGGCGCCGTTCATGTCTGGAACACCGGCCATCTTTTCGGCGCGTGGCCGGATGGAACGTCGTTCGACGGCAACCGCTACGTCGATTTCTTTGCGGTCAAGGACGGTCTCATCGTCCGTACCGAGGTCTGGAACGACAGTGCCGAGATCCTGCTCGACCGGGCGGGCCTCGCCGAGCCGCCGCTGTGAGCGATCTGCCGGGCCATGGTCGGTACGAGTACGTTCCTGTAAATCGGCGACCGGATTTTACCTGGCCCGGCGGAAAACGCCTGGCCGTGTACTTCGGCATCAACCTCGAACATTTCGCGTTCGGCGAAGGCCTCGGGGCCGAGCTGGCGCCCGGTGGACCGCAGCCGGACGTCCTGAACTACGCCTGGCGGGATTACGGCAACCGGGTCGGCGCATGGCGTCTGCTGGAGCTTTTCGACGCGCTGGATCTTCCCGCGACGGTGCTGGCCAATTCCGCGATGTACGCCTATGCGCCGGACCTCATGGCCGCGCATCGCGCGCGGGGCGACGAGATCGCGGGGCACGGCCGCACCAACAGCGAACGCCAGAGCACGATGACCGAACCCGATGAGCGCGCGCTGATCGACGAGGCCACGCGGGTCCTGACCGAAGCGGAGGGCCACGCGCCGGCCGGATGGCTCAGCCCGTGGATCGCGGAATCATTGACGACCCCCGACCTGCTGGTGGAGGCGGGATACCGGTACACGCTCAACTGGTGCATGGACGACCAGCCGGTCTGGATGCGGACCCGTGCAGGGCCGCTTCTGGCGATCCCCTATCCGCAGGAGGTCAACGACATCCCGTCGATCGTCGCGCGCAAGGATCCCGCCGGGGTGTTCGCCGAGATGATCCTCGACGATTTCGACGAACGGCTGGAGCAATCGGTGCGCCAGCCGCTGGTCATGGGGGTGGCGCTGCATCCCTATATCGTCGGCCAGCCCTACCGGCTGCGGCGATTGCGGACGGCATTGCAGCGGATCGCAGCGATGCGGACCGACGTCTGGATCACCACGGCGGGCGACATCCACGCGGCGTTTGTGGAGCGATTTCCGCCGCCGGAGCGATGACACCGCGCAGGGGCTGCAGCCCTCGTGCGCCCCGCACGCCCGAGCCCGCATGTCGCGGTCGCGATTACGCCGCCGCCTTTTCCACGATCTCGGACAGGGCCGCCGTCAGACGGTCAACCTGTTCGACAGTGTTGTAATGGACCATGGAGACACGCAGCACGCCGTTGTCGCCCTGCTCGCCCAGATCTTCGACGAGGCGGCGCGAATGGAAATCGCCGAAGCGGATTGCGATGCCGTAGGCGTCCATCGCGCGCGCGATGGCGCCGGAATCCATGCCGTCGAACTTGAAGGCAATGGTCGGCACGCGGGTGCTGTTGTCGTTTTGCGCTTCGCCGATCACCCGGCAATCGTTGCGCGCGCGCAGCCAGGACAGCAGCCGCTCGGTCAAGCGGTCCTCGTGGCGGGTGATTGCGGCATAGGCTGCTTCGAGCCTGGCCCGGCGGTCGCCACTGCCGCCATGCCGCGCACCGAGCGCCGCGAGGTAGTCGACGATCCCGTCGGTGCTGTAGGCGAGCTCGTAGCTCGGGTTGCCGGGCTCGAGCTTGCCCGGCACTTTGTCCTTGCCGTAGAAATAGTGATAGAGCCCGTCGAGCTCGCGCAGCAGGTCGTACTTGCCGTACATCATCGCGGCATGGGGACCGTAGGCCTTGTAGAGGCTGAAGACGTAGTAATCGACATCCCAGGCCCGCACGTCGATCAGCCGGTGCGGCGCGTAAGCGACGGCATCGACGCAGATCCGCGCGCCGCGTTCGTGTACGAACGCGGCGATGTCGGCGACCGGGTTCACCTTCCCGAGGATGTTCGAAACATGCGTCACGCAGACGAGCTTCGTCCGCTCGGTCATCAGCGGTTCGAGATCCTCGAGGCGCAACCGGTAGGTCTCATGGTGGAGCGGCCAGACCTTCACCACGATCCCGAATTCGCGCAGGCGGTCCCACGGTCCGATATTGCTTTCGTGGTCGGCCATGGTGACGATGATCTCGTCGCCCGGCTGCAACTGGCTGCGCATCGCGCTCGCGAGCGTCTGGAGCAGCACCGTGGTCGACGGGCCGAACACGATCTCTTCGGGACGCGCGGCATTGACGAGCGTGCGGCCCGCCTCGCGACCGGCCATCAGCGCCTCGGCGGCGGCTTGCGAGACGGGATAGCTTCCGCCGATCTGCACATTGCGCTCGAAGAGGAATTCGGTGATGCGGTCGACCGCCCCCTTCACCGTCTGCGCGCCGCCGGCATTGTCGAAGAACACCCAGTCGTCGCGCAGCCCCGGGAACTGGCTATGGACGAATTCCATGTCCAGCGGTTTGGTCGTGTCGGTCATCTCGCTTGTCCTTGTCAGTGGTTCAGCACGGCGCTGAGGAAGTTCTTGGTGCGGGGCTCGCGCGGGGCGCTCAGGACCTGCCCGGGCGGACCGGTCTCGATCACCTCGCCGCCATCCATGAAGATCACGCGATCGGCGACCTGCGCGGCGAAGCCCATCTCGTGCGTGACGACGATCATGGTCACGCCGGTTCCCGCAAGGTCCCGCATCACATCGAGAACCTCGCCCACCATTTCGGGATCGAGCGCCGAAGTCGGCTCGTCGAAGAGCATGACCTGCGGCTCCATCGCCAGGGCGCGGGCGATTGCGACGCGCTGTTGTTGGCCGCCCGAGAGGTATTCCGGGTACTTGTCGGCCTGCTCGGAGATACCGACGCGCGCCAGCAGCCGGTCGGCCTGCGAGGCCGCATCGGCGCGAGAGGTGCCGCGCACGCGACGGGGGGCGAGCATGACGTTCTCGCGCACCGTGAGATGGGGAAAGAGGTTGAAGGACTGGAACACCATCCCGACCTCGGCGCGTACCTTGGCGAGCGTCCGGCCCGGCACGACGGCGATGTCGTCCACCCGGATCTCGCTCTCCTTCGAGAAGGATTCGAGCCTATTGATGCAGCGGATCAGCGTGGACTTGCCCGAGCCCGAGGGACCTACCACGCAGACCACCTCGCCCTTCTCGATCTCGAGGTCGATGCCGCGCAGTGCCTCGAACGTGCCGTAGGACTTGCGCAGGTTCCGGATGCTGACGAAGGCGGGCATTCAGCGGCTCCTTGCGCCGAACCGGCGCTCCATGCGGGACACCAGCGCGACGAGCGGCCAGAGCACCGCGATATAGATCACGGCGGCGCCGATCAGCGGTGTGGGATTGGCCGCCAGAGCCTGGGCCTGGGTCGCCTGCTTGAGCAGATCGGGCATCGCTACGACCGAGGCGAGGGCCGTGTCCTTGACCACGTTGATCGAGTTGTTGGTGAGCGGCGGGATGACGATCTTGACCGCCTGCGGCAGGATCACGTCGACCATCGTCTGGCGGTGGCTGAGCCCCAGGGCGGCGGAGGCCTCGAACTGGCCGCCGGGGATCGCCTCGATCCCGGCGCGGAAGATCTCGGCTGTGTAGGCGCCGGAGACCAGCGTCAGCGCGGTCATCGCCGAGGCGAAGGGCGAGAGGCGCAGGCCCACGAATGGCAGCGCGTAATAGACGATGATGAGAAGGACGAGCAGCGGGATCGAGCGAAATATATCGATGTAGAGCCGTGCCAGAAGCCTCAGCGGAACCGGCCCGTAGAGCCTGATCATCGACACGATCAGCCCCAGCACGAGGCCCGCCACGATGCTCGCCGCGCCGAGCTGCACCGTGACCCAGAGCCCCTGGATCAGCAAAGGCCAGGTCCGCAGAAAGACCTCTGCGTTCAGAAAGGTATCGAAGATATCCATGGATGTCCTTCAGGCGGGCATACCGGACGAACCGGGACCTCGGGCCCCGGCCCGGTGGCACAGGCTCAGTCGAGCGTCGGCATCGGAAGGACCTTGACGGTCGAGGTCGTATCTTCGGGCGTCGCGCCGAACCATTCCTCGTGCAGCTCGGCCAGAACGCCTTCCTCCTTCAGCTCCGTGAGAATATCGTTCACCTCGCTCGCCAGCTCGGCATCCTTCGCGAACATCATCGAATATTTCTCGCCCGTCTCGATGCGCTGCACGACTTCGAGGTCCGGCTTGTCCTTCACATAGTAGAGGAGCGCCGGAATGTCGGAGATGTAGCCGTCGATGCGCCCCGCAGTCAGGTCGAGCATCGCGGGGGCCAGCCCTTCGTAGCGGCGGATGTCCGAGAAGCCGTATTCCTCGGCGTGGTCGGTCGCCCACATGTCTCCGGTGGATCCGGTATCCACGCCGACGACCATGTCCTCCATCTCGTCGAGGGACGCCGGCCCGCCCGACGCCACCGTCAGCGACTGGTCGCTGTCGTAATAGGGCTGCGCGAAGGAGACCGATTCCAGCCTTTCGTCGGTGATGGTGATCGACGACGTGGCGATGTCGATCCGGCCCGATTGCACGGCGGAGAAGAGGCCGTTGAACGGGATGTTGACGATTTCGACCTCGGCCCCGAGACGCTCGGCGACCGCGTTGACGAGATCGATCTCGAAACCGACGAAGTCGCCGGATTCGTCCTGAAATTCCCATGGCACGTTGCCGATATTGGCGCCGACGGTAAGCTGGTCCTGCGCGGCCGCGGGAAAGGCGGTGCCACCGAGGATGGCCAGACTGAGAGAGGCCATTTTCAGATGCGTTGCGATCATGTCGTACCCTGTTGGCTGATTGTTTTTGACAGACCGGCCAAACCGGTCTTACCAGTTAACATGCACGATCGCATGCGCATTGCAACAGGTCGCGAGGGCGGAATACACGCGTCTGCGCCGGAGCCGGCGACAGAAACGGGATGATGGGACGGCGCGACATGCTGGAAAAGACCCCGGTGACGCAGACGATCGCGCGTCGGCTGCAGGACATGATCCGCACGGGAGAGCTGAAAAAGGGCGAAAAGATCCCGTCTCAGCGCATCCTGTCGGAACGGATGAAAGTGTCGCGCCCATCGTTGCGCGAGGCGCTTCTCACGCTCGAGACACTCGGGCTGGTGCGGACTCTGCCCGCACGGGGAACTTTCGTCGTCGACCGCGATGCGGAGCCCGAGCCCCAGAGCGTCTGGCGCTACGACGACGCCTACAGCATCCGCGACGTGTTCCAGTCGCGAATGCTGATCGAGGCGGAGCTGTCGCGGCTCGCTGCCGGTCATCTCGACGCGGCCGCTCTGGGCCGGCTTGAACAGGCCGCCGGCGAATTCGAGGCCGCCTGGCACGACGGCGACCTCGTCGCCCATGTCGAAGCCGATCTGCGGTTCCACCGCGCCATCGCCGATGCAAGCCCGAACAAGATGCTGCGCCGCCTCTACCATTCGGTCCGAGACCTGTTGACCGAAAGCCAGCGCCAGCCGATCCCGAACACGGCGCGCGATCGCATGATGCAATCGATTGCGGAGCATCAAGAGATCCTGACGGCGCTTCGAGCAGGCGACGGCCCGCGCGCGGAGGCCGCGATGCGCGTCCATGTCGGCAATACCGCGATCTGCGCCGGGGTGGACGGCGAAAGCCTTTGCCGTAGCAACCGGCACTCGGGCTAGCGACGAAGGGGCCCTCCGCGCGCATCAAAGGCCGCGGGATCCAAGGGGGTGCATTGCACGCATGCCGGCGCCGGCACTGAAAGCGAAATATAATACCTATGGCCCTCCTTCCTGACTCGATTGTGAGGTGCGCGCGCTTTCGGGCCATGATTCCGTTCTTCCGTTGACGGGAGGGCCAACGATGACGGTTGCGATTCGTCGTCCTCGACGGCGCGGGTTGGCACGCCTCCAACGCGCTCGTCGTGCCCGACAACCTTACCCTCGTCCCGCTGCCACCCTACGCCCCGGAGCTGAACCCCATCGAGAACGTCTGGGCCCTACCTGCGCGCCAACCGCCTCGCCATCTCCGTCATGGACACCTGGGACGACATCGTCACCGCTGCTGTGACGCCTGGAACTTCTTCGCACAGGAGCAAGACCGCGTCCGATCCATCACGAACCGGGACTACGCCAAAGCAGTCAATGGTTAGGGCCGTTGGTATAATTCGCGTTCGGTGGCGGCGCCGAACCACACGCGTTCGGCATTCCTGCGGACGCGCCTGCCTCTCAAGGATGAAGCCGGGATATTCCACCGGCAGTTCCGTGACCTCGTTGAGCCGAGCAATCTCTTCGTTCGACAGACGAACTTCCTTCGCCGCGATGTTGTCGCGCAGTCGATCGACCCGCTTGGCCCCGATGATCACGCCCGTCACAATCGGCTGATGGAGAAGCCACGCGATCGCGATCTGTGCCGGAGTGACACCTTTCTCCTCGGCCATCGGGCGCATCGCCTTCAGTGCCGCGGCCAGACGATCGCGGTTGACGGGCGGGAAGTCGAAACTGTCCCGGCGCCCTCGGCATCGTACTTCCCTGTGAGCATGCCGCCGGCGAGCGGACTCCCGACCATGAGGCCGAGACCTTCGAATTGAAGCAGCGGTACGAGCTCGCACTCCAGATCGCGATTGGCAAGGTGTAGAACGCCTGAAGCGAGATCGGCCGGTGGAGAACCCGCGCCCTGGCAATGCCGAGCGCCTTCATGATCTGCCACGCCGCCCAGTTCGATAGCCCGACATGATGGGCATGGCCGCGTGTGTCGAGCGCCTTGAGCGTCTCGTCGATCGGCGTGGCGGGATCGAAACCGTGGATCTGAAAGAGATCGACGTGATCGAGCTGCAACCGGTCGAGGCTTTCGCGGATCCGGTCGTGCAGATGCCGGCGCGACGTTCCGCGCGCGTTCGGGCCTTCGCCCCCATCGCCTTTGTCGCGATCAGCACATCCTCGCGCTTCACCTGCTGCGCCCAGGTGTCGCGAAGATCGGTTCGGGCCATCGGGCCGAGGGCCCTACCCCCATCGGACAGGTCGCCCGTTTCGATTTGCACATGTCTTCTCGGCATAGCGTTCGACGGGCGCCTCGTAATTCCGATCGGTGACGATGAACCGCTTCCCCATTCCCGCAGGTTTGGCCGTTATCGTAGATCCTCGCCGCAACGCGAGCATCGACGGCCACGTCGAGACCGGCATCGGCGAGCACCGGACGGGCGTCGTTCGATCCGAGTTCGAGGACGGATTTCTCCGTGCCCGGCCGCCTTCTGCGCGACGATCCTGCCCGCGCGATTGCTGCCCGTCAACGTCACACCGCGCACGCCTGGCTGACATCGCGCAAGGGGGCCGGGCAACGTCCGCGCCGCGCCTCGGAAGCGGGGGCGCGAGCGGCTGGCACGCGCGTGCGTCCGTCAGGCGGCCCCCATCCGCGACGGCTTGTCCGGTGCCCCCGCGACACGGTGGCCTCCGGCCACCTCGCGAAGGGAGATGCGCGCGGGACCGCGGCCGACGGGAAAGATCGGGCTTGCCTCCTCGATACCGGTCGTGTCGGGCAGCGGCGGGCGTCGCCGCGCGGGGTCGGGCACCGGAACCGCGGTGAGCAGGCGTTTGGTGTAGAGATGCTGCGAATTGAGCATCACCGCGTCCCGCGGTCCTTCTTCCATCACCTGCCCCAGCCGCATGACCATCACCCGATCGGCAACCTGTTCGATCACCGCCATGTCGTGGCTGATGAAGAGATAGGAGAGCCCGTCTTCCTCCTGCAGCTCCTGCAGGAGGTCGAGCACCTGTGCCTGAACGCTCACGTCCAGCGCCGAGACGCTCTCATCCGCGACGATGACCTTGGGCGACAGCGACAATGCACGCGCAATGCAGACCCGCTGGCGTTGTCCGCCCGAGAATTCGTGGGGGTAGCGCGACAGCATGTCGGGCGAGAGACCCACCCGCCGGAACAGCCATTCCGCCCGGTCGTCGAGTTCCGATCCCCGCGCCAGCCCGTGGACACGCATCGGCTCGACCACCTGCTCGCCGACGGTCATGCGTGCATCCAGCGACGCGCCGGGATCCTGAAAGACCATCTGGATGTCGCGCAGGACCGGGCGCATCATCGTCCGCGAGCGGCCCTGCGTCTGGACCCCGTTGACCCGAACCGATCCCTGCCACGGGACGAGCCCCAGAAGCGCCTTGCCGATGGTCGATTTCCCGCATCCCGACTCGCCCACCAGCGCCAGGGTCTCGCGCTCGCGGATGTGAAACGAGACCCCCTCGACCGCGTGCACCCGCGCGATCGCCCGCCCGAGCAGGCCGCCGGTGATATCGAAGCGGACGCTGAGGTCGTCCACCTCGACGATCTTCCTGCGCTCGTCTCCGGCCGGGCGGGCCGGCGCGGTGCCGAGCCGGGGAACCGCGGCCAGCAGCGTGCGCGCATATTCCGTTTGCGGGGCGGCGAAGAGCTCGGTGACCGGCGCGGCCTCTTCCTGCCGTCCCTGGCGCAGCACGATGACGCGGTCCGCCATCTCGGCCACCACGCCCATGTCGTGGGTGATCATCAGAACGGCGGTGCCGTTGCGGGATTGCAGGGCCCGGATCAGCTCGAGGATCTCGGCCTGCACGGTCACGTCCAGCGCCGTGGTCGGCTCGTCCGCGATCAGGATCTCCGGGTCGCAGGCGAGGGCGATCGCGATCATCACGCGCTGCCGCATCCCGCCAGAAAGCTCGTGGGGATATTGCTTCAGCCGTCGCTCGGGCTCGGTCAGGCGGACGTCCCGGAGCAGCCCGAGCGCGCGCTTCGGCGCATCGGCACGTCCGCAGACCCCGTGTTCAAGCAGCACTTCGACGAGCTGGCTCTGCACCGTCATCAGCGGATTGAGCGAGGTCATCGGCTCCTGAAAGATCATCGCGATCCGGGCGGAGCGTATCCGGCGATATCCATGTTCGTCGAGGGCGGTCAGATCGACGTCGCCCAGCCGGATCGACCCGCCGGCGACCCGCGCCATGGGTTTCGGCAAAAGGCCCATGATCGCGAGCGCCGTCATCGATTTGCCCGAGCCACTTTCGCCGGCAAGGGCGAGCGTCTCGCCGGGCACGAGATCGAAGGACAATCCGTCGAGGACCGTCTTCGCGCCCGCTTCGGTCGCCACCTGGACCTTCAGGTCCCGCACCGTCAGGAGGGGCCGTCTCCCGGCCCCTCCCGTATCCTGCCCGAACGTCATTCCAGGACAAGCCGCGGGAAGTAGAACGACACGACCCAGTTCGGCATGTCCACGATCTCGGATATCCGGAGATCCCCCGCGACCGAGCAGAGCAGATAGGCGTCCTCGGCCGAGAACCCGTGATGCTTGCCCAGCAGATCGACCATGGCCGAGACGGCATCCCTGGCGCCGCTCATCATGTCGGGCCCGATCCCCGTCGTCACCTCGTAGCCCTTAGCATCGAGATGGCGCGTCACCGGGCCCGGCGTGGTAAAGCGCGGAAAGGCGAGCTTCTCCTGCTTCACCAGGTCCAGCGTGATCTCGACGTCCATCGGACTTTCGATGGCCGTCCCGCAGACCTCGCCATCGCCCTGCGCCGCATGCGTGTCCCCGATCGAGAAGAGCGCCCCCGCGACCTCGACCGGCAGATAGAGCGTGGTCCCCGCGGCGAGATCGCGGATATCGAGGTTTCCGCCCATGCGCCGCGGCGGCACGACGGAATGAAGCCCGGGCTCCGCCGGAGCGAGGCCGATCGTTCCCGCGAAGGGCTTCAGGGGGACCTTCGCGAGATCGGAGAAAAGTGCGGGTTCAAGACTGTCCGGGTCGTAGTCCCAGACCTTCAGATGCGGTTCGGTGAACTGGTCGGCAAGCAGACCGAAGCCCGGAATGTTCGCCGTCCAGCCGAAGCCCGACGGGTGGAACGCCTCGATCTGCACCTTCAGCACGTCTCCCGGCTCGGCCCCGTCGACATAGACAGGACCTGTGACCGGGTTGATCTTGCCGAAATCCAGGCTCGGCACGTCGGCCGAGACGCTGTCCTTCGTGAACTGGCCGCCCGAACTGTCGAGGCACTGGAAATGCAGGCGACTGCCGGGGGCGACCGTCCGGGCGGGCGGGATCGAATGATCCCACCCGTGATGGTGATGGCCGTGGATCGTGTAATCGCAATTCTTGCACATGTCGGATCACTGAGCCCCCGTCGCATGGATATAGTCGTAGTTCACGGGGATATGGACCGGATCGACAAAGAGGCTATCGTCGCCCGCGACGCGGTCGGAATGCAGGGTGAACCGCTGCTCGTTGAAGACCGGAACCCAAGGCGCGTCCTCCATGATGTCGAGATAGATCTGGCGCCAGGCCTCCTCGCGTCCCGCCTCGTCGCCGACCATCGCGTCTGCGTCGGAGGCCCGTTGGTCGATCTCCTCGTTGCAGTACCACGACCAGTTCCAGCCGCCCGGCGTCGCACCGGCACAGCCCAGGATCGGCCCGTAGAAGTTGGACGGGTCCGGGAAGTCGGCGATCCAGGCCATGCCGCCCGACCAGATCATCGGGGCCTGGTCCGCCTCGCCGCCCGCCGCGATCACGTTCGATTGCGCAAGGCTGCGGATCTCGGCATTGACGCCGATCTGGCTGAGGTCCTGCTGGATCGCCTGGGCGATGCGCGGGTTGGGATCGACGTTCATCACGTAAAGCTCGGTGTCGAACCCGTCGGCAAACCCAGCATCGGCCAGCATCTGCTGGGCCGCTTCGGGATCGTAGGCATAGCCGTCGTAATCCTCGGCGTAACCCGGCATCGTGGGCGGCAGCGGCTGGTTCGCCGGCACGGCGCGCCCGTTGATCATCTGGACGATGCGGTCCTTGTTGATCGCCATGTTGATGGCCTTGCGCACCTCGACATTGTCGAACGGCGCCATCCGGGTGTTCATCGTGATGTAGCCGGTCTGAAGCTGTCCGCCTTCGACGATCTGGTCCTCGTACTCGGCATCGTTCATGACTTGCAGGAACTGCGCGGGGGGGATGCCGTCGCCGGGCACGTCCGCACCGCCGTTCTGCAGGCGCAGCAGGGCCACCGTCGGGTCGAGACCGATATCGAAGGTCACCTGATCGAGCTTGGGTACGCCCTCCCGGTGATACTCCTCGAACCGCTCGAAGACGAGGCGTTGGCCGGGCGTCCATTCAGCAAGGCGGAACGCGCCCGAGCCGACGGGCTGGCGTCCGAAATCGTCGCCTGCCTCTTCCACGGCCTCCTGCGGCACGATCGACGCGAAGTTCAGCGCCATGACGTGGCCGAAGGTCGCGTCGGGGCGCGAAAGGGTGATCGCGACGGTCTTGTCGTCCATGACCTCGATGCCCGAAAGCCCCTCTCCCTCACCGGCATTCCACGCATCGAAGCCCTCGATCATCGAGAAGAACCCCGCACCGGGGCTGCGCGTCTCGGGGTTCGTCACCCGCCCCAGCGAGTATTTCACGTCTTCGGCGGTGATCTCGCGCCCATTGTGGAACGTAATCCCGTCCTTGAGCACGAAGGTATGGGTCAGCCCGTCCTCGCTGATCTCGTGACTTTCGGCGAGTTCGTTGCGCAACGTGGTCGTGCCGGGCTTGTAGCCCATCAGCCCGTCGAAGAGCGATTTGATCATGGACCAGTTCTGCCAGTCATAGCCGATCGCAGGGTCGAGCGTCGCCACGTCGTCCTGATAGGTCACGACCATCTCGCCGCCCTGCGCCGCGTCCTCGTTCACCTGTGCGAGCGCGCCGCCGGCCGTCAGGGCGAGCGCCGAGGAAAGAAGCAATCTTTTCATGTTTTTTCTCCGCTGTTGGTCATTTCGTCTTGATTCTGGGGTCGATCAGGGGCGCCACGAGATCGGCGAGCAGATTGCCCAGCACGATGGCGGTGGCCGAGACCATGGTGACGCCCATGATCACGGGGATGTCGACGCGCTGGATGGCCTGCCAGGCAAGCTGCCCGATTCCGGGCCAGCCGAAGACGCTCTCCACCACGACGATACCGGACATGAAAAGGCCGATATCGATCCCGATCATGGCGATGATCGGCAGGATCGCGTTGGGCATCACGTGGCGCGTGACGATGCGGAGCTTCGACAGCCCCTTGGCCCGCGCGGTTCGCACCAGATCCTGATTGAGCACGTCGATCATCGAAGAACGCATCATGCGCGAGTACCACCCCGCCCCGAGAAGCCCGAGCGTGATCGACGGGAGCACGAAATGCGCAGGCGTGCCGTAGCCGCCGATCGGGAACCACCCCAGCTGCACGGCAAACACGTAGAGGAGCAGGATGCCGATGACGAATTGCGGCGCCGAAATCGCCACGAACGAGAAGATCATCAGCGAATGATCCGCCGGCCGGTTGCGCCGGAGCGCCGCCACCACGCCGATGGTCAGCCCGATGATCAGTTCCGTCACGATCGCCGTCACCATCAGCATCAGGCTCGCCGGCAGCCGCGCCCATATCAGCGACGAAACCTCGGCCCGCTGCAGGTAGGAGCGCCCCATATCCCCCTGGAAGAGCCCGGTGAGATATCGCCAGTACTGCACGAAAAGCGGATCGTTCAGCCCCAGCTGGTCGCGGATATTGGCTACCGTCTCGGCCGTGGCCGACCGCCCTGCGATCTGCCGGGCCGGATCGGCCGGCACGAGATAGAGCAGCACGAAGGTCACGAAGGTGATCCCCAGCAGGATCAGCGCGCTCTCGAACAGGCGGCGGGCCAGATAGGCGGTCATCAGTGCCGTCCCTTCAGCGTCGGGTCGAGGATGTCGCGCAGCGCGTCGCCCACGAGGTTGAACGCGAGCGCCAGCAGCACGATCAGCAGCCCGGGAAAGAACACCAGCCACGGCGCGGTCGAGAAATAGGTCTGGTTCTCGAAGATGATGTTGCCCCAGGAGGGCATCGGCGGCTGCACGCCCACGCCCAGATAGCTCAGCGTCGCCTCCAAAAGCACGGTCGTGGAAATTCCCAGCGTCCCGAAGACGATGATCGACGACAGCAGATGCGGCAGCAGGTGCCGCCCGAGGATCCTGAGCGGCCCCGATCCGATGGCGCGCTGGACCTGGATGAACTCGCGCTCGGCTAGGCTGCGCGTTTCGGTATAGATCACGCGGCTCATCTGCACCCAGTTCACCATCGCGATGACCAGCGCCACGATCATCAGCGACGGCTGGAAGATCGCGGCCAGCACGATGGCGAGCAACAGCGCCGGGAAGGCCATCATCAGGTCGGTGAAGCGCATCAGGATCGCCGCAATCCAGCCGCCGAAATACCCCGCGGTGATGCCGACGCCCGCGCCCAGCAGAACCGCGATGCCATTGGCCACGACCCCGATGATCAGCGACGTCCGCGTCCCGAGGATCAGGCGAGAGGCGAGATCGCGCCCCAGGAGATCCGAGCCCAGCAGGTAATCTCCGCCCGGCGGCAGGGGGCCGCCCATGAGGCTGAGGCCCTCGAAGCTCTGCTCGAAGGGATCATGCGGCATGATCCAGGGCGCGAAGACCGCGGCGAAGACCATCAACGCGATGACGACGAGGCCGAATGCCGCGCGCGGTCGGCGTACGAGCTCGCCCAATACCGCGCGGGGGCGCGAGACGCGCGGAACCGCGGCCGGTCCGCTCGCCACGCTCATCGCTTGCCCGCCCGCGCCGACAGCCGCTCGGCCAGCAGAAGGGTCGCGGCCTCCTCGAGCGGGACCTGCGCGACCATCGCCATGGCTCGCAACTTCTTGAGCGCCAGCGCCTCGCTGCCGCATTCGGGCATGAGCGCAAGGACCGCGCGGATCACGTCCAACCGGCCGGCCCTCTGCCGGGCGACTTCGCGCGTGGCGGCCGACCGGTCCGCCTTGGCGGCGAAGGTCTCGTGCGCGATCACCAGGGCCGAGAACAGGTTGCCGAGTGCGGAGACCGGCAGGTAGGCATCGAGCCCCTGCCCCAGCGCCCAGGCGAGCCGTCCCGGACTTTCCGAGCCCACCAGCCCGATGAGGGGCACCGGTGCTGCGCCCGCTTCCCAAGGAAACTGCCCGTCATGGCCCGTATCGATGTCGAGAATGACCATGTCGGTCTCCGCGGCCATCGACGCGTCGAGATCGCCGCGATGCGGCAGCGCCCGGATCCCCAGACGCTCGCAGCGCTCGACCACCCGGCGCATCGGCTCGTCCGAGCGGTGCAGGACGATCGCGGTCAGCCCGGCGAAATTGTGGAGGGGAAAACGGCTCACGTCACGACCCTCAACATGGGCCGGTGCGACGCGGCGCCCCCACCTTGCCGCGCGAGATAGGGATCGGCGGGAACGGCGTCGGGCGCGCGGTCGATGATGCGGAACCGTCCGTTCCCGGCCAGCGCCAGCCGGGGGGCGAGGGCCGCGTGGCGCATCACCTTATCGATGCGGATATCGCCCATCGCGGTGCGGATCGGTCGTTGCGAGGCCGCGGCAAAGACCGCGCGCGGCGCATCCGTTCCCGCGGCGATGGCCGCGGCGGCAAAGACCTCGACGGCGGCATAGGCGCTGGCCAGAAACGCCGACGCCCGGCCGCCCGGCGCATGGTCGCGAGCGGCCTTGAGCAGTTCGGGGCCGGCATCCTCCTCGAAGAACCCCCCCGCCGACAGAAGGCCGTCCGCCGCGGGCCCGAGCTCGGCCAGATCGGCCTCCGTCTGGTTGAAGCTGACCACATGGCCCGGCCGGCCCTGCCGTACGGGATCGCGCGCCAGAAGATCGCGCATGAAACCGGTGTTGGACGGACCTATGAGGCTGTTGCACACGCACTCCGCCCCCGTGGCACGGATCTCCTCCACGACATGGGCATGCTCGGTCGAGCCGAGAGGCACGTAGCGTTCGCCCAGAACCTCGATGCCGGAGGCCTGCAACCTGTCCCGGGCGAGGCGCAGCGTTTCCCATCCCCAGACGTAGTTCGAGCCCATCAGATAGGCGCTCCGCATCCCCTGACGCGCGATCCAGTCGGTCGCCGGAACGACGTGATGGTTCGGCGCGGCACCCATGTAGACGACGTGGTCGCTGCATTCGAACCCTTCATAGGGGCACGGATACCACAGCAGCCCGTCCTTGCGCTCGAGCACGGGGATCATGTCCTTCCGGCTCCAGGAGGTGATCGCACCGACGATATGGCGCACGCCATCGTCGAGCAGTTCGGACGCGGCGGCCTCGTACCGGGCGACATCGCCGCCGGGGTCGCGGGTCACGGGCTCGATCTCCACCGAATGCTTCAGCGCGTCGATCGCCCCGAGGGCACCGGCCAGCGCGCTCTGCCCCAGTGCCGCGTAGCTGCCGCTCGTCGAAAAGATGAGACCTAGCCTGAGGGTCATGGTGTCCCCAACGAAAAAAGGCCCCGCCTCCCCGAACGCGTCAGGGATATGCGAGGCCCGATTGCCCTTGGTCGTCGCCGCGACCGTTTCAAGCAAGCTGCGCCAAGACGGACCCTGTGTCCAGAGCGCAGGCATCTCGCGAATGGCCGCCCGTATTTTGCTTACTATTTAGGCATATTCTCGCCGGCCCGCCGCCCGTTTCGGCGAAAGCGGAGGATGTGCCCCGTCATCCGGGAGCGTGCCGCCGGACCTGCATCTTGGCGTCAATGCGCCTCGGCCACGTCGCGACGCGTCCGCCAGAGCGAATAGGCGATGCCGGCCGCGAGGATCGTAAACGTGACGGCGAGCGACCACATCGCCGGAAACTTCTCCCAGCCCATCAGGTCCGCCACGAAGATCTTCGAGCCGATGAAGACCAGAAGCACGGCCAGCGCCTGCTTGAGATAGTGAAACCGGTGGAGCACCGCGGCCAGCGCGAAATAGAGCGCCCGCAGCCCGAGAATGGCGAAGATATTCGATGTGTAGACGATATAGGGGTCCGTCGTGATCGCGAACACGGCCGGGACCGAGTCGACCGCAAAGACCACATCCGCGAATTCGACGATCACCAGCGCGAGAAACAGGGGTGTCATGTACCGCACGAGCTTGCCCGTCCGGGGATCGGGCTTCTTCACGAAGAAGTCGTGGCTTTCGATCTCGTCCGTTACCCGGAACCGCCGCCGCATGAAGCGCAGGATCGGGTTCTGCGAGAGATCCATCTCCTTTTCCGTCGTGAAAAGCATCTTGAGGCCGGTGAAGATCAGGAAGGCCGCGAAGATGTAGAGTACCCAGCCATATTGCGAGACCAGCGTGGCGCCCAGTCCGATCATGATGCCGCGCAGTACGATGACGCCGAGGATACCCCAGAAGAGAACGCGGTGCTGATATTTCCGCGGAACGGCGAAGAAGCTGAAGATCAGGGCGATGACGAAGACGTTGTCGAGCGCGAGCGTCTTTTCCACGACGAATGCGGTGAGATACTCCGTCGCCGGGACCGCGCCGATCGTGTACCAGACCAAGCCCGAGAACCCCACTCCGATCGCGATGTAGAGCGCCGAGAGTTTCAGGCTCTCGGCTACGCCGATCTCGTGATCGTCGCGGTTGAGAATGCCGAGGTCGAAAGCCAGGAGTGCGACGACGAGGGCGAGAAAGGCGCTCCAGAGCCAGAGCGGCGTGCCGAGAAACTCGGCGAGAAAAAAGGCGTCCAAGACAGACCTCCAGTCCGGGATGCACAGCGGTGACCGACAAGGACGGCGACCGGGCTGGCATCGAATTGCAATTCGATGCGTCCCGACATCACGTCGCCGAAAGGCGCCGCCAGAGGGGCCCGGTCCGCCGAGTGTAGATGGGTCTCTCGGCGCGGCGCACAAGGCTGCGCGTGCCGCCGGACCGCAATAAATTCCGCGCCGGGCGGATCGCGGTCGTGGCCCCCTTGCTTCCGTGGTCGGCCCCGAGCTTCAGCCTCGCAGTCCGGACCGCGACGATCGCCAGTTCGGACATCGCCGAATAGGTGTGGATCAGGGTGAGGACACCGACGATGGAAACTTCGAGGTACATCTCTTCCAGCTCTCGCCGGAGGGACCGGTCGCTCGATTTGCCGACGCTCCGCACATACGTGGGCGATGCAGACATAAGCCATGCAGGATGCCGGTCAGTTCCGGAAGATACGTAATATGCTTGCCACCGCGTCCATCAGGTCGAGCAGGCGCGCGTAGAAATGCTCGCGCGCGGCAAAGGTGCGGCCCTCGTCGCCGATGAATTCCGTCTCGAGCGTATCGAGCAGGCGCAAGAGGCGGCGGCGATGGATCCCCAGACGGCTCTGGACCGGATCGGCGAGAATGCCCGCGAAGGCCGCGAAAAGCGAGCCGGTCATCACGAGACCCACCCCGGTCACCGCCAGCAGACGCGGCGACGCGTGCGCGTCGAACACGCCATACCACATGCCGCCGAGGGTCGGACCCAGCGGGAATGTCTCGATCGCATGGCTGCGGGCCACGGCCCCCGCGATGCTCGGGGCCATCGACATCACCCCCGGCGTCAGCACCTGGAAGACCAGTGCCCCGAAGAGAAGGGCGCAGATCGCAGTAGTCATTTCCGCGACGGCGGATCGGGTGCCCGCATATTCGCCCAAGGCGTCGGCAAGCCGCCGGCCGAGGGCCTCGACCTCCTTGGTCCCCGAACGCGTCCGGATCAACTCGCGAAACTGCGGTGCCGCCAGGATGGCGCGGCTGAGAGCCCGCGCGTCCCGACCCGCGGCGCTCCCGTCGAGCGGCAGGTCCAGGAGGTCGGTCAGGACCAGTACCTCGACCCGTTGCGCGACGGACGTGCGCAAGAGGATCCGCCGGCGCGCCAGCCACGCCGCGCTGCCGGAAAGACCGACGCGGCGGCAGAGATATCCGGCGATCCGCGCGAGCACCAGGACCGGCGACAGCGCGACGTTGAGCGGCGCGCGGCAGATATCCCAGCCAAGCGCCGCTGCATGCAGGCGCAATGTTCCGGGCCACCGGAAGTGCCTGGCGACGAACGCATCGACCCGCGCACGGCGCGTCTCGAAATATGCTCGGGCGGGCGGGACCGCCGGTCGATCCGGCATTGCCGCCCCGGCGGAAGATAATGAGATCATGACGGCGATCCGCCATTTCCTTTCTGCTGGCGGGGGCAGCGTACTCCGGCTCTCGCCATTCGTGACAACCGAATTCGTGACTGACCGGGAAATTTGCTGCGTTGACGCCAAGTTTCCGCCCGACGGGTCGCGGTCCCTGATCAAGATATTCCCTTGGCCGGAGGGTTGCCACGGCCGGGCGGAACGCAGCGCCGGCCTGCGTCGTGAGCGGCGCTCACCTAGATGAAAAACAGACATGCGGTGGCACCGTCGCTCGGTTCGCATTCCCCGAATGCCTCTTTCTCATGGCATTCGAGAACAGATGCGCGCTTGACAACCATGTCACCCAGCGCGCAAATGTTCGAGACGGGATCAAATGATCGATCCCTTGTCGGCGCGGGGGAGGCAACATGAACAGGTCCGTTTGGCGCGACGCACTGCTTCGCTCAAGGTGGTTCATGGGCGGCCCATCGAACGGGCAATGTCCCATCCGCGCAAGGGGACAAGCGTGAACAAGCGCGCCGCCCTGCCGGACGCGACGTCGGACCAGCGACTGGACCTCGCGGCACGCGCAGCGTGGCTTTCCTATGAGAAGGCGCGGACGCAGGACCAGATCGCGAATGAACTCCACGTCTCGCGCCAAGTGGTGCAGCGCCTGATCGCCCTTGCGCACAGCGCGCAGCTGATCGAGTTCCGGCTGAAGCACAAGCTCGCGGACTGCATCTCGCTGGCCGAGGAGGTGCGCGACAGGTTCGGCCTCCGGTCGTGCGAGGTCGCCCCCGCCGAAACCGGCTCGAGCGAGGACATACCGAGTGTGGGCGCCGCCGGTGCGCGGTTTCTCGAACTGGTCGCCACGCCGCGCGAGCCGATCGTCCTCGGCCTCGGCAACGGCCGGACGATGCGCGAGGTCTCGCACAGGTTGTCGCGGATGGACCGCCCCAGATGCCGCTGCGTATCGCTGATGGGCAATCTCACGCGCGACGGACGGGCCAGCAATCACGACGTGGTCACCTGGGTCGCCGACCGGCTCGGCGCCGAATGCTACCCGCGCCCCATGCCGGTCGTCGCGAACACGCCGGCCGAGCGCGAGGTACTTCATGCGCAACACGGCTCGCGGTCGATTACCGATCTGGTGCGCAAGGCCGACCTGCTCATCATGGGGATCGGCTACTGGGGCGACAACGCGTCGCTTCTGAGGGACGGGTTTCTCGACGTCGAGGAGACACGTTCGGCGATGGCTGCGGGCGCCGTGGGAGAATTTCTGGGTTATGCGATCGACGCGAGCGGCGCGATCGTCGAGGCCGACTACCATGCGCGCGTCACCTCCTACCGGCCCGAACCGGATCAGTGCCGACCGGTGGTGATCGTCGCCTCGGGCGAGAAACGCGCGCCGGCGATCCGTGCAGCGCTGAGAGGGCGCCTCGCCAACGGCCTGATCACCGATGCCAACACGGCGAGGATCCTTCTACAATGACCCGCCCGCGCGGCGATGCGGGGCGGACGAGACGAGCAACAGCCGGAGGAGAACGACAGATGAGACATTACCGCAAGACGCTGAGCGCCTCGATGGTCGCGCTGGTCGCCGTCGCCGGACAGGCGGGCGCCGAGACCACATGGTCGCTCTTCACCCCGTTCACGACGAATGACAAGCCGACCCAGCTTTACCGCGATTTCGCGGCGGATGTGTCCGAGGCCACCGGAGGCGACCTCGTGATCGAGGTCTATTCCTCCGGCGAGCTGCCCTACAAGAACACCGACGTACTCAAGGCGCTCGCGACCGACCAGATCCAGATCGCGGACCTCGCGCTCGGGGCCGTGGCCGGCGACGTGCCGGAACTCACCGTGTTCGGCCTGCCGTTCCTCTGCACCTCCATGGACGGGTTCTACGAAGCCATCGACGCCGCGATGCCGACGATCAACGCGCGGCTTCAGGAAAAATTCCGGGTGCATGCGCTTGCCGGCTGGACGATGCCGCCGCAGCAGATCTGGCTGCGCGACACCGTCGAGAGCATCGACGGGCTCGACGGGCTGAAGATCCGGACCTGGAACAAGATGCAGGTCGACATGCTCGACCATCTCGGGGGATCCGGCGTGGCGATCACGCCGGCCGAGGTGATCCCCGCGCTCCAGCGCGGCGTCGTCGACGGGGCGATCACGGCGGTGATCCCGGCCTATGACTGGCGCCTCTACGAAGTCGCGGAAGCCGGCTACATGATGAATTTCACCGTGACCGACCAGCTCATCGCGGTGAACGACGCGGCCTTCGAGGCGCTTTCGCCCGAGGCCCGGGATGCGCTCGAGCAGACGGCCGCCGAATGGGAAGGCAAGTTCAAGGACGCGATCGGAGAGGCCGCGAACGAGGCGGCCGCGAACCTCGAGGCCGAGGGCATGACCCTCATCACGCCCACCGACGCGGACTTCGCGGCGGCGCGCGAGGCGACGCAGCCGATCTGGGCGGCATGGGCGGAGGGCAACGGCGACGTCGCGGCCACGCTTCTCGACCAGGTCGACGGCGCCTGTTCGGGCTGAGGCGCGCGGTGCTCCTGCCTCAGCGGGACGACGAGGCGGCGTTCGCGGCCGCGCTGCCCCGGTGGTTGCGCGGTCTGCGCCGGGGGCTCGACCTTGTCGCGGGTGGCCTCCTCGCCCTCGCGATGGCGGTGCTCGCGATGGTCTTCGTGCTCATGAATGTCGAGATCCTCAGCCGCACGCTGCTCGGCGTTTCGACATTGGTGGCCGACGAATATGCCGGCTACGGCTTTGCCCTCACCATCACGGCGGGCCTGACCTATGCGCACCGGTCCGACGCCCTGTTGCGGGTCGATTTCGGCATCGACCGCATGCCGCGCTGGCTCCGGGCCGTATCCCTGGGGCTGGCGAGCCTCCTCGGGTTCACGGCGGCGGGATTCGCGGCCTATGTCGGCTACAAGGTCTGGGCGCTGAGCTGGCTGTTTGATTCCGCATCCGCTTTCGCGTCGAGCACGCCGCTTTGGTTGCCGCAGGCGGCCATCCCGCTCGGTTTCGGCGTTCTGGCCCTGTCCTTCGCCGAGGACTTTCTGAGCCGCTTCTTCCAGGTCGCACGAGGAATTTGAGATGGGATGGCCCGAGACGCTTCTGCTCTACGGCGCCCTCATCGGCGTGTTCCTCTACGGGGGCGCGCTGATCGGGGCCGCCATCGGGATCGTCGGCATTGTCGGCGTCACGCTCGCGACGGGCATCCGCCTGTGGCCGACCTTCGGCGACATCATCTGGAACACCGCGACGAGCTTCACGCTGGTGGCGATCCCGCTCTTCGTGCTGATGGGCGAGATCATCCTGCGCAGCGGTCTTGCACGCAGGTTCTATGGCGGCGTCGCGGAGGTGCTGCGCGGCATGCCGGGGCACTCGCCCATACCAACATCGTCGGATGCGCCGCCTTCTCGGCACTTGCAGGCTCGACGGTCGCCGCGGCGATGAGTGTCGGCACCGTGGCCATTCCCGAAATGCGCCGGCGCGGCTACGACAATCTTCTCACGCTGGGCTCGCTGACCGGCGGCGGCTGCCTCGGTATCCTGATCCCGCCGAGCATTCCGATGATCGTCTATGCCTCGATCACCCAGACCTCGGTCCTCGCGGTCTTCATGGCCGGGATCCTGCCCGGCCTGCTGCTGGCGCTGGCCTTCGTCCTCTACATCGCGATCCGGGTACTGGTTCAGCCGGGCCTTGCGCCACGGAACGGGGCCGACGGCGCGGCGACGGGCGGGCGGCTCAAGGGCCTGCGCGATTGTCTGCCCGTGGCCCTGCTGATCCTTGCGGTGATCGGCTCGATGTATTTCGGGATCGTGACCCCCACCGAGGCCTCCGCCTTCGGTTGCCTGCTGTCGCTGATCCTCGGCGTGTTCTATCGCGACCTCGATCTCGCCTCGCTCTTCGCCGCGTTCCGCAACGCCGTGATCACGAGTTGCGTGGTGATGTTCATCACGATCTTCGCACAGTTCTTGTCCTTCGCGGTCACGGCGTCGGGCGTCAGCCGCGGCCTGTCGGGCGCGCTGGCGCAGGCCGATATCGGTCCCTTCGCGTTCTTTCTGCTGCTGATCGCGATATACGTGGCCATCGGCATGTTCATCGACGGCCTGTCGATCATGCTTCTGACGGTCCCGGTGCTGTTCCCGGTCTTTCAGGTGATGGGCTACGATCCGGTCTGGATGGGCGTGGTCCTCGTCCTGCTCATCGAGCTCGGGGCCCTGACGCCGCCAATGGGGCTCAACCTCTTCGCCGTGCAGTCGATATCGCACGCGCCGCTCGGCGTCATCGGCCGATCGTCGCTCCCCTATGCGCTGATCATCCTGGGGTTCTGCCTGCTCATGTACGCCGTGCCGCAGATTGCGCTGCTGCTGCCCGATCTCGCCAGATAGGAAGGAAACCGGACCATGTTCGCCCCGCCGCCACGCAAGACCGCCGACATCTTCGCCGAGTTGCCCGAGCCGCTGCGCATGCACGGCGAGCCCTCGGAATGGCGGGACGGGCAAGTGGGCCCCCTGCCCGAGCATTCGCTGCTGGAAGGTCCCGCCTATGACCGCGACGGGCGGCTCTGGTGCGTCGACATTGCCTACGGGCGCATCTTCCGCGTCTCGCCGGACGGACGGTTCGAGACGATGATCCGGTATGACGGCGAACCGAACGGCCTTGCCTTTCACGCGGACGGGCGGCTTTTCGTGGCCGATTACAAGAACGGCATCATGGTCTTCGACAGGGAGAGCGGCCGCATCGCACCCTTCCTCCAGCGCCACAATCTCGAGCGGTTGAAGGCGGTCAACGACCTTACCTTCGCCTCGAATGGCGACCTCTATTTCACCGATCAGGGCCTGACGGGGATGCACGATCCGACGGGACGCGTGTTCCGCGTGCGCGCGGACGGGACCGTCGACAGGCTGCTCGACAATGTCCCGAGCCCCAACGGACTAGTCGTCTCGCCCGATGGCGCCACGCTCTATGTGGCCGTCACCCGGGCCAATGCGGTCTGGCGGGTGCCGCTGACGCCGGGGGGCGGTGTTGCCAAGGTCGGGGTCTTCATCCAGCTGAGCGGCGGCGGCGGTCCCGATGGCCTTGCGATCGACCGGGATGGCGGATTGGCGATCTGCCATATCGGTCTCGGCGTCGTCTGGCTGATGACGCCGCGGGGCGAGCCCGCGATGCGGATCGATTCACCCTGTGGGCTGCACACGACGAACACCGCTTTCATGCCCGGCGGCCGCAAGGAAATCGTCATCACCGAATCCGAGACCGGAACGCTTCTCAAATGCAAGGTACCGGTAGCGGGCCTGCCGCTTTTCGGCTGACAGGCCGAACCCGAGGAAGGCCGACGGGCGGAAGCCTCGTTGAACCGACGGCATCTTGCCAAAGCCGCGAGCGCCCCCTATGTGTATCCCATAGGAGAATAATACACATGCGCACCAATATCGTGATCGACGACGACCTCATCGCTTCGGCAATGGCCGCGACCGGGGCCACGACGAAGCGCGAGGCCGTAGAGCTTGGTCTCAAGGCGCTTCTTCGGCTGCGCCGTCAAGCGGAGCTGCGGCAATTGCGGGGCTGCGTCGCCTGGCAAGGTGATCTGGAGACGATGCGAACCGACGGATGATCCTGGTCGATTCGAGTGTCTGGATCGACTATTTCCACGGCACGCGGAACACGCAGACGGATCTGCTCGATCGCCTGCTCGGGCTCGAGCCCGTGGCGATCGGCGACCTGATCCTGACCGAAGTGCTTCAGGGCTTCGGATCGGATCGCGCCTTCGAGGAGGCGCGGAACCTTTTCGCCGCGCTCGACGTGATCGAGATCGCCGGGCCCGCCGTCGCCCTGGAAGCGGCCCGCAACTTTCGGCGTCTGCGCGCCAGGGGCGTTACGATCCGCAAGACCATCGACACCCTGATCGCCACGCGCTGCATCGCCGATCGCGTCCCGCTTCTTTTCACCGACCGGGATTTTCAACCGTTCGTCGAGCATCTCGGCCTGATATCGGCAGTCGAACCCGATCCGCGATAGGCGCTGCCCCTATGCCGCCTTCGCAAGCGCGTCGAAGGCGCGCAGGCGGGTGATCAGCGCTTCCATCCTGTCCACCGGGATCATGTTGGGCCCGTCCGATGGCGCGTTGTCGGGATCCTCGTGCGTCTCGATGAAGAGCCCCGAGACCCCCACCGCGCAGGCAGCCCGCGCCAGTACGGGAGCAAATTCGCGCTGCCCGCCCGAGGTGGCGCCCTGCCCGCCCGGCTGCTGCACCGAGTGCGTCGCGTCGAACACCACTGGATAGCCGGTCCTGGCCATCACCGGCAGGCCACGGAAATCGGAAACAAGCGTGTTGTAGCCAAAGCTCGTGCCGCGATCGCAGAGCAGGATGCGGTCGTTGCCGGTAGAGGCGATCTTGGCGGCGACGTTCTCCATGTCCCAGGGCGCCAGGAACTGGCCCTTCTTGACGTTGATCGCGGCGCCGGTCTCGCCGGCGGCGAGAAGCAGGTCGGTCTGGCGGCAGAGAAAGGCGGGGATCTGGATCACGTCGCAAGCCTCGCCCGCCAGGGCGCAATGATCGGGCAGGTGGACATCCGTCAGCGTCGGACACCCGAACTCGTCGCGGATCTTCGACAGGATCGACAATCCCTCCTCGATCCCGAGCCCGCGCTGCGTTCCGATCGACGAGCGGTTAGCCTTATCGTAGCTGGCCTTGAAGATGAATTTCGTACCGGTCGCGGCGCAGGCCTCGGCGATGCGCGTCGTCATCATCCGCGCGTGATCGAGGCTCTCGAGCTGGCACGGCCCGGTGATGAGCGCGAAGGGCGCCCGACCTCCGACGGCGACGCCGCCTATGTCGACCGTTTTCGTCTCGACGAAATCCATCACGCCATCTCCTTCAACGCGGCCTCGATGCGGGGAATGTCCTCGGGGTTGTTGAGCTCCCAGAAGACTCGGCCATGGCCCTCCACCTCCACGCAGGCGAGCGACGTCCCGTTTTCCAGGAACCTCAGCTGCTCCAGCCCCTCGAGCCCTTCGAGCGTGCCCGGGGCCCAGCCGATATAGGCCCGGAGCGCCGCCGGGCGGTAGGCATAGACGCCAACATGGTGGAACACCGGGATGGGATCGGGCAGCCGGCCGGGATCGATATAGGGGATCACCTCCTTGGAAAAATAAAGCGCGTGACCGCGGGCGTCGAACACCGCCGTGGTGCCGCCCACCCGGCCCGCCTCACGATCCTCGCGGAAATGGCCATAGGTGAGCGCGTCGCAGCGCAGCACGGGCGTCGCAACCTCGGCCAATGCATCGCGGTCCATCGCCGCCATCAGATCCTCGATGAACCAGGGGGGCGTCAGAAGTGCGTCGCCCTGCAGGTTCACCACCAGATCGGCGTCGAGACCGCCCGTCACGATCGCCTCGGCACAGCGTTCGGTGCCGTTGCGTGCGTCGGACGACGTCATGATCACGGCGCCGCCGAAGTCACGGACGTGATCCGCGATGCGCTCGTCGTCGGTGACCACATGCACCTCGGCCACCCCGCGTACGGCGCAGGCCGCGTCCCAGCTCATCCGGATGAGGCTGCGGCGGGTGCCGTCGGGCAGCGTGAGTTCCGCCAGGGGCTTGCCCGGGTACCGGCTCGACGCGTAGCGCGCCGGAATGAGGATCACGGTCTTCATCATTTCACCCCGGCCCGCAGGCAATCCTGGATATGGAGGACCCCGATGGGCCGATCTTCGTCCTCGACCACCGCGAGGGCGGTGATCTTGCGCTCGTTCATCAGTGCAAGCGCTTCCGCGGTCAAGCGATCGCTGCGCACCGTGATCGGCGTCTTGTTGGCGATGTCGCCGGCGCGCCGGTCCATGAGCCCGACCATGTTGCGCCGCAGGTCGCCGTCCGAGATCACCCCGACAAGCCGCCCGTCCGCCACGACCAGCGCCAGACCGAGGCTTTTCGAAGTCATCGTGACAAGCGTCTCGCCCATCGGCGTGTCGGGCGCCACGAGCGGCAGTGCGGAACCCGTCCGCATCAGCTGCCCCACGGTCGAGACCTGCGCGCCGAGCCGGCCGCCGGGGTGGTACACGCGGAAATGGTCCGGGGTGAACGCCCGCAGCTTCATGAGCGCGACCGCAAGCGCATCGCCGAGCGCCAGCGTGAGCGTCGTCGAGGTGGTCGGCGCCATTCCGATCGCACAGGCCTCCGGCGCGTCCGGCAGGGTCAACCGCAGATCCGCGGCGCGCATCAGGGTGCTGTCGGGGCGCGAAGAGATGGCGATGAGCGGCACGGAAAACCGTCTCGTATAGGCGACGAGATCCCGCAACTCGCCGGTTTCACCGGAATTGGACAGGAGAAGGCAGATATCGTCGCGGCCGATCATGCCCATATCGCCGTGGCTCGCCTCGGTTGCATGGACGAAGTAGGAGGGCGTCCCGGTCGAGGCCAGCGTCGCCGAAATCTTGCGGCCGATATGGCCGGACTTACCGACCCCGGAGACGACAACGCGACCCTGCGACTTCAGGATCAGGTCGACCGCGGCACCGAAATCCGCGGGGAGTTCACGCTCAAGCCGGATCAGCGCGTCGGCTTCGATCCTGAGGACGCGCTGCGCCTCGGCCTCCGCCTCGCCGTCGGCGCCATTATCTGCTGCCCGCTCGAGTGTCACCTTGCACGCTCCTGCTCCTTGGCCCGCGAGGAAATTCCGTGCCCCCTATCATATCGGGTGTCCGACCGGAAGTTGCACCCGGGAGGGCCAAGGGACATCCGCCCGCCGGATCCGTGCGACTCAAAGCGTTGCACCGTGCCTGCCACAACGCCGGTTCCAATTCACGAGGGTTGCGTCAAGCTGGCCCCCGAAGATTCGCCATTCCGAAGGACGACGCCGATGACCGACATGCTGGACCGCTCCGCGCGAAACACTCTGGAGGATTTCGCGACCGGGCGGTTGTCTCCGGTCGATTACATGGAGGCCCTGATCTCGCGGGTCGAGGTCAGCGAGCCCCATGTCGCGGCTCTCTGGGCATTCTCGCCCGAACGGTCGCTCGACGCCGCCCGCGCGGCCGAGAAGCGCTGGCGCGATGGCGTCCCGACGGGCCCGCTCGACGGGATGCCGGTCTCGGTGAAGGAGTTGATCGCGACCGAAGGTGAGCCTGTTCCGCTGGGCACGGCGGCGACCGACCTCGTGCCGGCGGCGCAGGACGCGCCGACCGCCGCCCGGCTGCGCGAAGCGGGCGCGATCATGTTCGCCAAGACCACCTGCCCGGATTACGGGATGCTGACCTCGGGCCTTTCGTCGTTCCACGCGCTCAGCCGCAATCCGTGGGACGTGTCGCAAAATCCCGGCGGATCCTCCGCGGGGGCGGCATCCGCGGCCGCGGCGGGCTACGGCCCCCTGCATATCGGCACCGATATCGGTGGCTCGATCCGCCTGCCCGCGGGATTGACCGGCATCTTCGGGCTGAAGCCGTCGCATGGCCGTGTCCCGGTCGCGCCCTTCTATACCGGACGCTGCGTCGGACCGATGACCGCGCGCGCCGACGATGCCGCGATCCTGATGCACGTGATCTCGCGCCCCGACTGGCGCGACGCGACGGCGCTTCCCCCCGAGGCGCTCGATTACGACGCGGCACCCTTGCCGCCCACGGGATTGCGGATCGGGCTGATGCTCGATGCGGGCTGCGGCCTCGACCCCGATCCCGAAGTCACGGCCGCCGTAACGCATGCCGCGGACGTCTTCGCCCAGGGCGGCGCCCGGATCGTGCCGATCGAGGGGGTCCTGACGCGCGACATGCTCGACGGGCTCGACGTCGCGTGGCGGGCCCGGTTCTGGTCGCAGATGGAGAAGCTGCCGACCGAGAACCGGGACCGGATCCTGCCCTATATCCGGCAATGGGCCGAGGCGGGTGCCGATGCGAAGGCCACTGAGGTCGCCGACGGCTTCGACGCGATGTTCCGGATGCGGGTCGCGACCGCCGAGGCCATGCACGGGCTCGACGCGATCCTGTCGCCGGTGAACCCGAATGTCAGCTATCCGGCCGAATGGGCCTCGCCGACCAACGATCCCGCGCGGCCATTCGAGCATATCTGCTTCACCGTGCCGTGGAACATGGGCGAGCAGCCCGCCTGCTCGGTCAATTGCGGCTTCTCCCGGAGCGGCATGCCGATCGGCCTGCAGATCGTCGCGCCGCGATTCCACGACGTTCGCGTACTCTCCATGGCGCGCTGGTGGGAAGAGGCGCGTGGTGCTGGCCCGAACTGGCCCCGGTTCGACGGGCCGAGACGCGAAACGGAGGCCGTCAAAACCCGGCCATGATGGAATGGGCGGCTTCGAGGGCATAGGGCACCATCTGTCGCGCGAACTCCTCCGGCGCCCATTCCGACAGCGACCCCGCGATATGGATGGCGCCGAGCGGCCGTCCGCTGAGTGCAAGCGGAACTCCGATGGCGATCTCGCCGAGCAGGTATTGCTCGGTCACCATCGCAAAGCCTGCCTGCCGCGCCGCGGCGATCTCGTGCAGAAGCGCTTCGGGGTCGGTTTCGGTGCCGCGCACGGGCGCGGTCAGATCCATCTGACCGAGCAGAACACGCAGCCGCTCGTCCGGTAGGACCGAGAGCGCCGCGCGCCCCCCGGCCGTGCAGAAGGTGGGCACCGAATGCCCCACCAAGGTCGCGTAAAACGTCTCGCGCTTGCTCTGGATGCGCAGGGCGTAGATCATCCGCGCCTCGTCGAACAGGCTCAGATCCACCCGCTCATGCACGCTCTTGCGCAATTCCAGAAGGACGGGTGTCGCCTTCTGGACCAGCGGATCGAGCCGCAGCACATCAAGCGTGTGATCGAGCACCGTCAGCCCCGGCAGATACCCCCGATCGTCGAGCGATCGCCGAAGATATCCCTGACTGCGCAACGTATGCACCAGCCGCTGCGCCGCCGATCGGTCGAGGCCCGCCGCCTCGGCGATCTGCGTGAGGCTGAGCGGACCACGCGCGGCGTGGAAAGCCGAAAGGACCCGGAAAGCCCGTGCCGCCGATCGCACGAAAAGCCGATCATCCGCTGAAATTGCAGGCAGTTGCGCCGACGGCGCTCGGATCGATTGGCTCATATCGCGGAACTCCAGTTGACACCGATACAGGTCCGTTCCTAGGCTCATAAAGCGATAACTTGGTATCGGCATGCAATACAGTTTCTCACCAGCTTGCAATTTTTATTCTGGAACAAAGGCTTGATCGCTTCGCCATGAAAATTGCCATTGCCGGCTTCCTGCACGAGACGAATACCTTTGCCCCGACGAAGGCCGATTTCGAGGCCTTCACGCGCGGAGGAGGGTACATTCCGCTCGTCGAGGGACCGGCGATGCTGGAGGCGGCACGTGGCGTAAATCTGGGCATTTCCGGCATGATCGACGCGGCGCGGGACGCCCATTGGGAGATCTGTCCGCTGCTCTGGGCGGGCGCGATTCCGTCGGCGCATGTGACCCGCGCGGCCTACGAGCGCATTGCCGCCGACATCGTCATGCGCCTGCGCGAGGCGCTTCCGGTCGACGGCGTCCTTCTGGACCTGCACGGCGCGATGGTCGCGGAACATCTCGACGATGGCGAGGGCGCGCTCGTCGCCATGATCCGGGAGGTCGTGGGCAAGGACGTGCCCGTGGTGGCCGCGCTCGACCTGCACGGCAACCTGTCGCGCGGGCTCATCGACCGGCTCGACGGCGCGGTCGGGTTCCGCACCTACCCGCATGTCGACATGGCCGAGACCGGGGCGCGGGCCGCGCGCATGCTCGACCGCATGGTGCGAAGCGGGCGGCGACCCGCCAAGGCCTTTCGCCAGATGGATTTCCTGGTGCCCATTCCGTTCCAATGCACCGACCTCGCCCCCGCCGATGCGCTCTACGCCCATGCCGCCTCGCTCGACGAGCGTGACGACATCTGGTCCGCATCGCTCTTCATGGGGTTTCCGGCGGCCGACATTCCCGATTGCGGCCCCTCGGCAATCTGCTTCGCGGATACGCAGGACGCCGCGGATCGGGGTGCCGACGCGATCGCGCAACGCTATGCCGATGCGGAGGGATCGTTCGATGCCACGACCTTCGACGCGGATGCCGCCATCGCCGAAGCGGTCCGCTTGACGCACGAGGCCGCGGTGGGGCCGATCGTCGTGGCCGACACCCAGGACAATCCCGGCGCGGGCGGCATTTCCGCGACCACCGGTCTTCTGCGGGCGATGATCGCGGCGGACGTCGAGAATGCAGCGATCGGCATCCTCGTCGATCCGATGGCGGCGGCGCTGGCGCACCGATCCGGGATCGGGGCGACGCTGGACTGCCGGCTTGGGGGGCATCCCGACCGGCAAGACTATCCGTCCCTGGAGTTGCGCGCGGTCGTCGAGCATCTTTCGGACGGCAAGCTGCACGCCACCGGCGGCTATTACGGCGGCACGCATCTCGACCTGGGGCCCTCGGCCTGTCTTCGGATCGGCGGCGTGCGCGTGGTCGTCACCAGCCGTATCGCCCAGACCGCCGATCGCGAGATGTTCCGCTTCGTGGGGATCGTGCCCGAGGAACAGTCGATCGTGGTCGTGAAGAGTTCGACCCATTTCCGCGCCGATTTCGCCCCCATAGCCGCAGCGATCCTGGTCGCGCTGTCGCCGGGCCCGATGCCGTTCGATCCCGCCGACCTGCCGTTCACGCGCCTGCGGCCGGCATTGCGCCTGCATCCGGGCGGCCCGGCATTCGGTTCGGGCACAGCGAGACAAGAAAAGATCCAACAAGGAGAAACGACATGAGCTTCAAACCCAGAATGGGGACGTTCAGAAACACCTCCGTCGCCGCGGTGATGGCGGGCGCGACACTCGCAGCGCCCATGGCGTTCGCCCAGGACGACGAGACCACGACCCTCACCGCCGTGATGCATTCGGGGCTGCGCGTCCTCGACCCGATCATCACGACGGCGCACATCACCCGCGATCACGGCTACATGATCTACGACGTGCTGACCGCGGTCGACGAGAATTTCGAGCCGCAGCCCCAGATGGCCTCGTGGGAGGTCTCGGACGACGACCTGACATATACCTTCACGCTGCGCGACGGGCTGATGTTCCACGACGGCTCCCCCGTGACCGCGGAAGACGTCGTCGCATCGCTGGAGCGCTGGGGCCAGATCGATTCCGGCGGCCAGCTGATCTTCGACCGCACCGAAAGCCTCGAAGCGACAGACGAAAAGACCGTCACCTGGACCCTGAGCGAGCCCTTTCCGCCGCTGCTGACGGTCATCTCCAAGCAATCGGCGGTGCCGCCCTTCATCATGCCCGCGAGCGTGGCCGCCACCTCGCCGGACGAAACGATCACCGAATATATCGGCTCCGGACCCTTCGTCTTCGAGGAGGACGAATACGAGCCCGGCGTCTCGGTCACCTATTCCAAGTTCGAGGATTACGTGCCCCGCGACGAACCGGCAAGCTGGATGGCCGGCGGCAAGGTCGTCAATGTCGACGAGGTCGTCTGGACCACGATGCCCGACGCCGTGACGGCCGTGAACGCGCTGTCGAACGGCGAGGTCGACTATATCGAGCAGGTCCAGATCGACCTTCTCCCGATCCTCGAGAACGCGCCGGACGTGGTCGTCGAGACACGTGACGACCTCGGTTATGTCGCGATCGGGCGGCCGAACTTCCTCTATCCCCCGTTCGACAACAAGGAGCTTCGCCAGGCCGCACTGACCGCGCTCGACCAGGAGAACATGCTCGCCACGATGCAGGGCAACCCCGACTACTACAACGTCTGCGGCGCGATCTTCGGCTGCGCCACGCCGCTGGCCGACGAGAGCGGATCCGACCCCGTCACCTCCGACGACGAGGGCCCCGAACAGGCCCGCGCCATGCTTGAGGAGGCCGGATACGACGGCACCCCGATCGTCCTGATGGCGCCCACCGACGTGATCAGCCTGGTGAACCAGCCGGTCGTCGCCGCGCAGGCGCTGCGCGAAGCGGGCTTTGAGGTCGAGCTGCAATCCATGGACTGGCAGTCGCTGGTGCAGCGGCGCGCGCAGCAAAGCCCGGTCTCGGAAGGCGGCTGGAACCTCTTCTTCACCAACTGGATGGTGCCCGAGGTCTCCGATCCGCTGATCAACGTGATGCTGAACGGTCGCGGCGACGATGCGTGGTTCGGCTGGCCGACGGACCCGGAACTCGAGGAGATGCGCGAGGAATTCATCGCCGCCGAGGACGAGGCCGCCCGCAAGGAGGTCGCCGTGCGCATCCAGGAGCATGTGATGGACAACGTCAACTACATGCATATGGGCGAATACCTGATCCCGCAGGCCCGCAGCACGGCAATCGAAGGCATGCTGCCGTCGCCCGTGCCGGTGTTCTGGAACCTCACCAAGGGCGAATGATGCGCCCATCGTGATCCCGGCGCGCGGGAGCTGTCCCGCGCGCCGCTTTCCTGTCCCCCTCGAAACGAGGCCGGTCGATGCTGAGCTATATCCTGAAACGTGTGCTGGCCACGGTGCCGGTCATGATCATCGTCGCGGTGTTCGTCTTCTTGCTGTTGCGCCTCACGCCCGGCGATCCGGCCGCGATCCTGGCCGGTGACGCCGCGACCCCCGCGCAGCTCGAACGGATCCGCGATCGGCTGGGTCTCAACGATCCGTTGCACATCCAGTTCTTCACCTGGGTCTTTCAGATGCTGAAGGGCGATCTGGGCACCTCGCTGATCTCGAACACCGATGTCGGCGGGATGATCGTCAGCCGGCTCGGGCCCACCATCAACATCGCGTTGATGACCATCGTGATCTCGGTGGCGCTCGCGGTGCCGATGGGGGTCATCGCGGCCTGGCGGCATCGCACGTGGGTCGATTTCGCGGTGATGTCGTTTTCGGTACTGGGCTTTTCCATTCCGGTCTTCGTCATCGGCTACATCTTCATCCAGATCTTCGCCATCGAACTGCGCTGGTTCCCGGTGCAGGGCTATACCGCACCCTCCGCAGGCCTTTGGGACTTCTTTTCCCAGGCAATCCTGCCGTCGCTCACGCTCGCCACGATCTATGTCGCCCTCATCGCGCGGATGACGCGCGCCTCGATGCTCGAGGTGCTGGGAGAGGATTACATCCGCACCGCCCGCGCCAAGGGCGTCCGCGAGAACGTCGTGCTCTTCCGTCATGCCCTGCGCAATGCGGCCGTCCCGATCCTGACGATCATCGGCACCGGCTTCGCATTGCTGATTTCCGGCGTCGTCGTCACGGAATCGGTCTTCAACATTCCCGGCATAGGTCGGCTCACGGTGGATGCGATCCTCGCGCGCGATTATCCGGTGATCCAGGCGATGATCCTGCTGACCGCGGGGATCTATGTCCTGGTCAACCTGATCATCGATGTCTCCTATTCCTTCTTCGATCCGAGGATCCGTTACTGATGGCAGACATGCAGGACAGCCGCCGAAGTGCCTTCCAGACCATGACGGGATTGCTCTCGCTGCCCCGTGGCGCAAGGCTCGGTGCGGGGCCGACGATCGCCGCTTTCCTCCTCGTGGTGATCGTGGCCGCGTCGTTGCTGGCGCCGCTCTATGTCCCCTACGATCCGCTGACGATGGATGCGATGGCCCGGCTGAGCCCGGCATCGGCCGAGCACTGGCTGGGGACGGACCAGTACGGCCGCGATACGTTCAGCCGCGTGATGTATGGCGGTCGGGTCTCGCTCCTGATCGGCGTGGGGGCGTCTTTGGTCAGCGTGGCGATCGGCCTCTGCATCGGCCTGATCGCGGGCTTCTTCCGCAAGCTCGACGGGCCGATCATGCGCGTGATGGACAGCCTGATGGCCATCCCCGCGATCCTGCTGGCGATCGCCCTCGTCGCTCTCAACGGGCCCAGCCTCGGCTCGGTCATCATCGCCATCACCATCCCCGAAGTGCCGCGCGTCGTCCGGCTGGTGCGCTCGGTGGTGCTTTCGGCGCGCGAGGAGCCCTATGTCGAGGCCGCCACCGCCCTCGGCTCCTCGATGCCCAAGATCCTCATCCAGCACCTGATGCCGAACACGCTCGCGCCGCTGATCGTCCAGGGCACCTATATCTGCGCCTCCGCGATCCTGATCGAGGCGATCCTGAGCTTTCTCGGCGCGGGCGTCAGCACCGAGATCCCCACCTGGGGCAACATCATGGCCGAGGGGCGCAACTACTTCCAGATCAAGCCGGGGCTGATCTTCTGGCCGGGGCTGCTTCTGTCGCTCTGCATCCTGTCGATCAACCTGCTCGGCGATACCGCGCGCGATCTGCTCGATCCGCGGATGAAGAAACGCGAAGGATAAGTCATGCAATTCCGATCCGGCGACTTCTCCGACGCCAAGCGGGTGCTGAAGATCCGTCAGCTGAAAGTCGGTCTTTGCGACAATCCCGAGGCGGAAAAGGTGCTCAAGGGCATCGATCTCGACATCCGGAGCGGCGAGAGCCACTGCCTCGTGGGCGAGTCGGGCTCGGGCAAGTCGGTCACGTCGCTGGCGATCATGGGCCTGCTGCCCCCCGGCGCGTTGGAGATCCAGGGCGGCCTGATCCAGGTCGGCGATACCGAGATCACCACGGCGAGCCAGTCGCAGATGCGCAAGCTGCGCGCGCGGCGCATCTCGATGATCTTCCAGGAACCGATGACCGCCCTCAACCCGGTCCTGCGTGTCGGCGACCAGATCGAGGAGGTGCTCAGGATGCATACCGATCTGTCGAGCTCCGAGGTGACGGAGCGCACGCTGCAGATCATGCGCGACGTGCACCTGCCGGATGTGGAGCGGATGCACGGGGCCTTTCCGCACCAATTGTCCGGCGGTCAGCGACAGCGCATCATGATTGCCATGGCCCTCGTGCTGGATCCGGACCTGCTGATCGCGGACGAGCCCACCACCGCGCTCGACGTGACGACCCAGAAGCAGATCCTCAAGCTCATCTCCGAGATGCAGGAACGCCACGGCACCGCCGTCCTCTTCATCACCCACGACATGGGGGTGGTGGCCGAGATCGCCGACACCGTCAGCGTCATGCGGGAAGGGACCATCGTCGAGAAGGCGCCGATCCGCACGCTTCTGACCGAGCCGGAAAAGGACTATACGCGCAAGCTGCTGGCGGCGGTGCCGAACCTCAAGCCACGCGAAGCCCGCGCCGACAAGGGCCGCGACCCGGTGCTGAGGATCGACCGGCTCGGGATGACTTATGGCGGGGGCGGGTTCTTCCGAAAGTCCGAAGGGGTGCGCGCGGCCGACGCGGTCAGCTTCACGATCGCGCCGGGTCGGACGCTCGGCATCGTTGGGGAATCCGGGTCGGGCAAATCCACCGTGGCGCGGTGCATCATGCGTCTGATCGACCCGACGGACGGGTCCATCAACGTGGCGGGAACCGAGATCGCGCATCTGTCGCGACGCAAGCTGCAACCCTGGCGCCGGCATTTCCAGATCGTGTTCCAGGATCCCTATCGTTCGCTCAACCCGCGATGGACCGTCGGGCGCAGCCTTTGCGAGGGTCCCGTCAATTTCGGCACGCCCCGGGCCCAGGCGATGACCCGCGCCGCGGAGCTGATGGAGATCGTGGGCCTGCCCCGCGACGCGCTCGACCGCTATCCGCACCAGTTCTCCGGCGGCCAGAGGCAGCGCATCGCCATCGCCCGCGCCGTCGCGATGGAACCCGACGTACTCGTGGCCGACGAAGCCGTCTCCGCGCTCGACGTCAGTGTCCAGGCGCAGGTCCTCGACCTGCTGGACGAGATCCAGGACCGCTTCGGCATCGCGGTGCTCTTCATCACCCACGATCTGCGCGTCGCGGCCCAGATCTGCGACGACGTGCTGGTGATGCAGAACGGCAAGATCGTCGAGCACGGTCCCGCCGCGCGCGTGCTGGGCCATCCCGATCACGACTACACCCGGTCCCTGATCGATGCGGCCCCCGGCCGTGCCTGGGATTTCGCCAATTTTCGGCCCCACGACGCGGCGGCCACAACCTGAGGACCCTTCCGTGACCATCATTCCCGCAATCGACGAGTTCGCCCGCGATCTGACCGAAATCCGGCACGACCTGCATGCCCATCCCGAGCTCGGCTTCGAGGAGAGCCGCACCGCGGGCATCGTGGCCGAGGCGCTGCGCAGCTATGGCGTCGACGAGGTGCACGAGGGCATCGGGGGCACGGGCGTGGTCGGCATCGTCAAGGGCAGCGGCGGCGGCAATCGCCGCGTGGGTCTTAGGGCCGACATGGATGCCCTGCCGATCGAGGAGGCCTCGAACGTCGCCTACACTTCGCGCAATGCGGGGCGGATGCATGCCTGCGGACATGACGGTCATACCACGATGCTGCTGGGGGCCGCGCGCTATCTCGCGGCGACGCGCGATTTCGACGGGACTGCCGTGCTGATCTTCCAGCCCGCCGAGGAGGGACTGGGCGGCGCGCGCCGGATGATCGCCGAGGGGCTCTTCGAGAAGTTCCCCGTCGACGAGATCTACGGCATGCACAACATGCCGAACGGCCGGCCCGGCACCGTCACCATCACCCCCGGCCGCGCGATGGCGGGCGCCTATTTCTTCGACATCGAGATCAAGGGCGTCGGATCGCACGCCGCGATGCCGCAGGACAGCCGCGACCCGATCGTGATCGGCTCCGCCCTCGTCCAGCAATTGCAGACGGTCGTCAGCCGCAACACCCCGCCGACCAAGCCCCTCGTCTTGTCGGTGACCAAGTTCCAGGCCGGGTCCGCCTACAACGTCGTGCCGCAGACCGCGCATATCGCCGGCACCATCCGGTATTTCAACGACGACGTGATCGAGCTCGTGAAGGAGCGGATCACGACGCTCTGCACCGGCTTCGCCGCCGCCCACGACATCGAGATCGAGGTCGACCTGCGCAACGTCTTCGACGTGCTCGACAACGACCCCGAGCTTTCGCAATCCTACATCGCGGCGGCGGGCGATGTCGTCGGCGCGGACAACGCGACGATCACGCTCGACCAGATGACCGGCTCGGAGGATTTCGCGGACATGCTGAAGGTCGTGCCCGGCGCCTATTGCCGGGTCGGTCATGCCGGAACCGTGCCGCTGCACAATCCCGCCTTCGTGCTCGACGATGCCATCCTGCCGGTGGGCGCGTCGGTCTATGCGCGCATCGTCGAAACACGCCTGAAGAAAGCCTGATCCGATGTCAGATTTCATGAGCCTTCCCTTCGACAGCGACGAGATGCTTGCCGGGCTGCGGCCCTGGGTCGAAACCGAAAGCCCGACCTACGATCCGGTGGCGGTGAACCGGATGATGGACATCGCGCAGCACGACCTCGCCGCGATCGGCGCGCGGGTGGAGCGGATCCCCGGCCATTCCGGCATCGGCGACAGCGTGCGCGCGACGCTTCCGCATCCGCGGCAGGGCGAGGGCGGGATCCTCTGCATGGGTCATTTCGACACCGTGCATCCCGTGGGCACGCTCGACGCCAACCCGTTCCGGCGCGAGGGGAATCTTTGTTACGGCCCCGGCATCATGGACATGAAGGGCGGCAATTACGTCTGTCTCGACGCGCTGCGCAAGATCGGCGCGGCCGGCATCGAGACTCCGCTGCCCGTCACCGTCCTCTTCACCCCCGACGAAGAGATCGGCACCCCCCAGACCCGAAACCTGATCGAGACCGAGGCGCGCCGGCACCGATACGTCCTCGTCCCCGAACCCGCCCGCCCCGATGGCGGGGCCGTCGTCGGACGCTACGCGATCGCGCGGTTCGCGCTGCAGGCCCGCGGACGGCCCAGCCATGCGGGTTGGGCGCTCTCCGAAGGCCGGTCGGCCATCGCGATGATGGCCGCCAAGGTCGCCGAAATCGAGGCGATGACCACCGACGACATCACCTTTTCCGTCGGCGTCTTCCACGCGGGTCAATGGGTCAATTGCGTCTCGTCGGTCTGCGACGCGCAGGTCCTGAGCGTCGCCAAGACCGACGAGCAGCTCGAGCACTGCGTCGAGATGATGATGGCCCATGGCGCGCCGGACGGCGACGTCGTGCTGGAGATCACGCGCGGCGTTACCCGCCCGGTCTGGCCGCACGACCAGCCGGGCGACCAAGCGCTTCTCGAAATCGCCCAAGGCATCACGCGCGAAATCGGCTTCGATCTGACCGCGGCCCCGTCGGGCGGCGGCTCGGACGGAAATTTCACCGGCGCGCTCGGCATTCCTACCCTCGACTCGATCGGCGTTCGCGGTCGCGACCTCCATACGCTGAACGAGCATATCGAAATCGACAGTCTCGCGGAACGCGCGCGGCTCGCCGCGGGCCTCTTCTGCCGATTGGGCGGCTGACAACGCCGAGACGCGGAGGTTGCGGTTCGCGGTCGCTCCGCGGCTGCGGACACCTGCGGATCCTGACCGCGCGCGGGGCCTATCCGTCCCCCCATGCCCTCATCAAGGGCCCGTCTGCGCCATAGATCGGATCCGAGGCCGGTCGGGCGACATTCGCGATCCGCTCGAGCACCGCCCCCTTATGCGGCTCGCGCGCGCGGATCGTCTCGTAATCTTCCTGTCCCGGCGGATAGGCCCCGCAGATCCGGAAATCGTGGCTCGCCTCGATCTGGCAATGCCCCGTGCCCGCCGGCAGCACGACGACATCTCCCGCCTCGACCTCGACCCGCTCTCCCTGCGGACCGCCGAGCATGAGCGAGGCACGACCCGACGCGACGGCCAGCGCCTCGTGGGCGTTCGGGTGATAATGGTGATAGTCGAAGACCCGCCAGACCCAGGTGCCGCCCCAACCGCTCGCTTCCAGACGCGCCGTGACGGCGTCGGGCGGCGCCCCAGCGCCGAGCGCACCACGCATCAGCACCACCGGAAGCGCGGGATTGTTCGGCACCCGGCCATCATCGTCGAAGCGAAACTCGTGAACCTCGACCCCGTCCATCGGCGCCACCCTTGCGCGGCCGTCATTCGTATCGTCGTTCATATTCAGCTCCGATCCACCGTTTCTCCGTACCGTCCAAGCGTCCGTCGGGCCGCAGGCCGCGCGCCGCGGGATCCGCCCGGCGGCAGGCGGGCCGGGTCGAACGGCCGAAGGTCGACGGCGCCTGTGGATCCTTCCGTCATCATCTGCGCCACCGCCTCGCCGGTCGCGGGGGCGTTGAGGATGCCCCAGACGCCGTGCCCCGTCGCGACGACTGCGCCCGCCGTACCCGGCACCGGACCGACAAGCGGCAGGCCGTCCCGCATGACCGGGCGATGGCATGCCTGCCGCGCGATGACGCGGTCGGGCGACAGTAGGGGCGAGATCGCGTGGCAGATCGTTTCGAGTCGCTCGATCGCGCCCTCATCCGGGTCCGTCCCGGCCGGATCCTCCGGCAACGCAGCGTCGCTCGAGATCGCGCAGACATAAACCGTCCCGTCGGCGCGCGGGAACACTTCCGGCGACGAGACGCTGCCGTCCCGCTCGCGATGCTCGAGAAAGAGCGCCTCGGCCGGCACGTCCGGCGCATCGAAGACCAGACTGTGCCCTTTCAGCGCATGCACCTCGGGCAGATCGACCCAGTCACCGGCGCGGATCGACCACGGTCCCATCGCCAGGACCACCCGATCCGCGGCGATCTCGTCGCCGTCCACCATGACCCCCCGCATAGCGCCGGACGCGTCGCGCCGTAGGCCGGTCGCCTCGCCCGTGACAAGCCGCGCGCCCGCCGCCTGGGCCGCGCGCATCAGCCCTTCGGTGAAACGCGCCGGATGCACCTGCGCCGTGGTCCGGGGCGATCCCAGCCGCCCTTGGAGCGAAACCGCGTCCGAGAGCCATGGAAGGGGCGCGCGACCCTGACCGCACTGCCCCGATACACCTGAGTAGGTGGTCATCCCCCGATAGCCCCAATCGGCATCGATCTCGCGGGCCAGCGCCTCGTGCAGGGCGAAGCTTCGTCTTGCGAGCGGCTCCAACGCCGAGCCGTCGCACCAGTCGCGTGCGAGGAAGCCCCCCGACTTGCCGGATGCGGCGCAAGCCACTCCCGCACGCTCGACCACGACGACCTCGACGCCCCGAAGGCTCAGGAAATAGGCGCAGGCTGCCCCGATCGCACCGCCACCGCAGACAACCACCTTCATCGCTCACCCTTTCGCCGACCGACAGTCGCGCGAAGCCGGCACGCAATCACCCGCCCTCGACGAACGGTGGTTTGTCCCCCGGCCACGCTCAGCCCCGCCCGCCGAAGACCGCCACCGCGGTGGCGCGACCGTCATCGCTCACCGCCGCAGCGAACCCGAAGGAACCCGCGCGCGGCCCGCCCAAGGGGTCCTCGATCTCCGCCCCGGCCCAGCCCGAGACGAACGCGATGATATCCTCATGCGACAGCGCCGTTCCGGATCCACCGCGACTGGCGCTCCGGACGGCGATGCTGGTCCAGCCTTCCGCGCCGTCGGGCAGAAGCTCGAAGATGTCCTCGGGCGGATCCTCACCGGCGCGCCGCGCCTCAAGCACGCCTTCGGCCACCTGATCGAGCGCCTCGCTTGCCTCCAGCGGTTCAAGCCCGTCTTCCTCGCGGCGCACGTTCAACTCCTCGAGCGCGACCGCGCGCGCAGCCCCGGCATCGAGGGCCCGCCCGCCGCCATCGGAACCCGGCCCGGCAAATGTCTGGACGGCATAGATCCGGTTTTCATCGCTCGTGATACCGAACCCGAAGCGATCGAAACCGTCCGACAGGATGTTCTCGCGATGCTCCGGGCTCTGCATCCAACCCTCCTGAAAGGCGTCGACGCGCGCGGTGTCGGGCGGCGGCGTGCAGCCGGTGCATCTGGCGATATTCTCGCCGCTGATCGCCCACCGACTGCCGCCCGCGGCGCGGAACCGCGCGAAGGGCGTTTCACCGTCGGGCGCGACATGGGCGTAGTAATCCTCTCTGGCCATGTCGGTCGCGTGACCCTGCGCCGCCTCGTTCAGGGCCGATCCGAAGCGCAGCTCGGAAAGTCCGGCCTCGCTCCGCGCCGCGTTCACCAGGTCGAGCGCGTGGCGTCGCAGCGCGTCGAGCTCACCGCTTTCCTGCGCCGCGGCCGGAGCCAGCACGGCACAGAGAAGGGCGGCAAGTCCCGATCTGACAATGGCGGTGGTTCCGATCACGGGCGAATCCTTCCGGGGTGAGGCTGTCGACAACCGAACCTCCGAACGCGCGCTCGCGTTCCATGAGGGCTTCCGGCTGCCGTCTTCCTGGCCGCCCGGCGCAACGCGGGCCGGACCCGGCGGCGAGCCGCCTTCGCCATCGGGGGGCTTGATGATCCCCCGGGGTAGGGTGATGCTGCCGCTCGAACAATCGCTCGTCGCCGCTTCGACGAGGCCATGCCTCGCGACGGCGACCGCGACGACCCGCGACGGCATCCGCCGCGCCCCGATACCGGAGAGCCCCATTCGATGATCCCGCACCGTTCGATCCATGTCCCCCATATCCGCGCCGGCTCGGAGAGCAGCCCCTTGGTTCGCGAAAGGCGCCCTGACGCTCGGCGTGCTTTGGGAGCCGGGGCATGAGTGGGTCCTTCTCGCGCTCGCAGATCACCCGCAAGCCCGGCGTCACCGCAACGTCGGGCGGTGTCGTGGCCGCGCAGCACGTCATTGCCGCCGAGACCGGTGCCGAGATCCTGGCCGCCGGGGGCGACGCGGTCGATGCCGCGGTCGCGGTGAGCTTCGCGATCGGCGTGCTGGAGCCCTGGATGTCAGGACCGCTGGGCGGGGGGGCTATGATGCTCTGGCGCGCGGATGAGGCGCGGCCATACGCGCTCCATTACGGGATGCGCGCATCGGCCGCCCTCGATCCCGCGCATTACGCGCTGGCGGGGACCGGCAAGGCGTCGGACCTCTTCCCCTGGGAAGCCGTCGTCGAGGACCGCAACGTCATCGGCGGCAGTTCCGTCGCCGTGCCCGGAACCGTGGCGGGCCTCGCCGAGGCGCATGGACGCTTCGGGCGGATGCCGTGGGCAGAGCTTCTCGGCCCGGCGATCGGGCACGCGCGGGAGGGACTGCATGTCGACTGGTACGCGGCCCTGATCATCGCCACGTCGGCGCGGGATCTGGCCCGCGATGCCGATGCCGCCGCGCTGTTCCTCGACGACGGGCAATGGCCCAAGGGATCGGGATGGACGGCGCTGGCCGATCAGCGGCTCGACCAGTCGCGGCACGCCGCGAGCCTCGAGCGGCTGGCACAGGCGGGACCGCAGGACCTCTATACCGGGGATCTGGCCCGCGCGATCGTGGCCGACGTCACCGACAAGGGCGGCTTCCTGACCGAGGCCGACCTCGCCGAATACCGCGCCGAATGGCAATCGCCGCTCGAAATTCCATTCCGCGACGCGCGCCTCTGGGCGGTGCCGGAGCTCACGGCAGGACCGACCCTCGCCCATGCGATGGCCGAGTGGCAGGAGGGCTACGACGCGGCGGAGGCGGCGGCGCCCGCGTCGCACGTCGCGCGCGCCGCGGGTCTGCGCCGCGCCAACGCGCACCGCCTCGCCACGATGGGTGACCACGACAGCGCGAAGGCGCCGGGTTGCACCACCCATTTCTCGATTGTCGACCGTCACGGCAACATGGTCGCGATGACGCAGACGCTCCTGTCGATCTTCGGATCGCGCACCGTCTCGCCGTCGACGGGCATGCTGCTCAACAACGGGATCATGTGGTTCGACCCCGAACCCGGCAAGCCCAATTCGCTCGCCCCCGGAAAGCGGTGCCTGATGAATGTCTGCCCCGTCATCGGCGAGGCGCGGGATCGCCGTTTCGCCCTCGGCGCGTCGGGCGGGCGCAAGATCATGCCGGCCGTCGCACAGATCGCCGCGCATTTGATCGAGGGTCGGATGTCGATGCAGGACGCGATCGAGGCGCCGCGGCTCGACGCGTCCGAAGCCGACCGCGTCGTCATCGACGCGCGGCTCCGCGGCCCCGTGGGCGACGCCCTCTCGGCGGTGTTTCCGATTGCGATGGCCGAACGCCTGCCCTTCCCCTTCGCCTTTGCCTGCCCTGCGGGCGTCATGCGCGACGGCAACGTGAATTCCGGTACGACCGAAACCTTTTCGCCCTGGGGCGACGGCGTGGCCGAACCTCGGGCCGCCTCGACATGATCGCACGAACCCCTAGGGATGCCGCCGTCGCGGAGAGCCTTCGATATTTCGATACCGGCCGCTTTCAGAGCGAGCTCGCCGAACTGGTCGCGCGTCCGACGGAAAGCCAGGACGCCCGCGGCGTGCCGCATCTTCGGGCCTATCTCGCCGAGGCGATGGTTCCGCGTCTCGAGGATATGGGGTTCGCCTGCGCGATCCACGAGAACCCAAAGGTGGGGGCCGCGCCGATCCTGACCGCCGAGCGGATCGAGGATCCCGCCCTGCCGACGATCCTGACCTACGGTCACGGCGACGTGGTGCGCGCCCAAGAGACCGGGTGGAGCAAGGGGCTTCGCCCCTTCGTCCTGACCGAAAGGGGCGATCGCCTCTATGGCCGCGGAAGTGCGGACAACAAGGTGCAGCACCTGGTGAACCTGCGCGCGATGGCGTCGCTGATCGAGGCGCGCGGCGCGTTGGGCTTCAACGCGAAGGTCCTTCTGGAGATGGGCGAGGAACTGGGCTCGCCCGGCCTTCGCGACTTCTGCGCCGGCAACAGGGACCTGCTCGCGGCGGACGTACTGATCGCGTCGGACGGGCCGCGCCTGTCGCCGGACGTGCCGACCGTCTTTACCGGATCGCGCGGCGGCGCGGTGTTCGATCTTCGGGTCGATCTGCGCGAGGGTGCGCATCATTCCGGCAATTTCGGCGGATTGCTGGCCGACCCCGCCATCATCCTGAGCCACGCGATCGCCTCGATCACCGATCGGCGTGGGCAGATCCGGATCCCCGAATGGCGCCCCGAAAGCCTTACCCCCCGCATCCGGGAGGTGTTGAGGGGCCTGCCCGAGATCCGGTCGGGCCTCGCGCTCGACCGCGACTGGGGCGAGGCGGATCTCTCGATGGCCGAGCGGGTCTTCGGCTGGAACAGTTTCGCGGTGCTGGCCATGGTCTCGGGTGTCCCCGACGCGCCGGTGAACGCGATCGCGGGATGGGCGCGCGCCACCTGCCAGCTGCGCTTCGTGGTGGGCACCGAGCCCGACGACATCGTTCCCGCTTTGCGCCGGCATTTCGAACGCGAGGGGTTCCGCGACGTCGCGGTCGTCCCCGCCGACCGCGGCTCGTTCCCGGCGACCCGGCTCGATCCAGACCATCCGTGGGTCCGGTTCGCCGCCCGCTCACTCGAAGCCAGCACAGGCACCGCGCCGCATCTTCTGCCCAATCTAGGCGGATCGCTGCCCAACGACTGCTTTGCCGACATCCTTGGCCTTCCCACCATCTGGATCCCGCATTCCTACGCCGGGTGCAGCCAGCACGCCCCGAACGAACATGTGCTGAAACCGCTCTGCCGGCAGGCCCTTGCAGCGATGACCGCGCTCTTCGCCGACATCGCCGATGCCGGACGCATCCCGGAGGATTGACGCATGGATCAAGTTGCATCTCGGGCGGCCTTCCGGGCCGCGTGTGCAGCGCCCGACCGCATCGCGGGCCATTCGGGGTAAGGACAATGGATTTCGAGACACGCCTCCGCGCCGGCCGTCCGCTTCTCTGGACAAACCCGCATTACGCGCCCGCGGCCGATCCCGCGGCGATGCGCGACACCGAGGCGGCGGTCGAGGGCTGGGACGCACTGGCCCCTCTTCTGACGGCCCTCTGGCCCGAGCTCTGCGATCACGGAGGGATCCGGTCGCCGCTTTTCGATCTGACGGCGCAAGCGCGCGAGTTCGGCATCGATGCGGGTCGGATCGGCCGGCTGCTGGTCAAGGGCGACCACGCGCTGCCCGTCGCAGGATCGATCAAGGCCCGCGGTGCCCTCTTCGAGGTTCTGAGCGTCGCGGTTAGTCAGGCCCGGGATGCCGGACTTCTGCAGCCGGGCGAGAGTACCGCCGCGCTCGCCACCGGCGACGCCCGCGCGTTCTTCGCCGAACGCCGGATCTCCGTCGGCTCGACCGGCAATCTGGGGCTCGGCGTCGGCATGGCGGCGCGCGCACTCGGATATGCCGCGACCGTCCACATGTCGAGCGATGCGAAGCCGTGGAAGGTCGATCGATTGCGCGATCTGGGCGTCGAGGTCGTGCGGCACGCCGCCGATTATACCGCCGCCGTGGACGCCGCGCGCCGGATCGCGGCCGCCGATCCGCACACGCACTTCGTGGACGACGAGGGTTCGGCCCTTCTCTTCGCGGGCTACAGCGCCGCCGCGGTCGAGCTTGCCGGGCAGTTGCGTGATCTGGAGCTTGCCGTCGGTCGGGATCATCCGCTGATCCTCTACCTGCCCTGCGGCATAGGCGGCGCACCGGGCGGCATCGCCTACGGGGCACGCGGTCGATTCGGCCCTCATGTGCATCCGTTCTTCGTCGAACCGGTCCAGGCGCCGTCGGCTCTGATCCAAATGCGTCACGGGCCGGGGCGGCAGACATCCGTGCGCGATGTCGGCCTGACCAACCGGACCGAGGCCGACGGCATGGCGGTGGCGACCATGTCGCGCCTCGTGGCCGACCGGATGCGGACACGGCTGGCGGGTGTTCTAACCGTGTGCGACGACGATCTCTTTCGCTGGCTCGCCGCCGCCGACGAGGCCGGCCTTCGCCTCGAACCTTCCGCCGCGTCGGGTTTCGGCGGCCCCGCGATGCTGGCCGCGACGGCGGAGGGCCGTGCCTTTCTCGACCGGCACCGCATCGATCCGGCCCGCGCCATCCATGTCGTCTGGGCCACCGGCGGCGCATTGGTGCCGCCGGCCCGCCATCGGGAATTCCTCGATCGCGGGCGCAGGCTTCGCTCTAACAAGGAAAGACACACATGACCGCAACAGACCCCGCCGATCTCGGTGCCATCGACGCACGCAGGATGATCGCCCGCAGGCAGCTCTCTCCGGTGGACCTGGCCGAGGCCTGCATCGCGCGCGTCGAGGCGGTGGATCACGCGGTCAACGCATTGGTCGCGCGCGACTTCGACTCGGTGCGCAAGGCCGCACGGGAGGCGGAACGCGACGTGACCTCCGGTGCGCCGCTCGGGCCCCTCGCCGGATTGCCTTTCGGCGTCAAGGACATGATCGACGTCGCGGGCCTTCCCACCACGTTCGGCTCCGAGGCGTTCCGCGACAATGTCGCGACGCAGGACGACGTCATCGTCGCCGCGATGCGCAAGGGGGGCGCGATCCCGCTGGGCAAGACCAACAATCCCGAATGGAGCGCCGGCGCGAACACCCGCAACCGGGTCTACGGCGTGACCGCCAACCCCCACGACATCAGCCGCAGCTGCGCGGGATCCTCGGGCGGCTCGGCGGTGGCGCTGGCATGCGGTTATGCCCCGCTCGCGACCGGCTCCGACATGGGCGGCAGCCTGCGCAACCCCGCGGCGTTCTGTGGCGTCGTCGGGTTTCGCCCCAGCCCCGGCGTGGTTCCCGGCAATACCCGCGAAGCGGGCCTCCTGCCCATGTCGACGTCGGGGCCGATGGCGCGCAACGTCGCCGATGCCGGGCTGATGCTGTCGATCCTCGCGCGGCCGGATCAGAACGACCCCTTCACCCCGGTGGTCGACGGCCGCACCGCCTGGGACCCCGCCGGGTTCGCGAGCCTGCCTCGCAGGGATCTGGGATCGCTGCGCATCGCGGCCACCGAGGATTACGGGTTCGCCCCCGTCGAACGTATCGTGCGCGACCATTTCCGCGCGATCCTGCCGCAGATCGCCCCATTCGTCGGGCCGCTCGACGAGGCGTCGCCCGATTGCACCGATGCGGACCGGATCTTTTCGGTGTTGCGCGGGGTGATGTTCCTCGGCACCCACGCCCGGCTGGTCGACGAGACGCCCGAGCTGGTCGGCCCGAACGTCCACGACAACGTGGCCGAGGGACGCGGCTATTCGGCCGAGGACGTGGCGCAGGCGCTCTTCGCGCAGGCGCGCTACCACCATGCGTGGCAGGCCTTCTTCGAAGAGCACGACGTGCTGCTCACGCCCGCCGTCGGCATCTCGCCGCGCGACTGGCACGAGCTCTATCCGCGCGAGATCGACGGGGCGCCGACCAAAAGCTACTATCACTGGCTTGCGATGGCCTATGCCTCGACCATCGCGGGGCATCCGTCCATCACCATTCCCTGCGGGCGCGACGCGAACGGCCTGCCCTTCGGGCTCCAGGTCGTCGGCCGCAGGTATGGCGACCGCGAGGTTCTCGCCGTCGCGGCCGAGCTCGAGGCGATCATCGCCGGCATTCCCGACCTCGCCCCGCAAGGGCCCGATATCGCGGCGCTGGCCACGGCACCGGCCTTGCGCGAGGCCCCCGGTTTTCTGAGCTTCGCCTGACCGGAATGCCTCGAACCCCAAGGGGGCGGCACCGAACGGCGCGGGATCACCGCTTGTCGGTCGGGATCAGGCCGGCCGCATGCGCCGCGATGGCGCCGCCCTCGTAGAAGGCCGATTTCGCGGTCACGAAAGCTTCGGAATAGGCATCGACGGGATCGAGCGGATAGCCCGCCCCGCTCCCGCCCAGAAGCGTTCGCGCGGCGGCCGTGCCGAACACCGTGCCGGGCGAGATCCCGCGCCCCGAAAAGCCGAAGATCGCATGCGCGCGCGGCCCGAATGCGACCACCTTCGGGACGTGATCGGCCGTCATGGCGATCCTGCCGGCCCAGCTATGGGTAAAGCCGATCTCGCCCAGCCAGGGAAACATGCGGCCGAGCTTGCGCCTGGCCCATGCGGTGTGCACGACGCGCCCGGGCCCCCCGCCATCGCCCATCCCGCCGAGGATCAACCGACCCGCCGCGTCGGTGCGGATCGACGACATGACGAGCGCCGTGTCCCAGCAACCCTCGCCGCCGGGCAGGATCCGGGCGCGCGCCGCCGGGGGCAACGGATCTGTTGCGAACTGGCTGTAGTGAACGGTGGCGAAACGCGGCCGGATCGCGCCCGGAACGACGCGATGATAGGCATTCGTCGCCAGAAGAAGCGCACCGGCGCGGACCACGCATCCATTGGCCGCGAGATGCCATCGCCCTCCGCGATATGCCAGCGCGGTCACGGTGGAACGGTCGTGGATACGTCCGCCCGCCCGTTCGGCCGCATCGAGGAGCCGCAGCGGCGCCCCGATGCGGTTGCCCTGGTGGGTTGGGGCACGGTTTCTTGAGACAGTTCGTAGCGCTATTTCTCTTGATCAGGGGAGTAGTACGAGATGGACGAC
>CANLEQ010000007.1 GCA_947489705.1 uncultured Paracoccaceae bacterium
CGAGATCACCCGAAGCATCGACAAGATGCCCATGCGCCGCCAGGAAATCCGCGAACGCTCGACCGCCACCCCGTAACCCGCAGCCCCCGGTCCCGCCGCACACGGCCGGCCGATCACTCGAATTCCAGGATCACGTCGTCAACCGCAAGACTGTCCCCCGCCGCGGCATTCACCTTCGCGACGACCCCCTTTCGCTCGGCGCGCAGCACGTTCTCCATCTTCATCGCCTCGATCGTGCAGAGCACCTGTCCCTGCTCGACCTCCTGCCTCTCCTCCACGTCAATCCGAACCACCAGGCCCGGCATCGGACAGAGCAGCAGCTTCGACGTGTCGGCTTCGGCCTTCTCGGGCATGTGACGCATCAGATCCGCCTGGCGCGGCGAATAGACCATCATCGTCAGATCGGCGCCGCGGGTCCGCAGCCGGTAGCCCCCCGTCACCCGCTCGACCTTCAGGACCAGCTTTTCGCCGTCGACCTCGAGCCTGGCGAGCGGCTGGCCAGGGACCCACGTCGAGGTCACGCGCATCTCGGTCCCGTCGGCATGGCGCACCGTCGCGCCCTCGCGGTCGGCGCGGATCGTCACGGGCATCTCGACCCCTGGCGCGATCACGACCCAGTCGTCGCCGACCTTGCGTTCGTGGTTGTCCATGCGGCCCGAAATGCGGGTGCGCCGGATCTCGGCCACCCGGTTCATCGCCGCCGCCGCCGCCGCGACGCGGGCGAGCGTTTCGGGATCGAGCGCGACCCCCGAGAAGCCGTCGGGATATTCCTCGGCGATGAAGGCCGTGGTGATGTCGCCCGAGACGAATTTCGGGTGGTCCATCACCGCACTGAGGAACGGCAGGTTGTGGCCGATGCCCTCGATCTCGAAGCCGTCGAGCGCGTCGCGCATCGCCGCGATCGCGGCGCCGCGATCCGGCGCCCAGCTGCAGAGCTTGGCGATCATCGGGTCGTAGAACATCGAAATTTCGCCGCCCTCGAAGACGCCGGTATCGTTGCGCACGACGAGATCCTGCTCGACGCGCTCCTGCGGCGGGCGATAGCGCGTGAGGCGTCCGATCGAGGGCAGGAAACCGCGATAGGGATCCTCCGCATAGAGGCGCGATTCGATCGCCCAGCCGTTCAGCCGCACGTCATCCTGGCGGATCGCGAGCGCCTCGCCGTCGGCCACGCGGATCATCTGCTCGACGAGGTCGATCCCGGTGACGAGTTCGGTGACGGGATGTTCGACCTGAAGCCGCGTGTTCATCTCGAGGAAGTAGAAGTTTCGATCGCCGTCGACGATGAATTCCACCGTGCCGGCACTGGTATAGCCCACCGCCGCGGCCAGCGCGCAGGCTTGCTCGCCCATCGCCTTGCGCGTCTCTTCGTCGAGGAACGGCGACGGCGCCTCCTCGATGACCTTCTGGTTGCGGCGCTGGATCGAGCATTCCCGCTCGCCCAGATAGATCGTGTTGCCGTGACTGTCGGCGAGGATCTGGATCTCGATATGGCGCGGCTGGGTCACGAACTTCTCGATGAAGATCCGGTCGTCGCCGAAGCTGGCCGCGGCCTCGTTCTTCGAAGACTGGAAGCCCTCTCGCGCCTCCTCGTCATTCCAGGCGATGCGCATGCCCTTGCCGCCGCCGCCCGCGCTGGCCTTGATCATGACCGGATAGCCGATCTCGGACGCGATGCGCGCCGCTTCGTCGGCATCCTCGATCAGGCCCATATGGCCCGGCACCGTCGAGACGCCGGCCTCGTCCGCGAGCTTCTTCGACGTGATCTTGTCGCCCATCGCCTCGATTGCGGCGACCGGCGGGCCCACGAAGGCGATCCCCTCGGCCTCGAGGGCGGCAGCGAATTTCGGGTTCTCGCTCAGGAACCCGTAGCCGGGATGCACCGCCTCCGCGCCCGTCTCGCGGATCGCCGCCATCACCCTGTCGATCGAGATGTAGGATTGGGCCGCCTGCGCCGGCCCGATATGCACCGCCTCGTCGGCCATCCGCACATGCAAGGCCCGACGATCCGCATCCGAATAGATCGCGACCGTGGCAATCCCCATCCGCCGGGCCGTCTTGATGACCCGGCACGCGATCTCGCCACGATTGGCAACCAACAGCTTCTTGAACATCCCCCCGGCCCCTTCTCAATAGGCGCAGAGCTGCGGGACGACGCCCTTGCAGGGATCGTCGGGCGCGTATTGCGGCGAGGTTGGACCTTCGGGGATCTGTTCGACCGGGCCGGGCCCGCAGGCCGATAGCGTTCCGATCACGAGGCCCAATCCCCAGAAATGCCGCATCGCCATTCTCCCGTCCGATCATCCGTTCCGCCCAGTTGCCACGGTCGGGACGCGAAGGACAACTGCTCTCGTGGGAAAAAGCGGCGCGAGCGGGCTTGGCTGCGACGAAAACGGCGCACCCCTCGCAGGATGCGCCGCTTGCCGTGGTGATGAAGGGAACGTGGATCAGATGTCGTCGGAGAGCGCGCCCGCGGCACCGCCCAAGGCGGCGCCGGTCAACGGATCGTCGCTGGCAATTTCGCCGACCGCCGCACCGGCCGCGGCGCCGGTGCCCGCACGCTCGAGATCGGTGTTCCCGCAGGCTCCGAGGCCCAGGGCGGCGAGAGCGGAGAGGGTGAGGATGGTCTTCGGCATTTTCACGTATCCCATTTCATTTGCAAACGCCGGGCCAACGCGCCGGCATCCGCCAGCGTTCCAGCGCGAAAAAAATGGCCCGATCTCTGAGATCGGGCCATAGGGGAAGGGTAACGGTATTGACAACTCGGCAGGACCGGTGCTGACGCCCCTGCCGAGCCGAAGCGTGACCCGGATCGACGCAGGGACCAAGGAAAACTTCCCTGAGACGTATTGTGAGCGCGCTGCCGCCGAAATTACCCGTTATTGGCGAATAACCGCCGTTTTTCGGTCAATCCAGCACTCCCGGAAAGCTTTGCCGCGCACGCGGGAGATCGAGGCGTAGCAGGGCGTCATAGCTTTCGGGATCGAACGGATCCTCGGCGGGCACGATCTCCCGGCCGAACAGCCAGCTGATTCGGCCCGCATCGAGATTGCCGCGCACGAAGGGGTCTTCGCCGAAATGCTGCCACAAAGCCCAGAGAAAGCCCTCGTCTGCCGCCCGATCGGCGGGGCGGCGGTCGCCGAACCGCTCGCGCACGATCAGGCGTGTCGCGCCCTTGGGATTGGGGCGGCGGATCACGAACTGAAAATCCGTACCGGGAAGCCGGCCCGGAAATCCGCGATGTTTGGTCATGTCAGGCTTCATCGGCGATCCCCGGTCCCGGAACGCGAACGGGCGGGCCTCATGCCCGCCCGCCCGGTCTTCGACGTCTGTCGGATCAGTACTTGGAATAGGTCGGCTCGGCCACGATGGGGGCGGGCTCGACATAGACGGGCTCGGGCTCGGGCTGGCTGCAGCCGGCGGCGAAAGCGGCGAGGCCGAGGCCCAGCGTGATCTTGATGGTGTTGGACATTGCATGTCTCCTTGTCATGTTCTTGAGGGCCGCGGGCCTCCGAGAGCCCGGCGGTCCAGATCGCTATAGCAGGCGTAACGCAAGCCCCGCCATTTCAAAAGCGCGGATCGGCGAAATCATGTCGGGGTATGGCGGAAAAGCCATCCCGCGGGATCCGTACCCGCGCAACATTTCGCGCCGCCGTCACAGCGGGATGTTGTCGTGCTTCTTCCACGGATTTCCGAGCTTCTTGCCGCGGAGCGAGGCGAAGGCGCGGCAGATGCGGCGGCGGCTCGAGCGCGGCAGGATAACCTCGTCGATGAAGCCGCGTTCGGCCGCCTTGAAGGGATTGGCGAAGTTGACCTCGTATTCGGCCGTGCGCGCGGCGATCTTCTCGGGATTGTCGAGCTCGCTGCGATAGAGGATCTCGACCGCGCCCCTGGCGCCCATCACCGCGATCTCGGCGGTGGGCCAGGCATAGTTGCGATCACCCCGCAGATGCTTGGACGACATCACGTCGTAGGCCCCGCCATAGGCCTTGCGCGTAATCAACGTGACCTTCGGCACCGTCGCCTCGCCATAGGCGAAGAGCAGTTTCGCGCCGTGCTTGATCACGCCGCCGTATTCCTGGGCGGTTCCCGGCAGGAAGCCCGGCACGTCGACCAGCGTCAGGATCGGGATCTCGAACGCGTCGCAGAACCGCACGAAACGCGCGGCCTTGCGCGAGCTGTCGATGTCGAGGCACCCCGCAAGGACCATCGGCTGGTTCGCGACGACGCCCACCGTCGATCCCTCGAGCCGGATGAACCCGGTCAGGATGTTGCGCGCGAATTCCTCCTGGATCTCGTAGAAATCGCCCTCGTCGGCGAGCTTTCCGATCAGCTCCTTCATGTCGTAGGGCATGTTCGGGTTATCGGGGATCAACGTGTCGAGGCTTTCGTCGACGCGGTTCGGATCGTCGAAGAAGGGCCGGCGCGGCGGTTTCGAGCGGTTGTCGAGCGGCAGGAAATCGACCAGCCGCCGCACCTCGATCAGCGCGTCGATATCGGTCTCGAATGCGCCGTCGGCAACCGAGGAGCGTTTGGCGTGGGTGCCCGCGCCGCCGAGTTCCTCGGCGGTCACCACCTCGTTCGTGACCGTCTTGACCACGTCGGGGCCGGTCACGAACATGTAGCTGCTGTCCTTCACCATGAAGATGAAGTCGGTCATCGCGGGGCTGTAGACGGCACCGCCCGCGCAGGGGCCCATGATCACGCTGATCTGCGGGATGACGCCGCTCGCCAGCACATTGCGCTGGAACACCTCGGCATAGCCCGCGAGGCTCGCCACCCCCTCCTGGATGCGAGCGCCGCCCGAATCGTTGAGGCCGATGACCGGCGCGCCGTTCTGCATCGCCATGTCCATGATCTTGCAGATCTTCTGGGCATGCGTCTCGGACAGCGATCCGCCGAGCACGGTGAAGTCCTGGGAAAAGACGAAGACCTGCCGGCCGTTGATCGTGCCCCAGCCCGTGATCACGCCGTCGCCCGCGATCTTGTTCTCGGCCATCCCGAAATCGGTGGCGCGGTGGGTCACGAATGTGTCGAATTCCTCGAAGCTGTCGTCGTCGAGCAGAAGCTCGATCCGCTCGCGCGCCGTCAGCTTGCCCTTGCCGTGCTGCGCTGCGACCCGCCGTTCGCCGCCGCCCGCGCGCGCCTCCGCACGGCGGTCTTCCAGCTGTTGCAGGATATCCTTCATGGCGCAGCCTCCCGTTCTTCCCTCGCGATCCTGCGCACATTAGGTGCCGATCCCCCCCGTTGGAAGGCGAAATCCGGTCCGGCCGCGCGCAAGCCACTGGACCGCGCCGGGGCGGAGGCCTAGATCAGCCCAAATGAGCATGCCCGCACGTCGCAAATTCTTCGATCGACAGACCCCGCCGCATATCGTGACGATGATCATTCTGACGTCGCTCGCGGCGCTGGCGATGAACCTGTTCCTGCCGTCCCTGCCCGGGATGACGGAATTCTTCGACACCGAATACCGGATCGTCCAGATCTCCGTGGCGGGGTATCTGGGCGTCTCGGCCGCGCTGCAGCTCTTCATCGGGCCGATCTCGGACCGGTACGGGCGACGTTCTGTGATGCTGGCCTGCATCGTGATCTTCATTCTGGCCTCGATCGGATGCGCCGTGTCGACGACGATCGGGGTGTTCCTCGTCTTCCGGATGATCCAGGCGGCGATCGTGGCCGGAATGATCCTGCCCCGCGCGGCCATTCGCGACATGTATTCGCAGGCCCAGGCCGCGTCGATGATCGGCTGGGTCACGATGGGCATGTCCGTGGCCCCCATGCTCGCACCGGCCCTCGGGGGGATCCTCGACGGGGCGTTCGGCTGGACCGCCAATTTCTGGGCGCTGGCGCTGCTCGGGGTCGGAGCGCTGATCCTCGCCTGGGGCGACATGGGCGAGACGGCGGTGAAGTCGACCGGCAACCTGCGCGAACAGATCGCGCAATATCCGCAGCTTCTGCTGGCGCCGCGCTTCTGGGGATACGCGCTTACGGCGGCCTTCGCGTCGGGCGCGTTCTTCGCGTATCTCGGCGGCGCGCCTTACGTGGGCTCGGAGGTCTACGAAATGTCACCGGAGCTTCTGGGGATCTATTTCGGCGCGCCGGCCATCGGCTACATGATCGGCAACGGGATCTCGGGGCGCTATTCCAATGTCGTCGGCATCCGCCCGATGATCGCGGGCGGCACGATCGTCACGGTGATCGGCCTTGGCGCTGCGCTGCTGGTCGATCTGGCGGGATACCACGTGCCGCTCACCTTCTTCGGGTTCATGGTGTTCGTGGGCTTGGGCAATGGCCTCGTGATCCCCAATTCGATGGCCGGCATGTTGTCGGTGCGGCCCAACCTTGCCGGCACGGCATCGGGGCTCGGCGGGTCCATCATGATCGGCGGTGGCGCGGCGCTTTCGACGCTCGCGGGGATCCTGCTGGAAAACGGCGAGGGGGCGACGCCGCTCTTGTGGCTGATGACGCTGACATCGGCGGCGTCGGTCGTCTCGATCGGGCTGACCATCCGGCGCGAGCTTCGGATCGAGGCGGAGGACCGCGCCGCGGCACCCGCCGAATAGGCTCAGCCGATCTCGGGCGCGTAGGTGAGGATCACCGGCACGACCAGATCCTCCTCGTCCGTGAGGTGCCTGTCGAGAAAGCTCTCGAATCCGCCGAGCTGGGATTCGAGCGCGCCGACGCCGGCGCGGGGATCGTCTCCCGACAGGCCGCCGAGCATCGCGTTGGTCCCCTGCGCCAGTGCGTTGATATGCCCGTCGAGCGCGTGGTGGTCGGCATCGAGCAGCGTGAAGCCCCGTTCCAGCCGTCCGTCGAGGCCCTGGAGCACCGGGAAATAGTGATGGTCCTCGATATCGTGATGGGCGTGCAGCTGCTGGAGGAAGAACTGCGCCATGCGCGCCGTCTCGCGGCCGTATTGCTCGGGTGCGAGCGCGCCGTCGAGATAGGCGCGGTTGCCCTCCTGCAGCCGGCCCAGCACGTCGCGGAACATCAGGTGGCGGTCGAGCCAGAACCGGGTCATCGGCGAGAAGTTCGGATGCGCCTCCCACGTGCCGCGGGGCAGTTTCTCGACCAGCACGCGCAGCGCGTCGGGCAGGCCCTTGCGCTCCTCGAGGTCCAGATCGCTCATCTCAGCACTCCCATCACTTGTGCGGTCGCGGCGTCGGGGTCGGCAAGCCCGCTCAGGGCCGCGCGCAGATAGACCCCGTCGATCAGCGCGGCCAGCGTCTCGGCCATCGCGGCGGGATCGGGGTGGCCGCGGGCGCGCAGCCCGTATCGCAGGTTCGACCGCGTCCGCCCCTGATAGACCCGCAGGAGCCGCGCGGCCGTGTCTGATTTCTGCGACTGGACATAGAATGTCAGCCACGCCGCCACCACCTCGCGGCGGAAATTGGCGGGCGCGAAACTCGCCCTGACCACGGCCTCCACGCGATCGCCGCCGTGGCCGAGCTCCGCCCTGACGGCGGCGCCGTATTCCGACAGGATGTGACGCATCGCATGGTCGAACATGTCGGCCTTGCCGGCGAAGTAGTGATGCGCAAGCGCGCTGCTCACACCCGCCTGACGCGCGATCTGCGCCACGGTCACATCGGGGCCATGCGCCCCCACCTGGGCGATGGCTGCGTTGACCAGAGCCTGCCGCCTGATAGGTTGCATCCCGAGTTTCGGCATCTATACCCTATCCACATAATTGAAAACGCTACGCATTCGTTGACTGACGGGTCAAGCCGGCCCGCAGGTCGCAACAGGGAGATAAGATATGAAGACCGGACTTTCCATACTTGCCCTCGCAGCCAGCACCGGCGCCGCCCTCGCCGATTGCGAGACGATCGTGTTTTCCGACGTGGGCTGGACCGACATCACCGCCACCACGGCGGCAGCCACCGTGGTTCTCGACGCGCTGGAATACGACACCGAGATCAAGGTCTTGTCGGTGCCCGTGACCTACACCTCGCTCGCAAACGGCGATGTCGAGGTGTTCCTCGGCAACTGGATGCCGACGATGGAGAACGACATCGCCCCCTATCGCGAGGAGGGAACAGTCGAGACCATCCGCACCAATCTCGAAGGGGCGAAATATACCCTCGCGGCCAATCGCGCCGCCGCCGATCTCGGGATCGAGAGCTTCGGGGACATCGCGGAGCATGCCGAGGCGCTCGACAGCGAGATCTACGGGATCGAGCCCGGCAATGACGGCAACCGCCTCATCCAGACGATGATCGACGACGACGCGTTCGGTCTCGGCGGGTTCGACGTGGTGGAATCGTCCGAACAGGGCATGCTGGCGCAGGTCGATCGTTCCAGCCGCCGCGACGAGCCGGTGGTCTTTCTCGGCTGGGAGCCGCACCCGATGAACGCGGCCTACGACATGACCTACCTGACGGGTGGCGACGATTATTTCGGGCCCAATCTCGGCGGTGCCATCGTCGAGACCAACACCACCGCCGGCTTCACCGACGAATGCCCGAATGTCGGCACGTTCCTCGAGAACCTCAGCTTCACGCTCGAGATGGAGAACGAGATCATGGCCGCGATCCTCGACGAGGGCACCGAGGCGAGCGTCGCCGCGACCGAATGGCTGACCAAGAACCCGGAGATCCTCGAGACCTGGCTCGACGGCGTCGAGACGGCCTCGGGCGAGCCGGGCCTGCCGGCGGTGCGGTCCGAACTCGGACTCTGAGCGGATCCGGGGGCCGGAGCATGCGTATCTTCGTGGCTCTCGATCCGCCACCGGAGCTTCGCGACGCGCTCTCGACGCTGCAGGACAAGCTGATCGTCGGGCGTCATGTGCCCGACGACGACCTTCACCTGACGCTCGTCTTTCTGCCCGAAATCAGGCTGCCGGAGCTCGACGAACTGGCGCTCGACCTCGAGATGCTGTCTTCGGGTCCGGTCGCGATTGAGATCGCCGGGCTGGACATCTTCGGCGCCGAGAATCCCCGTTCCCTGCATGCCGTGGTGACGCCCTCGCCCGCGCTGATCCACCTGCAGGCCAAGGTCGCGACGCTCGTCCGGCGTGCGGGGATCGACCTTGCCCATCGCCGCTTCGTGCCGCACGTCACTCTCGCTCGCTTTCCCGCGCGGATGCCGCCCGAGGATCACGCGCGGCTGGGGCGGTTCCTCCAGGCGCATGGCGACTGGTCCCATCCCGCCGTCGCCCCCGAGACGCTGTCCCTCTATCAGTCGACGCTGCGCGAAGACGGCCCGCGCTACGATCCGCTGTTCTCTCGGCCACTCTACTGAGCGCCTGCGGCGGGTCGAGCCTCAGCGGCCGCCCCCCTCCCCCATCAATATGAGGCGCAGCCCCTGCGTGACATCCGTCCGCACCGCGAGCCGCAGACCGGGCTCGTCGCCGGCCTCGAGCGCTGCGAGGATGGCGCGATGGCCCGAGGGTGGTTCGGTCCGGCCCATCCGGCCATAGAGCGCGCGCATCGTCGGCCCGAGCTGAAGCCAGACGGTCTCGGCCATGGCGAGCATGGCGGGGGCCTGCGCCCGCAGGTAGAGCATCCTGTGGAATTCGAGGTTCAGGCGCAGGTATCCCACCGCGTCGCGCTTCACGATCACCTCGGCGATCGACGCGTTGACCAGTCGCATCCGGTCGATCATCGCCATATGCGCCCGCGGCAAGGCCCGGCTGGCCAGTTCGACCTCGATCAGCGCGCGCAGGGCGGCGAGTTCCTCGATCCGGTCGGGCGACAATTCGGGCGTGGTGACCCGGCCCGACGCGCTCATCGTCAGGGCGCCCTCGGCCACGAGACGACGCGCCGCCTCGCGCGCGGGCGTCATCGACACGCCGAATTGCCGACCGATGCCGCGCAGCGTCAGCGCCCTTCCCGGCGCGAGCTCGCCGTGCATGATCTGGTGACGCAGGGCGCGATAGACGCGGTCATGCGCGGACTGGACCGGCCCCGGATCGGGGCGCTGCGGGCTCAGCATCGGCCCGGGATCGGGGCGCGGGCGGGGCGCGCGACGCTCATTCGAAGCGCCATGCGTGCAGCCCCGCCCCGTGATCCCGAAGCCATCTGCGCTGCGCCTTCCAGCCGGGGCAGAGCCCCTCGACCACCGACCAGAAGGCCGGCGAATGGTCCATGTGCCGAAGATGCGCGACCTCGTGCGCGGCGACGTAGTCGAGCACCTCCCGCGGGGCGAGCACCAGTCGCCAGCTGTAATTGAGGTTGCCCTCGGCCGAGCACGACCCCCAGCGCGACCTGGTATCGCGCAAGGTGACGCGGCCCACCGTGCGGCCGATCCGGGCGGCATGGGCCTGCGACGCCGGCACCAGCGCGTCGCGTGCCGCTTCCCGGAGCAGCGCCACGACCTGCGGGCCCACCGCGCGGCGCGACGACACGTCGATCGCGTCCTCGCCCATCCGGGGTGCTCCGATGCGTTGCCGCACCGTCCGCGCCCGGCCGAGCACGGTCAGCACCGTGCCGGGCGCAACCTCGACCGCAGGGTCGCGCCGCGCGAGATGCGACCGGATCCACGCGCCCTTCTCGGCCGCGAAATCGAGCGCCGCACGTTCGGACACGCCGCGCGGCACGCTCAACGTGACCCGTCCGTCGAGGGCGGAGACGCGCAGGCTGATCCGGCGCGCCCGTGCGGATCTGCGGATCACCAGATCCACCGGCGGCGTGCCGTCCAGTACCTTGCGTCGGTCGCGTTCCTGTCCCATATGCGGCTATCTACCGGTGCCGCCCCTGCCGCGCCAGCCCCGCGAAAGGCTTTGACAGCCCGCCGCGGCTATGGCAGGTGGCAGCCTGTTTTTTCGAAAATTCAAGTGAACGAAAGGGTCTTCGATGCCCAAGGAAGAATGGGGAACCAAACGCGTTTGCCCCACCACCGGCAAACGCTTCTATGACCTGAATGCCGATCCGGTCGTCAGTCCCTATACCGGCGAAGTCGTCCCGCTCGACACCGGCAAGGGCAACCGCACGATGCTTGCCGACAAGGCCGACAAGGATTCGGCCAAGAAGGAGCCGGCGGAAGACGAGGAAGACGTCATCCTCGAAGACGACGACAGCGACGATTCGACCGATGTCGATCTCGGCGACGACGTTCTCGAAGACGACGACGACGACGACAATGTGTCGCTCGACGACATCGCCGACGTGTCGGGCGAGGACGACGACAACTGATCGCGGGGCAAAAGGACCGGACGAGGGACGCTTTTGGGCTTGAACCTCGTCCGGCCCCGTTCTAGAGACTGCCGCACGACGCGGGAAACACCCGCCAAGGGCCCTTAGCTCAGCTGGGAGAGCGCCTGCATGGCATGCAGGAGGTCAGCGGTTCGATCCCGCTAGGGTCCACCAAATCATTCTGAAAAGCACCAGATAGTTCTGCCTTTCTCGTCAGAGGACTTGCCTCTGTCGTGCAGACGGGTGCTGTTTTCCCTACGAAAATTCTTGCTGCTTTGATCTGCGCCTTTGGGCGTGTTGATCCCGTCGCAGCCTTTCCCCTGTCAAATCCGAGGACGGCCCATGAGCGACCATTTCTTCGTCGTGACGGGCGGCCCTGGTGCGGGCAAGACCAGCCTGATCACCGAGCTCGCGCGCCGCGGCTTTCACACGATCCCCGGATCCGGCCGCGAACCCTCCCTAGGAACGTAGAGGCAGCCCCCCCCTGGCCGGATCACAGGTCTATGCCGAACGGATACTGGAGCGGGACCCGCATGTCCTCAGCGCCGCACACGCACCTTCAGGCCCCGTGATCTTCGCTTGCGGCATCCCCGACATCCTAGGTTACCTGACCCTCTGCGGCCTTTCGGCGCCGCTCCTCGTCGCTGTGGCGGCCAAGGAAACGCACTAGAACGCCAACATCTTTCTGGCGCCTTTCTGGAATGACATTTTCACGCAGGACGCCGAGCGCAAGCAGACCCGCGCCGAGGCCGAAGCGACCTGCGCTGAAATGCGAGAGACCTACACCGCTCTCGGATACGAAATCAGGGAGCTGCCACGCACTGGCATTGCAACACGCGCCGACTTTATCTGTGCGCGATTAGCGATCTGACCGTTATGTCCAGAGGGACGGAGAACCGCCTGAAGCGGACAACCCGCGCGGCTCCATCCGGCCTCCTACTATCTGAAGCTCTCGGCCCTAGGCAGACTTCCAAGGGAAGGCATGCCCGCCGCTCCTTCCGGCCCATGGACGAAGCCGCTCCGCGGCATTGGCGCATTTGTCTGATGGAGCGAGCCGCCCATAGCGGCGCGCATTATGCGATCTGACCGACGTGGCTGACGACTGGGGCCTTCTCAATCATCAGACAGGAGGTTCCCATGACAGAGGAGAGAGTAAGCCCGCTTCGTCAGCGGATGATCGAAGACATGCGTATCCGCGGGATGGACGACAAGGCACAGAAGTCGCACATCCGGGCGATCAGGGATTTCGCGGCCTTTCTCGGGCGATCACCCGACACAGCGACGCTGGAGGATCTGCGCGCCTATCAGCTCCACATGACCGACACCGGGGTCACGCCATCGACGCTCAACCTAAGAAGCATACTACGCGGCTCCGGAAGCCGGTGCCGTCGCCGCGTAACCAACGAAAACCAGCCTCCGGCAGATCCGGTGCTGTTCACCTCGGCATCAGCCGCGTCATTTTTCTGACGCTTGACGAAAGGCCGAACATATTGCGGCGCGATCAGCTTCGCTTAATGGCTTTCAACGCCACCATTTTGGCATATCGCGATGCCAAAACGGGAGGACGGCAACCATCCCATCTGAAACGGGCCATTCGATAGGGGCGGGCCACGGAAACCTGCTTCGGGTTCGCGATGGCCATGCCGATGCAGGCTGCAACTGAACCGCGGGGATGGCGGATGCCATTCGGCCGCCTGCCCTACTTCTTCGCCCCGCCCGTGGGTTCTTCGATCACCTCGTGGGGCACGAGGTTCCAGGGGAGCCCCTGGTGACGATAGATGCGCTTTCGCAGGCGGGGGTAGTCGCCGACATCGTGCGCCAGCCGCTCGCCGACGACGAGGCAGCGCAACGTGGCACTGCCCGTGTTGCGAATCGAATGGGCCAGACCGCCCTTCCGGTACCCCAGAAAATCGCCCGGGCCGATCGCGTGCTCCTCGTCGCCGATCGTGGCCGTCGCCGCGCCTTCCAGAACGTAGACACATTCGTCCTCGTGGTGGTGGACGTGATGCTCCGTCGTCTCGCAGCCGGGCGCGACCTCGATCAGGTGAAAGCCGAAGCCCGTCAATCCGGTCGCGTCGCCGAGGCTCTTGTTGACGCGGCGCGCATTGGGGTTGAGGAAATGCGTCTTGGCGAGGTCGGCCATCCCGGCAATCTCCGCGGCGCGGATGAGATAAGGCGTTTCCGACTGTTGATTCATTGGCATGTCGACCTCGTTGGATGCTCAATTCTCGATGGCTGTGCAACCGATGCCGGGCTCAGCTTGGGACTGCACCTCTTAGTGGCCACCGACGTCCCCTTGCCTCGGCTCGCGCGGAACGAGAAGACTTGACTGCGCGACCGGCCACCCGCAAGGTAAGTACCGCTGACCTTTCCGGAGGCGATAATGCACGATGCCGATGCCTTTGCGCAAGATTGGGAAGCGGGCTGGAACAGTCACGACCTCGACGCAATCATGCGGCATTACCGCGACGACATCGTGTTCCGCTCGAAAAAGGCCGTATCCCTCACCAGACGCGGTGAAATTCGCGGCCTCGCAGAACTTCGCGGCTATTGGGCCGCAGCGCTCGAGCGCCAACCCGATCTGCGCTTTCGGGTTCGGGACGTCTTCGAGGGGTACGAGATGATGGTCATCTCGTACACGAATCACCGGGGCGTTCTGGCGGCCGAAACGCTTTATTTCGACGACGCGGGCATGGTCTTCCAGGCCGCCGCCTGCCATCGGTCCGAACGCGTGTAGATCCGGCGGCAAGCCAATCTCTTTGCGGCAACCTCCATGGCATCGATCCCGATTGGCGTAAGCAGAGGCCCGTGCCGGTCGGCAGACATGCACGGCGGAAAGATCCGGGCGGTCGTCGGATCTCGTGCAGGAGCCGGCGCGAAAGCGGATTTTTCAATCCGCTCTTCCCCTCGGGGGTGTTTCTGACTAAGTTTGTCGGGTACCGCGACGCTCTTTGGTCCGAAAGTCCAGATATGGCAGCACTCCGCAAGCCCCGAATCGTTCCGGACGACCCGCAGCCTGCGTTGGTATCGTGTCTGCGTCTGGCGGCGCTCGAATGCCGCGCGGCTCCGCGCAGTTCGCTCAGGGCATGCCAGCTCGTCGATCCCGATGCGGATATCGAACAATATGCGGAATTGCTGACGCGGACCTTGCACCAGATGCTGCGTCAACGGCCGGTCTTCTGGCGGCCCGGTGCCTCCGGACGATCGTTCGACGAGGAATGGCTGCTTTCGCTCGGTCGCGCGATTGCTGCTGGCGACCATGCAAGCGAGCGGTTCCTGATTCAGAGCCGCGTCCGACCGCAGGCGGCGCCTGTGTTGCGTCTGATGATGCGCGGTATCGTTCGGCGGCTGGACATTTTCTAAGGACCGCTTACCTCTGCCCCACGGGGTAGCCAGCCGCATGCGAGCCATCCCCTCCCTAATTACAAGGAAGGACCCGATATGGCCGAAACAGCCTCAGACCTCACGCCGGATGCCAGCGCGGAAATCGCCGATGCGCTGAACCAAGCCGTAGCCGAAACCGTCGTCACCACCATGTTGGCACAGAACTTCCACTGGAACGTGACCGGCATGGCGTTCGGTCCGCTGCATGATCTGTTCCAGCAGATCTACGAAGATCATTTCGTGGGTCAGGACGATCTTGCGGAACGCGTGCGCGCGATCGGTCAGACCGCGCAAGGCAAGCTCGCCGGCCATCTTGAACGCTCGAAGGTCACGGAAGGCGACGAGAGTGCGACCGACAAGGAGATGATCCGTCATCTGGCCGAGGCTCAGGAAACGATCGGTGCCACCCTTGCGGGCCTCTCGGAGATCGCGGCGAAGCACGGCGACATCAGGACCGAGGACCTTGCCATCGAGCGTGGTCGTGCCCACGACAAGTTCGCCTGGATGCTGCGCGCCCATCTGGGCTAGAACGCGTCGTTCACGCAGTCGGGGACCGGCCGTCCCTTTTTCTGGCATCGCTTGAGAAACGCCTCCCGCCAGTGGGAATAGCCGCCCATATGTGACTGCTGCGCCAGAACGAGCGCCATGAAAGCCGCGGCATCCCGCGGCTTTTTTTGCTGTTTGCCGATCTTCTTCTGCGCTTCGGTCATGGAGCAGCCGATGCAATGCGTCCCGGCGGGACCTTTGCGGCGAAACTTGCACACATCGATGCAGGGCGTTGCGGTCTTCGACATCATCTGGCTCCGGATAGTGCGCCTCGATCCAGGCGCGGCGCTGGATTCGTTAGTGAGATAGGACGCCGCCCGCGTCCAGCAAAACCACGGCGCCGCGCATCCCGGTGTCGCGACCGAATGCCGCGCGAAACCCGCGCACGGATCACTTCGTCAGGATCAGCTTGCCGGCCTTCGTCAGATGGAGGAGATACACCTGATCCCCGAGCACGATCCGCGCATCCTTGCCGCCTTGCAGGAGATCGTCGGCGCGAAACACGGGCGCGGGCGCGTCGGATGTCTTGCCGGCCATGCTCACGACCGGTCGTGTTCGAGCTTGTCGAGCCAGGTCTCGACCCTGCTTTCCGAAGGCAACATACCCTCCGCGATCAGCGCGTGAAGCGCCTCTCGACAGGTCACGGGCGTCCTCCCAAGCGCCGGCGACCTTAGTTCGGAACCGGGATCGACCATATGCGTCATCGCGCCCTCTATGCGTCATCGCGCCCTCTGCGATTGTCGGGTTCGGATCTGGCTGGTCCGGCCGGATCGGCACGGCTTGGCTGCTCGCCCGAATTCTGTCGGCAATCGGCGGCCTCCGCAAGCTTAATCCGACAAAAAAAGTCGGAGACTTCGCGCGGACTTTCCGGCTTGCAGGTCGCGCGCGTCAAATGTAGGACTATTGCCACGCGGGCGTTGTGTAATGGTAAGACCTCAGCCTTCCAAGCTGATGATACGGGTTCGATTCCCGTCGCCCGCTCCAGCCTTCTCTCTGGTACGAACTTGTTGAAGGCGTCGACGGCGATGGCCAGTTCACCACGGGTGCCTGCCGTTCGGCACGGTCCGCGCGGCCGGGAACTGTATCGCCGCTGCGCGCCGCTGGACGGACCGACGGCAATTCACTATCCGCCCCCCTAGCGACATCGCCCCCGGTCGCAGTCTACCCGGTTAAGACAGCGTCCGCAGGCGCCACATTTTGCGCATTCACGCCGGGGCCCTCGAAGAAAGGCACCCTCCATGTCCAGCGACGAAATATATTCCGGCCTGAAACAGCTCGGCCAGAAATCGGAAATCCCGGCCTCCCCTGATGATGCGGAGCTCGAACGGGTTCCCAATCCGCAGCAGGACGCCGCCTACGCCGTTCGCTTCACCGCCCCGGAATTCACGTCCCTCTGCCCGATGACGGGGCAGCCCGACTTCGCGCATCTCGTGATCGACTACGTGCCCTCGAACTGGCTCCTCGAAAGCAAGTCACTGAAGCTCTACCTCACGTCCTTCCGCAACCATGGCGCTTTTCACGAGGATTGCACGGTCGCGATCGGCCGACGGCTCGCCGACCTGCTCGAGCCCGCATGGTTGCGCATCGGGGGCTACTGGTATCCACGCGGCGGCATCCCGATCGACGTGTTCTACCAGACGGGCCCGGCGCCGGCCGATGTCTGGATCCCCGAGCAGGACGTTCCAGGCTATCGCGGACGGGGGTGATACCCGGCGACGCGCGGACATTCTCGCGCCTCGGTCGTGCCGTACCTCTGACATTCCGCCGCAGCCAAAAGCTTGATCCATAGGAACGGCAGGACGCGATCCACGCGTTTCTTGCAGAAACCATGCGGGATCTTTGCCCGCTTGCGTAAGGGGGCAGGCTCCGGCTCGCCGGGAGGCGATCAGCGGTCGCTTGCCGCCCGGCACCGCTTTGCCTAGAAGATCGGCACCCCTTTCCCCGAGATGAGGCACGCCTTGGCCGATCGCAGCACCGAAGACCGCGCCAAATCGCGCAAGATCGGCGCGCTCGCCGCGCTCTGGCCCTTCCTGCGCCCCTATCGCCCGCTGCTGGTGGCGGCAGGTCTTGCCCTCGTGCTGACGGCCTGCGTCTCGCTCATCCTGCCGCTCGCGGTACGGCGCGTGGTCGACGGGTTCGAGACCTCGGCCGAACGGCTGCTCGACGAGTACTTCCTGGCCTCCTTCGCGATCGCGGTCCTGATGGCGGTGGGAACGGGCTTGCGATACTACCTCGTGACGCGGCTCGGGGAACGGGTGGTGGCCGATATCCGCAAGGCGGTGTTCGATCGGGTCATCGGCATGTCGCCCGCCTTCTACGAGCGGATCATGACCGGCGAGGTGCTGAGCCGCATCACCACGGACACGACGCTCATCCTGTCGGTGATCGGATCGTCGGTTTCGATCGCCCTGCGCAACCTCCTGATCCTGATCGGCGGGCTCGCGCTCCTGTTCTATACCTCGGCGAAGCTCTCTCTTCTGGTGCTGCTGATCGTCCCGCTGGTGATCGTGCCCATCATCACGCTGGGCCGACGTCTGCGGCGCCTCAGCCGCGAAAACCAGGATTGGATCGCTCGGTCCTCGGGCGACGCGTCAGAGGCGCTCTCGTCGGTTCAGACCGTCCAGGCCTTCACCCACGAGGCGGCGTCGCAGGCCCGGTTCGCCGACGTCACCGAGGAATCCTTCCGTTCGGCGCGGACCCGGATCGGCGTGCGCGCGATCATGACCGTGATCGTGATCCTGCTGGTCTTTTCCGGCATCATCGGCGTGCTCTGGGTCGGCGCGCGCGACGTTCGGGCCGACATCATGAGCGTGGGCGAGCTGGTGCAGTTCGTGATCTACGCGGTGATGGTCGCGGGCAGCGTCGCGGCGCTGAGCGAGATCTGGGGCGAGTTGCAGCGCGCCGCCGGGGCGACCGAACGCCTGGTCGAGCTTTTGACCGCGAGCGATACCGTGGCCGATCCCGAGCACCCCGTCGCGACCGCGGAGCCGCGCGGAGCGCTGAGCTTCGAGGACGTGCGGTTCTTCTATCCCGCAAGACCCGGTGCGGCCGCGCTCGACGGCGTGTCGTTCGACGTGGCGCCCGGCGAAACGGTGGCCCTGGTGGGGCCGTCGGGGGCGGGCAAGACGACGATCATCCAGCTCCTGTTGCGGTTCTACGACCCGAGCAGCGGGCGGATCACGCTCGACAGCACACCGCTCGACACGATGGCGCGCAGCGATTTCCGGCGCCATATCGCCCTCGTTCCTCAGGATCCCGTGATCTTCGCGGCGTCGGCGCGCGAGAACATCCGCTTCGGCCGGCCCGACGCCCCGGATGACGAGGTCGAGGCGGCCGCCCGCGCCGCCGCCGCGCATGACTTCCTCGTGGACTTGCCGGAGGGCTACGACACCTATGTCGGCGAGCGGGGCGTGATGCTCTCGGGCGGACAGAAGCAGCGCATCGCCATCGCCCGGGCCATCCTGCGCGATGCGCCGGTCCTGCTCCTCGACGAGGCGACGAGCGCGCTCGACGCCGAATCCGAACATCTAGTCCAGCAGGCGGTCGATCGGCTCGCCCGCGGCCGTACGACGCTGGTCGTGGCGCATCGCCTCGCGACCGTGAAGAAGGCCGACCGCATCCTCGTCTTCGAGCACGGCCGCATCGTCGCCACCGGCCGTCACGACGAGTTGGTGGCGGCCGACGGCCTCTATGCGCGGCTGGCGCGCCTCCAGTTCACGGCCGGACTGGCGGCGGAATAGGGCAGACCGGACCCGATTTCGCTTTCACATCGATTCCGGCGGCGTCAGACTTGTGGGAAACCGCGTCTCGCGATCCGAGGCGCCGGACGGATCTTTCGCGACCCGCAAAGACAGGAGGAGAGCAGCATGGGCTATGCGACCCACGAGGATCGCAAGGCGATCGAGGCCGAAGGGTTATGGGCCGAGCGCGACCTGCCGAAATCCGTGTGGCAGATGCTGAACCGGACCGCCGAGGCCCATGGAGAGCGCCCCGCCATCACGTTCCAGCTTCTTTCGGGGCCCGGAGAGAAGGAAGAGACCCTCGACTGGAACGCCTTACGCGCGCGAACCGCGCAAATGGCGAACCTGCTCCGCGATCTCGGGATCGGCGAACACGACAAGGTCGCCTATCTGCTGCCGAACTGCAACGAGGCCGTCGTTACCTATCTCGGCGGAATGGTGGCCGGCATCGTGGTGCCGATCAATCCGCTGCTCGAGCCGCAGCAGATCGCCTCGATCCTGCGCCAGAGCGGCGCGCGCGTGCTGGTGACGCTGCGGGCCTTTCCGAAATCCGACCTTGCCCAGAAGGCCGCAGCGGCGGTCGCCGAGGTGCCCGAGGTCGCGCATCTGATCGAGGTGGACCTGCATCGCTATCTCACGGGCGTGAAGAGGCTCATCGTGCCGTTGATCCGTCCCAAGGTCTCCGCCCGCCACGAGGCCCGCGTCCATTCCTTCGAGAAGGCCGTGAGGCGCCAGTCGACCACCCTCGCCTTCGAGGACGTCACGCATGACCGGGTCTGCACCAACTTCCACACCGGCGGCACGACCGGCATGCCGAAGCTTGCCCAGCACAAGGTCTCGGGCGTCATCTACAACGCATGGCTCGGCGACCGCCTGCTCTTCGACGAGACCGACAAGCTGATCTGTCCGCTGCCGATGTTCCATGTCCTGGCCGCGATCGTGGTGATGGGCTCGTCGCTGGCCTCGGGCGCGCATGTCGTGTTTCCCACGCCCGCCGGCTATCGCGGCGACGGAGTGATCAAGAACTTCTGGAAGCTCTGCGAACGCTACAGGATCACCTTCATGGTCGCGGTGCCGACCGCCATGTCGGCACTGATGCAACAGAAGGTCGATGCCGACATCTCGTCGTTGAAATTCGCATTCTGCGGCTCGGCGCCGCTGCCGCTCGAGCTCTATCGACGCTTCGAGGCGGCGGCGGGCGTCACCATCTGCGAAGGCTACGGCCTCACCGAGGCCACGTGTCTGGTGTCGTGCAATCCGCCCGAAGGCCGCAAGAAGGTCGGCTCCATCGGAATCGCCTTTCCCTATTCGGACGTGAAGATCCTCAAGCCCGGCGCGGACGGCCCAGAGCCCTGCCCAACGGATGCGATCGGCGAGATCTGCGTCGACAATCCCGGCGTCCACCACGACGGCACCTATGCCGAGATGGACAAGAACACGAACCTCTTTCACGGGCGATACCTGCGAACCGGCGATCTGGGACGGATGGATGCCGACGGCTATCTCTGGATCACGGGCCGTGCGAAGGACCTGATCATCCGGGGCGGGCACAATATCGATCCCGCCGAGATCGAGGAGGCGCTCTCGCGTCACGAAGGCGTCGCGATGGTCGGCGCCATCGGCCAGCCGGACAGTCATGCGGGCGAACTTCCCTGCGCCTATGTCGAGCTTTGCACCGGTGCGACGGTCGGCGTCGAGGAGCTGATGGCCCATGCCCGCGAGCACATCCACGAACGCGCCGCATGGCCGAAACATATCGAGATCCTGGACGAATTGCCCAAGACCGCGGTGGGCAAGGTGTTCAAGCCCGATCTGCGGCGTCGCGCCATCGCCCGCATCTACGACGCGGCGTTCGCCGAAAACGGACTGAAGGCCAGGGTCGCCCGCGTGGTCGAGGACAAGAAGCGTGGGCTCGTGGCCGAGATCGCCACCGAGGACAATGCGGAGCGCGAGGTGGTCACCCGGCTGATGGACCATTATCCGGGCGCCTGGAGCTGGGCCGAGGGCTGAAAGCCGGCGCCCACGGGAACCGTACGCGCGCCGCCGCTTTCCTTCCCGAAAAGGAGATGCAGCATGGCGAAATCACGTGACGAGATCTGGGACCAATGGGGCGACCGCGTCAACATGGCCCCCAAGGAACTCGAGGACTGGCTCGAGACCGACGAAAGCAAATCCGTGGGCGACAGCGACGACGATGAGTCGACCGGTCACAAATCCGGTCGCAGAATCATCGAGATCAAACGCACCAACAAAGACGATCTCACCGACGATCAATGGGACTGGATGCAGAAGGTCGTGGGATACATCAACCGCCACTGTGCGCAGGTGCCCTCGGGGGACGTGACGGAGACCACCTGGCGGTATTCGCTGATGAACTGGGGGCACGATCCGATCAAGGACGACGGTTGCGCCTGAGCGGAAAATGGCAGGGGCAGCAGGTTTCGAACCCGCGACCTACGGTTTTGGAGACCGTCGCTCTACCAGCTGAGCTATACCCCTATCCGGTGGCCTCAGTAATCCAGCGACGTACGAGCGTCAAGCTTGGAGCTGCGGAACAAATCATCCGTCGAACCGTTTCACGCACAACTCGCCAGTACATCCAAGAAGGAGACGACGCGATGGCATTGAACAGCCTCAAAGACGTATATCTCGACCAGATGCAGGACATCTATTCCGCATGCCAGCAATCGTTCGAAGCGACCACGGAACTCGGCCGTGCGGCAACCGACAAGGAGTTGTCCGAGGCTCTCATCGCAGGCGCCAACGGTATTTCCCAGGGCATGGAAACGCTCGCCAAGCTGTGTGCGGATCATGATGTCGATCCCGAGGGAGAATTCTGCAAGGGCATGCAGGGCCTCGTGAAAGAAGCGCGCTCCCACGCGATCGACGAGGATTTCGGTGACGACGACGTTCGCGACGCCATGATTATCACGCAGTATCAGCGTATGGTTCACTACGCTTTGGCCGGATACGGATGTCTCGTCGCATTCGCGAACCGTCTCGAGCTCGACGGTGACGCGTCGCTTCTTCAGGAATGTCTCGATCAGACCTACGAAGGCGACCGCCACATGACCAAGATCGCGACGAAGGGCGGCGTGAACGCCGCGGCCGCATAAACTGCGCCAAGTTTCGCAGCGATGCTGCAATGGTGAAGATTTCTGCCCGCCGGACATGCGTCCGGCGGGTTTTTCGTATGACGCCGCCTTGCCTGCCGACCCCTTGGGGCCGCCTCTAAGGAAACTAGATCAGCCGGAAGATCCGCAGGATGGCGAGCACCCCGACCGCCAGTGCGGCCATCAGGGCGCAGAACACCCAGAATGCCGGCGTCCAGGCGGCCCCCGGCATTCCGGCGAGGTTGATCCCCATCAGCCCCGTCATGAAGCTCAACGGCAGGAATACGGCGGAAATCATCGACAGAACGTAGAGGTTGCGATTGAACCGCTCGTCGCGGGCACCCTCGATCTCGGACCGGATTGTCGCAAGCTGTTCGCGCAATGTATCCATCGTCTCGATCACCCGGGTCAGCTGGTCGAGCTGCTCGTGCAGCTTGGCGGCCTGAGACGGCCCCAGCAGCTCGAGATCGAGCCTCAGGGCATCACGCAGCGCGTCCCGCTGGGCGGGCAGGAACCGGCGCAGATCGGCAAGCTCCAATCGCTGATCGGTCACTTCGGCCGAAAGTTCGGGGCGCGGGTCCTTGATCGCGGCGGCTTCGAGCGTTTCGGCCCGGCTTTCGAGATCGGCCACCTGCGTCTCGATCCGCGTGGTGATCTCCTCGACCAGATCCGCGATGAGATCGGCCGAAGTCTCCGGCCCCTCGCCCGCCGCGATCCGATTTGCGAGCAATTCGACCGATTGCAGCGGCCGGCGGGACAGCGACACGACCTGGGCGGTATCCACGTACATCCTCAGCGACACCATGTCCTCGGGATCGGCGCCTTCGTTGAGGTTGATGCCCCGGAGGAACAGAAGCATCCCGTCGCCCCCCCGCAACGCGCGCGGCCGCGTCTGCGGCTCGGTCAGGGCCGCGCGGATCGCGGGGTCGAGATAGGGAAGATACTGGTCGATCCATTCCGCGGCACCGGGATGGTCGGCCCGCATGTGCAGCCATGCCGGGGCAGGCCCCTGCAACGACGCCGCGATCGCGGCCTCGTCCTCGATCGATTGCCCCCTTTCGGGTCCGTCGAGGTGACGCGCGAAAACGATATGGCTGTCCATGATACATACCTCGGGCGTGAGTGATTGCCGGGGCCGCTCGCTGCACGCCATAGAGTAACGGCAACCTGCAGGCCGGTGGCGCCCTCAGGACGGGTCCCGGCAGATGCGAAAGGCCCGGGCGCACGATGTCGCCCGGGCCTTCGGAACGGCGGCGTGCCACCCGCCCGATGGGCGGGTGGCTCGCGCGTTACTCGATGATTTTCGAGACGACGCCGGCGCCGACGGTGCGGCCGCCTTCGCGGATGGCGAAGCGCAGCTTCTCTTCCATGGCGATCGGCGCGATCAGCTCGACGCCGAAGGACACGTTGTCGCCCGGCATCACCATCTCGGTGCCCTCGGCGAGCTGCACTGTGCCCGTCACGTCCGTCGTGCGGAAGTAGAATTGCGGACGGTAGTTCGCGAAGAACGGCGTGTGGCGGCCACCCTCTTCCTTGGTCAGGATGTAGGCCTCGGCCTCGAACTTGGTGTGCGGCTTGACCGAGCCCGGCTTGCAGAGCACCTGGCCCCGCTGCACGCCCTCACGGTCGATGCCGCGCAGCAGCGCGCCGATATTGTCGCCCGCCTCGCCGCGGTCGAGCAGCTTGCGGAACATCTCCACGCCCGTGCAGGTCGTCTTGCGGGTGTCGCGGATGCCCACGATCTCGATCTCGTCGCCCACGTTGATCACGCCGCGCTCGACCCGGCCCGTCACGACCGTGCCGCGACCCGAGATCGAGAACACGTCCTCGACCGGCATCAGGAACGGCTGGTCCACGGCGCGCTCGGGCGTCGGGATGTAGGCGTCGACCTCTTCCATCAGCTTGCGGATCGAGTTCTCGCCGATCTCGGGGTTCTCGCCGTTCATCGCGGCCAGCGCCGAGCCGGGAACGACGGGGATGTCGTCGCCGGGATACTCGTAGGACGAGAGAAGCTCGCGGATCTCCATCTCGACGAGCTCCAGAAGCTCCTCGTCGTCGACCTGGTCGACCTTGTTCATGTAGACGACCATCGCCGGAATGCCGACCTGGCGGCCCAGAAGGATGTGCTCGCGCGTCTGCGGCATCGGGCCGTCGGCCGCGTTCACCACCAGGATCGCGCCGTCCATCTGCGCCGCACCCGTGATCATGTTCTTCACGTAGTCGGCATGGCCGGGGCAGTCGACATGCGCGTAGTGCCGGTTCTCGGTCTCGTATTCCACATGCGCCGTCGAAATCGTGATCCCGCGCGCCTTCTCCTCCGGCGCGCCGTCGATCTGGTCATACGCACGGAAGTCGCCGAAATACTTGGTGATCGCCGCCGTCAGCGTCGTCTTGCCGTGGTCGACGTGACCGATCGTCCCGATGTTCACGTGCGGTTTGTTGCGTTCGAACTTTGCCTTCGCCATCGCTGTCAGCGCCTCATCTGTTCCAAGGGGCCGCAGCTAGCAATCCGGCCCGGTTTCGTGACGCGCGCTGATTACAAAGCCCCCGCAGAAAACGCAAGCGACACATGCGGATGGCGTCATTCCATCGCCGCCAGGGCCGCCCGCGCCCGCGCGTCGAGCGTTTCTCGGTCGAACGTCACGCGCGGGGCGCCGGGATCCGGAACGAACCATTCTGGGTTGCGGCGAAGCCAGGCCTCCACCCCGCGCGCCGCCTCGGACGCGAGGTTCTGCAATTGCGCATCCTTGTCGCGGACCAGACCGGACCCGACGAGCGGCGCGACGTTGCGCAGCCCTTCGAAGGCGGTGATGCGCTCGGGCCGGTCGTTGAGCCGCTGCCCCGTGGCGTCGTCATAGACGTTCACGTCGATGAAGAGCACCGATTTCGGCGTGTAGATGACCGGCAATCCCGGCTGCGCCAGGACATAGGCCCCGATCGCGATGCCGATATGATAGAGCCCGTCGCCGTCATAGCGGCCGAGCCGCGCCTCCACCGCCCGGGCCAGGGTCTCCGTCAGCTCGGCCTCGGTGGCGCTGCGCGAGAACGGCCCCTGCTCGACGTCGCGCGCCTGCACGATATTGTAGCCTAGCCGGAAATCGCCGAGATCGGCGGGCGGCTCCGACATGTCGCCGCCGCCGCAGGCCGTGAGCAGAACGAGGCCCAGAAGGGCGAGGCATCTCGCGATCATGCAGTGGCCCTCAGGTGAACGTGTTGTCGCGCGGGAACCCACGCGGCGCCATGCGTCCCGCACCCGCGCGCTTGCCGATCCAGTCCGAAAGCTCGGTCTCGGTTCGGGTGCGGCCGGCCGGATCGCGCCACGACAGGCCGCGCGCCAGGGTGAAGGTGGTGGCATCGCTGAGCCCGCCATCCTTGAATTTCTGCAGGCGCACGCCCTTGCCGCGCGACATCTCCGGCAGCTCGTCGAGGGCGAAGACCAGCACCTTGCGGTTCTCGCCCACCGTCGCCACGTGATCGCCTGAGATGGCTTTCGCAAGGAGCGCGCGGGCCGGCGCACGCACGTTCAGCACCTGCTTGCCCGAGCGGGTCTGCGCCACGGCGTCGTCCTCGGGCAGAAGGAAGCCGTCGCCCGCGCTCGAGGCGACGAGCAGCCGCTCGCCGGGGCGGTGGATGCGCAGCTCGACGATCTCGGCCTCGTTGGGCAGGTCCACCATCAGGCGCACCGGCTCGCCCATGCCGCGCCCGCCGGGAAGGCTGCTGACCGGGATGGTATAGAACCGCCCGTTCGACCCCATGAGCAGGAGCCGGTCGGTCGTCTCGGCGTGAAAGATGAAGCGCGGCCCGTCGCCGTCCTTGAACTTGAGCTCGCGACCGAGATCGATATGGCCGGTCATCGCGCGGATCCAGCCCATGCGCGAACAGACGACCGTGACGGGCTCGCGGTCGATCATCGCCTCGATCGGCACGTCCTCGACCTCGCCCGCCGCGGCAAATTGCGTGAGCCTCTGGCCGCGGTGATAATTCCTGCCGAACTGCACCTTGGTGGATTTCAGCTGATCGCTGATGCGCTCCCACTGGACGTCGGGGTTGCCCAGCAGATCCTCGATCTCGGCCCGTTCGATCAGCAGCGCGTCGCGTTCGCGCCGGAGCTCGAGCTCCTCCAGGCGCCGCAGGGCACGCAGCCGCATGTTGAGGATCGCCTCGGCCTGCACCTCGGTCAGGTCGGGCACGTCGCTGTCCGACGGCAGCGGCGAGACGTAGTCGCGCTCGTCCGTGGCGCGAACGTGGTCCGCGCTCCAGTCCTGGAACATCAGAGCCTGCTTCGGGTCGTCGTCGTAGCGGATGATGTCGATGACCCGGTCGAGGTTCAGGAACGCGATGATGAAGCCTTCGAGCACCTCAAGCCGGTGGTCGATCTTGTCGAGCCGGTGCTGCGAGCGGCGCACCAGCACCTCGCGCCGGTGGTCGAGGAACGCGCGCAGCACCTCCTTCAACGAGCAGACCTTGGGCGTCCGCCCGTCGATCAGCACGTTCATGTTCATCGCGAACCGCGTCTCGAGATCCGAACTCCGGTAGAGCATGTTCATCAGGATCTCGGGATCGACCGACCGCGACCGCGGCTCCAGGACGACGCGCACGTCCTCGGCGGATTCGTCGCGGATGTCGGCGAGGATCGGCAGCTTCTTCTGCTGCAGAAGCTCGGCGATCTTCTCGATCAGCTTGGATTTCTGGACCTGGTAAGGGATCTCCGTGACCACGATCTGCCACTGGCCGCGCCCGAGATCCTCGATCTCCCACTTGCAGCGCAGGCGGAAGCCGCCGCGGCCGGTACGATAGGTCTCGGCCATGCTCTCGGGGGTTTCGACGATGACGCCGCCGGTCGGGAAATCCGGGCCCTTGACGTATTTGAGCAGCGTGTCGTCGCGCGCCTCGGGCGTGCGGATCAAGTGGATGGCGGCGTCGCAGAGTTCGACGATGTTGTGCGGCGGAATGTTCGTGGCCATCCCCACGGCGATACCCGAGGAGCCGTTCGCCAGCAGGTTCGGGAACGAGGCGGGCAGGACCACGGGTTCGGTCAGGGTGCCGTCGTAATTCTCGCGGAAATCGACGGCATTCTCGGTAAGCCCGTCGAGAAGCGCCTCGGCGGCTTCGGTCATGCGGGCCTCGGTATAACGCGAGGCGGCCGGATTGTCGCCGTCGATGTTGCCGAAATTGCCCTGTCCGTCGACCAGCGGATAGCGCACGTTGAAATCCTGCGCGAGGCGCGCCATCGCGTCGTAGATCGCGGCATCGCCGTGCGGGTGGTAATTGCCCATGACGTCGCCGCTGATCTTGGCGGATTTGCGAAAGCCGCCGGTCGATCCGAGCCGAAGCTCACGCATTGCGTAAAGGATGCGCCGGTGCACCGGCTTGAGCCCGTCGCGCGCATCCGGAAGCGCGCGGTGCATGATCGTCGACAGCGCGTAGGTCAGGTATCGCTCGCCGATCGCGCGGCTGAGCGACTCGGTCGGCGAGGAAGGTCCGGTCGGGTCGTCGGTCTCGACGTTGTCATCACTCATGGCGGTGGGATACCGACGCGTCGCCGGACCGGCAAGAACAGTTTTGTTCTCTGAGCGAAACGAACTCTTCAATGATTTCGTGCTTCAATGCCCCTGAAGCGATGGCGCATGAGCAGAAGGCGACCCGGTATGATACGGATGACACTGATACTACTGGCCTGTATCGGGGTCACGATGGCAGTGGCAGGTCGCGACGTGAACGAGGCGTCCCAGAGGTCCGGATACGGCACGCAGGTCAGTCGGGCGGCGGCGGACCCTGCGGAACGGGGCGGGACGGCGCGCCTCGCGCTCGACGACGAGGCCGGAGCCATCGCGCGCGCCCTCGCCGCCACGGCCGCGCCGGCCTCCGGCGGCACAAGCGAGACGACGCCGGCGCCTGCCACCGTGAATACCGTGGCCGCGGCGCCGACCGAAGGGCTTCATGCCGTGACCGGCAACCGCGTCAACCTGCGCTCCGGCCCCTCGACCGCAAACCCCGTGGTGGATCAGGTCGTCCGCGACCAGCGCGTCGAGGTCCTCGAGGAAACGCCGGACGGATGGTTGCGCATCCGCGTGATGGAGACGGGCCTCGAGGCCTATATCTTCGGGCGCTTCGTGGCCCCCCTGCGGGGATGAGCGCACCCCGCGCGGCCGATATTGCGTGGCCGGCGATGCGCCCCTATGCCGGTCAGAACGATCGCAGGGGACCGGCATGGCGCGCAGCATACTCATTACCGGATGTTCGAGCGGCATCGGCCGCGACGCGGCGCTCACCCTGTCGCGGCGCGGCTGGCGCGTCTTCGCCACCGCCCGCGACGAAGACAGCCTCGCGCGGCTGAACGCTTCCGGGGTCACCGCGCTGCCGATGGAGATGTCGGACGGGCGCAGCGTCGCCGACGGGCTGTCGCAGGTTCTCGAGGCGACCGGCGGAACGCTCGACGCACTTTACAACAATGCCGCCTTCGCCTGTCCCGGCGCGGTCGAGGATCTGCCGGCAGGCGCGCTCAGGGCAGTCTTCGAGACCAACGTCTTCGGCCTGCACGACCTCACCACCCGCGTGATCCCGGTCATGCGCGCGCAGGGCGGCGGGCGCATCGTGCAATGCTCGTCGGTCCTGGGTTACGTGCCGATGGCGTGGCGCGGGGCCTATGTGGCGTCGAAATTCGCGCTCGAAGGACTGACCGACACGCTGCGCATCGAGATGCGCGACACGCCCGTCCGCATCATCACCCTGCAACCCGGCCCCATCGCCTCGCGGATCCGGACCAACTCGATCCCGCATTTCGAGGCATGGATCGACTGGCGCAACTCGCCCCGCCGCGGGCAATACGAGGCGAGCCTGCTGAAACGGCTCTACGAACCGTCGGGCTCCGACAGGTTCCAGCTTCCGCCCTCCGCCGCGACCCGAACCCTCCTGCGCGCCCTCGAGGCCCGCACCCCCCGCGCGCATTACCGCGTGACGATGCCGAGCCATATCATGGCAGCCGCGAGACGCATCCTGCCGCAGCGCGCGCTCGACGCGCTGATCGCCCGCGGCTGAAACGCTGCTTCGAAACGCCACCCTCGCAATCGGGCGCGGATCGGCCTAGGTCTTCGGGCAACATCCGACCGGAGGTTCCATGACCAGCGATCCGTTCTTCATTCTCGTCGTCGTCGCCGTGCTGGTGGTCCTGGCGATCCTGCTGCTCGGGATCTCCTCGTTCGGACGCGGGGGCGAGGCGAATGCCCGGCAATCCAACAAGTACATGCGATGGCGCATCTATGCCCAGGCCGTGGCCGTCGTCGTCATCCTGATCTTCGTCTATTTCCGCCGCATGGGAGGCTGAACCATGGTCGTTCTGAACAAGATCTACACCCGCAGCGGCGACGGTGGCGAAACGGCTCTCGGCAACGGCACGCGCGTTGCCAAATACGACGCCCGTGTCACCGCCTATGGCACGGTCGACGAGACCAACGCCTGTTTCGGGTTGGCCCGCCTGCACGCCGAGGATGACATGGCCACCGCCATCTCGCGGATCCAGAACGACCTTTTCGACCTCGGCGCGGATCTCTGCCGGCCGGAAATGGAAAAGGACGGCGAGGCCGAATATACGCCCCTGCGGATGACGAACGCGCAGACCACGCGCCTCGAGACCGAGATCGACGCGATGAACGAGGCGCTGGAGCCGCTCCGGAGCTTCGTTCTGCCGGGCGGGACCGCGCTTGCCGCGCATCTGCATCTCTGCCGCACGGTCTCGCGCCGGGCCGAGCGGCTGACGATGGAACTTGCCGCGCGCGAAGCGGTGAACCCGGCCGCGCTGCACTATCTCAACCGGCTGAGCGACTGGTGCTTTTGCGCCGCGCGCATCGCCAACGATGACGGGCGCGCCGACATCCTGTGGCAGCCCGGCGCGAACCGGTAGGCCTCCCCTGGCGGGGGCCTCTGCGCCGTGAAACGCGCTTTTGCCCTGTCGCCTTCAGCCAAGGCGCGTTATTTCCGGTCCTGAACGTATTGGGAGACAGCTCATGAAAATCCTCGTTCCGGTGAAACGGGTGATCGATTACAACGTGAAGGTTCGTGTGAAAGGCGACGGCTCGGGCGTGGACCTTGCCAACGTCAAGATGAGCATGAACCCGTTCGACGAGATCGCGGTCGAGCAGGCGATCCGCATGAAGGAGGCGGGCACCGCCGAGGAAGTCGTCGCCGTCTCCATCGGGGTGAAACAGGCGCAGGAAACCCTGCGCACCGCGCTCGCCATGGGTGCCGATCGCGCGATCCTGATCGTCGCCTCCGACGACGTGCACAAGGATATCGAACCGCTTGCCGTCGCCAAGCTGCTCAAGGGTGTCGTGGACGAGGAGCAACCGGGCATCGTGCTCTGCGGCAAGCAGGCGATCGACAACGACATGAACGCCACGGGCCAGATGCTGGCCGCGCTCCTGGGCTGGGGCCAGGCGACCTTCGCCTCGGCAATCGAGATCGAGGGGGATCAGGCCCTGGTCAAGCGCGAGGTCGACGGCGGCATGCAATCGATCAAGGTGAAGATGCCGGCCGTGATCTCGGTCGATCTGCGCCTCAACGAGCCGCGCTATGCGTCGCTTCCCAACATCATGAAGGCGAAGAAGAAGCCGCTGGAAGAGAAGACGCCCGAGAATTACGGCGTCGACATCTCGCCGCGGCTCGAGATCGTCACGACGACCGAGCCCCCGGAACGCAAGGGCGGCGTGATCGTCGAGTCGGTCGACGATCTCGTGGACAAGCTGAAAAACGAAGCGGGGGTGATCTGATGGCGGTTCTTCTTCTGGCCGAGGTCAATGGCGGCAAGCTCAACATGGATGCGACGGCAAAGGCCGTGACGGCCGCGGCGAAACTCGGCGAGGTCACCATCCTCTGCGCCGGGGAAACCTGCGCCGATGCCGGCCGGGAGGCCGCGACGATCGATGGCGTCGCAAAGGTTCTCGTGGCCGAGGATGCGCTTTACGGGCACCGGCTGGCCGAACCCACCGCGGCGCTTCTGGTCAGCCTCGCGGGTGATTACGACCACGTCGCGGCACCGGCCACCACGGATGCCAAGAACATCCTGCCGCGGGTTGCGGCGCTGCTCGACGTGATGATGATCACCGACGTGTCGGGCATCATAGACGGCGACACGTTCGAACGCCCGGTCTATGCCGGCAACGCAATCCAGACGGTCAAGTCGCGTGACCCCAAGAAGGTGCTGTCGATCCGCACCTCGACCTTCGACGTCGCGGGCACGGGCGGCGCGGCCGAGGTCGCCGAGATCGGGACCGCCGAGGCACCCGGCCTGTCGGAATGGGTCGAGGATCACGTCGCGGAATCGGATCGTCCGGAACTCACCAGCGCGCATATCGTCGTCTCGGGCGGTCGCGGCATCGGCTCCGAAGAGAACTTCGCGATGGTCGAGAAGCTGGCCGACAAGCTCGGGGCGGCTGTCGGCGCATCGCGGGCCGCGGTCGATTCCGGGTATGCGCCGAACGACTGGCAGGTGGGCCAGACCGGCAAGGTCGTCGCCCCGGATCTCTACATCGCGCTGGGCATTTCCGGCGCCATCCAGCACCTCGCCGGAATGAAGGACAGCAAGGTCATCGTCGCGATCAACAAGGACGAGGAGGCGCCGATCTTCCAGGTCGCCGATTACGGTCTTGTCGCAGACCTCTTCCAGGCCGTCCCGGAACTGACCGAGAAACTTTGACGGGATCTTCCGCCCGAAGCATCGGCGTGGCGACACGCAGGAGGCTTCGGGCGCGCCGGCGGAACAGAAACGGAGACGAATGATGAAGGTTGAAACCGTCGGCGTAGTAGGCGCGGGCCAGATGGGCAACGGGATCGCGCATGTCTTCGCTTTATCGGGCTACGACGTTCTGCTGACGGATGTCGATGCGGCGGCGCTCGACCGGGCGCTCGCGACGATCGGACGAAATCTCGACCGTCAGGTCAGCCGCGAGAAGATCTCCCCCAGCGATCGCGATGCCGCCATGGAGCGCCTGAAGACCACCCCGACGCTGACCGAGCTGGGCCAGTCCGATCTGGTGATCGAAGCCGCGACCGAACGCGAGAGCGTCAAGGATGCCATCTTCGCCGAACTCGTCCCGGCCCTGAAGCCCGGGACGATCCTGACATCCAACACCTCGTCGATCTCGATCACGCGGCTCGCCTCGAAGACCGACCGGCCGGAGAAGTTCCTGGGCTTTCACTTCATGAACCCGGTCCCGGTCATGAGCCTCGTCGAGCTCATCCGCGGGATCGCCACCGACGAGGCCACGTTCGAGACCTGCATGGAAGTCGTCTCGCGACTGGGCAAGACCGCCGCCGTGGCCGAGGATTTCCCCGCCTTTATCGTCAACCGCATCCTGATGCCGATGATCAACGAGGCTGTCTATGTCCTCTACGAGGGGGTGGGAGACGTGCGTTCTATCGACAAGGCGATGAAGCTCGGCACCAACCACCCGATGGGGCCGCTCGAGCTTGCCGATTTCATCGGTCTCGATACCTGTCTCGCGATCATGAACGTGCTGCACGACGGGCTGGCCGATACCAAGTACCGCCCCTGCCCGCTGCTGACGAAATATGTCGAAGCCGGGTGGCTCGGTCGCAAGACCGGGCGGGGATTCTACGATTACAGCGGGGACGAGCCGGTTCCCACGCGCTAGGTTTCGCGCGCCTTGGGCGCACGACGCCGATAGGTCGCGACGCGCCAGACATACCATGCCGCGATCGCGACGACGACCGCCGTCGAGACCGGGTTGAGATATTGCGAGACCCGCTCGTATTGCGATTCCAGAAGATACCCCGCACCTGTCAGCAGTGCGGTCCAGAGGCTCGTTCCGAGCGCGGAATAGGCGAGGAACCTGCCAAAGGGCATCGGGACCAGTCCGGCCGGCACGGAGATGAACGTTCTCACCGTCGGTACGAGACGACCGATCAGGACCGCGGCGCCTCCATGGCGATCGAACCATTGCTGCGCCTGATCGAACTCGTCCGGCGATACGGTCAGCCATCGGCCGTACCTGGCCGCCAACCGCCGGATCCGTTCAGGCCCCACCTTCAGCCCGATCCAGTACCACAGCGCCGCGCCGGCAAGGGATCCGACGATTCCCGCGATCAGCACGCCCCAGAAATTCATCGGCCCCGTTGCGGCGGTAAAGCCGGCAAGCGGCATGATCAATTCGGACGGGATCGGCGGAAAGACATTCTCGGCGAACATCAGCAACGCGATGCCGACATAGCCGACCTGCTCCACGATACCCGAAATCCAGTCGAACATGCGTGCACCTCCTTTGGTCACGACCCGAACAAGATCCCCACGGCTTCCGTTCCGTTGCCCGGGCCCGGCCGTAGGGAAACACGGGTTGCGGATGGACGAACGCGTCGGCGGCTACATGCCTTCGCCGAACCGGTCGCCGACGAGGGCCTCGATGGCATCGGCCAGAAGGTCGGCCTGCGCACCGCTGGTCTCGACCTCGATATAGGTTCCGCGCGATGCGGCCAGCATCAGAAGGCCCATGATGCTGTCGCCGGAGGCACTTTGTCCGTCGCGCCGGATCTCGGCATGAGCGTCGTAGCTCTCGACGGTTTCGACGAGCTTGGCCGATGCGCGCGCATGAAGGCCCTTCTCGTTCACGATTTCCAGTCTGCGCTTGGCCAAGAACTATCCCTTCGCCCCAGCGAGCCGAAGATCCGGCGCGGGATCGCTCAGCGCGTCGAGGTATTTGCGCCCCGCCATCAACGCGGCATGTACCGCATCGTGCACCGGAAGATGCCGGGATTTTGCAAGTTTGATCAGCAGCGGCAGATTCGCGCCATAGACGATCCGCCGATCGGCGGGATTGCAGGCCCTGATGCTCAGATTGGAGGGGGAACCGCCGAACATGTCGGTCGCCACGACGACACCGCGGCCCGTATCGACGGCATCGGCTGCGCGGCAGATCTCGGCCTGCTTTTCGACCCGATCGCATTCGGGCTCGATGGCGATGGCGCACATCCCATCCTGCGGGCCGACCACATGTTCGACCGCGGCGAGCAATTCCCGGGCCAATCCCCCGTGTGCGACGATGACGATGCCGATCACGGCTTAGATTCCCCTGCCTGGCCACGCTGCATTCCGGCATGGCGCTCAAGCTCACGGTGGCGAGTTGACACCCGCCACCCCTCCTGCGCAAGGGCTTTTGCCAGGTATTCCGCTACGGCAACGGATCTGTGTTGGCCGCCTGTACACCCAAGCGCGATCGCCAGGTGCGTCTTGCCCTCTTCGCGGTAGGCAGGCAGGATCGACAGGATCAGGCCGGACAGTTTCGCGAAGAACGCATCGAACCGTGGATCGCCCGCGACGTAGGTCGCGACCGCGGCGTCCCGGCCGTCGCGCCGCCGCAGGTCGGGCTCCCAATGCGGGTTGCGCAGGAAACGCAAGTCGAACACCAGATCGACCCCGCGCGGCAACCCGCGCTTGTAGGAAAAGGACTGCACCGACAGGGCGAGCCCCGGTGCCGCCCCGTCCTCGAAGAGCCGCGCCAGTTCGGCGCGCAGGTCGTGCGGGGTCATCTCCGAGGTATCGATCAGGATCTCTGCGCGCTCGCGTATCGGTTGCAGCAAATCCGCCTCGCGGGCGATGCCGGCCGCAGGCGTCTCCTGCGGGGCCAGCGGGTGCCGGCGGCGGGTCTCGGAATAGCGGCGCTGCAGGACCTCGCCGTTGGCGTCGAGATAGAGGATCTCGGCGCGCATTTCGGGCCACGCCGTCAGCCGCGCGATGAGATCGACCATCGCGTCGGTGGTGAAATCGCGATTGCGGGCATCGACGCCGAGCGCCAGACGCCGGGCATCCCCCGGAACCAGCAGGCGATCGATCAGCGACAGGGGCAGGTTGTCGATCGCTTCGAACCCCATATCCTCGAGCGCGTTGATCGCGGTCGATCGCCCGGCACCGGACGGCCCCGTCACGAGGACCAGATGTGTCTGTTCGCCCGTCAAGATTGTTCCAAATCCGTTCTCCCACCCTTGAGATACTGCGCGATCGCCCATGCAAGATGGGGATGTTGCGCGCCGTGAATCAAGGGGCATGAGCAGCCCAGCGCGCTCCACTCACGAAGAGGTGGGAGACGCGTGTCTTCCGCCCGGTCGAGGTCGACGGCGAGCGCGATGGCCGTCGGTGGTGCCGGTTCCGCCGCGAGGATGCCGATGCCCCGTGCCTCTATCCTTCCCAGAATGGCCGGTGGCGCCCAGGCGAGCAGCGCCGCACCGCGCCGTGCGAGGCACGTACGGTCATCGGCGACGAGGCGACCGCCCATGCCCAGAAGGCCGAGCGCGAGGGTCGATTTGCCGCGTCCGGCCGCGCCCATGACGATGACGCCGCGCCCGTCGAGGGCGACGGTGCTCGCATGGACGATCAGGCCCGCGATCATACCGGAAGGCCCACGACGAACCGCGCACCCGACGTGGCCGCGGAGGCGTTCCGTGCGACGGGGCTGATGTTCTCGGCCCAGATCACGCCGCCATGCGCCTCGACGATCTGTTTCGAGATGGCAAGACCGAGGCCGGAATTGTCTCCGAACTGCGCCGGGGGACGCTCGGAATAGAAGCGGTCGAAGATCTTGGAAAGCGCGCTTTCGGGGATGCCGGGTCCGGTATCCTCGACCACGACGAGGACGCGGTTGTCGCGCCGTCGCGCCCAGACGCGGATGGCATCGCCTTCGCCGCAAAACGATATGGCATTGGTGATGAGGTTCACGAAGACCTGCGCCATCCGGCTTTCCAACCCCTCGATCGGAAGCGGGTCTTCGGGCAGATCCGCGATGAGGTGGATCCCCTTTTCGGCCGCCTGCCCGCCCAGATGATCGGTGAGGTTGCGCAGCAGCTCCAGCAAATCGAAGCGTTCCTCGTCCTCCTTGACCAGTTCGCTGTCGAGGCGCGACGCGTTGGAGATATCGCTCACCAACCGGTCGAGGCGCCGGACGTCGTGCTCGATCAGGTCGAGCAGCCGTTTGCGATGCTCCTCCTTGCGAACGATCCGCAGCGATCCGACGGCCGAGCGCAACGATGCGAGCGGGTTCTTGATCTCGTGCGCAACGTCGGCCGCGAATTGCTCGTTCGCCTCGATCCGGTCGTAGAGGGCGGCGACCATGCCCCGCAATGCGCCGGAAAGCCGACCGATCTCGTCCGCGCGGTGGGTCAGGTCGGGGATGAGGACGCGGGCCGGTTTGACGGTGTCGGCGTTCCTCTCGCGCCCGACCTCCACCGCCGCGGCCAGATCGGCCAGCGGATTGGCGATTGTGGAGGCAAGCAGCAGGCTCAGGCCGACGGAAACCGCGATGGCCAAGAGAAAGATCTGCAGGAGCTTTTCGCGCTCCGCCCGTACGAGACGATCGGTCTCACCCTGTCGCGACGCCAGTCCGACCACGCCGATTGTCTGTCCGTCGCGCGTGACCGGGACGACTGCGCCGATGACCGCCTGACCGGAGTCGTCCCGTCCGAGATCGACGATGGCGCGCTCTTGCGAAAGGCCCCTGAGCAGGGCCCGCGCCGAATTTCGTCGAGGTGTCACTGCACCCTGGTCCGACGGGAGGAGCGCCGCCGCCTTCCTCAGGGCCACCAGCGCATCGGTGATCGGTGCGCGGCGCGGGCTGCCCTGCGCGTCGCCCTGCCCCTCCGCAAGTGTTGCGAAGGCGACCACGCGGCGGTCGCCGTCGAAGACGAAGATACGGTCGGCCGATGTGACCTCGAGGCCCGAGAGCATTTGCGATGCCGTGAGTTCGGCGCTTGGCGGCGCGGCCGAGAGGCGCGCCTCGATCGTCCGGGCCACCAGATGCGCCTCGCGGAGCAAAGCGGCCTTGCCCTGCTGGCCGAGAGAGGTCCGGAACGGCGCGACGAGCAGTACGGCGCCGACCAGAACCAGAAGCGCGAGGAGATTGATGACGACGATATTGCGCGCGAGCGACGAGCGGTTGAAAATCGCATCGCGGCGGCGATGCGCGATCCCTGCCGCCATATGCGCCGGCCTGCCGGTTTCCGTCGCCGCCGTCACTCGCCCTATTCCTCGTTGTAGCGATAGCCGATACCGTAGAGCGTCTCGATCGCGGTAAAGCCGTCGTCGACGCTGCGCAACTTCTTTCGCAAACGCTTGATATGACTGTCGATGGTTCGGTCGTCGACGTAGATCTGATCGTCATACGCCACGTCCATCAGCTGATCGCGCGACTTCACGAAGCCGGGCCGCTGCGCGAGCGCCTGCAACAGCAGAAATTCGGTGACGGTCAGCGACACGGCCTCGCCCTTCCATCTCACGGCGTGGCGCGCGGGGTCCATGGACAGCGATCCGCGCGTAATGACCTGGCTCGCCTCGGCCTGGGTCACCTCGCCGCCGGCAAGCAGATCCTGCCGGCGCAGCAGCGACCGGATCCGCTCGACCAGCAGGCGCTGCGAGAAGGGCTTCTTGACGTAGTCGTCGGCCCCCATCCGAAGGCCCAGAACCTCGTCGATCTCGTCGTCCTTGGAGGTCAGCAGGATGATCGGCATCGCCGTCTTGGGGCGCACCCGCTGAAGAAGGTCCATGCCATCCATCCGCGGCATCTTGATGTCGAAGACGGCCATGTCGGGCATCTTGCGTTCGAACGCCTCGAGCGCCTGCTGACCGTCGTGATAGGTCTCCACATCGAAGCCCTCCGCCTCGAGCGTCATCGCGACCGAGGCCAGGATGTTTCTGTCGTCGTCTACAAGCGCGATCTTCGACATGGCAGCGATCCTTTTTTGCACGTTCGGTGCCTGATCCAAAATTCTCGTTTCTCCGGAGCGGGCATCCCCTTAAGCGCGGTGCCCCGATTCGCGCCGGATCCTGAACGACGATTTGCCGTTAAATTCCTTAATGTCGGCTGAATTGCGGCATATATATTGCGGCCATTCCTGATTGCGCTAAACCGTCGTGATTGCGCTAACCATCGGTGAATAAAACTTTTTTCGCGATCCTGTTATGCTAACATTCAGCAGCGCGGATCGGGTCTGCGCCCGAAATATGCCACACAGGAGCCATTCATCCATGACCGACGGACCCTGCAATCCCGCACATACCCTTGAGGACCAAGGCATCACGGGGCTCGGATCCGTGCGCTACAACCTGACCGAACCGCAATTGATGGAAGCCGCTCTCGCCCGCGGAGAGGGCCGGATGGGTCAGGGGGGCACGCTGCTCGTCTCCACGGGAAAGCATACCGGGCGGTCGCCCAAGGACAAGTTCGTGGTCAGGACCCCTTCTGTCGAGGACACGATCTGGTGGGAAAACAATCCGCCGATGGATCCGGCGAAGTTCGACGCGCTCCATGCGGCGATGCTGGAGCACATGAAGGGGCGTGACTACTTCGTTCAGGACCTCTTCGGCGGTGCGGATCCGGCGCACAGGCTCGACGTGCGTGTCGTGACCGAACTCGCCTGGCATGGCCTCTTCATCCGGCACCTGCTCCGCCGTCCGGAACGCGATGCGCTGGACGAATTCGTCCCCGATTTCACAATCATCAACTGCCCCTCGTTCAGTGCCGACCCCGAGGCGCATGGCTGCCGATCGGAGACGGTCATCGCGATCAACATGGATGCCAAGCTCATTCTGATCGGCGGCACGGAATATGCGGGCGAAAACAAAAAATCGGTCTTCACCCTGCTGAACTACCTGCTGCCCGAAAAGGGGATAATGCCGATGCATTGCTCGGCCAACCACGCCCCGGGCAACCCGGTTGACGCGGCTGTCTTCTTCGGCTTGTCGGGAACCGGCAAGACCACCCTCTCCGCGGATCCCGCCCGGGTCCTGATCGGCGACGACGAACATGGCTGGTCGGAGCGTGGCACGTTCAACTTCGAGGGCGGCTGCTATGCCAAGACGATCGGTCTCGACCCCGAGGCGGAACCCGAGATCTACGCGACGACGCGGCGCTTCGCCACCGTGATCGAGAACATGGTCTATGACGAGCGGACCCGCGCGCTCGACTTCGCGGATGACAGCCTGACCGCCAACATGCGCTGCGCCTATCCGCTGGACTACATCTCGAATGCCAGCGAATCCGCGATGGGCGGGCATCCCAAGAACATCATCATGCTAACCTGCGATGCCTTCGGGGTGCTCCCCCCGATCGCGCGTCTGACGCCGGCGCAGGCCATGTATCACTTCCTGTCGGGGTTCACCGCCAAGGTCGCCGGAACGGAACGCGGGGTCACCGAACCGCAGCCCACCTTCTCGACCTGCTTCGGCGCCCCCTTCATGCCCCGCCGTCCCGAAGTCTACGGGGAACTGCTGAAAAGCAAGATCGCCAAGCACGGCGCGACCTGCTGGCTGGTCAATACCGGGTGGACGGGCGGTGCCTACGGCGAGGGCCAGCGGATGCCGATCAAGGCGACACGCGCGCTTCTGTCGGCCGCGCTCGACGGATCCCTTCAGAAGGCGCAATTCCGCAAGGATCCCAATTTCGGTTTCGACGTGCCGACCTCGGTTAGGGGCGTGGCCGATGTCCTGCTCAATCCCCGGCGTACCTGGGACGACGGCGCGGCTTACGATGCGCAGGCGGCGAAACTCGTCTCGATGTTCTCCGAAAACTTCGCGCAATATGACGAGCATATCGACGACGATGTCCGCGCAATTGCGCTCGGCTAAATCATTAACAGAGCCGGTGTAATGCATTACCTCGGGTAATTCGAATTTTACCGGCTAATAACGGAACAACTTTGCCTCACCTTTTCTTGAGAAGCTGAGCCCCCACCGGGGCACCGATTTTTGAGGAGAGATACATGACCAATTCGACAAGAATGCGTTCGCTGATGCTCACGACGGCGCTGACCCTGCCGCTTGCCGGTGGTGCGTTCGCTCAGGCCATCGAGATCAACGAGGATCAACTGACCGACAAGACCGTCGAATGCCGTGACCTCGGCCTCCTCGTCATGGATATGGACCAGCTTCCCGAAGCCGTCGACGCCGAGACGGTCGTCGTGGCGATCAACGACGATGTCGCCGAGCAGTGCGTGACGTTGACCGAAGACATCCAGTCCGACGAGACGGCAAGCGATCAACAGTCGGCCGACGAAACCGAGAGCGAGCAGACTTCCGAAACGGTCGAGTCGACCGAAGAGGCTACGATCGAAGGTGAGGCAACCGTCCAGATCCCGGAGCCGAATGTCGACGTTCAGGTTCCCGGCCCTAATGTTCGCGTGAACCCCGGCCAGGCGCAGGTCGACATCACCGAGAACCCGGCGCAGATCGAGCTTGACCAGCAAGAGCCCACGATCAGCGTGGAGATCCCCGAGATCGTCGTCCGCGTCCAGATTCCCGCGCCTGATGTCTATGTCCTGACGCAGGACCCCGATGTCAGCGTCAGCACCGCCGACCCCGATGTCGAAGTCGAGCAGGGCGATCCGGTCGTCAACGTGACGCAGCCCGATCCCGAGCTGGACCTCGATCTTGATGTGGCAAGCGACGAAAGTGCCGACAGCAATAGCGGTTCGAGCGAAGACGGCAGCACCGAAGTCTCTGGCGACGTCCAAGCCACCGATCCGGAGCCGCAGATCGAGATTGTGCGCGATGACGAGGAACCGCAGGTCAACATCCAGCAGGCCGAGGCCGAGGTGACCTACCAGTCGGCGGAACCGCAGGTTCAGTTCATGATGGCGGAAAGCCCCACCATCGAAGTCGAGCAGACCGGCGAACCCAACGTCACGTTCGAGACCGCTGAAGAGCGTGAAGAGCGCCGCGCGGCCTCCGAAGAGCAACCCTCGAGCGAAACCGACGCCGCCGCGAGCGACGAGCAGGACGCGTCTGCGACCGAGACAACCGATGAGCAAGCATCGGCGACCGACACCACGGAAGAGGCATCCGAGGAAGCCGCTCCGGCGACCGAGGATACGGCGTCTGCCGACGCGACCGAAGCCGATACCTCCGGAAGCATGCAGATGGTCACCGTTTCCGAGCTTCTCGACATGGATGTCGTGCTGGCCAACGGCGAAAATCTGGGAAGCCCCAGTGCCGTGGTCGAGATCAATGGCGAGCCGAACCTCGTGATGTCGAGCGGCGGCTTCCTCGGGATCGGCGAAAAGGAAGTTCCTGTCGCGCTGAGCAGCGTCACCATGCAGGACGGACAGCTGATGGTCGACAACTTCACCGAGAGCGAAGTCGAGAGCGCCAACGACTTCAACTACGACAGCAGTGCCGAGCTGGCCGACGACGCCGAGGTCGAAATCGGCGGCTGATACGCGCCAGACAAGCAGTCGCTATACGGGCCGGAGCAATTGCTCCGGCCCTTTTTTCGTCAGCCGGTGAGGCCGCGCCGGACGAGGTTCAGGCCCGCCACGATCAGGACGATCAAGGTCGCACGCCGGAATTTCGACTGATCGAGCCGATCGCCGAGCTGGAACCCGATCCACATCCCCAGAGCCCCCGGGATGAGCAGGAAAACCGACAGCGGAACGGTCTCGCGGTTCAGGACGCCGGATTGAAGATGTCCGACGAGCAGCGCAGCCGAGCCCAGGCCGAAGACGACGCCCTGGACGGCCATCTGCTTGGCTTTCGGCGTATCGAGCGCCAGAAGGTAGAGGACCGTCGGCGGCCCCCATGTCCCGGCGAGCCCGCCGAGGATGCCGGCGGCCAGGCCGATGCCCCAGTCGAACCGCGCCCGCGATCCCGGCGGAACCGTGAAGCGGAAACCGGTCAATTGCAGGATCGACAGCGCGATCACGGGGACACCCAGGACGATATACATGGCGCGGGCGGGAATGGCGGTCAGGAACTGCGCCGAAACCAGGATCATCACGCACACGACCGCGACGTATCGGCGGTACTCGATCAATGCGTCCCGCGCGGCCGGGAAACCGGCCCGCAGGACCTGCAGGGCATTCGACATGACGATCGGCAGGATGATCCCGGCAACCACGAGTTGCGGATCGATCAGAACCGAAATGCCGGAAATCATGATGAGCGGCATGGCGAACCCGACCGCCCCCTTCACGAATCCCGCGAAAAGCGTGACCCAGAAGGCAAATAGAAGAAGGTGGGGCGGGAGGAGGTCGGTCAGAACATGCATGGCGCGGACCATGTCGCGCGGGCCCGAAGCATACCAGCCGAAAAACGGCCGCCCCCCGAAGAACGTCCCGAGCGCGGCAAGAGGGACGCGCCTCGCACGATCTCCCGCGCGGAACGGCAGCCCTGAAGCTAAGTGAGGAACTGCCGCTCCATCCGGGCGATGAGGCGCGCGCGCGCAGGCGGAAGGGCCCGGTCGCCCAGGGCCGGGGCAAGCCACGTCTCGAGGAAATGTCCGGTGATCGCCAGACCCTGCAAAAGCTCCGCGACACTGGCCGGGCCCTGCCCCAGAAGGCAGGGCGGCAACGGCAGCAGCTTCGGCGCCCAATCGCCGGCCGCGTCGCGCGACACGGCACGTCCGGTCCGCGGAGAGACATAGGCGAGATCCTCGCGCGTGGCCGACACGGCGCAGACGCTCAGATCGAGACCGAACCCCATCTGCTCGAGCAGCGAAAGCTCCCAGAAGAGATATGCGAGCGGCCAGTCCGCATCGACTTCCAGCCGATCGAGCAGGTCGACGCTCTGCGCGTAGAGCAACGGCTGCGCCTCGCGCTCGGGCAGGACGTGGCTCAGCAACGCGGTGATCGATGACAGCCCCGCCAGCGCCAAGGGGTCGCCGAGCACGCCCGCGCGCGAGCGGACAGGCTCGACCGTGAACGCCCCGAGATGATCCTCAAGCCGGGCGCGCCATGCGAGCATGAGCTGCGCGCCGGGCTGGATCAGCGGCCCGAGCCTGCGGCCGGTTCCGCCGCGGACGACCCCGGCATGCCTGCCGTGATCCGCCGTCAGCGTCTCGATGACCGCATTGGCCTCGCCGTGGCGCCGGACCGCGAGGATGACGCCTTCTTCCGACCATTCGATCATCCGCCGCGCCTCCGCATCCGTGTGCCCGAGAGACAGCTATGCGTCATGGGATCACTCGAGCCCCGGCGCATCAAGAAGATGCCGTCCGGCCCTGTCCTCGATCTCCACCACCCAGAGGTCCGGATCCATCCGTCTCTGCGCCGCGACCGAGGCCGCGACATCCGCTTCGCTGCCCGAGACGAGCTCCATCCAGATGCGCGCGCCGCTCTCCAGGTCGAAACTGCGCTGATAGGCCCGCGCGGCGCCGTCGAGGGTGGCCACCACCACCAGGACCGCGCCCGCCGTGGCATCGCCGCGCGCGGCGATGAACGCGGTGATCCCCTCGCCATCGAGCCGGCGCAGATAGGCCCGCACCCAGAAATCCGCGGTCAACCTCGTCACCTGCGCACCGGACCCCGCCTCGCGGCATCTTCGCCCGGTTCAGCCGCCATCGCGGAAGTCCAGCCCGATCTCGGAATATCGCTCCGCCTCGTCGAGCCAACCGGGGCGGACCTTGATCTGCAGGAAGAGATGGATCTTGCGCCCCGTGAACGCCTCCAGCTCCGCCCGCGCGGCCTGGGAAATCGCCTTGATCGTCTCGCCCTTGCGGCCGAGCACGATCCCCTTGTGGCCATCGCGCACGACGTAGATCACCTGGTCGACACGGGCCGAGCCGTCCTTGCGCTCTTCCCAGCCTTCCGTTTCGACGGTGATCTGATAGGGCAGCTCCTGATGCAGGCGCAGCGTCAGTTTCTCGCGCGTCATCTCGGCCGCGATCATCCGCAGCGGCAGATCCGCGATCTGGTCCTCGGGATAGAGCCACGGCCCTTCGGGCAGGTTCTGGGCGAGCCATCGCTTCAGATCGTCCACCCCATGTCCCCGCTCGGCCGAGATCAGGAACGTCTCGGCAAAGCCGTAGCGCTCGTTGAGATCCTTCGTCAGGCCCAGAAGCACCGGCGCTTCCACCCGATCGATCTTGTTGATGGCCAGCACGACCCGTCCGGGCAGCGCCCGCTCGGCCAGCGTCGCCAGCACCCGCTCGACGCCTTCGGTCACACCGCGATGCGCCTCGACCAGCAGCACGACGATATCGGCATCGGCCGCCCCGGACCAGGCCGCCGCCACCATCGCCCGGTCGAGCCGCCGTCGCGGCTCGAACAGGCCGGGCGTATCGACGAAGACCAGCTGTGCGTCCCCGTCCAGCGCGACGCCGCGGATCCGGGCACGCGTCGTCTGAACCTTGTGCGTCACGATCGAGACCTTGGCGCCGACCATCCGGTTCAGAAGCGTCGATTTGCCCGCATTGGGCTCGCCCAGAAGGGCCACGAATCCGGCACGTGTCGTCATGATGGTCCCTTTCCGAAATGCAGATCCGCCACCTAGCCTATCGTCCCCACTATGGCCAGATCGGACGCTCGCGCCTAGTGTCGGCGTATCATGATGGATCCCATCCTTCTTCTCGGGGCGAGCGGCACGATCGGCCGTGCGACCTGTAGCGCGCTGCTGGCGCGGGGCCACCGCGTCGTCTGTCCGGTCCGCCACGGCGCGCCCGCCCTCCCCTCCGGTGCGGTCCGGCGCGTCGCGGACCTGACCGTGCCGCAATCGGTGAGGGCGGACGCGATCGGCGGCGAGCGGTTCGCTGCCGTAATCTCCTGCCTGGCCTCGCGGAGCGGCACCCCCTCGGAGGCTTGGGCGGTCGACCACCGGGCAACGGTCGATACCGTTTCCGCAGCCCGCGAGGCAGGTGCGGGTCACGTGGTCCTGCTCTCCGCCATCTGCGTGCAGCGGCCGCATCTCGCCTTCCAGCACGCCAAGCTGGCGGCCGAGGCCGCGGTCATCGCGTCCGGATTGTCCTATTCCATCGTGCGGCCGACCGCCTTCTTCAAGTCGTTGTCGGGACAGATCGACCGTCTGCGCGCGGGAAAACCGTTTCTCGTCTTCGGCGACGGGACGCGCACCGCCTGCAAGCCGATCAGCGACCGCGACCTCGCCGCGTTCCTCGCGGAGTGCATGACCGACCCCGCGCGCCGCAACAAGATCCTGCCCGTCGGCGGTCCCGGCCCCGCGATCACCCCGCGCGCGCAGGGGGACATGCTTTTCCGGCTCATGGGACGCGCGCCGCGCTTTCGACAGGTGCCGCCCGCGCTTCTGCGCGGCATAGCCACCGGCTTGACCCTCGCCGGAGCGATGTCGCGCCGTGCGCGCGACAAGGCCGAGCTGGCCCGGATCGGGCATTATTACGCGACGCAGTCGATGCTGGTCTGGGACGCGGACGCGCAGCGGTTCGACGCCGAGGCCACGCCGGAATTCGGGGCCGACCGGCTCGAGGAGCACTACGCGAGGCTCATCCGGAGCGGGGAAAGCGTCGATCTCGGCGATCACGCGGTCTTCGGTGCGCGCCCCGACCGCACGAGGGTGTAGATCCCGCTTCCCACGATCAGCACGCCTCCGACAAGCGTGGCGAGATCGGGCCGTTCGCCGAAGAGGAGCGCGGCCAGAACGATCGCGATCAGCAAGCGCGAATACCGAAACGGGGCGACGACCGAGATTTCGCCGATCCTCATGGCGCCGGTCAGTGCGCTGTAGGCGAGCACGCCGACGATGCCGGCGCCGGCAAGGTGCATGAGCCCGCCTGCATCGGGCGCCGCGGCCGGCGGTTCGACGGCGAGGATGACGATCCCGGCCAGCATCACCATCGCAAAGCCCGCCGCCCCCAGATGCCGCGACGACAGCCGCGCCGAGCTTGCCCGGGTGGCAAGGTCCCGCCCCGCAAAGCCGATCGTTCCGGCCACCGCGAAGAGCAACGCGGGCGAAAAGCCGTGATCGAAAGGCCGCAGGATCGTCAGGACGCCCGCGAACCCCACCGCCATCGCGATCCACCGCCCCGCCCCGACCTTGTCGCCCAGGACCAGCGCGGCCCCGAGCGTGACGACCAGCGGTGCGGCCTGCAAGATCGCCGAGGCGGTCGCGAGCGGCACGAAGGCGAGCGCCAGCGCATAGAAGAGCCGCCCGGCGATCTCGAAGACCGACCGCCAGATCATCGCCCGCGACAGGAATGCCGGCGACCACAACCGCTCTCCCGCGCGCCAGCCGAGCGCGAGGAAGATCACGAAGCCGATTGTGCCGAAGATCAGGGTGGCCAGGCCAGGCGAAACCGTTTGCGTCGCCGACTTGAAGAACGCGTCCTCGATGGCGAAGCCCAGCATCGCCAGAACCATGAGCGACGCGCCCCGCAGATTGGCGCGTCGGTCGGTCGCGATCACCCGCCGAGCCGCGTGAGCAGGATCTGCGCCGCCTGCTGTTCGGCGGCGCGTTTGCTCGGCGCCTGCGCGGATTCTCTCTCGCCAGTCTCGAGGCGTACCTCGATGGTGAAAAGTGGGGCGTGATCGGGACCGGTGCGCGCCGTCTCGACATAGCGCGGCGGCGCCAGGCCACGGGCCTGCGCCCATTCCTGCAGCGCCGTCTTCGCGTCGCGGCTGTCGGCGTCCACGCTGGCGATACGGCCGCCCCAGAGCCGCAGCACGACATCCTTCGCCGCCCCGTAGCCCCCGTCGCGATAGACCGCCGCGATGACGGCCTCCATCGCGTCGGCCAGCAGCGCTTCCTTGCGTCGCCCGCCCGAAAGCATCTCGGACCGGCCCAGCCGCAGGACCGCGCCGAGGTCGACCTCGCGGGCCACGTCCGCGCAGGTCTCCTTGCGCACGAGGGCGTTGTAGCGCGGGGCGAGCTGTCCTTCGGGTGCGTCGGGATCGGCTTCGAGCAGCGCCTCGGCCATCACGAGGCCCAGGACCCGGTCGCCGAGGAACTCCAGCCGCTGGTTGTCGGGCCGCGTCGCCGAGGCGATGGAGCCGTGCGTCACCGACCGGATCAACAGACCGGGATCGTCGAATTCGTGGCCCAGCCGCGCCGCGAAGGCCTTCTGCTCGGCCGAGAGTTTCACACGATCTTCTCGAAGAAGCGGTCGGCCCGCCATGTCCAGAAGAACAGCATCGACCGCCCCGCAGAGGAAAAGATCACGCGGTCCGCACGACCGATGAGATTCTCGAACGGCACGAAGCCCACGCCCATCGCGTTGGGGCTGACCCGGCTGTCGGTCGAATTGTCGCGGTTGTCGCCCATGAAGAAGTAATGCCCCTCCGGCACCGTATAGACGGGCGTGTCGTCGAGCCGCGATTGGCGGATGTTCAGGATATCGTGCGCGACACCTCCGGGCAGCGTCTCGGTGAACCGCTCCTTCACGCATTCCCCGCCGAGCCCGACGCCCTGGTTGGCGCATTGCGGCAGATTGCCGATGGGGCCCTGCTTCTCGAAGGTCTCGACGAATTCGCCGGCAGGTTCCTGCGGGGCTTCCTCGCCATTGATGAAGAGGACACCCCCCTTGACCTGCACGGTGTCGCCCGGCAGGCCGATCAGGCGCTTGATGAAATCGCTGCCCGCCACCGGGTGGCGGAACACCACGACATCTCCACGCTCGGGCTCGGAGCCGAACCAGCGGCCGTCGATGAAGGTGCACATCGAGAACGGGCACGAATTCTCGGAATATCCGTAGGCCATCTTGTTGACGAAGAGGAAGTCCCCCACGAGCAGCGTGTCCTTCATCGATCCCGACGGGATCCAGAACGGCTGGAAGAACAGAGTGCGGAAGATCCCCGCAATCAGCAGGGCATAGACGACGGTCTTTACCGTCTCGAATATGCCTTCCTTCTTCTCGGCCTTTTCCATGCGCGTGCGTCCTTTCTTCGAGACTGCCGCTTCATGGGTGGACGCGCCGGGGCTGTCAAGCGACCGAGCCGGCTTCGCCGTAGAGGTTGAGGATATCGTCCTCCATCACATGGCCGGCCCACGCGATGCCCCCGTCGGCCGCCGCCACGAAATCCTCGAGCTCGAGACCGTGAAACCTGAAATACGCGTTCGCGACGTTCGGGCGTCCGGCCGCGAAGATCAGCCGCTCGATACCCGCGAACCGCATCGCCGCGAGGCACATCTCGCAAGGTTGAAGCGTCGTGACCAGCGTCAGACCGGCGAGATCGGTACTCTCGCGCGTCTTGCACGCCGCGGCAATGGCCACGATCTCGGCGTGGCGCGAGGGGTCGTGGTCGAGATGCACCTCGTTGTCGCCCCATGCCACGACCTCGTCTCCCTCCATCACGGCCGCGACGATGGGGGCCGCGTGGCCTTTGCGGGCAAGGCCCTGGGCACGGGTCACAGCGCGCGCGAGGGTTCCCTTCTCGTGGTCAGTGGGGGTGGTTTCAGTCATCGTATCGCTCCGCAACGGCATCGTTTCCGCCGAACGTAGCGTCGAAGGCCCGGTTGCGCGCGCGACCGTTCAGCGCATGGGGAGCGGCCGCGCCTCGATCACCACGAAGGCCTGCGCCCAGGGATGATCGTCGGTCAAAGTGACATGGATGATCGCCTCGTGCCCCGACGGCGTCATCTGCGCCAGCCGCTCGGCGGCCCATCCGGTGACGCTCATCACCGGCTGACCGGACGCAAGGTTGGCGACCGCCATGTCCTTCCAGGCGATCCCCATCCGCAACCCCGTGCCGAGTGCCTTAGAGCAGGCCTCCTTGGCCGCCCAGCGCTTGGCGTAGGTGCCCGCAATGTCCGCGCGCCTCTCGGCCTTGGCCTGTTCGGTCTCGGTGAAGACACGGTTGCGGAACCGGTCGCCGAAACGCTCGAGCGTCCCGGCGATCCGTTCGATATTGGCAAGATCCGTCCCGATACCGAGGATCATGAGCACCGTTCCCGCATGGCGGCCCCCGCTTGCCGGTCGAGGCGCGCGCGAGGATCGCTCATCCCGCCCGCGCCCCGAGGGGCCGTCCGGCCGGGATCAATCCCTGGGATCGTCGTCCGACGTGTCGTCGTCGGGCAGGTTGAAGAAGCTGTCGGCGTCGCGCACGTCACGATCGTCCTTCTCCTCCAGCTCCTCGCCGGTATCGGACAGGCTGAACGTCTCGAGCCCGGAAATCGACGAGGGAATCTTCGACTCGGCATCACCCCCGAGACTCTGCTCTGTCGAGACGAGCTTGCGGCGTTCGTCGTCGGACATCACCTCGCCCTCGCGCGCCTTCTTGGCGGCGGCCTTCTGAACCTGCTGGTCGAGCTCGCTTTGCTTGCAAAGCCCGAGCGCCACGGGATCGATGGGTTCGATATTGTTGATGTTCCAGTGGGTCCGCTCGCGGATCGCCTGGATCGTCGGCTTCGTCGTCCCGACAAGACGGCTGATCTGGCTGTCGGCAAGCTCGGGGTGGAACTTGACCAGCCACAGGATCGACGCCGGCCGGTCCTGCCGCTTCGACAGCGGCGTGTAGCGGGGGCCGCGACGCTTTTCTTCGCCCACCGCGGCGGGGTTGAACTTGAGCTTGAGGCGATGCGTCGCGTCCTTCTCGGCGCGGTCGATCTCGTCCTGGGTCAACTGGTTGTTGGCGACAGGGTCGAACCCCTTCACGCCGGCCGCGACATCGCCGTCGGCAATGCCCTGAACCTCGAGCTCGTGCAGACCGCAGAAATCTGCAACCTGCTTGAAGGTCAGCGTGGTGTTGTCGACCAGCCAGACGGCAGTGGCCTTGGCCATGATCGGTTTCTCGGACATCGCATGCGCTCCATCGTTCAAACAAGGCTTCCCCGTGGCCCGGGATCGGGGCCGGGCCGCCAGGGCCCAAGTTCGCGTTGTCGGGGAACTCGGACATTCATATAAGGATCTGCGCCTCTCAAGGAAAGACCCCAAATGTTCCGCTTCCTGCTCGCGCTGGTCCTGGTTTTGCCGCTTTCCGCGCGTGCACAGGATCGCGCGGGCGCGTTCGACTATTACGTCTTGGCGCTTTCATGGTCGCCCACATGGTGTGCGCTGACTGGCCGCGAGCGCGGCGCGGCACAATGCGAGGCAGGCGCGGATTTCGGTTGGGTGCTTCACGGATTGTGGCCGCAATACGAGAATGGCTATCCGGAATACTGCGCCTTCTCGGGACGTGACCCCTCACGGGACGAGACGGCGGCCATGGCTGATATCATGGGCGATGGCGGGGCCGCCTGGTATCAGTGGAAGAAACACGGCCGGTGCGCCGGTCGGCCCCCCGAACGCTATTTCGCCGAAGCCCGTTCCGCCTTTGATGGCATAGCCAAGCCGCAGGTGTTCCGCGATCTGAAGGACCCCGTCAAACTTCCGGCAAAGGTCGTCGAGGACGCTTTCATCGCCGCCAATCGCGACCTCTTTGCCGACGCGCTGACCGTGACGTGCCGCGCGCGCCGCATCCAGGAAGTGCGCATCTGCCTCACCCGCGATCTCGCCCCACGCCGGTGCGGTGACGACGTGATCAAGGATTGCGCGCAAAGCGACGCGCTGATGGCGCCCATCCGCTGAGCTCACACCATGCGGATCGGGCCGTCGGCCGGCACATCCTCTGACATACGCTCGAAATCGACGGGCGCCGTCTCGCCCGCCCCCACGAAGCGCTTGAACTCGAACCGCTGCTCGGCGCCGTCGGCCGCCTCGTGGCAGACGAGGCACCATCCCAGCAGCTGGTCGCCTTCGTAGAGCTCCACGAGCCCGCGCAGATGGCGCGCATTCTCCTCGCCGACCGAGAACCCGGTCTTCCAGCGCCGGCAGACAGGAATGCGCCGGCCGTCCGAAACCACCATCAGCCGCTTGGAAGGCGATGCCGACACCTCTCCCAGAGAGGTCCGTATCTCCGTCGACAGGTATTCGTCCATATCAGACCCTCCCCAAAGGCTCCTGTATCCACGATGCAGGCCCCTCCGGCGAAATCAAGTCTTTCGGGGTCTCGGCCGCAGGATATGCGGCATTTCCGGATCGTAGAGCGCGGAATCCTCGAAATCCTGCGCCTCGGAAAGGGCCGGCCCCACCAGGATGAGGGCCGTGCGGGTGATCTTGGCGTCGCGCGCGCGGCCACGGATATCGCTCAAGGTGCCTCGCAGAATCATCTGGTCGGGCCAGCCGACGCGATAGACCACCGCCGCCGGGCAATCCGCGCCGTAATGCGGGATGAGCTGCCGTTCGATCTCGCGCAGGGCCCGCACGCCCAGATGGATGGCGAGCGTCGCGCCCGACCGCGCAAAGTTTTCCAGCGTCTCACCCGCCGGCATGGAGGTCGATTTCATGCTCATCCGTGTCAGGACGACCGATTGCGCGATGCCGGGAATGGTCAGCTCCTGGCCCATCGCGGCGGCGGCGGCGGCATAGGCCGGCACCCCCGGCACGATCTCGTAGTCGATCGCATCGACGCGCAGGCGGCGGATCTGCTCGGCGATGGCGCCGTAGAGCGACGGATCGCCCGAATGCACCCGCGCGACGTCGTACCCTGCGTCGCGGGCCGCCCTGATCTCGGCATGGGTCTCGTCGAGCGTCATCGACGCCGTATCGAGGATCCGCGCATCCTCTGGCGCCTCGGCCACGACCGCCGCGGGAACCAGCGACCCGGCATAGAGGCAGACCGGGCAGGCGCGGATCAGCCTCTGGGCCTTCAGCGTCAGGAGTTCCGGGTCGCCCGGACCCGCCCCGATGAAATAGACCTTCATGCCCCGCCCCTCCGTCAAAGTCCCGCCTTGCGGGCATAGCCGCGCGGCGTGTACATCCGCGGCCCCTCGCCCAGACGGGACAGCCGCGACTGGCTCGACCCGACCAGGACCACGGTCAGCATGTCGACCTCGTCGACCTGCAGCGCGTCGAGCCGGCGATACCGTACATGCTCCTCGGGCCGCCCCAGCGAGGTGGCGAGCAGGACCGGCGTCTCGGCCGGCCGGTGCGACAGCAGGATGTCGCGCGCCTCGGCCAGGAGCGTGCGGCGACGTCGCGAGACGGGATTGTAGAAGGCCACGACGAAATCGCCCGCCGCCGCCGCGTGCAGACGCTTCACGATATCCTCGCGCGGGGTCAGCAGGTCCGACAACGATATCGCGCAGAAATCGTGGCCCAGCGGTGCGCCCGCCCGGGCCGCGGCCGCCTGCAGCGCCGAGATGCCCGGCGCGCAGACGACCTCGACCCGGCGTGCCGCGTCGCTCACGCCCTTTTCGGTCCGATCGAGAAGCTCGAAGACCAATGCCCCCATCGCGTAGATCCCCGCATCGCCGGAACAGACCAGCGCGACGTTCGCGCCTTCCCCGGCAAGCTCCAGCGCGTGACGACAGCGATCCTCCTCGCCGCCGAGCGGAAAGTCGTGTCGCTCCTTGCCGGCGGCCAGAGGGCCCAGAAGGTCGAGATAGAGACCGTAGCCCACCAGGATGTCTGCCTCCGCGACCATCCGCGACACTTCGGGCGTCCGCCAACTCGCTTGCCCCGGCCCGATCCCCACCACCGAAAGGCGTCCGCGTGCCCGCCCGGGCAGGTCGTTCATTGGCTCGGGCGCGAGCGCCAGCGCCGCCGTCGCATGCGCCGTCTTGCACTTCGCCACGGCGAGCGTCGATGCCGGACCGGCCCCCGCCAGCGCCGCGTTCTCGGCGACGCCATGGGTGCCGATCTCGGCAAAGACGACATCGGAGGGATTGGGCGCGCGCGCGCTCTGCCCCTCGAGCGTCGCCGCATCGAAAAGCCGCAAGGGCCGCCCGAGCCGACGTGCCGCCTCCAGAATGGCAGGCTCGTCGGCCTTGAGATCGACGCTCGCCACGCAGGCCACGGCGCCGGGCGCGATCCGCGCCTCGCCGAGCACGCGATCGACTAGCGCCGTCATCTCGTCGACCGGGCAATCGCGCGAGGCACCGAGCCCCAGCACGGCGATCTGCGGCCGAAACACCAGCCCCGCGCCGCCCGGACGCGCCGACGCCGTCAAGGCCACCCGGTCGCCCTGCGGCAGCGCGTCGAGCCAGGGCGCCGCCCACTCGCCCTGCCGTCGCGCACCACCGCCGGACAATAGGCCCGCCATCGCCTCCTTCGCGTCGCCCGGGTTCTCGAGGATCCAGCCTTCGGGCGGTGCGTCGAGCGCCACGCCCAGACCCACATCGCCCGCGGTCGTCACCGCAGCCACCGCCCCGAGCGTCGCCGCGATCTCGCCCGCCAGCCTGTTGGCCCCGCGATGCCCGCCCAGAAGGGGCACCACGACGCGGCCGTCGTCGCTCACCGACACCACCGGCGGCTCGGCCCGCTTGTCGGCCAGAAGCGGGGCGACCGCGCGGATCAGGATGCCGCTGGCGCAGATCCCCACGACGGGCACGCCCGCGGCAAAGAGGTCGCGCACGTGATCGAGCGCGTTGTCGAAGAACGCATCCGCGCGGTCGACCCGGCCGGCACGCCCGTGCACCGGCGCCCCGAGCGATCGGGCGACCTCGTGCGCGACCGCTTCGCCGGACCGCGACATTGCCAGAACCACGGGGCCTAGAGCCATGGATCGCCTCCCTTCTTGAGCAGGATCATCGAGAAATAGGGCGCCGGTTCGGGCGCTTCGGCCAGCGGACAGATTCGCTCGCCGCCGAGCGTCGCACGTTCGATATAGACGGCGCGGTCAATGAGGCCCAACTCGGCGATCACCGCCCGGATCTTCGGCAGGTGGCGGCCGATCTTCATCACCACCACGGCCTCGGCATCCTCGATCCGCGCGCTGAGAACATCGGCCGGCAACGGCCCGGGCAGGACGACCATCCGCTCGTTCCTCGCGGCAAGCGGCACGCCGGCGCGCGCGGCGGCCGCCATGACCGAACTGACGCCCGGCACCACCTCGACCTCGAAATGCGGGTCGAGCCGCGCATGCAGATACATGAAGGATCCATAGAAGAACGGATCCCCCTCGCAGAGGCAGACGACGTCCCCGCCCCCCGAGAGGACCGCGCCGATCCGTGTGGCGCCCTCGTTGTAGACCGCCTGCGCCGGTGCCCGTTCGGCCCGCATCGGCAGATCCATGACGATCTCGCGGGCGCCGGGCGCGATCAGGTCGGCGACGATCGACCGGGCGAAACTCGGCGCGCCGGCGAGCGTTGGATAGGCGATCACGCGCGCCGCCGCGATCAGCCGTGCCGCCTTCAGCGTCACGAGATCGGGATCGCCCGGACCGACCCCCACGCCATAGAGCCTGCCCGCCGCGGGCGGCGCCTCATTCTCCGGTCCCGGTCTCATCGCTTGAGCAGGCTCCACTGGATGACGGGCATGGCCGGCCGCCAGCCGCGATAGCGCCCGATCGGTTCGGCGCGCGTCGCTTCGAGCCGGATGAGCTGCCCGCCGTGGCGGGCATGGAGATCGACCAGCCTCGCTTCGGATTCGAGCGTCACCGCATTCACCACGAACCGGCCGAACCGCTTCAGCCGTCCCCAGGCGAGATCGAACACGGCCGCCGAAAGCCCGCCACCGACGAAAACGGCATCGGGCGCCTCGAGCCCGTCGAGCGCGTCCGGCGCCTCGCCCGCGATCAGCTCCAGCCGCGGCACCCCGAGGGCGCGCGCATTCGCGGCGGCCATCTCGCGACGGTCGGCACGCGGCTCGATCCCGATGGCGCGCGCATCGGGGGCCGCGCGCATCCATTCGACCGCGACCGATCCGCAGCCCGACCCGATATCCCAGAGGAGCGCGCCCCGCATCGGCATCAGCTTGCAGATCGTCAGCGCCCGGACCTCCTGCTTGGTCATGGTGCCGTCATGGACGAACATCGCGTCGTCGAGCCCCGGCATGCGCGACAGGATCGCCGCGCCGGGATCGGCCCGGCATTCCACGGCCAGCACGTGGAATGCCGGCACGGCATGATCCCAGGCCGAGGCGCACCCGTCGATCCGCGCTTCGTCGGGGCCGCCCATATGCGCCAGAACACTCATCGGGGACTCGCCGAAGCCCGCCTCTCGCAGCACCGCCGCCACCGCGCCCGGCGTCTCCGATCCTGACGTCAGGATCAGCAGCCGCGCGCCGGGCTGAACGTGGGGGCGCAGCTGGTCCACCGGCCGGCCATGGAGGGTCAGCGTCTCGATATCCGCAAGGCTCCAGCCCAGCCGTGCGCAGGCGAGTTGAAAGGCGGAAAGCTGCGGGTGATAGCGGATCTCGTCCACGGGCAGGGAACGACCGATCCGCGCCCCGACCGAGAACCACAGCGGATCGCCGGTGGCGAGCACCACGACACGCCGTCCGCGCAACGCCGTCAGCCGTTCGATCAGCGCGTCGAACGGCGTAGGCCAGGCGATGCGCTCGGCGGCAACGCCCTCCGTCAGCGCATGATGGCGCGCGCCCCCGAGGATGACCTCGGCGCTGTCGACAGCCTTCCGCGCGACGGGGGACAGCCCCGCCAGCCCGTCCTCGCCGATCCCGACGATATCGAGCCAAGGATCGCTCATGCGTGCCGGGCGCGCGACCGCGCCACGGGCCCTTCGACGGAAAGTCTTGTCACGTCGCCTCCGCGCCGATCGCGAGGGCGTTGACCGCGGCCGACGCCATCGCCGATCCGCCGCGGCGCCCCTTGAGGCAGACGAAGTCCGACCCGCGCGGATCGCGCGCAAGCTCGGCCTTCGATTCCGCCGCGCCGACGAAGCCCACGGGAAAGCCGAGGATCAGCGCCGGCGGCGGCGCCCCCTCGTCGAGCAGTTCCAGCAGCCGGAAAAGGGCCGTGGGCGCATTGCCGATCGCCACCACCGCGCCGCCGAGCCGCTCGCGCCAGAGATCCACGGCAGCGGCAGAGCGTGTCGTGCCGAGCGTCCGGGCAGTGTCCGGAACGTCTGGATCGTTCAGCGTGACCATGACGTCGTTGTCGCACGGCAAGTGCCGGCGGATGATCCCCGCCGCCACCATCTCGCAATCGCAGAGGATCGGCGCGCCCCGCCCCAAAGCCGCTTTTCCCGCCGCGAAGGCCGCGGGCGAAAAGGCGATCCTGTCGGCCACGTCGATCATGCCGCAGGCATGGATCAGGCGGACCACCAGCGCATCGAGGCCATCCGGGAACCGCTCCAGCCGCGCCTCCGACCGGACGGTCGCGAAGCTCTGCGCATAGATGGCGGCCGGGTCTTTCTCGTAGGGGCGCACGGCACGTGACCTCGTCTGATGGCCGGAGCGGCTCCGGGCGGGGGGATCCTGTCGCGGAAACGTCAGGCCTTGGTCTTGCGCGCGCTCTCGGGTCCGTGCGGGTGATCCGCGTGGGGATATTGCGCGTGATGGTGGTGGTGATCGTGCGGGTGATCATGGTGTTGATGATCGTGGTGATGGTCCTGCCCCTCGAGCCGACAGAGCCCGGTGCAGAAATCGCCACAGAGGCCGCAATCCTCGACATTCGATCCCGGCGCATTGGCGCCCTGCCCCTCGACGTGGTGATGGTGGCTTTCCTGCACCGCCCCCATCTCGGCCTCGAACCCGAGAACCTGCGTGCGGTACTTGCACATCGCGCAATTGGGCGGCGGCACCTCGCCCACCTGTTCCGTCACGCGCTCCGCGAAGGTCTCGAGCACCTGCGGATGATCGCCGAGATAGCCCGCCTTGACGAACTGGATGTCGGGATGGTCCGCGGCCACGACGTCGGTGAACCCGTAGATCCGGTCGATCAGGATGCCCGAGAACAGGAAATACGGAAACACGATCACGCGCCTGTAGCCCAGCTTCGTCACATGGGTCAGGCAGGGCTCGACCAGCGGGAAGGTGACGCCGGAATAACCGACCTCGTGCCAGCCGAAGCCGATCCCCTCGTGCAGCATCCGCGCCACCTTGGCCACGTTGCCATTGGCGTCGGGGTCGGACGCACCGCGCCCGATGACCACGAGGCAGGTGTCGTGGAGCGCGACCTCGCCCTGCTCGGCATTGGCGCGCTCGACGGCCTCCATGACCCGCGCGCCGGCGGCGGCGATCATCTTGGGGTCGACACCGAGCTCGCGCCCGTAATGCACGTCGATCCCGTGCGTCGCGGCATAGGTATTGAGCACGGTCGGGATGTCGTTCTTGGCATGCATGGCCGCGAACAGCATCCCCGGCACCGCCAGGATCCGGTCGCATCCCGCCTCGCGCAACCGGTCGAGCCCGTCCCGGATCACCGGGTTGGCGAATTCGAGATAGCCGTAATCGACCATCCAGTCGGGCGGTAGAAGCGGCGGCAGTTTCTCGGCCAGCACCGCGAACTCGTCCACGGCCGACTGGCTGCGCGAGCCGTGGCCGCAGATCATGACGCCGGTCTTCACGCCGATTGTTCCTCGGGTGCTGGATCTTCGGCTTTCCGGGCGCGTGCCTTGCGGTCCTTGGCCGCGCGCCAGATCCCGATCCCCACCGCGATCCCGATGGCCGCCCCGGCGACCCAGTGATCGTGTCCGGCGGCCTCGCCCACATGGCCGAGATGGGCCAGCGCGGGAGCGGGTGACAGGATGGCGAGAACGGTAAGGATACGCATGATGTGCCTCTCCATGGCAGCGGGGGGCCATCGGGCGCGAAAGGGCGCTTGCCCTGACGATACCGCTCGTGCCCCCCGTTTTGGGTCGGGCGCCGCGCGGTCACCTTTCCGGCCCCGTTTCGGGGCGTCGTCTCTCGAGGCATTACACAAGCCGCCGAAGATTTGCAAAGCCCGTCTGCGTGGCGTTGTGCGCCTGCGCGCGGCGCCTGCGCCCTGCCAACAGGCCTTCCGGCGCTATATAAAAGTTCAAAGCACCGAAGGAGATTCCCAATGGGCAAATTGATCGACGGCGTCTGGAAGGACGTCTGGTACGACACCGAAAGCACCGGGGGCGCGTTCCAGCGGTCGACCTCGAACTACCGCAACTGGATCACCCCCGACGGAAGCCCCGGCCCCTCGGGCGAAGGCGGCTTCGAGGCGGCGGCGCACCGCTATCACCTCTACGTGTCCTATGCGTGCCCCTGGGCGAACCGCGCGCTGTTCTTTCGCAAGCTGAAGGGGCTCGAGGACATCATCGACATCTCGGTCGTGCATCCCGACATGCTCGGCGATGGCTGGACCTTCGGGACCGATTTCGAAGGTGCGACCGGCGACAAGGTCTATGGCCTGCCCTTCGCGCGCGACATCTATCTGCGCGCCGATCCCAAGACGACGGGGCGCGTCACCGTACCGATCCTCTGGGACCTCGAACGCGAGACGATCGTGTCGAACGAATCGGCCGAGATCATCCGCATGTTCAACTCGGCCTTCGACGGCATCACGGGCAATACCGACGATTACTGGCCCGAGGAATTGCGCGACGATATCGACCCGATCAACGACCGGATCTACGATACGGTCAATAACGGCGTCTACAAGGCCGGCTTCGCCACCACCCAGGAGGCTTACGAGGCGGCGGTCTTTCCGCTCTTCGATAGCCTCGACTGGATCGAATCGCTGCTGTCGGAGAACCGCTACCTTCTGGGCGACCGCATCACCGAGGCCGATTGGCGGCTTTTCTCGACGCTGGTCCGGTTCGATCTGGTCTATCACCTGCACTTCAAGTGCAACCGCAACCGGATCATCGATTATCCCAATCTCTGGGCCTATACGCGCGAACTCTATCAATGGCCGGGGATCGCGGAGACGGTCCATTTCGACCATATCGTGCGCCATTACCATTACAGCCACGACACCATCAATCCGAACCGGATCATCCCGATCAATCCCGATCTCGACTGGATGGCGCCGCACGGCCGCGGCTGATCCGGCCCGGCGCGGGCGGCACCGCACCCGTCGCCCGCGCTCAGACCGACATCAGCCGCATGATGTCGTCGCGCGCGGCATCCTCCTTGCGTCCGTCATGGATTACGCGGCCACGGTCGAGCACCGTGATCCGGTCGGCGAGGTCCCAGGCGAAGGCGAAGTACTGCTCGACCAGAAGGATGGCGAGCTTCTTCTCGTCTCGCAGATAGGCGATGACCCGGCCGATCTGCTGGATGATGTTGGGCTGGATGCCTTCCGTCGGCTCGTCGAGCAGCAGGAGCTTCGGCCGCGTGACCATGGCCCGCGCGATGGCAAGCTGCTGCTGCTGCCCGCCGGAGAGATCGCCGCCCCGCCGCCGCTCCATCTCGCGCAGCACGGGAAAGAGCTCGTATATCTCGTCGGGCACGTGCCGCTCATCCCGCGCCAGGCAGGCATAGCCGGTCTCGAGATTCTCGCGGACGGTCAGAAGCGGAAAGATATCGCGGCCCTGCGGCACGTAACCGATGCCCCTCCGGGCAAGCGCGTGCGCCGACAGCGTGCCGATCCGCGCGCCCTCCAGATCCACCGTACCGCCCGAACGCGCATGCGTACCCGCGATCGCTTTGAACAGGCTGGTCTTGCCCACGCCGTTGGTGCCCATGACGCAGGTCACCTCTCCCGCCTGCGCCCCGACATCGACGCCGTACAGGATCTGGCTCTGACCGTAATGCAGTGTTAGGTCCCGGCATTCCAGCATTCTAGCGCCCCAGATAGACGTCGATGACGCGTTGGTTGGCGGTCACGTGGTCGAGGCTTCCCTCGGCAAGGACCGATCCCTCGTGCAGCACGGTGACCCGGCAATCGAGGCGGCGGACGAATTCCATGTCGTGCTCGACCACCACCACGGCGCGGGTACGGGCCGCTTCCTTCAGGATGTCGGTCGTATGCGCGCGCTCGTCCGGCGTCATGCCGGCGGCCGGCTCGTCGACCAGCAGAAGGCGCGGCTCCTGTGCCAGGAGCATCCCGATCTCGAGCCACTGCTTCTGACCGTGCGACAGCTCGCCCGCGATGCGCGGCAGGTGCGTCTCCAGCCTGATCTCCCGCGCAAGCTCGGCCACGCGGGCCATATCCTCGCCATTGCGGCGATAGAACATGGCGGCCAGCGGTCCCCGCTGCGCCTTGAGCGCCATGACGAGGTTCTCCTCGACGCTCTGATCCTCGAACACGGTCGGCCGCTGGAACTTGCGGCCGATCCCCTCGCGGGCGATGCGCGCCTCGGACATTCTGGTGAGCGAGCGGCTCATCTCGCCCCAGAGGACCTGACCGCTGTCGGGGCGGGTCTTGCCGGTGACGATATCCATGAACGTCGTCTTGCCCGCCCCGTTCGGGCCGATCACGGCCCGCAGCTCGGCCGGGCCGATCGAGAACGAGAGGTGGTTGATCGCCTTGAACCCGTCGAAGGCGACCGAGACGTCCGAGACTTCCAGAAGCGCGCTCATCTTCCCTCCTCCGCCTCGCGCAGCGCACTTTGGTCGGGGCCAGCATCCGCGCCGTGCCGGTCGGGCACGCGGCGCTGCGTGATCAGGTCCACCAGCCCCGCCAGCCCCTTGGGCGCGAAGATCGTGATCAGCACGAAGCCAAGGCCCAGCAGCACCTGCCACCAATTCACCCACGAGATCGTGTAGCCAGGCAGGCGTATGTCGGGCGCGCCGCCCCCGGTGAACCAGTTCGACACCAGGCTGACCGCCGCGGCCCCGAGCACCGCGCCCCAGATCCGCCCGCGCCCGCCGATCGCCACCCAGACCGCCAGATAGATCGACGCGATGGGGGCAAGCTCGGCCGGGTTGATGATGCCCGCCTGGGGGTAATAGAGCGCGCCCGCGATCCCCGCGATCACGGCCGTAAGGGTGAAGACGAAGAGCTTGTAGACCTCCACCGGGTATCCCAGGAACCGCACCCGCGTCTCGTCATCGCGGATGCCGCGGATCACGCTGCCGAACTTGCCCGACACGATCCACGCGGCGAGCAGGTAGCCGAGCGCCAGCGCCAGCGCCGATCCCCAGAGGAACCACAACGAGATCCACGCCTGCGAGACGCCGCCCGCATGGGGGATGTTCTGAAGCCCCGACAGCCCGTTATTGCCGCGCAGCCCGCTTTCGTTCTGGAAGAGATAGAGCGCGAGGGCCAGCGTCATCGCCTGCGTGAGGATCGACAGGTAAACCCCCGTCACCCGGCTGCGGAAGGCGAGCCAGCCGAAGACCAGCGCCAGCAGCCCCGGCACCAGCACCACGAGGGCCAGCTGGATCGGCAGGCTGCCTGCGAAGCTCCAGACGAGCGGAAGCTCCGACGTGCCGACGACGCCGAAAATCTGGCCCGCGATCGCGTCCGAAATCTCCTGCGGCGTGGGCGGCAGGGCGGCCCCGGCAAGCGACGGCTCAACGATGAGGCGCGTGCGCTCGTACATCAGCCACATGCCGATCATGTACCCGCCGAGCCCGAAGAAGGCGAAATGCCCCAGGCTCAGGATGCCGCAGAACCCCCAGACGAGGTCCATCGCGATCGCCACGAGACAGAGGCAGAGCGTCTGGCCGAGGATCTTGGTGAACGAGGTCGAGAGCGCCCCCGTCCCCATCGCTTCCGACATCAGCGTGGCGGCCAGGGTGAACACGCCGAGGCAGGCCAGGAAGATCAGCACGTGCGGGTTGCGCGCGAAAAAGCTGCGCTCGCGGAAGCCCTGTGCCATCACGCCTCCGCCGCACGGCCGCGCAGCGCGACGATGCCCCTCGGCCGGAACTGGATGAAGAGGATCACGAAGAGGATCATGTAGGTCTGCGCGGCCAGCGTGTTCGACGGATTGGCCGATTCGATGCCCTTCTGCAGCAGGCCGATCAGCGTGGCCCCCGCGAGCGTCCCCCAGATATTCCCCACGCCGCCCACGACGACGGTCATGAAGCTCTGCACGATGTAATTCTGCCCCAGCTCGGAGGTGACCTGCGCGAAAAGGCCGATGGCCACGCCCGCGATCCCCGCGATCCCCGAGCCCAGCCCGAAGGTCAGCATGTTGATCCGGTCGGGATTGATTCCCATCGAGGCCGCCATGCGCGGATTCTGCGTCACCGCCCGTACCTCGAGCCCCAGCCGCGTGCGGTTCAGGATGAAGAGCAGCAGGCCGAGGAACACCAGCGCCAGCCCGAAGATCGCGATCCGGATAAAGCTGATCGACACGATGTCGTTCACCACCCACGACCCCGCCAGCCAGTCGGGCGCGGTCAGCGGCTTGGCCTGACTGCCGAACACGTTCTTGACGATCTGCTGGATCGCGATGGAGATCCCGAAGGTCGCCAGCAAAGTCTCCAGCGGCCGGTGATAGAGATGCCGGATCACCAGCCGTTCGAGCGCCACGCCCGCGGCGAAAGCCACCACGAAGGCCAGCGGCAGCGCCACGACGATCGAGATCGTGTAGTTCGGCACGACCAGCTGCACGAGCCAGCCCGTGAACGCGCCGAGCATGATGAACTCGCCATGCGCCATATTGATGACGCCCATCACCCCGAAGGTGATGGCGAGCCCGATTGCGGCGAGGAAATAGATCGAGGCGAGGCTCAGCGCATCGAGTCCGAGATCGAGCCATTGATGCAGCCGCAAGGTCAGCTCGATGCTCTCCATCGTCGCGGCCGCCGCGTCCGTCACCTCCGCCGAGGGCTCGATATGGATGTCGCGGAAGGCGTAGCCGCCCATCAGGTCCGCGCGGTCCTCCTCCAGCGTGGTGGGCGGCACCGCCCCCGCCTGGGCCAGCGTCGCATAGGCGCGGTCGCGCATCTCCTGGTCGTCGAGTTCGGCCACGGGGATGCCGCCGACCTCTCCGTCCTCGATATTGGCGACGAGTGCGGCGCGCCGCGCCTCGCGGTCGATCCGCTCGGGCGCAAGCCCCGCCGAGACCAGCATCTGGTAGGCCTCCGCCTCGGGAAGCGCATCCGTGCCCGGCTCGAGCTCCCGCGCCACGTTGCCCTCGGCCGGCGCATCCTCGGGGGCGACTGTCCGGCGCGTCGCCAGAACGGGGGTCAGTGCGGCGCGGACCTCGCGGGCGATATCGCCCCGAAAGCCTTCGATCGCCGCCACGCGCTCGGCATCACTCTGCCCGAACTGAACGGTCAGAAGCCGTTCCAGCCGCTCCATGCGGGCGCGCAAAGCGGGATCCGGCTCGTCGAGAATGACGGTCCGAAGCAGGTCCAGATGCTCCGGCTCGGGGCTTCGCGCGACCGCGTCGAGGGCGCGGGCGCGCTGCGCCGCATTCTCGTCCTGCAGGCGAAACTGCACCATCGCCGCCTGGATCAGGCCGCGAATGCCGGCATTGGGGCGCATCTCCTCGTAACCGTCATCGGGGCCTTCGCCGATCACTTCTCCGGTGGCGATGTCGATCACCCGCAGCCCGTCGTCGGTCTCCTCGCCGAAGACGAAGACGCCGTCCGCCTCGCGCAGGTAGAGTTCCCGCTCCTGCCAGCGCCGCATGACCTCGGGGGCCCGGTCGAGGCCGCTCTCGCGAAGCGCGTCGATCGCGGGTCCGATCGTCCGGCGCGAGCTCGCTTCGATGAGCGCGCGGTTCTCCTGCAGGATGCTCTGGATGTCCGCGCTCTCCTGCGCAGGTGCCATGGTCGCGGCGCACACCAGGACGAGCGCCAGGAGCCGGCGCATGAGGATGGTCATCTGTCGGAAACCCCGGTGCAAAGGAGCGGGACCGCGATCCCGCCCCTGCCATTGGTCAGTAATTCGACTGGATCTGCACGCAGGTCTCGGTCTCGGTATTGTACATGCCGCATTCGAGCTCCTGCCAATCCGAGGTCAAAACCTCTGATTCGGGCAGGAAATCCGTCCATGCATCGCCCGGCACCTCCTCGGTCTGCTCGAGGATGTCGAACTGGCCGTCCTCGGTGATCTCGCCGATCAGCACCGGCTTTGACAGGTGATGGTTGGTGTTCATCACGGCCGTGCCGCCGGTGAGGTTGGGGAATTCCTGGCCCCACATTGCTTCGCGCACGGCATCGACATCGGTGGTCCCGGCCTCCTCGACCGCGTTCACCCACATGTTGAAGCCGATATAATGCGCCTCCATCGGGTCGTTGGTGACGGCGTCATCGCCCATGCGGTCCTTCCACTGGGCGACCCATTCGTCGTTGATCTCGGTATCGGCCGACTGGAAATAGTTCCACGCCGCGAGGTGGCCGACGAGGTTCGACGTGTCGAGGCCCGAAAGCTCCTCCTCGCCCACCGAGAAGGCGATGACGGGCAGGTCGAACGCGTCGACACCCTGTGCCGCGAGCTCGGTATAGAAGCCCACGTTGGCGTCGCCGTTGATGGTCGAGATCACGCCGACCTGCTGGCCGGTGGCACCCATCGCCACCACGTCCGACACGATGGTGGACCAGTCCGAATGCCCGAAGGGGGTATAGTTGACGAAGATGTCCTCCTCCGCGATGCCGTTATCCTTGAGATAGGCTTCGAGGATGCGGTTCGTGGTGCGCGGATAGACGTAGTCGGTCCCCAGCAGCGCGAACCGCTCCACCCCGAGCTCGTTCATCATGTAATCGGCCGCCGGGATCGCCTGCTGGTTCGGCGCGGCGCCGGTATAGAACACGTTCTTCGAGCTTTCCTCGCCCTCGTACTGGACGGGATAGAACATCAGGCCGTTGAGCTCCTCGAGCACCGGCAGCACGGCCTTGCGGCTCGCGGAGGTCCAGGCGCCGAAGATCACGTCGACCTCGTCCTGGGTCAGCAGGTCGCGCGCCCGCGCGGCGAAGGTCGGCCAGTCCGAGGCGGGGTCCACCACCACGGCCTCGATCTCGCAGCCGAGAAGCCCTCCGGCCTCGTTCTGCTGCTCGATCAGCATCTCCATCGTGTCCTTCAGCGTCGTCTCCGAGATCGCCATCGTCCCGCTGAGCGAATGCAGCACGCCAACCTTGACCGGGCAATCCGCCCCCTCATCCTGCGCCATCGCGCCGGATGCGAGGCCGATGGCCAGGGCGGTGGTGGAAACGGCAAGTGCTTTCATCGTGATCGTCCTCCAGATCGGGGCCGCGCATCTCGGGGCCATCGAAAATTCCGCGCCGGTATGCGTAGTGGAACAATGTCCCCCCGCTCCGGCCACGGCATCTCTTCGGCAGCGCGTTTGCCGAGTAAAGGCATCGGTCCGGCCCGTCCCGACGCGTCGCAGCCATATGACCAATTTTTGTGCATATCTGGCGCTTGCGCGGCAAAAACGAACTTTTCCGGTTCGGCATCGCCCCCGCGCCGCATGAACGTGGCGTCCAAGGGCGGTACCTCCACCCACGTGGTCGCTCAATTTATGGGCGTATCGGAACCTTTCCCGACTCCTCGATGAATATTTCAACTGCCGCGCTTGAAGATGTTCAAACGGCGGTCTTAGACTTTCACCACGGCTTCACAGGTATGCGCATGTTCGATCCGACCTCCCCGTTCACCTCGCAGCGCGATCCGCTTCAGCCGTCGCGAAAGGGCAGCTTTGCCGAGGAGAGGCTCAGATCCGCGGTGCTGTTTTGCGAATTGATGCCGGGCACCGTCGCGACCGAGGCCGAGATCGGCGAAAGGTTCGGCATCGGACGTGCCGGGATACGGGTGGCGCTGGCACGACTGTCGGCGCTGGGTCTGGTGCATCCGATCCCGCGCGCAGGCTGGAAAGTGCTGCCGGTGAGCGGCGCGCTGATCGGCGACGTGATCGCCGCGCGCAGGCTGGGCGAGCCCGGCCTCGCCGATGCGCGCCCCGGTGCCGACGCCCTCTCGCGGATGACGGAGCTCGCCGAGATGATCGCCGTTCTGGGCGACCGGCACGACCCCGCCACGCTCGTCACCCGGCGAAACTACGAGCGCGAAATCCTCGATACGCTGGCGGGCGCGACCAACGCGCCGGTCGCGCATTTCCTCACCGGCCTCTGGGATCACTCCGACAGGATCGTGCGGTTCCTCGAGCCGCTCGGCGCCGCCGCGCTGCGCCCGACGGATGCGGGCGCGCTGGTCGCCGCCGTGACGCAGGGCGACGCGGAGGCGGTGACCGCGCTGCGCCTGGCCGACGTCGACGCTTTCCGGTCCTTCGCGATGGCGGGCCTGCTGCGCGACCGCACCGAACTCGGCGTCGGATCCGACGCCGCGACCACCCGGAACGACAATGGCCGCCAAAGGCCGGAGACGGGTGCCACCACCCCCAGCCCGGCGAACCGGGACGCGCGGGGCAAAGCCCAACGGAGGAGTTGAACAATGACGAAGACGACGAAGGCCGCGCGGCTGGCATTGCCGGTCGCGATCTGCGCGGGACTGGCCTGCGCCGTGCAGGTATCGCCGGCGGAGGCCAAGGACCGGATGGTGGTCGATCTGGTGAACGAGCCTGCGACGCTCGATCCGCACCAGCAGTGGAATCCCGACAGCTACTACGTCTATCGCAATATCTTCGACAATCTCGTGACCCGCGACAATGACGGCGAGATCGTGCCGCAGATCGCCACCGAATGGGAGCGGACGAGCGATACCGAAACGGTCTTCACGATCCGCGACGACGTGACATTCCACGACGGCGAGCCGCTGACCCCCGAGGATGTCGTCTATTCCATCGAGCGCATCACCGACCCCGATTTCGCCTCGCCGCAGCTTGGCCAGTTCAACAAGATCGTCGCGGCCGAGGTCACCGGCGAGAACGAAGTGACCCTGACGACCGACGGCGCATACCCCGCGCTTCTGGCGCAGCTCGTCAAGCTTTCGATCGTGCCCGAACACGTCGCCTCGGAGACGAGTGCCGAGGATTTCAACGCCAATCCTGTCGGATCGGGCCCCTATGCCTTCGAGAGCTGGGACCGCGGCGTCGCGGTCACCCTGTCGCGGAACGACGATTACTGGGGCGATGCCGGCCCGTTCGAAACGGTGGTGTTCCGTGGCGTGCCCGACGCGGCGACGCGCGTGGCCGATCTCCAGGCCGGCAATGCCGATCTCGTGGTGACGCTCAATACCGACCTCGCGGCCCAGCTCGAAAGCGGCGGCCGCGGCAAGGTCCTCACCGTCAATACCGAGCGTGTGGCATATTTCCCGATGAACGGCGCCAAGCCGCCACTCGACCAACCCGACATGCGCCGCGCGATCGGCTACGCCATTGACCGCGAGGGCATCGTCGAGGGTCTGCTCGGCGGCTATCCCCGGGTCGTCGACCAGATGTTGTCGCCCGCCCATTTCGGCTGGTCGGAGGAGATCGAGGGCTTCGAGTACGACCCCGAACGTGCGCGCGAACTCATCGCCGGCGTCGAGGGCGCCGGGACCGAGATGGAGCTCGCCACATCGCCGGTCTACGACCAGCGCGTGGTGCAGGCGATCCAGCAGATGCTGACCGATGTCGGCCTGAACGTCTCGATCGAGACGACCGACATGGCGACCTGGCTGCAGGATCAGCAGACGACGCCGGACCAGGCGCCGATGTTGACCTTCTCGCGCTGGTCCTGCGCCTGCCAGGATCCCGACGGCATCATGTACCCGCTGCTCCATTCCTCCTCGAACTGGAGCCGCGTGAACGATCCCGAGATCGACGCGCTGCTCGACGAGGCGCGAAGCGAGCTTGACGAGGCGGCCCGCGCCGACCTCTATGCGCAAGTCAACCGCAAGGCCCTCGAAGAGGCCTATATCCTGCCGCTCTACCAGGCCGCGATCATCTATGGCGCCGCGGAAGAGCTCGACTGGCAGCCGACCTCGAACGAAAGCCTGTTCCTCAACCGCATGTCGTGGAACGAATAAGGACACTCCGGACGCCGCGCGGGCGCGCGGCGTCCCCTTCTCCAACCGGAAAGGACCGGACATGATTGGCAGACCGATCGCATACGGCGTCGTCCTCGCGGGCCTGATGACAGCCCACGGCGCCATGGCGCAGGACGAGATCACCGTGAACCTCGTCAACGAGCCCTCGTCGCTCGATCCGCACCAGCAATGGAATCCCGACAGCTATTACGTCTATCGCAACATCTTCGACAACGTGGTGACGCGTGACGACGACGGCGAGATCGTGCCCGAGATCGCCACCGAATGGGAGCAGGTCTCCGACACCGAGATGGTGCTGACCATCCGCGACGGCGTGACCTTCCACGACGGCGAGCCGCTGACGCCCGAGGATGTCGTCTATTCGGTCGAGCGGATCACCGATCCGGAATTCGGCTCGCCGCAGCTCGGCCAGTTCAACTCGATCACCGGGGCCGAGGTGACGGGCGAACACGAGGTGACGCTGACCACCGACGGGGCGTATCCCGTCCTGCTGGCGCAGCTCGTCAAGCTTTCGGTCGTGCCCGAACATGTCGTCGAAGAGGTGGGCGCCGACGCCTTCAACGCATCGCCCGTGGGATCTGGCCCCTACGCGTTCGAGGCATGGAACCGCGGCGTCGACGTGACGCTGACCCGCAACGCCGATTACTGGGGCGAGACCGGCCCGTTCGAGACGGCCGTCTTCAAGGCCGTGCCAGACGCCGCGACGCGCGTCGCCAACCTGCGCGCCGGCACCGCCGACCTGATCGTGTCGCTCGACAGCGACCTCGCGCTGCAGGTCGAGAACCAGCCGGGCGTGAAGGTGCTGACCGCGCCGACCGAACGGGTGGGCTTCATGGGCATGAACACCACGCGCCCGCCGCTCGACGATCCGCAGGTGCGCCGCGCCGCCGCCATGGCGATCGACCGCGAGGGCATCGTTCAGGGCATTCTGGCAGGCGGCGAGGAGGCCGTCGGACAGCTCGCCACGCCCGCGCATTTCGGCTATGTCGAGGGCGTCGAGCCGATCGCCTACGATCCCGACGAGGCCGCGCGCATCGTCGAGGAAACCGGCGCGGGCGACACGCCGATGGAATTCGCCACCTCGCCGGTCTTCGACCAGCGCATCGTCCAGGCGATCCAGCAGATGCTGACCGATGCGGGCTTCGACGTGTCGATCTCGCTCACCGACATGAGCACCTATCTCCAGTCGGCGCGCGCGCCCGAGCGGACCGAGCGTCCGTTCCTGAGCTTCGGCCGCTGGTCCTGCGCCTGCCAGGATGTCGACGGGGTGCAATTCCCGCTGCTGCATTCCTCGTCGAGCTGGAGCCGCGTGGACGATCCCGAACTCGACGCCCTTCTGGAAACCGGGCGCTCGTCGCTCGACGATGACGAACGCCTCGAAGCCTACACGCAGGTGCAGCAGATCGTGCAGGACAACGCCTATATCCTGCCGCTCTATCAGGCGGTCGCGATCTACGGCGCCGCCGAGCCGCTGCAATGGCAGCCCACCGCGAACGAGAGCCTGTTTCTCAACCGCATGGACTGGAGCGAGTAGGCCCCGATGCCCCTCTTCCTCCTGAAACGGCTGGGTCAGGCGCTGGTGGCGATCTTCGGCGTGATGACGCTGGTCTTCTTCATCCAGCGTCTGACCGGGGATCCCACCTACCTGCTGGTGCCCGAGACCGCCACCCAGGAGGATATCGAGGCGATGCGCGCCTCGCTCGGGCTCGATCAGCCGTTGCTGGTGCAGTACGTGGCCTATCTTTGGGACATGGTGCGGCTCGATTTCGGGCGGTCCTACGTCCAGAACGTCGCCGTGACCGAGATCATCGCCTCGCGCCTGCCCTATACGCTGCAACTGGCCGGCGGCGCGCTTCTGGTGGCGATCGTCGTGGGCCTGCCCGTCGGCCTCGCGCTGGCGATCTGGCGGCGGCACAGGGGCACCAACCTGCTGATGGGGCTGGTCCTCGGCGCCCAGAGCATGCCGACCTTCTGGAGCGGCATCCTCATGATCATGATCTTCGGCGTGTGGCTCGGCTGGCTGCCGCCCTCGGGCTCGGGAAGCCTTGCGCATCTGGTGATGCCCTCGATCGCACTGGGGCTTCTGTCGATGGCGACCTATGCGCGGATCGCGCGGTCTTCGGTCCTCGACGAGCTCTCCAAGGATTACATCCGCTCGGCCCGCGCGCGCGGTGTCGGCACCGGACGCATGGTGCGCACGCACCTGCTGCGCAACTCGCTCATCCCCGTCATCTCGATCAGCGCGCTGGAGATCTCGCAGCTTCTGGCCGGCGCGGTCATCGTCGAGACGGTCTTCGCCTGGCCGGGCCTCGGCCAGCTCACCGTGCAATCGGTGCAGTCGCGCGATTTCGTCGTGGTGCAGGGGATCGTCCTGCTGGGCGCCTTCGTGACGATCAGCGTCAACCTGATCGCCGACATCCTCTACAGCGTGGTCGATCCCCGCATCCGCAAGGGAGACGGGCCATGAGCGCGGTCGGCAACGTCATGCGCCGCAGCTTCGTGCCGCGCCGGGGCGGCGGGGTGCCGGTCGGCCTCTTCGTGGCGATCTTCGCGGCGATGATCCTGATCGCGATCTTCGCCCCGCTGATCGCGCCCTACGATCCCGACCGGCAGAACCTGCTCGGCCGGCTCAAGGCGCCGGGCACCGAGGCACGCGACGTCTTCTACCTTCTGGGCTCGGACGAACTCGGGCGCGATCTCCTGAGCCGGGTGATCTACGGCGCCCGGATCTCGCTGTCGGTGGCGATCCTGTCGGTCCTGCTGTCGGGCTGCGTCGGCACAGCCCTGGGCATGCTCGCGGGCTATCTGCGCGGCTGGGTCGGCATCGTGGTGATGCGGCTCGTCGACATCTTCCTGTCGATCCCGGCGATCCTTCTGGCGATCATCATGGTGGCGGTGCTGGGCCCAGGCTTCGTCAACGTGGTCTTCGTGCTCGCCCTCACGCGCTGGCCGCGCTACGCCCGCGTGGCCTACGGGCAGACGCTTTCGGTGGCCGAGCAACCCTATGTGCGGCTCGCCCGCGCGATGGGGGCGGGGCCCGGACGCGTGCTCTTCCGACACATCCTGCCCAACATCATCGCGCCGCTTTCGGTGGTGGCGACGCTGGAATTCGGGCTGATGGTGCTCTTCGAGGCGGGGCTGTCGTTCCTGGGCCTCGGGGTGCAGCCGCCCATGGCAAGCTGGGGCGCGATGCTGAGCGTCGGGCGCAACTACGTCTCGAACGCGTGGTGGATCGCGACCTTCCCGGGCATCTGCCTCTTTCTTCTCGTTCTGTCGGTGAACCTGATCGGTGACCGGCTGAGCGACTATCTCAACCCCAAATCAAGGTAGAACATGAATTTCGGAACCGAATTTCAGGGCAGGAACGTCGTCGTCACCGGGGCGCTCGGCGTCTTCGGGCGCGGCCTCGCGCAATCCTTCGCGGATGCGGGCGCGAATGTCTGCGCGACCGATATCGACGGCCCGGCACTTGACGCCTTCGCCGCCGAACTCGGCACCGAAGGCAGTTTCGGCCATGCCTGCGACCTGCGCGACGCGGCCGGAATCGATGCGCTGGTGGCCGAGATCGGCGCGCGTTGGGGGGCCGCCGACGTGCTCGTCAACAATGCGGGCGTCTATCCTTCGGGCTTCCTGCTCGATACCGACGCCGAGGAATGGGACCGTATCCTCGACATCAACCTGCGCGCCGTTCACCTACTGACGCGCGGCATCGCGACCCAGATGATCGGCGCCGCGCGCAAGGGCAGCGTCATCAACATCTCGTCGGGTGCCGCGCGCAAGATGCGGCTGACCGCGGCCCCCTACAGCCTGTCGAAGACCGCGCTCGACCGCCTGACCAAGGGCTACGCGCTGGAACTCGCGCGCTACGGCATCCGCGTCAACGCGCTGGAACCCGGCTTCGCCGCAGGCTCCACGGCCAGCCCGCTGACTGACGAACACATCGCGCGCGTCACCGCCTCCATGCCGCTCGGCCGGGCATCCACGATTGGCGACGTGGCCCCCGCCGCCTTCTATCTGGCGAGCGAGGCGGCAAGCTTCGTCACGGGTGCTACGCTGACCGTGGATGGCGGCAACTCGATCGGCTCGATGGACGTCTATCAGGACAAGAAGGACCCGCTATGAGCGCACTCGACCTTCCCGCCCCCTATCCCTGGCCCGAGGGCAAGGCGGCGGCCTTCTGCTTCACGATGGATCTCGACGCCCATTCGCCCTGGATGTGGATCCATCGCGAGGATCCGCCGCAACTCCTGTCGCATCTCGAACAACGCAATTACGGCCCCCGGATCGGCGTGGCCCGGATGGCGGATCTTCTGAAGCGCCTCGGCATCAAGGGCAGCTTCTTCGTCCCCGGCGCCGTGGCCGAGATGCATCCCTGGATCCTGCCCGCGCTGGTCGAGGCGGGCCACGAGGTCGGGCTGCACGGCTATTTCCACGAATTGGTGACGCAGGTCTCGGACGCGGAATTCACCCGCATGCTCGAGGCCTCGATCGAGATCTTCGTGGCCCAGACCGGCGCGGCTCCCGCGGGCTTCCGCTCGCCCGCCTGGGAGATGACGCCCCACATGCTCTCCGAGGTCAAGCGGCACGGCTTCTACGACAGCTCTCTGATGGGCTACGACACGCCCCATTCCGTGGCCGGCGTGACCGAGGTGCCGGTCAACTGGGCCACGGACGACGCGATCTTCTTCAAGTTCCTCGGCGCCGGCGATCCCGCCCCGCGCGGAACGGCCGACATGCTCTCGGCCTGGACCGAGGAATTCGAGGCCAGCCGCCGGTTCGGCACGCTCTTCATGCTGACGGTGCACGACTGGATCTCCGGACGTGGCGCACGCGTCGTGATGCTGGAAAAGCTGATGGAGCGCGTTCTGGCCGCCGACGACGTCTGGATCGCCACGGCGGGCGAGATGGCCCGCCATCACGAGGCCCATGCCGCCGACCGCGACCCGGTCACCCCCGACATCCCCCCGAGCCTTCTGGAGCATCCGGCATGGACAGGCCGGTGAGCGATCCCGCCGAACAGACCTGGACCCTGCGCAAGCCCCAGGTCGAGACGCCCCGCGGCGTGGTCGCGGCGCAGCACGTGGATGCCGCGCGGGCGGGCGCGCGCGTTCTCGGCGCGGGCGGCAACGCGATGGACGCCGCGGTGGTCACCGCGCTCGTCCTGTCGGTGGTCGAGCCGTGGCTGAGCGGGGTCGGTGGCGGAGGGCTGCTGCTCTGGGCGCCCGGCGACGGCGGTGCTGTCGACACGCTCGACTTCAACGTGCGCGCCAGCCGCAACATGGACCGCGCGCAATATCCCCTCGCGGGTGGACGCGACGGCGATTGGTTCGACTGGCCCTCGGTCGCGGACGACCGCAATCTCATTGGCTATCCCTCGATCTGCATCCCCGGCGCGGTGGCGGGCCTCGCCGCGGCGCTCGAAAGATACGGCACGATCTCGTGGGCGGACGCGCTCGCCCCCGCGATCGAGGCGGCCGAGCGGGGCATGCGGATCGACTGGTTCGCCTCGCTCTGCCTCGCGATCGACGCGCACGGTCTCGCCCGGTTCGCGCATTCCTCCGCCCTCTTCCTCGACAACGGCAAGCCTCGCCGCGTCCCCAACGGCCGGCAGACCGATCTTCTGCCCATGCCCGCCAAGGCCGCGATGCTGCGCAGGCTGGCCTCCGCCGGGGCGCGTGATTTCTACGAGGGCGAGGTCGCGCGCGGCCTCGTCGCGGATCTGGCCGAGGGCGGATCGGTGATCGACGCGGCGGATCTCGCGGGCTACGCCCCCCGCTGGGCGGCCCCGGCGCGAGGGCCCTACCGCGACGCCGAGGTCTCGGTCGTGCCGGGTCTCTGCGGCGGGCCGAGCCTGCTGGAAACACTCTCGAGGATCGCGCCCGACCTCACCCCGGGCGCGACCGAGGCCGAGGCCGCGGCGATCTATGCCCGTGCGATCCGCACGACCTACGAGACGCGGCTCAAGACCATGGGCCATGCGGGCGAGCGCGGCGACTGCACCAGCCATGTCTCGGTCGTGGACGCGGCGGGCAACATGGTGTCGCTGACCAACACCCTGCTGTCGCGCTTCGGCTCGAAGGTGACGCTGCCCGGCTCGGGGATCCTGATGAACAACGGCATGATGTGGTTCGATCCGCGGCCGAACGTGCCCAACGCCATCGCCCCCGGCGCGCAGCCGCTGGCCAACATGAGCCCCGCGATCGTGTCGCGCGGCGGGCGGCCCGCCATGGCGATCGGCGCCGCCGGAGGCCGTCAGATCTTTCCCTGCATCGCGCAGCTCATCAGCTACGTGCTCGACCGCGGCATGTCCCTGGAAGACGCCTTCCACGCCCCGCGCATCGACGCGTCGACCCCCACGGTCGTGGTGAACCGCGCCGCCGCGCCGGACGTGGCGGCTGCCGTCGCGCGCGACTATCCGGTCGAGATCAAGGCCGACAGCCTGCATCCCGTGCTCTTCGCCATCCCGTCGGCCGTGACCCGTGCGGGCGGCACGAATACCGGCATGGCGCATCCGACCTCTCCCTGGACCGCCTGCGCGGCCGAAGGGGGCCTCGATGACTGACGCGCAGACCCTCGAGATCCGCGATCTGTCGGTCGGCATCGGCCCCCATGACGTGGTCGACGGGGTGGACCTGTCGATCGGCCGGGGCGAGATCGTGGCGCTGGTCGGGGAAAGCGGCTCGGGCAAGAGCCTGACGGCCCTCGCCCTCATGGGCCTTCTGGGCGGTGCGGTGCGCCAGACCGGCGGACGCGCAACGCTCGACGGCACCGCGCTCGATCTCGGCGACGACGCGGCCATGCGCCGGCTGCGCGGCACCGCGCTCGCGATGATCTTCCAGGAACCCGTCGCCTCGCTCAACCCGCTTCTGAGCGTGGGCGCGCAGGTCGCCGAAAGCCTTGTCGTCCACGGCCGCGCGACCCGGCGCGAGGCGTGGGACCGCGCGGTCGAGATGCTGCGCGAGGTCGGCATCCCCGCCCCCGAACGGCGCGCGCGGCAATTGCCGTCGGAGCTGTCGGGCGGCATGTGCCAGCGGGTGATGATCGCCTCGGCCCTGATCTCCGAACCGCGCCTTCTGATCGCGGACGAGCCGACCACCGCGCTCGACGTGACGATCCAGGCACAGATCCTGCACCTGATGCGGCGGCTGCGCGACGAGACCGGAACCTCGGTGCTGATCATCACGCATGACATGGGCGTGGTCGCCTCGGTCGCCGACCGGGTCTGCGTGATGTATGGTGGCCGCATCGTCGAGCAGGCCGAGGTACACAGGCTCTTCGCCGATCCGCGCCATCCCTATACCAAGCTGCTGCTGGCGACGATCCCGCGCATGACGGGCGGCCACAAGAGCGAGCTCTTCTCGATCGAGGGCCGGGTCCCCGATCTCGCCGACTGGCCCGAAGGCTGCCGGTTTCGCACCCGCTGCCCGCTCGCCGACGGCAAATGCGCCGAACGCCCGCCGCTTGCCCCGCCCGGCTCCGATCCGGGCCATCTGGCGGCCTGCTGGCATTCCGACCGCGTGGAGGATCTGACATGAGCGACCCGCTGCTCGTCGTCGAAGGGCTGAGCGTGCATTTCCCCGTCGCCACGGGCCGGCCTTGGGGCGACAAGCCGGTGGTGCGCGCCGTGGACGGCGTCGACTTCACGCTCGCCGCGGGCGAGACGCTCGGCATCGTCGGCGAATCGGGCTGCGGCAAGTCCACAACCGGCAACGCGATCCTGGGGCTTGCACCGGTCACCGCAGGTCGCGTGCTCTTCGACGGGCGCGACGTGGCGGGGCTCACCGGTCGCGCGCGGCAGGCGCTCTGGCGCGATCTTCAGGTGGTGTTCCAGGACCCGGTCTCGGCGCTCGATCCCAAGCGCACGATCGGCCAGTCCATCGCCGAGCCGCTGGCGATCCACGGCGTCGACCGCACCCGCCGCCGCGCCCGCGTCGACGAGCTGATGGAGCTCGTGGGGCTCGGCGCGGCGCAGCGCGACCGCTATCCCAACGAGCTCTCCGGCGGGCAGCGCCAGCGCGTGGTCATCGCCCGCGCCCTCGCGCTCGAGCCGCGGGTGGTGATCTGCGACGAGGCGGTCTCGGCCCTCGACGTGTCGATCCAGAGCCAGGTGCTGAACCTGCTCTTGCGTCTGCAACGCGAGCTGGGCCTTTCGTATCTCTTCATCAGCCACGATCTCAGCGTGGTGCATCACGTCGCCGACCGCATCCTGGTGATGTATCTCGGCACCGTCGCCGAAGAGGCCCCGACGGCCGAACTCTTCGCCCGGCCCCTCCACCCCTATACCGAAGCGTTGCTTTCCGCCGTGCCGATCCCCGATCCGGTGGCCGAACGCGCCAAGACGAGCCAGCCGCTGGGCGGCGACGTGCCGAACCCGATGGACGTGCCCCGGGGATGCCCCTTCGTCACCCGCTGCCCGATCCGCGAGGCGGGCTGCGAGACGCTGCGACCGCGCGCCGTCGATCTGGCACCGGACCATCGCGTCGCCTGCCACGTGCGCGAGCGCGAGATCACAGGAACCTGCGCCCTCGATCGCGACGCCCCGGAGCCGCGATAGCGACGGCGTGCCCCGGCGACGTGCCCGACGGCCGGGGCAGCGCCCCTTGCCCCCGGCGCGTCGATGCGGTTCAAGCGCGGCCATGAACACCACCTGGATCACCATCTGCGACACCTGCAAGCACGAGGGCTGGGATGCCGTCCGCGACGCGCGCACCGACGGCGAGGGGCTGGCCGAGCTGGTCGAGCGCACGGCCGAGGACACGGGCTTGCGCACCCGGCGCGTCTCGTGCCTGATGGGCTGCGCCAATGCTTGCAACGTGGCCATCCAGGCCAGGGGCAAGCTCTGCTACACGCTCGGGCGGTTCGCGCCCGACCCGGGCGACGCGCAGGCGATCGTGGATTACGCGCGCCTTCATGCCGCGAGCGAGACCGGGATCGTCGCCTATCGCGACTGGCCGCAGGGCGTGAAGGGGCATTTCGTCACCCGCCATCCGCCGCTGCCCGAGGATGGCTGAGGCGCGCGACCATGGCGGCGGGATCGACGCGGCGATCGCCCGATGGGGCGGCACCCGCGACGACTGGCTCGACCTCTCGACGGGGATCAACCCGGTCGCCTACCCCGTGCCGCCGTTGCCGCACGCGGCATGGACCGCCCTGCCCGACCGGGAGGCCCGCGACGGATTGCTCCGCGCCGCGCGGGGGGCCTGGCGCGTGCCCGCCGAGGCAGAAATCCTCGCCGCTCCGGGCACATCGGCGATCATCGCGGCGCTGCCGGGCCTCCTGCCGCCCGGCCCGGTCCACATTCCCGCGCCCACCTATAACGAACACCGCGCGGCCTTCGTTGCGGCCGGCCACCGCCCCGTCGACGGGCCCGCGCCGGTGCGCGTGCTGGTCCACCCCAACAATCCCGACGGACGCCTCTGGCACGACCCGCCCGACGCGGATCTGACGATCATCGACGAGAGCTTCTGCGACACCGCCCCCGACCGGAGCCATGTCGACCGGACCCGGCATCCCGGCACCGTGGTGCTGAAGAGCTTCGGCAAGTTCTGGGGCCTTGCGGGCCTGCGGCTCGGCTTCGCCATCGGCCATCCCGACACGCTCGCGGGCCTTGCCGAACGGCTCGGCCCCTGGGCGGTCTCCGGCCCCGCGCTCGCCATCGGGGCCCGGGCGCTGGCCGACGCCGAATGGGCGCGCACGACGCGGCTCCGCCTCGCCGCGGATGCCCGCACGCTCGACGACATGCTGGGGCGCGCGGGCCTGCGGGTGATCGGCGGCACCACGCTCTTCCGGCTGGTCGAGACGCCCGATGCCGCCGCCTGGCACGCCCATCTCGCGAGCACCCGGATCCTCACGCGGGTCTTTCCCTACGCGCCCGACTGGCTGCGGCTCGGCCTGCCCCATCCCGACCGCACGGGGCAGCTTGCCGACGCCCTCTCGGCGCGGTGAGCCGATGAGGCGGCGCCAAGCATGACCATCCTCTTCGCCGCCCTCCTGCTCGATGCCGTTCTGGGCGAGCCGCGCTGGATCTGGGACCGGGTGCCGCACCCGGCGATCCTCATGGGCCGCGCGGTGGGCTGGTGCGATGCACGTCTCAACGACGGAACGCGCCTGCGCGGCATCGCGGCGATGACCGGGCTTGGCATTCTGGCCCTGCTGCTCGGCCTCGGGATCGCCGCCCTTCCGGGCGGCGCGCTCTGGTCGTGGCTCGTCGCCGCGTCCCTGCTGGCGCAGCGCAGCCTCGCCGATCACGTCCGCGACGTGGCGACCGCCCTCAGCCGCTCGACCGAGGAAGGGCGCGTGGCCGTGGCGCGGATCGTCGGGCGCGACACGCGGATGATGGATGCGCCGGCCATCGCGCGGGCCGCGATCGAATCCGCGGCCGAGAATCTCGGCGACGGCGTGGTCGCCCCGGCCTTCTGGTTCGCGGTCGGGGGGCTTCCAGGGCTGCTGGTCTACAAGATCACCAACACCGCCGACAGCATGATCGGCTACCGCACGCCGCGCCACGAAAACTTCGGCTGGGCCGCCGCACGGCTCGACGACGCACTGAACTGGATCCCCGCGCGCCTGACCGCGCTGCTGATCGTCGCGGCACATGGCCGCCCTTCCGCCTTTGCCATCGCGCGCCGCGACGCGCCGCTCCACCGCTCGCCCAACGCGGGCTGGCCCGAGGCGGCGATGGCGGGCGTGCTCGGCGTGGCGCTCGCGGGCCCGCGCTCCTACGACGGCAGGATGCAGGATTTCCCGTTCGTCCACCCCGAGGGACGCCGCGCGATCGGCGCGGGCGAGATCGACGCGGCCACGCAGGCGCTCTGGCGCGCATGGGCGCTCCTCGCCGGTCTCATCGGCGTGATCGCGCTCGCCTGATGCTTGCCCCGGGGCGCGCAACTGCTACCAAGGTCGCCGAATAACGACCCTTCCGGAGTTGCCCCCATGCGTCTGCCCGCCCTCGCCCTTCCCCTCGCCCTGATCGCGGGGGGCGCCACGGCGCAGGTTCCCTGCGGCGGCAGCTTCGTCGATTTCCGCGACGCGATGGAGGCCGAGGCCGTCGCCCGCGGCACCGATCCCGGCGTCGCGCGGGCCTTCTTCGATGGCGTCCGCCAGGACCCCGAGACGCTCGCGGCCGACCGGCGCCAGGGCGTCTTCACCCTGCCCTTCACCGAGTTCGCCCGCCGCCTGATCAGCTCCGCGCGGATCGAGAACGGCCGCGCCAATGCGCAGCGTCACGACGACGTCTTCACGCGGATCGAGCGCGACTACGGCGTCTCGCGCGGCGTGCTGCTGGCCTTCTGGGCGTTCGAGACCGATTACGGCGCCGTGCAGGGCGATTTCAACACCGTCAATTCGCTGATGACGCTGGCCCATGATTGCCGCCGTCCCGAGATCTTCCGGCCGCAGGTCTTCGCCGCGCTGGAACTGAGCCAGCAGGGCGGGCTCGATCCCGACACGACGACAGGCGCCTGGGCGGGCGAGATCGGCATGGTCCAGATGCTGCCCGAGGATATTCTCGAGAACGGCGTCGATGCGGATGGCGACGGGCGCGTGACGCTCAAGACCTCGGTGCCCGACGCGCTCACCTCCGGGGCCGCGATGCTTCAGTCGCTGGGCTGGCGGCCGAACGAGCCCTGGCTCGAAGAGGTCGCGATGCCCGCAGATTTCGACTGGTCGCAGACCGGGCTGGAAACCACGCGTCCCACCTCGGAATGGGCGGCGATGGGCGTGCGCGCGCGCGACGGCGAATTCGACCGTCCCGACCTGCCGAGCTCGATCCTCCTGCCGCAGGGGCGGTTCGGCCCGGCCTTCGTGGCCTATCCGAATTTCGACGTCTATTTCGAATGGAACCAGAGCTTTACCTACGTCCTGACCGCGGCCTATTTCGCCAACCGCCTCGAAGGGGCGGGGATCTTCGAAGCCGGCACGCCGCCGCCGGCCTTCGACGCCGCAGAGATGAAGGTCTTGCAGGAGCGGCTGGCCGCGCGCGGCCATGACGTGGGCGAGATCGACGGCATCCTGGGTGCCGGCACCCGCGCGGCGATCCGCGCCGAACAGCAGCGCCTCGGCCTGCCCGTCGATGCCTGGCCCACGCAGGAGCTGCTGAACGCCCTCTGACGGGGCTCAGTGGCGGGTGGCGCCGCCCCCGGGATGATTGGCCGCCGGTCCCGCCACGCGCGCGAGCCGCAGGAAGGCCTGGCCCATATCCTCGGCGATCGCGACGAGCCGGAACGCCGCCGGCCCCGTGACCAGCGTCGCGGCGAAGAGCATCGCGTCGTCGCGGTCGCGCCTGGCGGCGGCCGCGATCATCTGCGCGAAGGCCGATTCGTCGCCGCAGAAACAGGGGCAATCCAACCCGTGGCGCATGATCGTCCGGCGCTGCGCGCCCAGCAGCGTGCGCATCAACGCGTCGAAGGTCTCGACCCCCTCGAACACCTCCGCGGGCGGCAGCACCCGCGCCAGATCCCGCGCGATCAGCGCCCGCACGGGGCCACCCTCGCACCAGGCGCGGTGGAACACGATCGCCGCCAGTTCCAGCGCGGGAAGCTCGCTCAGCCGGCCGACGGGTGCGGCCCCGCGCGGGGCGGAATGGGTCGTCTCGGGGAAGGTTTCTCGGATCATGGAACTCTCGCTTGCCTGGCCGCTGAAGACTGCACGAAATTATTTCTGACCGATTTAGTCAGGAAGTCAATCGGCCTTATGCGAAGGCCATTGTTTGATGAGCACCCGGACCGGCCGGAAACGCGACGGGCCCGCGCATCGGCGCGGGCCCGTCATCATCTGAGGACCGTGGCCCGGGCGGGGAGCGACCCCGCCCCGCCCGATCAGACGTAGCGGTTGACGATGTTCTCGAGCTTCTCCTGCTGGCCCGAGCGCGGCTCCGGATCGACGCCGCCGCCGGCCACGCGCGCCTCGATCGTCTCGAGATCCGAGCTCAGCATCTCCTGCGCGGCCGCATCCTCCCAACCGGCATAGCGGGCGCGGCGCGGAGCCTCGAGCGCATCGTCCTCGAGCATCTTGGCCGCGGCCTTCAGCCCCCGGGCGCAGACATCCATTGCCCCCGCATGGCCCGCGATGAGGTCCGACGGGTCGAGCGACTGGCGCCGCAGCTTGGCGTCGAAATTGGTGCCCCCTTGGGTGAAACCGCCAGCCTTCAGCACTTCGTAATAGGCCATCGCGACCTCGGGCACGTTGTTGGGGAACTGGTCCGTATCCCAGCCCGACTGGTAATCGTTGCGATTCATGTCGATCGACCCCAGCAATCCCAGCTCGCGCGCCAGCGCCAGCTCATGCTCGAAGGAATGACCGGCGAGGATCGCATGGCCCTGCTCGATATTGACCTTCACTTCCTTTTCGAGGCCGTATTTGCGCAGGAAACCGTGCACCGTCGCCACGTCGAAATCGTACTGGTGCTTGGTGGGTTCCTGGGGCTTCGGCTCGATCAGGATCTGGCCCTTGAAGCCGATCTTGTGCTTGTAGTCGACGACCATCGACAGGAACCGGCCCATATGGTCGAGTTCCTGACCCATATCGGTGTTGAGCAACGTCTCGTACCCCTCGCGGCCGCCCCAGAGCACGTAGTTCTCGCCGCCGAGGCGATGCGTCGCGTCCATGCAGTTCTTCACCGTCGCCGCCGACCAGGCGAACACGTCGGGATCGGGGTTGGTCGCGGCGCCCGACATGAACCGGCGATGCGAGAAGAGGTTCGCCGTCCCCCAGAGAAGCCTGACCTTCGAGCTCTCCATCTTCTCGGCGAAGATGTCGATGATCTCCTCGAAGTTGCGCTTGCTCTCGGCAAAGGTCGCGCCTTCGGGGCGGATGTCGTGGTCGTGCCAGCAGAAGAACGGCACGCCTAGGATCTCGAACATCTCGAACGCGACGTCGGCCTTGATCTTCGCGGCCTTCATGTCCTCGCCCCACCACGGCCGGTCGAAGGTCTGGCCGCCGAACGGATCGCCGCCGGGCCACGCAAAGCTGTGCCAGTAGGCGGCGGCGAAGCGCAGGTGATCCTCGAGCCGCTTGCCCATCACGACCTCCTCGGGATCGTAATGCCGGAAGGCGAGGCCGTCCGCGTCGGGATCGAATTTGAGCGGCGCGATGTCGCCGAAGAAGTTGGTCATGATAGCAGCCCTTGTCCTTGTTGCTGACTTGCGGAGGATGCGTCGTCCGTGCCGCCGATGCGACGCGTGGCGCCGCGGAGTGGCGCGCGGGGGCGATTCACCGGCCGGACGCGCCGTGTACGGGAGTGAAGAGGATGGGACGCGGCACGATCCCGCGGCAAAGGCCCAGGCAGGCGCCCGAGACCGGCCCCCGCACGATGGCACGACGACGGCCGAGGGCCGAGGGCCGAGCAAGCGTCGCGTCGCGAAAAGTCCCGGTCATCTCGATCCCCCCTGTCGCGGTCCGCTCATGCGGGCGCGACCGCACAAGGTCTATCGCCGGTCCCGGCCGGATGCGACCGGATATGAGGTACGTGCATCAAAAAAAATCCGGCGATCACGTCTCGCGCGGAAAGCGTTTCGTTTCCTCGAGGATATTGAGATCCATGTGGTTGCGCATGTACCGCTCGGAGGCGATGCGCAACGGCTGGAAATCCCAAGGATAATAGCCGCCCTGGCGCAACGCCTCGTAGACGATCCAGCGCCGCGCCTGCGATTCGCGCACCTCGGCATCGAACCGGTCGAGATCCCAGCGCGCCTCGGCCTCGGCCCTGAACGCGCCAAGCGTCGCCTCGTGCTCGGGCCGCTCGGCGAGGTTCACGAGCTCATGCGGATCGTCGTCGAGATTGAACAATTCCTCGGGGTCGATCCCGCAGGCCGTGTATTTCCAGGCGCCCCGCCGCAGCGCGACCAGCGGGGTATAGGACCCCTCCGCCGCGTATTCCATCGCGACGGCGCTTTCGCGGGCGGCCCCCTGCCCCAGCGGCACCAGCGTCTCGCCCGTGGTCCAGGGTGAAAGCGCCGAAATGTCGATGCCCGCCAGATCGCAGAGCGTCGCGCAGACGTCGATCGTCGAGACCGGCGTCGCGTCGAGCCCCGGCTCCATTCCGGGCGCCGCGATCATCAGCGGCACGCGTGCCGAGCCTTCGAGAAAGCTCATCTTGTACCACAATCCCCGCTCGCCCAGCATGTCGCCGTGATCCGACACGAAAAGCACGATCGCGTCCTGGCGCGTATCGTCGAGGACCTTGAGGATCTCGCCCACCTTGGCGTCGATATAGCTTATATTGGCGAAATAGGCGCGGCGCGACCGGCGCACATCCGCCTCGGTCACGTCGAAATTGCCGCGGTCGTTGGCGTCGAGCAGGCGCTTCGAATGCGGGTCGTGATCCTCGTAGGGCATCTCGCCCACCTCCGGCAGGAGATGCGCGCAATCCTCGTAGAGATCCCAGTATTCCCGCCGCGCGAGGTAGGGATCATGCGGATGGGTGAAGCTCGCCGTGAGGCACCAGGGCCGGTCGTCCGCGCCCCGCGCCGCGTCGTAGAGCCACGACTTCGCGAAATGGGCGACATCGTCGTCGTATTCCATCTGGTTGGAGATCTCGGCCACACCGGACCCCGTCACCGATCCCATGTTGTGATACCACCAGTCGATCCGCTCGCCGGGCTTGCGGTAATCGGGCGTCCAGCCGAAATCGGCGGGATAGATGTCGGTGGTCAGCCGCTCCTCGAAGCCGTGCATCTGGTCGGGGCCCACGAAATGCATCTTGCCCGACAGGCAGGTCCGCCAGCCCGCCCGGCGCAAATGGTGGGCATAGGTGGGAATGTCGGACGCGAATTCCGCCGCGTTGTCGTAGACCCGCGTCCGGCTCGGCAGCAGCCCCGACATGAACGACGCCCGCGCCGGCGCGCAGAGCGGCGACGCGGTATAGCAGTTGCGGAACCGCCGCGACCGCTCCGCCAGCCTTTTGAGGTTGGGTGCATGCAGCCAGTCGGCCGGCCCGTCGGGGAACAGCGTCCCGTTCAGCTGGTCGACCATGAGGATGAGGATGTTCGGCTTGTCCAAATCGCGGGCTCGCTATGGGATCACTGACCGCTCTGTCCTAACATCCCCGTGATCCGGCGCAACTGCCCGTCAGAGGACCTTCTCGAGGACGCCGCGCAGATTGTCCGCATTCAGTTCGACCGGATTGCCGCCGCAGCTCGGATCCCGGAGAGCATCGTCGACGATATGGTCAAGGTCGGGCGCCTCGACCCCGAGCGCCGATAGCGTCGCGGGTATCCCGAGCGACGCGTTGAGCTCGTCGACGAAGCCGCAGAATCCGTCGAACCCGCCCGCGATCCCCAGATAGGCGGCGGCGCGGTCGAACCGCTCCGCGATGGCCTCTCGGTTAAGCTGCAAGACCGGCGGCATGAAGACCGCGTTCGTGGTCCCGTGATGGGTGTGATGGCGCGCGCCCACGGGATGCGACAGGGCATGGATCGCGCCCAGCCCCTTCTGGAACGCCACCGCCCCCATCGCGGCGGCCGACATCATGTTGGCCCGCGCCTCGATATCGGTGCCGTCGGCATAGGCCCGCGGCAGGTATTCCTTCACGAGCCGCATCCCCTCGAGCGCGATCCCCTGGCTCATCGGGTGATAATGCGGCGAGGAATAGGCCTCCACGCAATGCGCGAACGCGTCGAGCCCGGTGCCCGCCGTGATCTTCTGCGGCATCCCCACGGTGAGGTCCGGGTCGCAGATCACGATGCCGGGCAGGATCCGCGGGTGGAAGATGATCTTCTTCTCCTGCGTGTCGGACTTGGTGATGACCGAGGCGCGGCCGACCTCGGACCCGGTGCCGGCGGTCGTCGGTACGGCGATGATCGGCGCGATGGCGTCGGCATCCGCGCGGGTCCACCAATCGGCGACATCCTCGAAATCCCAGATCGGCCGCGACTGCCCCGCCATGAAGGCCACGACCTTCCCGAGATCGAGGCCCGATCCCCCGCCGAAGGCCACGACGCCATCGTGATCGCCCTCGCGATAGGCGCGCACCGCCTCGTCGGCATTGGTGTCGCTGGGGTTCGGATCGACATCGGCGAAGATCGCGCGCCCGAGCCCCGCCCCTTCGAGCAGGTCAAGCGTCGCCTTAGTGATCTCCATGTCCCGAAGGCCCCGATCCGTGACCAGAAGGGGGTTCTGGATGCCCGCGGCGATGCAGGCCTCGGCGATCTCGGAAATGCGGCCCGCCCCGAACCGGACGGTATTGGGGTAGGACCAGTTGGCGGTGATCGACATCTTCAGGCTTTCTTCAGGTGGTAGGATTTGGGCCGGGTCAGGGTGTGGTATCCGATCTCCGACAGGCCTCCGCCGCGACCGGTCTCCTTGCAACCCGTCCAGCAGAGCGCGGGATCGAGGTAATCGGCGCGGTTCTGGAACACGGTTCCCGTCTCGATCCGGTCGCCGATGGCGCGGGCGCGATCCGTGTCGCGCGTCCAGATCGACGCGGTGAGGCCATAGGGGCTGTCGTTCATCAGCCGGACGGCCTCGTCGTCGTCCTTGACCGCCATGATCCCCACCACGGGCCCGAAGCTCTCGTCGCGCATCACGCGCATCTCGTGGCTGACGTCGGTCAGGATCTGCGGCATGAGATACGCGCCGCCATCGTCGTGCGGGAAGAGGGCGGGGTCGATATGCGCCCGCGCCCCGGCGGCGATGGCCTCCTCGGTCTGCGCGCGCACCTCGGCCGCGAAGCGTTCATGCGCCATCGGGCCCAGCGTGGTTTCCGGATCCAGAGGATCGCCCAGCTTGTAGCTCGAGACGATCGCCACGGCCTTGTCGACGAAAGCGTCGAACAGGCTTTCATGGACATAGATCCGCTCGATCCCGCAGCAGCACTGACCGGAATTGAACATCGCTCCGTCGATCAGGGTATCGACCGCCGCGTCGAGATCGGCATCCTCGCACACATAGCCCGGATCCTTGCCGCCGAGCTCCAGCCCGATCCCGGTGAAGGTGCCCGCCGCCGCGCGCTCGATCGTGCGGCCGCCCGCGACCGACCCGGTGAAATTCACGAAGCCGAAGGCGCGGTCGGCGATGAGGCCGACACTCGTGTCGTGATCGAGAAACACGTTCCGGAAAACGTCCTCGGAAATGCCGGCCTCGTGGAAGGCACGGGCCAGACGCTCACCCACCAACGGCGTCTGGCTCGCATGTTTCAGCATCACCGCGTTGCCCGCGATGAGCGCGGGCGCCACCGTGTTGATCGCCGTCATGTAGGGATAGTTCCAGGGCGCCACGACCAGGACCAGGCCATGCGGCACGCGGGTGACGAAGCGGTGGAACGCGTCGCTCTGCTCGATCTCCATCGGGGCCAGCGCGCGTTCGGCGATCTTCGCCATGTGGCTCGCCCGCTCGTTGAAGCCGCCGAATTCGCCGCCATAGCGCACCGGACGGCCCATCTGCCGGGCAAGCTCGGGGACGATCTCGTCGTTCATCTCGCCCACGCGGGCGACGCCGGCCATCACCAGCTCGATCCGCTCCTGCAAGGGTCGGGCGGCCCAGGCGACCTGCGAATGTTTCGCGCGCGAAACATTTTCGTCGGCCGCCGCGCGCGACAGCGTCTCGCGCGTGGCGAGGATCGATCCGTCGATCGGCGAGATGCAGGTGATGGTCATGTCAGGCCCTTTCGAATCCGCGTGCAATTTCCCAATCGGTGACGGCGACGTCGAACTCCTCCTGCTCCCATTCGGCGGCGCGGGTGTAGTGGTCGATCACGTCGTCGCCCATCGCCTCGCGCAGGAAGGCGGAGTTGCGCAAGGTCTGCGTGGCGGCGCGCAGCGTGCGGGGAATATCGCGCGCCTCGCTCTGCTTGTAGGCGTCGCCGCGGATGGGGGGCCCGAGCTCCATCCCCTTCTCGATCCCGTCGAGCCCTGCGGCCAGCATCGCGGCCTGCGCGAGATAGGGGTTCATGTCGGACCCGCCGATGCGGCATTCGACGCGCACGCCCTTGGTCCCGTCGCCGCAGAGCCGGAAGGCGGCGGTGCGGTTGTCGACCGACCAGACCATCTTGGTGGGCGCGAAGGTGCCCTTGGCGAACCGCTTGTAGCTGTTGACGTAAGGCGCCAGGAAATAGGTGTAATCCGCCGCATGGGCGATGAGGCCCGCCATGTAGTGGCGCATCAGATCCGACATGCCCAGCTCCGCGCCCTCGTCGAAGAAGGCCGGACTTCCCTCCTTCCAGAGCGATTGGTGCACGTGGCTGGAGCTGCCCACGCGGTCCTTCGACCATTTCGGCAGGAAGCTTGCCGCGCGGCCCTGCGCCCAGGCGATCTCCTTCACCGCATGCTTGGCGATGGTGTGGTAGTCGGCGCAATCCATCGCCGGGGAATAGCGGATGTTGAGCTCTTCCTGACCGGCCTCGGCCTCGCCCTTGGAATTCTCGATGGGCAGACCGGCGGCATGGAGGTGGTTGCGAATGGGGCGCATCACATCCTCTTCCTTGGTGGTCTGGAAGATGTGGTAATCCTCGTTATAGGCGCTGATCGGCTGCAGGTCGCGGAAGCCGTTCGCGCGGATCTCGTCGAGGCTGTGCTTGAAGAGGAAGAATTCCAGCTCGGTCGCCATCATCGCCGAGAGGCCCATCGCCTCGAGCCGGGCGATCTGTTTGGCCAGCATCGCGCGCGGGGAATGGGCGGTCGCGTGTCCGTGATGGTCGAGCACGTCGCAGAGCACCATCGCCGTGCCCTCGAGCCACGGCACGGGGCGCAGCGTCGAAAGGTCGGGCTTCATCGTGTAATCGCCGTAGCCCCCCTCCCAGCTCGTCGCCTTGAAGCCGTCGGGCGTCGCCATCTCGAGGTCGGTCGCGAGCAGGTAGTTGCAGCAATGCGTCTCCTCGTAGGAGGTCTCGACGAAGTTCGCGGCATGGAAACGCTTGCCGACCAGCCGGCCCTGCATGTCGACAAGGCAGGCCAGCACGGTATCGACGCGGCCCTCGGCGACGGCGGTTTTCAGGTCTTCGAAGGCGAGCGTGCCGGGCATGGAAGCGGCTCCTTTTCCGTGGGGTCGGACGGCCCCGGTGCGGGGCCGTCCCTGTTCGTGCCGGCGCGGCCTCAGGTATAGGGCTCGCCGGCGGCGTTGATGACCTCGTTGTAGTCGCGGAAGATGTCGATGACGCGGGCCTGCACCTCGCCCTCCTCGGCGATCTCGTTCCAAAATTCGAGCGCCGCATCCTCGACCTGCTTCCATTCCTCGGCCGGAACGGAGCGCAGTTCCAGCTTGTCGCCGCGGGCGCGCAGCCGCGCCTCGCCGCCCCAGTACCACTGGTTGCGATAGGTGTGGCCCGCCTCGATCCCCGCCATGACGACGGATTTCAGATGCTCGGGCAGGTCGGCCCAGCGCTGCTGGTTGACGAAGTAGGATCCGATCCAGGCGCCCGAGATGTTGTTGGTCAGGAAATAGTCGGTCACGTCCGCCCAGCCGACGGCGTAATCCTCGGTGATGCCGGACCAGGCCATGCCGTCGAGCTCGCCCGTCTGCACCGCGACCTCGGCATCCTCGTAGGGGATGTTCACGGGCACGACGCCGAATTGCGACAGGAACCGGCCCGCCGTCGGGAAGGTATAGAGACGCAGCCCGTCGAGGTCGGAAACGCTGGTGATCTCGCGCGTGGTGTTGAAGTTGCAAGGGTCCTGCCCCGCGGCCGAGAGCCATTCGGCGCCCACCTTGCGGTATTCCTCGCGCCAGATATCGGCGAGCCCGTACTGGTTGAAGAGCACAGGCACGTCGAGGATGTGCTTGGTCGCGAAGGGAAAATAGCCCCCCAGCTGGCGCAGCGGCGTGGGCGAGGCCATGCTGTCGTCGTCGGAATGCACGCCGTCGATCGTCCCGCGCTGAAGCGCCTGGAAGAGCTCGCCGGTCGGCACGATCTGGTCGGCGAAGTAGAGCTCGATCTCGAGCTCACCGTTGGCGTTCGTGTTGATGTAGTCGATGACGGGCTGCGTCACCTCGGCGGCGAGCGCCGCGCCGGCATAGGTCTGGAACCGCCAGCGGATGGGCTCCTGCGCGTGCAGGATTGCGGGCGCGGCCATCGTGGCGGGTGCGGCCATCGCGGCCGTCCGGAGAAACTTGCGTCTTGTCGTCATGATACTCTCCTTGCTGGGTTGGGTCGGGCCGGTTGGGTCCGGCCCGTATTTGTCAATTGTCGTAGATCACCCCGGGCAGCCAAAGCGCAATCTCGGGGAAGGCCATCACCAGGGCCAGCGCCACGATCATCACGCCCACGAAGGGGATGATCGAGCGATAGATGTCGCGGATCGTGATCTCGGGCGGGGCCATGGCGCGCATGAGAAAGAGGTTATAGCCGAAGGGCGGCGTCATGTAGGCGATCTGGCAGGTGATCGTGTAGAGCACGCCGTACCACACGAGATCGAAGCCCAGCGCCCCCACCAGCGGCACGTAGAGCGGCGCCACGATGACCAGCATCGCGGTGTCGTCGAGGAACGTGCCCATGACAATGAACGACAGCTGCATCAGGATCAGGATCACCCACGGGTTGAGACCGAGCCGCTCGGTGAAGAGGCCCTCGATCGCCTTGACCGCGCCGAGCCCATCGAAGACCGCCCCGAAGGCCAGCGCGGCGAGGATGATCCACATGAACATGCAGGTGATCCCGAGCGTCTGGCGCATCGTCGTCTCGAGCACCCGCCAGCTCATCCGCCCCTTGAGCACGGCCGCGACCAGGGCGGCGATCGCCCCGATGGCCGAGCTTTCGACGAGCGACGTCCAGCCGTTGACGAAGGGCACCATCATCACCGCGAAGATCCCGAGCGGCAGCAGCCCCGCCAGCAGAAGGCGGTATTTCTCGCCCCGGGTGATGCCCTCGAGCTCGGAGCGGTCGATCGTGGGCCCGAGCGACGGGTTCAAGCGGCAGCGGATCGCGATATAGGCCACGAAGAGCGCGGCCATCATCAGGCCCGGCACCGCGCCCGCGAGCCAGAGCTGGCCCACCGGCTGGCGCGCGATCATGGCATAGAGGACCAGCACGACCGAGGGCGGCACGAGGATGCCGAGGGACGATCCCGCCTGGATCACCCCCGTGACCATCAGCTTGTCGTAGTTCCGCTTGAGCAGTTCGGGCAGTGCTATGGTCGCGCCGATCGCCATGCCGGCGACGCTGAGCCCGTTCATCGCCGAGACCAGCACCATGAGCCCGATCGTCCCGATGGCGAGCCCGCCGCGCAAGCCGCCCATCCAGACGTGGAACATTCGGTAGAGATCGTCGGCGATCTTCGATTCCGACAGGATGTAGCCCATGAAGATGAACATCGGCAGCGTCAGCAGCGGATACCATTTCATCAGCTTGATCGCCGCCGAGAACCCGAGGTCGAACCCGCCGCGATCGCCCCAGAGCAGGAGGGCGGCCACCACTGCGACGAAGCCGATCGCGCCGAAGACCCGCTGGCCGGTCAGCAGCATCAGCATCATGGTCGAGAACATGAGCGCCGCGATCAGCTCGTAACTCATGCATCGGCCCTTTCCGGCATCGGATCGCCACGCAGGATCAGCACGTCCTTGAAGAATTCCGACACGCATTGCAGCAGCATCAGGGTGAAGCCGAGGATCATCACGACCTTGATCGGCCAGAGATAGGGCCGCCAAGCGGACGAGGACCGCTCCATCCGGCCGATCTCTTCGCTGCCCGTGGCGAGACCCGCGAAGAACGAGAACGGCTCGGTCCCCCAATAGCCGAAGGAATAGGCGGTCGAGGCGACGGCCCCGTAGATCAGCACGCCGAGATAGAAGATCAGCAGCCAGATCGTGATCGCATCCGCCCAGGCCCGCTTGCGCGGCGACCAGTCGCCATAGAGCAGGTCCATCCGCACGTTCGACCCCATCTGGAGCGAATAGGGCCCGCCGAGGATGAAGTAGCCGACCATCACGAACTGCGCCATTTCCAGCGTCCAGAGCGACGGCACGGAGGCGACCTTGGACCAGGTGGAATAGAGCAGCACCGCCATCAGCGCGAAGATGCCCCACATCATGACCCGGCCGAGGCCGTGATTGAACCGGTCGACGGCACGAATATAGGCGCGCATCATCCCGTGCATCGCAGATCCCCGTTCGCCATCGCGCCGAGGGCCGCGCCGATCCAGGCGGCCAGCGTCTCGGCCATGCGCGCCTGCGCCGCGGCATCCGCGACGAGATCGCTGCGCAGCTCGATCATCACGTTGGGATGGCCGCCGGGGAGACCGTGCTCGCGCAGCGTGTGGGTCACCCCGTCCTCGGGGCCGTAGGGCGCGTTGCGCGCCACGACGCGGTCGGTATGGTCGGCGGCCAGACCGAGCATCGCATCGGCGAGGCGCGTGTCGGCATCGTGCAGGATGCCGATCTCGACCGCGCGCGGCGCGCCGTGGAAGACCGGCGTGAAGCTGTGGATCGTGACGAGAACGGGGTTTGTCACCGCCGCGACCCGCGCGGCGAGCGCGTCGCGAAACGGCGTGTAATAGGTATCGACGCGCGCCTGCCGTGCGTCGGGCGCGAGGGCGCGATTGCCGGGAACGACGAAGGTCTCGCTGATCTCGGCGATCGCGCCGGGCGCGTCTGGCGGACGGTTGCAATCGTAGACCAGCCGCGACACCGTCCCCGAAACCAGCACCGCGTCGAGCCGCTCGCTCAGGCCGCGCGCGACGGAAAGCGCGCCGGGGTCCCAAGCGATATGGCTCTGCGCCGCGTCCGCATCGAGACCGAGGCCGCCGAGATGGTCGGGGATCAGGTTCGACGCGTGTTCGCAGACCAGGACGATTGCCGACGCAGCACCGGGATTGGTGACCTCGACGCTCCGGATGCCGGCCTGGTGCTCACTGTCGCTCATGCGTCCTCCTGCCGGCCAAGGTGCTTGCCAAGCCGAAACGAAGTCAACAGAATTGTGAAAGATTTATCTCACGCGACCTTGTCGTGATAAATCGTCGATCAAAAAGGAGGCGTCGTGACCGACGGAGAATCCTCGATCGCGGAGCGGATCCTCATGCGGATGGACGTGCTGACGCGTGCCGAGCGGCAATTGGCGCAGTCGATCCTCGACAATTATCCCGCCTCGGGGCTCGGGCCGCTGGCGACGCTCGCGACCAATGCGGGCGTGTCGGTGCCCACGGTGGCGCGCATGGTGCAGAAGCTCGGCTTCGGCGGCTATCCCGAATTCCAAGCGGAGCTGCGCGAGGAATTGCAGGCCAGGGGCAAGACGCCGATGGCGCGCCACGACATCCGGGCCGAGGCCGCGCCGTCGGGTCACATGCTCAACCGTTTCACCGACGCGGTGATCGGCAATATCGGCAGGACGCTGGCCGGACTCGATCCCGCCCGGTTCGACGAGGCCTGCGCGATGATCGCCGATCGCGAGGCGTGTCTGCATATCGTGGGCGGGCGGATCACCCACACGCTGGCCGAGTACCTGTTCCTGCACATGCAGGTCATCCGGCCCGACGTGACCCATATCCAGACCACCTCGAACACCTGGCCGCATTACCTTCTCGACGTGGCGCCGGGCGACGTGTTCTGCATCTTCGACGTCCGCCGCTACGAGACCAACACGCTGCACCTCGCGCGGATGGCCCATGCCAAGGGCGCGCGGCTGATCCTCTTTACCGACCAGTGGCGCTCTCCGGTTCACGAACTGGCGCAGATCACGCTGTCGAGCCGCACGGCCGTGCCGTCGGCCTGGGATTCGGGCGTCACGACCCTGTTGCTGATCGAGACGGTGATCGCGGTCGTGCAGAACGCCGATTGGGACGGCACCCGCGGGCGGATGGAAGAGCTCGAGGAGCTCTTCGACCGCACCAAGCTCTTTCGCAAGTTCACGTGACCTCGCGACCCTCGCTCAGGCGGAAGGTCTTCTCCATCCAGTCGATCAGGATGTCGGCATTGTAGGATCGCCGGCCATGGGCGGGCACGACGATGTAGTGCCGCTCCTCCGGCCAGAGCGGCGGCAGGTCCAGCGCCTCGAGACGGCCGTCGTTGAGCGGACGCTCCAGCAGGCCGGTCCAGCCCAGCGCGACGCCCTGCCCGTTCATCGCCGCGAAGACCGAATCGGAATAGCTGCTCAACCGCAGGAGCGAGCTTGCCGGAGGGCCGCTCCAGCCGCTCTGCCGCAGCCACCGCGACCAGTCGAGCCAGCTCGGCTCCGGGGCATCGCTGTCGATGAGCGAGACCCGGCTCTGCTGCGCGAGCTCCGACAGCGTGATGCCCGAGAGCGCGCGGGCCACGTCGGGCGCGCAGACGGGCACGATCGCCTCGCGCAGCGATCCGACCACGCGCATTCCCGCGAAGGGCGGCCGGCCGTAGCGGACGGCGACGTCGATCTGACGGTCGCGCGGGGCGTTCCACACGTCCTCGGAGATCACGCGCAACCCCAGCGACGGCGCGATCTCGCGGAACGCCGACAATGCCGGCAGGAGCCGGAAATGCCCGAACGCCACCGACACCGCCACGGTCAGGTCGATGCGCGGCGCCTGGATCACGTCGACCGTGTCGGCAAGGGCATCGAACGCGCCCGTCACGGCCGCGAAGAGGCGCATGCCCTCTTCGGTCAGCTGCGCCTGTCTCTGGGCGCGGCTGAAGAGCGGGCGTCCGATTTCCGTCTCGAGCACCTTGATCCGGCGGCTGACCGCGGCCTGGCTCACGCCCAGTTCCTCGGCAGCGCGCGTAAAGCTTTCGCACCGGGCCGAGGCTTCGAACGCCATCAGGGCGGTGAGCGACGGGATCTTGCGTCTCAGGCGGTGCATGGGCGGGTCCGGGTCGCGCGATCCATAACCCCATCGTATGGATCGCTGCGCCATTTGTGCAGTTGCGGCATTGCGGCGTCAAGATAGGGTGAGCCCGATTTTGTCACAGGGATTGTGTAAAATGCTGGATATGCTCTCGGATCGCAGGCATGCCGATATCGCCACGCTGCTGGCCGCGCATCGGCCGGGTCATACGCTTCCGGCCGCGCTCTATACGGGCCAGGCGGCCTATGCGGCCGATTGCGACGCGATTTTCGGGCGGCACTGGATCGCCGTGGGCGTGGCCTGCGACGTGCCCGAAGCGGGCGACGTGATCTCCCTCGACATCGGCCCGTCCTCGATCGTGATCCTGCGCGACGACGACGACGGCCTGCGCGCCTTTCACAACGTGTGCAGCCATCGCGGCGCGCGCCTGGTCCCGCCCGGACGATCGGTCGTGGGCAAGCTCGTCTGTCCCTATCACCAGTGGACCTACGACCTCGACGGCTCGCTGGCGCTCGCCCCGCATATGGGCGTGGATTTCGACCGCGACCTGCATCACCTCAAGCCCGTCGCACTGCGCGACGTGGGCGGCATCCTCTATGCGTGCCTCTCGGACGACCCGCCAGAGGATATCGAGGAGCTCGCCCGCGTGATGGAGCCCAGGCTGGCCGATTACGACCTCGGCAACGCCAGGATCGCCCATGAGCAGGACGTGATCGAGGAGGGCAACTGGAAGCTGGTGATGGAGAACAACCGCGAGTGCTATCACTGCGCGTCGAACCATCCCGAGCTGAGCCTGTCGTTCCACGCGGCCGATTTCGGCTACGATCCCGAGGGCATGACCGACAGCGAGAAGGCCGAGGCCAACGCACTTCTCGACGCCTATGCGCGCTACAACGAGCATTGGGCCGCGGAGGGCATGGATTACGAGGCGGTCGAACATACCACCGGCTGGCCCACGAATTTCCGCACCCAGCGCCTGATCATCGCAGGTCTCGGCGAAAGCCAGACCCCCGATACCCGCGCCGCCGTGAGCCTGCCCCTCGGGCATGCGATCAAGCCCTGGATGGGCGACATGCATCTCTGGGGGATCAATTCGTGGAACCACGTGATGGCGGATCATACCGTGGTTTTCGCCTGCTACCCGCTGGGGCCCGACCGGACGCTGGTGCGCACGAAATGGCTGGTCCACCGCGACGCGGTCGAGGGTGAGGATTACGACCTCGACAACCTGATCTCGGTCTGGACCGCGACCAATGCCGAGGACGCGCAGCTGGTCAAGATCGCCCATCAGGGGGCGTCCTCGGTCGGCTATCGCCAGGGGCCCTATTCCACCTTCACCGAGCGGCAGGTCAGCGATTTCACCCAATGGTATGTCGACCGGATGACGGCGCACGGATACGCGGCGTGACGCAAGCCGATCTGGCCGCCTGGGGCGCGCGCCGGCGGCGCCGCTTTCCCCCCGACCGCTGGGGTACGCTCGTCTGCCGCGCCGCCTGGGACGAGGTTCCGGGCGTGCGCACCTTCCTGCTGACCCCCGAGGACGGCAGCCGGATCGAACACGATCCGGGCCAGTTCATGACGTTCCGGATCGACGCGCCCGAGGGCCGGATCGAGCGGTGCTACACGATCGCGTCCTCGGCCGCGCGCGACGGCGGGATCGAGATCACGGTCAAGCGCCAGGCGGGCGTGGGATCGGCCATCCTGCACGAGACGCTGCATCCCGGCGCCGCGATCGAGGCGTTCGGACCTTCGGGCCGGTTCGGGCCGGCGGCCTGGGGCGGCGATGCCTACGCGCTGATCGCGGCGGGAAGCGGCGTGACCCCGATGCTGTCGATTCTGCGCACGGCCGCCGATCGCGGCATCGACCTCGATGCGGTGCTGATCCAGGCCGCACCCACGGCCGAGGACATGATCGCCGCGGACGAGATCGCAGCACTTCGCCGACGGCTGCCGCGGCTGGTGGTGACGCAGGTGCCGACGCGCGGGCCGGGATCGGTACGCCCCGATCCGGAGATGCTGGTGCGCGCGCTGCCGGACCTCGCCGGGCGCACGGTGCTCTGCTGCGGGCCGGCCGAGTTCATGGCGATGGTGCGCAACACCGCCCGCGAGGCCGGCGTACCGGCCGATCGCTACGGCGAGGAGAGCTTCGATTTCTCGTCGCCCCTGGCCGAGGTCGCGGCGGGCGCCGACACGCCGGTGCGCACCGTGACCTTCGCGCGGAGCGGCCGGACCTTCGATTGCGCCGAGACGACCACCATCCTCGGCGCGGTGAAGGAAGCGGGCCTGCCCCTGCCCTCGTCATGTTCGCGCGGCATGTGCGGCACCTGCAAGACGTTCAAGCATTCGGGCGAGGTGACGATGGCCCATGACGGCGGCATCCGGCAGCGCGAGATCGACCGCGGCTTCATCCTGCCCTGCGTAAGCCGGCCGCTGACCGATATCGTCCTTGATTGCTGAACGCGGGGCGCCCGGCCCTTCATAACCCCGGGCGATGATGCCATCCTCGCGCCACTGGGCGAAAGCGGGGCCTCATGCGCGACATCAACCTCAAGGCGGCCGAATATTTCGAGGCGGTCGCGCGGCTCGGGACCGTGACGAAGGCGGCCGGAGAGCTCGGGATCTCGCCCTCCGCCGTCAGCCAGCAGATCAGGACGCTCGAGGCGCAGCTCGGCGTCAGGCTCTTCCGGCGCGAGCGCAAGCGCCTTGTCCTGACGCTCGACGGCGACCGCCTCTATCGCACCACGGCGCAGGCGCTGGGCGCCCTGCTCAATGCCCGCGCGGCGATCGCCCGGGGCCGCGACGTCAGCACGCTGACCATCCGCACCTCGCCGAGCTTCGGGGTGCGCTGGCTCGGGCCGCGGATCGCGGATTTCGCGGGCCTCCATCCCGACTGGAACATCCGCATCGATGCCACGCCGGATTTCACCGCCTTCGAGGCCGAGGCCGTGGATCTCGACCTGCGCTACGGGCTCGGCGGGTGGGAGGGGCTTTCGGTCACCTGCGTGATGCGCGACACGGTGCTGCCGCTCTGCGCGCCGGATTACCTGGAGCGGCTGCGGGCGCTGTCGCCCGATCCGGCCGAGCAGTTGGCCGCCGCGCGCCTCATCGACAGCGTCAAGGCGGTCTATCGCTGGGACATCTGGCTCGCCGCGAACGGGATCGACCTGCCCGGGCTCAACTATCCGTTCCGCTTCGACCGCTCTTCGATGGCGATCGAGACGGCCAAGCAGGGGGCGGGCATCGCGCTCGACAGCGTGGCGCTGTGTCTGGGCGAGATCGAACAGGGCGCGCTTGTGCCGTTCTCGACCGACTTTCCGGCGATCGAGTTCGAGGCCTACTGGCTGGTCTGTCCCGCGCGGCATTTCAACCGCCGGATCGTGCGCAGCTTCGCCGACTGGCTGGGCGCGCGCAGCCGCGATCACGCGGCGCAGATGCGCGCCGTGCTTGCGGATCGCGGATGCAGCTTCCGCACGATCTCGGGCGCCGACCTGCTGGCCGCACCGATCTGATCAGTGGATGTGCGAGCCGCCGTTCACGTCGAGCTCGGTCCCGGTGCAATAGGCCGAAAGATCCGAGGCCAGGAACAGGGCGCATCCCGCGACGTCGTCCGCCGCGCCGGCCCGGCCGAGCGGGATGCCGGCGAGAACCTGGGCCTTCTGCGCGTCGGTGAGCTTGCCGGCGGTGATGTCGGTCGCGATGAAACCGGGGCAGATCGCGTTGACGCGGATCCCGTCGGGGGCGACCTCGCGCGCGACAGCTTTGGTGAGGCCGAGGATCCCCGCCTTGGCCGCGGAGTAATGCGGCCCGCCGAAGATCCCGCCGCCGCGCTGTGCCGACACGGACGAGATGTTGACGATGCTGCCCGCCCCGCTGTCGCGCATGCCCGGCAGGGCGGCCTGCGTCATGTAGAGCGTGCCGCGCAGGTTGACGTCGAGCACCGCATCGTAATTCGCAGGCGCCACATCCATGATCCTGAGCGGCTGGGTGATGCCCGCGTTGTTGACGAGCACGTCGATCCGCCCCCAGCGGCCCGTGAGCTCCGCGATCGCCGCCTCGCAGGCCGCCTTGTCGGTCACGTTGCAGGCTAGGCCCACATGGTTAGCCCCGAGCTCATGCGCGGCCTCTTCGGCCGCCGCGCGGTCGAGGTCGAGGATCGCGACGGTGGCGCCGTGCGCGGCGAACATCCGCGCCGTCGCGCGGCCGAGCCCCCGGGGCGACGCGGCCCCGGTGACGATCGCGAACTTACCGTCCAGAAGTGCCATTCGGATGCCCTCTCAAAGCCAGCCGCGGATCTGCTCGACGACGCGGTCGCGCGAGATCCCGTACATGTCGTGCAATGTCGGCAACGCGCCCGCCTCGAGAAACTTGTCGGGCAGCGCGATGTTGCGGAAGGCGGGCGTGACGCCCGCGCACATGAGCGTGCGCGCGACGGCCTCGCCCAAGCCCCCCATGATCGTGTGGTTCTCGGCCGTGACGACCAGGCGCCCGCCCTTCCCGGCCTCGGCCAGGATCGTGTCGGTATCGAGCGGCTTGATCGTCGGCGTGTGCAGGACTGCCACCTCGATCCCGTCCTTTGCCAGGATCTCGGCCGCGTCGAGCGCGCGCATGGTCATGAAGCCCGTCGAGACGACGAGGACGTCCGTGCCCTCGCGGATCATCTGAGCCTTCCCGAGCTCGAACTTGTAGTCGGGCTTGTGCCGCGTCAGCACCGAGGGGACCTTGCCGCGCGGCAGCCGCGCATAGACGGGGCCGGGATCGGCGGCGATCTGGGGCACCATGCCCTGCACGTCGCAGGCATCGCAGGGATCGACGATCGTCAGGTGCGGCAATCCGCGGAAGATCGCGAGATCCTCGGTCGCCTGGTGGCTGGGGCCGTAGCCCGTCGAGAGCCCCGGCAAAGCACAGACCATCTTGACCGGCAGCATCTCCTCGACGATGGCCATGGCGATGAAATCGTAGGCCCGGCGCGAGGCGAAGACGGCGTAGGTCGTGGCGAAGGGAACGAACCCCTCGCGCGCGAGCCCCGCGGCGGCCGAGAAGAGCACCTGCTCGGCCATGCCCATCTGGTAGAACCGGTCGGGCATCTCGTTCGCGAAGATATGCAGGTCGGTATATTTCGACAGGTCCGCCGAGAGGCCCACGATCCTGTCGTTGCGCCGTGCCTCCTCCACGAGGGCGTGGCCGAAGGGGGCCGGCACCGTGTCGTAGCCTTCGGCGTCGAGCGAGGCGATCATCGCCGAGGTCGCCTGGCGTTCCGCCTTGGGGATGACGCGGCGCGGCTCGTATTTGCGGGTGATGGAATCGACGGTCATTGCGGCTTTCCTTCTTCCAGCACGTCGAGCGCCTTTTGCCATTCGTCGGGCTCGACCCGGACGAAATGGGTGATCTCGCGATCCTCCAGGAAATCGACGCCCTTGCACATGGTCGTGTCGAAGATGATCACGCGGGGGCCTTCGTGATCGGCGTTGCGCGCGGTGTCGAGGGCGGCCACCACCGCCTCCAGGTCGTTGCCGTCGACGCGCTGCGCGTGCCAGCCAAAGGCCGCCCACTTGCCTTCCTCGGGCACGCGGGCGAGCGCCGCGGTGGTCTTGCCGTCGGCCTGCTGGTCGTTGAAATCGACGAGGCAGATCAGGTTGTCGAGCTTCCATTGCACGGCCGAGGCCGCGGCCTCCCAGGTCGATCCCTCGCCGCATTCGCCGTCGGACATGAGGTTGTAGACGAACGCGTCGCTCTGCTTGCGCTTGAGGCCCATCGCCATGCCGACCGCGATACCGAGACCGTGCCCGAGCGAGCCGCCCGTGATCTCCATCCCCGGCGTGTAGGAAGCCATGCCCGACATCGGCATCCGGCTGTCGTCCATGCCGTAGGTCTCGAGCTCCTCCTCGGGCAGGATCCCCGCCTCCATCAGAACGGCATAGAGCGCGATGGCATAGTGACCGATGCTGAGGCAGAACCGGTCGCGATCCTCCCATTCGGGATCGTCGGGCCGGTGGTTCAGGGCGTGGAAATAGCTCGCGGCCAGCACGTCGGCGATTCCGAGTGCCTGGCCGATATAGCCCTGTCCCTGCACCTCGCCCATCCTGAGCGCCTTGCGGCGGATGTTCCACGCGCGCAATTCCAGCGACATGTTCGGAATTGCGCCCGCCTGTTGCGGTGAAGTCGCCATGCTGATCCTCCCTCGATCCGGGCATCGCCGTCCTAGCATTGCCCGGGGCCTTCGTCAGTCAAGAAAATTGCAATAGATCGTAAGCTGCGCTTCACGGTGCGGACGCGTTGCGGGATCCCGCGCCGGGGGCTATGGCGGTGCGGGTGAGGTGGCGCCCGCCGCCAAGCGCAAACCATCCAGGGACAGGTTACATGGGCGTCCGGGTCGCATTGCTGAGCATGATCGTCTCGCGCGTGATCAGCCTACTGGTCATGCTGGTGAGCATCGCCGCCCTGGGACGGCTTCTCGATGCCGAGGCTTTCGGCCATTTCGCGGTGCTCATCCCCATTTTCGCCCTGGCCAAGACGCTGAGCGAGTTCGGCTTGCGCTCGTATCTCGTGCGGACGCGCGAAATTTCCGGCCGCGATCTCGCGGAGGCGACTGGCCTGTCGGTCGCGATCGCGGCAGGGCTGGCGATCCTGTGGCTCGGCGCCGCCTGGGGCCTGCCGTCGGACATCGTGCCGCGCGCGCAGGCGCTGGCGGTGGTGCCGCTCGCGCTCGCGCTGCTTCTGGCCGCGCTCAATCTCGGGACCGAAGTGCGGCTTCAGCGCGACATCGACTTCGGCCTGATCTCGCGGATCGAGGTCGGACGTGTGGTTGCCGATGCCTCTATCGCGATCGCCCTCGCCTCTCTGGGGTTCGGCGTCACCGCGCTCGCCTGGGGGTTCTTCAGCGGACATCTGGCCTATAGCGGCGTGATTTTGCTGCGCGGCTCCGCGGGCGGCCGCATCTGGCCGCGGATGGGCGGCTGGCGCGCCTATTCCGGCTTCGGGGCCCGTATCACCACCACGCAGATCCTGCCGCCGTTGGGCGACATCGCCGTCGCGGCCACGGTCACCGCGTTGCTGGGGGCTGCGACGATGGGCCTTCTGAACCGCGCCCAGACGATCCAGAAGATCATGGACCGGACCTTGTTCGAGGGCATCCTGCCGGTGGTCCTGCCCGCGATGAGCGCGGCGCTCGCCCGCGGCGTGCCGCCGATCGACATCTACACCAGGCAGATCAAGTACCTCGTCGCGATCTGCTGGCCGGGCTTCGCGGCCATCGCTCTCCTGGCGGAGCCGCTGGTGATGGTCCTTCTGGGCGAGGATTGGAGCGCGGCGATCCCCGGCGTGCGCCTCCTCGCCTTCGCGGGGCTGGGCCTGCCCTTCACCAAGATGAGCGCGAAGTTCTTCATCGCCATGGGACTGGAGCAGCCCTATCTCAGGATCAGCGTCGCGATGCAGGTCGTGCGCGTCGCGCTGGTCCTCTTCGCATCATTGGTGTCGTTCGAGATGGTCTGCCTCGCGATCTCGGTGGCCACCTGCTGGAAGGCTGCCGATGTCGGGCGGGCGATCAGGCGCGATGTCGGCCCGATGGGGCCGGACCGCAGCAGCGCCGCGCTGCAGGGAGCCGCCCTCTCGATCGCCGCGCTCGCGGGCCCGGCCTTTGCGCTGTGGCTCGATCTCTCCGCGCTCGCGACGCTGGTGATCGCGCTGCCCCTGGCCGTCCTCGGATGGGCGGCGGCGCTCTTCGCCGTGTCCCATCCGCTTGCCGACGAGCTTCGGGGGGTGATCGCGGAGCTTCGGCGCTGGCGCCGGCGGTGAGACCCCCGCTGCGCGGGCAAACTCAGTCGCGCCGGAACAGAAGGCTGTGCCCGGCGCGGCCTACATCCTTCAGACCCGCGGCCCGGATCCTGCGCACCACCTCGAGCGAGCCCTGCGTCCCGATCAGGTCGGGATGCACCTCGACCAGAACCATCCGCAGAGTTGAAAGATCGGCAAAGCCGAAAAACTCGGTCTCGCCGCCCTGGATGTCGCAGACGAGGACGGTCGGCCGGTGACGTGCGCGTTCATCGTCGAACGCCTTGACCGGCACCTCGACGGGACGGGTGCCCGGCCCCGACATATGTGCCGAAGAACGCGAGAACTTTTCCGCAACGTGGAACGTTCGCGTGCCGGCATGCTGTCCCACCATTGCCATGATCAGCGTCGGGGTCACATCGTTGAGCGCGTAATTTTCGCGGATCAGCGTCTCCATCCCCGGGCTCGGTTCGTAGGAGACAACTCGGTCGCCACCTAGGCGCCGCGAGCAGTCGATCGCGACCATGCCGATGCCGCCGCCAAGCTCCATCACCCGGTCGTCATCCCGCAAGGCGCCGCGCAGCAGCGCGCGCTCGTGCTTCGTATGGCGGCCGCTTGCGAGCTTGCGGATGTTGTGCTCGGACATACGTGGATCGATCCGCATGCGGATACCGTCGATCTCGACCACGCTGCCCACCTCCGGCAGCGGCGCGGGATCGGGCCGCTGTTCGGGGCGGCGCCCGAGAAGCTTCTGCGCTCGTCCGTAGGAGCCCGGCGAGATTTGTTCCCATGCGCGCGTTACGCGCGCGTACCCGCCAAGCGCACGGTGGCGCGCGCGCTCCATCGCCAGCTCCGCCGCGAATGAATAATCGTTCATCGTTCCGCGCAGGTTCATCCCGCGACCTCCCGTTACTTGATCGCCAGGAAACCTTCAAAGCAAAGATGTTTAAAGACCGTCATCTTGTCGTTGAACCCCGCACGGGCCATCATGTCCATATTCGCCTGGCTCGAAAACGGCTCGAGAACACCCTTGAGGCTGCGGGTCTTATGCACGATCTCCGCCTCGCCGAGGCCGTTATCGAGTTTAAAATCGGTGTAGAGCGTGCTCATCATGTCCTGGAAGCGCGCATCCGGGGCGCGAACCTTCTCGAACATCACGAAGGCGCCGCCCCAGTTGAGGGTCGCGTAGATCTTGTCAAACAGTGCCTGACGGCGGGCCGGGCGTACGAACTGGACGGTGTAATACGAGACGATCATGTCCATCGGCTCGATCTCGGCCGTGAGCGCGTCGTCGTGCCGGATCTCGATCTCGTCGATGCCGTCGCAATTGCGCCGCGCGGCCGCGACCATGTCCGCGTCGATCTCCATCCCAACGAGCCGCACGCCCTTGCCCTTGTGCCATTCGGCGAGTTTGCGCGTCAGCGCCCCGGTCGAACAGCCGATCTCGAGCGCCGCGGCGTGTTCGTGCAAGAACCAGTCCGACATCCGGGCGACGATGTCGTGGCCCTCGCGGTAATGCGGGACCGACAGGGATATGTGATCCTCGAACGTTTCGGCGACGCGGCCACCGAAGCTCCACCTCCCGTTATCGGCACTGATGTTCTGGCCCACGCCGGGCGGTGTGCCGGGCACGGTCTTTGGAACGGTATCGCTCATATTGATTTCCTCATGCGGCCACGGGTGCAAATACCCGTCACGGATGACGACACTACGTCAACCGCCGAATTCCACCCGACCCGCCGCAGGCCGAAGGTGCGGGCGACGCTCACGACATATGCCTGTCCTGCCGGCGGACCATTGCGGCATTGACCAGCCGCTCTGGGAACATGCTGGCACGGGCGAGCTTGCGGGCGAGCTTGTCGTTCTTGCCGATGACGGGCACGCCGCGCATCAGGGGCACCAGCATGCCCTGCATCCGGCGCATGGCATAGATCCCCTTCTTCGACTGCACGTAATCGGGCTTCGTGCGCAGACCCCACTTGGCGATGAAATGCTCCAGGCTGCGGGTGCCGTAGGCATCCGACCAGCGCAGCGCGAAGAACGGCCAATCCTCGCGGTTCATCGGTCGCGCGCGGCAGGGGAAGACGTAAGTCACGACCGAGGCGGGCTCGAACCAGACGGTGCCGCCGGCCTGGCGCACGCTCATCGAGAAGTCGATATGCTCCTTGGTCGACATCAGCTTCTCGTCGAGCGGTCCGACCTTGTCGAAGACGCTCCGCCGCGCCAGGGCGCAGTGGAACTCGCACATTCCGGTCTCCTTGCGCTCGAGCCGGTCCTGCCAGTCCGAGACCTTCTCGGCATGGCCGTGCATCACCTCGTCGAAGGCGCGGCCGAGTTCGGGATTGCCCTCGAAGAAGCCGGCCATGTCGCCGCCCTCCGCGTAATCGCCGCCGGCATGGTGGATCTCGGTATGGGCGGGCATCCCCTGACAGGTGAGAGGCGCCACGATGTCGGCCCCGGTCTCGTCGGCGCAGGCGACCAGCGGCTCGAGCCAGTTGTCGGTAAAGAGCACGTCATTGTCGATGAAGACGACATAATCCGTCTTCGCTTCGGCAACACCGATATTGCGCGCCTGATTGGGGGTCAGGAACCGCTCCTTGCGAATCAGGCGGAAGCCGCGCGTATCGGCCTCGCGGCGCAGCACCTCCGCCACGCGCGGCGGCGAATTGCCGTCCACGTAGATCACGTCCATGCCCGTAGTATGGGCATAGAGGCTTTCGAGCGATTCTTCGGTCATGCCGAAACGCTCGCGCTGGGTGATGATGATCGTCACTCGTGGGTCGGTCATGCCCGGTCTCTCCTGATGGTGAGCGCGCGCCGGTAGGCACGGAGCGTATCGTCGAGAATACGCCTTCGGTCGAACTCTTCCAAGACCTTCCGGCGACCGGAGGTTCCCAGCGCCTCCCAATCGGCGGGCCTGTCGATCATTCGGGCGATCGCCTCGGCAAGTGCCTGCGGATCGCGCTCGGGGACGAGATCGCCGTTCTCGCCGGGGATCACCAGTTCGGGGATGCCGCCGTGATAGGTTCCGATGACCGGCAGGCCGGTCGCCATCGCCTCCTTGGCGGTGTTGACGTTGGCGTCCTCGTCGCCAGAGGCTGCCCGCACCGACGGGGCGAGCGCGATATCGGCGCGGTGCAGGGCCGCGATGACCTCGGCGCGCGTGGCCGCGCCCGCAAGGGTGACGTGGCGCCCGAGGTTAGCGGCGGCGATCTGCGCCTCGAGGGCGGGCCGCAGATCGCCGTCGCCCAGGATCTCGAGCGTCACCTCGCGACCATCGCGCACCAGCCGCTCCACCGCCGCGATGGCGTCGGTGAAGCCCTTCTTTTCGACGAGGCGGCCCACGGCGACCAGCCGGACCGGACCCGCGGGCCGCGTGCGACGGGCCGGCGGGCTGAAGGCGTCGGTGTCGATGGGCGAGCCGATCACGGTGATCTTGTCGGCGGGACATCCGAGCGCCACGGCCTTGTCGCGGAAATAGGCGCAATTCGCGACGAAGAGATCCGCCTCGCGGAAGAGCCGCTCGTAGATGCGCGGCCCGTTCTCCTCGACATGGCGGGTGATGTCGTAGCCCCTCAGATGCACCACCAGCGCGCGGGTCCGGAGCGTGCCGAGATTGCGGTGCCGCATCGCGACGAGCCCCAATATGCCGAACTGCGCATGAACCACGTCGAAATCGGGCGTCGCCGCCATCAGCCGCGTGACCGCGAGCCGCGCGGGCGCGACCCGGTCGGCCAGCGCCAGCCCCGCGAGGCCCGCGGCACGGCGCGGCGCCGCGCGGCCGAGTGCGGCCAGCCGGCGGGGCGACAGCCGCCCCTCGTGGCGCGCCCGCGTCACCCGCGCCTCGAGGGCGCCGTGATCGCCGAGGATGTCCTCGCGCGGCGGCGGGCTATCGGCATCCGTCGCGAGGATGTACAGGTCCTGCCCCGTCCGCAAAAGCTCGGCGGCGAGCGTGGTCACGAAGGTTTCCGAGATGACGGGAAACGCGTGGACCATGAGGGCGACGCGGAGCGGCGGTCCCTCGGGACCGCTCATGCCCCGCCTCCCGCGCGCCGACGCAGCGCGTCGTGCATCGGCCGCGGCAGCAGGCTCGCCATCGCAGCGAGCGTCCGGACCCGCGCCATCGGATCGCGCAACGCCGCACGCGGATCGCGCCGCCAGCTGCGCGCGACGAGGCGGCGCGCCGCGGCGTAGTCGCCGCCCTGATAGGCGAGCGTCGCCCAGTAGATCAGGTTGCGCGCCTCGGCGCGGCGCAGATCGTCCGGGGCCAGGCCCTCTCCGGCCTCGGACATCTTGTCGAGCACGCGGTGCCAGTTGGCCTCCATTCGCGCCCAGTCGGCGGTAATCTGCCCGGATCTCTTGCGGTAATCGGCAAGCGGCTCGGGCACGATCGCGGCCGCCGTGCCGCGGCCGGCCATCAACCGCACGAACCAGTCGAGGTCGATGCATCCCGACAGCGTCGTGTCGAACGGCCCGGTCGCACGCGCGGCGTCGGCACGGACCATGACACCCGTCGCGCTGTGCAGCGGGCCGCGCACCATCAGCGAGTGCGCGTCGTGCCGCAATCCGCCGGGCTCCGAAATCACCCCGATCGGCCGTCCCTGGGTGTCGACATAGCGCCAGAGCGGCGCTGCGAGCACGAGAGCGCGATCGGAATCGAACGTCGCCACCAGCCGCGCCACCAGATCGGCATCGAGCCGGTCATCGGCATCGAGAAAGCAGATGAAGTCGCCCCGCGCCCGTTCGAGCCCGGCATTGCGCGCCGCCGCGGCGCCGCCCTGCGGCTGGCTGTGGACGACCATGCGGCGTCCCTCGCCGGTCCAGGATGCGGCCAAACGCTCGAGGATCTCGCCCGTACCGTCGCCCGAGCCGTCATCGATCGCCACGAGCTCGAGGTTCGGCCAGCTCTGCGCCGCGGCGGACGCGACCGCCTCGGTGGCGAACCCGGCGACGTCGTGGGCAGGCATCAGGATGGTGACCAATTGTTTCACGACGTAATCCTGTCTTAATACCGATACGCAACTGTACCCATACCATATCGCGGGCGCGGTGCATCCATTGACGCGCGCCGCAGAGATGCCAATACCTGGCCCCGATGGTGCGGGGCATGTACGACCCGAGCTGAACAGACCCTCCATACCCCGACGCGACGCCAAGGATCAGGACATGAGCGAAAATTCCGTGGCAGTCATCATCCCGAGCTACAACAGGCCTGACAGGCTCGAGGCCTGCCTGAAGGCGCTGATCGACGATCCGGCGGGGGGATTCGACGTGATCGTGGTCGATGACGGCTCGCCCGAGCCGCTCGGCCCCGTCTGCGCGGCGTTCGGGCCCCGCGTCCGGTGCGTCCGGCAGGAGAACCGCGGCCCGGCGGCGGCGCGCAACAGGGGCGTCGCCGAGAGCGACGCGCGCCTCGTGGTCTTCACCGACGACGATTGCCGGCCCGCGCCGGGCTGGGTCGCGGCGATATGCGCGGCCCAGGGCGGCGATGCCGACCGTCTCGTGGGCGGCCGCGTGGTCAACCTCCTGGAGCGCAACGTCTATGCCACCGCCAGCCAGACGCTCTGCGACTTCCTCTACGACTATTTCGACGCCGAATCCGGCGACATGCCGTTCTTCACGTCCAACAACATCGCCTGCGACCGGCAAAGGTTCGAGGCGATGGGCGGCTTCGACGAGAGCTTTCCGCTGGCCGCGGCAGAGGATCGCGATTTCGGGCTGCGCTGGCGCGCGACGGGCGGCACGCTGGTCTTCGCGCCCGATGCGGTGGTCGGCCACGCCCACGCCCTGTCGTTCCGCAGCTTCCTGCGCCAGCACAGCAATTACGGGCGCGGCGCGCGGCATCTGCACGAGGTGATGGACGACCGCGGCGATTACCGGCCCAGGCTGGAACGGTTGCGGTTCTACGGCGATCTGGTGCGCTATCCGATCGGGAATGGCGGGCGCCGCAAGATCTCGCAATCGGCCCTGCTGTTGCTGTCGCAGGCGGCGATGGTGTCGGGCTATGTCCGGCAGCACCGCGCTCAGCGCGCGGGACGCAATCGCTCGAAGAGCTGAACCTGCGCGTAACCCGCCAGCGCCGCCGCATTGTGCAGCGCATGATAGAAGACCGCCCGCACGGCCAGTCCGATCCCCCCGGCGCGCGCCAGAAAGGCGAGGAACGCCGCGTTGAGCGCGACGAACCCCGCGACGAGGGCAAGTGCCACCAGCAGCGCGGGCCACCAGAAGATCCCCGTCAGCACCGCGAGCGGAAACGCCGCGACGAGCAGGGCCGAGAACCGCCGCGGCCCCGTCAGGTTGAGATCGCCCGTACCGGTGCGCCCCGAACCCAGCAGCCGCGTCCACGGCACCGCCCGGCCCCTGCGGTCGGTGCGCATCATGCCGCCGATCGTCCAGTCCTTGAGATGGGTACAGAGCAGCTCGCGGTCGAGCCGGATCCGCCCGCCATCGGCCGACATGCGCAGCCCGAGTTCGACATCCTCGATATCCTCCCAGGCGGGATCGAGCCCGCCCGCCGCCTCGAAGGCCGCGCGCCTGACCGCGCCGAAGCCCGTCCAGAAGGTCGCGGCATCGGGCCGCGACGTCTGGTGGACCCAGTGGTGCAGGAGGTTGCGATACCGGCTGACCGCGCGTTGCGAGGCGGGCGGGTGCGCGTCGTAGGAGCCGAAGATCGCCACGTGATCGGGATGCCGCGCGAAGAAGTCGAGGATCCGGTCGCGCGCGCCGGGGGCGATCAGGACGTCCGCGTCGACGAAGACCACGATGTCGGAGGAGGTCTCCGCGACGCCCGCGTTGCGCGCCCGCGCCGGGCGCAGAGGCGTCTCGTTGCGCACCACGCGCACCCCGCGGCCGCGGGCGATTTGACCCGTCGCGTCGCGCGATCCGTCATCGACGACCAGGATCTCGGCCAGGCCGAAGCCGGCCGCCGCGATCGCGTCGACGCACGCACCGATATCGGCCTCGGCCTGATGGGCCGGCACGACGACGCAGAGGCTCGGGGCGGCGATCATGCGTGTTCCGCGATTTCCGCGAGGCGCTGCTTCATGAAGGCCATGGTGTTCTCGAGACCCTCGGCCAGCTCGACCCGCGGCGCCCAGTCGAGAAGCGTCCCCGCGAGCGTGATGTCGGGCTTGCGCTGCCGCGGATCGTCGCGCGGCAGCGGTCGTTCGACCGTACCGGCCGTCGATCCGGTCAGCGTCAGGACATGCTCGGCCAGTTCGGCCATGGTGAATTCGTTGGGATTGCCGAGATTGACCGGCCCCGTCACCTCGGGCCCCGTCGCCATCAGCCGCACCAGCCCCTCGACGAGATCGTCGACATAGCAGAAGGACCGCGTCTGTCGCCCGTCGCCGAAGAGGGTGATCGCCTCGCCGCGCAGCCCCTGCACGAGGAAGTTCGACACGACGCGCCCGTCGGCGTGATGCATCCGCGGACCGTAGGTGTTGAAGATGCGGGCCACCTTGATCTCGACCCCATGCTGGCGGTGATAGTCGAAGAACAGCGTCTCGGCGCAGCGCTTGCCCTCGTCGTAGCACGAGCGCGGGCCGACCGGGTTGACGTTGCCCCAGTAGCTCTCGACCTGCGGATGGATGTCGGGATCGCCGTAGACCTCGGAGGTCGATGCCTGAAGCACCTTGCATTTGAGCCGCTTGGCCAGGCCCAGCACGTTGATGGCGCCGTGCACGGATGTCTTGGTCGTCTGCACCGGGTCGTGCTGGTAATGCACGGGCGATGCGGGACAGGCGAGGTTGTAGATCTCGTCGACCTCGACATAGAGCGGGAAGGTCACGTCGTGGCGGACGAACTCGAACCGCGGGTGATTGTGCAGATGCTCGATGTTGCGCTTGGTGCCGGTGAAGAGGTTGTCGACGCACAGCACCTCGTGCCCCTGCTCCAGCAGGCGGTCGACGAGGTGCGATCCGATGAAGCCTGCCCCGCCGGTGACGAGGATGCGCTTTCGGCTGTCGTAGAGTCGGGTCAAGGCGATCTCCTTGGGATCGGCGTCGCGGTGTCGCTTGCGGTCCGGGCCTGCCGCATCCAGGTCACGAGCGCCAGCGCCGGAACGATCCAGATCAGCCGCGACTGATACCGGTCGACGGGCGCCGACAACCCGCCGAAGATGAGAGCGTTGCCCAGGATGCCGGCGAGACAGACGATGAGGGCAACGCCTTCGGGTCGTGTATAGGACCGCCGGACGGCAAACCAGAGCGCAAGCGCGAAACCCAGCGCGGTGCCGATCTTGACGACGATATCGAACACGTCGAAGGCGGCGTATTCCGCGCGGTTCTCTTCGGTGAACCTGAAGGGGGGCCAGCGTTCCATGTCGAGGTCGAAAGGCGGGTAGAGCTCGTCGGTCCCGACCGCCACGATCTGGCGCAGCGCGTTGCCGAACAGCGCCTCGGACTGCCGCAGCGGGTAGGCGAGAAAGCTGCGCCACAGGATCGTCGCCTCCTCGTCGCGGATCTGATCGAGCTCGTTGGAGGTCAGTCCCTCGATCCCGTCGGTCGAGAACAGGAACGACTGGATGGTGTCGGGGATCTCGGGCATGATCCGGCAGATTTCCAGATCGCGGGCCTCGGGACAGGCGGAGAGCAAATAATCGTGGGCCGGACCGTCGGCGATCGACCGTGCCAGCAGGATCGGCAAGCGCTTGGGTGCGATGCTCGCCTCGCCCACCACCGCCTGGCTGCCGACGAGGTTGACGGCCATGGTGAGCACGACCGGCAGGACGGCGAAGGCGACGTGCCAGATCGCGAGGCGCCGCCGCCAGAGCCGCAGCGCGACCACGGTCACGGCAAGCCCCGCCGCGAGCGGGATGTACCCGTAATGCGACGATACCGCGAACGTGGCGAGCGCCAGGAAGGCGACACGCCAGCCCCATCCCAGAACGTCGCCCCGGTCGGCGAGGATCGCATAACAGAGCACCACCCCCGCCGCGAGGAGGTCGGGCATCGCGTAGGAGGCGTGCCACGGCAGCGTCGTCAGCGCCGCCATGAAGAGAATCGCCGCAGAGATGCGCCGCGGGCTCGAGAGCGCCGCGCGCGGGATCAGCGCGAAGAGCGCAAGGAGCGTCATCGTCGTCTGCAGGACGACGGTCAGCACCAGGCCCGTGGGCAACCGCGAGCTCAAATAGACGAAGAGCGAGTAAATCGACGATCGCAATTGCCGCACGCCCTCGCCCGGGTCGGGGACGGTAGCGGCGGCGGTGCCGGCCTCGGCGGTGCCTTGCCCCGGCCCCGGCAGGACCTCGGGCGCGGCATAGGGGTGGATCTCGAGGAGATCGAGTGCCAGCCGCCAGACCTTCGATCCGTCACCGAGATAGGGCAGCGTGTCGAAGAAGACGAGCGGCCCGGGCACCACCAGCATCGGCCAGCAGAGCAGCACCGACAGCAGGAAGGCCGCCCCCGCGCCGCGCCACGACAAAAGCGGCGTGGCGCTTTCGTCCGACGGCCATTCGCCGGCACGATTCGCATGGGTGCCGAACGTCATCACCCGGAACGCGCGATTCTTCCGAGGCCGACCCGGACGACGTTCGGGCGGAGGCCGCCGCAGCGCAAACAGGCGATGGTCGACCAACCGTTACAAATTCGTGGTTTCATCTTCAAACGCCTCGTCTCGACAAGATTAAGACATTATCATCCGGCGCCGGATGTGCTAGACACCCTTCCAACCCTCCCGAAAGTTTTTCCAGTGAACACATCTCCTACGACGCTCGCCCAACCCGAGCAGCCGATCGTGATCATCGGCGGTGGCCCGGCCGGCCTCACGGCCGCATACGAACTGCAGAAACGCGGTGCGACGCAGCCCGTCCGGGTCTTCGAGGCCGGCACGATGGTGGGCGGGATCTCGCGCACCGAGTCGCACAAGGGCTACCGCTTCGATATCGGCGGCCACCGGTTCTTCACCAAGGTCACCGAGGTCGAGGACATGTGGACCGAGGTTCTGGGCGACGATTTCATCCTCGTGCCGCGGACCAGCCGGATCTACTACAAGGGCCGTTACTTCGACTATCCGCTCAAGATCTTCAACGCCCTGGGCAATCTCGGCCCCTACGAGGCGTCGCGCATCGCGATCTCGTATCTCAAGTGGAAGGCGCGGCCGCATAGCCGCGAGGACACGTTCGAGGAATGGGTGATCAACCGATTCGGCGGCCGCCTCTACATGCACTTCTTCCGCACCTACACGGAAAAGGTCTGGGGCATCCCGCCCAACCAGATCCAGGCCGACTGGGCGGCACAGCGCATCAAGAACCTGTCGCTGCCCAAGGCGGTGATGAACGCGCTGACCGGCGCCAACGACACCGCCTCGCTGATCGAGGAATTCCGCTATCCGCGTCTCGGACCCGGCATGATGTGGGAGCGCGTGACCGAGATCGTCACCGAACGCGGCGGCCGCGTCGATTTGCAGACCGAGGTTCTGGGCATCCAGCGCGACGGCATGCGCGTCACCTCCGTCGACGTGCGGCCCTGGTCCGAGGACGGCACGCCGCAGCCGGTCGAGCGGGTCGAGGGCTCGGATTTCGTGAATTCCATGGCGCTCGATGATCTCATCGCCGCGTTCGACCCGCCGCCGCCCGACGAGGTCCGCGCGGCGGCCGCGCGGCTCGCCTATCGCGATTTCCTGATCGTGACGCTGGTGCTCGACCACGCCGATCCGTTTCCCGACAACTGGATCTACGTGCACAGCTCGGACGTGAAGGTCGGGCGGATCCAGAACTTCCGCGCCTGGTCGCAGGAGATGCTGGCCGATCCCGAGACGGCGTCGATCGGGATGGAGTATTTCTGCCACGAAGGCGACGGCCTCTGGTCTATGGAGGATGACGCGCTGCGCGATCTGGCCGCCGCCGAGCTCGAGAAGCTGGGCCTCGCCCCTGCGAAAAGCGTCGTCGACTACAAGGTGATCCGCCAGCGCAAGGCCTATCCGGTCTATGACGGGCAGTACCGCGCCGCGCTCGACACGATCGTCGACTGGCTGAAGAAGCTCGAGAACTTCCAGACCGTCGGGCGCAACGGACAGCACCGCTACAACAACCAGGATCACTCGATGCTGTCGGCGATGCTGGCCGCGCGCAACATCCTGGGCGAGACGCACGATGTCTGGGACGTCAATGTCGAGCGGTCCTACCACGAGGACTTCAAGATCCCCGAGGCTGCCGCCGACGGCAGACCGGCCGATCCGTCGAAATCCCCGTCGAAGGAGGCCGCCGACTAGCGGCGCCTCTCCGTGCCCGCCCGGACGCAATCGGACCGATCCGTCCGTTCGCTGCACGATCGGCGGGCACATTCGACGACAAGGTGCGGTCGCGTCCCCATCGGGCCTTGAACTTCTCCGCCGAGTACGGTCGTCTGGCACGCGCAATCCTGATTAACGAGCAATCGTCTGATGCAATCTCCCCGCCGGTCACGCCTTCGCGCCTGCAGGGCGCCTCTGGGTGCACTCCTTGCGATCGTTCCGGCGGCTGCATGGGCCGATATCGCGAATTTTCTCGATCCGCTCGGGCCCATCGCGCGGTTCCAGCGGCTCGAGCTGATCTGGGCCTCGGTGCTCATCCTCATCGCGGTGCTGCCGGTCCTGGTCGGCGCGCCGTGGATCCTGTGGCGCTATCGCCGGTCGAATCGCGATGCCGGCTATGCGCCGGGCTGGAGCTTCAACACCCGGCTCGAGATCGCCATGTGGGGCGTGCCGGTCCTGATCGTCATCGCGCTCGGGATCTGGCTGACGCAGGCGACGGTCCGCATCGATCCCTACCGCGAGATCGACCTCGAGATGGCGGAGGGCTTCGACATCCGGCTCGAGGGTCCGCCGGTGGCGATCGACACGGTCGGGCTCGACTGGAAATGGCTGCACATCTATCCCGACGAGGGGATCGCGACGGTCGGCGAGCTGGTCGTGCCCGTGGATCGCCCCGTCACGATGCGTCTGACGACCGACACGGTGATGCAGAGCTTCATGGCTCCGGGGCTCGCCGGGCAGATCTACGCGATGCCGGGGATGGTGACGCGGCTCAACTTCATCGCCGATCGCGTGGGCGAGACCTTCGCCGAGAATACCCAGTATAACGGCCCCGGTTTCGCCGAACAGCGGTCCCCCGTCCGCGCGGTGCCGCGCGACGAATACATCCTCTGGACCGCCGCCGCGACCGGCGCGCCGCCCCTCGACGAGCGCGCCTATGCCCGCCTCGCCGCCAGCGGCACGCTCGACGAGGCGCGCGAGGCCTTTGGCCAGGAGGGCGACGGTCCGCTGGTCTTCACGCTTCCCGACAGGCGCTTGTTCCTGCGGATCGTCGCCCGCTACGTCACCGGAGAGGCGATCGCGCCCGAGAATCAACCGGGCAGCCCGGTCTACGACCCCGAGACCGCCAGCCTGCCCGATATCGCCGTGGTGTTCGGCGAGAATGGCCGGCCGCCCTCGACCGGCCCGGCGAGCGACGCCTTCGCCCAGGGCGGAATCTGCGGCGCGCCCGCCGCACTCACGATCGCCAATCTGGGAGAGCTGCCCGATGGATAACATCTTCGGCCGACTGACATGGGCCGACGTGACGCTATTCGAGGTGTTCAAGGATCCCAGCATCGACACCGCCGTCGCCTCGGCCGCGGCGTGGATCGCCGTTCTGGGTGCCGTGGCGGTGGTGGCCCTCCTGACCTTTACCCGACGCTGGGGCTGGCTCTGGCGCGAATGGCTGACGAGCGTCGATCACAAGAAGATCGGCATCATGTACATGGTGCTCGGCTTCGTGATGTTCGCGCGTGGCATCTTCGAGGGCGTCGTCATGCGGACGCACCAGGCCACCGCGCTCGACGGCGGAATCCTGACGCCGCACCACTGGGCCGAGCTCTTCTCGACGCACGGGACCGTCATGATCTTCTTCGTGGCGATGCCCTTCATCACCGGCTTCATGAACTACCTGATCCCGCTCCAGATCGGCGCGCGCGACATGGCGTTCCCGATGCTCAACCAGATCTCGCTGGGCCTGACCGCGGCGGGTGCCGCGCTGGTGATGATCAGCCTGGTGCTCGGGGTGTTCGAGACCGGCGGCTGGACCGCCTACCCGCCCTTCACCGGCGCCGCCTTCGATCCCGGGCCGGGGCCGGATTACTGGGTCTGGGCGATCGTCATCTCGGGGTTCGGGTCGATGTTCTCGGGCATGAACTTCGCCGTGACGATCTACAAGATGCGCGCGCCGGGGATGAAGTACCTGCACATGCCGGTCTTCTGCTGGACCGCGCTCTGCACGTCGATCCTGCTGACCTTCGCGCTGCCGCCGCTGACCGTCGCGGGGCTGATGCAGGGGCTCGACCGGCTGGCCGGGTTCCACTTCTTCACCAACGACCTCGGCGGCAACATGATGAACTACGCCAACCTCTTCTGGATGTTCGGGCATCCCGAGGTCTACATCCTGATCCTGCCCGCCTACGGCATCTATTCCGAGCTCACCTCGACCTTCGCGGCGAAACAGCTCTACGGCTACACGTCGCTGGTCTGGGCCACCATGTCGATCGCGGTCATCAGCTTCTGCGTCTGGCTGCACCACTTCTTCACGATGGGGCAGTCGCCGACCATCAACGCGGCCTTCGGGATCGCGACGGCGATCATCGCGGTGCCGACGGGCGTGAAGGTCTATGTCTGGATGGCGACCCTCTGGCGCGGGCGGATCCGCTTCACCACGCCCATCGTCTACATGGCGGGCTTCTTCATCCTCTTCACGATCGGCGGCTTCTCGGGGATCATCCTCGCCAATCCGGCGATCAACTATCAGGTCCACAACACCCAGTTCATCGTGGCGCATTTCCACAACGTGCTGTTGCCGGGCATGCTTTTCGCGATCTTCGCGGGCATCCACATCTGGTTTCCCAAGGCGTTCGGCTTCCGCCTTCACGAGACCTGGGGCAAGGTCACGGCCGCGCTCTGGATCGCCGGGTTCTCGATGACCTTCCTGCCGCTCTACGTGGTCGGGCTCATGGGGTATCCGCGCCGGTCCTCGGCCTACGACAACCCCGAATTCGTGCCCTACATGATCGTCACGCTGCTCGGGGCCTTCGTCCTGCTGACCGCGTTCGCCGGCCTCGTCGGGACCTTCGTCGTCTCGATCCGCAACCGCCGCGACCTGGCGGTGCCGCTCGGCGATCCGTGGGACGGGCGGACGCTGGAATGGGCGACGCCGGCGCCCCCGCCGCACTGGAACTTCCCGGTGATCCCGCAGGTCAGGGCGCGTGACGCCTTCGCGCTCGAGAAGGTCGAGGGGCGGCCCTACGTGGTGCCCGAGGAATATCGCGACATCCACCTGCCGCCCAGCACGATGGCGGGCGTCATGTGCTTTCTCGCGACCACCGGACTGGGCTTCGCGCTGACGTGGTGGATCTGGTGGCTCGCGGCCCTCTCGGCGGTCAGCGTTCTCATCTGGCTGATCGGTCACTCGCTGCGCGACCATCCGCATGTGGTCATCCCGGCGAAGGAGGTGCACCGCTCCAACCAGGCCTGGATCGAGGCGATCGATCTGGCGACGCCCGTCGACCGCGACCACGAGACGAAACGGATGAACCGCGGCTTCGCCGCGACCGACATGGCGGAGGCGACATGAGCAATGCCAAACCGATGAACGCCCATCCGGGGATGAATCTCGGCTATGGCGAAGGCGCCCACGACGCCGAGGTCAAGGTGTTCGGGTTCTGGGTCTTCCTGATGAGCGATCTGGTGACCTTCGGGCTGGTCTTCGCCATCTTCGGCACCATGGTCGAGGCGACGGCGGGCGGCCCCGGCCCGCGCGAGGTCACCAATCTGCACAGCGTGGCGATCCAGACCGCGCTGCTGCTGGGATCGTCCTTCGCGTTCAGCTGGGCGAGCCTGTCGATGAAGTACCACGAGGGACGCTGGCGCACGCTCTTCTATCTCAGCTTCGCGGCGACCTCGGCGCTGGGCTTCCTGATCATCGAATTCCTCGACTTCCGCCACTGGATCGAGATCGGCGCGGTGCCGCAGCGGTCCGGCTATCTCAGCGCGCTCTGGGCGCTCGTGGGCCTGCACGGCCTGCACGTGGCGGCGGGTCTTCTCTGGGTCGGCGCGATGACGGCGCAGATCCTGATCTTCGGGCTGACCGACGACATCAAGAGCCGCGTGACCCGGCTCGGCCTCTACTGGCACTTCCTCGACATCGTGTGGGTGGGGATCTTCTCGATGGTCTTTCTGGCGGGGATCGCATGAAACCGAATATCAAGACGATGGTGCGCAGCGTCACCGGAGAGGAGAGCGAGGAGCGGAGCTTCTATTCGCTCGGCCTGGTCCTGTCCATCCTGCTGACCGTCGCGTCCTTCGCCACCGTGATCAGCGGCCTCGTCCCGCGGGACTGGATGATCCCCGGTCTGATCGTGCTGGCCATCGTGCAGATCGTCGTGCATCTGCGCATCTTCCTTCACATCGACCTCAGCCGGCAGAAGCGCGAGGATCTGCTGATGCTGCTCTTCACCGTCTTGCTGCTCGGCATCATGGCCTTCGGCACGTTGTGGATCATGTCGAACCTCGCCGTGCGCATGTAGAGACACGGACAGATTACCGCAAAAGGTGCATTCGAACTGGATCCTCCCGGGATCTTCGCGCAACATCTCGATACCGAAATGAAAGGGACAGCCTAGATGCAGATGAGCAGACGCGCTTTCCTCGCGGGTGTCTCGACATTCGCCCTCACCGCCGCCGCCTCGGCGCGCGAATATCGCGGGGGCATCCCGTGGCATCCCGGCGCCTCGCTTCCGCCGCCGGCCTTCGATCCCGACGACGTCTACTTCACCGCCGAGGAACGTGCGTTCGTGACGGCGGCGGTCGATCGCCTGATCCCGGCGGACGACTTTCCCTCCGCCTCCGAGCTGGGCGTCGTGGATTTCATCGATCACCAGCTCGCCGGCGCCTATGGCCGCGGCGACATCTATTACATGCAGGGGCCGTTCCGCGACGGCCTGGCGACCCAGGGCTACCAGGCGCAGGCCCCCGCCCTGCTCTATCGCCAGGCGATCGCCGATATCCGCCAGGGACTGGCCGATGCCGGCCAGCCCGATTTCGTCGAGCTCGGACCCGAGGAACAGGACCTCGTGCTGACGCGTCTTTCCGAAGGACGTGAGACGCTCGCACATACCGACGCCAAGACCTTCTTCGACACGCTGTGGCAGAACACGCAGGAGGGGTATTTCGGCGATCCCGTCTATGGCGGAAACCGCAACATGGAGGCATGGCGCATGATCAATTTCCCCGGCGCACGCTACGATTACAGACCATGGATCGACCATGGCGGCGAGGCCGTCATCCTCGAGCCCGTTTCCGTAGGCGGAAGGATGGTCCCATGACGACAATCCTTCCCCGCCGCGAGGTGCTGATCGTGGGGTTCGGCTGGACCGGTGCGATCGTGGCCGAACAGATGACCCGCGAAGGGCTCGACGTGATCGCGCTCGAACGCGGGCTTTGGCGCGATACCTCGACCGACTATGCCGTCAACAACGCCCAGGACGAGGTCCGCTATCGCTACCGCGACGAACTCTTCGAGGATCTGAGCCGCGAGACCCTGACCTTCCGCAACGAGGGCGGCCAGGAGGCGCTGCCGATGCGGATGCTGGGCTCGTTCCTGCCCGGCACCAATGTCGGCGGCTCGGGCGTGCACTGGAACGGCCAGACATGGCGCTTCCTGCCCACCGATTTCCAGGTCCGGTCGCACAACATCGAACGCTACGGCGAGGATGCGATCCCCGAGGACATGACGGTCCAGGACTGGGGCGTCACCTATGACGAGCTCGAGCCGCATTACGACACGTTCGACAAGCTTTGCGGCATCGCCGGCAAGGCCGGCAACCTGGGCGGCGAGATCCAGGATGGCGGCAACCCGTTCGAGGGTCCGCGATCGTCGGAATATCCCAACCCGCCGATGGAGATGGTCGCCGCCCCGCTCAGATTCGCCGATGCGGCGCGCGAGCTCGGTTATCAGCCGTTTCCGGGTCCCTCGGCCAACATGAGCCAGGCCTATACCAACCCGCTTGGCGTTTCTCTCGCGCCCTGTTCCTATTGCGGGTTCTGCGAGAAATACGCCTGCGGCAACTATTCCAAGGCGACCTCCGCCACCACGATCCTGCCGGCCTTGATGCAGCGCGAGAACTTCACGCTGCGGACCGGCGCCATGGTGCTGCGGGTCGAGACGCGCGACGGCCAGGCCACCGGCGTCACCTACGTGACCACCGAGGGCGAGGAATTCTTCCAGCCCGCCGACATGGTGTTCCTCTGCACCTATATCACCCACAACGTGAACCTGCTGATGCAGTCGGGGATCGGCGAGATCTACGATCCGCAGACCGGAGAAGGCCAGGTCGGGCGCAACTACGCCTATCAGGCAATGTCGGGCGCCAACGTGTTCTACGACCAGGATTTTGCGGTGAACCCCTTCGTCGGGGCCGGCGCGCTCGGTCAGGTGATCGACGAGTTCAACGGCGACAATTTCGACCATACCGGCCTCGGCTTCATCGGCGGCGGCTACATCGCGCAATGGCAGACCAACGGCCGCCCGATCGAGCATCATCCCGTGCCCTCGGACACGCCGACCTTCGGCCTCGGATGGAAACAGGCGGTGCGCGAGAACTACAACCACACGATCGGCGTCGGCGCGCACGGGGCGGTGCATTCCTATCGCGGCAACCATCTCGATCTCGATCCGACCTATCGCGACGCCTATGGCCGGCCGCTGATGCGGCTGACCTTCGATTTCAAGCAGAACGACATCGCCATGTCGAACTACCTCACGGACCGCGTGGCCGAGATCGCGCGCGCCATGGGGGGCCGCCGCGTCGATGTGAGCCCGCTCAAGACGCCCTACGACATCACCCCCTACCAGACGACGCACAACACGGGCGGGCACATCATGGGCGACAGTCCCTCGAACAGCGTGACGAACAAGTACAACCAGAGCTGGGACATTTCGAACCTGTTCCTGATGGGCGCGGGCAACTTTCCGCACAATCCGGGCTACAACCCGACCGCCACGGTGGCCGCGCTCGCCTATCATTCTCTGGCCGAGATAAAGCGCAGCTATCTCCAGAACCCCGGACCGCTGGTGCAGGCATGAAACATCTCCTGACCCCCATGATCCTCGCCGCGATCCCGCTGGCCATGCCCGCCCTGGCGCAGGACCAGAACACCTGGTCGTCGGTGCAGCGCGGCCTCTATCTCACGCGGATGGGCGATTGCGAGGCTTGCCATACCGTCGAGGGCGGCGAGTGGATGGCCGGCGGCTTCGGCCTGCCCACCCCCTTCGGCGTCATCTATTCCGCGAACCTCACCCCCGACGAGGAGACCGGGATCGGGGCCTGGTCGGCCGACGATTTCTATCGCGCCATGAACGAAGGGATCAGCCACGACGAAAGCCGGCTCTATCCCGCCTTTCCCTATACCAACTTCACGGTGGTCACGCGCGAGGACAGCGACGCGATCTTCGCCTATCTCCAGACGATCGAGCCCGTGCGCAACCGCATCCCCGAGCCCGAGATCCCATTCCCGCTGGACATCCGCACCTCGATGCGGGGCTGGAACCTGCTCTTCTTCGACGAACGCGATTTCGAACCCGCGCCCGAGAAATCCGAGCTCTGGAACCGCGGCAAGTACATCGTCGAGGGGCTGGCGCATTGCTCGGCCTGCCACAGCCCGCGCAACCTGCTGGGCGCGCAGCAGGGCGGCGCGGCGAGCTATACCGGCGGCCATGCCGAGGGCTGGTACGCGCCGAGCCTGCGCGATACCGGCCCCCACGAGGGGATCGGCGAATGGTCGGACGACGACCTCGCCGCCTTCCTCAAGACCGGCCGCAACGGGCGCACCGCCGCGATCGGCCCGATGGCCGAGGTCGTCCAGAAGTCGACGCAGTACCTGACCGACGAGGATATCGCCGCCATCGTCGCCTATATCCGCGACCTGCCGTTCGACGAGCCCGAGATCGGAGACCCCGAGCCGCTCGCGGAGTCCGACGGGATCATGATCGCCGGGGGCGAGATCTATGCCACCCAATGCGCCGCCTGCCACGGGATCGAGGGCGAAGGCGTGGAGCGCATGTTCGGCGCCCTCGCGGGCTCGTCGCTCGCGCAGGCGACCGATCCGACCTCGCTCGTCCACATCATCCTCAAGGGCGCGCGTTCGGCCGTCACCGACGCCTATCCCACGCCGCACGCCATGCCGGCCTTCGACTGGAAGCTGACCGACGAGGAGGTGGCGCAGGTCGCGACCTTCGTGCGCAATGCCTTCGGGAACGCGGCCCCCGCCGTCAATCCCGGCGAGGTCAGCGAGATCCGCGACGAAGAATAGCCCCGCCCGTCCCCCGAACCCCGCGCCATCGCGCGGGCTTCCGGGGGGAGCGGCGCACCAACACGGAAGAGGCCAGAATGAGCGACGTGAACGATCTTCCGAAAAAGAGCGGCCCCGCCGGCGGCTGGGGCTCGATGCGCGGCATCAAGGAGGTGCTCGCCTCCAGCCGGGCGGAACCCGGCGCCTTCCAGACCCTGCATCGACAGAACAAGCCGCGCGGCTTCATGTGCACCTCCTGCGCCTGGCCCAAGCCCGCCAATTACAAGCAGTTTGAGTTTTGCGAGAACGGCGCCAAGGCGACGCTCTGGGAATCGACGCGCGACCGCTGCACGCCCGAATTCTGGAACGACCACACCGTCACGGAGCTGCGGAGCTGGAAGGATCACGACGTGGAGCGGACGGGGCGCCTCACCGCGCCCCTGCGCTACGATGCCGAAACCGACCGCTATGTCGAGGTCGGCTGGGACGAGGCCATCGCCGGGATCGCCGAGGTCCTCAAGACGCTGAAATCCGACGAGGTGGTGTTCTATTCCTCCGGCCATGCGGGGCTCGAGGCCTCGTATCTCTACGCCCTCGTGGCGCGCCTCTTCGGCACCAACAACCTGCCGCAATCGTCGAACATGTGCCACGAGACGACCAGTGTCGGCCTCAAGGAGGTGATCGGCTCGCCCGTCGGGACCGTCATCTGGGAGGATCTCGAGGCGACCGACTGCTTCTTTTTCTTCGGCCAGAATCCCGGCACGAACTCGCCGCGCTTCCTGCATCCGCTCAAGGAGGCCAAGAACCGCGGCGCGAAGATCGTGACCTTCAACCCGCTGCGCGAACAGGGCCTCGTGTCGTTCGTCGACCCGCAGAACCCGCTGCACATGGCGACGGGCCACGAGACGATCATCTCGGATCAGTATCACCAGGTCCGCGCGGGCGGCGACGTCGCCGCCATCCTCGGGATCTGCAAGGCCGTGATCGAGGCCGACGACGCCGCGCAGGAAAAGGGCGGCGCCCGCATCCTCGACGTGGCCTTCATCGAGGAGCACACGACCGGCTTCGACGCCTTCCTCGATGTCTGTCGCAAGACGCAATGGCCCGATATCGTGCGCGAGAGCGGCCTTGCCGAGGAGGATCTGCGCGACGCGGCCGCGACCTACATGGCGGCCGAGCGCGTCATCGGCGTCTACGGCATGGGCCTGACGCAGCATGCGCATGGCGCGCTCAACATCGGCATGCTGGTCAACCTCATGATGCTGCGCGGAAATATCGGCCGCAAGGGCGCGGGCATGTGCCCCGTGCGCGGCCATTCCAACGTGCAGGGCCAGCGCACCGTCGGTATCGCCGAGAAGGCCAACCTCGTTCCCATGGACCGCCTGCGCGAACTCTTCGACTTCGACCCGCCCACCGAGGACGGGACCCATATCGTCGACGCCGTTCAGGGCCTCTTCGACCGCAGCATCAAGGGCTTCGTCAGCCTCGGCGGCAACCTCGTGCGCGCCGTGCCCGAACAGGCCAGGATGGAGGACGCCTGGGCCGGTCAGGAGATCAGCGTGATGATCTCGACCAAGCTCAACCGCACCCATCTCTTCCCGGCGAAACACGCCTATATCCTGCCCTGCCTCTCGCGCGCCGAACGCGACATCCAGGCGACCGGCAACCAGACCATCTCGATCGAGGACAGCTTCTCGATGATCCATGGCTCGATCGGCCAGCGCACGCCCGCCTCCGAGCATCTGCGCAGCGAGATGGCCATCGTCTGCGCGCTCGGCCGGGCCCTGAGCGGCGACAACCCCAAGCTCAGATGGGACGAATGGCAGGCCGATTACGGGCTTGTGCGGGACCTGATCGAGGCGACCTATCCCGACGATTTCGGCAGGTACAACGCGCGTCTGCATACGCCCGGCGGCTTCTGGCGCGGGATCGCGGCGCATGACCGTATCTGGAAGACCGAACCCGGAAAGGCGATCTTCACCGCGCCCGACAGGCTCAACTCGGTCAGCTTCGACGATATGGAGGGCCGCTACAGGCTCATCACGATACGCTCGAACGATCAGTTCAACACCACGATCTACGGCTATTCGGATCGGTTCCGCGGCATCGAGGGGACACGCGACGTCCTTCTGATGAACGAGGACGACATGCGCGCGGCGGGCCTTGCCAAGGGCGATCTGGTGGCGCTCCTGTCGGATGCCGAGGACGACGAGACGCGCCGCCTGGGCGGGCTGGCGGTCATCCCCTACGAGATCCCGCGCGGCACCGTCGCGTCCTATTATCCCGAATGCAACGTGCTGATCTCGATCGCGCATCACGACATCACGTCGAAGACGCCCGCCTCGAAATCCATCCCCGTCCGGATCGAACGCGACGGGGAAGGCCGCGAACGTCCCCGGATGTGACGCCCGCGCTCGATTGCCGAATTGTCTGGCAATCGAGCGGACCGGCCGCTAGGCTTTCCTCCACGGGACGACTTTCAGGGAGGAAACCTCATGTCCAAGACATTTGCCACATTGCTCTGCGGCACCATTCTCGCGGCCGGCGCGGCTGGCGCGCAGACCAACCTGCGCATGCAGACGCACCAATCGCCCGAATCGGTCTGGGGGGATCTGATCGGCGAATTCGTCGAGAACGTCGAGACGATGTCGGGCGGCGATCTGACCATCGAGATGTTCTACAGCTCTCCGGTGGTCGCCACCGCCGAGACCTTCACCGCCGCGGCGCAGGGCATCCTCGATTGCGACATGACCAACGGCAGCTACCAGACCGGGCTCAACCCCGCGTTCCAGTTCGTGGCCGACCCGATGGGCGGTTACGACACGCCGCTGCAATTCCTCGCCTGGATCGATTACGGCGGCGGCGAGGAGGCGATCCAGAACCTCTACGAGGCCAACGGAATGCACTTCATCGGTGCCTATACCGGCGGTCAGGAATCGATGAACTCGACGGCCCCGCTCGAAGGTCTCGACGACCTCGAAGGCTGGAAGTTCCGCTCGCCCCCGGGCATGGAAAGCGAGATCTTCGCCGAACTCGGCGCCACGCCCATCGTGATGGACTTCACCGAGATCTTCACCGCGCTCGAGACCGGCATCATCGACGGGGCGGATGCCTCCACGCTCGCCAACAACGTGGGCCTCGGCATCTACGACGTCGCGACGCACGCGACCTATCCCGGCTTCCACTCGATGTCGGCCGACCACCTGGCCTGCTCGACCGCCGTGTGGGACGAGCTCAGCGATGCCAACAAGGCGATCCTGGAAACCGCGATGGACCAGATCTCGCTCAAGCTGATGCTGAGCACGCTGGTCGCCAACGGCGAGGCCTCGGTCCAGCTGCCTGAGCAGGGCGTCACCCTGCATGACTGGTCCGACGAGGACCGCGCCGCCTTCCGCGCCGCCGCCGTGAAGCGGTGGGATGCCTGGGCCGAGCGCACGCCCGAGACGGCCGAGCTCGTCGAAAGCCACAAGGCGTTCCAGCAGCGCATCGGCCTCGGCGTCGAAAGCTCCGACGAGAGCGGCTCCGAAGCCAATTCGGATACCGAAGCCCAGTGATTCCCGAAGGGGGCGGCGGACGCCGCCGCCCCGCTTCGCGACAGAAAGTCCAGAACCCATGAACGTACTCATCATCGGCGGCGGCGGCTTCATCGGCCGCAAGGTCGCGCATCAGTTGGCCCAGCGAAAGACGCTCCGCGGCCAGGAAATCACGCGGCTCACGCTGGCCGACATCGCCACGCCCGAGCCGATCGAGGCCCCCTTCCCGGTCGAGACCGCGGCCTGCGACATCACCGATCGCGCCCAGGTCGACGGGATGATCGCGGGCGATACCGACGTGATCTTTCACTTCGCGGCCGTGGTTTCGTCCCACGCGGAGGCCGAATTCGACGATGGCATGCAGGTCAACCTCTACGGCACGCTCAACGTGCTCGAGCGGTGCCGCGCGCTCGGCACGGCGCCGGTCGTGGTCTTCACGTCGTCGCTGGCGGTCTTCGGCGGCGAGGTCCCCGACCCGATCACCGATCACACGATCCCCAATCCGCAGACCTCCTACGGCACGCAGAAGGCGATCGGCGAATTCCTCGTGAACGACTATTCGCGCAAGGGCTTCATCGACGGGCGCGGGTTCCGGCTTCCGACGATCTCGGTCCGTCCGGGCAAGCCCAACCGCGCCGCGTCGTCCTTCATGTCGTCGATCATCCGCGAGCCGCTCAACGGCCAGGAGGCGATCTGTCCCGTCGACGAGAGCCAGGAGCATTTCTACCTGTCGCCACGGCGATGCGTCGAGAACCTGATCAAGGGCGCCGAGCTCGACGCCGCCGATCTGGGACAGCAGCGCTGCATGACGATGCCGGGCCAGCGCCTGTCGATCCGGCAGATGATCGACGCCCTGACCAATGTCGCCGGACCCGAGCCCGCGAAGCTCATCAAGTGGGAAGGCGACGAGGACATCGCCTCGATCGTGCGCGGCTGGCGCTACGATTACCGGACCGAAAAGGCCCGGGCGCTGGGTCTCGAGGCCGATGACGGCTTCGAGGAGAACGTGCGCTTCTACATCGAAGACGACCAGCCGGCCGCGTGATCCGGATGCGATGCTGAGCCCCATCGTCCAGACCCCGCGCTACCGCCTGGTTGCCGACGAGATCGCCGCCCGCATCCGGGCCGGCGATTTCGCGCGCGGCACCAAGATGCCCGCCGACAAGGATCTCGTCGCGCGCCTCGGGGTCAGCCGCACGACCGTGCGCGAGGCGATGATCGCGCTGGAGCTGATGGGCTATGTCGTGACCCGGTTCGGCGCCGGGGCCTTCGTCGCCGATCCGCTGCCCGAAGGGGCCGAGCACCGCTCCGACCTGCCGGGCTTCTTCGAGCTGGTCGAGGCGCGCGTGACGCTGGAGCCCGAGATCGCGGCGACGGCGGCCATGCTGGTCGGCGCGACCGAGATCGCGGCCCTCGAACGCTGCATCCGTGGCATGTGCGACGCGGATCTGCCGCTGCAGGCGACCGAGGCGCATGACCGCGAATTCCACCTGATCCTCGCGCGCGCCACCGGCAATTCGATCTTCGTCTGGCTGATCGAGGAGTTCTGGCGCGTCCGCCAGCAATTTCCCGAATGGACGCGGCTCGACAACCGGCGCAGCGACGCGGACATTGCGCGCTTCTACAGCCAGGAACACGACGCGATCCTCGACGCGCTGCGCGCGGGCGATGCAGCGGCGGCGCGCGCGGCGATGCAGGTCCATTGCCGCAATTCCGGCCAGCCGCTGCTCGAACGGTGGCGGCAGGAGGATCACGAACCGGGCGATCCGATCAAGGGCGTCGTGCAGCGTATCTTCCGCCAGGCCCATCCCGCCTCCTGAGGGGCGCCGAGGCGCCTTGCCAACGGCGCGTGCCCGGTCATATTCGGGATCGGGGTCGCGGCATGCCGCCCCTCCCGAAAGGCCCGCCACAGACGGGGAACGCGTTTTGCCAAGATGGATTGCAGCGGCGACGGCGCTGGCGGCGCTGATCGCGATCGGCGCCGGCGTGGCGGCGATGCGCGACACGTCCGGCGCCGCGCGCCACGCCGTACCGGACCTCGGGACGATGAATGCGGACGAGCTCACGGCCGAGAGCTACCGTGTCGTCCCCGCCCTTCTGTCACGGGTCTACGACGCGTTCGCCCGGACGGACGAGGCGGCGATCTACGACCGGCTGGAAGAGGTCGCGGCCGGCGACGCGCTCGAGGCGCTCTATCTCGAACGGGTGGGCGCGATGGCGGATGGCGGGCTCGAGCCGGACCAGACGATCCACGAAATGGAGATGCTGCGCATCGGCGGGCGCCGCGACGGCGGGACTGTCCGGCTCGATGCGCGGTGGCGCGTGCTCGGAACGGTGGGCCATGCCGAACACCTGCACGTGCGCGGCAACGTCTATGCGGCCGAACTGGTGGTCGAACCGGTGGACGGCGCCTGGCGCATGACCGGCTTTACGCTCAACGATGTCGACCGGAGTGGCGCGGGCGGCATGCAGCCCCGGCCGCAAGATCCCGGCACCGTGCTCGGACTCGGCAAGTGATCGAGATCGCCGATCTTTCCTTCGCCTATCCCGTAGGTCGCTTCCGACTGGCCATACCGCATCTCGCCGTCGCCGAAGGGGCCCGCGTCGCCGTGGTGGGCCCCAGCGGGACGGGCAAGACCACGCTGCTCAATCTCGTCTCGGGGATCAGTCGCCCCGAGCGCGGTGACGTCACCGTCGCGGGTCAGGACCTTGCGTCCCTGTCGGAGCGGCAGCGGCGAATGTTTCGCGCGCGAAACATCGGCTTCGTGTTCCAGAACTTCGCGTTGCTGGACTATCTCACCGCGCGCGAGAACATTCTCTATCCCTGCCGCGTGGGGCCGGGCCTGCGGCTCGACCGGGACGTGCGCGACCGCGCCGAGGATCTCGCCCGCGCCTGCGGGATCGCCGAGCGGCTCGGCACGCGGCCCGGCGCGCTCAGCCAGGGCGAACAGCAGCGCGTCGCGATCTGCCGCGCGCTGGTCACGCAGCCGCGCCTGATCCTCGCCGACGAGGCCACAGGCAACCTCGATCCGGCGACCAAGACCCAGATCCTCGACCTGCTCTTCGCGCGCGCGCAGGATTGCGGCGCCACGATCCTTGCCGTGACGCATGATCACGCGCTGCTGCCGCGCTTCGACCGCGTGATCGACTTTGCCGATCTCGGGGCCCGGCCGTGAACGCGCTCTACCTTGCCTTCGCGCATCTGCGCTGGAGCTGGGCCCGGAGCCTTCTGCTGGTTGCCGTGGGTGCGGTGATCCTTGCCGTGCCGCTCATCAGTCAGACGCTGCTGCGCGGATCGGAGGCGGCGCTGACCGCGCGCGCCGAGGCCACGCCGCTGGTCCTGGGATCGCGGGGCTCGCGGCTCGATCTGGCGATGAGCGCGGTCTATTTCTCGCCCGACCGGCCCGATCCCGTGACCATGGCCGCGCTGGAGGCGGTGTGGGACACGCGGCTCGGCCTGCCGATCCCGCTTCATACCGCGTTCGAGACGGGCGGCGCGCGCATCGTCGGGACCAGCATCGACTATTTCGAGTTCCGCGGCGTCGCGCCCGCCCGGGGGCGCATCTTCGGCGTTCTGGGCGAGGCGGTGCTAGGCGCGCGGGTGGCCGAACGGCAGGGGCTCGGGCCGGGCGATACCGTGATCTCGTCGCCCGAGAACCTCTTCGATCTCGACGGGGTCTATCCGCTCGAATTGCGGGTCACCGGAGTGCTGCCCCCCACGGGCACGCCCGACGACGACGTGGTCTTCACCGACGTCAAGACGGCGTGGGTCATTGCCGGAATCGGCCACGGGCACGAGGATGCGATCCCCGCGGCCGAGGCGGAGGACGGCAACGTCACCGCAGACGCGGCGCTGGTGGAATATACCACGATCACCGAGGCCAATATCGACAGCTTCCATTTCCACGGCGCGCCGGAGAGCTATCCGCTCACGGCCGTGATCGTCGTGCCCGACGACGCCCGCGCGGGCACGATCCTGCGCGGGCGGTATCTCGACCCCGGCAACCCCGTCCAGATCGTCGTGCCGGCCGAGATCGTGGCGGGACTCGTGGAGCGGATCTTCCGGATCGCCACCCTGCTCGATGCGGTGACGCTGGTCATCGGGATCGCGGCGCTGGCCGCCATGGGGCTGGCGCTGTTCCTGTCGTGGCGGATGCGCGCGCCCGAGATGGCGACGGCATGGCGGCTCGGGGCGGGGCGTGGCATGATCGCGGCATTGGCGCTGGCCGAGATCGCGATCCTGCTGGGCGCGGCGATCTGTCTTGCGGCGATCCTCGTCATCGCCGTGCAATCTCACGGTGACGCGCTGGTGGCATGGCTGCTGGCCCTCTGAACGGAAAGGCACGTTATGAAACATCTCCCCCTGGCCGCGGCCCTTCTTGCCCTCGGGGCGGGCGGCGCCGGCGCGCATTACGGCATGATCGTCCCGTCGGACAACATGGTGAGCCAGGAGGATGGCCGGTCGGTGGCGCTCGCGCTGTCGTTCTCGCACCCGTTCGAAGGGCGCGGCATGGTGCTCGACAGGCCGGAAGCCTTTACCGTGACGCATGAGGGCGAGACGGTCTCGCTTCTCGAGCAATTGTCGCAGACCACGATCATGGGCGCGCCGGGCTACGAGATGTCCTACCCGCTCGACCGGCCCGGAACCCATGTCTTCGCCATGACGCCCGCGCCCTATTGGGAGCCCGAGGAAGACGTCTTCATCACGCATTACACCAAGACCTATGTCGCGGCCTATGGCGACGATGCGGGCTGGGACGCCGAGCTGGGCCTCAGGACCGAGATCGTGCCGCTCAGCAAGCCCTTCGCGCTCTGGGCGGGCAACGTGTTCCAGGGCGTGGTGAAGCTCGACGGCGAACCGGTGCCCCATGCCGAGGTCGAGGTCGAGTATTACGACCAGCAGGGCGACGCGCAGGTGCCCTCGGACCTGATGATCACCCAGACGATCAAGGCCGATGCGAACGGCGTCTTCACCTATGCCGCGCCGCGCCAGGGCTGGTGGGGCTTCGCGGCCCTCAGCACCGCGCCCGAGCCGATGCAGCGCGAGGGCGTGGACAAGGATCACGAGCTCGGCGCCGTGATCTGGGTGCGTTTCGAGGCATGGGGCCGATGATGCGCGCGGCGATCGCGATCCTTGCCGTTCTGATCGCCGCGCCGGCGACGGCGCACGACCTGCGCGTCTTCGCCTTCGTCGAGGACGACATGGTCAATGTCGAGGCGGCGTTCTCGTCGGGCAGGCTTCCGCAAACGGGCGAGATCCGCGTGGTCGACGACCAGGGCGCCGAGATCGAACGCCACGCGATCGACCCCGAAGGCGTCACGCGCTTCGCCCTGCCCGAGGGCCATGCGGCACGCGGCGTCGTGATCGAGGTCGATGCAGGCAACGGCCATTCCGATTACTGGGTCCTGACGCCCGAGGACATCGCCCGCGGCGAGGGGGGAAGCTGATGCGTCTGGATCTGATCCTCGCGACGTTCCTCGCCGCCGGGGCCGCCGCCGCGCAGGAGCGGCCGGTGGTGGCGGTAGTGAACTATCCGCTCGCCTATTTCGCGGAACGTCTGGCGGGCGACGGGGTGCAGGTGCTCTTCGACGTGCCGGAGGATCGCGACCCGGCCCTGTGGCGGCCCATGCCGAACCAGATCGCGGCGATCCAGCAGGCCGACCTCGTGGCGCTCAACGGGGCGGGATATGCCGGTTGGACGACACGCGTGTCGCTGCCGCGCGCGCGGCTCGTCGACACGTCGGCGCCCTTCGCCGGCGGGTATATCCCGACCGAGACGATCACCCACAGCCACGGCGCGGACGGAGCCCATTCGCATACCGGCATGGCGAGCCATACCTGGCTCGACTTCGAACAGGCCGCCACGCAGGCGGTGACGCTCGGGGGCGCGATGACGCGGGCCATGCCGGACCTGGCCGAGACGGTCGAGGCAAATGCCGGTGCGCTCGCCGCCGATCTCGCGGCGCTCGACGCCCGCGCCGCGGAGGTGGGACGCGCGCTCGACGGGCGCGTGATCGCGGCGACGCATCCGCGCTATCAGTATTTCGCGCGGGCCTACAAGCTCGAGATCCACGCGCTCGACTGGGCGGCGGGCGAGATGCCGGATGCCGGCCAATGGGCCGCGCTCGAGGCGCTGGTGGACGAGACGGGCGCGGATCTTCTGATCTGGGAGGCCGCGCCGCCCGATGCAGCCCGGGCCCGCGTGGCGTCGATGGGGCTCGACGATGCGGTCCTGCCGCCGCTGGCCCACCGGCCCGCGGAGGGGGATTTCCTCTCGGCGATGCAGGCGGGGCTCGACGATCTCGCCCGCGCCGCCGCGCCGTAGATTTGCCGGGGCCGGCGTCGCGGCCGGCCCCGGTCGCAGGGGTCAGCGCACCGTGATGCGACCGTCGGTTTGGGGCGTGTAGGGGGTGTTTTCGGCGAGATACTCTGCCGTGACATCCGCCAGATCGGGACCGAAATCGTAGGCATTATCGGCATCCACGAACATCGAATACCCGTCGCCTCCGTTGCGGACGTAGTTGTTCGACACGACGCCGTAGGTTGCCGCCTCGTCGAGCGGCTCGCCGCCCACCATCACGTCGCTGATCCGGCTGCCGGGCTCGGCCGAGGGATCGACGGTATAGCTCATCCCCGCGACCTGCGCGAAGCGTCCGGCGCCTTCCTCCATCCCGCTCGCCCCGTTCTCGAGGGCTTCGAGAAGCGTGGCGCCGTCGACCTCGAAGGTCGAGAGCGTGTTCTGGAACGGCAGCACCGTCAGCACCTCGCCCATCGTGACCTCGCCTTCGTCGATCGAGGCGCGCAGACCGCCGCCATTGGCGATCGCGACCTCGATGCCCTGGTCGGCCACGCGGTCGAGCATCGCCTCGGCCACGAGGTTGCCCATCGCGCATTCCTGCACGCGGCATACCTCGCGCGATCCCTCGACGGGCGCCGTGGTCTCGGACACCACCCGCTGGCGCAGCTCCTCGAGCGGCTCGGCGCGCTCGGCCACAAGCTCCAGCGTCTCGGGATCCTCCGCGACCGAGGCGTCGAGCAGCAGGGGCGCGCCGTCGATCCCGGTGATCTCGCCCGCATCGTCAAAGGTGATGGTCAGCTCGCCCAGATACTTGCCGTAGGCATAGGCCTGTACGATCGGCACGTCGTTGACCATCGTGGGATAGGTGTCGGCCGCCCCCTCCATGTCGCCCAGAAGCGTGTGCGAATGGCCGCCCACGATCAGGTCGACATCCGTGAGCTGCTCGGCCAATTCGCGGTCGGCGGGCAGGCCCACATGGGTGAGCAAGATGATCTTGTCGACCCCGTCCCCGGTCAGCGCGTCGATCTCGGCCTGCGCCGCGTCGGCGGCGGGCGAGAAGATCACCGTGTCGCCGGGCGACGATGTCTCGGGCGTGTCCTCCGCCAGGACCGAGACGATCCCGATCCGCTCGCCGCCGAGCTCGATCACGGTAGACTTGTCGATCTTGCCGGCCAGCGCGTCGTTCTGGCTCACGTCGATATTGGCCGACAGGACCGGGAACTCGACCTGATCCACGAAGTCGGCAAGGCCCTGGGGGCCGTCGTCGAATTCGTGGTTGCCGACCGCCATGACGTCGTAGTCGAGCTTCGTCATGAACTCGGCCGCCATGTCGCCCTTGTACTGCGTGTAGAAGAGCGAGCCCTGGAACCAGTCGCCCGCATCAAGCAGCAGCACGTTGTCGCCTGCCCGCTCGCGCGCGTCGGCGACGGCCGTGACCATGCGGGCGACGCCGCCGAAGCACTCGCCCGCGGCGTTGTCCTCCGCGGCGCAGGGGCCGTCATAGGCGCTGATCGGCTCGAAGCGGTCGTGGAAATCGTTGGTATGCAGGATGGTGAGGTCATAGGCCCCGGCCGTGCCCGTCAAAAGCCCGAGTGCGGCGGCGGAACTGGAAAGACGTCGGATCATGCGCGGAATCCCCAAAGGTGTGATCATCGCGCAAACCTTGCGCAGGCAAGGCGCGCTTGTCAAAGCCCGACCGGGGCTGGCCTCGCCCTCGGGGCCGTGGCAGAAGGCGCATCATGGACATCTACAAGATCTTCAGACCCGCGGAATTCGAGGCGTTGCGACAGAGCGGCGAGAGCACGGGCGCGCCGATCGATCGCGACGACGGCTATATCCACTTCTCGACCGCCGATCAGGTCGCCGAGACGCTGTCGAAGCATTTCGCCGGGGCCGGCGATCTGGTGCTGTGCGTCTGCGACGCCGACGCGCTCGGGAAAGCCCTGAAATGGGAGCCGTCGCGCGGCGGCGCGCTGTTCCCGCATCTCTATCGCCCGCTGGCCTGGGGCGACATCGCCTGGCACGCGCCGCTCTTCGAGGAGAACGGAGCGCATCCCCTGCCCGGGCGGGTGGGATGAACGGGGTCGAACGGCTCGGCCTCGCGGCCCTTCAGCGGATCGACCCGGAGCGGGCGCATGGGCTGGCGCTGCGCGCGCTGAAGGCGGGAATCGTACCGCTGCCCGGCGGGCCGGTCACCTCCACGCGGCTGCGCACGCGGATCGGGCCGCTCGATCTCGACAATCCCGTGGGGCTCGCCGCCGGGTTCGACAAGAATGCGGAAGCGCTGGCACCGCTGGCGCGGGCCGGGTTCGGCTTCGTCGAGGTCGGGGCCGCGACGCCGCGGCCGCAGGAGGGCAATGCGCAGCCGCGCCTCTTTCGGCTGCGCTCGGACCGCGCGGTCATCAACCGGTTCGGCTTCAACAATGTCGGCGTGGAGGCGATCGCCGGGCGACTTTCAAAGATGCAAACGGGCGTGCCGCGCGGCCTGAACCTCGGGACCAACAAGGACAGCGCCGATCGCGCCGCCGATTTCGCCGAGGTGCTGCGCCGCGCGGGGCCCCATATCGACTTCGCGACCGTCAACGTCTCGTCGCCCAATACCGAAAGGCTGCGCGATCTGCAGGGGGCAGAGGCGCTGGCGGCGCTTCTGGAGACGGTGATGCAGGCGAACGGGGCGCTTGCGCGGCCGGTGCCGATCCTGGTCAAGATCTCGCCCGATCTCGACGAGGCGGGCCTTCGCGACATCGCCCGCGTGGCGGAGGCGGCCGGCGTCGCGGGACTCGTCGCGACCAACACCACGCTCTCGCGGGAGGGGCTGGACGCCGCGGCGCAAAGCGAGGCGGGCGGGCTGTCGGGCGCGCCGCTCTTCGTGCGGTCGACCCGGGTGCTGGCGCAGCTCTCGAGCGTGACGGACCTGCCGCTGGTCGGCGTGGGCGGCGTGGCATCGGGGCAGGACGCCTATGCCAAGATCCGCGCCGGGGCGTGTGCGGTGCAGCTCTATACGGCGATGGTCTTCGAGGGCATGTCCGTCGTGGCGCGCATCGCCCGGGAGCTCGACGCGCTGCTCGCGCGGGACGGGTTCGCGACCGTGGCCGAGGCCGTCGGGACGGATCGCGAAAGCTGGCTCTAGGTGCCGGGCCCGGGCGCGCGCGGGTCCGCCATTGTCCCGACCGATCGTTCCAGGGCGGGATATTTCCAGCCCAGTGTCGCGCCGCGGGCGACGAAGCTCGTCAGAAGCGCCATCCACAGGCCGTGATTGCCGAAGGCCGGCACCAGCACCGCAACGCAAGCCGCGTAGATCGCGACCGAGACCCCCATCATGTTGCGCATGTCGGCGGTGCGCGTCGCCCCGATGAAGATGCCGTCGAGCATCCAGGCCGCGCAGCCGAGGAGCGGCACCGCCACCATGAAGCCCAGATAGCGCCGCGCCTCGTCGCGCACCTGCGGCGCGGTGGTCATGATCTCGACGATCGCGTTGCCGAAGATCGCGAAGCCCAGCGCCAGAAGCACGACCGTCACGGCCCCCCACCCGCTCGTGAGCAGCGCGCCGCGGCGGAACAGATCGCGCCGACCCGCGCCCAGGGCGCCGCCGACGATGGCCTCGGCCGCGAAGGCGAACCCGTCGAGCGCATAGGCCGTTATGTTCACGAATTGCAGCAGGATCTGATTGGCGGCGAGCGGCACGTCGCCGAAATCCGCGCCGAGGAACAGGAAGCTGACGAACACCGCCTGAAGCAGGAACGACCGGATCAGGATGTCGCCGTTGACCTGCGCGAAGCGCCGCAGCCGCGCGGGATCGGCGACACGGGCCCAGTCGCGCCAGGCCGGCGTCGCGAAGGCCGACCGGCAGAGCCAGAGGCCCAAGAGAAGCCCCGACCATTCCGCGATGAAGGTGGCGATCGCCACCCCCTCCACCCCCCAGCCGAGGCCCAGCACGAACCACAGGTCGAGCCCGATATTGAGCCCGTTCATCAAAAGCTGGATGACGAGGACGCCGCGGGTCCGCTCGGCCGCGATGAGCCAGCCCGTCACGGCATAGAGGCAGATGAGCGCGGGCGCCGAAAAGACGCGGATTCGCATGTAGGCGCGCGCCATTTCCTCCACGGCGTCGCTGGCCGGAGAGATCTGGAAGGCGAGCCAGAAGAGCGGCACCTGCGCCACGATCATCGCGAGGCCCGCGAAGGCCCCGATCCCGAGGGCGCGGCTCAGGATCGCGGCGGCTTCGTCGTCGTCGCCGCGCCCCAGCGCCTGCGCCGCGAAGCCGGTCGTGCCCATCCGCAGGAAGCCGAAGATCCAGTAGATCGCGGTGAGAATGACGGCGCCGATCCCCACCGCCCCGATCGGCGCGGCTTCGCCCAACTGTCCGACGACGCCGGTATCGACCACGCCGAGGATCGGCACCGTCGCGTTCGAGAGCACGATCGGCAGCGCGATCGCCAGCACCCGGCGATGCGTGACGTCGCGAGGCCCGCGCGGCGCGGGGTCAGCCGTCGCCGCGGGCATGCGGCATCACGAAATGAACCAGGGCCTGGGCATAGAGGCGGTCGCGATTGTCCTGCCACGCCTCGACCTGAACGCTGGCATAGCGCCGGCCGGAGCGGTTGATCCGCGCGCGCGCATAGGCGTCGCGCGGCAGGCCCGAGCGCAGGTAGTCGATCGTGATGTCGATGGTCTTGGGCATGCGCGGCATCGTCTCGGGGCCGAGCGCCTCGGGATCGACGCGGCCCGATTCGATCTCGTCCCAGAGCCGCGACCAGGCCAGCGCGATGGTCGCCGTGGTCTCGAGGAACGCCGCCGTGGCCCCGCCATGGAGCGCCGGCAGCATGGGATTGCCGATCAGCTTGTCGGCATAGGGCAGGATCGACGTCAGCTCGTCGCCGCGCCGCTCGAAGCGGATGCCGAGATGGCGCAGATAGGGAATGCCGCCCACCAGCGCCTCGAGCGCCGCGTCGCGGCGATGCTTGATGACCTGCACGGGCTCTGGGGGTGGCCGGTTCATCCGGAGGATCCCGGCTCGATCGTGAAGGCACCGGTCGCGGTCGCCACCGGCGCGTCCTCGTCGTCGTCGAGGGCGCGCGCCCGGACGAAGGCGACGGACCGGGTGACGTGGTAGCATTCGGCCCGCGCGCGGATCGCCTGGCCCGGCGTCGCGGGGCGCATGTAGTCGATCCTGAGATCGAGCGTCGCCGTGCCCGCGGGCGCGGTGTCGTGCAGCATGACCGCCAGACCGCCGCAGGTATCCATCAGCGCGGAGACCGCGCCGCCATGGATGATGCCGGTCGCGGGATCGCCGACCAGCTTCGCGTCGTAGGGCATCTCGATTTCCGCAGCCCCCGCGCCAAGATCGACCAGCCGCATGCCCAGATCACGGGCATGGGGGATCACCTCCACGAATTGGCGCGCGATTTCGGCACGATCCGTCACGGCCGGCTCCTTCGCATTCCCGTGTGCGCCCTTTCTATGGGGCTTGAAACGGGATCGACAAGATGTAATTCACTAATGAGAATAATTCGCAAGAGCAGGAAGACCATGTCCTCGACCTCCTCCCCGGTCCTCAAGGCGCCGCATGTCGCGACCGCGCCGCCGTTCGCGCGACGGCCCCGCCGGCTCGCGATTGCCCTGGCGCTCGTCGCGCTCGCGGTCGCGCCGGGCGAGCTCGGGCGGCTGACACGGGCGCTCCTCACCGACGCCTACGTTCAGGTGAGCGTGTTCGTGGCGGCCACGCTGTTCGTGTTCTACGGGGCGGAGCGGCTCTTCCGGTTCCGCATCGGGGACGCCCTCGCCAATGCGCGGGGCTGGCAGGTGCCGATCGCGGCCATGCTCGGCGCGACACCGGGTTGCGGCGGCGCGGTGGTGGTGGTGGCCGCCTATTCCTCGGGGCATGTGAGCTTCGGCGCCGTGGTCGCGACGCTGACCGCGACGATGGGCGACGCCGCGTTCCTGCTGATCGCGACGCGGCCCGACGCGGCGGCGGTGGTCCTCCCGATCTCGCTGGCGCTCGGGGTTCTGTCGGGCTGGATCGTCGACCGGCTGCCGCAGGTGGATCTGCGCACCGACGCCGCGCGCGCGCCGCATGCGCCGCCCCTGATCGGTCGGACGCGGCCGGAACATATGGCCTATCTCGTTTGCGGCGCGCCGGGCCTGATCGTGGGCGTCGCGCAACTGGCGCAGATCGACATGCCGACGATCCTCGGCGTGCCGGTGCTTTGGATCGCGCTGGCCGGCACGGGCATCGGGCTCTTCATCTGGGCGACCTCGCCACTGCAGGCGATGACCAATCCCGAGGATCCTCCGGTCGCCCGGATGGCCGAAGAGACGGCGTTCATCTCGATCTGGGTGATCGGCGCCTATCTCGCCTATGACTATGCGGTGGCGTTCGCGGGGCTCGATCTTCGGGCCTGGTTCGGGGCGATCGCCCCTGTCCTGCCGCTCGTCGGGGTGCTGATCGGGTTCGTGCCGGGATGCGGACCGCAGGTCCTGGTCACGACCCTCTATGTCAACGGCCTGGTTCCGTTCTCGGCGTTGATGGCCAATGCGATCTCGAATGACGGCGACGCGCTTTTTCCCGCCATCGCGCTCAACCCGAGGGCGGCCGTGGTCGCCACGCTCTATTCCGCCGTGCCGGCCCTGGTGGCGGGATACGCGTTCCACATCCTCGCGCCGGGCTTCATGAACTGAGCGCCGGCGCGGGCAACCTGCCGCGATCCCGGAACGTCCCCGCGCCTCGCGTCGTTGCCCAGACAACAGCGCGGAGCATTCCATGACCGACCCTCTATGCCTCGCCGTGATCGGCGCCACCGGCGCCACCGGCCGGCAGATCGTGACGCAGGCCCTGTCGCGCGGGCACAAGGTCCGCGCGATTGAGCCCGTATTTCCCGACGATCCGACGCTGCCCGGCACGATCGAGCGGGTCACGGCCGACGTGCGGGGCGACGACCTGCGGGCGGCGCTCGAAGGATGCGACGTGGTGATCTCGGCCATCGGCATGGGGCTCTCGCCCGAAGCCGTTCTGGCGCCGCCGCCGCTCTATACCGAAGGCGCCGTTCGCATCACCGAGGCCATGCGCGCCAATGGGCAGCGTCGCCTGATCGTCGTCTCGGCCAGTTTCGTGGCCGCACGCAACCGCGGGCCGCGCTGGTTCCGGCTGGCATCGGGGATTGCGCTCGACCGCATCTTCACGCAGATGGGCGAAATGGAGCGCATCCTGCGTGCAAACCCCGACATCGACTGGACCGCCGTGCGCCCCGGCTGGCTCATGGAGGGTGACCTGACGGCGGATTACGTGGTGACGCCCGAAAGCATCGCGCCGGACCTGATCCGGACGCGGCGCGCGGACCTGGCGCATTTCATCCTGAATTGCGCCGAAAGCGGCGATTGGATCCGCGGCACGCCCGCCATCGCGCGCGCCGAACCCGCATCCGCAAGCCGGCCCGACCGCCTGCTCGAGGAGCTCATGCGGACGATCACGAAAGAGGCGGCCGCGCGCCGAAAGGAGCACCGGGACCGCCATGAGCGATGAGAGATTGTCCCTGAAAGAGATGTGCGCGCGGTTCGAGGTCACGCCGCGCACCCTGCGCTATTACGAGTATATCGAACTGCTCGAGCCGCAGCGCGACGGTCGCGCGCGTTTCTACGGGCCCAGATGCGTCGCGCGGATGACCCTGATCATGCGCGGACGACGCTGGGGGTTCAGCCTCGAGGAGATCCGGCAATGGCTGTCGCTCTACGATCATCAGGGGACGGACGCGCAGATGCGCGCTTGGGTCGAGCTCGCCGACCGCAAGCTTGCCGAGTTGCGGGAGGATCTCGCGCGCCGAGAAAAGGCAATCGACGAGCTTCAATCCAGCCGCGATCGCGTCGCCCGGACGCTCGACTGACCCAATTTGCCTAAAGTTGACGCAACGTTTGCATTACGTAAACGTAACCTTTGCTTGCCCGACCCGGTGCCGATGCGGCAGATACGGTGGGCGGGCGGGTGACAAGCGAAGGCGTGATGATGACCGAAGACCTAATGACGATCCGGAATATGTGTGACGCGTTCGACGTCACGCCGCGCACCCTGAGGTTCTACGAATCGAAGGAATTGCTCGCCCCCGTGCGCGACGGACAGAAGCGCCTCTTCACGCGGCGCGACCGGGCGCGCCTGAAGCTGATCCAGCGCGGCAAGCGGTTCGGGTTCAGCCTGGAAGAGATCCGGCAATTGCTGGACCTCTACGAGCTCGGGGATGGTCAGGAAACGCAGCTCCGCCGCACCTACGACATCGCACGCGAACGCCTTGCCGACCTCAAGCAGCGTCGCGCCGAGATCGACGAGGCGATCGCCGATCTCGGCGAGCAGATCCGCTGGGGCGAGGATGCCCTCGCCAAGCTCAGCCGCGGCTCCGCCGCCTGATTTCCCCCCGGTTCGACACGACAGGATTGTCCGATGCCCGTCTACACTGCCCCCCTCCAGGATCTGCAATTCGTCCTGCACGACGTCCTGAACGTCTCGCAAAGCGCCACGCCCGGCTATGACGAGCTCGACGTCGATCTGACCCGTGCGGTCCTGACGGAAGCCGGCAAGATCGCCGAGAACGTGCTGGCCCCGCTCAACCCCGTGGGCGACCGCGAGGGATGCCGTCTCGAGAACGGCGTCGTCCGCACCCCCGAAGGATTCGCCGCGGCCTATGCCGAGATGCGCGCGGGCGGCTGGATGGGGCTCGATTGCGACCCGGATTACGGCGGTCAGGGCATGCCGCACCTGCTGCAATCGGCGGTGGGCGAGATCTTCGTCTCGGCCAACATGGCGTTCAACATGTATCAGGGCCTGTCGCACGGGGCCTACAACGCCATCCATACCCACGGAACCGACGCACAGAAGCGCACCTATCTGCCCAACATCGTCGACGGGATCTGGTCGGGCACGATGAACCTGACCGAACCGCATTGCGGCACCGATCTGGGCCTCATCCGCACCAAGGCCGAGCCGCAGCAGGACGGCAGCTACAAGATCAGCGGCCAGAAGATCTGGATCTCGGCGGGCGAACACGACCTGACCGACAACATCATTCACCTGGTCCTCGCCCGGATCCCCGGCGGGCCCGAGGGCGTGAAGGGCATTTCCCTCTTCATCGTGCCGAAATTCCTGGTGGGCGAAGACGGCGCGCTCGGCGACCGCAACACCCTCTCCTGCGGCGGGCTCGAGAGCAAGATGGGCATTCACGGCAACGCCACCTGCGTGATGAACTACGACGGCGCCACCGGCTTCCTGCTGGGCGAAGAGCACAAGGGCATGCGCGCGATGTTCACCATGATGAACGAGGCGCGGCTCGGCGTCGGCGTGCAGGGATATGCCCAGGCGGCGGTCGCCTATCAGAACGCGCTCGCCTTCGCGCGCGACAGGCTCCAAGGCCGCGACGTGACGGGGGCACGCAACCCGGAGGGCCCCGCGGATCCGATCATCGTGCATCCCGACGTCCGCCGGAACCTGCTCGACCAGAAGAGCTTCGTGGAGGGCGCGCGGGCATTCGCGCTTTGGGGGGCCTCGCTGATCGACGGCTCGCATCGCGGCGGCGATGCCGAGGACGAAGCGATGATCTCGCTGCTCACGCCGGTCCTCAAGGGGTTCCTGACCGACAAGGGCTTCGAGACGACCGTGCTGGCCCAGCAGACGCTCGGCGGTTCGGGCTTCACCCGGGAATGGGGGCTCGAGCAATTCGTTCGCGATGCGCGCATCACGATGATCTACGAGGGAACCAACGGCATCCAGTCCCTCGATCTGGTGGGGCGCAAGCTCGGCCTCAACGGCGGCAAGACGATCATGGCGTTCTTCCGGATGGTGAAGGACTTCATCGCGGCGAACGGCGACGATCCCGCAATCGTGGCCGACTTTCTCGTGCCGCTCGAACGGGCCAGCAAGGATCTTGAGGCGGCCAGCATGTACTTCATGGAGAACGGCATGAAGGACCCCAACAACGCGCTTTCGGGCAGTTACGACTACATGCATCTCTTCGGGCATGTCTGCCTCGGCCTGAGCTGGGCGCGCATGGCGAGGGCCGCGCGGATCGCGCTCGACGCAGGAGCGTCGGATACGGAGTTCTATGAGACCAAGCTCGCGACAGGCCGGTACTACATGGCGCGCCACCTGCCGGCGACCGCCCTGCACCGCGCGCGGATCGAAACCGGTGCGGCCCCCGTCATGACGCTGGACGCTGCCTGCTTCTGACGAAACGCCGAGACCGTTGCGCGGCAGAAGCGACATGTCGGAAGCGCCCGCGAAGCCCCGATGCCGGCGCGGCGCGCATGTGCGGGACGCCTCCGGCGGGAGTATTTCAGGACAGATGAAGACCCGGCGGATCACCCCGTTCCGGCGACAGCAGATACCGCCAAACGACCGGAACGGGGCTTCACCTGTCGCGGTCATCGGCTCTCCAGCCTGTACCGCGACAAAAACCTAGCGCGCCGACCCTAATCCCCGGTTACTATCCTGCTTCATCTGTCTGAAAAATACTCCGCGGGGGTGCGGGGGCGCGAAGCCCCCGCCGGCGATCCGCAAACCAGAGGGCGCGACATGACGATCCAACTCCATTGCTTCGGCGAATCGGGAAATGCCTACAAGGCGGCGCTGACACTCGAACTGGCGGGCCTCGACTGGGCGCCGGTTTTCGTCGATTTCTTCAACGGCGAGACGCGCGGCGACGCCTGGCGGTCGCGTCTCAACGAGATGGGCGAGGTGCCGGTCCTCATCGACGGCGACATGCTTCTCAGTCAGTCTGCGGTGATCCAGGATTACCTGGTCGAGAGATCCGGCAAGCTCGGTGGCGCGCCCGAGGATCGGCGCGAGATCCTGCGCTGGCAATTCTGGGACAACCACAAGCTCAGCGGTCAGGCCGGCATGACGCGGTTCCTGATGAACTTCCTGCCCGAGGAAAAGCGGCAGCAGCCCGTCATCGATTTCATGCAGGGCCGGTTGCGGGCCGCGTATCAGGTGCTCGACGCGCATCTCGGAGATCGCGACTGGATCGCCGGTCGCGACGTCACGGTCGCCGATCTCTCGTGTTGCGGGTATCTCTACTATCCGGAGCCGTTCGGGTTCGACCGCGCCGAATGGCCCGCGATCGACCGTTGGCTCGGGGCGATCCAGTCCCTTCCGGGCTGGAAGCACCCCTACGATTTGATGCCCCGCGGGCTGGCCGACGCCGCGGGCGCGTGAGGAGGACGACATGAACGACGCCTATATCTACGACGCGGTGCGGAGCCCCCGCGGCAAGGGCCGCAAGGACGGCGCGCTTCACGAGGTGACGAGCGTGCGGCTGAGCGCGCAGGTGCTCGACGCGATCAAGACCCGCAACGGGCTCGAAGGACATGCGGTGGAGGACGTGATCTGGGGCAACGTCACGCAGGTCGCCGAGCAGGGCGGATGCCTTGCACGCACCGCGGTGCTCGCCTCCGATCTCGACGAGTCGATCCCGGGCGTCTCGATCAACCGGTTCTGCGCCAGCGGGCTCGAGGCGGTGAACATGGCCGCCGCGCAGATCCGCGGCGGAAGCGGTCATGGCTATATTGCAGGCGGCGTCGAGATGATGGGCCGCGTCGCCATGGGCAGCGACGGCGCCGCCATCGCGGTCGACCCGAGCGTGGCGATGCAAAGCTATTTCGTGCCCCAGGGGATTTCGGCGGACATCATCGCCACGCAATACGGGTTCAGCCGCGACGAGGCCGACGCCTTCGCGGTGGAAAGCCAGAGGCGCGCGGCGGCCGCGTGGGACGACAACCGGTTCGTGAAATCAGTGGTCGAGATCAAGGATCGCAACGGTCTCGGGATCCTCGGCCGCGACGAATACATGCGTCCCGGCACCGACATGCAGAGCCTGGGCGCGCTCAACCCGTCGTTCAGGGAAATGGGCGAGATCATGCCGGGCTTCGACAAGGTCGCGCTGATGAAATATCCGCATCTCGAGCGGATCGAGCATATCCACCATGCGGGCAACAGTTCGGGCATCGTCGACGGCGCCGCCGCGCTTCTGGTGGGGGATGCCGAGTTCGGCCGGATGAACGGCCTGACCCCGCGCGCCCGGATCCGCGCCTCGGCCAAGATCGGGACGGATCCCACGATCATGCTGACCGGTCCGGTGCCCGTGACCGAGAAGATCCTGCGCGACAGCGGCATGGAGATCGGCGACATCGACCTCTTCGAAGTGAACGAGGCGTTCGCGTCGGTCGTGCTGCGGTTCATGCAGGCCTTCGACGTCGACCATTCCCGCGTCAACGTGAACGGGGGCGCGATCGCGATGGGCCATCCGCTGGGCGCGACGGGCGCGATCATCCTCGGAACGCTCCTCGACGAGCTGGAACGGTCGGATCGCGAGGTGGGTCTCGCCACCCTCTGCATCGCTTCGGGGATGGGGGCCGCCACGATCATCGAGCGCGTCGGATGAGTTGCAAGGATACCGTCGAGGCCTGGCTTCTTCGGACCGCCGTGATCGCGTTCGAGCGCGATTTTGCGGCCTTTCGCGAGCGTGTTCTGTTGCCCATCCGCGTGAGCACGCTGACCGGAAGCGCCGTGCTGTCGACGGATGACGAACTGGCGCAGGTCTTCTTCGAATGGATCGAACTGCTCGGCTCGCTCGGGGTGGATCAGTCGCTGCGTCATGTCGAGGAGATCGTGCCGGACGGGCCCAACCGGATCCGCTGCCGGTATACGAGCGAGTTGCTGCGCGAGGGGATGCGCGTCTGCCCGGCCTATCGGGCGGTCTGCGTGCTCGAGTTCCACGAGGGCGTCTGGAAGGCGCAGGACGTGTGGGTGGAAGTCGAGAACCGCTCGTTCCCGTTGACCGCGCCGAGGATTCGCAAGCCAAGAGATGAGGGCGACGCCACGGCGCGCCTTGCCAGGGAGAAGACGACATGACCGATTTCACGATGCAGACGGATGCCGACGGCGTCGCAATCATCACCTGGGACGCAAAGTCCAAGTCGATGAACACGCTGACGCGGGAGGCATTCGAACTTGTCGAGGGGTTGATCGACGAGGCGCTGGCCGATGCGGCCGTGAAGGGCATCGTGATCACCAGCGGCAAGAAGGATTTCGCGGGCGGCATGGACCTGAACGTGCTGGCCACGATCCGCGAGCAATCGGGCGACGCGCCGGCGCAGGCGCTCTTCGACTTCACGATGGAAGGGCACCGCATCCTCAGGAAACTCGAGCGCGCGGGGCTCGATCCCAAGACCAACAAGGGCGGCAAGCCGGTCGCCTGCGCGATTCCCGGCACCTGCGCGGGCATCGGGACCGAGATCGCGCTGGCCTGTCACCGGCGCTTCATGACCGACGATCCGAAGGCGAAGATCGGCCTGCCCGAGATCATGGTGGGCCTTTTCCCCGGCGCGGGCGGCACGACGCGGTTCAGCCGGATGGTGGGCGTGATGGCGGCGGCCCCTGTCCTGCTCGAGGGCAAGATGATGGCACCGAAGGCCGCTAGGGGCGCGGGCCTGATCGACGAGGTGACGTCCGATCCGCTGGCCGATGCGAAAGCCTGGGTGCTCCAGGCCGGAGATGCCGACATCGTCAAGCCGTGGGACCAGAAGGGCTGGAAGATGCCGGGCGGCGCGCCCTATCACCCGGCGGGCTTCATGACCTTCGTCGGCGCCTCGGCGATGGTCAACGGCAAGACGCAGGGCGTCTATCCCGCCGCCAAGGCGCTGCTGAGCGCCGTCTACGAAGGCGCGCTGGTGCCGTTCGACACGGCGCTGAGGATCGAGGCACGGTGGTTCGTGAGCGTGCTGATGGATCCGTCCTCCTCGGCGATGATCCGGTCGCTCTTTCTCAACAAGCAGGCGCTCGAAAAGGGCGCGAACCGCCCGGAGGTCGATGATCAGAAGGTCCGCAAGCTCGGGATCATCGGTGCCGGCATGATGGGCGCGGGCATCGCCTATGTGAGCGCCAATGCCGGGATCGAGGTCGTCCTCATCGACCAGGAGCAGGCCAATGCCGATCGCGGCAAGGCCCATTCCGAAGGCCTTCTCGACAAGGGGATCAGCCGGCGCAAGGTGACCGAGGAAAAGAAGGCCGAGGTACTGGCCCGGATCAACGCCACGACGGAATACGAGGCGCTGTCGGATTGCGACCTGATCGTCGAGGCGGTGTTCGAGGATCCCGGCATCAAGGCGGAGGTCACCCGCGCGGTCGAAGCGGTCGTAGGGCCCGACTGCGTCTTTGCCACCAACACCTCGACCCTGCCGATCGGCGATCTCGCCCAGGCGAGCGCCCGGCCCGAGCGGTTCATTGGCATCCATTTCTTCAGCCCGGTCGACAAGATGATGCTGGTCGAGATCATCAAGGGTCGCGAGACGGGCGACGTCGCGGTCGCCAAGGCGCTCGATTTCGTGCGCCAGATCCGCAAGACGCCGATCGTGGTGAACGATGCGCGGTTCTTCTACGCCAATCGCTGCATCATCCCCTATATCAACGAGGGCGTGCGCATGGTCGGCGAAGGGGTCAACCCGGCGCTGATCGAGAACGCGGCCAAAATGCTGGGCTTTCCGCTCGGGCCGCTGCAGCTGATCGACGAGACCTCCATCGACCTCGGGGTGAAGATCGCCAAGGCGACGAAGGCCGCGATGGGCGCGGCCTATCCCGACGGTGCGGTCGACGACGTGCTCTTCCGGATGGCCGATCGGGGGCGGATGGGCCGCAAGGCGAAGGCGGGGTTCTACGCCTATTCCGACGACGGCAAGCGCGAGGGCCTCTGGGAGGGTCTTGCGATCGACTATCCCGTCGCGGGAGATCAGCCCGAGCTTGCGCGGGTGCAGCAGCGGCTGATGATGGCGGGCGTGCTCGAGGCCGTACGCGCCTTCGAGGAGGGCGTGCTTCAGGATATCCGCGAGGGCGATGTGGGTGCGGTTCTGGGATGGGGCTTCGCGCCGTGGTCCGGCGGGCCGTTCGGCTGGCTCGACATCATCGGCGCGGCGAAGGCGGTCGAGATCTGCGAGACCCTCGCGGCGTCGGAAGGCGAACGCTTCGCCTGTCCCGACCTGCTGCGCGATCTGGCCGCGTCCGGCGAGCGGTTCTACCAGCGCTATGGCGACGGGGCGGCGCTGCAAGCGGCGTGAGCGCTGGTCGGCCCGGCCCGCACGGAACGGGCTTTGCATTCGCGGCACTTGACGCGATACTCCGCCCGCGAACGGATTTCGGACGGAACGGGCGGAATGGTGCTTTCAGACGCGGATCGCAGGTCGGCCGGCCGCGGATGGACTTGCTGACATGGTCGCGCTGACCGGATACGACAGGCTCGAAGCGTCCGGCCTCTGGCGCGAGAATGAGGCGCTGCCGCGGCGGGACGTCATCGTGTCGCTGGGCGATGCGACGCTGTCGATCACGGACATGACCGAACGGCCGCTGGCGCATTGGTCCCTGCCCGCGACCGAGCGGCGCAATCCGGGCGAGATGCCCGCGATCTTCGCTCCCGGGGCGGACGCCGCCGAGACGCTGGAGCTCGACGATACCGACATGATCGACGCCATCGAGACGGTGCACCGCGCGATCGCGCGCCACCGTCCCCGGCACGGATGGGTGCGCAGCGCGGTTCTGGGCGTGGTTCTCGTGGCGCTTCTGGCGGGCGGCATCGTGTGGCTGCCCGGCGCGCTCGTCCGCCATGCCGCCTCGGTCGCACCGCCCGCGGTGCGCGCGGATACCGGGTTGCGCCTCCTGCGCCAGATCACCCGCATCACCGGCGAGAGATGCGAGGCGCGGGTCGCCCGCGCCCCGCTCGCAGAGCTTTCGCAGCGGGTGCTCGGCCCCGGTGCGGGGCAACTCGTCGTGCTGCCTTCGGGACCCGCGACGGCGGATCACCTGCCAGGCAATCTCGTCGTCCTCAACCGTGCGCTCTTCGAGGATCACGAAACGGCGGGGCCGGTGGCGGGGTATATCCTGGCCGAGATCGCGCGCGCCGAGGCCGTCGATCCGATCGCGCGGCTGCTCGACCATGCGGGGCCATGGGCGGCGGTGCAGCTTCTGACACGCGGCGAGATACCGGACGCCACGCTCGCCGATTACGCCGAGACGTTGCTGCGCGAGCCGCAGGATCCGCTGCCCGTCGATCCGTTCCTCGAGAGGATGGCGGAGGCCGGGATCCCGGTCGCGCCCTACGCAGATGCCGAGCAGGTCAGGGGCGCGGAATTGCCGATCGACGCGGATCCGGCCCCGGACGGCGCGGCGCGCCCGGTCCTGCCCGAGGCGCAATGGCGCCTGTTGCAGCAGATCTGCGCGGGCTGAGCGCGGTCACTTCGTGCCGAACATCCGGTCGCCCGCATCGCCGAGGCCGGGCACGATATAGCCCTTCTCGTTCAGCTTCTCGTCGAGGGCCGCGGTCACGATGGGCACGTCGGGATGCGCCGCCTTCATCCGCGCGACGCCTTCGGGGGCCGCGAGCAGGCAGAGAAACCGGATGTCGCGGGCGCCCGCTTCCTTGAGGCGCGCGATCGCCGCCGCCGAACTGTTGCCGGTGGCGAGCATGGGATCGACCGCGATCACCACCCGTTCGTCGAGCTGTTCGGGCACCTTGAAATAGTACTCCACCGGCTCCAGCGTCTGCTCGTCGCGATAGAGGCCCATGAACCCGACGCGCGCCGAGGGGATCAGCTCCAGCATGCCGTCGAGGAGCCCGTTGCCCGCCCGCAGGATCGAGATCAGCGCGAGCTTGCGCCCGTCGAGGGTCGGCGCGTCCATCGGCTGGATCGGGGTGTCGATGCGCGTGGTCGTCATCGGCAGGTCCCGCGTGATCTCGTAGGCCAGAAGCTGGCTGATCTCGCGCAGGAGCTGCCGGAACACGGCGGTCGAGGTCGTGCGGTCGCGCATCAGGGTCAGCTTGTGCTGGATCAGCGGGTGTTCGACGACGGTCAGATGCTGGGGCATGGGGGTCCTCTGGGCGATGGCGGGAAGGAAGAGTAGCGGCGTCAGCCACCGATCCACTTGAGAAGTGCGGCGCGGGTGTCTTCGTCGCAAAAGGCGGCGCGGGCGGCGTTGCGGGCGATCTCGGCAAGGATCTCGTCCTCCCAGCCGAACGTGTCGGACAGTCGCGCGTATTCGCGGCTCATGTCGGTGCGAAAGAACGGCGGATCGTCGGTCGAGACGGTTACGGCGATACCCGCCGCACGCAGCCTTTCGACCGGATGCGCCGACCAGTCGGAATAGACGCCGAGCGCCACGTTCGATCCGGGGCACACTTCCAGCGTGACGCCGTCGCGGGCGAGCCGCTTCACCAACGCGGGATCCTCGATCGCGCGTATGCCGTGACCGACCCGGTCGACGCGCAGGTGATCGAGCGCATCGCGCACCGATTCCGGGCCGCGCCATTCGCCGGCATGCGCGGTAAGGCCGAGCCCGGCCTCGCGCGCCATGTCGAAGCCGTAGGCGAAGTCGCGCAGCTCGCCCGCATGCTCGTTTCCGCCGATGCCGAAGCCCGTCACGAAATCGCCGGCCGCCTCGGCGGCGCAGCGCGCCGTCTGCCGAGCGGCGTCGGGCCCGAAATGGCGGATCGCGGTGACGATGCAGCGCATGTCGATCTCGGGAACCGCGTCCGAGGCCGCGCGGATGGCCTCGAGATGCTCGCGCCACGCACCGAGATCGCGGCCGCCGCAGAAATCGGGCGACACGAAGATCTCGGTATAGACGACGCCCTGTTCGGCCGATCGCTCCAGCACGGCGCGGGTCAGGCGGGCGTAATCCTCGGGTCTGCGCAGCACGGTGCAGGCGGCCTCGTAGACGCGCAGGAAGTCGGCGAAATCGCGATAGGCATAACCGCCATCATCGCCGAAGATCGACGAGAGGTCCGATCCCTTCTCGGACGCGAGCCCGCGGATGAAGGCGGGCGGCGCCGCGCCTTCGAGATGGAGGTGCAGTTCGATCTTCGGCAGGCCGTCACTCACAGGAAGCTCCTCCCGGGGCCCGTCTCGGACAGCCCAAGATGCGTGGCGATGCTGGTCGCCACATCGACAAAGGCGCATGGCCCGATCCGGCCCGCCCCGCGGCCCGCCACGAGAACGGGAACGCGTTCGCGGGTGTGATCCGTCCCGCGCCAGGTCGGGTCGTTGCCGTGATCGGCGGTGAGAACGAGGATATCCTCCGGGCCCAGCCGCGAGACGAGATCGGGCAGGCCCGCATCGAACCATTCGAGATGCCTTGCGTACCCGTCCGCATCGCGGCGATGGCCGTAGAGGCTGTCGAATTCGACGAAATTGGCGAAGGTCAGCGATCCGGGGGCGGCGTCGTCCATCCGGGCGCGCAGGTGATCGAGAAGCTCCGCATCGCTGCCCTTTGTGCGCGTGTCGATCCCCCGCATAGAGAAGATGTCGGCGATCTTGCCCACCGAATGCACCTCGCGGCCCGCATCCTGCGCCCAGTCGCACAAGGTGGGCGCGGGCGGCGCGATGGCGTAGTCGCGTCGGTTGGGCGTCCGGGTGAAACCCGCACTTGCATCGCCGATGAAGGGCCGCGCGATGACGCGGCCGACCTTCTGGGCGTGCAGATGCGGCGCGAGCCCCTCGCAGAGCGCGAGCAGGCGGTCGAGGCCGAAGATTTCCTCGTGCGCGGCGATCTGGAAGACGCTGTCTGTCGAGGTATAGCAGATGGGCCATCCGGTGCGGAGATGCCGGGCCCCCTCCTCCTCGATGATGTTGGTGCCCGAGGCGTGGCGATTGCCGAGGATGCCGTCGGTGCCGGCGAGCGCGCAGACCCGTGCGACGAGATCGTCGGGAAAGGCCGGATCGCCGGGGGGAAAGAAGGTCCAGTCCCACGGCACGGGCAGCCCGGCAAGCTCCCAATGGCCCGAAGGGGTGTCCTTGCCGGGCGAAACCTCGGTCGCGGCGCCCCACAGGCCCCGGGGGCTTGCGCCGAGGCCCGGCGCGGCGCGGCCCGATGCCAGCGCGAGCGCGGCCCCGAGGCCCAGCGCGTCGAGATTGGGCAGGTGCAGCGGACGCTCCGTTCCCAAGAGGGCCTCGGCGATATGGCCGACGGTATTGGCGCCCTCGTCGCCGAAATCGGCGGCGTCGGGCGCCCCGCCGATCCCCACGGAATCGAGGACCACGAGAAAGGCGCGCGCGTTCATGTCATCCGCTCCAGAATGAGGGGGGGATCGGCGACGGTCGCCTGAGAGAAGGTCACCGCCGCGAGAATCGCCGCCTCGGCCGCATCCGCCGCGGCCGCGTCGGCGGCATGCAGGCGGCAGAGCGGGTCGCCCCTCTCGAGCGATGTGCCCAGAGCGGCGATGTGGCTGATGCCCACCGACGGATCGATCGCGGCATCCTCGCGCATGCGTCCGCCGCCGAGGTCCACGACCGCCTGGCCGAGCGCCCGGCCGTCCATCGCTGCAAGCGTTCCTGTCGCGGGTGCGGCGACGTCGCGGATGACCGGCGCCTGCGGCAGGTTTGCTGCCGGGTCCACGCCGGGATCGACCGCCCCACCCTGCCCCGCGATCATGGCCAGGAACCGCTCCATCGCCGTGCCGTCGGCGATCGCGCGGTCGACGAGGGCGGCGCCCGCTTCGGCATCCGGCGTCCTGCCGACCATGTGGAGAACCTCGCCGCCGAGGGCCGCGGCGACGCCTTGCAGCCGCGTGTTCCCGGCGGTGCCGTCCAGCACGTTCAGCACCACGCGGATCTCGACCGCGTTGCCGATCGCGTCGGCCAGCGGCTGATCCATGCCGGTGACGAGCGCGCGGGTCGGCAGTCCGGCACCGGACCCGGTCTCGACCAGGATGCGGGCCAGTGCCGCGGCGTCCCCGGGCGTGCGCATGAAGGCGCCCGTTCCGCATTTCACGTCGAGCACCAGCGCGCCGAGCCCCGCGGCGAGCTTCTTCGACAGGATCGAGGCGGTGATGAGGTCGATCTGGTCCACGGTCGAGGTGACGTCGCGCACGGCGTAGAGGCGCTTGTCGGCCGGCGCGATCCTGTCGCTGGCCGCGAAGATGGCGCAGCCGGTATCGCGGACGAGGGCGCGGACGGCGTCTTCCGACAGATCCACGCGCAGGCCCGGGATCGCCTCGAGCTTGTCGAGCGTGCCGCCGGTATGGCCGAGGCCGCGCCCCGAGATCATCGGCACATGGCAACCGAGCGCGGCAAGCGCCGGCGCAAGGATCAGCGAGACGGGATCGCCGACGCCGCCCGTCGAATGCTTGTCGACCACCGGCCCAGGTACGTCCCAGCAAAGCCGCGATCCGCTCTCGGCCATGGCCCTCGTCAGCGCGACGCGGCCGAGTTCGCCGAGACCCGGCCCGGTGCAGACGGCCATCGCGAAAGCCCCGGCCTGCGCGTCGCTGACGGCGCCCGACGCGAGCCCGCGGGCGAAGGCATCCAGTGCCTCGGGTTCCGGCATGGTGCCCCGGCGCAGCTCGGCAAGCATGGCCCGGATGCTCACTTGGTCCCCATATGCGCGGCTCCGAATGCCCCGGGCAGAAGCTCGGCCACGCTGGTGCGCAGGGTCGCGCCCGATGTGGTCGCAAGGGTGACGGGCACATCCCCGTCCGCGAATTCGGCGAGCTTCTGGCGGCAGCCGCCGCAGGGCGGCACGGGGTCCTCGCTGCCCGCGATGACCGCGATCGCGGCGATGCGCCTGTCGCCCGCGGCGATCATGGCGGCGATCGCCCCGGCCTCGGCACAGGTGCCTTCTGGGAAGGCCACGTTCTCGACGTTGCAGCCCGCGTGGATGTTGCCCTCGACGCTGGTAAGGGCGGCCCCGACCTTGAAGCCTGAATAGGGCGCGTGGGCATTCTCGCGAACCTTGCGCGCGGCGTCGATAAGGGGATCATTCATGCGCGCCAATCTGTCGCCGGGCCCGCGATTTGGCAAGGGGAACCGCCACGACGTCGCGGCATTGACCCCCGGAAGAAGGAGGGTCCGACATGGCCGATGAGCACGAGAAAGACACCAAGCACGACCCGATGGATGTCGCGTCCTTTCCTGTCGCGGGCGCGGTCGAGACGGGCGAGAACCCGAAGGGCAACGAGCCGATGACGGAACGACAGGCTGCCGAGCTCCGGCAGCTTTGCGAAACGCACGACGAGCCGATGGATGCCGAGCTCACGCAGGATCAGGCGGAGGCACGGATAGAGGCCCTCAAGAAGATGTGAGGCCCCAGCCGGGAACGCATTCCAATGCCCCGCACTTTGGAACATTATGAGAACAACGGACGGAGACAGCCATGGCCGACGCGACAGAAACCCCGAAATCCGACGCCCCCGGAAACGCCGAAAAGCCGGTCGACGATTGGGTGACCGGTGATGAAAAGATGACCGGGGCGCAATCCTCGTACCTCAAGACCCTTTGCGAGGAGGCGGGCGAGCCGTTCGATCCAGACATGAGCAAGGGTGACGCGTCGAAGAAGATCGACGCCTTGCAATCCAAGACCGGTCGCGGCTCCTAGAGGCTTTCTCGCGAACGATCCCGCTTTCCTCGGAGGACACGACGTTCTATCCCTGACCTTCGAGGAAATGCGGGGGACCCGACGACATGAGCGATACCGAAGATAGAAAGGCGGCGCTGCGTGCCGCGGCGCTCGATTATCATCGTTATCCACGTCCGGGAAAACTCGAGGTTCGTGCGACCAAGCCGCTCGCCAACGGACGGGATCTGTCCCGCGCCTATTCGCCCGGCGTCGCCGAGGCCTGCCTCGAGATCAAGGCCGATCCCGACGCCGCGCGCGATTACACGTCGCGCGGCAATCTGGTCGGCGTCGTGTCGAACGGCACGGCCGTCCTGGGACTGGGCAACATTGGCGGACTGGCCTCGAAGCCGGTGATGGAGGGCAAGGCGGTCCTCTTCAAGAAATTCGCCAATATCGACTGTTTCGACATCGAGCTCGACGAGAGCGATCCCGTAAAGCTGGCCGAGATCGTCTGTGCGCTCGAGCCGACATTCGGGGCCATAAACCTCGAAGATATCAAATCCCCCGATTGCTTCATCGTCGAGCAGATCTGCAGGGAGCGGATGAACATTCCCGTCTTCCACGACGACCAGCACGGCACGGCGATCGTCGTGGGGGCGGCCGCGACGAACGCGCTGCGGGTCGCGGGAAAAGCGTTCGAGGATATCAAGATCGTCTCGACGGGCGGTGGCGCCGCCGGGATCGCCTGTCTGGACATGCTGGTGAAGCTCGGGGTGCGGCGCGAGAACATCTGGCTTTGCGATATCGCGGGACTGGTCCACGAGGGGCGCGAGGAAGACATGACGCCGCAGAAGGCCGCTTTCGCGCAGCCGGGCGGTGCGCGGTCCCTCGGCGACGTGATCGACGGGGCGGACCTGTTCCTGGGGCTTTCGGGGCCGGGTGTGCTCAAGCCCGAGATGGTCGAGCGGATGGCCCCGCGCCCGATCATCTTCGCGCTGGCCAATCCCACGCCCGAGATCGACCCCGAAGAGGTTCGCCGCGTGGCGCCCGAGGCGATGATCGCCACGGGACGGTCGGATTTCCCGAACCAGGTGAACAACGTCCTGTGCTTTCCCTTCATCTTCCGGGGCGCGCTCGATGTGGGTGCGACGGTCATCAACGACGAGATGAAGATCGCCTGCGTCGAGGGCATCGCCGAGCTTGCGCGCAAGACGACGAGCGCGGAGGCCGCCGCGGCCTATCAGGGCGAGCAACTGACCTTCGGGCCGGATTACCTGATCCCGAAACCGTTCGATCCGCGGCTGATGGGCGTGGTGGCGAGCGCGGTCGCCCAGGCCGCCGTCGCCTCGGGCGTGGCCGAGCGCCCGATCGAGGACATGGACGCCTACAAGCGCAAGCTCGACGGATCGGTGTTCCGCTCCGCGCTCATCATGCGGCCGGTCTTCGATGCGGCGGCGACGACCAGCCGCCGCATCGCCTTCGCCGAGGGCGAGGACGAGCGCGTGCTGCGCGCAGCGCACGCCATGCTCGAGGAGACGACCGACAAGCCGATCCTGATCGGCCGACCCGAAGTGATCGAGCTGCGCGCCGAGCGTGCCGGCCTCCAGATCCGCCCGGGCGTGGATTTCGATATCGTGAACCCGGAAAGCGATGCGCGTTACCGCGATTACTGGGGGACCTATCACACCATCATGCAGCGGCGCGGCGTGACGCCCGATCTCGCGAAGGCAATCATGCGGACCAACAGCACCGCCATCGGCGCCGTGATGGTGCATCGCGACGAGGCGGATTCGCTGATCTGCGGCACGTTCGGGCAATATCTTTGGCACCTCAACTACGTGAGCCAGGTCCTGGGGACAGCGGAGCTCCGCGCCGTGGGGGCGTTGTCGCTGATGGTGCTCGAGGACGGGCCGCTCTTCATCGCGGATACGCATGTTCACCCCTCACCCACGCCCGAGCAGATCGCCGAGACGGTGATGGCCTCGGCCCGGCATGTCCGCCGCTTCGGGGTCACGCCCAAGATCGCGCTCTGCTCGCATTCGCAATTCGGCAATTTCGACTGCGATACCGGGATCAGGATGCGCGCGGCGCTCGAGATCCTCGACAGCGCCCCGCGCGATTTCTGCTACGAGGGCGAGATGCATGCGGATGCCGCGCTCGACGGGGAACTGCGCGCGCGGATCTTTCCCAACAGCCGGATGGAAGGCGCCGCCAACACGCTCGTCTTCGCCAATACCGATGCCGCGTCGGGCGTCCGCAACATTCTCAAGATGAAGGCCGGCGGGCTGGAGGTCGGACCGATCCTCATGGGGATGGGCAACCGGGCGCATATCGTCACCAGCTCGATCACCGCGCGGGGGCTTCTCAACATGTCGGCCATCGCCGGCACGCCCGTGACGCATTACGGATAGCCCGTCCGGCTCGGCGGGGCAGGCTTCGGCCGGTTCGCGGCAATCGATCAGGCGCGGTCGAACGCGTCGAACGTCGCCTTCATGCGCTCCGCGCTCGCGCGGCGCCCGGTGAAGAGTTCGAACGCCCGGACCGCCTGGAACACCGCCATGCCCGATCCGGGCAGCACGCGGCATCCTCGCGCGCGGGCCTCGGCCAGCAGCGTCGTCTCGAGCGGGAAATAGACGATGTCGACCACCCATTGCGAAGGCCGCAGCAGATCGGTGTCGATGGCGGCCCCCGGCAACTTGGCCATGCCCATGGGCGTGGCGTTGACGATTCCGTCGGGGCGATCGTCTTCGTAGAGCACGGCGGCATCCGTGACCGCACGGGCATGACAGCCGGGGCAGTTTCGCGAGACCTGACGCGCGAGAGCGACGGCGCGTTCGGGATCGACATCGAGGATCGAAAGCCGCGCGACACCGCATCCGGCAAGCGCATGGGCGACGGCGACCCCTGCCCCGCCCGCGCCGAGCAGCAGCACGTGGTCGCTCGACACGCCGGAGAGCCCCGTGCGAAAGGCCTCGGCAAAGCCCCAGAGATCGGTATTGTGCCCGATCCGCGCTCCGCCGCGGAAGATCACGGTGTTCACCGCACCCACGGCACGCGCATCGTCGGAGAGCGCGGTCAAGTGATCGAGCACGCCGATCTTGAAGGGATAGGTGATGTTGAGGCCGGCAAGCCCTTCGGCCTCCGCACTGTCGAGAACCGCCCCCAGATCGGCGCCGTCATGGCGGGGATCGTCGAAGTCGATCAGTCGATAGCGCGCGCTCATACCCTGCGCGCGCGCTTCGGCTTCGTGCATCGCGGGCGTCCGCGACAAGGCGATCCCGCGACCCACCAGGGCGGCTTCGAACCCGTCCGCGGGCGGATCGCGGGCGTCCTCCATCATCTGTCCTCCGGCGCTTCGGCCAATCCGGCCCCGACCGCCCCGTCGGTCATGGCTTGATCACGATGCGGCCGTCTTCGCCCGACGTCCAGGCCGACCAGTATCCCCCCCATCGCTTGACCAGCGCCTTATTCCGTTCGGCCAGCGCAACGCGCCCAAGGGCGAACGCATGGTCGCACAGTGTCTCCTTGCGGTCGCGGATCAGGGCGCCGAACGCGTCGAGATCGGCGCTCGCACCGAAATCCTCCGGGGCGTCGCGCAGCCGCGCCTCGAGCACGGCCAGATCGTGATGATCGCCCAGGACGTCGGAAAGATCATCGAAAGCGTCGGCATGCGGGTCCATCATCGCGGGCAGCGTCCCACCGACAAGGCGCGTGTGGTACCAGTGGTATTTCACCCGCTTGCGCCAATCATGCAGGGCTGTGTCGTCCCGGATCGACCACGCCTTCTGCATCTGCAGGCGCGCGCGCTTGTGGGTCCGGCCCAGGCCACCGGCGATCGCGTCGAACCCGTCATCCGTGAGCGTCCATGTCGCGGCGCGCTTTCGGGCGGCCTTCATTTCGCTGCGGAAGCGCTGCATCCGGTCCTGCGTCTCCGGGTCGCGGCGCATCCGGTTGGCATCCCGGGTCAGACGCGCGCGGATGGCGGCGAAATCACGGCGGTCGATCCGATCCTCGAAATGGGCGGTTACGGCATCGTAGGTCTGTATCAGGGTCCGGGCATCGCGCATGCCCGAGATGAGCCGCGCCGCGTCGCGGAACGCCCGGTTCTCGACCTCGTAGCCGTGGAAGGCCGGGCGGACGAGCCGGACCAGCCCCCGCAGCTTCTTACAGCGTTTGCGGACCTGATGCACCTTCTCCGCGTAGTCCAGGTTCGCGTCGTCGATCTCGTCCAGGGCGCGGCCGAGCTGTTCGTCCGCGATCCGGCGCATGGCGTCCTGAACCGAGGCGTCGCCCTTCTTGATGCGGTAGGCCATCCTCTTCGCTCTCCGGTTGGGCGGCATCGCGATCCGCTGGGGGTACCGGGACAGGAACGCCGCCGTCGCGGACGGGTTCACCCAGCCGGTGGTGACCGCCTCGGAAAGCCCGGCCCGAGGGGGTTCATCGCGACAGATAGCTGCGCAGCGCCGCTTCGGTTCCGTCGGACCAGATCAGCCCGAGCCAGCGGTCGAACGCGTCGGCGAAAGGCGGGCGGTCGGCAAGATCGCCGTACCAGCGCCGCTGCTCCAGCCAGGCGCGCGGACGCTCTTTGGCCTCGGCCGCCGCGGCCTGGAGCGCGTCCCAGTGGGGATCGTTCGGCTCGATCGTGGAGCCATCTTCCCGCGTGCCCTCGCACATGCGCGCCCAGAGTGCCTCGGCCAGCGCCATTCCCTCGACCGATGCGTTCGCCTCGAGGGCATCGCGCAGAACGGGCAGATTGAAGCCGGTATGCCGCGAGGAGCCGTCGAAGGCCACGCGGCGGGTCGTGTCGCGGATCTCGGCGTTGGAAAACCGCTGCTCGATCAGGTCGATATAGGCCGAAGGGGTCATTCCCGGAACGGGATGGACATGGGGCGCGATCTCCTCGGTCTCGATCTTGCGGAAAAGTCCGTGAATGAGCGGATGCGCCATGCAGTCGGCGATGGTCTCGACCGAGAGGATCTCGCCGGGATTGGCGATGATCTGGTGGCCGCCGTTGAGAATGCGGATCTTCATCGCCTCGTAGGAATGGACGTCGTCGGTCAGGGTCGCACCGACATCCTCCCAGGCCGGCCTGCCGGCGCAGAACCGGTCCTCGATCACCCATTGGCGAAAGTTCTCGTGCGTGACCGGGGCCTTGTCGTCCACGCCGAAGTCGCGCGCGAGGGCGAGCTCCGACTGGCCGGTCGCCGGCACGATGCAATCGACCATCGAATTGGGGAAGGTGCAATTTGTGTCGATCCAGTCGGCGAGATCGGGATCGGAAAGGCGCGCGAGGCCCACCACCGTCTGGCGCAGGATCTCGCCGTTGCCCTGCAGGTTGTCGCAGGACTGGCAGGTGAAGGGTCCGGTTCCGGCCTCGCGGCGCAGGCGCAGCGCCTCGACCATCGCGCCGAAGGCTGTCTTGGGCGCGCGCGGCGTCTCGGCATCGTGCCGAATGTCGTCATGGCCCGCGTCCAGTGCCCCGTCGGCATCCTGAAAATACCCCCCTTCCGTCACCGTCAGCGAGACGATGCGGATCGCGGGATCGGCCATCTGCGCGACGAGCGGCGCGTTGTCGTCGGCCACCGGCACGTAGTCGATCATCGCGCCAGTAACCTCGGCGGATTTGCCGGACGGGTCGAGCTCGATCAGGGTGGTGAGGCAATCCTGCGCCAACAGCTTCTCGCGGGTCTGTGCGTCGGCGGGGCGCACGCCGGCACCGACGATGGCCCAGTCCTGCGCCTGCCCCCGATCCATGAGCCGGTGCAGATACCATGCCTGGTGGGCACGATGAAAATTGCCCAGACCGATATGGACGATGCCCGGCGTCATCGCCGCGCGATCGTAGGAGGGGACGCGGATCCCGTCCGGCAGGTCGGTCAATGTGGCGTTGGAAAGGGGGATGGTCATGGTCAAACCTCGGGGTTCTTCGGGGGCCGAAGCCGGCATGTCCGCCGGGCCGCGGCCTGGTTGTTCGTCCGGGCGATGCCGCCTGCGGCACCCGCCGCGAGGATCGCGACGCCGACATGCGCCGTCGCGATCGATGGGCCTCGTCCCTGCCGCGGAGCGCGCCGCGGTTCAAGGCGTCAGGTGATCCGCAATCCGTCGCGGTCGAAGCGGTGCAACTTGTCGAGCTGCGGCGACAGACGGATCTTGTCCCCCGCCCTGTGGTTCACTTCGCCCGGCGCGCGGACGGTGAGCACATCGGCGAGGCCGGTCTCGTGCACGTGGAAGAACGTATCGCTGCCCAGATGCTCGGACACGCCCACCTTGCCTTCCCAGGGGCCCTCGCCCACGTCGATATGCTCGGGACGGATGCCGATGGCATGCGCGTCGTGCCTGCCGGCCTCGGCGCCCTCGACGATGTTCATCTTGGGAGAGCCGATGAATTCGGCCACGAAGCGGTTGCGCGGGTTTCGGTAGAGGTCGAGCGGGCTGCCCACCTGTTCGATGTTCCCCTTGCGCAGCACCACGATCTTGTCGGCCATGGTCATCGCCTCGACCTGGTCGTGGGTGACGTAGATCATCGTGGTCTTGAGGCGTTCGTGCAGCTCGGAGATTTCCAGCCGCATGCCCACCCTGAGGGCCGCATCGAGGTTCGAGAGCGGTTCGTCGAAGAGGAAGGCCGCGGGCTCGCGCACGATGGCCCGGCCGATGGCCACGCGCTGGCGCTGGCCGCCCGAAAGCTGTCCGGGCCGGCGATCGAGGAAATCGGTGAGGTTCAGGACGTCCGCGGCACGTTCGACGCGGCTCTTCTTCTCGTCCTCGCTCATCCCCGCCATCTTGAGCGGGAAGGCGATGTTCTTGCGCACGGTCATGTGCGGATAGAGCGCGTAGCTCTGGAACACCATGGCGAGGCCCCGTTTCGCGGGCGGCAGGTCGGTCGCGGGCCGGCCGTCGATGCGGATCTCGCCACCCGACACGTCCTCGAGCCCGGCGATGAGGCGCAGCAACGTGGATTTGCCGCATCCGGAGGGACCGACGAAGACGACGAACTCGCCGTCTTCTATGGTCAGATCCAGGGGCGGGATGACCTGCGTCTCGCCGAAGCTCTTTCGCACCTTTTCGAGCGTGATACGTCCCATGGGAAGTCTCCTTATTTCACCGCGCCGAAGGTGAGGCCGCGGACGAGCTGTTTCTGGCTGAACCAGCCCATGATGAGGATCGGCGCGATGGCCATCGTTGAGGCCGCCGACAATTTGGCGTAGAAGAGGCCCTCGGGCGAGGAATAGCTGGCGATGAAGGCCGTCAGCGGGGCCGAATTCGCGGCCGTGAGGTTCAGCGTCCAGAACGCCTCGTTCCAGGCGAGGATGATGTTGAGCAGCAGGGTCGAGGCGATGCCCGGCACGGCCATCGGCAGCAGGACGTAGATCACCTCGGAGCGCAGGGTTGCACCGTCCATCCGGGCTGCTTCGAGGATGTCGTTTGGGATCTCGCGGAAATAGGTGTAGAGCATCCAGATGATGATCGGCAGGTTGATCAGCGTCAGCACGATGACCAGACCGATCCGCGTGTCGAGAAGCCCCCAATCGCGGAACAGCAGGTAGAGCGGCACCAGGACGCCCACCGGCGGAAGCATCTTGGTCGAAAGCATCCACATCAGCACGTTCTTGGTCTGCTTTCCCGGCACGAAGGCCATGGCCCAGGCGGCCGGGATCGCGATGGCGAGACCGATCACCGTCGAGCCGATCGAGATCACCACCGAGTTCATGAAGTGCCGGAAGTAGTTCGATCGTTCCTGCACGGTCGTGTAATTGTCGAGCGTCCAGTCGAAGAACAGGAAGACCGGCGGATCGGCGATGGCGGTGGCTTCGGATTTGAAGCTGGTGAGAATGGTCCACAGGATCGGGAAGAAGATCAGGATCCCGACGGTCCAGGCGATCGCGGTGTTGATCGCCTTGGTCTTGTTGGTGACGGCACGGGCCATGCTTCGGTCTCCTTACGCGTCGAGGTTCTTGCCGATCATCCGCATCAGGAAGATCGCGACGATATTGGCGAGGATGATGGCGACCACGCCGCCCGCGCTGCCGGTGCCGACATCGAAGCGCAGCAGGCTCTCGGCATAGACGAGGTAGGTCAGGTTGGTCGATGCGGTGCCGGGCCCGCCATTGGTGGTCACGAGGATCTCGGCGAAGATCGACAGCAGGAAGATCGTCTGGATCAGTACGACGACGGTGATGGCACGCGCCAGATGCGGCAGCTTGATGTGATAGAACCGGCTCCAGGCACTGGCCCCGTCCATCTCGGCGGCCTCGAGCTGCTCGCTGTCGAGCGACTGCATCGCCGTCAGCAGGATCAGCGTGGCGAAGGGCAACCATTGCCACGACACGATGCCGATGATCGAGGCGAGCGGTGCCTGCGTGAGGAAGTCATAGGGCTGCACCCCGATCACGTCCGCAAGATAGGCGAAGAGCCCGTTGACCGGGTTCATGAACATGTTCTTCCAGACCAGCGCCGAGACGGTGGGCATCACGAAGAACGGCGAGATCACCATGATCCGCACGATGCCGGTGCCCCACATCGGCTGGTCGAGCAGAACGGCGAGCGCGATACCCCCCGCGATGGTGATGACGAGCACGCCACCGACCAGCAGCAGCGTATTCACGATGGCGGTCTGGAACGCCGGATCGGTCAGGAAATAGGAGTAGTTCTCCCAGCCGACGAAGGGGTTGGCCCCCGGCATCAGCAGGTTGTAGCGCAGGAAGGAGAAGTAGATCGTCATTCCCAGCGGGATTAGCATCCACGCGAGGAGAAGGACGACAGACGGTGCGATCATGAACCGCGCTGCGGCGCGGGAATGCTGGGTCGCCATGGGGCCTCCTCCCTTCCGGCTGAAAATCTGTACGCGGCGTCATGGGCCGCTCGGCCCGGCTCCGTGCCGGGTCGGGACCGCGCGCGTGGCGCGGTCCCGATCGGTGCGGGTCAGTCCGAGCCGTAACCGGCGCGGTCGATCTCGCGCTGGGTCAGCTGCTGCGCGGATTGCAGCGCCTGCTCGGCATCCATCTGCCCTGCAAGAGCGGCCGAGAAGGTCTGACCGACGGCCGTGCCGATGCCCTGGAACTCCGGGATCGCCACGTATTGCGCGCCGGTATAGGGGATCTCGCCCTCGGCCGGTGCGGACGTGTCGACCGCGTTGATCGAGTTCAGCGTCATCTCGGCAAAGGGGGCCGCTTCCTGGTATTGCTCGTTCTCGTAGAGCGAGGTGCGGGTGCCCGGAGGGGCCGCGCGCCAGCCTTCGTTCTCGGCGACGAGCTGGGTGTAGTCCTGGCTCGTGGCCCAGGCGACGAATTGCTGCGCGGCTTCGGCCTTCTGCGAACCTGCCGGCACGGCCAGCGTCCAGATCCAGAGCCAGTTGCCGTGGTTGTCCACGCCTTCCTTGTTCGGGAACTGGGCGAAACCGACACTGTCCGCGACGGTCGAATCGTCAGGGTCGGTCACGAAGGAGGCCGCGACGGTGGCGTCGATCCACATGCCGCACTTGCCCTGCTGGAACAGCGACAGGTTCTCGTTGAACCCGTTCGCCGCGGCGCCCGGAGGACCGTAATTCGTCATCAGGTCAAGGTAATCGGTCAGAACCTCGTTCCAGGTCTCGCTCTCGAACTGGGCCTGCCAGTCCATGTCGAACCAGCGCGCGCCATAGCTGTTGGCCATCGCGCCGATCAGCGCCATATTCTCGCCCCAGCCGGGCTTGCCGCGCAGGCAGATACCGTAGATGCCCGCGTCCTGGTCGGTCATCGCTTCGGCCGCGGCCTTGATGTCGGTCCAGGTCGGCTGATCGGGAATCGTCACCCCGGCTTCTTCGGCAAGGTCGGTGCGGTACATCACCATCGCCGATTCGCCGTAGAACGGCGCGGCGAAGAGCTGGTCGTCGACCGAGAGCGCCTCGCGGATCGAGGGCAGCAGGTCGTCGGTGTCGTAGTTCTCGGGCAGATCCTCGAGCGGTGTCAGCCACCCCTGCTCGGCCCAGATCGGCACTTCGTAGACGCCGATCGTCATCACGTCGAACTGGCCACCGCTGGTGGCGATGTCCTGCGTGACGCGCTGGCGCAGAACGTTCTCTTCCAGCGTGACCCATTCGAGGTCGATATTCGGGTACTGCTCTTTGAAGTCGTCGGTCAGCCCCTGCATCCGGATCATGTCGCCGTTGTTCACGGTGGCGATGGTCAGGGTGACGTTGTCCTGGGCGACGGCGGTGGTGGCGAGACCAGCGGCAAGACCGAGGCTCGCGGCCGACCCAAGAAGGGTGCGCGTGATTGTCATGATATCCTCCCGTTCGTGCGGATTTACGCACGTAAAAAGATAGGGATAAATTGCCATCTCCGTCAATCGAAATTTCAGGAATTCGCCGCTGCAGCGCAGCATACTTGTGCTGTTCAGGCCGAGTCGCGCACTTTAAGTACGCCATCGAAAAGCGTTACCAGGTGATCGCCGGATTTGTTTTCCGCGCGTATCTTTTCGACGAGCCGTCCGACCGCCGCGCGGCCGATGGCCTCCACGTCCTGGGCGACGGTGGTGAGCGCAGGAATCATGTGCGGCCCCAGGGGATAATCGTCGTGCCCGGCGATACGCAGCCCGCCCCGCCGCGCGCGTCCGGGGTCGAGGCCGTGCCGCGCCGCGGCCTGCAATGCGCCGATGGCCACGCGATCGTTGACGCACAGGATCGATCTGTCGGTGAAGTGCCCCCGCGAAAACCGTTCGTCGAGGACCGCGAACCCGTGGGGTTCGAAATGCCAGTCGGGGCGAATCGCCTCCGTGCCGATAATCATGGGTTCGTGGCCGAGCTCCTCCATCTTGGCCACGTAGGCCCGTTCGCGCTCGACCGCGTTGAAGTTGACGCGCGGCATCGCGAGGAAAATCGGAGGGTCCCCGACGCGGCAGAGGTATTGCGTGATGTTGCCGGTGCTCTGCATGTGGTCGGTGCCCACGAAATCTATGTTCGGCAAGGTCGCGGGACGGCTGTCCACCAGCACGAAGGGCAGCCGCGCGTTCAGCCTCTCATGCAGTTCGAAATCGCTCTGGTTGCCCAGGGGCGCGACGAGCGCGCCGTCGACGCTCATCGACAGGAACGTCTCAGAGGCCCGCGCCTCGATCGCGGGATCGGAATGCGAGCACTGGGTGATCACGGTATAGCCCGCCTCCATCGCCGCCATCTCGATGCTTTCGAGCAGCCGGGTGAAGAACAGGTCGTTGAGATAGGGGATGATGACGCCGATCATCCCGGTGGATTTGCGGTTCATCCGCGTGGCGAAGAAGTTCGGCACATATTCGACCCGCTCGAGCCCCTGCCGAATCCTGTCCCCGGTCGTATCGCGTACGCTCGTCGGGTCCTGGAAATACCGCGAGAGCGTGGGCCGCGAGACGCCGATTGCGACGGACAGCTCTTCCATCGTGGCGATCCGCGGCTTCGGGTCCCCCGGGCGGTCGGTCTTGGCCATCGTATCCTCGCGGCTCCGGGAAAAAAGCACGCGCCGAAAACTTTACGCGCGATATACATTTACCGGCCAGAGGCGCTCGAAAGCAAGTCACACACGCGATGGGGGGCAAGACCCCGGAACGCGCCCCCCGCGCACAAGCCCTCGCGCGGCGTCAGAAGAACGCCTGGAGACCCGTCTGAGCACGCCCCAGGATAAGCGCATGGACGTCATGCGTGCCTTCGTAGGTGTTCACCGTCTCGAGGTTCATCATATGGCGAATCACCTGATATTCCTCGGAAATACCGTTGCCGCCATGCATGTCGCGGGCCATCCGCGCAACCTCCAGCGCCTTGCCGCAATTGTTGCGCTTCATCATCGAGATGAGTTCGGGCGAGGCGGTTCCGTCGTCGATCATCCGTCCCAAGCGCAACGCCGCCTGAAGGCCCAATGCGATCTCGGTCTGCATGTCGGCCAGTTTCTTCTGGAAAAGCTGCGTCTGCGCGAGCGGCCGTCCGAACTGCTTGCGGTCGAGCCCGTAGCTGCGCGCGGCGTGCCAGCAGAATTCGGCGGCCCCCATCGCACCCCACGAGATGCCGTAACGCGCCCTGTTGAGACAGCCGAACGGCCCTTTCAGCCCCTCGACACCCGGCAACAAGGCATCCTCGCCCACGGCAACGTCGCGCATCACGATCTCGCCCGTGGTCGACGCGCGCAGCGAGAGCTTGCCGCCGATCTTCGGCGCCGACAGGCCGTCCATGCCCTTCTCCAGCACGAAGCCGCGGATCTTGCCCTCATGCGCCTCGGACTTGGCCCAGACCACAAAGACATCGGCGAAGGGTGCGTTCGAGATCCACGTCTTGGACCCGTTGAGGACGTAGCCGTCGTCGGTCTTGCGGGCGACTGTCTTCATGCCCGCGGGGTCGGAACCCGCATCGGGTTCGGTCAATCCGAAGCACCCGATCCATTCGCCCGCTGCCAGCTTGGGCAGATATGTCCGGCGCTGTTCGTCGGTGCCATAGGCATGGATCGGGTACATGACCAGCGAGGATTGGACCGACATCATCGAGCGATAGCCTGAATCGACCCGCTCGATCTCGCGGGCGACGAGGCCGTACGTCACGTAATTCGCCCCGAGCCCACCATATTCCTCGGGAATGGTGAGCCCCAGAAGCCCCGCCTGCCCCATCAGCGCAAAGAGATCAGGCGCATCCGCCGCCTCGCGATAGGCCGCGACGATCCGCGGCTGGAGCGTGCCTTGCGCAAATTGGCGGGCGGCATCGCACAGCATGCGCTCGTCCTCGCTCAACTGCGCCTCGATCAGCATGGGGTCGTCCCATACGAACGCGCCCAACTGGGCCGAATGTCCCTGGCTATCCTTCGGCATCGTGATCCCTCCCCGATCGTGTGACTGGTGCCGCCATGCGGCTCATTCCGGATTTCGGCGGTTTTCCGGCAGCGCGCGGAACACGCCCGAGGCCGTGGCGATCAGGCGATCCTCCTGATCGCGCAACTCTCCCGCGATGAACTTGACCTTGCGTCCGCCGCCGGTGACGCGACCCTCCGCACAGAGGCGGTCGCCGACCTTCGCCGACGACACGAAATTGACCGTCATCGAGATCGTCAGCATCGGAAACATTCCGCTATCGTCCATGGCGAGCGATCCGGTGGCCCCCATCGCGGTATCGAGCAACACCGAGACGAGGCCGCCATGCAGGACGCCATGGCGGTTGGTGTGACGCGCATCGGGCGTCAGGCGGCACCTTGCCCGCCCGTCGCCGCCGCCCACGTCGAGCTCGTATCCGATCGTGCGCTGTGCGCCCGTCTCGTCGCGGATGATGCCGGGATTGTCCATCACGCGTCACCCCCGAAGGGCTCGAGAAATCGGGTGTATCGTGTGGCGTCGGTCGGCATTGGCAAACTCTCGGTCAATTTCGCGGCTCCCCGCGCGGGTTTCGGTTCAGGGGTCGATCGCATCGCGCACCATCCTCGCGACCGCCGCCCGTGTCCCGGGCCCCGTCGCCGCCACGAGCCTGTCCGTGGCGGCAGAGAGGTCGTAGCCCGTCCCGGCAAGCGTGCCGCCGTGGCCGCCGGCCTCGGCCAGGACAAGCTGTCCGGCCGCGTGATCCCAGGGTTTGGAGGCGTTGGTGGTCAGGAAATCGGCCCGGCCTAGCGCGATCATCCGGTATTCATGGCACGAGCAGCGCAGCGATTCGATCCGGCCCATAACGGGGTAGAGCGCCGCGAGCGCGGGCCAGGTCGCGCGCGGATAGAGATAGAGCGACATGTAACCCAGAAGCGCGCCTTCCGGCCTCGCCTCCCGAACCCGCAGGCGCCGGTCGGCGGCACCTTCGCGGCAGAACCACGCCCCGCCGCCCCGCCGCGCCAGGACCCAATCGTCGAGCACCGGGTCGTAGAGCACGCCCAGGACCACCTCGGCCCCGATGGTCACGGCGAGGATCACCCCGAAGGTCGCGTTGCCCGAGGCGAAATTCGAGGTTCCATCGATCGGATCGACGATGACGCACATGCCCTGGCCCGCCAGTCTTTCGAGGATGCGCGGGTCGTCGGACACCGCTTCCTCGCCGACGATTGCCGCGTCCGGCAGGATCTGCGCGATGCGACGGCCCAGCGCCGCCTCCGCCGCGCGGTCGGCGATGGTCACGAGGTCTTCCGGGCCGGTCTTGGTGTCGATCTCGTCCGGGTCCAGATTGCGAAAGCGCGGCATGATCTCGGTCCGTGCGACGTCGCGCATGGCTCCGATCAACGCATCCTCGATGTTCCTGTCCAGCACGCCCTCAACTTCCCCGATAGGTGGAATAGCCATAGGGCGAAAGCAGCAGCGGCACGTGGTAATGCGCCGCCGCATCCATCGTGAAGCGGATGGGAATGTCGCCGAGGAACGGCGCATCGCCGAGGTAAGGCCCGGCCCGGAACAGCAATTCGTAGGTGCCGGTGGCGAAGGCGGTCTCCGCCAGGATCGGCGCGTCGGTGCGGCCGTCGTCGTTGGTGACGGCGCGAGCGATTTCCTCGCGCGTCTCGCCGGCGAGGCGATAGAGCACGATCTCGATGCCTTTCGCTGGGCATCCCCGGGCGGTATCGAGCACATGCGTCGTCAGATAGCCCGCCATGGTTCCTCCGTTCGCGACCTGTTGCAGACGCAGTGTTTCCGGGCCAGACAGGCAATACAAGAGGATACGCAAGATGATCGACCGATACCCCCGCGACATGTCAGGCTATGGCCCCACGCCCCCGGATCCCGCCTGGCCAGGTGGCGCCCGGATCGCGATCCAGATCGTGATCAACTACGAAGAGGGCGGCGAGAACAACATCCTGCACGGCGATGCTGCCTCCGAGGCGTTCCTGAGCGAGATCGTCGGCGCCGCCGCTTGGCCCGGCCAGCGGCATGCCAACATGGAATCGATCTATGAATACGGCGCCCGCGCGGGGTTCTGGCGGTTGCACCGGCTGCTGGGCGCGCGCCCCGTCACTATCTACGGCGTGGCGACGGCCCTCGCCCGCTCCCCGGTACAGGTCGCCGCGATGCGGCAGGCCGGATGGGAGATCGCCTCGCACGGCCTGAAGTGGATTGAGTACAAGGATTTCGCGCCCGAGGAGGAGGCTCGCCACATGCGCGAGGCCATCGCGCTGCATGAGGAAGTGACGGGAACGCGGCCGCGCGGCTGGTACACGGGCCGATCCTCCGAGAACACGATCGATATTGCCGCCGAGGAAGGCGGGTTCGACTACATCGCAGACAGCTATGCCGACGACCTGCCCTACTGGATCAAGGCAGGCGATCGCCACCAACTCATCGTGCCCTACACGCTCGATGCCAACGACATGCGCTTCGCGACGCCGCAGGGGTTCAATTCCGGCGACCAGTTCGAGGCCTATCTGCGGGACAGTTTCGACTGTCTCTATGCCGAAGGGGTCGCGGGCGCGCCCAAGATGATGTCGATCGGGCTGCATTGCCGTCTCGCCGGGCGGCCCGGGCGGATCATGGCGCTGCAACGGTTCCTCGCCCATGCCGACGCGCATGAGGGCGTCTGGTTCGCCACGCGCGCGGAGATCGCGGCGCATTGGGCCGCCACGCATCCCCCCGTCGATCGCGCGAGGCCGAGCCGCCTGTCGCGCACCGATTTCGTCGAGGCCTATGGCGGGATCTTCGAGCATTCGCCTTGGGTCGCGGAGCGGGCGCACATGCTCGAACTGGGCCCCGCCCATGACAGCACGGAAGGCCTGGCCAATGCGATGGCCCGCGCGTTCCGCCGCGGCTCCGACGAGGAGCGCATGGCGGTCCTGAGGGCGCATCCGGACCTCGCGGGCAAACTCGCCGCCGCGCAACGGCTCACCGCCGACAGCGCTTCGGAACAGGCGAGCGCCGGGCTCGACGCGCTGACCGACGAGGAACGCGCGCGGTTCACCGCGCTCAACGACGCCTATCAGCAAAAGCACGGATTTCCCTTCATCATCGCGGTGCGCGATCACGACAAGGCCGGGATCCTGGCCGCCTTCGAACGGCGGGCCGGAAACGACACCGATGCCGAAATCGCCGAGGCCTGCCGACAGGTCGAGCGGATTGCGGAAATCCGGATTGCGGAGAAGCTTCGGTGAGTGGCGGAAACCTGGTCGCCCGCCCCCTTCGGGAAGAGCCCTTCCGGCCCTTCGGCGACGTGCTCGAGGCCGCCGGGCGTGCCGACAAGATCATCAATCAGGGTCTCTGCGGCCGTTTCCACGATCGCGCGCGGCTCGATTTCGGGGACGGCACGCCGGGGATCAGCATCTTTCAGGCAGAGCCCCGGCGGGTGCCCTACCGACTCGACCTGCTGGAACGACACCCCGAAGGCTCTCAGGCCTTCATCCCGATGTCACACGACCCTTTTCTGGTGATCGTGGCGGAGGATCTCGGCGATCGACCGGGCGCGGTGCATGCCTTCGTCGCGGAGGCGGGTCAGGCGATCAACTTCCTGCGCGGAACGTGGCACGGCGTGCTGACGCCGCTGTCGGCGCCGGGCCTCTTCGCGGTGGTGGACCGGATCGGGCCGGGGCCCAATCTCGAGGAATATCCCCTCGTCCCCCCCCTGCATGTGACGCTGCCCTAGAACAGGGCCGCGTGCCGGTTCACGTCCTTGTAGAGCAGATAGCGGAAGGCTCCGGGACCAGAGGCATAGCAGGCCTGCGGGCAAAAGGCGCGCAGCCACATGAAATCGCCGCCCTCGACCTCGACCCAGTCGCGGTTGAGCTTGTAGGCGGCCTTGCCCTGGAGGACGTAGAGTCCGTGCTCCATGACATGCGTCTCGGGGAACGGAATCACGCCGCCGGGCTGAAGCGTCACGATGTTGACGTGCATGTCGTGGCGCAGATCGTCGGGCGCGACGAAGCGCGTCGTGGCCCAGCGCCCTTCGGTATCGGGCATGGCGACGGGCGCGACCGCGTCGTCCGACGTGACGAAGGGCTCGGGATGCGCGATCCCGTCGACCGCCTGGTACCGTTTGCGGATCCAGTGGAATTTCGCAGGCCCCTCCCCGGTCGCACGCAGGCTCCAGTGCTGCCCGGCGGGCAGATAGGCATAGCCGCCGGCTTCGAGATGGTGGGAGGTCCCGTCGATCTCGAGCGCGACGGCGCCGTCCGAGACGAAGATCACACCCTGTGCCGCGAGGTCGGTATCGGGACGATCCGATCCGCCGCCGGGCGCCACCTCCATCAGGTAATGCGAGAACGTCTCGGCAAAACCCGACATCGGGCGCGCGATGACCCAGGCCCGCGTCGCCTCCCAGAATGGCAGCGCGCTGGTCGTGATGTCGCGCATCGTCGAGGCCGGCAGGAAGGCATAGGCCGCGGTGAAGACGGCGCGCTCGTCCATGCGGGCGGTCTGGGGCGGCAGGCCACCCGGAGCGAAGGCATAGCGTGTCATCGTGAAGCGACCTCTCGGTTTGCGGAGCGATACCAGTCCCGGATGGCGGCCCTGCCCTCTTCCGAAAGCTCGGTGACGTTGCCCGGCGGCATCGCGTGGGTGACGCCGGACTGGAGATAGATGCGGCGCGCCTCCGTCGCCACGTCGACCTCGGTCTCGAGCAGGACCCCCTTGGGCGCCCAGCGGATGCCGGGCCAGACCGGATCGCGGGCATGGCACATGGAACACCGACCCGTCACGATGCGATGCGCGTCGTCGAAACCCGCGACATCCGCAAATATCCGGGCCTCGGGCGTCATGACCTGCGCGTCGGCGTCGTCCGCGTGCCGGAGCGGCACCGAGCTCAGCCAGGCGAGCGCGATGAAGAGCACGACGGTGACGGCCCAGGTCCAGGTCGGATTGCCGCGTCCGGCATGGCGCGTGTTGAAGTAGTGCCGGATCGACACCCCGATGAGAAAGACCAGCGCCGCGATGATCCAGGCGTTTTCGGTCCCGAAGGCCAGCGGGTAGTGGTTCGACAGCATCAAGAAGATGACGGGCAGCGTCAGGTAGTTGTTATGCGTCGAGCGCAGCTTGGCGATCTTGCCGTATTTCGGGTCGGGCGTGCGCCCTGCCTTGAGGTCGGCCACGACGATCCGCTGGTTGGGCATGATGTGCGCGAAAACGTTCGCCGTCATGATCGTGGCCGTCATGGCGCCCAGATGCAGAAGTGCCGCGCGCCCCGAAAAGACCTGGTTGAGCAGCCATGACGCCACCACGATCCCCGCGAAGAGGACCAGCATTACCGCTAAGGGCGCGTCCCTGAGCGGCGAACGGCAGAGCGCGTCGTAGCCGATCCAGCCGCCCGCGATGAACGCCGCCGAGAGCGTCACCGCCTGCCAGACCGAAAGCTCCGCCCGGGCCGGGTCGATGAGGTAGAGCTCCGCCCCCGCCCAGTAGAGCACCGCCAGCAATGCGACCCCGGAGAGCCACGTGGAATAGGCCTCCCATTTGAACCATGTCAGATGATCGGGCATCTCGGCGGGTGCCACGAGGTATTTGCGGATATGGTAGAATCCGCCCCCGTGAACCTGCCATTCCTCGCCCGACACGCCCTCCGGCAGGCTGTCGCTGCGACGCAGGCCGAGATCGAGGGCGATGAAATAGAACGACGATCCGATCCACGCGATGGCGGTGATGACGTGCAGCCATCGCACGGCGAAGGCCAGCCAGTCCCACATGACGGCGAAATCGTACATCCCGAAGATCCCTGAAAGCGGTCGGACCCTTTCTTGGCCATCCGGACGCGGTGGTCAATGGCGGCCCAGAAGAGGGGGCCAGCCCCCATCGTCGTCAGGCGACGATTCCCCCGAAGTATTTCGCGGGACAGATGAAGCCGCGATCAGTCGAGCATGGTGACGACGCTTTTGGGCAGGACGATCTCGAAGGTCGTGCCGGATGGCCCGGTCTCGGCCAGGGACAGCCGCCCGCCGTGACCGCGCACGAGTTCGGCCGCGATGGCGAGCCCGAGGCCCGAGCCACCCTTCTTGGCGGCGCCGTGGAACGGCATGAAGAGATGCTCCTGCGCCTTGGGGGGCAGTCCGGGGCCGGTATCGGCGACGCGAATCAGCCAGTTCTCGGGCGTCTCGGCCCCGGAAATCGAAATCTCCCCGCCTTCGCCGCGCGCCTCGAGCGCCTGTCGGGCGTTGCGCACCAGATTGGCGATCACCCGGAAGAGCTGTTCGGGATCGGCGCGCACGACCATGCCGCCCGGCACTTCCTCGGCGAACGAGATGTCGGCCTCGCCCACCGCCAGCCGCTCTCCGTCGATGACGTCGCCCACGATGCCCGCCAGCGGCACGTGGCTCAGCGCCGGCGGCGGCTCGTCTGCCCGGCCGAAGGCGAGAACCCCCTCGCAGATCGAGACCGCGCGACGGATGGAATTGAGCAGCTTGGGGACCATCCGCTGCACCGCCGGATCGCCGGTCGTCTCGATCCGGTCGGCAAAGAGCTGCGCGGTGGTGAGCGTGTTGCGCAAATCGTGGCTGATCTTGGCGACGCCGCTTCCGAGCTGGGCCAGACGGTCCTTCTGCCTCAGCGACGCGGTGAGCTGGGTCTGGAGAGATTTCAGCGCCTCTTCGGCGGCGCGCAACTCGGTGATGCCGGCGGTGGGTTCGATGATCCGGCGGGCATCCTCGGGGGCCTTGGCATAGCTCAGCATCGCCTCGACCACGCCCTGGATCGGCGCGACGAGAAACCGGATCACCGCCGCGAAGAGCAGCAGCGCGGTCACCACCGAGATGACGGCCGACAGGATCAGCACGCGCAGGCCGTATTCGATCATCGCCGCGCGCAACGGCCCCGTGGCCATCGTCACCTCGATGAGCTCGCCCCCTTCGCGCACGGGCGCGCCGATGACCCGGATGATCGCATCGCCCGGCCGGGTCAGCGTGGTCATCGCGTCGACGATGAGCGACCAGGTATCGGGATCGCGCAGATCGTAGGTGGCGACGATCGGGCTCGGGATCTCCGAGCTGAGGACCAGCTGCCGCACCTCGTCGCGCCGCAGGACGACGTTGAAGACCTCGGCATTCTCGAGCAGTTCCGCCTCGAGGGCGGGGTCGATCATCTCGTCCGCCAGGAGGGCCAGCGACGCGATCTGCGCCCGTTCGAGGCGGCTGACGAGATATTCCGCCCGGAACCGCGCCACCGAGGGAACGAAGATGAACACTTCGGCCAGCATCACGAAGACGACGGTCAGCATCAGGAAGCGGCCCGACAGGGTGTTCAGCATCGCGTGTCCCCCCCGATCCTCACGGCAGGTATTTCTGGACGAGTTTCACGATCCGCCTGACGGCCGCGCTGTCGAACAATTGCGGCGAGAAATAGGCGCCCGCCGCCCGCTTGTTGCTCTCCGACAATGTCGGATAGGGAAGGACGGTATTGGCGATTGCCGTCATTCTGGAGCCGTTCGCGATCGCCATGGCCCAGATGCCGATCAGCTCGCCCGCCTGGGCCCCCACGATCGAGGCGCCACGCGGCTTGCCGTTGGCGACCAGCACCTTGACGAAACCGGTCGTCTCGCCGGCGGCGACGGCCCTGTCGTTCTCGGCGTAGTTGAACCTCACGACCTGCGTCTGGCCGCCGAACCGGTCGCGGACCTCCTGTTCGCTCATGCCGACATGCGCGAGCTCGGGCTCGGTATAGGTGACCCAAGGCAGGTGGTGCGTCTTCGCCCTGCTCCACGTCATGCCCAGAACCGCGGCCCGCACCACGATGCCCGCGTGATATCCCGCGACATGGGTGAACTGCATGCGCCCCGCCGCGTCACCCACGGCATAGACGCGCCTGTTGGTGGTCGAGCGCAGGTCGTCGCCGACCGTCACGCCCCGGTCGTGTGCCACCCCCGCCCGGTCGAGATCCAGCCGGTCGAGATTGACCTTGCGTCCGACCGCGACGAGGAGATGGGAGCCCGTAAAGCTGCCCCCTTCGGTCTCGACCGTGATCCCCGCGTCGGAGTGACGCACGCGGAGCGCCTGCTGCCCCTCCACGACCTGCACGCCCTCGCGCGCGAGTTGCGCCAGCACCACCTCGGCCAGTTCGCGGTCGTCCTTCGAAAGCGCGCGACCCCCTTCGATCACGGTCACCCGGGCGCCGAGGCGCGCATGAGCCTGCGCCATCTCCGTCCCGATCGGGCCGCCGCCGATGATGATCAGGTGCTCGGGGCATTCGCGCAGGGCAAAGATCGTCTCGTTGGTCAGGTACGGCACGTCCTCGATCCCGTCGATCGGCGGCACGAGCGGTGACGAGCCCGTGGCGATCACGAACCGACGGGCGGTGATCTCGTGCGCGCCGGCTGCGACCGTCCGCGCGTCGGTGAACCGGGCCCATTCGCGGATGACCCGCACGCCCAGCGCGCTGAAACGTTGTTCGCTGTCGACGGGCGCGATCGTCTCGATCACGCGGGCGATGTGATCCTTGGCGGCGGCGTAATCCACCTGAGGATCGACCGCGGCCACGCCCGGTACGGGCGGATGGCGCAACGCATGGGCATGGCGGGCCACCGCCAGAAGCGCCTTCGACGGCACGCAGCCGTAATTGAGGCAATCGCCCCCCATCTCGTGGCCCTCGATCAGGACCACGTCGGCGCCCATCTGGCTCGCGCCGGCCGCCACCGACAGCCCGCCCGAGCCCGCCCCGATGACGCAGATGTCGCAGCGGATCTTCTCCATGAACTACAATCCCTTCCTGCCGCGCACGGCTTTCAAGATGATCGGCAGCGCCGCGAGGAGACACAGGCCGAGGATGGGCAACAGGATACGCGGCTCGAATATGATGCCAAGATCGGGGGTGTCACCGCGCTCGAATACCGCACCGAGGCCGGCGCCGACGCCGGTATAGATCACCGCTCCGGGAATGATCCCGAGGAAGGTCGTCACCGCGAAGGCCCAGAGCGAGACGCCCATGAAGGCCGGGACCAGGTTCGACACGAAGAACGGAACGGCCGGGACGAGCCGGATCAGGAACAGCATCGACCACTGGTTCTCGTCGATGCCGGCCTTGATCCGCGACACCATGCCGGTCGAGGCGTCCATCCGCGCGGCAAGCCGATCGCCCAGGCCCCATCGCGCCGCGAGAAAGATGCAAATGGCCCCGAGCGTCGCCGCCGTCACGTTGTAGAGCGCGCCCGGAAAGGTCGAGAACAGGAACCCGCCCGTGAGCGTCGCGATGGCCGAACCCGGAAGGGACAACGCCACGATCGCCACATAGGCGAGCATGAAGAGCACGACCGTCATGAGGTAGTGCGTATCCCGGAACGCGATCAGCGCATCGCGGTTGCGCGCGAGCGTATCGAACGTCAGGTAGTCGCGCAGCGCGAACGCGCCCGCCAGCGCCGCGAATGCGATCGCGCCGATCACACCTCGCCGGACCCAGATGCCCCGGCGATCGTGTCTGGCGGATCCTTCGGTCATGTGACGGAGCCCTCATCGAGTTGCAGCGGCGGGTTTGCGTGAAAATGACAAGATAGGGCGCAGCGCCCGAGCGAAACCCCGGCGCGTCAGATTCGTGGCGCCATATCGGCGCCATCGCTGTTGACAGCTTCCGGTCGTCCCCTTAGGAACCGGGCTTCGAATGACCGCGCGGGTTCCGATCTCGCGCCCCCGCACCTGACGGAGAGACGCGATGAAACGCACCTTTCAGCCTTCGAACCTGGTTCGCAAGCACCGCCACGGCTTTCGCGCGCGCATGGCCACCAAGGCAGGCCGCAAGATCCTGAACGCGCGCCGCGCACGCGGCCGCAAGTCGATCAGCGCCTGAGGCCATCCTCATGCACGATGCAAAGCCCGACGCAGAGATCTCTGCGGCCGGGCTTTTGTCGCGTTACAAGGTTGAACGCATCCGCAATCGCGCCGACTTCTTGCGCGCCGCGCGGGCCCGAACGGTGCGCATGCCGGGCTTCACCCTTCAGGGCCGCGACCGGCGCGACGAAGACGCGATCCGCACAGGGTTCACCTGCTCGAAGAAGGTGGGCAATGCCGTGGCGCGCAATCGCGCGAAACGCCGGCTGCGCGAGATCGCGCGGCTCGCGCTGCCCGAGCTCGGCCGTCGCGGTTGGGATTACGTCCTGATCGGCAAGCGCGATGCGACCGCCACACGCGATTTCAGGCAGTTGCAGGCGGATCTTCGCGCCGCGCTCGACCGGATCCACGGTTAGATCATGGGCTCCGCGGCCTGGATCCTGTCGCTCCCGGTGCGCGGTTATCGCACGGTGTTCTCGCCCTGGGTCGGGCATAATTGCCGCTATCACCCAAGCTGTTCCGCCTATGCGCTGGAGGCGCTGGAGCGCCACGGCGCGGGGCGAGGCGGCTGGCTCGCGCTGCGCCGGATCGCGCGGTGTCATCCGTTCGGGGGATCCGGGATCGACAACGTCCCCGACTGAACCGGCGCCGCGGGGACGACCATGGGCGTTTCGAGCCTGCTGTCGCCGAGATCGGCGAAGGCCGTTTCGCGGGGGGCACGACGATATGCTCGCCCGCCGAAGAGGCGCACCCCCCAGTAGATCACGTATCGCCGCCATGGCCGGACCGCAGCGGCCTCCATCGCCAGAAGCATCACGCGGTCCGCAAAAAGCCGGTCGCGCGGCCGCACGCCATGCCCCTCGATGAGAGCCCAGGCGACATAAAGGTAATCGTGGATGATCGCGGCCTCCAGCCACGGCCCCACCCGACCCACGACGAGCCGGAAAATCGGCGGCACCGATGTCAGATCGGTCACCAATCCGCGCGGCGCGGTCAGTACGCGCCGGTCGCCGTCGATCGTGACCGCACAGTCGAAATCGTGCTGCAGGATGTAGTCGCCATCATCCCCCAGCCTGTCGATCAGATTGCTGACAGGCCGGATCAGGCTGAGCGCGGAGAGGTATTCGAAGCACCGAAGATCGGTCCATTCCTCCGGATACGGGTTGGCGGGGCGTGGGGGCGCTGCGTGCAACTGCATGATCGTCCTCTCTTTGCGACGTCGTGGAAATCGACTATGCGGGGCGCCATGCGCGACCATACCGACATCCATCCGCTTTTTCACGGCGCCCCGGATAGCACCGAGTTTCGCAAATTGCGCAAACGCATCGTGCGCCAGACCCGCGAGGCGATCGAGCTTTACGGAATGGCCCGCAAGGGCGACAGATGGCTGGTCTGCCTCTCGGGAGGAAAGGACAGCTACACGCTGCTGGCCGTTCTGCACGAGCTGCAATGGCGTGGATTGCTGCCCGTGGACATTCTCGCCTGCAATCTGGATCAGGGCCAGCCGGGATTTCCCGCGACCATCCTGCCCGACTTCCTCGAGCGCATGGGCGTCGCGCACCGGATCGAATATCGCGACACCTATTCGATCGTGATGGACAAGGTCCCGGAGGGACGCACGCTCTGCGCGCTCTGTTCGCGGTTGCGCCGCGGCAATCTCTATCGGATCGCGCGCGAGGAAGGCTGCGCCGCGGTCGTTCTCGGCCATCACCGCGACGATATCCTCGAGACCTTCTTCATGAACCTCTTCCACGGCGGCCGGCTTGCGGCGATGCCGCCCAAACTGGTGAACGAGGACGGAGATCTCTTCGTGCTGCGCCCCCTTGCGCATGTCGCAGAAGCCGATTGCGACCGTTTCGCGCGCGACATGCGCTATCCGATCATCCCGTGCGACCTTTGCGGGTCGCAGGACGGGCTGCAACGCCAGCAGGTCAAGCAGATCCTCGACACGTGGGAGCGCAACAGCCCCGGCCGGCGCCAGATCATGTTCCGCGCCCTTATGACCGTGCAGCCATCGCAATTGCTGGATCCGGCTCTGTTCGACTTCGGATCGCTAGAAATTAGTTAAAATTCGAGAGCAAATCGGGAACGCCGGCCCGAGCTGCTTAAGGTTTGAGTCAGATTGCCCGACTTATTGTCGCCCGACGTCTCGAACGAAGGGAAGCTTTCCATGCCTTTGCGCGCCACGATCTTTCGTCTCCGCGGGGGCAGGGCCGTCGTTTCGCGGTGGCCACTTGTCGTTCTGGTCGTCGTGGCAATACTGGCAACCCATTATCTCGGCGATCTCGACCCGTTCGCCCTGATCATTCTGTTGGCCATCACGGTCCTCGCGGTGATCCACCTGACGCGGCACGGCCGACAGGCCCCCCCGGCAAGCCTTCCCGATGCCGAAGCCGTCATCGCCTATCTCGACCGGGCGACGCAGCGAAACGGAGCGGTGCCGGGTGTGATCGTGATCGGCGCCCTTCGCGCCGAAGCGCCGGCGGGAGGACGTCGCGACCCAGAGGACGTCATCGCGGCGGCCGATGCCCTGCGCGCGGTCCTGCGCCCCGAGGACGTCATCGCCCGCACCCGCGAAGGCGCACTCGCGGTCGCCCTGTCGATGCGGGCGACCAGTTCGCTCGAGGAGCTGATCCAGATCGCGCTGCGGCTCCAGCGCCGGCTCCAGGCGCCGGTGCATTGCGACGGGCGCCATGTCCGCTTCGACGCAGCCGTCGGGATCTGCGGACCGGCGGCGCCCGACGCCATCGACGGACGCGCGGCCCTCTCGGCCGCGACGGCGGCGCTGACCCTTGCTCGGGCCGATCACCCCAATGCAATCCGCATGGCCCAACGCCAATCGAACCCCGAGGCACCGCTGGCCCTGCAACTCGCGACGGATCTCGACCGCGCTTTCGCCGAGAACGAGATCGTCCCCTTCTTCCAGCCGCAGGTCTCGACCGATACCGGTCTGCTCACGGGCCTCGAGGCGCTCGCCCGCTGGATTCATCCCGAACACGGCACGCTCGCACCGGGGCACTTCCTGCCGACGATCGACGCCGCGGGCGCGAACGCGGCCCTGACCGAGACGATCCTGGCGCAATCGCTTCGGGCGCTGGCGGAATGGGATGCGCGCGGGTTCGACGTCCCGCGGATCTCGATCAACGTGACGCATGCCGACCTGGTCGACCCGACCCTGATGGAGCGCGTGGAATGGATGCTCGATCGTTACGGGATCGGCGCGGACCGCCTGTGCATAGAAGTACTCGAGACGGTCCTAAGCGTGCCGGGCAGCGATACCGTGCCCCGGACGCTCGGGGCGCTCCGCGATCTCGGCTGCCGCATTGATCTCGACGATTTCGGAACCGGGCAGGCCTCCATCGCGTCGATCCGCAAGTTCTGCATCGACCGGCTGAAGATCGACCGCTCCTTCGTGCGCAACCTCGACAAGGATACCGACCAGCAGGGCATGGTCGCCGCGATCGTCACCATGGCCGAACATCTGGGCCTCGACGTCGTTGCGGAAGGGGTCGAGACGACGGGCGAACATGCCCGTGCCGCGGAACTCGGCTGCACGCATGTCCAGGGCTACGGCATCGGCCGGCCGATGCGGGCGGATGCGTTCGACGGGTGGGTGTCACGCTGGCGGCGCGACCGCTCGGCCCACGCGCTTCCCGATGCCCTGCAAGCCCTCACGAAAACCAGGCGACCACGCTCGCAAGATACGTCGGAGCAGCGCGGGGGCAACGGCAAAACGGCTTGACCTTTGGTGCCACGGGCTGTTGAACCTCCGCTGACCCTTTTCCAGCGACAGGTGGCGGTCCGACATGGACGATCAGAACAAGAATCTCATTCTTGCGACGGTGCTGAGTTTCCTCGTGATCCTCGCATGGTTCGTGCTGTTCCCGCCGGAAGAGACCGCGGTGGATCCGAATGCGCCCGCCGTCACCGCGACCGAAGAGACGGGGTCCCTGACCGCGCCCGCGCCGCCCGCCACGACCAGCGGTGAGTCCTCGGTTCCGGATGCCGCCGCCGCCGCGGAGGTCACAGCCGAGGACGCGCCGCGGATCGACATCGATACGCCCGCGCTCGAAGGGTCGATATCGCTCGAAGGCGGACGGATCGATTCCCTGGCACTCAAGCGGTACCGCGAGACGCTGGACGAAGACTCGCCCATCGTGGAGCTGCTGTCGCCGGTCGGAACGCCCGGCGCCTATTACGCCCTGTTCGGCTGGGCCCCTGGCGACGGGCTCGACTACGAGGACGTCCCCGGCGCGAACACGGACTGGACGCGCACCAGCGAGGGCGCGCTGACGCCCGAGACCCCGGTGACGCTGGAATGGGAAAGCCCCGCGGGTCTTACCTTCGAGCGTGAGATCACCGTCGACAACGACTACATGTTCACCGTGCGTCAGCGGGTCACCAATACCGGCGACGCGGATGTGAGGCTTGCCCCCTACGGCACCGTGGCCCGCCACGGCGAGCCCGACGACCTGTCGAATTTCTTCATTCTCCACGAGGGTGTCGTGCGGATGTCGGACGGCGAGCTGCAGGAGCTCGACTACGACGACCTGCCGGATCTCGATCTGATCCAGCGCGAGGCCGCCCGTGCCGATGTCATCGAGGTCGCGCAGGACGGCTGGATCGGTTTCACCGACAAGTACTGGATGACGACCCTGATCCCGGAGCCCGGGACCTCGTTCGTTTCGGTCGCGAAATATGTCGACGGCGCCGATATCTATCAGACCGAGACGCGGCTTCCGACGCTCGATGTGGCACCTGGCGCCACCGTCGAGACGCAGATGCAGCTCTTCGCGGGCGCCAAGGAATGGGAGACCATCCGCGAATATCAGGCGCAGGGCATCGACGGCTTCGTCGACAGCATCGACTGGGGCTGGTTCTTCTTCCTGACCAAGCCGATCTTCGCGGTGCTGCACTGGCTCAACGAGCTGATCGGCAACATGGGCTGGTCGATCATCGTGCTCACGCTGATGATCAAGGCGCTGCTCTTCCCGCTCGCCTACAAGTCCTACGTCTCCATGGCCAAGATGAAGGAGCTTCAGCCGGAGATGGAGAAGCTCAAGGAGAAGGCCGGCGACGACCGCCAGAAGCTCCAGCAGGGCATGATGGCGCTCTACAAGGACAACAAGGTGAACCCGGCCTCGGGCTGCCTGCCGATCCTGCTGCAGATCCCGATCTTCTTTTCGCTCTACAAGGTGATCTTCGTCACGCTCGAGCTGCGCCATGCGCCCTGGCTCGGCTGGATCCACGACCTCAGCGCACCGGATCCGACGTCGATCCTGAACCTCTTCGGCCTGCTGCCATGGGGCACGCCCGATCCCAGTTCGATCTTCTTCATCTTCTCGCTGGGCATCCTGCCGATCCTTCTGGGCATCTCGATGTGGCTTCAGCAGAAGCTCAATCCCGCCCCCGCGGATGCGACGCAGGCGATGATCTTTGCGTGGATGCCCTGGGTCTTCATGTTCATGCTGGGAAGTTTCGCCTCGGGTCTCGTCCTCTACTGGATCGCGAACAACACCATCACCTTCACCCAGCAATACGCGATCATGCGCAGTCAGGGCTACAAACCCGATGTCTTCGGCAACATTCGCAGAAGCCTCAGCCGCAAGAAATCCGAAGGCTAGCCCTGCGGCAGATAAACTCTGGGCAGGACAGATGATCGTGCTAGGGTTTCCTCGGTCAATCGGAGGAACGCGCGCGGATGTCGGGATTTTTCAACGGTAGGTTCATTGCCAAATTCTTCGCGACGATCGCCGGATTGGGCGTCGTCGCGGCAATCGTCGGGTTTACCGTCGCCTATTTCGGACTGATCCCGCTTGCCGCCGACAAGAAGGACCCGCGCTGGTTCTATCACGTCGTGCATTCGACCTTTAAGCGCTGGGTCTCCGCGAATGCCGCCGATCTGACGCCCCCCGACAATCTCTACGAGGAAGGGCGCATCGCCCTCGGCGCGCAGCATTTCGCGCAGAACTGCGTGCGCTGCCACGGCGCTCCGGGTCTGGGACAGAGCCCGATGGTCCTTGCCATGAAGCCGACGCCGCAGCACCTGCCTTCGGTGGTGAACCAGTTCACGGATTCCGAGCTGTTCTGGATCCTGCAAAACGGCGTCATGATGTCTGCGATGCCGGCCTGGCCCACCGTGGACCGCGAGGACGAGATCTGGTCGATGGTCGCGTTCGTGCGGTTGCTCGACGAGATGGAGCCCGCGACCTATCTGGATCTGGTGACGCCCGAACCCAACCAGGAACAGGAAATCGACTTCGGCCTTCTCGTCGACACGCGCGACATGGAATACCACACGCGCCGTTATCCGATGGAAGAGCATCTTTATGCCGCACCGACCGGCGGTTTTGCGGATTACGCCTTCGCGGGTATCCCGCTCGCGCAATGCACCACCTGCCACGGTGCGGATGGAAGCGGCGCCGCTACCGACGGGGAAGCCCCGAACCTCACGCTGCAGACGGCCGATTACCTTGCTTCGGCTCTGCATTCCTATGCTTCCGCCGACCGTCACAGCGCCTTCATGCAGGTTGTCGCGTCGCAGCTTTCCGACCAGCAGATCGACCGGCTCGCGACCTATTACGCTGATGTTCTGCCCGACGTCGCGACCGTCGTCGACAGCGCACCCGATGAGGAGCTTGTCGCACACGGTGCCGAACTCGCCGCCGAGGGACGCCCCAGCGATGGCATCTCGGCGTGTCAGGATTGCCACGGTGCCGCCGGTTTGACGGACGATGCGGGTGTCATGGTGCCGCAGCTCGCCGCGCAGAACGAGACTTTCATGATCCGCCAGCTGCGCCAGTTCCGCGAGGGCGGACGCGGGGAAACCGCGATCTGGTCACCGATGGTCGGCGTCGCGCGAAACATGACCGAGGAGGACATCCTCGCCGCGGCGGCGTATTATTCCTCGCAAGAGATCGACGGCGAAGCGCTGCCGCAGGACGAGAACGTGCCCCCCACCGTCGAACAGACCGCGCTGGCGACCGGCGCGATCGAACGCGTTTGCCAGGAATGCCACGAATCCGACCTGCTCGGCGCGCCCTCGGGGGAGACCCCGAACCTCACGCTCCAGGGGCCCGATTACATCGAGCGTCAACTCTACGATTTCCGCGCACTGCGCCGCGACAATTCGCGGATGCACCAGGCGGCGTTGCGTCTCGAAGAGCCCGAGATCGAGGCGCTCGCCGCCTTCATCGGTGCGCTCGACCCCGAGCCGCGCCGCCTGCCGGAGCCGCTTTCCGACGACGTGAACCTCGGGGCGCAGATCGTGCGGAGGGGAATGTCGGACGACATCCCCGCTTGCCTTACATGCCACGGCGAAGAGACGACGGATGCGCTGTCGCAAATCCCGCGCCTGCACGGGCAGAACGCGGAATATCTCCGGACGCGCCTTTCATACTTCAAGAATGCCGAACTCGAAGACGTGACCCCCTACAGCCCGATGCCGATGATCGCGCGGAACATGACTGACGAGCAGATCCGGGCGGCATCCGCGTGGTTCGCCTCGCAACCTCCGCTCGAAAAGAACTGATCGCCTAGCCCTGCTTGACAAGCGCAAGCAGGGCTGGTCCACCCCAGCGGGACAGTCCCGAACCGGCGGGTGCCCCCATGCAGCTTCCCTTTCCGCAAGCCGATCCCGACGACGATGCGCGTGAGCGCGGACGCAAGATGTTCGCGGGCGAGACGACGTTTCTCAAGGGTGTCGTGGCGATGGATGGACTTCCGCCCGACGACCGTCCCGAGATCTGTTTCGCAGGCCGGTCGAACGTCGGGAAATCCAGCCTGATCAACGCTTTGACGGGTCGAAAGGCCATCGCGCGCGCTTCGAACACGCCCGGCCGCACGCAGGAGATCAACTTCTTCACCCTTGGGCCGCTCTACCTCGTCGACCTGCCCGGCTACGGCTATGCCAACGCGCCCGTCGCCGTCGTCGAAAAGTGGCAGGCGCTGATGAAGAGGTATCTCTCGGGCCGGGCCAATCTGCGGCGTGCCTTTCTGCTGATCGACGCGAGGCATGGGATCAAGGCGGTCGACGACGAGATCATGGGCCTTCTCGACAAAGCCGCGGTGCCGTTCCAGACGGTGCTGACCAAGACCGACAAGGTGAAGGCCGCGGACCGCGAGGCCACCCTCGCCCGTTTGCGCGAAGGACTTGGGCGCCACCCCGCGGCATTTCCCGAAATCGTGCTGACATCGTCGGAAAAGGGCGACGGCATCGCGGACCTGCGCGGGATCATCGCCGATATCGATTGAGAACCGGTCCGGTCGCGGAGTCCGCTGCACCGGTCTAGCCACTTGAGCACCACGGCGTCGCGCATTACCAGTCTGGGAAAGCGGGGAACGCAGAGATGGACCAGATGCCGACGAACGAAGACTGGCTCGCCACGGCCGAAACGCTGTCGAAGGCCTTGCCGCTCTTTCAGCGTTACGCCGGCGCCACGGTCGTGATCAAGCTCGGCGGTCACGCCATGGGATCGCACGAGGCGATGCGCAGTTTTGCCCGCGATATCGTGCTCATGAGTCATGTGGGCGTGAACCCCGTCATCGTCCATGGCGGCGGACCGATGATCAACGCCATGCTCGCGAAACAGAACATCGTCAGCGATTTCGTGGACGGCAAGCGCGTGACGGATGCCGCGACCATCGAGGTGGTCGAGATGGTCCTGTCGGGCTTCGTCGGCAAGCGCATCGTGCAGGCCATCAACGAGGAAGGCGGGCGGGCGATCGGCATCAGCGGCAAGGATGCGCGGCTGATGATCTGCGAGCAGACGGATCCCGCACTCGGCTTCGTCGGCACGCCGGTGGAGTGCAATCCGAAATTCCTGCAATCGCTTTCGGATACCAAGACGATTCCCGTCATCGCGCCCATCGGGGCGGGCCGCAACGGAGAGACGTTCAACGTCAACGGCGATACCGCCGCCGGGGCGATCGCCGCATCGCTCAGGGCCGACCGGCTTTTGCTGTTGACCGATGTGGCGGGGCTCAAGGATGCCAACGGAGAGGTGGTCAGCGAGATGACGCCCGAGGTCATTCGCGAGATGACCCGCGACGGCGTGATCTCGGGCGGCATGATCCCCAAGACCCAGACGGCGCTCGACGCGATCGACGGTGGTGTGAGGGCGGTGGTCATCGTGGACGGCCGTGCGCCCCACGCCTGCCTTCTGGAGCTTTATACCGAACGCGGCGCCGGCAGCCTGATCCGGAGCCCCAGATGAGCCTGCGCCTGATCCTGGCGCGGCACGCCAAGTCGGACTGGAGCGGACCTTCGCAGGCGGATCACGATCGGCCACTGAACCCGCGCGGGCGCAACGCGGCGGACGCAATCGGCGCCTGGATGGCGCGGGAGGGCATCCGCCCCGCGCATGTGCTGCTATCGACCGCACGGCGCGTCGCGCAAACCTGGGAGGTACTGGCGGCGCATGTGGGGCCACTGCCCGTCACGCGCCATGACGGCCTCTATCTTGCGACGCCCGAGGCCATTCTCGATCACGTCGTCGCGGCGGGACATGCTGACGTGATGGTCGTCGGACACAATCCCGGCATGGGCGCGCTTGCGCAATACCTCGTCGCCGAGACGCCGCAGCGCGCGGAGTTCCATCGGTTCCCGACCTGCGCGACCTTGGTCTTGGACATCCCGGGCGACGGTTGGACGTCGCTGGGGCCCGCCTGCGGCCGGGTCGAGCACTTCATCGTCCCGCGCGACCTGACGGATTGACCCCGACGCCGCTTTTCAATGTCCGAGGATCTGGCTGAGAAACAGCTTCGTCCGGTCGGATTTTGGATTGTTGAAGAATTCCTCGGGCGCGTTCTGCTCTACGATCTGCCCCTGATCCATGAAGATCACCCGATTGGCCACCTGACGCGCAAAGCCCATCTCGTGCGTGACGCAGATCATCGTCATCCCCTCTTCGGCCAGCTCGATCATGGTGTCGAGGACTTCCTTGATCATCTCGGGATCGAGCGCCGATGTCGGCTCGTCGAAGAGCATGATCCGGGGCTTCATGCAGAGTGACCGCGCGATGGCCACACGCTGCTGCTGACCGCCGGAAAGCTGCCCGGGATACTTGTTGGCCTGATCGGGGATCTTCACCTTTTCGAGGAAGTGCATCGCGGTGCGTTCGGCTTCGCGCTTGGGGGTCTTGCGGACCCAGATCGGCGCGAGGGTGCAATTCTCCAGAATCGTGAGGTGCGGAAAAAGATTGAAATGCTGGAAGCACATCCCGACTTCCGACCTGATCCGGTCGATATTCTTGAGGTCGGACGAGAGAACCGTGCCGTCGACCTCGATCCTGCCCTTCTGATGTTCCTCCAGCGCATTGATGCACCGGATGAGCGTCGACTTTCCCGAGCCCGACGGGCCGCAGATCACGATCCGCTCGCCCCGCCGCACGGTCAGATCGATGTCGCGCAGGACGTGGAAGGTGCCGAACCATTTGTTCATGTTGCTGATGTCGATCGCCACCTCGTCGGAGACCTTCATCTTCGAGGTATCGACATTCCTGTCTTCTAAGACGCTCATGGCGCGGGCTCCTTATCGGTGATCGGTGGCAAGCTGACGCTCGAGCCACTGCGAGTATTGCGAGATGCTGTAGCAGACGATGAAGAACAGCAGGGCGGCAAAGCCATAGAGCTCCCAGTAGACGCCATTCCAGTCCGTCGAGGCCAGGATCGGACCACGGATCATGCCCACGAGGTCGAACATGGAGATGATCGAGACGAGCGTCGTATCCTTGAAGAGCCCGACGGAGACATTGACGATGCCCGGGATCGAGATCTTGAGCGCCTGCGGCAGGATGATGAGCCGCATGCTCTGCGCATAGTCGAGCCCGAGGCTCTCGGCACCCTCGTACTGGCCGCGCGGCAGCGCGGCGAGACCGCCCCGGATCACCTCGGCGATATAGGCGGAGGCGAACATCGTGATCATGATGATGACACGCAGGATCAGGTCGAAATTCGTGCCCGGCGGCAGGAAGTATGCCAGCACCACGTTCGCCACGAAGAGCAGCGTGATGAGCGGCACGCCGCGGACGAATTCGATGAAGACGATGCAGATCCACTTGATGATCGGCAGGCTGGATTGCCGGCCGAGTGCCAGCACGATGCCAAACGGCAGCGAGAGCGACACGCAGATGACGCCGAGGATCATGTTGAGCATGAACCCCCCCATGTCTCGCGATGCAACTTCCTGCAGCGCGAGGAACCGCGGCTCGGCCTCGCTGACGAATCCTCCGAGCCACCAGACTACGGCCGCCGCCACGACGCCGCCGAAAAGCCCGATCGCGAAGCTGCGTGCGACGAGGCGCGAATAGACGACGTATCCTGCGACTACGCCCGCAAGCGCCACCAGGGGCACTAGGATCGTTCCCCCCCAGAGCAGCCAGTAGGCGGTGAAGGGAAAGAGCAGCGTCAGTATCATGAAAGGCCGCGGAATCGCGGGAAAGAGGACCGGCGCCGCGCAGATGAACAAGAGCACGAAGGCCAGCGTCGGCCGCCAGTACTTATCCGAAGGATAAGAAAACCCGAAGAGCAGCTGGTACCAGCGGTCGGTCAGCACCGCGAAGCAACCGCCGACCTCGCCGCCGGCGATCTCGCGACACTCGCGGATGCTGTCGGCCTGCCAGACGCCCCCTAGGAACCACGGGATGAACCCCGATAGCAGGACATAGACGACGTAGATCGCCGCAAGCGTCAGAAGCGCGTAGAACCAGTTCGAGAAGAGGTTGACCCGAACCCATTTGAAAAGGCCGGTTTCCTGCAGCGGCGGCTCCTTTTCGGACAGGAAAGTCTCGCGCACGTAGCCCACGGATTCGGAATGCATGTCGCTCATCTCTCAGCGCTCCTTGAGGGAAACGGAGGCGTTGTAGACGTTCATCACGCCCGAGATCGACAGGCTGATGACCAGATAGAACAGCATCAGCAGCAGAATCGTCTCGATCGCGCGGCCGGTCTGGTTCAACGTGATCCCGCCCAGCGTCGCGGTGATGTCCGCATAGCCCACAGCGATGGCGAGCGAGCTGTTCTTCGTGATGTTGAGGTATTGCGAGATCAGCGGTGGCACGATGACGCGCAGGGCCTGCGGCAGCACCACGAGCGACATGATCCGGTTGGAACGCAGCCCGAGCGAGGCTGCGGCCTCGGTCTGGCCGTGGCTCACCGACAGGATGCCGGCGCGCACGTTCTCGGCGATGAAGGCCCCGGTATAGACCGACAGCGCAAGCCAGAGCGCGATCAGCGGCCGCCCGATCTGCAGCCCGCCACCGAAGTTGAAGCCTTGCAGTTCGGGCACGTCGAGCGAGACCGGCTGGCCCATCAGGAAATAGGCCAGGATCGTCGGGACGAAGAGAATACCGAGCGACGGCCAGAAGGTCGGCAGCAGGGTGCCATCCGAATAGAGCTTGGCGACCGCATAGCGGCGGTAGAGCACCACGCCCACGATCGAGGCGAGAAAGACCGCAATCACGATCAGCGACCCCGGCCCCCAGATCGGCGCGGGAATATAGATGCCGCGGTTGGTGGCCGCAATGAGCCCGAGCCACATGGAGCTGTCGGGATCGTCGCCCCGAAACGCCGACGGTGAGGGCAGTTGCTGCACCACCGTCCCGATCATCAGGATCCAGATCAGGACGGGCACGTTGCGGAACGCCTCGACATAAGCGCTCATCAGCTTGCGCACGAGCCAGTTCTTCGACAGCCGAAGCACGCCGGCGATCACCCCGAGGATCGTGGCGGTGACGCAGGCCATGACCGACACCAGGAGCGTGTTGAGAAGCCCCACGAGTGCCGCCCTGAGATGGGTCGAGCGACTGGTATAGTCGATCATCGTCTGGTTGATGTCGTAATTGGCAGGATCGCCAAGAAACTCGTAACTGAAATTCAGCCCCGCGGCGGCCAGGTTGCGCACCAGATTGATGCCGAGAAACGCCATCGCGACGATGATCAGGATCAGGGCGAAGAACTGGAACGTCAGGCCGCGATACCGCCGGTCGTTGAGCAGCATCGAAAGGCGGAAGCCACCGTCATGCGGGTCCGTAACACTTGCCATCGATGTAAATCCCCGTCGGATTCTGGCGGATTTCTGAGCTGACCCTCATATGGCGGGGCCGCCATCCGCTCGTATAGCGATGCAGATATGGAAAGGGCGCGGAATGACCGCGCCCTTTCCCGAGTTATCTCAGCGGAACGGCGGTGCGTAGAGCAGGCCGCCATCGGTCCATTGCGCGTTCAGGCCGCGCGACAGTCCGATCGGAGTGTTCTCGCCGATGGTCTTCTCGAAGATCTCGCCGTAATTGCCGTTGGCCTGGATCGCCTTCACGGCCCAGTCGTTCGGCAGGCCGATCATATCGCCGAGATTGCCTTCGGTGCCGAGCATGCGGTTGATCTCGGGGCTGTCGCCAGCGGCCGAAGCCATGTCGGCCACGTTGGTCGAATTGACGCCCATCTCCTCGGCGGCGATCAGCGCGTTCAGGGTCCACCGGACGATGTCGCCCCATTCGTTGTCGCCGTGCCGCACCAGCGGGCCCAGCGGCTCCTTGGAGATGATCTCGGGCAGGATCACGTGATCGCCGGGATTCTCGAACGTGGCGCGGGTCGCGGCAAGGCCACTCGCGTCGGTGGTGTAGGTATCGCAGGCGCCCGCCAGATATTGCTGCTGCGCTTCGGCATTGGTTTCGATCGGCACGGGTTCGTAGCTGATGTTGTTCTTGCGGAAGAAGTCCGCGAGGTTCAGCTCGGTGGTGGTGCCGGTCTGAACGCAGACGGTCGCGCCGTCGAGATCGAGCGCGGAGGTCACGCCCAGCTCGGTGGGGACCATGAAGCCCTGGCCGTCGTAATAGTTGATGCCGGTGAATTCGAAGTTCAGATCGTTGTCGCGGCTGAAGGTCCAGGTCGTGTTGCGCGCCAGCATGTCGATCTCGCCCGACGCAAGGGCCGTGAACCTGGTCTTGCCGGTGGTCGGAACGAACTCGACTGCACTCGGGTCGCCGAGCACGGCCGCGGCCACGGCACGGCAGAGCGACACGTCGAACCCTTCCCATTCACCGCTCGCATTCGGTGCGGCGAAGCCGGCCAGTCCCGTAGCGACGCCGCAATTGAGCGTGCCCCGCTCCTTCACGTCGTCCAGCGTCGCGGCTGCAGCGGCCCCGGCGATCAGGCCGCCCGCGGCGACAGCACCGAGTAGAATGGTCTTGGTCATGTTTACCTCTTCCTGGTTTCTCCACCCCTGGCGGGCGGTTTTTCATGTCCAGCCGTGCGGCCGGTTGATCAGATGGGATATTAATAATCCGAGCAGGCACAAGTTTGCGAGCATTGATCGCGAGAGGTCAAGCCAATGAGCACGAAAGGTGATGAATAAAGAGGCGCAACGCTCGTCAATTCGGCGCGACCTCTTCAGGCCGCGTGTGTCAGCCGGTGCTTCGGGACAACGTGAGGAACCGATGCGCGTCGCGGAAATCCGCGTGCTTGCGCGCGGCGACGGCGTCGGCCTCTTCGTCGCGGCCCCATTGCTCCGCCTGCCATTCCTCATCGAGGCGCGAAAGCGCCCAGACCGCATCCGGCGCATAGGCCCCGTCGCTCGCGGCGAGGCCCAGGACCAGCGACCCCGTCAGCGCCACAAGATCGTGGAAGCTTGCAAGCTCGAACGGCGACATCGCCTTCATCGGAGCGGCGAGCCTGGCGATCGCGTCTGGATCCTGCGCCACCGGCATGACGCCCGCCGTGGTCACAAGGCGCGCGCCGTAGGTGTCGCTGGCCCAGTCGAGCAGCGGGTCCCAGAGCGCATCCTGCCGCGCGACGAGGACGTCCGGCGCCTCGGCCCGATAGGACAAGAGATCGGTGCGGCCATACTCGGCCAGCATCTCGACGATCTCCGCACGCTGCGGCACCACCTTGTCGATTGCGGAATTGGCGGTGCGCGTCATCGGCATGGAGGCGGGATCGACGTTCTCGTCCTGCGCCTCCCATTCCTCCGCGACGGCCCGCGCCATCGCCCGCGTCGGCAGGATCAGCGGCGCCTTGGCCGGAGTGCGCAGGGGCTTGTCGTCGAGCGCGACGCTCGCCCCATCGTCCAGTTCTGTCACGTTCGCGGCCTTCCAGAACCGCTTCATCGTCCATTCGCTCATGTCGGTCCTTCGATCTAGACGAGATCCTCGAACGGGTCTTCGGGCGCCTCGCGGCTTTCCCACCCGAGAAAATCCCAGCTATGGCGCATATGGCCCGGCATCGGAGCGGTCACGGTCAGATCCGCACCGGTGACGGGATGGCGGAACGCCATCGACCGCGCGTGGAGATGCAGCTTGCGACCGATCTCCTCGCCCAGGCCCGCGCCCCAGCCATCGCCGAGATTCTCCTGCGAGGAGCCGCCGTACTTTCCGTCGCCGATGATCGGATGCCCGAGCTCGGCCATATGCGCGCGCAGCTGGTGCGTCCGCCCCGTCACCGGCTCGAGTGCCAGCCAAGAGACACGGCCCCCCAGGGCCGACAGCGTGGCATAGCGCGTCTCGGCCCGCTTTGCGCCTTCGGTGTCGGCGACGTCACGCGGATGCAGACAGATCATCTTCTCGCCCTGCCCCCGCGCGCCGTGACCGGGCGCCTTCATCAGGCCGAACTTGACGATGCCCATGCGGGGCTGTGGCGTGCCGGCCACGGCGGCCCAATAGATCTTGCGTGTCGCCTTGTGACGAAGCGCTTCGGTCAGGCCCTTGGCCGCCATCCGCGTCCGCGCCAGCAGCAGGATCCCCGACGTGTCCTTGTCGAGCCGGTGCACCAGCCGCGGCCGGTCCTCGAGCCCGAACCGCAATGCCTCGGAGAGCTGATCGACATGGCGCGTCGTCTTGCTGCCGCCCTGCGTCGCAAGACCCGCGGGCTTGTTCAGAACGATGATGTCGTCGTCGCGATAGAGCACGGCATCGCGCATCATCTTCGCGTCGGCCTCGCTGACATGGGTGGAGGAACTCTGCGCCGCGGGAGCGGCCTCGTCGGGAAGCGGCGGAATGCGCACCTCCTGCCCCGCCTCGATCCGGGTCGCACCCTTCACCCGGCCGCCATCGACGCGGATTTCGCCCTTGCGGCACATCTTGTCGATGCGGCCCTGCGGTATATGCGGAAAATGCCGCCGGAACCAGCGATCGAGCCTCTGATCGCCCTCGTCGGCGCCGACGATGACCGTCTGAACAGCACTCATGCAACGATCCCCCGTGCCATAAGAAGTCCCAGGAACAGGCCGCCGATCGAGGCGCCCACCGACAACAGGATATAGGCGGCCGCCTGCGAAACGGCTCCGCGCTCCATCAGGGTGACCGCCTCGAGAGAGAAGGACGAGAAGGTGGTGAACCCGCCCAGCAACCCCGTCTGCACCAGAGGCGACAGATGCGTAAGCCCGCGATGCGCGGCGACGACCACGAAAACGCCCATCATAAGCGAGCCCAGCACGTTCACCGTCAGGATCGCCAGCGGAAATCCCGGGCCCGTCGCGCGCGTGATCGCAATGCCGAGCGACCAGCGCAGAGCCGCACCGACGCCGCCGCCGATCATGACCTGTAGGAGGGATGCCATCATGCGGCCCTCCTCTCGGGCGCAGGGGGATTTGTCAATCGCCCGCCCTCCGTTCACGCTGCTTCGCGAACCAGTCGAGCCGCTTTTTCAGGTCGCGTTCGAAGCCCCTTTCCAACGGCTGGTAGTAGGTTCCCCGCGCCATCCCGTCGGGAAAATAGTTCTGACCGGAAAAGCCGTCCTCCGCATCGTGATCGTAGGCATAGCCCGCGCCATAGCCCTCCTCTTTCATGAGCTTGGTGGGCGCGTTCAGGATGTGCTTCGGAGGCGGCTCGGAGCCGGTCTTCCGCGCGGCGGCGCGGGCCTGCTTGTAGGCGACGTAGCCCGCATTCGACTTGGGCGCGAGGGCGAGATAGGTGACCGCCTGCCCCAGCGCCAGATCTCCCTCGGGCGAGCCCAGCCGCTCGTAGGTTTCCCACGCGTCGAGGCATTGCCGCTGCGCCTGGGGATCCGCGAGGCCGATATCCTCGATCGCCATGCGGGTGATCCGCCGCGCCAGATAACGCGGGTCCTCCCCCCCGTCGAGCATGCGCGACAGCCAGTAGAGCGCGGCGTCGGGATCGGATCCGCGCACCGATTTGTGCAACGCCGAAATGAGGTTGTAATGGGCATCGCCCGACTTGTCGTATTGCGGCGCACGGCGCATCAGCCGCGTCGTCAGGGCGTCCGGGTCGAGCGGTCCCTCCACCTTCCACGAGGCGATCTGTTCGATCAGGTTCAAGAGCGCACGACCGTCTCCGTCGGCCATCCCGATCAGCGCGTCCCGGGCCGCGGCGTCGAGCGGCAAGGGCCTCTCCAGCTCCCGTTCCGCGCGTTCGATGAGATCGGTGAGATCGGCGTCGTCGAGGCGCGTGAGGACGAGGACCTGCGCCCGCGACAGAAGCGCCGCGTTGAGCTCGAAGCTCGGGTTTTCGGTGGTCGCGCCCACGAGGAGGATGGTGCCGTCCTCCATATGCGGCAGGAAGCTGTCCTGCTGCGCCTTGTTGAACCGGTGGATCTCGTCCACGAACAGGAGAGTACCCTCGCCGTTCCGCCGGCGGATCTTGGCCGCGTCAAAGACCTTCCGTAAATCGGGAACACCCGTGAAAATCGCGCTGATCTGAACGAAATGGAGATCCGTCTGGTCGGCCAGAAGGCGGGCGATGGTCGTCTTGCCGACGCCCGGAGGCCCCCAGAAGACGAGCGACGAGAGCGTCCCGGCATTCAGCATGACGCCGAGCGGCGCGTCGGGCCCGAGCACCTGTGTCTGCCCGATCACCTCGGAGAGCTTGCGCGGCCTGAGCCGATCGGCCAACGGACGGGTCGCGGCGTCGCGGGGTGGCGTGTCGGGGGTATCGTCGAAGAGATCGGCCATACCCCCGATGTAGACGGCGGGCGGGCACTTCGCCAGTGACGGCAACGCGCCTGCCCGCCTCTTCGCGCGTCAGTTCATGGATTTGGCGAAGTTCATGGAAACGACCTGGTTCATCACCCCCTCGATATCCATCACCGGGCCCATTGCGGTCATGTCGACCTGAACCCGTTTCGCCCAACGAGGCCAATTGGCGTTGAGAAGGGTCAGGCACGACGTCGCGCCGACCTCCTGAGCGGATTTCGCCAGCTCGAGAACGAGTTGCGCATGAACGCGGCGGCGTCGCACCGCGGGAACGCGGTGGGACACGAAGAGCCGCGAGCTTTCCCAGACAGTTTCCGCGACCGGTGCCTCTTCATAGAGCAGGTTCGAGGGGATCGTTTCCAGAAGTCCCCTCTGGGCGTCGCGAATCATGTAGGTGTAGATGCCGCATTTCGCGGTGGTCGGTGTCAGCCTGTTACCCGCCAGGATCTGTCCATCTTCGTCATGGACGACCACCCAGCGACTGGCAGGCGTATCGTACTGGTCGAACTCCATCCCCAATGCCTGTGGCAGGTCCCAGTGATTGTGCTGGATGAACCATTCGTGACGGGCACGAAGCATGTTGGCGAAAAGCTCGCCGTGCTGGTGGATGTTTTCGAAAGAGAGAGTTGTCGTACGCATTATTAGCCTCCTAAATGCACTCGGAGGGGCAGCCCCCACAAAGCAAATCTATCCGAAGGCGTTCTTTATGCGAGGCGTCTCGCCGTCGCGGAACAGAATTAAAGCAGATTGAAGTCTTTGGCGCGCTGAATTGCTTCCGCGGTGGTTCGCGCCATCAGCTTGTCGCGCGCGCCGGAAAGCCGCAATTTGAGCGCACTTTCCGAAATGCCCAGTATTGCGGCGGCAGCGGTATGCCGATGCCCGTCGGCTACGCATTTCAGCGCCTCGAGCTGCGCCCGCGTCAGGCGGACATCAGGGTCGGCCATCGAGTGCAAGTTCTTTGTGATCTTCTCGATATTCGCGATCTCGGCATCGGTGAATTCCCGGTCACTGCGCGCGAGACTACCCACGGTACGCGACGTGATAGGACCGGCCGAGACGGTCACGCCGTAATTCAGGTCGAACTTGCGCGCCTCGGCAAAGATCTTGAAGGGATCGGGGATGCGCGGGTTGGACCAGCGCGTGGCACCGGTGGTGGCAAACGACCATGCCGTCATCGGGTCGCGTAAAACGTATCCATTTTGAGTATAATGTTCGGTCCAATCCTCGCGATAGGTCTGAAAGAACATCAGGGGCGAGGTGAAACGGATATGCAGCGCCAGGAAATAGCCGGCTTCTGCAAATTCACCGAGCTTCGAAAGCTCCGAGTCGAAACTATTCCTGTCAAGCATACGGCAGTCTCACGAATTCCGTACCTGGCGGCAATGAACATCGACGTCGATTAGTAACAGGGTGACGTTAGGTAAGGCATTGCAGCGACCCGCTTCGCGCTGGCGCGGGGCGGGTCGCTGCATCGACCTTACTCGACCTCTTCGGCTTCGAGGCGCGCACGATCGGCAGCACCTTTCGCTTCGGGATCGCGATCGACGAATTCGATGATCGCCATGGGCGCCATGTCACCGTAGCGGAACCCGGCCTTGAGCACCCGCAGGTAGCCCCCCTGACGTTCGGCGTAGCGCGGACCGAGGACGTCGAAGAGCTTGGCGACATGCATGTCCTGCTTGAGCCTGCTGGCAGCCTGGCGGCGGGCATGAAGGTCACCGCGCTTTCCGAGGGTGACAAGCTTCTCGACAACCTGCTTCAGTTCCTTGGCCTTGGGCAGGGTCGTCTTGATCTGCTCGTGCTCGATGAGCGATCCGGCCATGTTGGCGAACATGGCCTTGCGGTGTTCATGGGTTCGATTGAGGCGGCGATATCCGCGGGCGTGACGCATGGGTCTCTTCCTTCACTTTGCTTTGTCCGGGAGGCCGTGCGTGCGACCTCCTCTCCTATTGGGGCGGGATTGCCCGGGGTCTCCCTTGCCCGCACCGCCGATCGGGGGCGCGGACAGGAAAAAATCGGGGCATGGCGCGTCTGGGGCTCGAAGTACAGGCGACCGCGCCGGAAACGTTCGCCTCAGAAGTTGTCTTCGAACTTCTTGGCGAGATCCTCGATGTTCTCGGGCGGCCATTCCTCGACATCCATTCCGAGGTGCAGCCCCATGCCAGACAGGACTTCCTTGATCTCGTTCAGCGACTTGCGCCCGAAGTTCGGCGTACGCAGCATCTCCGCCTCGGTCTTCTGGATCAGGTCACCGATATAGACGATGTTGTCGTTCTTGAGGCAGTTGGCCGACCGGACCGAAAGTTCCAGTTCGTCCACCTTCTTGAGAAGGAGCGGGTTGAACTCGAGTCCGTCCTCGTCGTCGTGCCGCGAAGCGCTTTCGGGCTCGTCGAAATTCACGAAAATCGACAATTGATCCTGAACGATCCGGGCGGCAAAGGCTACGGCATCCTCGGGCGTGACGGACCCGTCGGTCTCAACCTTCATGGTCAGCTTGTCGTAATCGAGAACCTGCCCCTCGCGGGTGGGCTGGACGTCGTAGCTGACCTTGCGCACGGGGGAATAGATGGCGTCGATCGGCATGAGGCCGATCGGTGCGTCCTCGGGGCGGTTCTTGTCGGCAGAGACGTAGCCCTTGCCGGTCGAAACCGTAAGCTCCATAAACAGGTCGGCACCGTCGTCGAGATGGCAGATCACATGATCCTTGTTGAGCACGGTGATCCCCTGGCTGACGGAGATGTCACCGGCGGTCACGACCATCGGCCCCTTCGCAGAGATCGACACCCGCTTCGGGCCCTCGACTTCCATCTTGATGGCCACACCCTTGAGGTTCAGCACCACATCCGTCACATCTTCGCGAACGCCGGCGATGGAGCTGAATTCGTGCAGGACGTTGTCGATCTGGACCGAGGTGATCGCGGCGCCCTGAAGCGAGGACATGAGAACGCGGCGCAGGGCGTTTCCGAGCGTCAGGCCGAAGCCCCGCTCAAGCGGCTCGGCGATGACGGTCGCCTGACGCGCCCGCTCGTTTCCGGGTTTCACCTCGAGCTGCGACGGCTTGATCAGTTCCTGCCAGTTTTTGTGAAGCATGGTGTCTCCTCAATTCTTGTCGGCCGCTCATGCGGGGCGGTGCCGACACCCGAGGGTTAAAATGACGACGCAGGGCCGCGCGCCTGGCGCGACCCCGCAAATTCGGACGGTCCGGTTCAGACGCGGCGGCGCTTGGGCGGACGGCAACCGTTATGGGCCATCGGCGTCACATCGCGGATGGACGTGATGTTGAAGCCTGCGGCGGCCAAGGCGCGAAGCGCGCTTTCGCGGCCGGAACCCGGACCCTGGACCTCGACCTCGAGCGTGCGGACGCCGTGTTCCTGCGCCTTGCGGCCGGCATCCTCGGCGGCCATCTGCGCGGCATAGGGGGTGGACTTGCGCGAGCCCTTGAAGCCCATGGTCCCGGCAGAGGACCACGAGATCGCGTTCCCCTGGACGTCGGAAATCAGGATCTTGGTGTTGTTGAACGAAGAATTCACATGAGCAACGCCGGCGGCGATGTTCTTGGAAACCTTCTTCTTGACGCGACGATCACGTGCCATTGGTCGGTCTCCTTATTTCTTCTTGCCGGCAATGGCCTTCGCGGGGCCCTTGCGCGTGCGTGCGTTCGTATGCGTGCGCTGGCCGCGAACCGGCAGGTTCCGGCGGTGGCGCAGACCGCGATAGCAGCCGAGATCCATCAGACGCTTGACGTTCATCTGGGTCTCGCGACGCAGATCGCCCTCGACGGTGTAGTTCTCGTCGATGTATTCACGGATCTTTACGACGTCGGTATCGCTCAACGCGTTCAGCCGCTGCGACTTGTCGATGCCCACGGCATCGCAGATCGTGTTGGCGGCGCTGGGTCCGATGCCGGTGATATAGGTGAGGGCCACGGGGACCCGTTTGGCGGTGGGGAGGTTGACCCCTGCGATTCGTGCCAAAGCGTGCATTCCTTTCGTTGCGGACCCGTGACGCCAGGCCCTTTTTTCACAACGGAAGCCCGAGGGTTTCCCCGGGCTGCTGTCGAGCTCAAGTATCGCAGATCGGGGCGCGACCCCGTGAATCTTACGATTCCCTTTCAGGATGGTGCGCAATAGTGGCGAATCGCCCGATCGTCAAGGGCGTGTTGCGCCAAGCGCTCCTTAGCGGTCGAGGATGCGGTCGATCTGCTCGCCGACCTCGTCGATATCCGCAAGGCCGTCGATCCGGTCCAGTTCGTTCTTGGCGTAGTAATAGCCGATGAGCGGAGACGTCTTCTTGTAGTATTCCAGCAGACGCTGCTTGAGGCTTTCCTCGTTGTCGTCGCCCCGGCGGGTGAACTCCGTCGCACCGCATTGCGTACATTCGCCGCTTTCGGGAACAGGTTTGGTGATGTCGTTGTAGACCTCCCCGCAATTGGCACAGACCGAACGGGCGACGATCCGCTTGACCAGTGCGTCGTCGTCGACCTGCATCTCGATCACCGCACCGAGATCCTCGCCGTGCCGCGCGAGCAATTCGGCCAGCGCGTCCGCCTGCGCCAGGGTACGGGGAAACCCGTCGAAGATCAGCCCGCCCTTGCGATCGTCGTTGAGCTTCTCTTCGATCAGCCCGATCACGATCTCGTCCGTCACGAGCTCGCCGCGATCCATGATCTTGGCGACGCGCTCTCCCATCTCGGTCCCGCTGCTCTTGGCCTCGCGCAGCATGTCACCGGTGGAGAGCTGGATCATGTCGCGCCCCTCGACGAGACGCCGGGCCTGCGTGCCCTTGCCCGCGCCCGGCGGTCCCAGAAGAATGATGTTCATCGACGGCTCCCTCCCCGCGCCGGTTTCTTTCCGCTGCGCTTCCTGCCGCGCAGCTGGGACTTCTCGATCAGCCCCTCGTATTGATGCGCCAGCATGTGGGATTGCACCTGCTGGATCGTATCCATCGTCACCGAGACCACGATCAGAACCGATGTCCCGCCGAAGTAGAACGGAACCGCAAACTGCGCGCGGATGATCTCGGGCAGCAGGCAGACCGCCGCGAGATATCCCGAGCCGAGAACCAGAATGCGGGCCACGACGTAGTCGAGATATTCCTCGGTCCGCTTGCCCGGGCGGATCCCGGGGATGAACCCGTTCTGGTTCTTGAGGTTCTCGGCGACGTCCTCGGATTTGAACGCGACGTTCGCCGTGTAGAAATACGTGAAGAAGACGATCATGCCGCCGAAGAACAGAAGGTAAAGGGGCTGACCCGGTCCGAAATAGGCGAGGATCGTGGACATGACCGGTCCGCTCTGTCCGCCCGAGAAGGTCGCGAGCGTGGTCGGCAGGAGCAGCAGCGACGAGGCGAAGATCGCCGGGATGACGCCCGCCGGGTTCACCTTGATGGGCAGGTGCGACGAGCCGCCGTCGTATACCTTCATGCCGACCTGACGGCGCGGATACTGGATGTGGATCTTTCGCAAGCTGCGCTCCATGAAGACCACGAAGGCGATCACGGCCACCACCATGAGGATCACGCCGATGATCACGGCAGGGCTGATCGCGCCCGAACGGCCGGACGCGAAGAACTGCGCGAGTGCTGCGGGCACCTCGGCGATGATGCCGACGAAGATGATGAGCGAGATGCCGTTGCCGATGCCGCGCTGGGTGATCTGCTCGCCGAGCCACATGAGAAACATCGTACCGCCGACCAGCGTGATGACGGTCGAGGCGCGGAAGAACCAACCCGGATCGGTCACGAGCCCGCCGGCCTCGAGCGACACGGCAAGCCCGTAGGCCTGGAAGGTCGCGAGGAACACGGTGCCGTAGCGCGTGTACTGGTTGATCTTCTTGCGCCCCTGCTCGCCTTCCTTCTTCAGCTGCTCGAGCTGCGGCACCATCGCCGTCATGAGCTGCACGATGATCGAGGCCGAGATATAGGGCATGATCCCGAGTGCGAAGATCCCCATGCGGGAGATCGCGCCGCCGGTGAACATGTTCAGGATGCCGCCGATGCCGGTCGCCGCCTGATCCATGAAGTCGCGCAAGGCGCCGCCGTCGATCCCGGGGACGGGAATATACGTGCCGAGGCGATAGACGCACAGTAGGCCCAGGGTGAAAAGGATGCGCGAGCGCAGCTCGGTGGCCTTGCCGAAGGCCCCCCAGCTCATGTTCGCCGCCATCTGTTCGGCTGCTGATGCCATTAGGGTCTCTCTATAAACAATGACGCCGCGCGAACCGGTCTTCGGGCTCGCGCGGCGTGATGAAAACCTAGGCGGCTATGTAAGCGTCATGTCGGACGCTCACAACCGTTTACTCTGCCGCCTGCGCCGTCTTCACGGTCAGCGAACCGCCGGCCTTCTCGACCGCATCGATCGCGGATTTCGACGCACCCGTCACGGTCATCTGCACCCTCGACGTGATCTCGCCCTTCGAAAGCACGCGGATGCCGTCGCGCTTGCGACGCACCAGGCCCGAATCGACCAGCTCGTTCTCGGTGATCTCTTCGCCGAGCTTGCCCGCATCGATGAACTTCTGGATCAGCCCAAGATTGACGACGGCGTATTCCTTGCGATTCGGCTTGTTGAAGCCGCGCTTGGGCAGGCGTTGATAAAGCGGCATCTGGCCGCCCTCGTACCCCTTGATGGCGACGCCCGAGCGGCTCTTCTGGCCCTTGATGCCCCGGCCAGCGGTCTTGCCCTTGCCGGATCCCGGTCCGCGGCCGACCCGCATGCGCTTCTTGGCGGCACCTTCGTTATCGCGTAGTTCGTTCAGTTTCATGTCGCTTGCTCCTTCTGCCGGACACGCACCCCCAGCGACGGGAGCGGTGCGGACGCGGCGTTCACACTGGCCGACTCTGCAGTCGGCGTCGGCGCTCCTACCCCATGCGCGCCTTCTCGGCAAGGGTGTCGCATCGGCGGTGGTCTTTCCCGCCGTCGATCCCTTAGATAACGCGGGGCCTTCGCGGACGCGATCCGGCCCCGCCCTCGAAGCGCCGAAATCCACAGGAACACGAATGTTCGAGCGATTCTATCCATGGACGTCCTTCGCGATCGACAGGCTCGCCGGCCGGCGGTCGCGCGACCAGCTCGCGATCTCGCGAGAGATCCTGCACCCCGCCGGAACCGGCACGATCCGGGGCGTCGACATTTCGGAAACGGAGCGTCGGCGCATCACCGGAACGGATGCCGGCACCAGGCTTGATGTGGAGCTCGCACGCCTCGACGACAGAACGGTCGAACATATGGCGACTGTTCGTCACGAGTTTCGCAACGTGGTTGCTGGGCCCGCGGGGATCTACACGATGTCGCACGCGGTTTTCCCCACCGGCCGCCCGCCCGTCGCGGAGTTGCTGCGCGCCCGAATTCCGACGTTCGAAGCGGGGTTTCATTCGGTCCCGACGATCGGGCTGCGCTACTTCGGCCATTGGCTCACGGATGGGCTGGCCACATCGTATCTGCGCCGCGAGCATGAGGAGCTCTTCCTGCCCTTTCCGGAGGAGTGGACCCACGCGCGTGATTACGTAGCACTTCTGGGATTGACGCCTGTTCGGGCGCGATACGCGTTCTTTCGGCGCCTGAGCACGTGCATCGATATCGGAATGAATGCCAATCGCCACGCACGTTTGCGTCGCCTTTCATCCGATGTCCGAGACACGGTCCGCAGCGGAGGTCCCCGCCGCGTCTTTCTCAGCCGTGGGCGCACCGGCGTCGCACGGGCGCTCGAGAACGAGCGCCAGATCGCCCAGATGCTGAAGCTCAACGGGTTCGTCGAAATATCGGTATCCGCACCGCTCGCCCAGATCCAGGAGGCCCTGCATGACGCGGAAGTCTGCGTTTCGATGGAAGGAAGCCATGTCGCACATGCGGTCGTCGGCGCACCGAAAGACGCGCTCCTCCTGCTGATCAATCCTGCGGACCGTTTTATCACTCTGTTCGCGGATTACGTTCTGGCGCAAGATATTCGCCTGGCATACGTCGTGTGCGAACGACGGGGCGCGGCATACCATCTCGACCCCGCGGATCTGACCGATGCGCTCATGCGGAACGGCATAGACCTGCCGTCGCCGGTCACGCGAGGCTGAAGCCACATCCTGCTCCTGCCGCGGCGATCGACAGCAGAGTTGCCCCTGCATACGGCCGATCGCCGCCGGCCTGACAGGTTTACATGCGCGTCGAAGGCGGAGCTTTCCTCGCCAACCGGGCGGCGCGGTCCTCGTCCACGCCACCGGATCGCGGAAACGGCATAGCGTCCGGACTTCCGCGCGAATTGCCCCTCGACTTTCGCCGTATTTGCGGGAAAATCTGCACAGAACGGTTGTAAAATTCGGTATTGCGCGTATGCAATACACGGGATCGGCGGATATCCCGAACCGATCCGCGCCGCAGAGCCGAAGGGCGGCAAGATTACTTCCCTCGCCAGACCCATCTCACCGCCTCCAGGGGCGCTACGGTCCCTGCCGCGACGTCCAGGGCGCCTCTTCGGTCGACCGATCGATGCGTCAAACTGCCTTCCCGACCGCATTCCAGCCCCTCGACCGGGGGCACCACCGGAGACAATTGCCATGACCGCCCCACATCCCAGCGATGCCGCCGCCGAAGCGCGGCGCTGGGTCCCCATCCTGGCCCGCTACCGCGATCCGTCCGACCGTCGCAGCCTTATCGAGATCGCGGTGACGCTCGGCCCGTTCGTGATGCTTTGGGCTCTGGGCTGGTGGGCCTTGTCGGTAAGCCCTTGGCTTGCCGTCGGTATCGCGATCCTCAACGGCGCGTTCCTCGTCAGGATCTTCGTCATCCAGCACGATTGCGGACATGGATCGCTCTTTCGCAAGAAGGTCCTCGGCGACTGGGTCGGCCGCGCGCTCGGCGTGTTGACTGTGACGCCCTACGACGTCTGGCGGCGCATTCACGCGATCCATCACGGGGCGGCGGGCAACCTCGATCGACGCGGCCCGGGAGAAGTCTACACGATGACGGCGGCCGAATATCGCGCGCAGTCGCCGCTCGGTCGCCTCCGCTATCGGCTCTACAGGCATCCGGTGGTTCTCTTCGGCCTGGGCCCCGCATGGGTGTTCCTCTTCGAGAACCGCCTTCCCCTGGGCCTGATGCGTGCGGGCCCCCGTTACTGGGTAAGCGCGATGGGAACGAATCTCGCAGTTGCCCTGGCGCTGGGACTGATCGTGGCGTTCGGGGGCCTCGAGCCGGTCCTGTTCCTCTTCCTTCCCACCACGCTCTTCGCGGCGACGGTGGGGGTCTGGCTGTTCTACGTCCAGCACCAGTTCGAGGAGACGCTCTACGATCACGAGCCGCACTGGGACCTTCACCAGGTCGCGTTGCACGGCAGCTCGCATTACGACCTCCCCGCACCGCTGCATTGGTTGACGGCCAATATCGGGCTGCACCACGTTCATCACCTCAACAGCCGCATTCCCTTCTATCACCTGCCGGCGGTCGTGCGCGATCATCCCGGCCTCGACGGCGCCCAGCGGCTGACCCTGCTCGAAAGCCTGCGCTGCGTGCGCCTCAAACTCTGGGACGAAGACCGCCGCCGGCTGGTGACGCTGAAAGACGCCCTGACAATGCGCCCCGCCTGAGACCGACGCGGCCGTCATTCCCGCGTCGCGCTCCACGACTCTCCCCACTGCCGGGGGGGTATCGGAGAGGTCGGCAAAATTCCCGGTGTCGTCGGGGGCCTTGCGGAACATGCGGGGAGAAATGGTGCTGCTGGAGAGAATTGAACTCTCGACCTCTCCCTTACCAAGGGAGTGCTCTACCTCTGAGCTACAGCAGCGGCCCGATCGTGGCGGGTCAATAGACGCGAAAATGAGGTGGCGCAAGAGGGCGTCACACGCTTTTCCGCCTCGTATGCACGGATGACGCGGCATTCCCTTGCAAGCATCGTGGTTTCGGTCCGATCAGATGGCCGAAGCGGGCGCATGAACACACGTTGCCCGAACGCCCTGTCCTTCGTCATACGGGTCGCGGGCGAACTGGACCCGGCTCCCTTCGCGCGGTAAGGCTTGCGACATGAACAAGACGCCCGACAAGACGCGCAAGGCCCCGCCCAAGGCCGGCCGGGAGGACCGCTTGAAGGCGGCGCTCAAGGCCAATATGGCAAAGCGCAAGGCCCAGATGCGCGCGCGGTCGACAGACCGGGCGGCAGATCCGGGCGAGGCACCCGAGCAGTAGGATACCAATATGGACTCAATTCTGGTCGAGGGCGGCCACGAACTGGCCGGAGAGATCCCCATCGCGGGGGCCAAGAATGCGTGTCTCACGCTGATGCCGGCCACGTTGCTGAGCGATGGGCCGCTCACGTTGACCAATGCGCCACGGCTTTCCGACATCCAGACGATGACCGCCCTCCTGCAATCGCTGGGCACCGAGGTGACGCAGATGCAGGGCGGCCAGGTCCTGGTGCTGTCGTCGCATGCACTGACAGGCACGCGGGCGGATTATGACATCGTGCGCAAGATGCGTGCGTCGATCCTCGTTCTCGGACCGCTTCTCGCGCGCGAGGGACATGCCGAAGTGTCGCTGCCGGGCGGATGTGCCATCGGGGCCCGGCCCGTCGACCTTCACCTGACGGCCCTCGAGCAGCTCGGTGCCAAGCTTGAGCTGCGCGACGGCTACGTTCACGCCAGGGCGCCGCGCGGCGGCCTGAGGGGCGGCAAGGTCGACTTCCCCCTCGTCTCGGTCGGGGCGACGGAGAACGTGCTGATGGCGGCGACGCTCGCGCGCGGCACGACCGAAATCCGCAACGCCGCGCGCGAACCCGAAATCGTCGATCTCGCGCAATGTTTGCGGCGGATGGGTGCGCGGATCAACGGCGAGGGAACCTCCACCATCATGGTCGAGGGGGTCGACCGGCTGGAATCGGCCACGCACAGGGTCGTGTCGGACCGGATCGAGCTCGGGACCTACATGCTCGCCCCGGCGATCTGCGGCGGCTGGGTGGAATGTCTCGGCGGCCGCATGGATCTGGTCGCCGCATTCTGCGAAAAGCTCGACGCGGCGGGCATCTCGGTCGAAGAGACCGAGCGCGGCTTAAAGGTTTCGCGCCATAACGGGCGTGTGCGGGCGGTCGATGTCGCGACCGAACCCTTTCCGGGATTTCCGACGGACCTGCAGGCGCAGATGATGGCGCTTCTCTGCACGGCCGAAGGCACATCGGTGCTGGAGGAGAACATCTTCGAGAACCGGTTCATGCACGCCCCCGAGCTCATGCGGATGGGCGCGCGCATCGAGGTGCACGGCGGTCACGCGACGGTCACGGGGGTCGAACGTCTCAAGGGCGCGCCGGTGATGGCGACGGATCTGCGCGCCTCCGTATCGCTCATTCTGGCCGGGCTCGCCGCCGAGGGCGAGACGCTGGTCAACCGCGTTTATCATCTCGATCGCGGCTACGAGCGGGTCGAGGAGAAACTCGGGGCCGTGGGCGCGAAGGTCAGCAGGGTGAAGGGACAATGACCGAGGACGCACGGTTCGAGGACGCGCAACCCGCGCCGCTGCGGCTCAGGGCGATGGATGCCGATGACCTGCAGGTCGTCTCGTCGCTGGTGCAGGATGCGGTCTTTCCCATCACCGAGATGACATGGCAGCGGTCGCAGCGCCGGTTCGCCATCCTTCTGAACCGGTTCCGCTGGGAAGACGCCGCACGGGGGCGCGCCGAGCGTGTGCAATCCGTCCTCGCCATCGAAGACGTGCAGACGGTAAAGACCCAGGCGATCGACCGCGACGACAAGGACCTCGTCCTGTCGCTTCTGTCGATCACGCTGGAACCGGGGGAGGACGGCACCGGACGCGTCATCCTGTGGCTGGCAGGCGACGGCGCCATCGCGGTCGATGTCGAAACGCTGGAGATCAGCCTGCGCGACGTCACCCGCCCTTATCTGGCCCCGTCGGGCAAGGTTCCGCGCCACGAGGATTAGGCGGCGCGGGGCTTGAGCGCGGTCCGAGCTGCCGCTAGACGCGTCGGGTCAGTCCGGAGAGCCCTATGCCGCATCGCCTGAACACGTCCGACCCCGATTTCGAGACCCGTTTCGCCACGCTGCTCGGCGCCAAGCGCGAGGAGAGCGTGGATGTCGACGAGGCGGTGGCGGCAATCATCGCCGATGTGCGCGCCCGTGGCGATGCCGCGCTGATCGAGCTCACCGCGCGCTTCGACCGGCTGGAGCTGACGCCCGCGACGCTGGCCTTCACGGAAGACGAGATCGAAGCGCAGATTGCGCTGGTCCCCGACGACGAGCGCGCGGCGCTCGAACTCGCTGCCGACCGGATCCGCGCCTATCACGAACGCCAGATGCCCGAAGACGCGCGATGGACGGACGAGGCCGGTGCGACGCTCGGATGGCGGTGGGGCCCCGTCGACGCGGCGGGCCTCTACGTTCCGGGCGGGCTTGCCTCCTATCCCTCCTCCGTCCTGATGAACGCGATCCCGGCCAAGGTCGCGGGCGTCGACCGCCTCGTCGTGACCGCGCCGACGCCCGACGGGCGCGCCAACCCGCTCGTCCTTCTGGCCGCACGCATCGCAGGCGTCGACCAGGTGCTGCGGATCGGCGGCGCGCAGGCCATCGCGGCGTTGGCCTACGGCACCGAGACGATCGCGCCGGTCGACAAGGTGACCGGACCCGGGAACGCCTATGTCGCTGCCGCCAAACGCCGCGTTTTCGGCCGCGTCGGGATCGACATGATCGCCGGCCCGTCCGAGATCCTGGTGATCGCCGACGCAGACAACGACCCCGACTGGATCGCGCTCGACCTCCTGAGCCAGGCCGAACACGACGAGAGCGCCCAGTCGATCCTGATCACCACATCGGCCGATCTGGGCGGGCGCGTGGCCACGGCGGTGGAGAGGCACCTCGAGACGCTCGAACGCCGCGCCATCGCGGGGATCAGCTGGCGCGATTACGGCGCGATCATCACCGTCTCGGATCTCGACGAGGCGGCGGCACTTGCGAACCGCATCGCAGCCGAGCATCTGGAGCTTTGCGTGGACGACCCCGAAACGCTCGCGGGCAGGATCCGCCATGCCGGCGCGATGTTCCTGGGCAAATGGACGCCGGAGGCGATCGGCGATTATATCGGCGGCCCCAACCACGTCCTGCCGACCGCGCGTTCCGCGCGCTTCTCGAGCGGGCTTTCGGTGATGGATTTCCTGAAACGCACGACCATGGCGCGGATGAGCCCCGCCGCGTTGGGCGAAATCGGTGCCGCGGCCGAAACGCTCGCGAGGTCCGAGAGCCTCGAGGCGCACGGTCTGAGCGTGAGAGCCCGTCTCGACCGGCTCAATCGATGAGATCGTCCGCATAGATCCGGACTTGGTTTACAAGACGTCTTGAAAAACCGCCCGATACGCTTCATCTAGTGTCACGCCCAAGCTGAGGGCGGCAAAACAGGAATGACCATGGCCAAGGAAGAACTGCTCGAATTTCCCGGTGTCGTAAAGGAACTCCTGCCGAATGCGACATTCAGGGTCGAGCTGGAAAACGGCCATGAGATCATTGCGCATACGGCGGGCAAGATGCGCAAGAACCGCATCCGCGTTCTGGCCGGCGACAAGGTGCAGGTCGAGATGACCCCCTACGATCTGACCAAGGGACGGATCAACTATCGTTTCAAGTAACCCGCGGCTGATCCTCGGGTCGGGCTCGCCCCGGCGGCTGGAGCTTCTGGCGCAACTCGGTATCGTGCCCGACGAAATCCGCAAGCCCGATATCGACGAGACGCCTCGGGCCGCGGAACTGCCACGGGCCTATTGTGCCCGGATGGCTCGGGAGAAGTCCGAGGCGATCGCACTTGCACCGGGCGAGATTTTGCTGACCGCCGATACCAGTGTCGCGGCCGGCCGGCTGATCCTTGGCAAGCCCCGCGACGCGGACGAAGCCCGGAGCTTCCTCGACCTCCTTTCGGGACGCCGCCACAGGGTTCACACCGCCCTGGCCCTCCGGACGAATGATCGCTTCTGGATCCGGAACGTCGAAAGCCGCGTGCGATTGAAGCGCCTGTCACCGCAGGAGATCGAAGGCTATATTGCGACGGACGACTGGCAGGGCAAGGCCGGCGGCTACGCCATACAAGGCCCGGCGGCCGCCTTCGTCGCTTGGATGCAAGGCTCGTTCACCGGAATCGTCGGGCTACCGCTGCACGAGACGGCGCAATTGCTCGACGCGGCCGGCTACAGCATATGGAGGAGCGCATGAAGGGCCGGACGGTGCATCTCGATGCCTACGGGGACCGGCTTGCCGCCGCCATGCTGGTGGACGGCAAGCTGGACGACCTTCTGATCGAGGATCCCGGCGGCCGGCCGGTGCCGGGCTCGATCTATCGTGCCCAGGTCGACCGCCAGATGAAGGGGCAAGGCGGCGTCACGCTGCGCCTGCCCGATGGCCGCGCGTATCTCCGGAACGCCCGGGGCCTTGCGCCCGGGGCGCTCATGGTCGTTCAGGTCACGGGCTATGCGGAGCCGGGTAAGGCGGCACCGGTGACGGCGCGACCCCTCTTCAAGTCGCGGCATGTGATCGTGACGCCCGGCGCGCCCGGCTTCAACGTCTCGCGGGGGATCCGCGACGACGACCGGCGCGAGGCGCTCCTGGCCATCGCCCACGACGTCGCGGGCGCCCCGGAAGGGTTCGGCCTCATCCTGCGCAGCGCCTCGGAACATGCCGACGACACCGAGATTGCCGAGGATATCGTGGCGACGCTCGATCTGGCGCGACAACTCGAGAGCGACCACGGTTCCGAGCCCGAGCTTCTCTTCGACGGGCCCGATCCGCATATGCTGGCCTGGCGTGACTGGCCCACGCCGGATGCGCTCTTCACCGAGCCCGGGAACTTCTCCGATCACGGCATCCACGACCATATCGACGTGCTCGCCTCGTCGCATGCGGAACTCGACGCGCATGGCTGGATGAGTATTGAGCCCACCCGCGCGCTCGTCGCCGTCGACGTGAACACCGGTGGCGATACGTCCCTCGCGGCCGGCCTCAAGGCCAACATCGCCGCGGCGAGGGCCCTGCCCGGCCAGTTGCGGTGCCGCGGTCTCGGCGGTCAGATCACCGTCGATTTCGCCCCGAGCCCCAAGAAGGATCGCAAAACCCTCGAGCAGATCCTGCGCGCCGCGTTCCGCGCCGATCCCGTCGATACCGTCCTCGCCGGGTGGACACCGCTGGGCTGTTTCGAGCTGCAGCGCAAGCGCGACAGGCTGCCCTTGCACGAACTGATACGCACGGCTTTTCCATGACATGTCCCATCTGCCAGCGTCAGACCGACCCTGAATATCGCCCCTTCTGCTCCCGGCGATGCGCCGATATCGATCTCGGCAAATGGCTGACGGGCGGCTACGCGGTTCCCGCGGAGGACGACGACGACTGGTCGGACGACGATGCCGGCATCGACCGCCCCAAACATTAAAACTTCACGGACATTTTTTGCCGTGCGCCCTCTGGACTTGGTCCGCGCCCCCGTCTAAGACACCGCCACCCAGAGGGCGAGCCCTCACCCGTGCCCGGGTAGCTCAGGGGTAGAGCAGTGGATTGAAAATCCTCGTGTCGGTGGTTCGATTCCGCCCCCGGGCACCACCGAAATATCTAAGTCATGGATACGCAACAGCTTGAGGAGCAAGCTTCGCAAGGCGTATAACATGCTGGAGAGCATTTCTGCCTCTCACACTTTTTCCAAAGGCGGCGTCTACTACTTCGTAAGGCGCGTCCCGGTGGCTCTGAGACGGCATTACACCTCATCTTGAATCTCATACTCGCTGCGAATAAGGTCAGCTTCGGTAGCCGCGTCACGGGCGATACGGGCCTCTGCACAGCTCGACGAGCATTGGTATCACCTTCGATGCAGGGATACGGAGCTTCCCGGCAAGCATATGCTCCGCTCCGGGGCCGTTCCTGCTGGTCCTGAGACGGTTAGCAGTCCCGACGTCACCAATGGCTGTATGACGCTCTCAGAAGGCGTAGGCGTGTACCTGCGCTTGAAGGGGAAGGGCAAAGGAATCACCTTCCATCGTGCGGCAGAGCGGTCTTGCGGTTACGTGATCGATGTCTGTGGGTGGTCTTGCCCCTGTTTCACCGGACACTCAGGCGGTTGCGATTTGAGCTGCGATGAACTCGCGTGGTGAGCGCATCT
>CANLEQ010000008.1 GCA_947489705.1 uncultured Paracoccaceae bacterium
CGCCAGACCGCCGGAATTCATACCCGCATCGCCCTCATGAACCGCTTCAACACCCTCGGCACCGCCGAGATCGTCCGCATCGCATAACATCAGCGGGGTAAGGGGCAGTCACCCCTCAAGCGCGAATTGCGCAACAACGCCTGTCGGTCCCGCGTTCGAGGAGCGGCAAGTTTCATCAGCCCCCCACCCCCGAAGCTGGCTAGGTCTTACCGAAAATGAAGCGGGCCAACGAGTCGCGAGATTCGCGCGACCGCTTAAAATTGCCACCCCCGGCCCAGCGCATACCGTTCGGCAATGGCGGATAAAATGGGGGACAGCAGAAGGCCATAATCCAAAAAAATACTTAAATATAGAGATTTACATCAGTATACTGGCGGAGGAGGTGGGATTCGAACCCACGGTGCGCTTTCACGCACGCCGGTTTTCAAGACCGGAGCAATCGACCACTCTGCCACTCCTCCTCGCCGATTTGGGTGCTAGCGTGGCCTGACGCATTTTGGAAGAGGGGCTGATGGGCGATCCAAGAGACGGTTCAGCTTTCTACTGGCTTTGGCGATGGCGGCGCGACGGGAGATGTGGTCCTAGGCGGTGCGGCGAGCGATGGGAGAGCCTCCTGAAGCCCCCCGCGTTCCGCGTCATGTCTTGATGCAGCGCCATGGACCTTCCCTGCCGCATCCGCGACGCAGGTTTCGGCGCGGGGATGAGCGTGGTGTTCGGGTGATCCTGGAGGCGCCGTCGCCGGGCGTCGTGTTTTGCGGCAGCCCCACCTCGAGCGCGTGTCAGATCCCCTATCATTCCGCTATTCCTGACGGGCTATCCGTTCCGAGACCATACAATGCGCAATCTTCTTCCCCCGTCATGAGTCCGGGAAGACATCTTTCCGTCCGGCTACGTTGGCGTTGACGGCAAATCGAGCCGACGGCATTGGGACCGGGGGATCTTTTCTCGCCTCTCGCGGGTCGCTATGGTCGGCCGAACGCGAAGCGTTGCACGTCCCGCCTCCGCCGGAGCGAGGCGATCGGCGATGGCGCGCCACGGGAGAGACCATGCAATTCTTGCTTGCAGCACGTTTCAATCGCCTGGCATTCGCGGGGGCGTTGCTAGCCTTCGCCGGATGTTCGGAGCAGCCTGGCGACACATCCGCGAGCGCGGCGTCGGACGAGGAGCGGGCGCAGGTTCTGACCGAGGGTCCCCCGCGAGACATGGAGGCCCCGGAGGTGTTCCAGGCGGCCGCGAACGGCCTCTGGGACGGGCGCCCGTCGCTCGGGGGGATCTGGGTCGCGCATCCCGACGTCGATACGCCCGAACGCGTGATCGTTCGCAACGATGAGACGGGCGCGTCGGTGGTGGGCGCTCTCTTCCGGCGCGAGCGTGAGAATCCCGGCCCTCCCTTTCAGGTCAGCAGCGATGCGGCGGACGCGTTGGGCATGCTTGCGGGCGCGCCGGCCCCCCTCGAGGTGACGGCGTTGCGCCGCATGCAGACCACCGCCGAAGATCCGGAGATCCCCCCTGAGCCCGGCGACGATGCGGATAACCCTGTGGCCGACGCGGACACGCGCCCGGCGCCGCCGCCCGAACGGCCCGCTGCAGGTTGAACCGTCTCGCGAATGTGAAGCATGGTCCGCCGCGGGATGCCTATTCCGTTGAAGAACGATAGGGCATAGGCTTGCGGCGCATGAAAAAGAGCAAAGAGGAAGAGCCGATGACGTTCAGGAAACTGGCTTGGGCAATTCTGGCCGCGGTCGCCATCGCAGCACCCGCGCGAGCGCAATTCGACACCAGCGCGACGTCCGCCTTCGTCTACGACATCGGCACCGAGACGGTCCTGATGGCCAAGCAGGCCGACGTGCCGCTGCCGCCGGCGTCGATGTCGAAACTGATGACGCTCTACATGCTGTTCGACGCGCTCCGCGATGATCGGGTCAGCATGGATACCCGGTTCGGCGTGAGCTCGCGCGCAGTGGCGCTTGGCGGGTCGTCGATGTACCTGACCGAGGCGGACCGCCCCACCGTCGAGGAGCTGATCCAGGGCATCATCGTGCAATCCGGCAACGATGCCTGCGTCGTGGTGGCCGAGGGCCTGGCGGGAAGCGAGGAGGCCTTCGCGACGATGATGACCCAGCGCGCCCGCGAGATCGGCATGACCCAGTCGACATTCGCCAACGCGTCGGGATGGCCCAATCCCCAGCATCGCATGTCGATGCACGATCTCGGCGTTCTCGCCACGCATCTTATCACCGAATTTCCGGAATATTACGGATACTTCGCGCAGAAGACATTCGCCTTCGACGGTCGGGTTCCGGCCAATCACCGGAACCGCAACCCGCTTCTGGGTCTCGGCATCGGTGCCGACGGGCTCAAGACCGGCCACACGACCGAGGCGGGATACGGGCTCGTCGGTTCCGCCACCCAGGGCGACCGGCGCATCGTCTTCGTGATCAGCGGGATCGATTCCGAAAAGGCGCGTGCCGAAGAGGCGGAGCGTATCGTGAACTGGGCCTTCCGCCAATTCGTCGAAAAGCAGATCGTGTCGCGCGGCCAATCCGTGGCCACGGCCGATGTCTGGCTGGGGGCCGAGGGAAAGGTCAATCTCGTGGCGGAGCGCGACACCGGGATGCTCGTGCCGGCTCTCTCGCAGGACAGTATCGCCGCCGAGGCGCTCTTCACCTCGCCCATCGAGGCGCCTATCGCGGAAGGCCAGGAACTCGGCACGCTCGTGATCCGCGTCGAAGGCCTTCCCGATACCGAGATGCCGCTTCTGGCCGATCGGTCCGTTGCCGCGGCCGGTTTCGTGCCGAGGCTCAGGACGGCGGCCGGCGTGCTGCTGCAACAGGTCATCGGGGCCGCCGGCGCCGCCGTTTCGGAGTGATGCCGCGGGGCCAGTTCTACAGCTTCGAGGGCATCGACGGATCGGGAAAGTCCACCCAGGCGAAGCGTCTGGCGGATCTTCTGCGCGCGCGGGGTAGGGATGTCGTGCTGACGCGCGAGCCCGGCGGGTCCCAGGGGGCCGAGGATATCCGGCGCCTGGTGCTCGAAGGCGATCCCGAGCGATGGTCCGCGGAGACGGAGCTTCTGCTCTTCACCGCCGCGCGACGGGATCACCTCGAGCGGACGATCCTCCCGGCTCTGGACCGGGGCGCGGTGGTGGTCTGCGACCGGTTCGCCGACAGCACGCGGATGTATCAGGGGCTGTCCCGCGGGGATCTGCGCGGCACGGTCGACGCGTTGCACGGCATGATGATCGGGATCGAGCCGGACCGGACATTCCTGATCGACATGGACCCGTCAAAGGGACTTGCCCGTGCCCTGTCGCGCCGGGGCGGCGAAGAGCGGTTCGAGACGTTCGGCATGGAGCTGCAGATGCGCATGCGCGACGGGTTCAGGGATCTCGCGCGCGAATTTCCGGACCGCATCGTCGTGATCGACGGCGATCGCGCCCCGGCCGACGTCGCGGCGGCGGTCGCGGCCGCGCTTCCATGAGCGACGCGGACCTCTACGAGCCCGATCGGGTCGAGGGCGTCGCGCATCCGCGCATGACCCCTGTGCTCTACGGGCAAGAGGAGGCCGAGGCCGCGTTGCTCACGGCCTTCGGCTCGGACGCGATGCACCATGCCTGGCTTCTGACGGGGCCGCGCGGGGTCGGCAAGGCGACGCTCGCATGGCGGCTGGCACGGTTCCTGCTGTCGCAACCACATGGCGATCAGGGACTGCTCGCCGCGGATCCGCCACGAACCCTCGACACCCCGCCCGACCATCCCGTTGCCCGGCGCGTGGCCTCGCTCGGCGAGCCGCGGCTCTTCCTGATGCGGCCGACGATCAACCCCGCGACAGGCACGCCGCGCCGCGACATCACGGTCGATCAGTCCCGCAGGCTCAAGGAGTTCCTGCATCTCAGCGCCGCCGACGGAGGCCAACGCGTCGTTCTGATCGACAGCGCCGACCAGATGAACGTCGCGACGGCCAATGCGCTCCTGAAACTGCTCGAGGAGCCGCCCGCGCTCACCACCTTCGTGCTGGTGAGCCACGCACCCGCGGGCCTTCTGCCGACCATCCGGTCGCGGTGTCGCGTGCTTGCCTGCCGCCCGCTCGCGCCCGCCGACCTCGCCGCGGCGCTGGACCAGGCGGGCCTCGACACGGAGGTCTCGCCGATGGTTCTGGCGCAGCTCGCCTCCGGATCGGTGGGCGAAGCCGCGCGGCTCTTGCAAGAGGACGGGCCGGCCCTCTATGCGCGGCTGGTCGGCCTCTTCGCACCCTGCCCCGACATGGACCGGCAAGCGTTGCTGGCGCTGACCAACGGCCTTGCCGGTGCGGCCGGCCAGGCACGGATGGATACGCTCGTCCGGCTGATCGAGCTGATGCTGGCGCGACTGGCGCGCTACGGCGCCGGCGCCACCCCCGAGGCCGAGGCCGCGAAGGGCGAGGCGCAGATGCTGGCCCGGCTTGCCCCCGATGCCGAGGCCGCGCGCCGGTGGGCCGCGTTGCACCAATCGGCGGGTGCGCGCCTTTCGCAGGGGCGGCGGGTCAACCTTGACCCCTCCTCGCTCATCCTTGATACCGGGGCGAGCATCAACGACACGGGCCGCGCCATTCTGGCGCGTTAGGCCCGGTTTCTCGGGGCCCCATGACACCCATCATCACCGACAGCCATTGCCATCTGGACTTTCCCGATTTCGAAGGCGAGCGCGATGCGATCGTCGCCCGCGCCGTCGAGATGGGGGTGGCGCGCATGGTCACGATCTGCACGAAGCTTCGCCAGGCGGCGGAGGTGCGCGCCATCGCCGAGGCCCACGATCCGGTCTTCTGGGCCGCGGGCACCCACCCGATGAGCGCCGCTTCCGAGCCGATGGTCGCGGTCGAAGAGCTGGTGGCGCTTGCCCGGCACCCGAAGATGGTCGGGATCGGCGAGACCGGGCTCGACTATCATTACACCGCCGACAGCGCCAAGGTGCAGCAGGAAAGCCTCCGCCTCCATATCGAGGCGGCGCGGCGGACGGGCCTGCCGCTCATCATCCATGCACGCGACGCCGACGACGACATGGCCCGCATCCTGACCGAGGAACATGGCGCGGGGGCCTATCCCTGCGTGATGCACTGCTTTTCGTCCAGCCGCGCTTTGGCCGAGACCGCCCTCGATCTGGGGTTCTACCTGTCGATGTCAGGCATTGCCGCCTTTCCCAAGAGCGGCGATCTGCGCGAGATTTTCGCCGCCGCGCCGCTCGACCGCATCCTGGTCGAGACCGACAGCCCCTATCTCGCCCCGCCGCCCCATCGCGGCAAGCGCAACGAGCCCGGCTTCACCGCCCACACCGCCCGTGTCGGGGCGGAGACGTTCGGCATGGACTACGCGGATTTCGCCGCCGCGACCGAAGCGAATTTCGAGCGGCTGTTTTCCAAGGCCGCCGCGTGGACCCCTGCATGAGCGAGCTGCGCTTCACCATTCTGGGGTGCGGATCGTCGGGCGGCGTGCCGCGTCTCGGCGGCATCTGGGGCGATTGCGATCCCGAGAACCCCAAGAACGCGCGCCGGCGCTGCTCCCTGCTCGTCGAACGCCTCGGTCCCGACGGCACGACACAGGTGCTGATCGATGCCTCGCCCGATCTGCGCTCGCAGCTTCTCGATGCCGGGATCGGACGTCTCGACGGTGTGGTCTTCACCCATCCCCATGCCGATCATTGCCACGGCCTCGACGATCTGCGGATGGTGGTCTTCAACACGCGCGCGCGACTTCCGGTCTGGGCCGACGGCCCCACCGGCGAGAGCCTGCTCGGGCGGTTCGGATACGCCTTCCGCACGCCGCCTGGATCGAGCTATCCGCCGATCCTCAACCTCAACCCGATCGAGGGGCCGGTCCGGATCGAAGGCCCCGGCGGCGCCGTCACGCTGGAGCCGTTCCGCGTCGGCCACGGGGGCATCACGGCGCTGGGCTTTCGCATCGGCGGGCTCGCCTATCTTCCCGATGCCTCCGATATCGGTGACGAGGGATGGTCCGCCCTCGAAGGGCTCGACATCTGGATCGTCGACGCGCTGCGCCGGGATCCGCATCCGAGCCATTCGCACCTCGCCAACACTCTGGGCTGGATCGAACGGGCCGCGCCGCGGCGGGCGGTCCTGACAAACATGCATGTCGACATGGATTACGAGACCGTCCGGCTCGAGACGCCCGACCATGTCACGCCCGCCTTCGACGGGATGGTCCTGAGCTTGCGGGAATGAGCGCCCTCATCGACGTGGTGCTGCCGGTCTTCCTGGTGATGGGGGCCGGATACCTCGCGACGTGGCGCAACCTTTTTTCCGACAGTGCGGTCGACGGGTTGATGGCATTCACCCAAGGGTTCGCCATCCCCTGCCTGCTCTTTCGGGCCATCGCCACGCTCGATCTCGGGGCCGAGTTCAGCTGGCCGATCCTGCTGCCCTTCTATCTCGGCGCGATCGCCGGCTTCTGCACGGGACTGTTCGGCGCCCGTGCCTTCGGTCGCAACTGGGAGGATTCGGTCGCGATCGGGTTCTGCGGGCTGTTCTCGAACTCGGTGCTGCTGGGACTGCCGATCGCCGAGCGCGCGTTCGGCACCGACAGTCTGCGCTTCAACTATGCCATCATCGCGGTCCATGCGCCGTTCTGCTATCTGCTCGGCGTATCGGTGATGGAACTGGTCAACGCGCGCGGCCAGTCGCTCATCGGCCTGCCGGGCAAGGTCACGCGGGCGATGTTCCACAATTCGCTGGTGATCGGGATCGCCCTCGGCTTCGTGGTCAACCTGACGGGACTGCCTCTCCCGCGGCTGCTCGACGACGCGCTGCAGATGATGATCCGCGCGGCGTTGCCGGCGGCGCTCTTCGGCCTCGGGGGGATCCTCTACCGCTACAAGCCCGAAGGCGATCTGCGGCTGATCGGGCTGGTCTGTTTCTGCTCGCTGATCCTGCATCCGGCCGTGACCTACGGGGTCGCGACCGCATTGGGGCTCGGCGTCGTGCCGCTGCGCGCCGCCGTCATCACGGCGGCCATGGCACCGGGGGTCAACACCTACATCTTCGCCAATATCTACGATTCCGCCAGGCGCACCGCCGCGTCGGGCGTGCTTGTCGGAACGGGAATGTCGATCCTCAGCGTCTGGATGTGGCTCCTGATCCTGCCCTAGCCGGGCGAGAGGCCCCGCATCCGCTCGGACCGGCGGCGCAGCAGTTCGACCGTCGTCAGGAGCGCGATCGAGATCGCGACCAGGATCGAGGCGACGGCGAGGATCGTCGGCGAGATCTGTTCGCGCAATCCGATGAACATCTGCCAAGGCAGCGTCTTCTGTCCCGCCGAGCCGACGAAGAGGACCACGACCACCTCGTCGAACGACGTGATGAAGGCGAAGAGGCCGCCGGAGATCACGCCCGGCAGGATCAGTGGCATCTGCACCTTGAAGAACGTCCTGACCGGCCCCGCCCCGAGATTGGCCGATGCCCGCGTGAGCGAATTGTCGAACCCGACCAGGGTGGCCGTCACCGTGATGATGACGAACGGAATCCCGAGCGCCGCATGGGCGAGCACCACGCCGAGATAGGTCCCCTGCAACCCGATGCGGCTGTAGAAGAAGTACATCCCGGCCGCCGAGATGATCAGCGGCACGATCATGGGCGAGATCAGGATCGCCATGATCGCGCGGCGCGCGGGCACGTGGCTCTGCGACAGACCGATGGCCGCGAGTGTCCCGAGTGCCACCGAGAGCAGCGTGGCGGCAGGCGCGATTTGCACGGAGTTCCTGAGCGCCGATTGCCATTGGGGATTGGTGAAGAAGTCCCGGTAATGGCGCAGGGAATAGGCATCCGCCTCGAAGGCCAGCATACCCGGCGTGAAGGTGAAGAAGTTCTCGGCGTTGAACGAGAGCGGAATGATCGTGAGGATCGGCGCGATCAGGAAAAAGAAGATCAGCCCGCAGATCACGCGGAACGTGTAGAACCAGATCCTCTGTCCCGTCGTGGCATAGGGGGGAAGTTGCATGCGTCCGTCTCCTTACCCGAGGCTCACGTTGTCGATGCCGACGAGGCGGTCGTAGAGGTAGTAGAGCACCAGAACCACGACGAGGAGGATCGTGCCGAGCGCCGCCGCCAACCCCCAGTTGAGCGATGTCGAGATGTGGTAGGCGATGCGGTTCGAGATGAACGTGCCCGTCGTGCCGCCGACCAGTTCGGGCGTGATGTAATAGCCGATCGACAGGATGAAGACGAGGATGCAGCCCGCGCCGATGCCGGGCACCGATTGCGGAAAATAGACCCGCCAGAATGCCGTCCAGTTCGTCGCGCCGAGCGACTTGGCGGCACGCACGTAATGCGGCGGGATCGTCTTCATCACCGAATAGAGCGGCAGGATCATGAAGGGCAGCAAAATATGCGTCATCGCGATGATCGTGCCCGTCTGGTTGTTGATGAGCGCCAGCCGGGCGGTATCGCTGATCACACCGAGCCAGACCAGGATGTCGTTGATCACGCCCTGCTGTTGCAGCAGGACCTTCCAGGCGCTCGTCCGGACCAGAAGCGACGTCCAGAACGGCAGCAGGACCAGAATCAGCAGCAGGTTCGACGTCCGCATCGGCAGGTTCGACAGCAGGAACGCGATCGGATAGCCGAGTGCGATGCAGCTGAACATGATCGCGAGCGACATGAACAGGGTGCGCTGGAACAGCATGAGATAAATCTGCTCTCCCTCGGGCTGGGCCTCGATCCCGTTGGCCGTCAGCCGAAGATCGGCGGCGGTCAGGAAATAGCCCGCCGTATAGGGGTCGGAGAAGGCCTCGATCGTGCCCCAGATCTGCGTGTCGGCCCAATCCTCGTCGATCTCCTCCAGAAAGAAGTCGCGGACCGACCGTTCCTCGAATTGAGGCACGGCCTCGCGCGCGGCGGCAATTAGCGCGGCCGCCTCGCCCTCGTAGCCCTCGCCGCGGCCCGCCGAGAGATCCTCGTAGAGCGCCTGATAGACGATGTTCCAGGGGTCTTCCTCGGCCGGGCTGTCCTCGTCCTCGGTCTGGATGACGCGCGCGAATTCGCTGTAGATCGAGGCGGTGCGCGGCAGGGCCTCGGAGGCGAGATCGCTGATCCGGAAGGCCGGCTCGGGCGTGTCGAAGTCGAGCGCCCGCGCCTCTTCGCGCGTCTCCGCGGCATCCTGGGCCGCTTCGGCCTCGGCCGCATCCCGAAGCCAGCCCTCGCGGTCCTCGATCCAGCGATCCGCCGCCATCAGGGTCATCCAGGTCGACGGCTCCTCCCAGGCCTCGTCGAGGGCGATGAACTGATCGGCATAGATCTCGCCGATATCGTCCACGTCGCGGCCGGTCTGGCGAAAAAGCGACGATATCCCCGTCATCTCGTAGTTGAGGCGGCTGCCGATCCGCGTGTGGTTGCGCAACTCGCTCGCGATCACGAGATCGGCGCCCAGCGCGCGGAACACCTCCTCGTCCGGAAGATCCTCGCCGTTCCAGTTGTCGAGCGCCTGGACCGTGCGGGGGAGGTTCTCGCTGATGATGTCGTTCTCGACGGAGCGGAACAGCATGTCGGCGATGGGTGCCACGAAGGTCACGAGCACGAAGATCAGGAGCGGCGCGATCAGGGCCAGCGCCCGGAGCTTCTGCGCCCGCAGCGCGCGGTTCAGGCTGCGCTTGAGCGGCGTGCCGTCCGCCGCGACCATGGCCGCTTCTGCGCGGTCGGCGTCCCGCATGGCATTGTCGGGCGTCGCGCCGGTAAAGGCGTCCGGCGCGGTGGCGCTCGACCGTGCCATGGCTCAGGTGCCCTCCACCAGGATCATGGTGCTTTCGGCACAGCGGCGACGGATCTCGGCCACCTCCTGGTAGGCCGGATCGTTGTACGCGGCCTTCGCGGCTTCGAAACTGTCGAATTCGATGACGACGTGGCGACCCATATCCTCGCCTTCCGGCGTCTCGGACGCGCCGCCGCGTACGATGAACCGCGCGCCGTGCGCTTCGAGCACGGGCGTGTCGCGGCGAACGTATTCCGGGTAGCCCTCCGGATCCGTCACCTTGATGTGACCGATGATATATCCCTTTGGCATGGATCCCTCCTGCACGATGAAAACCGGGTGATGTCGCGGGGCCGGGTGGCGCCCGGAAAGCGGGGGCGGGCCGAAACCCGCCCCGGCATGTCGCTTACTGAGCGAGCCAGGCCTGGAACTTGGCGTCCAGGTCGTCGCGGTAATCGGCCCACCACAGATAGTTCTGCACGAAGGCGTTCGACGCGTTGTCGGGGTTGGTCGGCATGTGCGGCGCCATCTCGATGCCGAGTTCCGCATGCTGACCGACCAGCGGTGCCGACGAATCGCGCGCAGGGCCATAGCTGATGTACTTGGCCTGATCGGCGAGACGCTGCGTGTCCGTCGCGAACCACAGGAAGTCCTTGACGCGGTTCAGATCCTCTTCCTCGAGACCCTCGGGAATGATCCAGCCGTCGAGGTCGTAGGATTGCGTGTCCCACATCATCTCGACCGGCTGGTCCTGCTCGGCGATCAGGCTGAAGAGACGGCCGTTATAGGTCGATCCGAACACCACTTCGCCATCGGCCAGAAGCTGCGGCGTGTCGGCACCCGAGGTCCACCAGACCGTCTGGTCCTTGATCGTGTCGAGCTTGTCGAAGGCACGCTGCTGGCCTTCCTCGGTCTCGAGCACGTCATAGACGTCTTCCTGGGCCACGCCGTCGCAGATCAGCGCCCATTCCATGTTGTTGTGCGGGCGACGCTCGAGGCTGCGCTGACCGGGGAAGGTCTCCAGGTCGAACACGTCGCAGATCTCGGACGGCGTCTCGCCACCCCATTCCTCGACGTCGTTGCGATAGCCGAACGTGTAGGAATAGGCGATCTGCGGGATGAAGCAGTCGCTGACCAGCATGTCCTCGCCGAAATCCTCGGAGGCCGGCGTGCCGTCGGGTGCGGGGGCCGCGATCTCGTCGATATCGACCTCCATCGCCAGACCCTCGTCGCAGAGGCGCATCGCGTCGGCGGCGGTCACGTCGACCAGGTCCCAGCTGATGTTGTTGGCTTCGGCCTGCGCGCGCATGCCGGCCACCGCTTCGGCGGAGCTTTCGTCCCAGGTCACCGAGACGTCGGGATTGGCCTCGAGATAGGGCTCCACATAGGCCTTGAGCTGGCTGTCCTGATAGGCGCCGCCCCAGGAGACGATCGTCATCTCGTCGGCCATGGGTTCGCCCGCGACGGGGCTCTCGGGCATGTCGTCCTGCGCGAAGGCGCCGGTCGCCGCGACGGCGAATGCCGCCGAACTCATCATGATGGATCTAAGTTTCACGTTTGTTTCTCCTTGTAGGGTGCCCGTTATCTGTTGTCCCCCGTCCGCCGGGTACGGTCCGGGGGCTGTCAGTCGCGGTCTCAGGGGTCGAGCGCGCGACAATCCTGCGGAAGCCAGCCGATCTTGACCTTCTGGCCGGGCCTCAGCCGTGTCTGGTCGGCGCGGTTCCGCGTCTTGACGATGAAATCGTCCCGCCCGGCGATGCGCAGCCGCGTGCGGAAGACGTCGCCCATATAGATGAATTCGAGGACCTCCGCATCGAGCGTGAGCGAGCGTTCGTCCCAGTCGGGATCGAATTCCACCCGCTCGGGCCGGATCGACACCAGCGTCTTGTCGCCCACCTTGCTCACGTTGACCGGAACCGCGTCGATCTGCTCGCCGCTCGCGTCGAGCCTGACGACGCAGCGCCCGTCCTCCAGCGCCACGACCTCGCCCTCGAGCGTGTTGTTCTCGCCGATGAACTGGGCGACGAAGCTGTTCTGCGGCTGCTCGTAGAGGGCGTCGGGTGTGGCGAGCTGCTGGATCCGGCCATCGTCGAAGACCGCCACGCGATCCGACATCGTCAGCGCCTCGGTCTGGTCGTGCGTGACGTAGACCACCGTGATCCCCAGATCGTGGGCCAGCCGCGTGATCTCGAACTGCAACGTCTCGCGGAGCTGCTTGTCGAGCGCGCCGAGAGGTTCGTCCATCAAGACGAGCTCGGGCTCGAAGACGAGGGCGCGGGCGAGGGCCACGCGCTGCTGCTGTCCGCCCGAGAGCTGCGCCGGCCGGCGGCCGCCGAAATCTCCCATCTGCACCATGTCGAGCGCGCGCCTGATCTTGGCCTCGCGCTCGGACTTGCCGATCTTCCGGACCTCGAGCGGGAAGGCCAGGTTCTCGGCCACCGACATGTGCGGAAAGAGGGCGTAGTTCTGGAACACCATGCCGATGCCGCGCTTGTGCGGGGGAATGTTGTTGATCTCGCGTCCGTCGAGCCGGATCTCGCCGTGGGTCGCCACCTCGAAACCCGCCAGCATCATCAGGCACGTCGTCTTGCCCGACCCCGAGGGTCCGAGCATGGTCAGGAATTCGCCCCGTCCGATCGAGAGGTTCAAATCTTTGACGACGAGGGTTTCGCCGTCATAGCTCTTCTGGACGCGATCGAACTCCACGAACGCCTGTTGCGAATGGCCATCGGGCACCAATCATCTCCCTTTGAATGATCGTCGTTGTCGCGATCTTGGCGCGAACTAAACTCAAGGCCTCGTTACATTGCAAGCGGCGAGCGGGTTTTTCGGCTTTTGCGGTTAATCTGAAGTCGATCGGCCGGCGCAATGTGAAACTCAAGTCTATTCGACTTCTCGAATTGCGACAATCTCGGGCAGAATCGAAACCTACGGAGGCCAGGTGATGGGCACGATCATATTCGACCTCGACGGCACGCTGATCGACTCGGCGCCCGACATCCATGCCGTCCTGAACGCGGCCCTGGCCCCGCTCGGCGTCGCCGCGCTGTCGCTGGAACGGGTGCGCGCGTTCATCGGACGCGGCGCGCCGACGCTGGTTCGGCGGGCCTGCGACGCGCTGGACGTGCCGGAGGCGGAGCGTCAGGGTGTGCTGGACCGCTTCCTCGCGCGCTATGCGACCGCGGTGGACCTGACCCGGCCCTATCCGCATGCGATCGGCGCGCTCGACACGCTCCGTGCGGCGGGCCACAAGCTGGGCCTTTGCACCAACAAGCCGATCGACGCGACGCGCTTCGTGCTCGATCATTTCGACCTGGCGGAGCGGATGGACGTGGTGATCGGCGGCGACAGCCTGCCGGTGCGCAAGCCCGATCCCGCCACGCTCCGGGCGGTGATGGACGGGATGAACACGCGCCGGTGCCTCTATGTCGGCGACAGCGAGACGGATTGCGAAACGGCGCGCGCCGCCGAGATGCCCTTCGCGCTCTTTACCGAAGGGTATCGCACCACCCCGACCGAGGATCTGACGCATCGCGCGGCCTTCGCCGATTGGTCGCGCTTCCCGGCGCTCGCTCAGGGCATCCTTGCCGAGAACTGATCCTGTCGCATCTTTCGGGGAATGACCCGAGCGCAAGAGATGGTGCGGTTGAGAAGACTCGAACTTCCACGGGTGTTACCCCACAGCGACCTCAACGCTGCGCGTCTACCATTCCGCCACAACCGCATCTCTCGGGCTCGGGTGGCGGGTATGTAACGAGTCGTGCAGCGCTTGTGAAGGGCATTTTCGCCTCTTTTTCGCGGCGGTGGCGCAGGGGCCCCCGGCACGGTAAGAAACCCCGCAAACCCGCATCCCCGGACCCGGAGGCGCCCTCATGATCGAGTGGAAGATTTCGCCCGAACCCGTCGCCTACGACGACGCCCTCGCCGAAATGGAGGCGCGCGCCGCCGCGATCCGCGAGGGCCGCGCGCAGGAGATGATCTGGCTCCTCGAACATCCGCCGCTCTATACCGCCGGAACCTCGGCGCGGATCGAGGATCTGCGCGATCCGGACCGCTTTCCGGTCCATCAGGTCCGGCGCGGCGGACAATATACCTATCACGGGCCGGGCCAGAGGGTCGTCTACGTCATGCTCGACGTGGGCGGGCGCGGGCGCGACGTCCGCCGCTTCGTGGAACAGCTCGAAACCTGGGTGATCGCGACGCTGGCGGAATTCGGCATCACCGGCGAGTTGCGCGAGGGCCGTGTGGGCGTCTGGGTCACCCGCCCCGACAAGCCGCGCAACGCGGCCGGTGCCGTGGCCGAGGACAAGATCGCGGCGATCGGCGTCAAGCTGCGCAAATGGGTGAGCTTTCACGGCCTCTCGCTCAACGTCGAGCCGGACCTCGCGCATTTCGACGGCATCGTGCCCTGCGGCATCACCGATCACGGTGTCACCTCGCTCGTCGATCTGGGCCTTCCCGTCACGATGGCCGATGTCGACGTGGCGCTGCACCGCACCTTCGCGGACATCTTCGGCGAGGCGCCCGGGCCCCGCTGACGCTCAGCGCCGCGCGCGAAAGAACGCGGTCAGCAGCGCCTCTGATTCCGATGCGGCCAGGCCCTCGTAGATCTCGGGTGTGTGATGTGCCTGTGGATGCGCAAACACCCGCGCCCCATGGGCCACCCCGCCGGATTTCGGATCCGCGGCGCCGTAATAGAGCCGGGCGATCCGTGCCGCGGCGATCACGCCGGCACAGGCCGCGCATGGCTCCAGCGTGACGTAGAGGTCGCACCCTACGAGCCGTGCGGAGCGCAGTCCCGCACAGGCCGCGCGGATCGCCTGTACCTCGGCATGGGCGGCCGGATCGTGCAATTCCCGCGTCCGGTTTCCCGCGGCGGCCAGGACCTGACCGTGCGGCCCGACCAGCACGGCGCCGACGGGCACCTCGCCCCGCGCCGCCGCCGCGCGCGCCTCGGCGAGCGCCAGGTCCATGAACGAGCGAAAGGGACTTTGCATGCGCCGGTGATCGCCCTATGCGGGGGATATGGCAAGCCCGACCACACCCGCCGGCGATCGCGTCGCCAAGGTCATCGCCCGATCCGGGCGCGCCTCGCGTCGCGTGGCCGAAACGATGATCGGGGCAGGCCGGGTCCGCGTCAACGGCAGGATCATCGACAGCCCCGCGCTCAACGTCACGGATGCCGACCGGATCGAGGTCGACGGCGTGGCCCTCGTCGCGCCCGAGCCGCCGCGGCTCTGGCTCTATCACAAGCCGGAGGGGCTGGTGACGACGGAACGCGACGAAAAGGGCCGCCGCACCGTCTTCGACGCCCTGCCCGACGACATGCCCCGCGTGCTGAGCGTCGGAAGGCTCGACATCTCGTCCGAGGGGCTTTTGCTGCTGACCAATGACGGCGAGATCAAGCGCCGGCTGGAATTGCCGTCGACGGGGTGGCTCCGCAAGTACCGCGTTCGGGTCAAGGGAACGCCGAAGGACGAGGATTTCGCGCCGCTGCGCCGCGGTCTCACGCTCGACGGCGAGCGGTTCCAGCCCATGACGGTGACGCTCGACCGCCAGCAGGGTGCGAATGCCTGGGTCAGCGTGGCCCTGCGCGAGGGCAAGAACCGCGAGATCCGCCGCGCGATGGAGACGCTGGACTTTCCCGTGAACCGCCTGATCCGGGTCTCTTACGGTCCGTTCCGCCTCGGCGATCTCAAGGCCGGCGCGGTGGAAGAGGTCAAGCCCCGCGTGCTGCGCGACCAGCTCGGCCTGACGAGCGAGGGAGAGGCCAAGCCGAAACCCAAGCGCAATCGGCGGCCGATGCGGGGCCGCGACACCGGCAGGTAGCGGCCGGGTCGCCGCCGGGGCCTTAAAAATCCTTCCCGAGCGGCCTATCTCTTTCCGGGGACCGCCGCCCGGAACGCGGGCGCGGCGGACTGCAAGGAAGAAGGTTAAGGTTCGATGTCGAGACTTGTTCTGGTGGCCGCCATCCTGCTGGCGCTCTGGGCCGTGATCACCGGCGGGATCTCGGTTCTGCGCAGGCTTGCCGCGCGCACCGGCCCCGCCTTGCCGCATTCCGGATCCAAGGGAGCCATGATGCAGAAGACCTCGTTCATCATCCTCGTCGCGGTGATCTTCTATGTCTCGCTCTGGGGCGGGGCGTGAGCGGACGGCGCAACTGATGTCCCGTCTCGATCGCGAACCCGAGGCCCGGACCCGCGCCGAGGCGTGGCACGGCCGGCGGCGCAGCCGCGCGGGGGCAAGGGTCAACGCGCTCTTTATCGCGCCGGTGCCGCTTCTTTTCCGGGCCTTCGGGTCCGAGCCGGTGGGCCTCTTCTTTAACCTGCTGGCCTTCGGCGCGCTGATGGCCGCGGCCTATTTCACGCGCGAAGGGTTGCGGGCCGAGGACGCCTATGACGCGCGGTCCGTCGCCCGCCGCCCCACCCTTCCGCGCAAGCTTTTCGGGGCTGCCCTGACCGGGGGCGGTCTCGCGCTTGCCGGGCTTGCCGGCGGCGATGTCGTGGCGTCGGTCGTCTTCGCAATCCTCGGGATCGGTCTGCATGTGATGGCCTTCGGAGCCGATCCGTTGCGCGACAAGGGCGGCCCGGGCCTCGACCGGTTTCAATCGGACCGCATCGCCCGCGCCGTGGACGAGGCCGAAGCCTATCTCGCGGAGATGCAGGGACTGATCGCGCCGCTCGCGGATCGCGGCCTCACCGACCGGGTCGAGCGGTTTTCCACCACCGCCAGACGGCTCTTCCGCATCGTCGAGGCCGATCCGCGCGACCTCGCGGGCGCGCGGCGGTGGCTCGGCGTCTATCTTCTGGGCGCGCGCGACGCGACAGAGAAATTCGCGGCCCTCTATGCCCGCCGCCGCGACCGGGGCGTTCGGGCGGATTACGTGGCGTTGCTCGACGACCTCGAAACCGGATTCGCGCGCCGATCCGAGACGATGCTGCTGGACGATCGCTCGGACCTTGATATCGAGATCGAAGTGTTGCGCGACCGTCTCGCGCGCGAAACGTTGCACCATCAGGACGAGAGCTAGGAGAACCTTCATGTCCAGGCCCGCCCGCCCCAGATCCCGCATTCCGAACGCGGAAATGGACGACATGACGGCTTCGTCCCTGCCCGATGCCGAGACGGGCCCGCCAAGCTATGCCGATGCCGATCCCGAGACGGCGCGCGCCATCGAGAGGCGTCTGGCCGCACTCGACATCGGCGACAGCGGCTCGATCATCGGCTTCGGAAGCATTGCGCAGGCCGAATTGCAGCAGATCAGCCAGGCGATGCTCGCCGACGTCCGCAACAAGGATCTAGGGCCGGCGGGCGACGGGCTGCGGGCCATGGTGGCGGCATTGCGCGGATTTTCGACGACCGAGCTCGACATGCGGCGCACCCGGACCCTGTGGGAGAAGGTGACCCGCCGCGCCGCCCCGATGGCCCGTTTCAAGGCCCGGTTCGAAGAAGTCCAGACCCAGATCGACGAGATCACGGACAACCTTCAGCGACACGAGCACCAGCTCCTGAAGGACATCAAGTCGCTCGACAGGCTCTACGAGAAAACCCTCGCCTTCTACGACGAGCTCGGCCTCTATATCGCCGCAGGCATCGAAAGGCTCCGCCGTCTCGACGAGGACGAAATTCCGGCATTGGAGGCTGCGACGGGCGGCGACGCGGTGGTCGCGGCGCAGAAGCTGCGCGATCTGCGTACGGCGCGCGACGATCTGGAGCGCCGCGTGCACGACCTCAGGCTCACCCGGCAGGTCACGATGCAGTCGCTGCCCTCGATCCGGCTGGTTCAGGAAAACGACAAGTCGCTCGTGACCAAGATCAATTCGACGCTGGTGAACACGGTGCCACTGTGGGAGACGCAGCTTGCGCAGGCCGTCACGATCCAGCGATCCGAGGATGCGGCCGACGCAGTCCGCGACGCTTCGGACCTGACGAACGAGCTCCTGGCATCGAACGCCAGCAACCTGCGCCGGTCGAACGAGAAGATCCGCGAGGAGATGGAGCGCGGGGTCTTCGACATCGAGACCGTCAAGACGGCCAATGCCGAACTGATCGAGACCATCGAGGATTCGCTGCGCATCGCCGACGAGGGGCGCGCGCGCCGCGCCAGCGCCGAGGCCGACCTCCAGACGATGGAGGCGGAGCTGAGATCCACGCTGGCCTCCGCGTCCGCCGATCCGAAACCGCGGCGATAGCCATGCGCATGCGATCCACGGGCATGCTCTTGCTGGGCCTCGTCGCGGCTGCGGCCTGCGACCGCGGCCCCATCGTCGATCCCGTGCCGCGCCCGATCGAACGGCCCGAGCGCCCCGCCCCGGCGCTGACACCGATGCCGCCTCCGGTCGCGGAACCCGTCGACGATACCGAGATCCGGGCCTATTATCGACAGGTGACCGACAGCCTTCTGGCGCAGGGCCTCCTGCGTCAGGACGGTGGCGGTCCCGACACGCCCTATGATGCGGACCGGCTGGCGGATACTTTCATGCGGGTCGCGCTCTATCAGGAATACGACACCAGTTCGGGCCGTCTGGTCCAGCGCGAGACGGCGAGCCGACTGCACCGCTGGGAAACGCCCGTCCGCCTCGAGGCCCGGTTCGGCGGCTCGGTGCCGCCCGCGATCCAGACCCGCGACCGCAACGAGATGGCGGCCTTCGCGAACCGGCTGTCGCGGGCCAGCGGCCATCCCGTCTCGGCGGTCCCGAGCGGCGGCAACTTCACCGTCTACGTCGTCGGCGAGGAAGAGCGTGTGACCCTCGGCCCGGAGCTTCGCCGCCTCGTGCCGGGCCTGTCGGAGACCGCCCTGAGATCGGTCCTGGCCCTGCCCCGTTCGAGCTATTGCGTGGTCTTCGCACTCGATCCGAGCGATACGGGACGCTACACGCAGGCGGTCGCCATCGTGCGGGCGGAACATCCCGACCTTCTGCGCCTGTCGTGCCTGCACGAGGAGATCGCGCAAGGCCTCGGCCTGCCCAATGACTGGAGCGGCGCGCGCCCCTCGATCTTCAACGACGACGAGGAATTCGCCCTGCTCACCACGATGGACGAGGCTTTGCTCAGGATCCTCTACGACCCGCGCCTTGCGCCCGGCATGACACCCGAGACCGCGGCCCCCATCGTCGAGACCATCGCCGGCGAGATCATGGGCGGCCCGAGCTAGGCGCCCACCTCAGAGTCCGTCGCGCGCCACCAGCTGCGCCAGATCGTCGATCGCCTGCGCCTTGGCCGCGGCGATGCCCGAAGCGGTGGAGGCCGCGATCGGCACGCTCAGGTCGAAGCGACGCGCGGTATCGCCGCGCGTGCCGTCGGTCGATGCCACGAAATACTGCCCCGCGATGCGATAGTGCCCGGTATTTTCCGGCAGGGCGCGGGTGAACCGCACTTCGAGCCGCGCATCCGGCGTCTCGTAGAAGGGCCAGGGCTCGGCCGCGACGCGGGCGCGGGTCAGGGCGGCCAGCCGGAAGGCGAGCCCTTCGGTAAAGGCCCGCCGCGGGTCGTCGGCCCAGAGCAGGTCGGAATCGCTGACGAGCGCGCCGGTCTCGTCCTCGACATAGATGACTTCCTGGCTGGCATAGGTCGGCAGCGACACGTCGCGCACCTCGACCGAGCCGTAGCTTACCGGGATGCGCCCCGTCTCGGGAACGGGGGGCAGCTCGTAGCGCAGCGGCTCGCCGCCACAGGCACCGAGAAGGAGAGCAAAGGCGAGGGCAAAGCGTTTCATGTCACCGTCCGAAGAGAAGGGAATTTGGGGCGCGCTCGATCTGGCGCGCCAGCGAATTGATGGAGGATGCCGCTTCCTGAACGTCGCGCAGGGTGCTGCGCGCCTGCGACCCGAGCGCACCGTTGGCCTCGTAGCCCGAGATCACCGTCTCGGTCTGCGCCAGAAGCTCGCTTGTGCTGGTAAGCAGCGCCGGAAGCTGGTCCGAGGCGCGGCGGATCGCATCCGCAGCCTCTTCGGCCGAGGCGAGCGTCTGGTTCGCGCTGTCCACCAGACCGCCCTCCTGGATTTCGATCAGAAGCCGCTGAACCTCTTCCAGCGCATTGGCGAGCGCACCCGGGACACGCTGCGTATCCTCGGACGAGACGAGGTCGTTGGCCGATGTCACGAGTTCCGAGACCCGCGCCGAGAGCTCCTCGATCGGGATCTGCGTGGCCTCGCTTGTCAGAGCCTCGATATCCTCGGCGATGCGGTTGGCGCGCTCGACGACCTCGGGCGCGTTGTCGGCGGCGATCGCCACCGAATTGGCCGCGCGTTCGGCCTCGGTCAGCACGGCCTGAAGCTGCAAGGTCAGATCCGTGACCGCCGTCTCGGCAGTGGCGAGCGTCTGCGTCGCCTGGTCGAGAACGCCGCCATCGACGATTTCGTCCATGACACCGCGCGCCGCGGCGAGCGTCTCGTTGATCTGCCCCGGCACCGCCTGGGTTTCGGCGCGGGTGACCAGAAGGTCGAGATCGGCGACGAGATCGTTGACGTTCGCGACCACCTGGTCGAGCGGCAGCGTGTCGAGGTCGGTCACGAACGCCAACAGGTCGCGCGACAGCGTGTCGATCCCGCGCAGCAATCCCGGCACCTCGTCGAGGCTGTCCTGCGCATTCGCGACCGCCAACCGCGCCTCGGCCAGAAGCGGGTTCAATTCGCCCGCAAGGTTCGTGACCACGCCGCGCAGATCGACCAGCGTCGCCTCAGCTGTCTCCACGAGGCCCGCCGCGCGGATTTCCTCGATCAGACCGTCGACCTGGTTGAGCAGGCTCGACACGTCGCCGGTCAGGCCCTGCGTGGCGGGATCGGCAAGCAGCGTCCGCAAGGCCGCGATCGAGCCTTCGGTCTCCTCCACCACGGATTGCAGCGGCAGGTCGTTCACCGAGTTGATGAGCTGATCCAGACTGGCGACGGCCGCGTTGATCTCGGCCAGGGTCGCCGGCACCTCGTCCACGGCGACGAACACCGCATTGGCCGCATCCTCGGCGGCGTCGAGGGCCGCGACGAGCTGTTCCACCGCGCCCGCTTCGCGCAGTTCGCCCACGACGCCCTGAAGGTCCTGCGCCGTCTGGTTGAGGGTGAGCATGAGGTCGTTGGCCTGATCGGGAAGCCCCTGCACGCCATCGGACCCCACGAGGCTCCGGACCGCAGAGAGGATGCCCAGCACTTCGGACGGGGTCTCGCGCACGCCTTCGTCGTTGAGGATCGCGTTGGCGCTCGACATGAGGGCGATGGCGTTGTTCAGCACCTCCTCGATGGGCAGGTTGTTGACCCGGTTGAAGACGCCCTGGGCGGTATCGGTGAAATCCGAGATGTCGCCCGGAATCGACGGGATGCGCGGATAGGGCTCGGCATCCATGACGAGGCTCGCATCCTCCACGTTGTCGAGCTGCACCAGCCCAACCTGCAATCCCCCGAGGAGCGAGGCGCTCTGCAACTGCGCGCGCAGCCCGTTACGCACTGCGAACTCGAAGAAATCATAGACCGTTTCCTCGTCGGCCTCGCCTTCGAGCCCGAGATTGCCCGGCTGGATCTCGATCGTCACCAGAAGCCGGATCTCGCGATCGCCGAACCTCTCCTCGTCGAGCAGACCGGTCAGCGCGTCGATCCGCCCGACCGAGATGCCGCCGAAATCCACGTCGGCCCCGACCTCCAGGCCCGCCACGGTGTCGTCGAAGACGACGGAGAAGAGTACCGGTTCGCCGCTGAACGCATCGCCGAACACCGAAGAACGCGCGGTGTCCTCGTCTCCGTAGAGCGTGAACACGCTTTCGGGCGTGACCTCCTCGCCGCCGGAGACGGTCGTGGCGAAACTGATCCCGCCCGAGACCAGCGACGCGATCGACGCCACGTCGAGCCGCGCGCCCTGCGCGCCGAAGCTGAAGGTGAAGCCCGACGTGTCCCAGAACCGTGTCGAACTCGTGATCAGGCGCGCTTCGGGTTCGCGGACGAACCCGTCGGCAAGGACCGACGTGCCGTCGGGGCCAAGCCGCAGGTTGGCGATCTGTCCGACCTCGATGCCGCGGTAGTAGATCTTGGTGCCTTCGGACAATCCCTCGACGGAATCGCCGCGCAGCTGGAAGGAGATCCCCTCCTGCCCGTACCGGACGAGCGGCGCGGCACTCACACCGTCGAAGACGCGCTCGGGTTCGCCGATGACGCTGTCCCAGTCGCCCTCGATATAGACGCCGCTCAGCACGGTATCGAGCCCGGCCACCCCTTGGGCGGAGACTTCGGCGCTGACCACCCAGAACTCGGCATCCTCGTCGATGTATTCCGCGACATTCTGGTCGACGCGGATCTCGGCCACAACCTGTTCGAGATCGTCGGAAAACTGGACCGCCTCGACCACGCCCACCACCACGTCGCGGTATCGAAGCTGGGTCTCGTCGGCCCGGACGCCCGACGCGTTCTCGAACGCCACCTCGATCAGGGGGCCGCGATCCGCGTAATTCTGCCACACGACATAGAGCGAGATGACCAGCGCCAGGACCGGCACCATCCAGACGATCGACAGGCGCGACAGGATCGACCGGCGGGCCTTGCGCAATTCGGGTGCGGCGGCACCGGCGCTCGAGCGGGACGGGTCGTCGGTCATCCGGAAAGGCTTTCCCTGTTGGTGTCCCAGATCATTCGGGGATCGAAACTCTGTGCCGCCAACATGGTAAAGATCACCGATAAGGCGAACGTGATCGCCGCCGGTCCCGGATTGATGGAAGCTGCGAAATTTAGCTGCACCAGCGCCGACAGGATGGCAACGACAAACACGTCGATCATCGACCATCTGCCGATGAATTCGACCACTTCGTAGAGTTTGTGCCGGCGATGCGGCTCCATCGACAGGGGTTTGGCGACCGAATAGGCGAGCCACGCGATTGCAACGAACTTGCCGACGGGGATCATCACAGACGCCACGAAGATGACGATCGCGATCCCGACCGCGCCATGGGACGCGAGTTCGATCGCGCCCTCGATGATGGTGTCGTCGGAGGAATTGAAGAGCACGCGCGTCCTGAGCATCGGATAGACGTTGGCCGGAATGTAGCAGATCATGCCGACGGCGAGCCAGGCCCAGACCCTTTGCAACGATCCCCGGTCGCGCGAGCGCAGGGCGGTGCCGCAGCGCGCGCACCGGTCGGTGCCGATGGGCCAGACCCGCGTGCACCTCGTACAGGCGACCAGCCCCTCCTGCCGGGCGGTGACTAGGGGCGTCTGTCTTCCAGTGTCTTCCATATTGTCCATCTGCACATCGTTGCGTCCTGCAGGACGATCACCACCACGAGGCCCGCGAACATCCAGAAGGCGGGACCGTATTCCACCCGCGCCAGATCGCTGACCTTCACGAGCGCCACGGCCACGCCGATCACGAAGATCTCGGCCATCGACCACGGGCGCAGATCCTCCGACCAGCGGAACGCGCGGCGCGCCCCCGGCCAGGGCCTGCGTCCCAGCGCCAGCGGCGCGATCACGTAGACGACGAGCGCCGCACGCGCCGCGGGGATCAGCACGATCAGCGCGGCGACCGCGACCGACAGGCCCATCATCCAGCCCCCGTCGACGAAGGCCAGTGCCGCGTCGAAGACCGAGGCCCGGTTCGTGATGCCCTGCGCATTGATCCCGAGAAAGGGAAAGAACGTCGCCCCGAACATCAGGATCATCACCGTCACGGCCAGCGCCACGATCCGCCCGAACGCGCCGCTGCGCGGTGCGATCAGGACGTGGTGGCATCGCCGGCACATGATCCGCTCGCCCGATGCAGGCTCGCGCGCCACGTAGAGCGCGTCGCATTGCGGACAGGCGATCAGCTCTTCCAGATCCGGATCGTCACTTGCGATATCGGCCATGCGCGGGCCCCGCTTCACCTGCCCGCCGATCGCGGGCCATCGGCATATTGCTTAGTCGGATCAACGGGCAAAGACCAGCCGCCGGCCGCTCACGTCTGCGCGGGCCGCCGCCCCGGGGACCGGGCCTGCGTCAGGCCGCCGCCCGCGCCTTGCGCCCGAGTGCCTGGTCGACCGCCTCGTAGAGCAAGTCGCGGCTGAGAGGCTTGGCGAGCTGCCCGTCGAAACCGAGCGGCGAGACGCTGTCGCCCGCGGTCAGCAGGATCACGGGGATATGCCTCAGATCCGCGGCCGACCGGATCGACGCGAGCAGTCCCTCGCCGTCCATCCGCGGCATGTGCATGTCCGTCAGGACCAGGTCCACCTCCGTCTCGCGCAGCAGATCGAGCGCCTCGGCACCGCTGCCGGCCTCGAGCGCCTGGTATCCGGCGACCTCCAGAAAGCTGCTCGCGATACTGCGGTTGAGCCGGGCATCGTCCACGACCAGCACCCGGAACCCTTCGTTGCCATGGCGTAGGGCGCCCTCCCGCCCCGCCGGAGCGGCTTCGTGACATGCCTCGGGCAGGACCAGCGGCAGGCGAAGCGTGAACGTCGCCCCCGCGCCCGGCGGCGACGATGCCGTGAGATCGCCGCCCATCAGCCGGGCGAGATCGCGCGCGATCGCCAAGCCGAGGCCCGTGCCGACTCCGGTGGCCGAGGCGACGTCGTCGAGCTGCCGATAGGGCTCGAACACGGCCTCGATGGCCTCGGGCGGAATGCCGTGCCCGGTATCGCTGACGTGGATCTGTATCCAAGGCACCGCGCCACCGGTCGCGCTTGCCTCGACCGAGATCGCGCCGCCCCGGGTATGCTTGATCGCGTTCGAGACGAGGTTCGAGACGATCTGCCGGATGCGGATATCGTCGCCCACGATCCGCTCGGGGAAATCGTCCGCGACGCCCACCTCCAACGTGTTGGCCGACGCCGAGGCCGCGTCCGCAAAGAGGCTGCGCACGATCCGCAGAAGATGCGACAGGGACATGCTGGTGGGTCGGATGACGAATTGCCCCGCCTCGAGTTTCGCGTGATCGAGCAGATCGTCGAGCAGCGAGCGCATCGCCGTCGCGGAGGAGAGGATCATCGCCGCACGCTCGCGATCCCCGGTGTCGCGTGCCTCCATCTCCAGCATCTGCCCGGCCGCCATCACCCCGTTCAGGGGCGTGCGGATCTCGTGACTGATCATCGCGAAGAACCGGTCCTTGGCGTCGACGGCCGCATTGGCGCGGTCCCGCGCGGCGGTAAGCTGTACCTTGGCAGCATGGGCAACGTATCCCGATCGCAGGCTGAGACAAAATCCCAGGAACAGAATGCCGTAGAGGTAGGTCAATCTATCCGGCGAAACGTACTCGGTACCCGATACTGCGACCCCGAGGATGGGAAAGATCGGGGCGATCATGGCGCAGTAATACCGCATGTCCTCGGTTCTGACATTGCAGGCCATCTGTATCCAGAGCACCGTTATGATCGACGCCACCAGGAAGCCAAAGCCGCTGCTTTCCGAAATGAAGATCCAGTTCACCGCTGCCACGCAACTCGACTGAAGGAAGGTCAACGCGATGCTGGCATACAGGTGCCGTTTGCGGCGCCCGTTCAGATATCGCGCTTCCACCACCTGCAGCGCGAACGTGACCGCGGAATACAGAACGAACGGCAAAAGAGTGAATGCGCGCGCTCCGGATAGAAAGGCGAAACAGAAAAACCCCACGCAGGCCAGGTGTGCGGTGATGCGCTCGGCATAGTTCGTCATCTGCTGGCGGATCGCGGTCGCCTCGTTCGAGGTTGCGAAAATTCTCCCCAGAGCTGAGGAAACGCCACGAAACCCTCTGCGGAGGGCCGAACCCGCAACCGGCCCGCGATCCCTCGAACGACGCAGTCTGCGGAAGACGTCCAACGATGACGGCATGGGGGACATACGTCTTTCTCCTCGGTCTTCCGCCGTCATACCGGGGTGCCTTGTCGATCTGATTAAGAAAAAGCGTCGTCTTATAGGTATTGCCGCGCATCACGCCCTGAGCCGCGGCCCCTTGCCGAAGCGAACGCACTTGCGCATCCTCTCTTCAGGGCGAAGTGCCGACCGGGCGCCCGCCAATGCAACTGCAAATGCAGGGAGATCACATGTCCTATCTCAAACAGCTCTCGATGGCGGCCTTGGCCGTCGGAATGGCCGGCCCCGTGGCCGCACAGGAAGAGACCTTCATCACCATCGGCACCGGCGGCGTCACCGGCGTCTACTATCCCACCGGCGGCGCGATCTGCCGCCTCGTGAACCGCGGGCGCGCCGATCACGGCATCCGCTGCTCCGTCGAAAGCACCGGCGGTTCGGTCTTCAACGTGAACGCGATCCGGCAGGGCCAGCTCGATTTCGGCGTCGCCCAATCCGACGTGCAAAGCCAGGCCTATAACGGCGAAGGACAGTTCGACGAGGCGTTCGAAGGCCTGCGCGCGGTCTTCTCCGTGCATCCCGAACCCTTCACGGTCGTCGCCCGCGCCGATGCCGGCATCGAAAGCTTCGACGATCTTCAGGGCAAGCGCGTCAATATCGGCAATCCGGGTTCCGGACAGCGTGTCCTAATGGAGCGCCTGATGGAGGCAAAGGGCTGGACGACCGGCGATTTCGCCCTCGCCTCCGAACTCCAAGCCGCCGAGCAGAGCCAGGCGCTCTGCGACAACAACATCGACGCGATGGTCTATTCGGTCGGTCACCCCTCCGGCTCGATCCAGGAGGCGACGACGGCGTGTGATTCGGTGCTGGTCGAGGTGAACGGCCCCGAGGTGCAGCAGCTGGTCGAAGAGAACGGCTATTACCGGACCGCCACCATTCCCGGCGGCATGTATCGCGGCAATGACGAGGATACCGAGACGTTCGGCGTCGGCGCGACCTTCGTGACGTCGGATGCCGTGTCCGAGGATGTCGTCTACGAGGTGACGCGGGCCGTCTTCGAGAATATCGACCAGTTCCGCTCGCTCCACCCGGCCTTCGAGAATCTCGACCCCGAGCAGATGGCCAATGACGGGCTCAGCGCCCCGCTCCATGCCGGCGCCCAGCGCTATTTCGAGGAAGCGGGCCTGCTTCAGGAATAAGCGATTGTCGCCCGGGCGCGGTCCGTCCTGCGCCCGGGCACATTTCGCGCAAGCCCAATTTCAGGGCACAGCGCGTGCTCCGGTGCGGCGGCAACCTCCGATGTATCGCACAAATGCAACGCCACCGGCACATTTCGTTTTCCTCTTCCTGCCCCGGGCATTCCGGTTAAGTTTGTCTTAAGACATTCCCGGGCCCCGGGGATGCGGGAAAGAGGTGCGGCCAATGACAGAAGACCGATCGGGCAATCGCCAGTTTTCCGACGACGAACTGCAGGACCTGGTCGCCTCCTCGGATGCGGGCGCCCGGACGCCCGCGCAGCGTCCCGTCGCCTTGCTGATCGCCGGGCTGGCCCTGGCCTGGTCGCTCTTCCAGCTCTGGATCGCGCAGCCGCAGCTCTGGTTCGGGGCCTACCTGCCGGTGCTGAACTCCTCGCAGACGCGGCCCATCCACTTGGCCTTCGCGTTGGCGCTGGCCTATCTCTGCTATCCCGCCCTGAAGAACAGCCCGCGCGACCGGGTGCCGATCCTCGACTGGGTGCTCGGGATCGTGGCGACGTCGACCGCGCTATACATCTTCTGGTTCTCCGACTATCTGGCGCAGACCGCGCGGTCCGGCCTGCCCACCGACACGCAGATCATCGTGGGCTCGGTCGGCATCGTCCTGCTGCTCGAGGCCTCGCGGCGCGCGCTGGGCCCGGCGCTCACCGTGGTCGGCGCGATCTTCCTCGCCTATGCCTATTTCGGCGAAGGCTGGCTCATTCCCGACCTCATCGCGCATGAGGGGCTGTCCTTCACCAGCCTCATCAACGCGCAATGGCTAGACACCCAGGGTGTCTTCGGCATTCCGCTCGGCGTCTCGACCGCCTTCGTGTTCCTCTTCGTGCTCTTCGGCTCGCTGCTCGACAAGGCGGGTGCCGGCAACTACTTCATCCAGCTCGCTTTTGCCGGGCTCGGCCATCTTCGCGGAGGCCCGGCCAAGGCGGCGGTCGTGGGCTCGGCCATGACCGGCCTCATCTCGGGTTCGTCCATCGCCAACGTGGTCACCACCGGCACCTTCACCATCCCGCTGATGAAACGCGTGGGCTTCACCTCCGAACAGGCCGGATCGGTCGAGGTCGCAAGCTCGGTCAACGGCCAGATCATGCCGCCCGTCATGGGCGCCGCGGCCTTCCTGATGGTCGAGTTCATCGGAATCTCCTACGTGCAGGTCATCAAGCACGCCTTCATCCCGGCGGTGATCAGCTATATCGCGCTGGTCTACATCGTGCATCTCGAGGCCCTGAAAAAGGAGATGCCGGCACTCGGCAAGGGCGCCTCGCTCGGCCGGATGGCCCTCAATTTCGGCATCGGCTTCGCGGTCTTCGGTGCGGGGTTCACGGCGCTCATCTATCTCATCGCCGGCCTCAACGCGGTGCTGCCGCAACTGACGGCCCCGATCGCGCTCGTCGCGCTGGGTGCGGTCTATGTCTATCTCGTCTACGTCGCCTCGCGGCAGACCGATCTTGAGATGGAGGATCCCAATGCCGAGATCGTCTCCCTGCCCGAGGTCGCGGATGTCTGGAAGACCGGCCTTCACTATATTCTGCCGATCCTGGTCCTCGTCTGGTTCCTGATGGTCGAACAGCAGAGCCCGGCCAAGTCCGCCTTCTACGCCACCTGCCTGATGCTGTTGATCATCGTCACCCAGAAACCGCTGAAGGCGATCTTCCGGCGCGGCGCCTCGGTCGGCGCCTCGCTGCGCGAGGGGGGCGTCGACCTGCTCGACGGGCTGATCGCGGGCGCGCGCAACATGATCGGCATCGGCGTGGCCACGGCCGCGGCCGGCATCATCGTGGCGACCGTCACCCGCACGCCCATCGGGACCGAGCTTGCCGCCCTCGTCGAACAGCTCTCGGGCGGCATCCTCATCGTCATGCTGGTGCTCGTCGGCCTCTTCAGCCTGGTGCTGGGGATGGGCCTGCCTACGACGGCCAACTACATCGTGGTCTCGTCGCTGATGGCGGGGGTGGTCGTGTCGCTCGGCGCGCAGGAAGGGCTGATCGTGCCGCTCATCGCGGCGCATCTCTTCGTGTTCTACTTCGGGATCATGGCCGACGTGACGCCGCCCGTGGGCCTCGCCTCCTTCGCGGCGGCGGCCGTCTCGGGGGGCGACCCGATCAAGACCGGCTTCACGGCGTTCTTCTATTCGCTCAGGACCGTCGCCCTGCCGTTCCTCTTCATCTACAACCCCACGTTGATCCTCTACGGCGTGGATCTGACCACGACGTCGGGCATCGCGCATGCGGCCTTCGTCTTCGTCGTCGCGACCTTCGCGATGCTGCTCTTCGCGGCCGCGACGCAGGGCTATTTCCTGACCCGCTCGCGCTGGTTCGAATCGGTGGCGTTGCTCCTGGTGGCCTTCACGCTCTTCGTGCCGAATTTCTGGCTCAACCAGGTCTCCCCGCGCTTCGCGGACATTCCGCCCGGACAGTTCGAACAGGCGCTCGGTTCCGCCGAGGCCGGATCGCGCATCCGCATCCGCATCCAGGGGCCCGATTTCGCCACCGGCAATCAGGCCGAGACCACCCTGCCGATCGATGTCGGCGAAGGCGACGCGGCCGCGCGGCTCGAGCAGACGGGCCTCATGTTCCGCCCCGGCACGGACGATGCCGCGCTGGAAGAGCCGATGTTCGGCTCGCCCATCCAGGAACAGCTGTCGAATTTCGACTTCTACGCCGACGACCCCGTGCGCATCAGCGAGGTGCTGGCCCCGCGCGAGCGGATGCCGGCACAGATCTTCTACCTGCCCGCGCTGCTGCTTCTGGGGCTTGTGATCATGCTGCAACGTCGTCGCCAGACGACGCCGGCATTCTGAGGGGACCGCCATGCCCGAGACGATCCTGCTGCCCATCGACCTGTCGTCGCCGCCGTCGTGGGAACGCGCCCTGCCGCGTGCGCTCGCCCTCGTGGACGGGGGCGTGCTGCACGTCCTCACGGTCATCCCGAATTTCGGGGCCTCGATGGTCGGCAACTTCTTCGACGAGGGCTGGATGGAGCGCGCGCTCCACGAGGTCGGCGAAAAGCTGACCGCCTGGGTGAACGCGCATATCCCCGACGCGCAGGAAGTGCACCCGCACGTGGTCCACGGCCGGATCTACGACGAGATCATCCGCGCGGCCGACAGGCTCGAGGCGGGCACGATCGTCCTGGGCGCGCCGCCGGCGGACGTCACCGACTATCTGCTCGGCCCCAACGCCGCCCGCGTCGTGCGCCATTCCCGAAAGTCGGTCTTCGTGGTGCGCGACTAGAACGCCCGGAACGTCAGCGTGGTCAGCGTCCGCTCGATTCCATCGATGCCCTGAAGCTCGTCGTTGATGAACTTGCCGATATCGCGATCCTCGGGGATGTAGAGCTTGAGCAGAAGCTCGTAGGCACCCGAGGTCGAATAGAGCTCGGAATGGATCTCCCGCAGGGCGATCTCGTCGGCGACGGCATATGTGGTGCCGGGGCGGCAGCGGATCTGGACAAAGACGCATTGCATGGCGGCACTCCTGACAGGCTGGCCGATTTGATCATTCCGCATCCGAAAGAACCAGCCCCCTTTCCCTGACGGTCGAGTTGCGTCAAGAACGGTATACCAAAAGGGGAGGCATCGAAGATGGCGACATACGATTTCAGCGGTCAATCCGCGATCATCACCGGCGGCGCGCAGGGCATCGGCCTTGCCGTGGCCGAACATCTGGCCCGCGACGGCGCGCGCGTGGCGCTCTGGGACCGCGACGAGGCGCTGGCGCAGGAAAGCGCGGCGAAGTTCGAGGGCGCGGTCGCCTGCGGTGTCGACATCGCCGACTGGGACAGCGTGCAGGCCGCGATGGCCAAGACGACCGACGCGCTCGGCCCGGTCTCGATCTGCGTGAACTCCGCCGGCGTGGCTGGCAGCAACGCGCCTGTCGTGGATTACGACGTCGCGGAATTCCAGCAGATCGTGAACATCAACCTGATGGGCACCTTCCACGTCAACCGCGCGGTTGCGCCCGGAATGCGCGAGGCCGGGTACGGCCGCATCGTCAACATCGCCTCCATCGCCGGCAAGGAAGGCAATCCCAAAGCCAGCGCCTATTCCGCATCCAAGGCCGGCGTCATCGGCCTGACGAAGTCGCTCGGCAAGGAATTGTCGGACATGGATATCGCGGTCAATTGCGTGACGCCCGCCGCCGCACGGACCCGGATCTTCGACCAGATGAGCCAGGAGCATATCGACTACATGCTGTCGAAGATCCCGCGTGGCCGGTTCCTCGAACTGGGTGAGGCGGCCAGCATGATCGCCTTCCTCTGCTCGCGCGAGAACAGCTTCACGACCGGCGCCGTCTTCGACCTGTCGGGCGGCCGGGCGACCTACTGATGGCCTTCATCCCCGATTTCGCCCCGTCGCTGTCCCGGCTCGGGACCGAATCGGCGTTCGAGGTCCTGGCCCGTGCCGCACGCATGCAGGGCCAGGGCCACGACGTCATCAATCTCGGGATCGGGCAGCCGGACTTCCAGACGCCCGATCACATCGTCGAGGCGGCGCGAAAGGCGCTGGCCGACGGCGCGCATGGCTACACGCCCGCCAACGGCCTGCCCGCCCTGCGCGAGGCGGTCGCGGACGATCTTGGGGCGAGGTACGGACTTTCGGGCGACAACGCGGTCGATCCCGACCACGTCGTGGTCGTGCCGGGCGGCAAGCCGACGATGTTCTTCGCCTGCCTCATGTTCGGACGGCCGGGGGTGGAAATCCTCTATCCCAATCCCGGCTTTCCGATCTACGAATCGGTGATCCGCTATACCGGCGCCACGCCCGTTCCCATCGCGCTCGAGGAATCGAACGGTTTCGCATTCGACGCCGACACCGTTCTGGGCCAGATCACGGATGCCACGCGGCTGATCATCATCAACTCTCCGGCCAACCCGACCGGCGGGGTGACGCCGAAGGCCGAGATCGACAAGCTGGTCGCGGGGCTGGTCGAGCATCCGCATGTCGCGATCCTGAGCGACGAGATCTATTCGCGCATGCTCTACGGCGGACGCGAGCATGTCTCCCTGCTGAGCTATCCCGAGATCCGCGACCGCCTCATCGTGCTTGACGGCTGGTCCAAGACCTATGCCATGACGGGCTGGCGGCTGGGCTTCGCGATCTGGCCGCACAGCATGGTCGACCACGCCACGCGGCTTTGCATCAACGATCATTCCTGCGTCAACGCGGCGACGCAACATGCCGGCATCGCGGCGCTGACGGGTCCGCAGGATGCGGTGGACCGCATGGTCGCGAAATTCGACGCGCGGCGCGAGGCCATCGTGGAGTGGCTGAACGGGCTTCCGGGGATGAGTTGCGCCGATCCGGGCGGCGCGTTCTATGCGTTCCCGAACATTTCCGGCACGGGAATGAACGCCCGCGCCCTGCAGGATCTGCTGCTGAACGAGGCGCATGTCGCCACGGTGGCGGGGACGTCCTTCGGGGTCCACGGCGAGGGGTATCTGCGGTTTTCCTACGCCAATTCGATGGAGAACATCGAAGAGGCGATCGATCGCATCCGCAAGCTCCTCGCGCGCAGGGCCGATGCGACGACGTCGCAACACGCCCCCGCCTCAGGTGGCTGAGCGGGGCTTCAGGCGCCCTTTTCCATCGCGTCGAGACGGGCCTTCAACGCCTCGTTCTCCTCGCGGGCCTTCTGCGCCATCGCGCGGACCGCATCGAACTCCTCGCGGGTGACGAAGTCCCGATCCGCGAGGAACCGGTCCACCATCCCCTTGAACGCGGTTTCCGCCTCGTCGCGCGCGCCCTGCGCCACGCCCATCGCGTTGGTCATCAGCTGGCTGAAATCGTCGAACATCTTGTTGCGGGTCTGCATGGTCTGGCGATCCTCTCGAACGGTTGTTTCAAACTATATGGCTGCGGCTTGCGCAATTCTCAAGGTTGACACCGGGCCGGGCTCGGGTCTTGTGGCGGACCATGATTTTCGCGATCCCCTTCCCCGACATCTCTCCCGAGATCTTCGCGATCGAGATCGGGCAGTTCTCGTTCGCGCTCAGGTGGTACGCGCTCGCCTACGTGGTCGGGATCCTGCTGGGATGGCGGCTGGCCGTGCTGGCGCTGCGCCGCGACCGCCTCTGGCCCGGCCTCAAGAAACCCTTCGATCCCGCCAAAGCCGAGGACCTGATCACCGCCGTCATCCTGGGGATCCTGCTGGGCGGACGGCTCGGCTTCGTGTTCTTCTACCAGCCGGGCTATTACCTGTCGCACCCGGCCCAGATTCCGATGATCTGGCAGGGCGGCATGTCGTTTCACGGGGGCATGCTCGGGATGGCGTCGGGTGCGCTCTGGTTCGCGTGGAAGCACAAGGTCCGCGTGCTCACCATCCTCGATCTCATGGCGCTCGGAACCCCGCCGGGGCTGCTCCTGGGGCGGATCGCCAACTTCATCAACGCCGAGCTCTGGGGGCGGCCCACCGACCTTCCGTGGGGCGTGATCTTTCCGGGCGAGGCCGCCCAGGATTGCGCCGGTGTCGCGGGGCTCTGCGCCCGCCACCCGTCGCAGCTCTACGAGGCGGGGCTCGAGGGGATCGTGCTCGGCGCCCTCGTCATCTTCGTGGTCTTCGCGCGGGCCTGGACCCGCCGCCCCGGCCAGGTGACGGGCCTCTTCCTCGTAGGCTACGGCGCGGCCCGGATCTTCGTGGAATTCTTCCGGCAGGCCGACGCCCAGTTCATCGCGCCCGACAATCCGATGGGATACGTGGTGCAGATCGGCGCCGCGGGCCTCAGCATGGGCCAGCTCCTGTCGCTTCCCATGGTGGCGTTGGGGCTCGCCTTCATCCTGCGCGCCCGGTCTCGGCCATGACCCCGCTCGGCGAGATCCTGATCCGTCAGATCCGCGCCACCGGCCCGATCACGGTGGCCGACTACATGAGCACCTGCCTCATGCATCCCGAGCACGGCTATTACACCACGCAAACCCCCTTCGGTGCCGAAGGCGACTTCGTCACCGCGCCCGAGATCAGCCAGATGTTCGGCGAGCTCGTCGGCCTCGCACTGGCGCAGAGCTGGCTCGACCGCGGCGCGCCCGCCCCCTTCGCGCTGGTCGAGCTCGGCCCCGGTCGAGGCACCCTGATGGCCGACGCGCTGCGCGCCACGCGCGCCGTGACCGGATTTCACGACGCGATGGAACTGATCCTGGTCGAGCCGTCCGCGCCCCTGCGCGAGATGCAGGCGCGGACGCTCGGGGATCACGACCCGCGCTGGGTGGCAACGATTGCGGAGCTGCCGCAGATGCCGGTCTTCCTCGTGGCCAACGAACTCTTCGACGCGCTTCCCGTCCGGCAATTCCTGCGCGACGGCGATCTCTGGCGCGAGAGGCTGGTGGCGGTGAGGGACGACGCGCTGGCCTTCGCGCTGTCGGATGCGGTGCCGCTGGCTGATCTGGCGCCTCGCCTCGCCGACACCGCGCAGGGCGACATGGTCGAGACCTGCGGGCCCGCCACGTCCCTCGCCGCCGGGATCGGAGAGCATATCGCGGCCCATGGCGGCGTCGCCCTGATCGTCGATTACGGCGATGCGGTATCGCTTGGCGATACGTTCCAGGCGGTGCGGGCCCACCGGAAGGTCCCGGTGCTGGCCGATCCCGGCCGCGCCGATCTGACCGCGCATGTGGATTTCGGCGCACTGGCCCGCGCCGCCCCGTGCGACGCGGCGCCGCTGGTGCCGCAGGGCGTCTGGCTGGAACGGCTCGGGATCACGGCTCGGGCCCGCGCGCTCGCCCGCGATCTCGCGGGCCCCGCCCTCGACACCCATGTGGCGGCGCATCGGCGGTTGACGCATCCCGAGGAAATGGGACAATCGTTCAAAGTTCTGGCGCTGCACGACCCTGTCGGACCTCCGCCCGGGGTGGCGACCGAAAGCGGGACCTAATGCTCGAAATCCTGACCTCCGACATATTGCAGCCGTTCCCCCACGGCTTCTTCACCCGGCGCGGCGGGGCCTCCTCCGGCGTTTTCGCGGGGCTGAATTGCGGGTATGGCTCGTCGGATCAGAACGATATCGTGCGGATCAACCGCGACCGCGTGGCGGAGGCCGTCGACGTGCCCCCAACCGCGCTGCACGGCGTGAACCAGGTCCATTCCGCGGATGTCGTGACGCTCGACGATCAGCCCCCCGCCACCCTTCCGCGGGCCGACGCGATGGTGACGCGGCGTCCGGGCCGCGCCCTGGGCATCCTGACCGCCGATTGCATGCCCGTCCTTCTGGCCGATGCCGAGGCCGGCGTGATCGGGGCGGCGCATGCGGGATGGCGCGGCGCGCTCTCGGGCGTGATCGAGGCCACGATCGACGCGATGGACGCCCTCGGGGCCGATCGCTGCAACATCTGCGCCGCGATCGGACCGTGCATCTCGCAATCGGCCTACGAGGTGGGACCCGAGATGATGGACGAGATCGCCGGCGACGATCCCGACGCCACCCGATATTTCGCGCAAGGCCACGGCGACCGGCTGCATTTCGACCTCGCCGGATACGGGCTTCACCGCTTGCGCAATGCGGGTGTGGGGGCGGCGGAATGGCTGCGTCACTGCACCTATTCCGACGAGGCGCGGTTCTATTCCTATCGCCGCTCGGTGCATCGTCGCGAGGCGGATTACGGGCGCCTGATCGCGGTGATCCGCATGTGAGCCCGGCAGTCTTCGCGGCATCGTCTCACTGCCGCCGCAGACTTGCCGCAATCGCCCCGCAGGATCGAGCGCACGAAACCCGCATCGCCGTCCGACGCGGCGGACGCACCCCGAGAGGAGACGCATCTTGTCGATCCCGCAGGCCCTCCCGACCGCGCACGAACCCTGGACATTGCGCCGCGACGCCGCGGCCCGGCCGGTGCCGACGATGCCGCCCATGACGCATCGCTACCGCGTCTCGTGGCTCAACGCGCGCGGAGAGGTCGAGGATTTCGTGCGCATGGGGCCCGGCACGCCGCTTTTCGTGCGCTCCTTCGCCGCCCTGGTCCGCGGAGCTCTGCTCGCCACGCCCGATGGTCCCGTTGCCGTCGAGGACGCCTATCCGGGGATGAAGATCGTGACCCGGCGCGGGCCCAAGACGCTGCTTTGGGTCGGCGGCCATACCGTCGTGCCGCGGGCGAGCGGGACCCCGCTCTACCGGCTGCCGGCCGACGCGATGGGGCTCGGGCGTCCGTCGCCCGATCTGGTTCTGGGACCGGGCGCACGTCTCGTCGGCGGCGTGCCCGCCCAGCATGCGCGCGTGGGGCGGGCGCAGGCCCTGCTTCCGGTCTCCACCCTCGCCGACGGGCAGAGCGTAATCGAAATCGCGCCGGTCTCGGCGGTGCCCTGCTTCCATCTGGGGTTCCGCGCGCATCAGACCTTCACCGTGAACGGCATCGAGATCGAAAGCGTCCATCCCGGGGCGCTTGGGCCCGAGATCGGCGACGATCTGCGGCGGTACTATCTCGGCATGTTCCCGCATGTGGAGCGCCCGGAGGATTTCGGCGTGTTGGCGATGCGGCGCCTGCCCGACCGCCCGCTGGGTGCTGTCGCGCCCTAGCTCCTGCGCGCCACGCGCGCCTCGAGAACGTCGAAGGGCACGCCCGGCTCGTCCTTGGCACAACGGATGACGAGGGATGTCTTGACCGACGCGACATTCGGCGCGCTGGTCAGTTGCGACGTCAGGAACGCCTGGAAGCTCGACAGGTCCGGCGCCACGCATTTCAGCACGAAATCCACCTCACCGTTCAGCATGTGGCATTCACGAACCAGCGGCCAGTCGCGACACCGCGCCTCGAACGCGGCGAGATCGACCTCCGCCTGGCTTTGCAGGCCCACCATCGCGAAGACCTGCACCTCGAATCCGAGGCTGCGGGTATCGACGACCGCGTGGTATCCTTCGATGAATCCCTGATCCTCGAGCGTGCGCACCCGTCGCAGGCAAGGCGGCGCAGAGATCCCGACCCTGCGGGCGAGCTCCACGTTGGTCATGCGTCCGTCGGCCTGCAATTCGGCAAGAATCAACCGATCTATCGCATCGAGCTTGTGGCCTGCCATGTTTCCTCGCTGTGTGCATTCTTGTCGAACCAATAGTGTGCGTGTAACTTTATTTCAACATTGCGCAACATTCTTTCGACGCATCGGAGGGGCTTTCGGCGCGGCCCGCATCGCATTATATCCAACCGACCCCACGACAGGAGACGCATCATGGCCGATACCCGCCACGTCAAGGTTCTGATCATCGGCTCGGGCCCCGCCGGATACACCGCCGCCGTCTATGCGGCGCGCGCGATGCTCGAACCCGTGCTGATCCAGGGCATCCAGCCGGGCGGTCAGCTCACCATCACCACCGATGTCGAGAACTGGCCCGGAGAGACCTCGATCATGGGCCCCGACCTCATGGTCCGCATGGAGGCCCATGCGCGCGAGACCGGCGCCGAGATCGTTGCCGACTACATCTCGTCCGTCGATCTGTCGAAGCGTCCCTTCACCGCCCATGCCGACAGCGGCACGACCTACACCGCCGACGCGATCATCCTGGCCACAGGCGCGCAGGCCAAGTGGCTCGGCCTTCCCAGCGAGGAGGCATTCAAGGGCTTCGGCGTCTCGGCCTGCGCCACCTGCGACGGCTTCTTCTATCGCGGTCAGGAGGTGGCGGTGATCGGCGGCGGCAATACCGCCGTGGAAGAGGCGCTGTTTCTCACCAATTTCGCCAGCAAGGTCACGCTGGTCCATCGCCGGGGCGAGCTTCGGGCCGAGAAGATCCTGCAGCACCGCCTGATGAACCACCCCAAGGTCGAGATCCTCTGGGATCACGCCCTCGAAGAGGTGACGGGGACCGACAATCCCAAGGGGGTCGAAGCGTTTCGCGCGCGAAACGTCAAGACGGGCGAGATCACCGAGCGCGCGATCAAGGGCGTCTTCGTCGCCATCGGACACGCCCCCGCCTCGGAGCTCGTCGCCGACCAGCTCGAGACGCATCACGGCGGCTACGTGGTCACGAAGCCCGATTCGACGGAAACCTCGATTCCGGGCGTCTTCGCGGCGGGCGATCTCACCGACCATGTCTACCGGCAGGCCGTGACCAGCGCCGGGATGGGCTGCATGGCCGCGCTCGAGGCCGAGCGCTATCTCGCCTCGGTCGGCCTCGACGAGGGCAAGACCGAGACCGAACCGCTCGGCTACGGGGCCGAGGTGCCGGCGCAGTAGGAGGCCGGGGCGATGGGCAACACACTATACGATGCGCTCTATGCCCCCCATACCGGCAAGCGCGACACGTTCCTCCACCTGCCCGATGGGTCGCGGCTCGCCTATGGCGACTTCGTGGCCCGCGCGGCGCAATTCGCCCGTGCGCTCCATGATCTCGGGGCCCGCCCCGGCGACAGGGTGGCGGTGCAGGTCGCGAAACTGCCGGACACGCTGGCGCTGTTCGCGGGCTGCACGCAGGCGGGGCTGATCTTCGTGCCGCTCAACCCGGGATACACACCCGACGAGATCGGCTATTTCGTCGGCGATGCGGAGGCGCGGATCCTCGTCTGCGATCCCGACGACGAGGCCGCGCTCGGCGACGTTGCGACAGGGGCCGGGGCGCATCTCGCCACACTCGGCGATGGCAGGGGCACGATCCACGAGGCCGCGAATGCCGCGCCCGCCGAGTTCCCGATCGTGGCGCGCGGACCCGAGGATCTGGCCGCGTTTCTCTATACCTCGGGGACGACCGGCCGCTCGAAGGGTGCGATGCTGTCGCACCGCAACCTCCTGTCGAACGCGCGCACGCTGGTCGAGGCCTGGCGCTTCGACGCGGACGACGTCCTGCTGCATGCGCTGCCGATCTTCCACACGCATGGCCTTTTCGTGGGGACGAACGTCATGCTGCTGGCGGGCGGCGCGATGATCTTCCAGCCGGGCTTCGACCTCGACGCGCTGATCGAGGCGATGCCGCGGGCCACCGCGATGATGGGCGTGCCGACCTTCTACACGCGCCTTCTCTCGGACGAACGGTTCGATCGCGACCTCACCGCCGGCATGCGGCTCTTCGTCAGCGGCTCGGCCCCGCTTCTGGCCGAGACGCATCGCGCCTTCGAGGAGAGGACCGGCCACCGGATCCTCGAACGCTACGGTATGACCGAGACGAACATGAACGTCTCGAATCCCTATGACGGCGAAAGGCGCGCGGGCACCGTGGGCTTCCCCCTGCCGGGCGTCACGCTCGAGATCCGGGATCCCGATACCGGCGCGGCCCTGCCGCAGGGCGAGATCGGGGTGATCGAGGTACGCGGCGACAACGTGTTCCAGGGCTACTGGAAGATGCCCGAGAAGACCGCCGAGGAATTGCGCGACGACGGGTTCTTCATCACCGGCGATCTTGGCCGGATCGACGCGGACGGCTATGTCACGATCGTCGGCCGCGCCAAGGATCTGATCATTTCCGGCGGCTACAACATCTATCCCAAGGAGATCGAGGCGATCCTCGACGAACAGCCGGGCATCCTCGAATCGGCCGTCGTGGGCGTGCCGGATCCGGATTTCGGCGAGGCGCCCGTCGCGTTCCTCGTCGCCTGCGACGGGGGCCCGGATCTCAACGCGATCCGCACCGAAATCTCCCGCACCCTCGCGCGCTACAAGCATCCCCGGCGATACGAACTGATCGCCGAGTTGCCCCGGAACACGATGGGCAAGGTCCAGAAGGCCGCCCTGCGGGAACTCGCGGCGCAATACTGATCGCGCAAAGAGGCCGTTTACCAAGCATCGGTCTTGATGTTTCGGTCTATGACACGCTAGGGGGCATGCAACTCCGTCCCGACGGCATTTTTCCTTCATTCATGAGTTGCCCCATGCAGACACCCAACCTCGCCCCGATCCCCGAACTCTACGTTTCCTACGACAGCGCGCAGAAGCTGAAATCGGAGGCCGCAGATCTCGTCAGCCTCGATCTCACGCCGCGCCAGATCTGTGATCTGGAACTGCTGATGAATGGCGGCTTCGCGCCGCTGAAGGGGTTCATGGGGAAGGCGGATTACGACGGCGTCGTCGAGAACATGCGACTGGCGGACGGGACGCTCTGGCCCATTCCGATCACGCTCGACGTGTCCGAGGCCTTCGCCGAAGGGATCGAGGACGGCCAGGATCTCGCCCTGCGCGACCAGGAAGGGGTAATTCTCGCCACGATCACGATCACCGACAAATGGTCGCCCGACAAGGCGCGCGAGGCCGAGATGGTGTTCGGCGCCGACGATGACGCACATCCCGCGGTCGATTACCTGCACAACCGCGCGGGCAGGGTCTATCTCGGCGGGCCGGTGACGGGCATCCAGCCGCCGGTCCACTACGATTTCCGCGCGCGTCGCGACACGCCCAACGAACTCCGCGCCTATTTCCGCAAGATGGGGTGGCGCCGTGTCGTGGCGTTCCAGACGCGCAACCCGCTGCACCGCGCGCATCAGGAGCTGACCTTCCGCGCCGCGAAGGAAGCGCAGGCCAACCTGCTGATCCATCCCGTGGTCGGCATGACCAAGCCCGGCGACGTCGACCACTTCACGCGCGTGCGCTGCTACGAGGCGGTGCTCGACAAGTATCCGACCGCGACGACCACCATGTCGCTGCTGCCGCTGGCCATGCGCATGGCCGGCCCGCGCGAGGCGGTGTGGCACGGCCTGATCCGCAAGAATTACGGCTGCACCCACTTCATCGTCGGCCGCGACCATGCCGGGCCCGGCAAGAATTCCGAGGGCGAGGATTTCTACGGCCCCTACGACGCGCAGGATCTCTTCCGCACCCATCAGGAGGAGATGGGCATCGAGATGGTCGACTTCAAACACATGGTCTACGTCCAGGAACGCGCGCAATACGAGCCCGCCGACGAGATCGTCGATCAGGACAAGGTGACGATCCTCAACATCTCGGGCACCGAGCTGCGCCGTCGCCTGCGCGAGGGCCTCGAGATTCCCGAATGGTTCTCCTTCCCCGAGGTGGTGAAGGAGCTGCGCCGCACCTCGCCCCCGCGCTCGGATCAGGGATTCACGGTGTTCTTCACGGGCTTCTCGGGATCGGGCAAATCGACGATCGCCAACGCGCTGATGGTCAAGCTGATGGAGATGGGCGGGCGCCCCGTGACGCTGCTCGACGGCGACATCGTGCGCAAGAACCTGAGCTCGGAACTGGGGTTCAGCAAGGAACACCGCGACCTCAACATCCGTCGCATCGGTTATGTCGCAAGTGAGATCACCAAGAACGGCGGCATCGCCATCTGCGCACCGATCGCCCCCTATGCGACCACGCGGCGTGCCGTGCGCGAGGATATCGAGGCGTTCGGTGCCTTCGTCGAGATCCACGTGGCGACCAGTCTCGAGGAATGCGAGCGGCGCGACCGCAAGGGCCTCTACAAGGCCGCGCGGGCGGGCAAGATCGCCGAGTTCACCGGCATCTCGGACCCCTATGACGAGCCGAAGAACCCCGAGCTCAGGATCGACACCGAGAACATGGATGTCGACAATTGCGCGCATCAGGTGCTTCTGAAGCTGGAGAGCATGGGCCTTATCGCCGCCTGATCCCCCTTTTGCGCGACACGAGCGAGAGCCCGGCCCCGATGGCCGGGCTCTTTGCGTTCCGGCGCGTCGCAAAAGCTTCATTCAACCGAGGTCGAGCCGACACACTGGCGATCTAGGGCTGCTGCGCAACTACAGGAGTGCGCAGCCATGAAAGACCTCAAAGCCACATCGCATCTCAGCTGGGACGAATGGGACGAATTGAACGATCCCCGCCCGGAAAGGACCGATTTCGACGATGTGGTCTCCGGTGCCATGTCCCGCCGCGGTTTTCTGGGTGGTGTCCTGGCAATCGGATCGGGCGCCGCGGTCATGGGTCTCGGGCCCCGCGCATCGCAGGCCCAGACGGCGGTGGAGCGGTTCGCCTTCACGCCGATCCCGATCCAGACCGACACCACGGTCCACGTCCCCGAAGGCTATCGCTGGAAGCCGCTGGCGAAATGGGGCCAGCCGCTCTTCACCGGCGTCGAAGAGATGAGCCACGAGACGGGCGTCTCACTTGCGGCCTCCGACAGGGTGTTCGGCGAGAATACCGACGGGATGGAATCGTTCGTGCACGAAGGGCATCAGCTCATCGCCGTGAACCACGAATACGTGAACCCAGAAATCAACCTGCCCCATATCGAGGGCGGCATCCCCACCAGCGCCGAGCACGTGCGCATCCTGCAGAACATGCAGGGCGTCACGGTGATGGAGATCGCGCAAGGCGGGGACGGGTTCGAGATCGTGCTCGACAGCCCCTACAACCGCCGCATCCATCACAACACGCCGATGGAGATCCGCGGGCCCGCCGCCGGCCACGACCTCCTCAAGACCGAGGCCGATCCCGAAGGCCGCACCGCGCTCGGAACGTTCAACAATTGCGGATCGGGAAGGACGCCCTGGGGCACGTATCTGACCTGCGAGGAAAACTTCAACGGATATTTCGGCTCGACCGATCCGGAGCTCGAGGCCGATCTGCCCGAGGATTATACCCGCTACGGCATCGGGGCGCAGTCGCGCTACAATTACGAAGCCTTCGATGCGCGGTTCGACGTGTCGCAAAACCCCAACGAGCCGCGCCGCGCCGGCTACGTGGTCGAGATTGACCCGACCAACCCCAAGAGTACCCCGATCAAGCGCACCGCGCTCGGCCGGTTCAAGCACGAGAATGCCGCCGCGACCCTCGCCGCGGACGGGCGCGTGGTGGTCTATCTGGGCGACGACGAGCGGGGCGAGTTCCTCTACAGGTTCGTGTCGGACGCGCCTTATGTCGAGGGCGAGGACACGTCGAGCCTGCTCGACGAGGGGCAGCTCTACGTCGCGAAGTTCAACGACGACATGAGCGGGGAATGGATCGCGCTGACCCCCGAGGCGACGGGAATGGCCGACGACGCCGAGATCGCGATCTTCACGCGCCTGGCCGGGTCGGCCGTGGGCGCGACGACGATGGATCGCCCGGAATGGGTGGCGGTGAATCCCGTGGCGGTCGAGGCCTATTGCGCCCTGACCAACAACAGCGATCGCGGGATCGAGGGCAATGCGGGTGGCGATCCCGCATCCGTCGGTGGTCCCAACCCGCGCGCCGAGAACGAATATGGCCAGATCCTGCGCTGGTTCCCGGCCGACGAGGATCACGCCGCGTCGCAATTCCGCTGGGATCTCTACGTGATGGCGGGCAACCCCGTGGTGCACGACGACGCCTATGCCGGCTCCGACAACATCGAGCCCGCCGAGGGCGAGGGAACGGTCGGCAACCTCTTCAATTCGCCCGACGGCATGTCGTTCGACACGACCGGCCTTCTGTGGATCCAGACGGACGGCGACGACACGAACGAGGGCGATTTCGCGGGCATGGGCAACAACCAGATGCTGGCCGGCGATCCTGAAACCGGACGGATCGAGCGGTTCCTCACCGGGCCCAAAGGGTCCGAGGTGACGGGCCTGACCTGGTCGGACGACAAACGGACTATGTTCGTGGGCATCCAGCATCCGAACGCCCCCTTCCCCGATGGCGAGGGCATGCTGCCGCGCTCGGCGGTCATTCAGGTGGTCCGCGACGATAACGGCCTGCTGGGGTAGTCGCTCCCCCAGGATCACCCGGCAGGACACTGGGGCGCGCCTTCGACAGGCGCGCCTTTTTTCCTGGCCGCCGCTCAGGCCGCGGCGTCGAGACCGCGTCCCTTCAGCAGCGCCTCGACGCCCGGCATCTTGCCGCGGAAGCCGATATAGGCGTCCTTGGCCTCTTCCCTGCCGCCGGCCGAGAGGATGTGGCGTTCCAGCTTCGCGGCCGTCTCGGGATCGAACGGGCCGCCCGCCTCGCCGAAAGCCGCGAACGCATCCGCATCCATGACCTCGGACCACATGTAGCTGTAATATCCCGAAGAATATCCGTCGCCCGAGAAGACGTGGCTGAAATGCGGCGTGGCATGCCGCATTCCGATCGCGTGCGGCATCTCGATGCCGTCGAGAATCTCGCGCTGGAACGCGATCGGGTCCTCGGGCGCCTCGCCCGCGTGGAATTCCAGGTCGACGAGCGCCGATCCGACATATTCCACCGTCTGGAAGCCCATGTCGTAGGTGTTCGCGGCCAGAAGCCGGTCGAGCATGTCGCGCGGGATGGGCTCGCCGGTTTCCGCATGGGTCGCGAATTTCTCGAGCACTTCGGGCACTTCGAGCCAATGCTCGAAGAGCTGGCTGGGAAGCTCCACGAAATCGCGCGCCACCGACGTGCCGCTGATCGATTCGTAGGTCACGTCCGACAGCATCTGGTGCAGCGCGTGGCCGAATTCGTGGAAGAGCGTGCGCGCATCGTCGTAGCTCAGCAGCGCGGGCCTGCCCTTGGCAGGCTTGGCGAAGTTGCAGACATTGACCACGATGGGGCGGATTTCGCCGGCGAGCTTCTGCTGGCTGCGCATGGTCGAACACCAGGCTCCCGACCGCTTGGAGCCGCGCGCGAAGTAGTCGCCGAGGAAGATCGCCATGTGGCGGCCGTCGCGGGTGACCTCCCAGGCTCGGACGTCGGGGTGATAGAGCGGCACCTCAACCGGGGTGAAGTCCAGCCCGAAGAGGCGGTTCGCGCAATCCATCGCCGCCTCGATCATGCGGTCGAGCTGAAGATAGGGCTTCAGGGCGCTTTCATCGAGATCGTGTTCCTCCGCGCGGCGCTTTTCGGAATAGTACCGCCAGTCCCAGGGCTCCAATTCGCCGTTGACGCCGTCATTGTGCATCATCGCCGAAAGGCGCTGCTGGTCCTCCATCGCCCTAGCGCGCGCAGGCTCCCAGACCCGCATCAGAAGGTCGCGAACGGCGCCGGGCGTGCCGGCCATCTCGGTTTCCAGCTTGAACTCCGCGAAGCTGTCGTAGCCCAGAAGCCCCGCGCGCTCCTCGCGCAGGGCGAGGATTTCGGCCGCGAGGTCGCGGTTGTCGGTCTCGCCGCCGTTGGCGCCGCGGGCGGTCCAGGCGGTATGGGCGATCTCGCGCAGGTCGCGGCGGGGGGAAAATTGCAGGAACGGCACGATCAGCGACCGCGACAGGGTGATCGCGGGGCCGTCGAGATCCCGCTCCTCGCCGCTGGCCCGCGCGGCCTCGATCAGGAAATCCGGCAGGCCTTCGAGATCGCCGTCGCGCAACGGCATCGACCAGGCGCGCTCGTCGGCCAGGAGGTTCTGGCCGAACTGGACACCCAGAGAGGCCAGTCGCTCGGTCACCTGGGCGAGCCTGTCCTTGGCGAACCCGCCAAGCTGGGCGCCGCGCCTGACGAAGGAGCGACGGGTCAGAAACAGAAGCCGCGCCTCTTCGTCGGTAAGGTCGAGTTCCTCGCGCCGGTCCCAGAGCGTCTCGATCCGCGCAAAGAGCTCCGCGTTCTGCGAGACTTCGGAGGCATAGGCCGAAAGCCGGGGCGAGAAGTCGCGGCTGAGCGCCTCGCGGCGCGGATTGCTGTCGGCGCCGGCGAGGTTGTAAAACACACCCAGCACCCGGCCGAGCGTGGCATCGGCGCGCTCCAGCGCCTCGATCGTGTTGGCGAAGGTCGGTGCCTCGTCGAGCGCCGCGATGGCCGCCACGTTCGCCCGCGCCTCTTCGAGGGCCGCATCCACCGCTTCGTCGAAATGGTCGTCCTCGATCCGCTCGAACGGCGGCATCCGGTAGGGGGTCGTCCAATCGTCCAGAAGGGGGTTGGTCACGTGCGGCTCCTTTGTTGCTCGCTCATGACCTAGGGTCTGGACCCGACCATTGCCAGCCCCCACCCCGGCCCGGTCGTTCAGGATCCGGGCGTCCTGCCGCCGCAAACCGGGCAATCGACGCGGCGATGGAGCGCGATGGTGCGGCTTTCGCCGTAGAGCGCGTCGTGGATCGCCATGCGCGCGCGGAGCCCCTCTCCCGCCCCGGTCAGCTCCTTCACCGCCTCGGCCGCCATCATCGCGCCGACGATCCCGGGCAGCGGTCCCAGCACCCCCGCCTCGGCGCAGGAGGGCGCAAGGCCCGGCGCGGGAGGTTCGGGAAAGATGCAGGCATAACAGGGCGTTCCGGCGGCCGTGGCGAAGGTCGTCACCTGCCCTTCCCATTGCGACAGCGCGCCGGAGACGAGCGGCACGCCAGTTTCCACGCAGGCGGCATTGACGGCGTAGCGGGTGGCGAAATCGTCGCATCCGTCGAGAACCAGATCGTAATCGCCGACGAGCGTCGCGGCCATCCCGGCCTCGAGCCGCCTGTGATAGGGGCGCACGACCACATAGGGGTTCACGGCATTCATCGCGGCCTCGGCGGAAAAGACCTTGGGCATGCCGATCCGCGCGTCGGTATGGATGACCTGCCGTTGCAGGTTCGTTGCCTCGACCGCGTCGTCGTCGATGACGCCGATCGTGCCGATGCCGGCCGCCGCCAGATACAGCATCGCGGGCGAGCCCAGTCCGCCGGCGCCGACCACTAGGACGCGCGCCTCCTTCAGCCGCTTTTGCCCCGTTCCGCCGATCTCGCGCAGGACGACATGACGGGCATAGCGCTCCAGCTCGCCGGGCGCGAAGGCCCCCTGCGGCTGATCCTTCGGCCTATTTTCGGGGCGGACCCGCGCGCGTACGCGCCTGAGCCCCGCGCGATAGACCAGGACCAGCACGCCGATCCCCCCGGCGACGAGCCATTCCCCCGTCGATCCGCCCAGCGCCGGCCGCAAAGGGTTCGGAAACAGCGTGAGCGCCAGCACGGTCACGTAGAGGAGCGCCAGCAGGATCAGCCGCGCCTGCACGGGCCAGCCCGCGCGACCGCCGAGCCACCAGATGGCCAAAGCCGCGATCGCGACCAGCAACATCAGGCGGTTCCGGTCGATCCGAAGCCGCCCTCACCGCGATCGGTTTCCGAAAGCGCCGCATCCTCGACGAGGGAGGGCCGCAGGACGGGGGCGATCACGGCCTGCGCGATCCGGTCGCCATGCGCGACCTCGAAGGCCGCGTGCCCGGCATTGAGCAGCGCGACCTTCACCTCCCCCCGGTAATCCGCGTCGACGGTGCCGGGGCTGTTGGGCACCAGGATCGACGCGCGGGTCGCAAGGCCCGATCGCGGCCGGATCTGCATCTCTGTCCCCGGCGGAAGCTCCACGACGAAACCCGTGGGGATCAGCATGACCGATCCGGGGGCGAGCGAAAGCGGCCCGTCGGGAAGACATGCGCGAAGATCCATGCCCGCCGCATCGCGCGTCGCGTAGGCGGGGAGCGGCAGATCGTTGCGCTCGAGCCGCTTGAACCTGAGGATCATCTTCGCCTCCGATCGGTCGCGCCTGTCCGAGGGGAAACGGGCGCCACGATCATGCGCCCCGTGCCCCCAGATGGTCGGCGATCCGGCGCGCGAGCTTGCGCGCCAGCGCGATCTTGGTGTCGCGGGGCCAGTCCTCGGACCCGTCCTGCGTCACCAGGGTCAGGGCGTTCTCGGTCCCGCCCATGATCCCGGTCCCGGGCGAGACGTCGTTTGCGAGGATCCAGTCGCACCCCTTGCGCAGCCGTTTCGCGCGCGCATGCTCGAGCACGTTTTCCGTCTCGGCGGCGAAGCCCACGACGAGGGCGGGCCGCCCCTCGCCCATCCGGGCCACGCTCGCCAGGATGTCGGGGTTCTCCGCGAGATCGAGCGTGGAATGTCCACCCGGCCCCTTCTTGAGCTTCTGTGTCGCGGCGGTTCCCACCCGCCAGTCCGCGACCGCGGCGGCGAAGATCGCCGCATCAGCCGGCAGGGCGGCCCGGACGGCAGCAAGCATCTCGGCCGCCGTCTCGACGCGCACCAGCGTCACGCCCTCCGGCGGCGCGACCGATGCGGGGCCCGTCACGAAGGTCACGGTCGCGCCGAGGTCACGCAGCGCGGCGCCGAGGGCCGAGCCTTGTGCGCCCGAGGACCGGTTGGCGATATAGCGCACCGGATCGATCGGCTCGTGGGTGGGGCCCGACGTCACGATGACATGCCGGCCGGCAAGTGGCCCCGACGCGAGCCGCGCGGCGATCGCGTCGACGATTTCGAGCGGTTCGGCCATGCGTCCGGGCCCGTACTCGCCGCAAGCCATGTCGCCCTCGTTCGGCCCCACCACCGCGATGCCGTCGCCTTGCAGGACGGCGAGATTGCGGCGGGTGGCGGGATACTCCCACATCCGCACGTTCATCGCGGGGGCGATCAGGACCGGCGTGTCGGTCGCCAGAAGCAAGGTCGTGGCCAGATCGTGCGCGTGTCCACTCGCCATGTTGGCCATCAGGTTGGCGGTCGCGGGCGCCACCACGATCAGGTCGGCCGCGCGCGAAAGCTGGATATGGCCCATCTCGGCCTCGTCGGTCAGATCCCAGAGATCCGAATAGACACGACACCCCGCCAGCGACGACAGAGACAGTTCCGTCACGAATTCCGATCCTGCCCGCGTGAGGACCGGGGTCACCACGGCACCGCGTTCGCGCAGGCGCCGGACCAGATCCAGTGCCTTGAACGCGGCGATCCCGCCGCCCACGATCAGGAGGATATGCTTGCCGGCCAATGTCATCGCGCGGACCCTAGGCGAGCCGTCGCGGACCGGCAAGCACCGCCTAGCGCAATGCGTCGCAAGGATCGGGGCGGTCCGCGCCATAGCGCCCGGCGACAACCACTTGGTCGAAGGGCGCGTCGGCCTCGGCTTCGGTGAATTGGCCGATCGCCATGACGGCGAGATCCGGTCGCGCCGTCTTCAGAAACCTGGGAACACCCCAATCTTTGCGCGCATGTCCGTTCCCCGTGACGATGGCGACCGGGCCGCCCGTCTCGTCGAAGGCCCTGAGCGCGGTGCGGGCCAGCACGGCATCGCGCAGGCGCTGCGCCTCGACCATCCCGGCAAGCATTTCGGGCGGCATGAGGCCGCAATGCGCACGCTCCTGATCGTCCTCGCGCAGCGCCTGCTCGCTCGGCGGGAGCGGCCGATCGAGCGCGAAGCGCCGCGTTTCGGCTTTGCCCACGACCGATGCCGCACCATCCTCCACCGCATGCGACAGATCGACGCGCGGGACGCCCGCGCCATAGATGCGTGCGCCACCGGCGGCACGAAAGATGGGGGCATACGTGCCGAAATCCGGCCAGCCGCGCGCTTCCCAGGCCAGCGCGGCGCCGAGTTCGGCCACAGGCGCGGCCTGAAGCTCGGTCGCGATCGGGCCCTGTTCGGCCTCCAGCATCTCGAAGACGACAGCCGAAGGCGCCAGACGCGCGATCCAGTCGGCCTGGTTGGCATGGTGCGCCGCGACGTCGTGCAGCTCACCCATCACAACGACGTCACCCGCAATCTCGATATCCGCCTCGGCCAACGCCAGCGTCGCGCCGAAGAGGAATGCGACCGCGGGAAAGGAAGCGAGAAACCTCACGCGAGGAAATGCATCACTTCCGTCGATTGCGTCTCGAGCGAGCGGCGCATCTTCTGGAAGGCCGCGGCCTCGAGCTGGCGGACGCGCTCCTTGCTGAGCCCGAGCTCGCTGCCGAGACTTTCGAGAGTTCTCGGCTGATCGCGCAACTTGCGCTCGCGGACGATGAACTGCTCGCGCTGGTTCAACTGACCCATCGCATCGATCAACCAGCTTCTCAGCGTATCGATATCCTTGCGATGGCTGACCGTCTCGTCCGCCTGGGCGCTGTCGTCCTCGAGCGCGTCGATCCACTGGCGACCTTCGTCCTCGGTGGATTGCGTCGCGTTCAGCGAAAAGTCGGACCCGGCCAACCGGCCTTCCATCATCTCAACATCGTGGAGCGGAACCCCGACCTCGACCGAGATCATGTGCCGCATCTGGTGCCGGTCGAGCGGTTCGCCCCGAGAGGCGGCCTCGCGCTCCAGCCGCGCTTGCACGCGGCGCATGTTGAAAAAGAGCGATTTCTGACTGCTGGTCGACCCGGTGCGGACCATCGACCAATTCCGCATCACGTAATCCTGGATCGATGCCTTGATCCACCAGACCGCATAGGTCGAGAATCGCACGCCCCGGTCCGGATCGAACTTGTCAGCGGCCTTCATCAATCCAAGCCCCGCCTCCTGGATCAGATCGTTCATCGGCGCGCCGTAACGCCGGAACTTCGCGGCCATGCTGATGGCGAGGCGCATATAGGCGGTGATGAGACGGTGGAGCGCGGCTTCGTCGCGCTGGTCGCGCCATGCATAAGCAAGCTGCAACTCGGTCTCGGCGTCCAGCAACTCGGCTTGCATCGCGCGCCGGGACAAGGTCTGGTCAGAAAAGCCATCGAATGCCATCTGCAATCTCCCCAGGGTTGGTCTTGGCTGGGCGCGGTGAGTTAGCTGTCTTTTCACATAGCCCTTGAAGATGCAGACGCGCGGTCTCGAAGAAAGTTCCGGAATATTGTTGCCAAAGCTCACATTCATCCTAGGGGGCGCCGCCTCGGGCAAGTCCAACTATGCGGAATCGCTCGCAAAGACCTGCGATCATCCCAGAATCTACATCGCCACCGCGCAAGCCTTCGACGACGAGATGCGCGCCAAGATCGCCCGTCATCGCAATGCGAGGGAGGCGGACGGGTGGCGTACGGTGGAGGAACCATTCGCCCTGGCTCGCGCCATAGGCGAAGCGCCCGGCGATCACCTCGTGCTGGTCGATTGCCTGACATTGTGGCTGTCGAACGTGATGCTGGCGCAGCAGGACCGGTCCGAGGAAGGCCTGATCGACGCGCTCGCCGCGCGGCGCGGGCCGACCATCGTCGTCTCGAACGAGGTGGGTCAGGGCCTCGTGCCGGAGACGCCCCTCGGCCGTCGGTTCCGGGAGGCGCAGGGCGGCCTCAACCGGCGCGTCGCGGGCGAGGCCGATCTGGTGGTGGCGGTGATGGCGGGGCTGCCGCTCGCGCTCAAGGGGCGCCTCCCGTGAGCACGCTGTGGTGGATCCGGCACGGGCCGACCCATGCCCGCGGCATGGTGGGGTGGACGGATCTGCCGGCCGATCTGGGCGACCTCGCGGCTTTGGAACGACTGCGCGACGCGCTTCCGGACGCGCCCGTCATCTCGTCGCCGCTCGTCCGCGCGGTGAACACGGCCGACGCGATCCAGGGCAGCCGTCCCCGGCTGCCGCACGATCCCGACCTGCGGGAAATGTCGTTCGGCGCATGGGAGACGCGCCTGCACGATGAAATCGATGCCGAGGACCCGGTGCTGCTCAGGGCGTTCTGGGAACGTCCCGGCGAGACGCGCCCGCCCGGCGGGGAAAGCTGGAACGAGCTGCGCACGCGGGTGGACCGCGCCGCCGACCGGCTTCTGACGCGCGGCGAGGACGTGATCGTCGTGGCCCATTTCGGGCCGATCCTCACCCAGTATCAGCGCGCCGCCGATCTCACCACGGTTGCCGCGTTCGGCCAGAGGATCGACAACCTCTCGCTGTCGCAATTCCGGCGCGACGGGGCAGGCTGGACCGTCTGCCGGGTCAATTATCCGGCCTGAAGGGGGCCGGCAGGGTGACATTAACCGCAAGGAAAGCGCCGAGGTCTATGGTCGCCCGCCATGGATGGAAAGGATCTTTCATGGTTGCCCGCGCCTATACCGTCGCGTTCGAGGGAATCGAGGCGCGCGTCGTCGAGGTTCAGTGCGCCATCTCGCTCGGCCTTCCGGCGTTCTCCATCGTGGGGCTGCCCGACAAGGCGGTGAGCGAGGCGCGCGACCGGGTCCGCGCATCGCTCGATGCGCTCAACATCGCGCTGCCGTCCAAAAGGGTGGTCATCAACCTTTCGCCCGCCGACCTTCCGAAGGAGGGCGGCCATTTCGACCTTCCCATCGCGATGGCGCTTCTGGCCGCGCTCGAGATCGTGCCGCCTGACCTCATCGAGAACACGCTCGCGCTGGGCGAGCTCTCGCTCGACGGAGAGCTGCGATCGGTGGTCGGCGCGCTGCCCGCCGCGATGGCCGCCGCCGAAAGCGGTCGCACCCTGCTTTGTCCCCACGGGTCGGGATCCGAGGCGGCCTGGGTCGACGCGACCGCGGTGATCGCGCCGCGCAATCTCGGCGCGGCGATCCGGCATTTCACGGGCCAGGCCCCGCTCGCCCCCGCCGAGGCGGGAGAGGTTATCGACGGCCCCGGCTTTCGCGACCTGAGCGAGGTGCGCGGGCAGGAACGCGCCAAGCGCGCGCTTGAGATCGCGGCCGCCGGACGCCACCACCTGATGATGGTCGGAACGCCGGGGTCGGGAAAGTCGATGCTGGCCCAGCGCCTGCCGGGGATCCTGCCGCCGCTGACGCCCGCCGAAGCGCTCGAGACGTCGATGATCCATTCGCTGGCGGGGCTGATCGACGAAGGCGGGATCAGCCGGGTCCGCCCGTTCCAGGAACCCCACCACACCGCCTCGATGGCCGCGATCGTGGGCGGCGGCAAGGGTGCGAAGCCCGGCCAGATCAGCCTCGCGCATAACGGCGTCCTCTTCATGGACGAATTTCCGGAATTCGCCGGCCTTATGTAGCAAACGCACCAAGATGAAATCCGCCTGGATCGCTGCTGTCTTAGTCGTCGTTGCGTTCTGGCCTGTAAAGGTCATAGCCGGTGCTGGGGTAGTCTTGCCTGAGGCGATTACCGTTGAAGTGCAGCCAAAAATGCTCTTCAAAAACTTCTGTGGACGCAGAAATTGCCATACCTTCGTACCAGATCAGTATGCCAATTGCGAACCAGGAGAAGCTACCGTCCGGGTCGCTGGAGATAGCTTGGTAAGATATTCTGTCGGTTTGGTTTGGCCCGATAATGATACGGACAGAACGAAGGTTAGCGCTTACACGTTTCCACTTACCATTTTTGCCACCAGGGACATAGATAGATGTACTGGTAGCCGTGATTACCCCTGGGCTCGCTCCGCAGTTACGAAAGACTGCATCAATATTGATGAAGCGACCCGGCTTTCCTGGGGCACCAACGATTTCCAAGTTCCCTTTTTCGTAAGATACGAAGGGGCGGATTTGTCGATTACCAATTTTTTCTGTAAGGGAAACGGTTTCCAATGCGGCTTCGGTTGTTCGCACGGCTTCACCGACCATCTTGTCGGCGCTGTCAGCCGCTCGTCTCCCGGCGTCGGCTGCTGCTTTGGCATAGAGCGCAGCGGCGGCAGCGGCACCAAGAGTGAGTCCTCCTACTATGACACCCAATACCCCAAGCCAAAACGCGCGGCGGGTCCAGTTGGCGCTTTCCTTGGCAGCGTCAGCCGCCTTCCATTGAGCGCACAGATCGGAATAACGGTCGTCTTCGCCCTGTGCGCATGGGCGATCTATGCGTGGGGTTTCGTTAAGGTAATCGCCCAGCCAAAACAGTGGCCCTACTTCATCGCCAAAATTTTGCTCGGCACCTCTGTTCTGCTCTTGCCCCTGTCCATGTTCTGGTGACGCGGCGAAAGCTATTCCAAGTGCAATTGCGTAGATCCAAGAGCGGAAAGGCATTGTAAGAAGAATCCTGCGGTGAACTTCCCCCGGCTTACCTTATTCCGCAGGTTCCGCTCGTTCTCTTCGATGCCGATCCCATGAAGCCGCTCTACGAGTTGTCCGTAAGTCACGCTCTTTCGGGCCATCTCTGCTCTAAGCAAGGCTTTGGCCTTTTCTTCCCAGTCGGTACGTTCCGCCATGTCACCCTCCATGATGCTCATGTCATCATATAGAGTGCTATAGCCCTTGACAAGGTGACGCTATATCATCATATTTAGTGCAACAGCACCGGATATGATGACAATGGCACAACACTTTCTCCTCTCCGCAGCGTCCCGCACCCTCTCGCTCCGCTCCATCTACAAGGCGGGCGAAGAAGCGGCTTACGAGACGTTCTGCAAGATGCGTTGGGCCGAGACGGACGGTGAAGCGATCTGCCCCCGTTGCTCGCATGACGAGACGTACAAGATCACCACGCGCCGCAAGTTCAAGTGCAAAGCTTGCGCCCACCAGTTCAGCGTCACCAGCGGCACGATCTTCGCCAGCCGCAAGATGGACTTCGTTGATCTTCTGGCAGCGATCTGCATCATTGTGAACGCCTCCAAGGGCGTCAGCATGATCCAATTGAGCCGCGATCTGGACTGCCAGTACAAGACGGCGTTCGTCCTGGTGCACAAGCTGCGCGAAGCGATGGCCGAAGAGGTCCAGACGGGCGTTGTCCTCGATGGTCACGTTGAAATCGACGGCGCTTACTTCGGCGGGCACGTTCGCCCCGCCAACGAAAAGGCCAAGCGCGTTGACCGCCGCTTGAAGCGACATCAGACGGGGCAGCGCCGCGTTGTCGTCGCGCTGCGCGAGCGCGCCGGTCGCACCCTGCCGTTCGTTGCCATGCACGAAGGCGAGGGCGTGGCCTTCTCGATCGAGAACGTCAGCCGCACCGCCACCATGTCAGCCGACGAAGCGTCCCATTGGGACATGCTCCACGCCGGTTGGATGGTTGACCGCGTGAACCACTCGGAAATCTACAGCGACCACGGCAAGCACACGAACATGGTGGAAAGCTTCTTCTCGCGTCTGCGCCGCATGGTGCAGGGCCAGCATCACCACGTTAGCCCGCAGTACCTGTACCAGTACGCGAACCACGCCGCATGGCTTGAAGACAACCGCCGCACCGACAACGGGACGCTGGCGCATATCATGGTATCGAACTCGATGGGAGCGCCGGTTAGCCGGTCGTGGAAGGGTTACTGGCAACGCGCGGCGTAGGGGCCACCACAACATCTTGCAGATTCGATTCGACTCAGCACAGGATGATTGGTAAATAAAAACCGCAGGGTGCTGTAACACCCTGCGGTTTAGAGCAACCCGCCGTTAGCTGGCGGTGATTTGTGAATTCACTCTTGCTGCTTCGCACATGGTGAGTCCAGGGTCAAGCGTCCAGCTAACGGCTTCTTCATAGGAGCCACGCATGGCCCTCAAAGACAGAATCGGCAGAGCGCCGATATACCGGCTGACGCCTGACGACGCAGTCGAAGTTTGGCTGCGACACTGGTCAGGAGAGTATCAGCACAACATTGCTGCATCCTACGGGGTCAATCCCGGCAGGGTAAATGATGTGTTGAAGGGCAGAAAGCACCCTGAAAGCAAGCGCATGGCGCAGGCAAGAAGGGGGGCGGCCTAATGAGTGCTGATACCCAGAACATTCTTTGCGGCGCATGTCGCGTACCGATAAAAGGTCCGGCTGACGGAAAGGCTGAGAACGTGTTCACTTGTCCCGAGTGCGGGAGAAGCGACACACGTGAAAACGTCCTCAAAGAGGTCAAAGCCTTCGTCACGGAAATGGCAGAGCGTCATCTCCAAGAATCCATGAGGAAGGCTGCGAGGAGCAGCAAAATGCTCCAGTTCAAGGGCAAGCCCATCCCAAAGAAGTCGTATCGGTTCATCACTGATCATAAATTCTAACCTACTGTGCCGGCTCTTCGGGGCCGGCATCACTTCCCCACCATCACCCACAGCTTGTACGGCCCGCTTTCGCCATGATCGTCGCTCCACCCGCGATCCTCAATAAGGCCGCGCAGGAAGCACGAGCGGATGGTCGCGCCGATCCGCTTGCGCAGCACGGCGTAAGTCTCGTCATCCGCCACTAGCCCGCGATCCTCGCACCATGCGAACGTGATCTCACGCGACGTGAGCGGCCTTTCCGCCTCTCTCAGCGTCTTCAACACGAACCGCGTCACCGTGCCCTTCTTGGCCTTGTGCTTGGTGACGTACTCCGCTGGTGACTTGTGATCGGCGGTGCCGTCGAAGAGCCGTATGGCCGCGTCCAGGTGGTCTATGTCCACCGTCAGGCGTCGGATTTGCTTCTCGTGCTTGTCCCGCATGGCGCACAGTTGGGTGTGCTTCTCGACCAGTCCAGCAAGTGTGTTCGGGCGTTCGGGTTTGGGTAAGTTTGACATGCGGCGAACTTACTGGAATCGCTTACGGAAATCGCGTATTCAGTTGGTGCGTTTGCTACATAAGTCCGGAATTCGCGCGGGCGGTCCTCGAGACGCTGCGCCAACCGATCGAGACCGGAGATGTCGTCATCGCGCGGGCCAACGCGCATGTGCGCTATCCGTGCAAGTTCCTGCTGGTCGCGGCGGCGAACCCCTGCAAGTGCGGCTATCTTCCCGATCCCGCGCGGGCCTGCGCGCGGGTGCCCGAATGCGGCGTCGATTACCTCGGCCGTATTTCGGGCCCGCTGATGGACCGGTTCGATCTGCGCGTGGAGGTGCCGCCGGTGGAATTCGCCGATCTCGACAGCGTGCCCACCGGAGAGGACACCGCCAGCGTCGCTGCGCGCGTCGCCCGGGCGCGGCAGATCCAGACCGAGCGGTTCGCCGAGCATCCGCGCATCCGGGTCAATGCCGATGCCGAAGGGGCGCTGCTCGACCGGATCGCCGCGCCCGATGCCGAGGGGAAGGCGCTGCTTCTGGGCGCCGCCGAACGGCTGGGCCTGAGCGCGCGGGGCTATCACCGCGTCTTGCGCGTGGCGCGCACCATCGCCGATCTCGACGGCGCGCGCGACATTCGCCGTCCGCATCTGGCCGAGGCGCTGTCGTTCCGGTTGACCGCGCGGGCCTAGGGCGCGGTCGCCAGCACGCCGCCGGCGACGAGCGCGTCGATCTCGGACGCCTCCAGCCCCCATTCACGCAGAATGTCGGGACGCGGCAGGCTTCCGTCCGCGGCCGAGGACGAGATCACCCCGTCGCTCGCGTCGAAGCGCGGCACGGTCCGGGACTGCGCAACGCCGTCGATTTCGGTGAAAAGGCCGCGCGCGACATTTGCCGGATCCCGGCGTGCTTCGGCGCGCGTCAGAACGGGCGTCACGCAGCCATCCGTCCCTGCGAAGAGCGCGACCCAATGCGCCCGCGGGCGGGAAACGAAGACCGAGGCGATCGTCTGCGTGCAATACGCTTCGTCCTCGACCCGCCCGGAGGCGAGGCGCGCATCCTCCGCGAGACCCAGCCCGTCGAGCAGGATACGGCGGAACGCGGGTTCGATCGCGCCGACGACCACCCATTCCCCGTCGCCGCAGAGATAGGTCCTGTAGTAATGCCGCCCGCCATCGAGCGGATTGGACCCAGCCGGCCCGTGCAGGTCCATCGCCCCGAGCGCGTCGATCAGGGTATAGAGGCTGGCCGACCCGTCGACGATGTTCGCGTCGACCACCTGGCCCCGCGCCGTCGCGCGGGCATGCATCACCGCACTCAGAAGCCCGATCACGGCGAAGAGCGCCCCGCCCGCCATGTCGCCCACAAGGGGCGGCATCCCCAGGGGTGGCGCCCCCTCCCGCCCGAAGAGCGACAGCGCCCCCGACACGCCCAGATAGTTGAGGTCGTGCCCCGCCATCCCGGCTCTCGGCCCGTCCTGGCCCCATCCCGTCACCCTCGTATAGGCGAGCGCCGGCTGGACCCCGTGGCAGTCCCGGGGCCCGAGGCCGAGACGCTCCATCGTGCCGGGGCGATAGCCTTCGATCAGCCCATCCGCCCGGCCCACGAGCCGGAGGACCAGATCGCGGCCGGCTTCGGCCTTGAGGTCGACCTGGATCATCGGCCGCGAGCGGTAGAAGATCGAGGCGGCGCGCATGGAGGCGAAGTCGAGATCCGCGCCCAGCGCCGGATAGCCGCCGGGCCGGTCGATCCGGATCACCTGCGCGCCGAGATCGGCCAGCAGCATGGCGGCATAGGGCACCGGCCCGATCCCTGTCAGTTCGACGATCCTGAGGCCTGTGAGCGGTCCCTTGCGTGTCTGCATTCGCGTCCTCCTCCGGGGCGAAGAGTGACCAGTGCGCCGCCCGATTGCCACGGAAATTTTCCTCGCAATCGCGGCAGGGTCCGGTAGGCTCGGCTCCGACGGGGGGAGGCATCGTTAGAGCCGGCGATGCGGCCAGTGGCTATGTCGCGCGGACGACCCGGGCGATCCCGATGCAGGTGACATTCGAGGGAGGAAACCAGATGACAGCCTATGACAGCGCATTCTCCGCAACCGCGGCGAGCCCCGTCTTCTTCGACGACGAACACCAGATGCTGCGCGATCAGGTCCGCCGCTTCGTCGAGACCGAGGTGAAGCCCCACGCCCTGCAATGGGAAGACGACGGCATGGTCCCCCGCGCGACCCTGCGCAAGATGGGCGAGCTCGGGTTCTTCGGTATCCGCTATCCCGAGGAATACGGCGGCTCGGATCTCGACCACCGCGCGACCGTCGTCTGGGCCGAAGAGCTCGGGCGCTCGACCTTCTCGGGCGTGGCGATCACCGCCCTCGTCCATACCGACATGGCCTCGATCCATATCTGGAATGCCGGGACCGAGGAGCAGCGGAAGAAATGGATCCCGTCCTGCATCTCGGGCGAGTCCATCTCGGCCGTCGCCGTGTCGGAGCCGGGTGCGGGGTCGGACGTCAAGGGCATCACCACCAAGGCCCGCCGCGAGGGGGACGAATGGGTGCTGAACGGCTCGAAGCTCTACATCACCAACGGCGTCCACGCGGATCTCTATTGCGTGGCGGCCAAGACCGATCCCGATGCCCGGCCCTCGCAATCGGTGAGCATGTTCGTCGTGGAAAAGGACACGCCGGGCTTCAGCGTGGGCCGGCAGCTCGACAAGCATGGCTGGCGGTCCTCCGACACGGCCGAGCTCAACTTCGACGAGGCGCGCGTGCCCGCGGCGAACATGCTGGGCGCGCAGGGGCGCGGCTTCTACGAGATCATGAAGAACTTCCAGAACGAGCGTCTGGTGATCGGCGCGATGGCGATGGGCGAGGCACAGGCCGCGCTGGAGCTGACGCTCGACTGGGCGAAGGGTCGCAACGCCTTCGGCGCCAAGCTCTGGGACAAGCAGGCGATCCGCCAGCGCATGGCGATGCTGGCCAGCCGCGTCGAGGCGTGCCGCCAGATGATCTATGCTACCGCGCGCCGGGCGGCTCTGGGCGAGGATGTCGTGCGCGAGGTCTCCATGATCAAGGCGCTGGCGGGCGAGCTGGTGAACGAGGTCATGTACGATTGCGTGCAGTTCCACGGCGGCATGGGCTTCATGCGCGAATCGACGATCGAACGGATGTCGCGCGATGCGCGGGTCCAGTCGATCGGCGGCGGCGCCACCGAGGTCATGCTCGAGGAGGTCGCGAAGCGCATGTGACGCGGGCTTGACGCCCCGCCCCATGCGCGGTCCAAGTCGGGGCGCATCTAGAGAGGAACGCCAGACCATGACCGCCGACCCCGTCGATCCCGCCGCCTTGGACCGCTTGGCCGAGGTGGCCGTGCGCACCGGATTGAACCTGCAGGAAGGTCAGGACCTGATCCTGACCGCCCCCGTCGAGGCGCTGCCGCTGGTACGCCGCGTTGCGGCCGCCGCCTATCGCGCGGGCGCGGGCCTCGTCACGCCGATCCTCTCCGATCCCGAGGTCGCGCTTGCGCGCTACGCCCATGCGCGCGACGAAAGCTTCGACAATGCGGCCGGCTGGCTCTACGACGGCATGGCCGAAGCGTTCGGCAACGATACCGCCCGCATGGCGATCGTGGGCGAGGATCCGATGCTGATGGCCGAACAGGACCCGGCCAAGGTGTCGCGCGCGGGCAAGGCCAACTCCATCGCCTACAAGCCCGCGCTGGAAAAGATCGCGACGTTCCAGATCAACTGGACCATCGCCGCCTATCCCGGCCGGCAATGGGCGATACGGATGTTTCCCGACATGGATCCCGACGCGGCGCAGGCAAAACTGGCCGAAGCGATCTTCGCGGCCTCGCGCGTCACCGACGAGAACGCCGTCGCCAACTGGGAAGCGCACAATGCGCGGTTGCGCAAGCGCACCGACTGGCTCAACGATCATCGCTTCCGGGCCCTGAAATACAGCGGTCCCGGCCTCGACCTGACCGTCGGGCTCGCCGACGGCCACGAATGGATGGGCGGTGCATCGCGCGCCGGCAATGGCGTCGTCTGCAACCCCAACATCCCGACCGAAGAGGTCTTCACCACACCCCACGCGGCGATGACCGAAGGTCGCGTGCGCGCGACCAAGCCTCTGTCGCATCAGGGCAGCCTGATCGAAGGGATCGAGGTCGAATTCCGCAAGGGCCGCATCGTCGAGGCCCGCGCGACCAAGGGCGAGGCCGTGCTGCGCGAGCTCATTGACACCGACGAGGGCGCGCGGCGCCTGGGCGAGGTGGCGCTGGTGCCGCATTCCTCGCCGATCTCGCAATCGGGGCTCTTGTTCTACAACACGCTCTTCGACGAGAACGCGGCCTGCCACATCGCGCTCGGCCAATGCTATTCCAAGTGTTTCGTGGACGGCGACACGCTCACCCCCGTGGAGGTCGAGGAACGCGGCGGCAACAGCTCGATGATCCATGTCGACTGGATGATCGGCGGGCCCGAGACGGATATCGACGGCATCGCCGAAGACGGCACCGCCACGCCCGTCTTCCGCAAGGGCGAATGGGCGATCTGAGCCACGCTGGACATTGAGCGCGGCGGGGGATCAAGTAAGGCGATGAGCGACGATCCCTCTCCGCACCTCGAACGGCGCATCGCGCAGGCCCGCGGCGATGCAGCCGCCGAACTGGTCCTGCGCGGCGGGCGCATGCTCGACCTCGTGACCGGCGCGCTGCTGGAGGGCGACGTCGCGATCTGCGGCGATACCATCGTGGGCACCGGCGCACGCTACGACGGCGCGGAGATGATCGACGTCGAGGGCCTGATCCTCGTTCCGGGTTTCATCGACACGCATCTTCATGTCGAAAGCAGCCTCGTCACCCCGCTGGAATTCGACCGTTGCGTCACTCCGCGCGGGGTGACCACGGCGATCTGCGACCCGCACGAGATCGCCAACGTTCTGGGCGCGCCCGGCATCAGGTGGTTCCAGGAGGCCGCCCGGCTGACCCTGATGGACCTCAGGGTACAGCTCTCGTCCTGCGTGCCCTCAACCCACATGGAAACCGCCGGAGCCGCGCTGGGCGCCGACGACATCGCCGGGCTGATGGGCGATCCGAGCGGGATCGGCCTTGCGGAGTTCATGAACTATCCCGGTGTGATCCATCGCGACCCCGAAGCGATGGCGAAGCTGCGTCTTTTCGCGGGCGGCCATGTCGACGGGCATTGCCCGCTTCTGGGCGGGCGCGATCTCAACGCCTATATCGCCGCGGGCATCCGGACCGAGCACGAGGCGACGAGCGCCGCCGAGGCGCGCGAAAAGCTGCAGAAGGGCATGCGGGTCCTCATCCGCGAGGGCTCGGTCAGCATGGATCTCGAGGCGCTGCAACCGCTCCTGACCGAGCGGACGGCGCCCTACATGTGCCTTTGCACCGACGATCGCAACCCGCTCGATATCGGCGAGGCGGGGCATCTCGACTACATGATCCGCCGGCTGATCGCGCTCGGAACCGAACCGCTCGCCGCCTATCGCGCGGCAAGCCTGTCGGCGGCGGAGGCGTTCGGCCTCAAGGATCGCGGGCTGATCGCGCCGGGCAAGCGGGCGGATATCGTCGCGGTGACGAGCCTCGAGCGGTGCGACGCGCAGATCGTGCTCGCGGGGGGCCGTGTCGCCGACGACGCGGCCTTCGCAGCGCGCGGAACGCTGCCGCCGATCGGACGCGGCTCCGTCAAGGCCCCCGCGATCGGCGCCGCAAGCTTCAGGGCGACCGCGAACCGCGAGGAGACTCCCGTCATAGGCATCCGCGAAGGACAGATCCTCACCGATCACCTGACCGAGACCGTGGCGATCGAGGATGGCGACAAGCGGCCCGATCCGGACCGCGATCTAGCGCGGATCGCCATCGTCGAACGCCACGGCCGCAACGGCAATATCGCCACCGGCTTCGTGCGCGGTTTCGGCCTGCGGCGCGGCGCGATCGCCTCCACGGTGTGCCACGATCACCACAACATCGCCTGCGTGGGCGCGGATTACGAGGATATGGCGCTGGCCGCCAACCGTCTGAGCGAGATCGAAGGCGGCTTCGTCGTCGCAGAAGGCGGTCGGATTCTCGCCGAGCTCGCCCTGCCCATTGCGGGCCTCATGTCGCTCGAGCCCTTCGAGCACGTTCGCGAGCGGCTCGAAGATCTGCGCGCCGCTGCGAGGACGCTCGGCGTCGTACTGGACGAGCCGTTCCTCCAGCTCGCCTTTCTCGCCCTTCCGGTGATCCCCGCGCTCAAGATCACCGACCGCGGACTGGTGGACGTGACGCGGTTCGAGATCCTGCCCTAGTCGTCGCGCCTCAGCCGCGCGGTACCGAATAGAGCGCGTAGCCTCCGACCGCGTCGACCTGCACCGCGCCCGTCTCGGTTACGAACACCCCGAGATTCTCGACCCCGACCGGGCATGCCACGAGATCGGCGGAATCGTCGAGAAACTGGTTGGTATAGGCGCTTTCGCCCACCCGCCGGCATTGATCGGCGTCGTTGCGGTATCCTCCGAGGATCGGCAATTCGACCGGCACCGGCGGCGTGGTCGGAACGCAGGCAGAGAGGGTGACGGCAACGGCGATGAGAGGCAGGCGCATTGTGGACCTTTCGATGCGGCGGTTGATGTCGATCCTAGCAGGCGGGCACGGCAGACGGCGAGACCTGATTTTCCTCACCGCCCCGCGACGACCTGCCGGACCACCCGGATGCGGTCTGCATTGGGCGGGTGGGTTCCGAGGAACGTGTTGCCCGGATCGGGCGCGTTCTCGAAGAAGGCCACGCCGCGGATCGGATCGTATCCCGCCCGCAAGGTCAGGATGGCGCCGAGCGCGTCGGCCTCGAGCTCGAACTCCTTGGAATACCGCCGGCCGCCATAGAACGCGCCCACGTTCTGCGCCCTCTGGATCGCGACCTCGTTGCCACCGCCGAGCGCCACGACCGCGCCAGCCAGGATCGCGCCGGTGGTGGCGGAGGCCTGACCGCGCCCGATATGTCCCTCGATGTGATGCGCGGCCTCGTGGCCGAGGATGAACGCCAGCTCGTCGACATTCGCCGCCTCCCGGATGAGCGCGAGGGTGAAGCCGACGATCGGCTGGCCGTCGGGCCCGAGCGTCTGGAACGCGTTGGCAGGCAGCCCCGGACGATCGTCGACCACCACCGCGTAGTCGCAACGGGCGCCGCGCGTGCGTGCCCGGCATTCAGAGATCGCGACCGGCATGACGTCGTCGACGACCTGCACGAAGGTCCGCGTGGACACGCTCGGGGTGGGCGTCGCGGGCCGGGCTTGCTGCGGCGCGGGCCTCTCCGGCACCGGCTGCACGATCACCAGGTCGCCGCCGCAGGCCGTAAGGAACATCAGGAAAAGAACGGCGAGATATCGCATGGAGCAGGGGCCTTCTCGGAAACGGATGGGCGTCAGCCTAACATACTAACAGGGCAGATCCGGGCGGCCAGTCACCTTTTGCACCTGCCGACCCACGCCCCTTCGCGATCACAATCCGCGGCGTCCCGTCTGGCATCGCGCCGATCTATCGCCTAGCGTGGAGACATGTTTACGATCGAGCACGATTTCGACGCGACAATCATCACGCTGGTGGACGATCCTGCCACGCATCGGCAGGAAGACGTGATCGTCAACGCCTTCGAGGATTGCGTGACACTCGAACAGGTCGACACGCGTACCGACATGGTCCGGACAGTGACCCTCTCGCTTGCGCAGGTGCGCGACCTTGCGGCAGCTCTGGACCTGCCGGAGGGGGCCTATCAGCTGGGGCCGAAGACGCGGTGAGCACCGGGTTCTTCTGGGACGAACGGTGTTTCTGGCATGGCGGCGGCAATTACGCGTTTCTGGCGCAAGTGGGCGGGCTGGTGCAGCCGCTGGCGGCCGGCGGCCTGCCCGAAAGCCCTGAATCGAAGCGCCGGCTCAAGGCATTGCTCGATGTGACGGGCCTTGCCGGCACGCTCGACCTTCGAGGAGGGTCAGGGGCAAGCTGGGACGACCTCGCGCGCGTTCATCCGGAGGCTTTTCTGCGCGAGTTCAAATCTCTGTCGGACGCGGGTGGCGGCGAGATCGGCCTGCGCACCCCGTTCTCGAAGGGCGGCTTTGAGATCGCGGCCCTGTCGGCGGGATTGGCGCGCGACGCGCTCGATGCCGTCCTGCGGGGCGAGATGACGAACGCCTACGCCCTGTCGCGGCCCCCGGGGCATCATTGCCTGCCCGACTGGCCGAACGGATTCTGCCTGCTGGCCAATATCGCCATCGCGATCGAAGCGGCCCTGGCCCGCGGTCTTGCGCGCAAGATCGCGGTGATCGACTGGGACGTGCATCACGGCAACGGCACCGAGGCGATCTTCTACGATCGCGCCGACGTCCTGACCGTCTCGCTGCACCAGGACCGCAACTACCCGCTCGATACCGGGGGCGTGGCGGATCGGGGACGCGGTGCCGGCGCGGGCTTCAATTGCAACATTCCCCTGCCGGCCGGGACGGGCGAGGCGGGGTATCTCTCGGCCTGGGACAGGATCGTGGTGCCGCAGATCGACGCCTTCGCACCCGATGCGATCGTAGTCGCCTGCGGCTTCGACGCCTCGGGCGTGGATCCGCTCGGCCGGATGCTGCTCGGCGCCGACAGCTTCGGCACGCTGACGCGGCGCGCGATGGAGCTTGTCCGGCGGCATTGCGACGACCGCCTGGTTCTGGTCCATGAGGGCGGCTATTCCGAACTGCACGTGCCGTTCTGCGGGCATGCGGCGATCGCGGCACTGGCCCGGAGCGACATTGCCGCCGAGGATCCCCTGCGCGCCCGCATCGCGGCCCACCAGCCGGGCGCCGCATTCGATGCCTTCGTAGACCGCTGGATCGACGATCTCGCGGCCGCACTCGAGGCCTGACACGCGACGGTGATCCGCCGCGCACGGCCCAGTACTAAAGATCAGATCTGCTTTTCCGGCATCTGTACGACGAGGCCGTCGAGATCGTCGGTGACCTTCAACTGACAGGTCAGGCGCGACCGCCTCGGATCGGGCTGATGCGCGAAATCGAGCATGTCCTCTTCCATGTCCTGCTTTTCCGGCAGTTTCTCGACCCAGGGTTCGGCCACGTAGACGTGGCAGGTCGAGCACGCGCAGGCACCGCCGCAATCGGCCTCGATTCCGGGAATCCCGTTGTCGCGGGCGCCCTCCATGACGGTCAACCCGTTGGGCACGTCGACGACATGTTCGGTTCCGCCATGTTCGATATAGGTGATCTTGGCCATGGATTCCGGCCTCCTTCGCGCAATGTGTCGGAGCGAGTCCTAAGGGTCCGCGCCCGCGCTTTCCAGACGTGATTTGCCGATCGGAAGGCCAGAGTGAAATTCCCGGGTCTCCGAAGGTCGCCATCCGCGCCACGGCCCCGAGGGTGGCGGCACGCTATACGCGAAAGGGCAGCCCGACGGGGCTGCCCTTCGTAGGTCCTTCGACGCGGCTCCGTTGGATCAGCTTACCGGAAGCGCCACGAACCGCGGGTCGCCGCCGCGACGGATCAGCAGGAGGATGGACTTGCGGCCCGCCTCTTTCGCCACTTCGATGCGGTCCTGAAGCTCGGAGGAGGAACTGATCTTCTCCTGACCGGCTTCGGTGATCACGTCGCCGGCACGAATCCCCTTCTCGAAGGCTTCGCTTTCCTCGTCGACATCGGTGACGACGAGGCCGTCCATGCCCGACGACAATCCGAGCTCTTCGCGCATCTCCTCGTCGAGCGGGCTCACCGTGATGCCCAGAAGCTCGCTCTCCTGGCTTTCCGGCATGTCCTCGGGGGTCGCCGCGGTCCTGACGGCCTGCGCTTCCTCGCGGCGGCCGAGCGTTACGGCCAGTTCGACCGTCTCGCCGTCGCGATAGACCGTCACGGGAACCTCGGCGCCGATCTGCGCGTCGCCCACGCGGCGGACGAGCTGACGGGTATCCTCGACCTCGTTGCCGTTGAAGCTGGTGATGACATCGCCCGCCTCGACACCGGCATCCTGGGCGGGGCCTTCGGGCACGTCGGTCACGAGCGCGCCGGAAACCTCCTCGAGGCCGATGCTTTCGGCGATATCCTCGGTCACGTCCTGGATGCTCACGCCGAGCCATCCGCGCCGCGTCTCGCCGAATTCGCGCAGCTGATCGACCACCTTGGTCACGACGTTGGACGACATCGCGAATCCGATCCCGATCGACCCGCCATTGGGCGACAGGATCGCGGTGTTTACGCCCACGACCTCGCCGTCCATGTTGAAGAGCGGGCCGCCCGAATTGCCGCGGTTGATGGCGGCGTCGGTCTGGATGTAGTCGTCATAGGTGCCCGAAAGGGCCCGGTTGCGCGCAGACACGATGCCCGCGGACACCGAGAAGCCCTGTCCGAGCGGATTGCCCATCGCGACCACCCAGTCCCCGACGGCCGCCTCGTCGCTGTTGCCGAAGGGCACGGGTTGCAGCGGCGCTTCGGACGTCACCTTCAACAGGGCGATATCGGTATTGGGGTCGGTACCGATCACCTCGGCGGGAAGCTCCTCGCCGTTGTAGAACTCGATGTTGATCTCGTCGGCGCCGTCGATGACGTGGTTGTTCGTCACGATGAACCCGTCCTCGGAGATCACGAAGCCCGATCCCAGGGCTTCGCGGCTGCGCTGCTGCGGCCGATCGCCGTCGGCACCCGGTCCGCGCTCCATGAAGTCGCGGAAGAAATCCTCGAACGGCGATCCCTCGGGGATCTGGGGTGCGGGGCCCGAACGGGTCGCCACGGTGGTGGACGTGGTGATGTTCACCACCGAATCGCTGATCTGCTCGGCAAGGGGAGCGAAGGTTTCGGGGGTGGCCTTGGCGCTGACCGCCTGGGTCAGAACCAGTGCCGCGCCTAGGAACAAGGCGGTCAGCCACTGGCGCGGGTTGGTGCGCGCTGAGCTGTGCGGAATTGCTGTGGACGTCACTCGTCTCTCCTTCGAGCTGTGCTGCATCTCTCGAGCCGCGTCAGATCAACGACTGCTGCGCAAGATCGGGCACGGTATGACGCATGAAATAATGCGGCCTGTGCGCCCTGCGCAACACACCGCTGGGTGAGCGGCGCTCAAACCGCCGTGAAAAGCCGAAACATCAGCCTCCGAACAGGCGTGCCAGCGCCAGGAGACCGCTTCCGGCCACGAGCGCGATGAGCCCGATCAGCCGGCGCGCCTCCATCGGCATGGCGCGCATCGCCTCGAGCATGTCCTCGACGCGCGAAGGGGCCAGTGCGAAGACCAGCCCCTCCAAGATCAGGACGAGCCCCAGGCAGAGGAGCACGATCGCCATCAATTCGTAGCGGCGGTGTCGGTCGTCTCCTGCGACGAGGAGCCCTCGGCTTCGTTCGGAACCGCCGCCGCCGCGCCGGATTGCGCGGCCGCGTCCTCGTCCTCGCCGGACGACGCCTCGGGCGCGGCCGGGCCCGTCTCGCCTGCCGTCACGCCGCGGGGCTGGTCGGACTTGAGGTAATCGAAGAACTCGCTGTCCGGCGAAAGGATCAGGGTGGAATTGTCGCCCTGCAACGAGCGATCATAGGCGGCGAGGGAGCGGTAGAACTCGAAGAACTCCACATCCGCGCCGAAAGCCTCGGCAAAGATGCCGTTCCGTTCCGCGTCGGCCTCGCCTCGGGTGATCTCGGCCTCGCGTTCCGCCTCGGAGACGAGCTCCACACGGGTCCGGTCGGCCTGTGCCCGCACGCGCTGCGCCGCTTCCTCGCCGCGCGCCCGTTCGTCCGTTGCCTCGCGTTCGCGCTCGGCGCGCATCCGCTCGAACGTCGCGGCAAGGTTCTGGTCGGGAAGCGCAGTCTGCTTCAGCCGCACGTCGATGATCTCTACCCCGAGGGCATCGGCCCGCAACCGGGCCTGATCGCGGATCCGGATCATCAGATTGGCGCGATCCTCCGACAGGATCGTGTTGGACGTCACGCCGTCGGAGCCGAGAACGGCACGCGTCTGAGCGATGAGAATCGCCGCGAGCCGGCTTTCGGCGGACCGGATGCCGCCCACGCCGACGGCCCGGCGAAACTGCTCGACATCCTCGATCCGGTAGCGCGCGAAGGCATCGACGATCAGGCGGCGATCGTCCGAGGGGGTCACCTCGATCGGATCGGTGTCGAGCGCGAGGATGCGGTCGTCGTACCGCACGACGTCCTGGATGAACGGGATCTTGAAGGCGAGACCCGGCTCTTCCTTGACGGACTTGATCTGGCCGAATTGCAGCACGAGCGCCTTCTGGCGTTCGTCCACGATGAAGATCGAACTCATCAGACCGATGATCGCGAGAACCACGATTCCGATCAGGATGTAGGATTTGCGCATCAGTTCGCCCCTCCGTTGGTCTGGGCGGCGTTGCCCGACCGGCGGTTCAGTTCGTTGATCGGCAGGTAGGGAACGACGCCCTGCCCGCCGCCGGCTTCGCCCTGGCCATCCATGATGACCTTGTCGACGCGGCCCAGCACCTCTTCCATCGTCTCGAGATAGAGGCGCTTGCGCGTCACTTCCGGTGCCTCCTGATATTCGCCGAGTACGGCCGTAAAGCGGCTCGCCTCACCGATCGCCTCGTTCACCACGCTCGCGCGATAGGCTTCGGCCTCTTCGAGGATCTGCGCGGAGGCACCGCGCGCATCGGCCAGAACCTGGTTCGCATAGGCGTCGGCCTGCCGTTCGAGACGGTCGCGTTCCTGCTCCGCGGCCTGGACGTCGCGGAAGGCGTCGATCACCTCGGCGGGCGGATCGGCCCGGTCGAGGTTCAGCCGGACGATGTTGACGCCCGCGTTGTAGCTGTCGAGCGTGCCCTGGATCAGTTCCTGCGCGTCGCTCGCGATCACGTCGCGGTCGCGGTTCAGGATCGGGGCCAGTTCCGAGCGCGCGACGACCTCGCGCATGACCGATTCGCTGACCGAACGGATGGTCTGCGGCGGATCGGCCAGATTGAAGAGGTACTCGGCCGGGTCGCGGACGTTCCAGACCACCTCGAACTCGATATTGACGATATTGGCGTCGGTCGTGAGCATCAGGCCGTTATCGGTGGAATTGGCACCGCTCACGCCAAGCTCTTCGGTCTGTTCGCGCGTGACGGGAATCACTTCGGCCGTGACGAAGGGCCAGGGCGCGAAGTTCAGGCCCGGCTGCCCGATCGACGAGAACTCGCCCAGGAACAGCTCCACCGACTGCTCTTCGGGCCGGACGGTGTAGAAGCTTGCGAAGAGCCACACGCCCACCACGGCGAGGCCACCGAGAATCCAGGTGTTCCGCCCGAAGCCGGGGCCGTTGCCGCCGCCCGATCCGTTCGGACGGTTGCCGTTGCCGCGACCGCCCATCAGGACCCGAAGATGCTCCTGACCCTTCTTCATGATCTGGTCGATATCGGGGACTTGCGGGTTGTCGCCACCGCGATTGCGACCGGGGCGCCGGTCGTCGTTGTCGCCGTGGCCACCGCGGTTTCCGCCACCGCCGCCCCAAGGTCCGCCGTTATTGCTCGCCATGCCTGGTGTTGCCTCTCTCGGTCAATACGTCCGTCTATGTGTGTTCATCAGATTGTGCCTGACCCGGCGCGATTCAACCAGCCCGCACCGGCTCGCGCATGGTCACGATTTCTTCGGATATGGTCGGATGCACGGCACAGGTCTTGTCGAACTGCTCCTTCGTCATGCCGGCCTTCACGGCGATGCCGACGAGCTGGATCATCTCGCCGGCATCGTCCGCGACGATGTGACAGCCCATGATGACCCGCGTCTCCTTGTTGACGATCAGCTTCAGGAGCGTGCGCGCCGGCTTGTCGATGAAGGCCTGCAACATCGGCCGGAACGAGGTGGAATAGACCTCGATCTCGCATTCCTCCATCGCGGCCTCCTCGGTCAGCCCCACCGAGCCGAGCTCGGGGCTGGTGAAGACCGCCGAGGGGACCAGCTCGTGATCGACGGGCGTCTTGTTGCCCTTGAACACCGTCTCGACGAAGGCCATGCCCTCGCGGATCGCGACCGGGGTGAGTTCCAGCCGCGAGGTCACGTCGCCGATCGCATAGATCGACGGAACCGAGCTCTGGGAATATTCGTCCACGACGATCTCTCCCTTGCGGCCCAGTTCCACGCCGACCTCCTCGAGGCCCATATCGACGTTCGACGGCTTGCGCCCCGTGGCGAAGACCACGTGGTCGAACGTGCATTCGCGGCCATTGGTCGACTTCACCCAGATCTTCTTGCCCGCGGCGCGTTCCGTGTCGGATTTCGGGTTCATCTCGAGGCTTTCCGACGGGCCGTGATCCGCCATCGAAGGGGCCCCCATCGCTGCATCGGAATTGCTGATATGGCCGGTTTCGACATCGACCTCCTCGGCCAGTTTCATGTCGACGATGTTGGTGCCGGTATGGATGCTAACCCCCCGGTCGGCGATCATCTCGGCGATCAGGCCGCGGGCCTCCTCGTCGAAGCCGCGCAGGATCTGGCCGCCGCGATGATAGAGCGTCACGTCCACGCCGAGCCCGTTGAGGATGCAGGCGAACTCGCATGCGATATAGCCGCCGCCGATGATCAGGACGGTCTTCGGCAACTCCTCCATCAGGAAGATGTCGTTGGAGACGAGGGCGAGATCGGCACAGGGGATGTCAGGCCGGAACGGATGACCTCCGGTCGCGACCAGGATGTGCTTGGCCGTCCTGGTGGCCCCGTCGCCGAGTGCCACCGTATGCGGATCGACGATCCGCGCGCGGCTGTCGAAGATCTCGACCTCGGACTTCTCGAGCATCGAGCGGTAGACCCGTTCCAGCCGGTCGAGCTCCGCGTGGAGCCTGCCGCGAAAGCCCGGCCAGTCGAAGCCGCCGATCCGCGCGTCCCATCCGAAGGCCCGTGCGTCCTCGATCTCGGCGGGATATTTGGAGGCATAGACCATCAGCTTCTTCGGCACGCATCCGCGAATGACGCAGGTTCCGCCCATGCGGCTCTCCTCGGCAAGCGCCACGCGGGCACCGGTCGCCGCGGCCGTCCGCGCGGCGCGCACGCCCCCGGACCCGCCGCCGATCACGAAAAGATCATAGTCGAAATCTGCCATCGAAGTTCCTCGTCAGTCGTCGAGGTCGGAGAAGAGGTTGTCGCGCCCGCCTTTTCCGACCCGTCCAGTGTCCGTCATGTCCGCCCGGATGTCGCGCAGCTCCACCCGTCCGTCTTGGTGCCCTACCACGACGAGGTCGCAGATATCGAGGAAGAGGCCGCTTTCCACCACACCGGGGACCTGATTGAGAACCCGCGCCAATTGCCGCAGATTGCCGATGCGCGACAGATGCAGATCGAGGATGTGGTTCCCCTCGTCGGTAACATACGGCGCGTCGCCATCCATGCGCAGCGTCACGTTGTCGCCCGGCAGGTTGAGCGCGACGACACTCTCCACGATGATCCGGCGCGTCGCCTGCCAGCCGAAGGGCACGACTTCCACGGGCAGGGGAAACGCCCCCAGATGCGCCACCTGCTTGGAGATGTCGGCGATCACGATCATCCGGTCCGATGCCGCCGCGACGATCTTCTCGCGCAGCAGCGCCCCCCCGCCGCCCTTGATGAGGTTGAGCCCGCCGTCGAATTCGTCCGCGCCGTCGATCGTGAGGTCGAGCCATCGCGCCTCTTCGAGGGTGATCACCTCGATCCCGCTCTCGCGGGCGAGCTCGGCCGTGCGCTGCGAGGTCGGCACCCCCCGGATCCGCAGCCCGTCCCGCGTCACCAGCTCGCCCAGGCACTTGAGCAGCCAGGCGGCGGTGCTTCCCGTCCCGAGGCCCAGCGTCATTCCATCCTCCACGAAATCGCAGGCACGCTTCGCGGCGGCGAACTTGGCGCTGTCGGCGGGTGAAAGATCGGCTGTCATGTGGCCTCCGCTGGTATTTGCCGGCGCTTATAGGATGTTCCGGCCGATTGGGCCACGCGAAAGGCAGGAATGCGTCCGGACGGCTTCAGCCCCCGAGGGCGCTCAGGGCGGCGGCGAGGCAGTCGCGCGGCAAAAGCACCAGCATGCCCGGCCCGTCGAAGGCCAGCGTGACCCGGCCCGTCGCGCGATTTGACGTCCCCGCCCTGCCACCGGGCGCGAAGGACAGCCCGTCGATCGGCCATTCGAGCCCCCGCGACCGGCCGGTGATCTCGCACATCGGAAAGAGCGATACCCGCGTTCCCGGTGCGAGATCCAGCGCCGCCTTTGCCGGGGCCGCAAAGACGACATCCTCCGCACCGATCAGCAGGCGGGGTCCGCCATAGCGCGCAAGGACGCTCAGCGCGGCCAGGGCATGGTCCATCCGGCCCCCGGTGAAGCCCAGCCCGAGGATCAGCGGCGCGTCGATCCGCGCGAGGCATTTCTCGAAATCCGTGCTGTCCTGTTCCCCGACGGGCCAGAGCCGCGAGGCGAGCCGGTCGCGCGACGCGGCGCTGATGGAATCCATGTCGCCGATCACCCTGTCCGGAAGCAGGCCCGCCGCCAGAACATGCTCCGCCCCGCCATCCGCGGCGACGAGGCAGGGCGCATGTGCGAGCGCCCGGCGCAGATCGTCCCGCGCGACCGGACCGCCCCCCACCAGCGTCACGCCGGTCCCGACCGCCATCCGATCCCCCGGAATATCCGTCTCGTTCTCGTCGTCAGCCACAATTTTGCCTCAAATTCGAGTCATCGTTCGCCCGGTTCGGTGGAAGTCGAGAGCCGCGGACACATTCCCCAATGTCCGTCGGTTCGCACGAGAAAGCGAGATGGCGAATGGTCAATCCCGAGAAGATCCTCAGCGTTTCGTTCGGACACTTCTCCTGCACGCTGCAGGGATTCGACGATCCGCTGGCGACGATGCGCGCGGTCGTGGACCATTTCCGGGATGTCGTGGCACAGGATGGCGCCTTCGGCGATGCGGAGCCGGCGCCCGGCGATCTGCTGCTCGAGCGGGTCGTGGAGCACGAGGCGGGCGAGGATGTCGCGGTCGATCTTGCCGACGGGACGATCATGCTGCGCCGGCACAACACGCCCGACGAGGCGTCGGATGCACAGGGCGCGCCGGCCTTCGGTGGGGCGGCCGGTGAAGACCCGCAAGACGTCCCCGACGCGGATCTGTCCTTGGGGGACGATCTGGACGGGCTGGAGCCGATCGACGACGGATCCGATTGCCACCCGGTCGCCGCCGAGGACGCGCGTCCCGGCGCGGCGCAGGACGATCCGCGCGATTCGGTCCAGGCGTTCCTTGCCGAACTCGCCGACGACGGCGATCGGGCGGACGCGTCGATGCACGACCCGCGATCGCTGCCGAAGGAGGCAAAGGCTCCTGCGTCCTCCTCGGATGCACAGGACGAGGAGCCCGCGACGGAGCCGCGCGTCCCCCACGCCCTCGACGAGGATGTGCCGCCGTCCGGAGAGGATGCACCGGTCCCGGGCGCAGGCGGCGACCGGCGGGAAACCGACGCCGCGATCGACCGTCTGATGACCAAGACCGATATCGAGCTTTGCGATGCCGACGGGCATCGCCGCCGCTCGGCCATCGCGCATCTCAAGGCCGCCGTCGCCGCCACGCGGGCCGAAGCGCATCTCAAGGACGAACGGCGGCAAAAGGGGGACCGCCAGATCGGCCAGTTCCGCGACGATCTCGCCAGGGTCGTGCGCCCGAACCGGCCCGCCGCGAGGCCAGGGCACAGCTCCCGCCCCGATGTCGCAGCGAGCGCACGGGCCCAGACGCTGACCCTCACGGCGCGGCACCGCGTCGACAGGGATGGCGCGGGCCTGGCGGAAGGGATCTCCCCCGCCCGACCACGCCGGATCACGGTCGCGGATGCGGGCGACGCCGCGACCGGCAGCGGCTTTTCCGCCTTCGCCGCGCGTGTCGGGGCGGCTGAACTGCCCGACATGATCGAGGCGGCGGCGGCCTATGCGCTTGTGGTCGAGGGACGCGAGAGCCTCACCCGGCCCGCGATCATGCGCCGCGCCGCGAGCGCCACGGGCAAGAACGTCAGCCGCGAGGAGACATTGCGCAGTTTCGGCGAGCTTCTGCGGTCCGGCCGCCTCAGGGAGCTGGCGCAGAACCGCTTCGCGATCGACCGCGATGCCGAGATCGTCGAGAAGGCCCGCGCCACGGCGCCTTGAGCGTCACTCCCGATCGTCGGGATCGGGCTGCCCGACGCCGCGAAAGACGTTGCGAAACGGCAGGGCCCAGAGAATGCCGAGCACGATGTAGACCCCGAGCTCGACCAGGATCGGCGGCCGGCCGAGCCATGTCACCACGCTCGACGCCACCACGATATAGACCGGCAGCCCCACCAGGAGGATGATCAGAGACCAGCGCCGTTTGGACTTGTGCGAAAGCGCCATCAATCCGCGAACGGATCTTTGACGAGGATCGTGTCCTCCCGTTCGGGCGATGTCGACAGCATCGCGACCGGGCAGCCGATCAGCTCCTCGAGGCGCCGCACATACTTGATCGCTTCCGCCGGCAGGTCCGCCCAGCTGCGCGCCCCCGCCGTGGACGAGGTCCAGCCCGGCATCTCTTCGTATATGGGCGTGCAGCGGGCCTGCTTCTCCGACGCGGTGGGCAGGTAGTCCAGGCGCTCTCCGTCAAGGTCGTAGGCCACGCAGATCCTCAACGTCTCGAACCCGTCGAGAACGTCGAGCTTGGTCAGCGCGATCCCCGAGATCCCCGAGATCGTGCAGGTCTGGCGCACCAGGCAGGCATCGAACCATCCGCAGCGCCGCTTGCGCCCCGTGGAGGTCCCGAATTCGTTGCCGCGCTCCCCGAGCTTCTCGCCGTCGGCATCCTTGAGCTCGGTCGGAAACGGCCCCTCGCCCACGCGCGTGGTGTAGGCCTTGACGATGCCGAGGGTGTAACCGACCGCGTCCGGGCCCATGCCCGTCCCCGTGGCCGCCTGCCCCGCCATCACGTTCGACGAGGTGACGAAGGGATAGGTCCCGAAATCGATGTCGAGCAGGGCACCCTGCGCCCCCTCGAAGAGGATGCGACTGCCCTCGCGCCGCTTCTCGGCCAGCACCTTCCAGACCGGCGCGGCATAGGGAAGGATCTCCTCCGCGACGCCCTGGAGATCGGCGATCAAGCCATCGCGGTCGATCGGCTCGAGCCCCAGCCCGTTGCGCAGCGCATTGTGGTGCACGAGGGCGCGGTCGACCCGCGCGGTCAGCGTGCCGGCATCCGCGAGATCGGCCACCCGGATGACGCGGCGCCCGACCTTGTCCTCGTAGGCGGGGCCGATGCCGCGCCCGGTCGTGCCGATCTTGGCGACCGAGTTCTGCGCCTCGCGCGCGCGGTCGAGCTCGCCGTGGAACGGCAGGATCAGCGGCGTGTTCTCGGCGATCATCAGCGTCTCGGGCGTGATCTCCACGCCCTGCGCGCGGATCGCCGCGATCTCGCGCACGAGATGCCACGGATCGAGCACGACGCCGTTGCCGATGATCGACAGCTTGCCCTTGCGCACCACGCCCGACGGCAGCGCGTGGAGCTTGTAGACAGTGCCGTCGATGACCAGCGTGTGCCCGGCATTGTGGCCGCCCTGGAACCGGGCGACCACGTCCGCCCGTTCGCTCAGCCAGTCGACGATCTTGCCCTTGCCTTCGTCGCCCCACTGGGCGCCCACGACGACTACGTTGGCCATTTGGCATTCTCCCTTACGGTCCCGCGCCCTGTTACCGAAGCGGCCGCGGGAGGGAAACAGGATTAATCTTCGCCCGGCCGGAAACCCTTTGTTTCCAAGAAAACCCCGCCACAATTTCGCCCCATAGGCTAAGAAATCGCTACCGAAAGGTGACCGTTGAAAGTGGGGTTTCGACGCAGCGCCCGACAACATCAATCGAACAGGATGCTTGCATTATGACCATCAAGACACTTTTGACCGCCGGCGTCGCCGCGTTTCTCCTGCCGCTCGCAGCATCGGCCTCGACCCTCGATTTCGCCGGCCCGACCAAGCTGTGGAACCAGGGCCAACTGGCCTTCGCCGATGCCGCATCGGGCCATTCCGCCAAGATCTTCGCGGGCAACCATGCAGGCCACGACGCGCCCTTCGCGCATCAGAAGGCATGCGGATACTGCGTCCTGCAGAGCGGCAACGGCCTCAGCATCCTGGGCAAGCATGACAAGAACCACGAGATCGACGGCAACGAGTACCTGACGATCGAATTCGACGAGGCCGTCTTTCTCGACGCGATCTGGTTCAATTCCGCCGATTACTACGATCAGTTCGACATGGCGGTGGACAATGTCGACCTCGATATCGCGGCGCTGTTCGGATCGGACTACATCAACGGGTCCTTCGGCGACGGTCTCGGCCTGCCCAGAAGCGATCTCAAGAGCACGTATTCGACGGATTTCAAGGCCGATTTTGCGATGAACGGTGGAAGCCTTTTCGGAAGCACGTTCACCTTCTACACCGCCGACAAGCATGACAGCTACAAGATCGGCGCGCTGAGCTTCACGCCGATCTCTCCCGTGCCGCTGCCCGCCGGTGCCCTGCTGCTGCTGACCGGTTTCGGGGCCTTCGGCGCCATGCGTCACGCGAAACGTCGCGCCTGAAGGGGTGGCCATCCGGGGTTGCTCGCGGTATGGGCAGCCCCTAGATAGCCGCTGATCTCAGCCCGAGGCCGCTCTTATGGAAAACATCGTTCTGATCGTGCATCTGATCCTGGCGCTCGCGCTGATCGGTGTGGTCCTGCTGCAACGCTCCGAAGGGGGCGGGCTCGGCGTCGGCGGTGGTGGCGGCGGCGCCATGTCCTCGCGTGCGGCGGCGACCGCTCTGGGAAAGATCACCTGGGGCCTCGCGGCGCTCTTCATCGTCACGTCCATCACCCTGACGGTCCTGGCCGCGCAGGACAGCGCGGGCACCTCGGTTATCGACCGCCTGAGCGGCGAGGATACCGGCGCCGACGTCACCACGCCGGACATTCCCGATGGCGACGGCCTGCTCCCGCCCCCGAGCTCCGACGAACCTCTGGTTCCGCCGCGCGCCGATTAATCCGTCGCCTGGTCCGGCGGCGTGGTTGCGGCATCGCGACCTTTGTTGTAAGTCCCAAATCCCGTGACGAACGGTTTTCAGCCGCTCGGGCGATTTGAAAAACGGCGTCATCAGGCTGCCGCTCACACGGGGAAATCGGCATAATGGCGCGATACGTTTTCATCACCGGCGGCGTGGTTTCGAGCCTTGGCAAGGGGCTCGCCTCGGCCGCTCTGGGCGCACTCCTGCAGGCGCGCGGCTTTTCCGTCCGGCTGCGCAAGCTCGACCCGTATCTCAATGTCGATCCCGGCACGATGAGCCCGTTCGAGCATGGCGAGGTCTTCGTCACCGATGACGGGGCCGAGACCGATCTCGACCTCGGCCATTACGAGCGTTTCACCGGCGTCGCCGCGCGCGCCACCGACAGCGTCTCGTCGGGGCGGATCTATTCCAGCGTCCTCGAGAAGGAACGCCGCGGCGATTATCTCGGCAAGACGATCCAGGTCATTCCGCACGTCACCGACGAGATAAAGGATTTTCTGCGGGTCGGCGCGGACGAGGTCGATTTCATGCTGTGCGAGATCGGCGGCACCGTCGGCGACATCGAGGGCCTGCCCTTCTTCGAGGCGATCCGCCAGTTCGGCCAGGAGCGGCCGCGCGGACAATGCATCTTCATGCACCTGACCCTGCTTCCCTGGATCGCGGCGAGCGGCGAGCTCAAGACCAAGCCCACGCAGCACAGCGTGAAGGAGCTCCGCTCGATCGGCATCGCGCCCGATGTCCTCGTCTGCCGCTCCGAACGCCCGATCCCCGAGAAGGAGCGCGAGAAGCTCGCCCTCTTCTGCAACGTGCGTCCCGATTCGGTGATCGCCGCCTATGACCTCAAGTCGATCTACGAGGCGCCGCTGGCCTATCACCGCGAGGGCATGGACCAGGCCGTCCTCGACGCGTTCGGCATCTCCCCCGCACCCAAGCCCAATCTCGCGCGATGGGACGACGTGGCCGACCGGGTCTTCAACCCCGAAGGCGAGGTGAAGATTGCCATCGTCGGTAAGTACACCCAGCTTGAGGATGCCTACAAGTCGATCGCCGAGGCGCTCACCCACGGCGGCATGGCCAACCGCGTGAAGGTCTGCATCGAATGGGTCGATGCCGAACTCTTCGAACGCGAGGATCCGGCGCCCTATCTCGAAGGGTTCCACGCCATCCTCGTGCCCGGCGGCTTCGGAGAGCGCGGCACCGAGGGCAAGATCAAGGCCGCGCAATTCGCGCGCGAGCACAACGTTCCCTATCTCGGGATATGCCTCGGCATGCAGATGGCGGTGGTCGAGGCCGCGCGCAATCTCGCCGGCATGCACAAGGCCGGCAGCCAGGAATTCGACCACGAAGCGGGCCAGGCCCGGTTCGAGCCGGTGATCTTTCACCTCAAGGAGTGGATCAAGGACAACCAGAAGATCGCCCGCGACGTCCTGGACCAGAAGGGCGGCACGATGCGCCTCGGATCCTACAGCGCGACGCTGAAGGAGGGCTCGAAGGTCGCGGAGGTCTATGGCACCCACCGGATCGAGGAACGGCATCGCCACCGCTACGAGGTGGATGTGAAGTATCGCGAGGCCCTTGAGGGTCACGGGCTTTGCTTCTCGGGCATGTCCCCCGACGGGCGCCTGCCGGAGATCGTCGAGGTGACGGGGCATCCGTGGTTCATCGGTGTCCAGTTCCACCCGGAACTGAAATCGAAGCCGTTCGCGCCGCACCCGCTCTTCGCCGATTTCGTCCGTGCCGCCACGGAGATCAGTCGACTGGTCTGAGCCGTCACGTTCTCGTGCCCGCGGGAACAAGCCCCGAACCATGTGCATTTTCTCAACGTCGCACAATCGCGGTTTACGGGAGACGATCATGAACGAGAACAAGGCAAAAGGCGCCGTCAAGGATGCTGGTGGCAAGGCGAAGGAAACGCTCGGAAACGCCACGGACAACAAGCGGCTCGAGAATGAAGGCAAGGCCGATCAGGTCGAGGGCAAGGCCCAAAAGACCGTCGGCGAAGTCGAGCGCGCCGTCAAAGGCAAGTAGCGTTCCGCCGTCTGGCGGCGCTTGCCTGTCAACAATACCGAGTTTTTGAAACAACAAAGCCGGCCTCTATGGCCGGCTTTCTTGTATCCGGATGGAGCGGATCAGAAGTCGAGAGTGATCTGTCGCGTGACCCCAAGCCGAAGCCCATACTGATCGCGGTCGCCCTGCTGGACGATGGGGCTGTCTTCGGCATCGCCCGTGAACCTGTCCCAGGTAACCGCACCCTCGACGCCCCACCGGTCGTTGATCTCGTAGCTTGCGCCGAGTTCGATCCCCGCGCTCAGCACGCCACCATCCGCCTCATAGGCGGTGAAGGCGCTGTTCGCGGCCTCGGCATCGCTGATCCCGAAATAGGTATCGGCGTAATCGCCGGACCCCACGAGCATGCGCGGGCCCAACGTCACCGTGAGGCGCTCGGTCGGATAGGCCTTCACGTCCGCACCGACTTCGCCAACGAAACTCTCGTGCCCGGTCACGCCATAGCGCACATCCGCGAAGGCGTTGAACCGATAGGAGGAATAACCGAGGCCGAGCCCGAGCTCGATCGAATCATCGACATCGTCGAGCCCTTCGAGCTCCGAATTGTCGTCCGCACTGCGCTCGTCGATATAGCGGAACGATCCCCGCAGTCCGAGACCGTAGCCGGGATTGCTCGGATCCGCGCTGCCGAACTCACGCCCCAGAAGCCGGGCATAGCCGAACCGAAACCCGAAATCGGGCCCGATCGTGTAATCGTCGGATCCGAAATAGTCGGGCGCCGTCGCCACGCCGCCGCGCAGCGTGAAGATCAGGTCCGGTGTCTCCGGTGCGGGGGCCTGGTAAGCCGGCTGCGCATCGGCCACGGGCATCGTCAGATCCCCCGCCGCGGCGATACCGGGCAGAAGCGACAACAGGGTGGCTGCAACAATTCGAGACATTGGCTATCCGCATTCCGTAACTTGGGTGTCCTCATAGCGTTCCAACTCGCGGTCGAACAGGGGGTTGCGCCAAATTAACGGTGAACTGTCCGGCCTTGGCGTTTGTGCAACAGCAGGTTATGTAAAGGCCATGTTTGCCGATCTTCTCAAGCGTCTCACGGCGCCGGAACCCGAAACCTTGCCCGAAGGCGACGCTCGCCTGTCGCTCGCGGCCCTTCTGGTCCGGCTGGCCCGCTCCGATGGCGAGTATGCGACGACCGAGATCGTGCGCATCGACCGCGTCCTTTCGAAACGCTACGGCCTTTCGCCCGACGAGGCGGCCGATCTCAGGGTCGAGGCCGAAACGCTCGAGGCCGAGGCGCCCGATACGGTGCGGTTCACCCGTGCGATCAAGGACAGCGTGCCCTACGAAGAGCGGATGAACGTGATCGAAGCGCTTTGGAACGTCGTGCTTGCCGATGGCGAACGTGACGAGGAGGAAAACTCGATCATGCGGATGATCGCGCCGATGCTCGGCGTGAACGACCGTGACAGCAACATGGCGAGACGTCGCGTCGAAGGCCGCAAGTGACGGGCGCAGCGCCGGGTTCCGCGATCGCGGACAAGACGGCGGCCGAAACGACGCCGGTTCTCGCGATCAGCGGCCTGCACAAGTCCTACGGCGATCTCGAAGTGCTCAAGGGCGTCGATCTCGTCGCGCCGCGCGGACATGTGGTCTCGCTGATCGGCTCGTCCGGGTCCGGCAAGTCGACGCTGTTGCGATGTGCCAACCTTCTGGAGAACAGCCAGGAGGGCGAGATCGCCTTCGAGGGCGAACCCGTCTCGTGGCGCGGCCACGGGCCGGCCCGGCGGCCGGCCGATCCCAGACAGGTCACCCGCATCCGCACCAACCTGTCGATGGTGTTCCAGCAATTCAATCTCTGGGCGCACATGACGATCCTGCAAAACGTCATGGAGGCGCCGGTCACCGTCCTCGGCCGGCCCCGGTCCGAGGTGGAAAGCGCCGCGCGCAGCTATCTCGACAAGGTCGGCATCGGCGACAAGTGCGACGTCTATCCCGCCCAGCTTTCCGGAGGTCAGCAGCAGCGCGCCGCCATCGCGCGGGCCCTCTGCATGGAACCGCGGGCGATCCTCTTCGACGAGCCGACATCGGCGCTCGACCCCGAACTCGAGCAGGAGGTCGTCCGCGTCATCAAGGGTTTGGCCGAGGAAGGCCGCACGATGGTGATCGTCACCCACGACATGGCCATGGCGCGCGATTGCAGCGATCACGTCATCTTCCTGCATCAAGGTCTCGTCGAGGAAGAAGGCCCGCCGGACCGCCTGTTCGGCGCGCCCGAAAGCGTGCGGCTGCGCGGATTCCTCTCGTCCACCGCCTGATCTCGCGGCAATCGCTTGTCAAATCGGCGCATGCGAGGCAATTTCCGCGGCGGCACACTTGCCAAGCGCATCGCTTCGCTCGACTCTGCTGCGACAGCAGGGACCCGCAACAGCAAGGGCCCGCATGACCAACGGGAGACTACCATCATGAAGACGCTCATATTGTCGGCCGCCGCCCTGACCCTGGCGGGCAGCCTCTCGGCCGCGGCGCAGGACATCGTGCGGCTCGGCACCGAAGGGGGCTACGCGCCCTACAATTTCCTCAACGATGCGGGCGAAGTGGACGGGTTCGAGCGCGAGCTCGGCGACGAGCTGTGCGACCGCGTCGGCGTGGAATGCGAATGGGTGACGAATGACTGGGATTCGATCATCCCCAACCTCGTCTCGGGCAATTACGACGCGATCCTGGCCGGGATGTCGATCACCGAGGAACGGCAGCAGGTGATCGACTTCACCCAAGGCTACACGCAGCCCGATCCGTCGGTCTTCGTCGCGGCCTCCGAGGATATCGACCTCGAAACCGCCGTGATCGCGGCGCAGACGGGCACGATCCAGGCCGGCTATGCCGCCGAGATGGAGAATGCGACGCTTCTGGAATTCGCGACGCCCGAGGAAACGGTCGCCGCCGTCCGCAACGGCGAAGCCGATGCGGTGCTGGCCGACATGGCGTTCCTCGTGCCCGTGACGCAGAACAATTCCGACCTGATGATGGTCGGCGACCAGGTCCTGATCGGTGGGGGGATCGGCATGGGCTTCCGCCAATCGGACGACGAATTGCGCCAGCGGTTCGACGATGCCATCCAGTCCATGAAGGACGACGGCAGCCTCAATGCCCTGATCGAGGAATGGCTGCCCGAATCGGCCCTGTTCGACTCCTGAGGCATGGCTGAGGGGCGCGTGCGAGCCTTGCGGGACCCGATGCCCGGGTGCCGCGGCCGGCCGTCCGCGCCCCGACCGATCGCATCAGGAGGCCGCCGAGCATGACATGCACCGATCCCGCGACACTGGACGGGCTCGCCTGGCTCGGCTGCTATCTGACGACGGGCAAGCACCTGTCGTTCTATGCCTCGTTCGGGACGGTGCTCCTTCTCCTCGCGATCACGGCGCCCACGGCACTTCTCTTCGGGTTCGGCGGCGCGATGGCGGCGCGCGCACGGCTCGCCCCCGTCCGGTTCCTGGGCAAGACCTATATCGCGATCGTCCGCGGCGTTCCCGACATCGCGTTCTTCCTGTTCTTCGTGATCGCGCTCGACCAGGGGCTCGAATATCTGCGCCACCATGTCCTCTGCCCCGATTGGGACCAGCCCGTCCGACAGGGCAGCGATTTCGTCGTCTGCGATATCGCCAAGCTTCCGCTCGGTTCGGCGCCGCAATGGCAGCATGAGATCTACGGTTATTCCCTCGCCATCGTGACCTTCGCGATCGTCTTCGGCGCCTTCGCCGCCAACGTGCTCTACGGCGCGATGATGGCGGTGCCGCGCGCGCAGCTCGAAACGGCCGAAGCCTACGGGCTCACCCGTGCGCAGATCTTCCGGCGCATCCTCGTGCCGCAGATGTGGGTCTATGCCGTGCCGGGTCTGTCGAACCTGTGGATGGTCCTCGTCAAAGCGACGCCGCTGCTGTTTCTGCTGGGGGTCGAGGATATTGTCTACTGGGCGCGCGAGCTCGGCGGGACCAAGAACCCCAGTTTCACCGATTATCCGCATGGCGACTGGCGCATCTGGTACTTCCTGGCACTGCTCGTCTTCTACCTCTTGCTCACGCGCGTCTCCGAGGCCCTGCTCGAGCGGTTGATGAAGCGCCTGACCTTCGGACAGGCCACGACCGGCGGGGCCGCGCGATGAGCTGTGCCCAGACGATCCAGGATTACGCGCTCAGGTCGATTGGCATCGGCGAACGCCTCTTGCCGCGCAGCGATTTCACCCTCTGCCAGCAATTCACGCTGATCGGCTCGGGCATGATCTGGAACGTCTATTTCGGAGCCATCGCCCTCGCTGCGGGCTTCGCGCTCGCGGTTGCGCTGGCGATGGGCAAGGCCTCGCGCCGCGTCATGCTGCGCAAACCGTCGGAATGGGTGATCTTCGTCTTTCGCGGATCCCCGCTCTTCATCCAGTTCTTCTTCGCCTACTTCCTTTTTCTGTCGCTCAAGGGAAGCAGCGATTTCTTCAACCCGTTCACCGCCGCGTGGCTCGGCGCGCTGATCGTCCTGTTCCTCAATACCGCCGCCTATTCGGGCGAGATCTTCTACGGCGCGCTGCGTTCCATCCCGCAAGGAGACATGGAGGCGGCGGAAGCCTACGGGCTGACCGGCTGGTCGAAATTCCGGCGCATCACATTTCCCACGATGCTGCGGCTCGCCTGGCCCGCCTACACCAACGAGGCGATCTTTCTCTTTCACGCGACGACGCTGGTCTATTTCTCGGGCTTTCCCGCATGGCAGCAACGCGGCGACGCGCTCTACTACGCCAACTATTTCGCGGATCGGACCTTCAATCCCTTCGTGCCCTATCCGATCCTGGCGGGCTACTTCATCCTTCTGACCCTGCTCATCGTCGGGCTCTTCTCGCTGGGCTCCCGGCGGCTCAACCGGCACCTGCCCGGCGCGATGCAGCAACGCCTGAGATTGCGCCCGAACTTCCTGCGCTGATCGCGAAGCCTCAAACCCGCAAGACGGCGCCCGGATTCATGATGCCCTGGGGATCGAGCGCCGCCTTGATCGCGCGCATCGCGGCAAGCTTGGCCGGATCGCCGTAGCGTTCGAGCTGGCCCACCTTGAGCCGTCCGACACCGTGCTCGGCCGAGAAGGATCCGCCGCGCTCGGCCACGGCGTCGTCGATCACCCGGCGATATTCCTCGGCCCGGGCGGCGTGGTCGGCCTTCGATCCGCCCGCAGGCGGAAAGAGGTTGTAATGCAGGTTTCCGTCGCCGAGATGGCCGAACACGTTGATGCGCATGTCCGCGAGATCGCGCAGCGCATTGCCGCAAACCTCCAGGAAACCCGGGATCTCCGACAGCGGCAGCGAAATGTCGTTGGAGGCGATCGCCCCCACGCGCTTGTTGGCCTCGGGAATGCTCTCGCGCAGCGCCCAGAGGTCGTGCCGCTGCGCTTCGCTCTGCGCCACGACGCCATCCTGAACGAGCCCGCCCTCGAACGCCGTCTCGAACAGGCGTTCGAGCTGCGCGGCGGGGTCCACCCCCGCCGGCAAGCCCAGGTCGACGAGCACGCACCACTCGGGCACGGACTCGAAGGGCCGCCGCACCGGCATGCCGGTCTCGCCCAGAAAGCGCAGCGCCTGCCCCGAAATCAGCTCGAACGCCGACACGCCGCCCATCGCCTGCGCCTCGGCCAGAAGGTCCAACGCCGCGCGGGGGCTTTCCACCACCATCATCGCCGTTCCCCGCCCCTCCGGCCGCGGAAAGAGGCGCAGCGCGGCGGCGGTGATGATCCCGAGCGTTCCTTCCGCCCCGATCAGGAGGTTGCGAATATCGTAGCCGGTATTGTCCTTTCGCAACCGCCGCAGGCCGTGCAGGATCTCGCCCGAGGGCAGCACCGCCTCGACCCCGAGGCACAGATCGCGCGCATTGCCGAAGCGCAGAACGTTGACCCCGCCCGCATTGGTCGAGAGCAGGCCCCCGATCCGCGCCGTTCCCTCCGATGCGAGCGACAGCGGGAAAAGCCGCGCCGCATCGTCGGCCGCGCGCTGGACGTCGGCGAGGATCGCGCCGGCCTCGACGACCATGACGTTCTCCTCGGGCCAGACACCGCGAATGGCCCGCATCCGCTCCAGGCTCAGGAGGATGGGCGCGCCGATCTCGCTGACCTGGCCGCCCACCAGGCCCGTTCCCCCGCCCCAGGGCACGATGGCGACACCATGCTTCGCCGCGAACCGCACGACGCACGCCACCTCTTCGGTATCCCGGGGGGCCACGAGCGCGCCCGCGACCCCTTTCCAGGTCCCGCGCGGCTCGGACAGATACGTGTCCGAGATCTCGCGGAGCGCGCCCTGGGAAAGCTCGGCCGAGAGGGCCTCGCGCAGGGCCGGCGTCAGCGATCCGGCCGTCATTCCGCTTGCAGGAAGGCGGGGCGAAGGACGACGACGGTCGGCGTGTCGGGCAGGCTGCGCAGGCTGACCTCGTAATCGGAGCCTTCGCGCACGTCGATCGCGAAATCGCCGGAAATGCCGTCGAGGAACCGCGTCAGCGTCGACATGCCGAACCAGTGCATCGGAATGACCACCGAGCTCTTCAATCTGTTCAGGGTCGAGATCATGGTTGGCAGATCCACCGTCATGCCCCCGTCGACGGCGGCCATCACCACGTCGAGCCGCCCGAGCGCCGCGTATTGCCGGTCGTCGGGCTCGTGGTGCAGGTGCCCCAGATGGCCGATGCACAGACCCGCCACCTCGAAGACGAAGATCGAGTTGCCGTAGGGCTCGATCCCCGAGCCGCGGCGGATATCGGTGGGCACGTTCCGGACGCGCATCTCGCCGACCATCATGTTGTGCAGATTGGGCTCCAGCCCGTCGCCCCAGCCTTCCAGAATGTTCGGGATGCGGCTGTCGGGGCGGATCGACCAATGTCCCGAATGGGCGTGGTTCATCGTCGCCACGTCCGGCACGAAATCGGCCTGCCCGAGAAAGCCGTTGTAGTCGGTCACCGCCGTGGTGCCGTCGGGCGCCTGTATGAGGAACATCGAGTGATCGAGGTAATTCAGCCTGACGGTGAAATCGTCGGGCAGCGGGTCGCGCCAATCGGCGTTGTGGAGGTATCCGATCCCCGGCGCGGCATCGGCGATTGCGATGCAGTGGCTCGCCATCCTGTCGTCCTGCGCCGCGAGCGGCGTGGCGAGAAGGGTCAGCGTGGCGGCGAGAAGCGGGCGCATGGCGGATCTCCTGACGGGATACGACCAACCTAGGGCCAAGGCCTGCCGCGGACCAATCACAAAATGCGCGCGCGGGATCAGCCGGCGCCCGTGCGTCCCCGCCGGTCGGCGCGCAGATTGGCATAGAGCACGTGGTTGCGCCAGCGGCCCGCGATCTGCAGATAGCTTTGCGCGACACCCTCGTACTTGAAGCCCGCACGTTCCAGCACGCCGCGCGACGCGGCATTCTCGGGCAGGCATGCCGCCTCGACCCGGCTGAGGTCGAGTTTGAGAAAGGCATGGTGCACGAGGCCCGCAATCGCCTCTGACATGTATCCCTGCCGGGCATAGCGCGCCCCGATCCAGTATCCCAGCGTACCCGATTGCGCCGGCCCCCGCCGCAGATTGTCGAGCGTGATGGCGCCTACCAGCCGGTCGTCGCTGCGCCGGATCAGGAAGAGCGGGATGGCGTTGTCGCCGTTGATCGCGCGCTGCGCCCAATAGACGCGGTTGGTGAAGCTCTTGCGGGTCAGGTGATCCTCGGCCCAGGTCGGCTCCCAGGGCTGGAGAAAATCGGCGCTGTCGCGGCGCAGGTCGGACCAGGCGCGATAATCGGCATGTTGCGGCTGGCGCAGGGTCAGCCGATCGGTCTCGATCGTCAGCTTGCGCCGCCCCAGTCGCATCAGGCCGCCAGCCGCCCCCTGAGCGCGTCGAGATCGGGCGCGTGATCCACGGGACCATAGAGCGCCATGGCAAGCCCCCCCTGGCCCATTCGCGCACCGAACCCGCGCACGTCGTCGAGCGTCACGGCATCGATCCGGGCGATCGTCTCGTCGATATCGGGAACCCGGCCCCAGATCGCCATCAGGCGCGACAGCCGTTCGGCCCGCGCCGACGGGCTTTCGAGGCCCATCAGCAACCCCGCCTTCATCTGCGCGCGGGCCCGCGCGATCTCGGCGTGGTCCATGTCGCGGGCGGCACGCGCGATCTCGTCCATCGTGACGGTCGCGAGATCGGTGATCTGCTCGGGCGAGGTGCCGGCATAGATCGTCATCATGCCGGTATCGTCGTAAGCGCCCGATTGCGCGAAGATCGAATAGCATAGCCCCCGCTTCTCCCGCAGCTCCTGAAACAGGCGCGAGGACATGCCCCCGCCAAGCGCGTTGGCGTGGATCTGGGCGGTGTAGAAATCGGCGTCGCGATAGCTCGGCGCCTCGAAGCCCAGCGTGAAATGAACCTGTTCGAGCTGTCGCGCCTCGCGCCATTCGCCGCCGACGAAACGTGCGGGCTGCGCATCGGCTGCGGGGCGCGGCGCCAGATGGCCGAAGGTTTGTTCCGCGAACCGCACGATGGCCTCGTGATCGACCGCGCCGGCCGCGGCGATGATCATCTCGCCGGGGCCGTACCGCTCGGTGACGAAACCCGACAGATCCTCGCGCCCGAAGGCCCCGACCCGTTCGGACGAGCCCAGAATCGACCGGCCGACGGGCTGGTCGGGATAGGCCGCCTCCTGCAGCCAGTCGAACACGATGTCGTCGGGCGTGTCGAAGACTTGGCCAATCTCCTGGAGGATCACGCCCCGCTCGATCTCGATCTCGCGCGGATCGAAGGTCGAGTTCAGCACGATATCGCTGATCACGTCGAGCGCGAGCGGCACGTCGGTTTCCAGAACCCGCGCGTAATAGGCCGTCATCTCCCGGCTGGTATAGGCGTTGATATAGCCGCCGACATCCTCGATCGCCTCCGCGATCTCGAGCGCGTTGCGCCGGGCCGTTCCCTTGAACGCCATGTGCTCGAGGAAATGGGCGATGCCGTTCTGCTCGACCCGCTCGTGCCGGCCGCCCGCATTCACCCAGATACCGACGCTCGCGGATTTGAGGCCGGGCATGTTCTCGGTCACGATCCGCAGACCGTTGGAGAGAGTGTGGATTTCCGTGGTCACGTCAATCTTTCTTCGATGAGTTTCTTGAGCGCGTCGAGATCGTTTTCCACCCGCGTCATCCGTTCGGGACGCTCGAACAGGTCGGCCATATGCGGCGGCAGAGGCGGCCGGGCGCCTGTCGCGGCCTCGACCGCATCGGGGAATTTCGCGGGATGCGCCGTGGCCAGCGTGATCATCGGACCGCGCCCGAGATGCTCGCGCGCCACCTTCACGCCCACGGCCGAATGCGGGCAGAGCGTCTCGCCCGTGGCCGCATGCATGGCCCGGATCGTCTCGGCCGTCTCCGCCTCCGAGGCCCGGCCCGAAGCGTAGTCCTCGCGCAGCGCCTCGAGCGCGCCCTGGCTGATCGGGAACCCGCCCTCGTCGCGCAGCTCGTCCATCAGGCGCGCGACGGCCTGTCCGTTGCGGTCATAGGCCATGAAGAGCGCGCGTTCGAAGTTCGAGCTGACCTCGATATCCATCGACGGGCTGATCGTGGGCGACACGCCGTTCTTGCGATGCTCGCCGGTCTCGAACGTGCGGTGCAGGATGTCGTTGCGGTTCGTCGCCACCACCAGACGGTCGACGGGAAGCCCCATGCGCTTGGCGATCCAGCCCGCGAAGACGTCGCCGAAATTGCCGGTCGGCACGGTGAAGCTTACCCTGCGCGCGGGCGCTCCGAGCGACACGGCCGAGGAGAAGTAATAGACGACCTGCGCCAGCACTCGCGCCCAGTTGATCGAATTGACCGCCGTGAGGCCCACCCGGTCGCGGAAGGAATGATCGTTGAACAAAGCCTTCACCGCGGCCTGGCAATCGTCGAAATCCCCGTCGACGGCCAGCGCGTGCACGTTCGCCTCCGACGCGGTCGTCATCTGCCGGCGCTGCACTTCGGACACCCGGCCATGCGGATAGAGGATGAAGCATTCCACATTGTCGAGGCCGCGGAACGCCTCGATTGCGGCGGAGCCCGTATCGCCCGACGTGGCCCCCACGATGGTGATCCGCTCGCCGCGCCGCTTCATCGCGTCCTGGAAGAGCTGCCCGATCAGCTGCATCGCGAAGTCCTTGAAGGCCAGCGTCGGCCCGTGGAAGAGTTCGAGCAGGAAGTGATCGGGTCCCAGTTGCACCAACGGCGCGCGCGCATCGTGCTCGAACCCCGCATAGGCCGCCTCGACCAAGCCGCGCAGATGCCCCTCCTCCATATCCGTGAAGGGCAGCATGACGCGCAGGGCAATCTCCTCGTAGGGCAGGCCGGCAAGCGCCGCGATCTCGCCCGCGTCGAATTGCGGGATCTCCTCGGGCACGTAGAGGCCGCCGTCGCGCGCGAGGCCCGCCAGCATGGCACCTTCGAAATCCAGGTCCGGCGCCTGGCCGCGGGTCGAGACGTAACGCATGATCGTCCTTCACTTTGTCCGCGTTGCCATACGCCAGAGCAGCAGCACTGTCATCCCCGCCCAGATCGCAGCCATGGAAAACCACGTGATGGCATATTGAAGGTGATTGTTGGGAATGCCCGCGATCGTGATGGGCAGCGCCTGCACCTCCGGCACGGGCGCGTCGCGCGCAACGACCAGCAGGGGCTCGGTCTCGAGCGCCTCTGCCATCGGCACCAGGTCGCGGGCGAACCAGATGTTGCGATCGATCTCCGGCGCGGGGGTGAAGCTGTCGACCTCGTCGGGCCAGAGCAGGTTGCCGCTCACGCGCATCTCGCGGCCGGGGCGCGGATCGTCCTTGGCGCCGGCGGGAACGGCCCCGAGATCGACGAGGATGCGTCGCCCCTCCTCGGTCTCGAAGGCGCTTACGATGCGGTAGGACGCGCCGAATTCAGGCGTGGAGATCAGGACATGAAGCTCCTTCCCCGTCGTGCGGCCCTCAAGCGTCACCGGCAGATATTCGTCCCGCGCCTCGGTCGGCGCGGCGGGAAGATCGCGCGGGGCGGCGGATATGCGGGCCTCCATCCGGTCGAGGATGCCGGTCTTCCAGCTCAGCCGCTGGACCTGCCAGATCCCGAGGCCCAACAGGACGGCCAGTCCCAGCAGGGCGAAGATGGCGAAAGCTACCTTGCGCATGGGCAAACCCGACGAAAAGGGGCGCTGTCGCGCCCCGTTTCACGTTGCGATGCAGGGCGCATCGCCTCTCCGCTCAGGAGCCCCAGATATAGATCGAGGCAAAGAGGAACAGCCACACCACGTCGACGAAATGCCAGTACCACGCGGCCGCCTCGAACCCGACATGCGTGTCGGGCGTGAAGTGGCCCGCGCGTACCCGAAGGTAGCACACGAAGAGGAAAATCGTCCCGATGATCACATGCGCGCCGTGGAAGCCCGTCGCCATGAAGAAGTTCGCACCATAGATGTTGCCCGAGAACCCGAAGGCGGCATGGCTGTATTCGTAGGCCTGGAACACCGTGAAGATCAGGCCGAGCGCCACGGCCAGAATGGTTCCGTTGGCGAGATCCTTGCGGTTGTTCTCGTGAACCAGCGCGTGGTGCGCCCAGGTTGCCGCGGCGCCGGAGCAGAGCAGGATCAGCGTGTTGATGAGCGGAAGGTGCCAGGGATCGAACGTCTCGATCGAGGGGGGCGGCCACTGGCCCTCGCTGAACGTCTCCATCGGATAGAGCGCGTGCTTGAAGAAGCTCCAGAACCAGGCCGCGAAGAACATGACCTCGGACATGATGAACATGATGAAGCCGTAGCGCAGGCCGATCCGCACGACGGGCGTGTGATCGCCGACATTCGATTCCGCCACCATGTCCGAGAACCAGCCGAACATCGTGTAGAGCACGATCGCGAGGCCGATGAAGAACATGAACATCGTGATTCCGTGCATCCAGAGCACCGCGCCGAACAGCATGACGAACGCGCCGACGGCCGCCAGGAACGGATAGAGAGAGGGCGGAAGGATGTGGTAATCGTGGTTTTTTTCGTGCGCCATGGGCGTTTCCCTCAATTCGGCCTCAGTTCAGGTCCAGCGCGGCCTGCTCTTCCGGCAGGTCGGTCTCGTAGAACGTGTAGGACAACGTGATGTGATTGACAAACTTCGCGTCGCGATCGTCCACAATGGCCGGGTCGACGTAGAACGTCACCGGCATCTCGACCCGCTCGCCGGGTTGGAGCACCTGCTCGGTGAAGCAGAAACAGTCGATCTTGGTGAAATAGCCGCCCGCGTCGAACGGCGCGACGTTGTAGGATGCCGACCCGGCGATGACGCGGTCGGTCGGATTGTACGCCTCGTAGAAGGCGAGGCCCGTCTCGCCGATCCGGATCTCCATCTCGCGCTGCACGGGTTTGAACTCCCACGGCATGTCGCGCGACAGAGACCCGTCGAAGCGGACGGTCATCATCCGGTCGAGCACCTCGTCGGAGCCCTGTTCCGCCACGCCGGTCGCCCCGCCATAGCCCGTCACCCGGCAGAAAAGATCGTAGAGCGGCACCGACGCCCAGGCCATCGCGCCCATGAACACGACGACCGACACGGCCTGCACGGCCGTCTTCATCTTGGGATCCATGCTCATTCGGGAGCCTCCTCGCCCGGCAGCAATTCGGGTCGGACGACGTGATCGAACCCCTCGATCGCGCCCAGCTGCTGAACCTTCACCACGGTCAGCCCGAACACGATCGCGATGAGCCCGACGAGAACGAGCCCGACACCGATATTGCGCGATTTGCGCCGTTGATGGATTTCGTGCTCTGCCTGGATAGCCATCATATGATCCCTCCCGCGCGCAGGGCCGCATCAGCCAGAAGCGCGCCGAAATGCAGGAAGAGGTAGAGAAGCGAGAACTTGAAGAACGCCTTTTCCACCGCGTAATTGTCGGCCTCGGCCATGGTCTCGTCGCGGCGGAAGATCTCCCACGCGCCCTTGAGGAACCACGCGTTGAGCCCGATCGCCGCGATCAGGTACACGGGACCTCCCGCAGCGGTGAACCCGAGCCAGACCGCGAAGGCCGCAAGGATCGCCGTATAGGCGAGGATATGGCGCCGCGTCGCGGGCCGGCCATGCGTCACCGTCAGCATCGGCACGCCGGCATCGTCGTAATCGGACCGCATGAAGAGCGCCAGCGCCCAGAAATGCGGCGGCGTCCAGAGGAAGATCAGCGAGAACATCAGGACCGATTCGAGGCTGATCGAACCGGTCGCGGCGACCCATCCGATCATCGGGGGAAAGGCGCCCGCCGCACCGCCGATCACGATGTTCTGGGGCGTCGCGCGCTTGAGCCACATGGAATAGATCGCGACGTAGAAGAAGATGGTGAAGGCCAGAAGCCCCGCGGCGAGCCAGTTGGTCGCGAGCCCCAGCATCAGGATCGAGAACCCCGCGAGTGCGGAGCCGACCGCCAGGGCTTCGTGCGAGGTCACCCGCCCGGACGGCACGGGGCGCTTGCGCGTCCGCTTCATCACCGCGTCGATATCCGCGTCCCACCACATGTTGAGCGCGCCGGCCGCACCGCCGCCCACCGCGATGAAGAGGATCGCGCAAAACCCGACGAACGGATGCAGCGCCTGCGGCGCCACCAGAAGCCCCACGAAGGCGGTAAAGACCACGAGCGTCATGACGCGCGGCTTCAGAAGGGCGAAGTAATCGCCGAACTGGGCCTCGTACTCGGTCGATTGCGCGCTGATATCGGTCATTCATGCGGCCTTTCGGGGCAGTCTGGCCTCGGGGCCGGACCGGTTTCGATCAATTGGCGTCGGGGTTGATCCGTGCGGCCGGAACATCCTCTTCTGCCGCGTCCTGGGCGGGCGCCGTCTCTGCCTGATCCGCCTCCGAACCCTCGTCGGACCCGGCTTCCTCCTCGGGCGCGGCTTCGGCGCCGGCCGCGCTGCCTTCGTCGGCAGGGGCCGCTTCGGCATCCGAGTCGGAGGGCGCCGCCTCTTCGGACGCCTCGCCCTCGGTGGCGTCGACGGGCGAGACTTCGGCCTCGTCGGTCTGCGACGCCTCGGTTCCGTCGGCCTGCTGGGCCATGCTCGCCTCGCGCGGGGTGCCGCCATAGGTATCGATCGCGCCGTCCAGCCATTCCTCGTAGGCTTCCTGGCTCACGACCTTCACGGTGATCGGCATGTAGGCATGGGCGATCCCGCACAACTCGGAACACTGGCCGAAATAGATGCCCTCGCGCTCCGCCTCGAACCAGAGCTCGGCCAGGCGGCCGGGAACGCCGTCCTGCTTCACGCCGAAGGCGGGGATCGTCCACGAATGGATCACGTCGGCCCCGGTGACCTGCACGACGATGGTGCTGTCGACGGGCACGACCATCGCTGTGTCGGTCGCGAGCTTGAACTCGTCCTCGGAATAGCCCGCTTCCTGCAGCTGTTCGATGACCTCGGGCGTGAGCCGGTTGTCGCCGCCCGTGGCCGGCGAGCCGATCATGTAGCTGTCGAAGCTGAAATCATGGTCGGGATATTCGTAGCCCCAGTACCACTGGAACCCGGTCGCCTTCACGGTCACGTCGGCCTCCGGGATCTCCTGCTGATTGAAGAGCACGGGAAGCGAGAAGGCCCCGATGAAGATCAGGATCACGATCGGCACGATCGTCCAGGCGATCTCGATCGGGGTGTTGTGGGTGAAGTCCTTGGGCTCATGCCTTCGCCGCGCGTTGTACTTGACCGCGACGATCAGCATCAGGGCGATCACGAAGAGGGAGATCGCGGTAATGATGACCAGAAGCATGCCGTCGAGCCAATGCACGTCGTCGGCGATGGAGGTCACGGCAGGCTGGAACCCGATGCCGCCGGGCGTCGGCTTGCCGACGATCTCGAGGTCTTCGATCACCGGCTGCGCCGTCGCGGCGTGGGAAAAAAGGAACGCGGTGGCGGCGGCGAGAGAGAAACTTGGGCGCATCGGCATGTCCTGTCAGGCTTCTGGCGGGCGAGACGCAGACGCATCCCGTTGGAAACTGGCCGCTTCAAACCATATTAGGCTGCAGTGAACAAGTCGCAGCCTTGCGGCATCTGGCCGCCGGGCACCAAGTCGGTGTGATATTGCGGCCCCATCGCCACCCATGTGCAGGAGTTCCCATGCCAGACGCGCCCTATCGCCCCCTTGGCACCCGAATCGATCAGGACGCGGCCCTTCGCCATCTGCGCACCGCCCTCGACGGGGCCGATGACGGCGAGCTGTTCCTCGAGCGCAAGCGGTCGGAATCCATCATGTTCGACGACGGGCGCGTGCGCAACGCGAGTTTCGACGCCGCCGAAGGATTCGGCCTGCGCGCCGTCCGGGGCGAGACCTCGGGATACGCGCATTCCACCGAAGTGTCCGAAAAGGCCCTGATGCGCGCCGTCGACACCGCCCGCCTGGCCGTGGGCGACGGTGGCGGCGTCGCGGCCGAGGCGCCGCGCGCCACCAATGTCAGGCTCTACACGGATGCCGACCCGATGGCCGACGCGGAATTCCCGGTGAAGATCGAGACGCTGCGCGAGATCGACGCCTTCGCCCGCGACCTCGACCCGCGCGTCGTGCAGGTCACCGCGACGCTGGCCGCGTCCCTGCAGGAGGTCGAGATCCTGCGCGGCGAGGGGCAGATCCTGCGCGACGTTCGCCCCATGTCGCGGATCAACGTGTCCGTCATCGTCGAGGAGAACGGACGCCGCGAGGCGGGATCGATGGGCGGCGGCGGGCGCCACGGGCTCGCCGGGCTGATGGACCGCACGCAGTGGGAAGGTGTCGCCCGCGAGGCGTTGCGCATCGCCCTCGTCAACCTGCGGGCCGAGCCGGCCCCCGCGGGCGTGATGGATGTCGTCCTCGGACCGGGCTGGCCCGGCATCCTGCTGCACGAGGCGATCGGTCACGGGCTCGAGGGCGATTTCAACCGCAAGAAATCCTCGGCCTTCGCCGGCCTCATGGGCCAGCGGATCGCGGCGCCGGGCGTGACCGTGCTCGACGACGGCACCATGCCCGACCGGCGCGGCTCGATCAGCATCGACGACGAGGGCACGCCGTCGGCGCGCAACGTCCTGATCGAGGACGGCGTGCTGGTCGGATACATGCAGGATCGCCAGAATGCGCGCCTGATGGGCGTGGCACCCACCGGCAACGGGCGCCGCGAAAGCTATGCCCATGCGCCGATGCCGCGGATGACCAATACCTACATGCTGGGCGGCGACGCGTCGCCCGAGGCGATCCTGGCCGATCTCAAGGACGGGATCTACGCCGTCGGGTTCGGCGGCGGGCAGGTCGACATCACCAACGGCAAGTTCGTCTTTTCCTGCACCGAGGCCTACCGCGTGAAGGACGGCCGGGTGGGCGCCCCCGTCAAGGGCGCGACCCTGATCGGCGACGGCGCGACCGCGTTGCAGCAGATCCGCGCAGTCGGAAACGACATGGGTCTCGATCCCGGCATCGGCAATTGCGGCAAGGCCGGGCAGTGGGTTCCCGTGGGCGTGGGTCAGCCGACCCTGATGATCGGTGGCCTGACGGTCGGCGGATCCGCGGCGTGAACGAGACCCGCCGTCCGATTCGCGGAACATCGCGCCCGAGCGGGCGTGACGCCCCTTGCGCCGAGCAAAGAATACTGCCTGGAATCAAGCGGTTAAGGCTTCCCGACTTTTTTGAAGCCGTTTACGAACCATTAACCGTTATGGGCCCAAGCTGATCCTGCAACGAGACGGAGCGAGGCGCGGTTTTGGATACTTCTTCCACCCCACTCCCCCTCACCCCACCGCACTCGGAGGAAGACTTCCTCGCCTGGCTTCGTCTCTTGCGCTCCCGCCGCGTCGGGATCAGCACCTTCTTCCGCCTCATGGCCGAGACCGGCGACGCCTCGGCCGCTCTGGCGAGATTGCCGGAAATGGCGAACGCGTCCGGCGTCTCCAACTATGTCGTCTGTCCGGCCGACATCGCCGAGGATGAGCTGCGCCGCGGCCGGAGGGCCGGCGCCCGCCTCGTCGCCTGGGGCAGCCCCGAATATCCCGACCTTCTCGCCGCGATCCCCGATCCGCCACCGCTCCTCTGGACCTTGGGTCGTCTCGACCTGCTGGGCCGCGAGACCATCGCGATCGTCGGCGCGCGCAACGCCTCCTCGCTGGGGCTTCGGATGGCGCGGTCGCTGGCGACCGGCCTCGGGCGCGCCGGAGCCGTGACGGTGTCGGGCCTTGCACGCGGGATCGACACGATCTGCCACCAGGCGAGCCTCGAGACGGGCACGATCGCCGTGATGGCCGGCGGGGTCGACGTCGTCTATCCCTCCGAGAATGCCGTTCTGGCGCGCGAGATCGAGGAAAAGGGCCTCATCCTGTCGGAGCAACCCATCGGGATGCAGCCACAGGCGCGCCATTTTCCCCGGCGCAACCGCATCATTTCCGGGCTCGCGCGGGGCACCGTCGTGGTCGAGGCCGCCGCCAAGTCCGGAAGCCTCATCACCGCGCGCGACGCGCTCGACCAGGGCCGCGAGGTTCTGGCGGTGCCGGGTCATCCCTTCGATGCGCGGGCCTCGGGCTGCAACATGCTGATCCGGGACGGCGCGACGCTGGTGCGCGGTCCCGAGGATGTTCTCGCGGCCCTGGGACGCACCGAGATGCGGCCGCATCCCGTGCCGGCGGCCCCCGCGGTGCCGGCCGCGCCGGCCGCGCCGGAGCGCACGCTCGTCGAGACGAGCAAGCTCCACCAGCAGATCCTCGATCGTCTGGGCCCGTCTCCCACCTCCGAGGACCAGCTCATCCGCGACCTGCGCCAACCCACCAAGACCGTCACGGCCGAGATCGTCGCGCTCGAACTCGACGGGCGGATCCTGCGCCAGCCGGGCGGAATGCTCAGCCGGAACTGACGGCCGGACCGCGGTTTTCCCCCTCACGAAACCGTGCGTCGCGAGGCCCCGCCGGGGCCGGCCTGCCGCGTCAACCGGCTTGCAACGGCGCACGCCGGAGCCTAGGCCGATTGACAAGTTCGGGGCGCTCCCCACATCTGTCGCGGCCCAGAGCCCGAGTGTCCAAAGGAAATTCCATGCCGGTCGTCGTCGTCGAATCGCCCGCAAAGGCCAAGACCATCAACAAGTATCTCGGGCCGGACTACACCGTTCTGGCGTCTTACGGCCACGTCCGCGACCTGCCGCCCAAGAACGGATCGGTCGATCCCGACAACCGGTTCGAGATGCTGTGGGAGATCGCAAGCGACTCGAAAAAGCACGTGAAGGCGATCGCCGACGCGCTGAAGAACGACAACGACCTGATCCTCGCCACCGACCCCGACCGCGAGGGCGAGGCGATCAGCTGGCACCTGCAGGAGGCGTTGCGCAACCGCAAGGCCATCACCAAGGACACCCCGATCAAGCGCGTGGTGTTCAACGCCATCACGAAATCCGCCGTGACCGAGGCGATGAAGAACCCCCGCGACGTCGATGCGCCGCTGGTCGAGGCCTATCTGGCGCGCCGCGCGCTCGACTACCTCGTGGGCTTCAACCTCTCGCCCGTCCTCTGGCGCAAGCTTCCGGGCGCCAAGTCGGCGGGGCGCGTGCAGTCGGTCTGCCTGCGGCTCATCGTCGAGCGCGAGATGGAGATCGAGGCGTTCCGCCCGCGCGAATACTGGCAGGTGAAGGCGCGCCTGACGACGCCGCGCGGCCAGGATTTCGAGGCACGGCTGACGACGCTCGGCGGCAAGAAGCTCGACCGTTTCAGCCTTGAGAACGAGACCCAGGCCGAGATGGCCGTCAACGCGGTCACGTCCCGCAAGCTCAAGGTCATCTCGGTCGAGGCCAAGCCCAGCACCCGCAATCCCGCCCCGCCCTTCATGACCTCGACCCTCCAGCAGGAGGCGAGCCGCAAGTTCGGGATGGGCGCGCGGGCCTGCATGTCGACCGCCCAGCGCCTCTACGAGGCCGGGCACATCACCTACATGCGGACCGACGGCATCGACATGGCGCCCGAAGCGGTCAGCGACGCGCGCGAGACGATCGCCAATCGCTACGGCAAGGAATACGTGCCGGGCAGTCCGCGGGTCTACAAGAACAAGGCCAAGAACGCGCAGGAAGCGCATGAATGCATCCGTCCGACGGATATGGGCAACAGCGCGCAGGATCTCGACATCCGCGACGGCGACCAGCGCAAGCTCTACGACCTCATCTGGAAACGCACGCTGGCGAGCCAGATGGAGGCCGCCAAGCTCGAACGCACCAGTGTCGAGATCGCCGATGGCGAGCGTGACGTGGTCCTGCGCGCGACGGGCCAGGTCGTGACGTTCGACGGCTTTCTCAAGGTCTACGAAGAGGGCCGCGACGACGTCTCGGACGAAGACGAGAATCGCCTGCCCCAGATCGCCGAAGGCGAGGAGGCCGCATTCTCCAAGACCTCGCTCGCCGCCGACTTCGCCCGCGCCGACAAGAGCGACGACGTGATCGACGACACGCCCGGCATGCGGCGCAACGGCTCGGCCGTGCTGGGCGAGAACGGCGCGGTGCTGGCCACGCAATCGCACACCCAGCCGCCGCCGCGCTATACCGAGGCGACGCTGGTCAAGCGCATGGAAGAGCTCGGGATCGGGCGTCCCTCGACCTATGCCTCCATCGTCACGACGATCCAGGACCGCGAATACGTGCGCCGCGACGGCAACCGCCTGATCCCCGAGGACAAGGGCCGGCTGGTGATCGCGTTCCTCGCGAACTATTTCCGCCGCTATCTCGAATACGATTTCACCGCCGATCTCGAGGACCAGCTCGACCACGTGAGCGCGGGCGAACAGGACTGGAAGGATCTGCTCGACCGGTTCTGGCGCGATTTCTCGGCCGCCATCGCCGAGACGTCGGAGCTTCGGATCACCGACGTGCTCGAAAAGATCAACGAGGTGCTTGAGCCGCATCTTTTCCCGCCCAACCCCGACGGCACCGATCCGCGGCTCTGCCCCAATTGCGAACAGGGGCGGCTCTCGATGCGCACGGCGCGCTCCGGCGGGGCGTTCATCGGCTGCTCGAACTATCCCGAATGCCGCTATACCCGTCCCTTCGGGCCCCCCGATCCCGAGGCCGAAGCCTCCGCGATCCCGCCCGACGGCAAGCTTCTGGGCAAGGATCAGGGCGACGAGATCCGCGTTTTCAAGGGCCGGTTCGGACCCTACGTCCAGCGCGGCGAGGTGACCGAGGAGAACAAGAAGCCTCCCCGCCAGTCGATCCCCAAGGACTGGCCCGCCGAGGAACTCGACCTCGAACGCGGCGTGATGCTGCTGTCGCTGCCGCGCGAGATCGGGCCGCATCCCGAGGACGGCGTGACCGTCTGGGCCAATATCGGCCGCTACGGCCCCTATCTGAAGCACGCCGAAAGCACCTCCCACAAGGGCGGGACCAACGCCAACCTCGAATCGATCGAGGACGTCTTCACCGTCGGCATGAACCGCGCAGTGCAGCTCCTGGCCGAAAAGGTGGCGAGCCGCGGCGGGCGCGGTCAGGCCGCGGCCCCCCTGCGCGAGCTCGGCGAGCACCCAGATGCGGGCGGTCCGGTGAACGTGATGAAGGGCAAGTACGGCCCTTACGTGAAATGGGACAAGATCAACGCGACGATCCCCGACACGATCGAGCCCGAGGACATCACGCTCGACCAGGCGGTGGTCCTTCTCGAGGAGCGCGCCGCCAAGGCCGGCAAGAAGTCCCCCAAGAAGGCCGCGCCGAAGAAGGCCGCGACCGCCAAGAAGTCCACGTCCAAGAAATCCACCGCCAAGAAGTCCCCGGCCAAGAAGGCCGCGGCGAAGAAGGCCGCCCCGAAGAAGAAGGCCGCCGCCAGGAAGGACGATTAGGCCGGGGCCGGGCCGCGATTGACTTTGGCCGGACGCTTTGCGACGAAAGCTGCGCAACAACGTGTGGAGGACTTCCAGCCATGAAAAAGGTCTACGGATCGGCCGCCGAGGCGCTAGACGGCCTGCTTCACGACGGGATGTTCATCGCCGCGGGCGGCTTCGGCCTCTGCGGCATCCCCGAACTTCTTCTCCAGGCGATCAAGGAGGCCGGGACCAAGGATCTGACCTTCGCGTCGAACAATGCCGGCGTCGACGATTTTGGGATCGGGATCCTTTTGCAGACCAAGCAGGTGAAGAAGATGATCTCGTCCTATGTGGGCGAGAACAAGGAATTCATGAACCAGTATCTCGGCGGCGAGCTCGAGCTGGAGTTCAACCCTCAAGGCACCCTGGCCGAGCGGATGCGCGCCGGCGGGTCGGGAATCCCCGGCTTCTACACCAAGACCGGCGTGGGCACCCGGATCGCCGAGGGCAAGGAACACAAGGATTTCGACGGCGAGACCTATATCCTCGAACGTGCGCTCATCGCCGATGTGAGCCTCGTCAAGGCCTGGAAGGCCGACGACACCGGCAACCTGATCTTCCGCAAGACCGCGCGCAACTTCAATCCGCCCGCCGCGATGTGCGGCCGCACCTGCGTGGCCGAGGTCGAGGAGATCGTGCCGCGCGGCTCGCTCGATCCCGACCAGATCCACCTGCCCGGCATCTACGTCCACCGCCTCATCCAGGGCGAGCACGAGAAGCGTATCGAACAGCGGACCAACCGCCAGAAAGAGGAGGCGTCCTGATGCCCTGGACCCGCGAACAGATGGCCGAACGGGCTGCCGCCGAACTCGAGGACGGCACCTACGTCAACCTCGGGATCGGCATGCCCACGCTTGTCGCCAACTACATCGGCGACAAGGACATCACCCTGCAATCCGAGAACGGCATGCTCGGGATGGGCCCCTTCCCCTACGAGGGCGAGGAAGACCCCGACCTGATCAACGCGGGCAAGCAGACGATCACCGAACTGCCGCGCACCTCCTATTTCGACAGCTCGATGTCGTTCGGGATGATCCGCGGCGGCAAGATCGCGACCGCGATCCTCGGCGCAATGGAAGTGGCCGAGAACGGCGACCTGGCGAACTGGATGATCCCCGGCAAGCTGGTCAAGGGGATGGGCGGCGCGATGGACCTCGTGGCCGGCGTGCGCAAGGTCGTCGTCATCATGGACCACCAGAACAAGTCCGGTGAATCGAAGCTCCTCAAGGAATGCAGCCTGCCCCTGACCGGGACGGGTGTCGTCGATCGCATCATTACCAATCTCGGCGTGCTCGACGTCGTCGAAGGCGGTCTCAAGATCGTGGAATGCGCCGACGGCGTGACCGAGGACGAGATCCGTGCCGCCACCGAGGCGACGATCGTCTGACAAGGCGCGAGCCGGGCAAATGTTTCGCGCGCGAAACATTTGCCGACGGCGCGGATCGACCGCGGCTCAGCCGCTCGACGCCACGCGCGCGCCGACGAAGACGCACCCGTCGCTGATCAGCATCGGCGGCGTCAGGCAAAGCCCCTTGGCGACCTGGAAGGCGGCGAGCACCTTCGGCACGTAGCCCCGCGTCTCGGCATAGGGCGGCACGCCCGCATGTTTCGCCACCGCCCCCTCGCCCGCATTGTAGCCCGCCAGGACCAGCAGCGGATCGCCGTCGAAATGGCCCATCAGCCAGTCGAGATAGGCCACACCGCCGCGGATGTTCTGCGCCGCGATGCGGCTGTCGCGCACGCCGAACCTGCGCGCGGTCGCGGGCATGAGCTGCATCAAGCCCTCGGCCCCGGCCGAACTGACGGCGTCGACGCGCCCGTTCGATTCGACCGCCATCACCGCCAGAGCGAGCGCCGGCGAGACCTTTGTGCCGATCGTGGCCGCGAGGATGTCGCGCCCGTGCCGGTCGGCCAGATTTTGCATCGCCGAGAGCCGGTATTGCGGTGCCGCGGCATCGGCGGGCGGGCGCGACAATGTCGCGAAGGCCTGCGCAAGGCCGGCCATCCCCGCCCCGCCGGCGGGAACCTCGTCCCAGAACCACGCATAGCCCGAACCCCTGCGCGCGGAAGGCGTCGCCACGGGCGATGCGGGACTTTCGGGCAATGCGACCGCCGGTGGGGCCGGCGGCGGCCATTGCTCCGCGGGATCGATCTGAACCGTGATTCGCTTCTTCGTTCCGGGGGCCGGCGGCTTGATCCGCTTGAAGGTGAAGTCGGGATAGGGCGGGACCTCGTCCGCATGAAGCGGCGACGCGGCCGTGATCATGGCCAGCATCGCGGCGATGATGATGTGATGCATGAGGCGCGATCCCTGTGAGCTCGACGTCTTTTTCGCCGAAGACTGGGCCGCGTGGAGGCGTGCCGCCAGCGCCAATCGCCCGGGCGCCGGGATTCGCGCGGAATCGTCACCCATAGGACCCATATCCCACGCGATCGGCCGCGTTCGTGTCGCAACGAAGTACGGGAATCGCCCGATCGCCGTCGGATTCCTGCCGCAATCGAGGGGCAATAAGGCCGTGTACCGAAGGGGAGTCCCCCGCCGGATCGACTTTCTGCATCCAAAAGGATCTACCGATCATGAAACTGTTCGAATTCGCAAAGACCTTCCGCAACGACGAGGACGGCGCCGTCACGGTGGACTGGGTCGTGCTGACCGCCGCCATCGTCGGCCTCGGCATCGCCGTTCTGGCCACCGTCAACGATGGCGTGACCGGGATCGCCGACAACATCGCGACCGAACTCGGCAAGATCAAGGCCGAACCGGCGACCAACGCGACGGAGTGAGCCGAAAGGGAGCTCGAACCCGGCATGGCTGCGCTCATTCAATGGGCGCAGCCATGTCTTTTCCGGGCGTCGAACACGCGCCTTTCCGCGACTGAAATCGGGTTGGAATCTCATGCGCCTCGTATTCGCACTCGTTTTGCTCGTCGGCATCGGCCTTGCAGGCTTCGCGGTCTTCATGGCCAGGGATTTCATCGCCGCGTCGCAAGCCGCGCTCGAGACCGAGCGAGCCGGCCAGGCACCCGCGATCGCCACGCGCCCCATCTACGTCGTCAACCGTCCCGTGCGCTACGGCGAGCGTCTGGCGCCCGACGATGTGCGCATGGTGGACTTTCCCGAAGCGGCCATCCCCGAAGGAACGTTCTCGACCGAAGAGGCGCTCTTTCCCCGGGGCGTGGATGTCGCGCGCTCGGTCCTGCGGTCGATGGAGGCGAACGAGGCCGTGCTCGCCATCAAGGTCACCGACCCGGGCGAGGATGCCGGCGTGTCGGCGCGCCTGTCGCCGGGCAACCGCGCCTTCGCGATCCGCGTCGACGTATCGTCGGGCGTATCGGGCTTCCTCAGGCCCGGCGATCGGGTGGACGTCTACTGGACCGGCGCCCTGGGATCGCTCGGCCAGGGCCGGGAGGAGGTCACCAAGCTGATCCTCGCGGGCGTCAAGCTGGTCGCGATCGACCAATCGGCAGACGAGGACCGGTCCGAGGCCAGCGTCGCACGCACCGTCACCGTCGAGGCCACGCCGCGCGATGTCGCGGCGCTGGCACAGGCGCAAAGCACCGGCACGCTGTCGCTGTCGCTGGTCGGCGTGCAGGACGAGATCGTCGCGGACGCGGTCGAGATCGGACAGCGCGAATTGCTCGGCATCGTCGAGGAACAGCGCGTCGAGGTTGCGCAGGACGAAGTCTGCACCATCCGCACGCGCCGCGGATCCGAAGTCGTCGACATGCCGATCCCCTGTACCAACTGATTGTCCCCCCGCGCCCGCAATTCCCGCATCACGGGCGCGGTCGCTTCGCGGTGTTGCGCCATATACACATCGGTTTTCGCCTGAGGGTTGCGCCGCATTGATTGGCGCCCGCTTTGCGCGCATTGTTCCCCGACAAGGCGGGCGCAAGATCCGTTCATTCCCATGGCAGAGGCGGGTCCCATGTGCGTCCGGAACATCTTCAAGACGGTCATGGTCGGCCTCGCGCTTGCCCTGGCGACACTCCACGCAGGGGAGGCCCGGAGCCAGTCGCTGCGCGTCATGCAGGGCGCGACGTCCTCGGATCTGAGCGTGCCGATGAACCGCGCGGTGGTGGTCGAATCCGATCGCCCCTTCGCGGAACTGAGCATTGCCAATCCCGCCATCGCCGATATCTCCACCCTGTCCGACCGCACGATCTATGTGCTGGGCAAGGTGCCGGGCCGCACCACGCTGACCCTTCTCGACGAGCAGGGGCGGCTCATCACCAATGTCGAGGTGCAGGTCATTCCCGATATCGGCGAGTTCAAGGAACGGCTGCGCCAGATCCTGCCCGGCGAACCGATCGAGGTCCGCACGGCCAATGACGGCATCGTCCTGTCGGGCACCGTCTCGTCGATCACCTCGCTCGACCGCGCGCTGGACCTCGCGGGCCGCTATGCGCCCGAAAGGGTGTCGAACCTGATGACGGTGGGCGGGACGCAGCAGGTCATGCTCAAGGTCCGCTTTGCCGAGATGCGGCGATCCGTGAGCAAGGCGCTGTCGTCGTCGGTGGCTTTGGCCGGGATCATCGGGGACGACGACGTGGGCGTCGGGGGCGGGAGCGGAACCTATACCGACGGGTCCAACCTCATCAACCGGTTCGACAACGATCCCGACACCAACGTCACGCGGACCACGCCCTCCGAAGGGACGCTCGCCCTGGGCTTCGGGGCGGGCAGCCTGGAATTCTCGATCCTTCTCGAGGCGCTGGAAAGCAAGGGCGTGGTCCGGACGCTGGCCGAGCCGAACCTCGTCGCGCTGTCGGGCCAGTCGGCGTCGTTTCTGGCCGGCGGGGAATACCCGATCCCCATCGCCACGGGCGACGATGCCGTTGCCATCGAATACAAGCCCTTCGGCGTCGAGCTCGATTTCACGCCGCGCGTCGTGGCAGAGGACGTCATCAACATCGAATTGTCGGCGGCCGTGTCGGGGATCGATCCGACCGTCTCGATCCAGCAGGGCGGCTTCAACGTCAACGGCTTCACCCGGCGCGAATCGAAGACCACGATCGAGCTTCGTGACGGCGAGAGCTTCGCGATCGCGGGGCTGTTGCAGGACGATTTCCGCGACCTCAAGGGCCAGGTCCCCTGGCTGGGCGACATCCCGGTGCTGGGCGCGCTCTTCCGATCCGCGGAATACGAGCGCGCGCAGAGCGAGCTCGTGATCATCATCACGGCGCATCTGGTCAGCCCGGTCCGCGGAGAGGCGCTCGCCCTGCCGACCGATCGCGTGGTCATCCCGTCGGAACGCGAGCTGTTTCTGTTCGGCGACACGGTCGGCGGACAGCGCGCGCCCCGGACGGGCGCGGCGGCCGAGGTGGCCAGACAGGATTTCTCGGGGTCCTACGGCTACGTGATGGAGTAGGACGGAATGACCGCCAAACGCCTTTTCCCGATCCTGGCGGTTCTGGCCGTGGCGGCCTGCGGCCCGGAGACATACGGACCCGCGGGCGCGAGCCTCGGCACAGGCGGTTTCGGCGCGGCGAGCGTCAACAACCTCGCGGTGCAAAGCGGCCGGATCAGTCAGATCGAGGGGCTGAACAACCGGTTTTCGACCGAAGTCGATTCGATGGTGACATTCCCCTTCGACAGCGCCGCGCTCGAGCCGCAGGCCCGCGCCGTCATCGCCAGGCAGGCCGCGTGGATCCGCCAGTTTCCGGAGGCGAATTTCCGGATCTACGGCCATACGGATCTGGTCGGGCCCGGCCCCTACAACCAGGCGCTCGGCCTGCGCCGCGCGCAGGCGGTGCTGCGCGAGCTGGTCGCGAACGGGGTCAATCCCGGCAGGCTCGCCGCCCTGGCCTCGTTCGGCGAGACGCAGCCGCTGATTGTGACGCAGGGACGCGAGCGCGCGAATCGGCGCACGATCACCGAAGTGTCGGGATTTTCCGGCGGACGGCCGACCTTGCTCAACGGTAAATACGCCGAGGTGATCTTCCGCGAATACGTCGAGAGCGCCGTCCCCGCGCCCGGCGTGGCAGGGACCGCGTCGGAAACGGGGATCGACCAGATCGCCGAATGACGGCTCCCCGGCGTTGCCGGATGCCGAACAATTGCGGGACTTCGGTCGCATTATCGCCCGATTCCGCTGTCACATGTCCTGTCGGACCGCCGGCGATCGCGCCGTCGGAGCCGGGCTAAGCAAAAAGCAACACCTCGCCGTTAATGGGGGTGGGATGCCCGCAAACCGAAGGACCTGAGGTCATGACGAACGCCACAGCCCGTGCGGCCGAGCCCGCTCCGATCAAGGCCTGTACCGTTTGCCGCGACGTGCAGAATTTCGACCTTCTGATCGAGGACATGGAGACGGAACTGGGCGATGCCTGGGGCGACCTCTCCTACGACGATGCGGCGCTCTTTCTCAACCAGCCCGAGGCCGGCGACATCGATTTCATCGCCATCGCGATGAACGAGGACGACGAGGGCCGGATGGCCCTGATCGTCGACCTGATCGAGACCGCCATCCGCCGCGACGTCGACGTCATCGTCATCGCCGAAGAGGTGAGCCCGATGGTGCTGCACCAGCTGCTCAAGTCCGGCGCGCGGGAATTCGTCCCCTATCCGCTGCCCGAAGGCGCCCTGCACGATGCCATCGAACGGCTGCACGCGCCCGCGCCGGAGGCCCCTCCCCGCGGCGGCGAGGCGATCGCGCGGCCGGGCGGCAAGGGGGATCGCAAAGGGGTCGTCCTGCCCGTCCATTCGCTCGCCGGGGGAACCGGAGCGACAACCTTCGCGGTCAATTTCGCATGGGAACTCGCCACCGCGCCCGAAGCGCGCGACGCGGATCCGGCGCGGGTCTGCCTCATCGATCTCGACCTGCAGATGGGGGCGGTCGCGACATATCTCGACCTGCCGCAGCGCGATGCGGTGCTCGAATTGCTGCAGAATACCGAAGCGATGGACGGCGACAGCTTTCTGCAGGCGTTGCAGCTCCATCAGGACCGGCTTCACGTCCTGACCGCGCCGGCCGAGATGCTTCCGCTCGACCTTCTGACACCCGACGATATCGCGCGCATCGTCGCACTGGCCGCCGAGAATTTCGACTACGTTGTCATCGACATGCCGTCGACGATCGTGCTCTGGACGGAAACCGTCCTGACGATGGCGCATCTCTATTTCATGATGATCGAACTCGACATGCGGTCGGCGCAGAACGCGCTGCGCATGATCCGCGCGCTCGAGGCCGACGACCTGCCGCTCGCAAAGCTCAGATACGTGCTGAACCGGGCTCCGAAATTCTCGGATCTCGCGGGCAAGAGCCGGCTGAAGAGGCTGTCGGAAAGCCTCGATATCGCCATCGAGGTGCAGCTTCCCGACGGCGGCAAGCAGGTGACCGAGGCCAACGACCAGGGCACGCCCCTTGCCCGAACTGCCCGGAAGAACCCGCTGCGCAGGCAAATCCAGAAGCTGGCGCTTTCCGTGCGCGAACTCGACCGCGCCGCGACCACCCCTTCCTGAAGGACGCCGTTCCATGTTCTCACGCTACAAGAAGATGCCGCATTCCCCGGGCGAGAGCGCGCCGCGGCCCGATCCCGTCGCGGCGGAAACCGGCGCGATACCGGCGGCTGCGGCACCCTCGCCCGCCGTTGCCCCGCCGGCGCGCGCGCCCAAGATCGCGGCGCGGGCCGAACCCGTGGACAAGGAGAAGCGCCGCCGCGAGCGCCTGAGCGACATCAAGGTCTCGCTTCACAAGGAGCTGCTCGACAACCTCAACCTCTCCGCGCTCGAACAGGCCAGCGATCAGGACCTCAAGGCCGAGATCCAGGCGATCGTCAGCGAATCGCTGGGCGAGATGGGCGTCGTGCTCAACCGCGACGAGCGGGCCTCGCTGATCCAGGATCTCTTCGACGAGGTGAAGGGGCTGGGCCCGCTCGAGACGCTTCTGAAGGACGACACGGTCAACGACATCCTGGTCAACGGCCCGCAGCAGATCTTCGTGGAGCGCGACGGTCGCCTGCAGCTGACCGACGTGACCTTTAAGGACGAACGCCACCTTCTGCGGATCATCGACAAGATCGTCTCGGCCGTGGGCCGGCGCGTCGACGAATCGAACCCCTACGTCGATGCGAGGCTGAGCGACGGGTCGCGGTTCAACGCGATGGTGCCGCCGATCGCGGTCGACGGCTCGCTGGTGTCGATCCGCAAGTTCAAGAAGGAAAAGCTCGGGATCGAGGATCTGGTCCGGTTCGGGGGCTTCACCGAGGACATGGCGCGATACCTCAGGGCGGCCGTATCGACCCGGCTCAACATCGTCGTGTCCGGCGGGACGGGGTCGGGCAAGACGACGACGCTGAACGCGCTTTCGTCGCTGATCGACAATTCCGAACGCATCCTGACGATCGAGGATACGGCCGAGCTGCAATTGCAGCAGACCCATGTCGGGCGGATGGAGAGCCGGCCCGCCAATGTCGAGGGCAAGGGCGCCGTCACCCAGCGCGATTGCCTCAAGAACGCGCTCCGGATGCGGCCCGACCGCATCATCGTGGGCGAGACCCGCGGCGAGGAGGTGATCGACATGCTTCAGGCGATGAATACCGGCCATGATGGATCGATGACGACGATCCACGCGAACTCCGCCCGCGACGGGGTGAGCCGGCTGGAGAACATGGTGGCCCTCGCGGGGATCGAGATGCCGCTCAAGGCCGTTCGCGCGCAGATCGCCTCGGCCGTGCATCTCATCGTTCAGGTCAGCCGATTGCAGGACGGATCGCGACGCATGACCTCGATCACCGAGGTCACCGGCATGGAGGGCGACGTGATCTCGATGCAGGAGGTGTTCCGGTTCCAGCGGACGGGCCTGACGCCCGACAACATGATCGTCGGCCATTTCACCGCGACCGGGGTCCGGTCGCATTTCTCCGAACGGTTCAGGATGTGGGGCTGCGACCTGCCGCCCGAGATCTTCGCGGCGACCTCAGGTTAGGGCCCGGTCATGCTGAGCGCGGAACCCGTCATCTACGGCCTGATCTTCGTCGCCGTCCTGTTGCTGGTCGAAGGCCTCTATCTGGTGGTGTTCGGCAAATCCATCAGCCTCAACAATCGCGTCAATCGCCGCTTGGAGATGCTCGAACAGGGCAAGGCGCGCGATCAGGTGCTCGACCAGCTCCGCAAGGAGATGGGCCAGCACATGCAGAGCCAGAAGATCCCGCTCTATTCCCTGCTCGCCCGGAAGGCGCAGAAGGCCAACATCGCCTTCACGCCGACGCAGCTCGTCCTCGTGATGGCGGCGCTTTGCGCACTGGTCTTCGTCGGGCTCTCGCAGACGACCGATGCCTCGGCGCCGATCCGGATCGCGGTCTCCGCGGCGATGGGCGTGGGCGGCGTGTTCGTCTGGGTCAACACCAAGGCCAGGAAGCGCCTCGCGCTGATCGAGGAGCAGCTTCCCGACGCGGTGGAGCTGATGGTGCGCTCGCTGCGTGTGGGGCATCCGTTCTCGTCGGCGCTGGCCGCGGTCGCGCAGGAGACGCCGGACCCTCTCGGCTCGGAAATGGGCGTGATCGCCGACGAGGCGGCCTACGGGCGCGACGTCGGCGAGGCGCTCAAGGCGATGGCAGAGCGTCTCGACATGCAGGATCTGCGCTTTCTCGCCGTGGCCGTCGTCATCCAGCAGCAATCGGGCGGCAATCTCGCCGAGGTCCTGCATGGCCTCGCCAAGGTGATCCGGTCGCGCTTCAGGCTGTTCCGGCGGGTGAAGGCAATCACGGCGGAGGCGAAATGGTCGGGCGTGTTCCTGTCGGGATTCCCGCTCGTGGCGCTCGTCGCGATCAACGTGCTCCAGCCGGATTATTACGACGACGTGAAGAAAACCGCCTATTTCATTCCCGCCTTTCTGATCGTGGCCGGATTTCTCGCCGCGAACGTCTTCGTCATGCGCGCCCTCGTGAACATCAAGGTCTGAGGCAGAGGCATGGACGCCATCCCGCTCTTCCTGGTTGCGACGCTCGGGCCCGCCGGGCCGTTGATGGCGGTGGGGGGCCTCGGCCTGCTGCTGATCCTCGCGAGCCTGCCGTTCCTGGTGCAGAGAAAACGCGACCCGATGGAGAAATTCCGCCGCGCCGCCCAGGCGGAACGATCGGGCACGGGCGGTGCGGGTGCCGCGAACCTGCGCATCGGCGGCAAGCACGACAAGCTCGAGAAGTATTCGACCTTTCTCGAACCCCAGGACGAACGCGAATTCTCCGAGATCCGGATGAAACTGATCCGCGCGGGATATCGCAGCAAGAACGCCGTGCGCACCTTCCACTTCGCGCAATTCGCGCTGGGCATCGGGTTTCTGGCGCTCGGGGTCCTCTATACCCTCGTCAACGACGCCAACGGAACGGATACGACGACGAGAGGCCTCGTCCTGTCGGTGCTGATCCCCGGCACGATCGGGTACATGGCGCCGAAATACTGGATCACCAAGAGGATCCAGCAGCGCCAGGAAGAGATCGTCACCGGATTTCCCGACAGCCTCGACATGATGCTCGTCTGCGTCGAGGCCGGCCAGTCGATGGACCATTCCATCGCGCGCGTCTCGCGCGAGATCCGGGCGGCCTTTCCGGCGCTCGCGGACGAATACGCGCTGGTCAGCGACGAGATCCGGGCGGGCAAGGACAAGTCCGTCGTGCTCAAGGAAATGGGCGAACGCGCGGGCGTGGCCGACGTGTCGAACTTCGTCAACGTCCTGATCCAGTCGGCGACCTTCGGCACGTCGGTGGCCGAGGCGCTGCGCGTCTATGCGGCGGAGATGCGCGACAAGCGGGTCATGCGCGCCGAGGAAAAGGCCAACACCCTGCCGACCAAGATGACGCTGGCCACGATGATGCTGACCGTGCCGCCGCTTCTCATCATCTTGCTTGGACCTTCGATCTACAACATCGTAGTCGTGTTGGGAGACATGTCGAACTGAAGGATCCACGTGACCCGAGCGGCCTTCCTGCTCCTGACGATCGGTCTTGCCGCGTGTTCGGGGCCGGATCGAAGCGCGTCGGACGGGGTTTTCGCGCCCGCGGGCGTCGATCGCCGGGCCGAGAGCGTGGCCGGCATGGTCGTGGGGCACCGCCTGATGGCGGCGGGCGAGTACGATCTCGCCCTCAAGGCCTATCTGCGCGGCGCGGCCGAGGAAGGAACGACCGTCGAGGTGCTCTCCGCGCTCGGATCGGCCAATCTCGCCCTGGGCCGGCTGGGCCAGGCCGAGCGGCTCCTCCGCCGGGCCGTCGAGAAGGACCCGACATTCGTGCCCGCGCAGAACAATCTGGGCGTGGTGCTGATGGAGCGGGGCGAGACCGCCGAAGCCAGCCGGGTGTTCCGCGCCGCCTTTGCGGCCGATAACGGCCGGAGCGACGATATCCGCGCCAACCTGACGCTGGCGCTCGCCAAACTCGAGGAACCTTCCTACGCTCAACCCCAAGGCGAAAACTTCTCCTTGATCCGACGGGGGCGGGGGTCCTACCTGATCGTGCCGGCGGAGTGATCGCGGCGAGCAGACAAGAAGGACGCAGGACAATGCGCCACCCCATGATCGTCACGCTCTTTCTCGGCGGCGCGGCCGCGCTCGCGGGTTGCGGCGGTCGCTCCGACATGGCCGAGGTGGAACGCGCCATCAAGGACGTGAACGTCATCGACGAAAGCAACCTCAGCGATATCATGTTGACCGTTGCCGATCCGAACGAGGCGGTAACCTATTTCCGAAGATCCGCCGCCGTCGAACCCGGCCGCATCGACCTGCAGCGCGGTCTGGCGGAATCGCTGATCCGCGCCAAGCGACCGGCCGAGGCGGTCCCCGTCTGGACACAGGTGACCGGGATGCCCGGCGCGATCCCCGATGACCGCGTGGCGCTCGCCGATGCGTTGATCCGGACCGGCGAGTGGGGCGCCGCCGAGGCGCAGCTCGCCCTCGTTCCGCCGACGATCGAGACCTATCGCCGGTACCGGCTCGAGGCAATGATCGCGGACAGCAACGGCGAGTGGGAGAAGGCCGACAGCTTCTACCGGACGGCGGTCGATCTCACCACCACGCCGGCGAGCGTGATGAACAACTGGGGATATTCCAAGCTGACCCGCGGCGATTACGCCGCGGCGGAACGGCTTTTCGCCGATGCGCTGACCCATGACCGGGACCTCTTCACCGCGATGAACAACCTGGCACTGGCCCGCGGCGCGCAGCGCAACTACGAACTGCCCGTGGTGCAGATGACGCAGGTCCAGCGCGCGCAGCTTCTGCATACGCTGGGCCTCGCCGCGATCAAGCAAGGCGACGTGGCCATCGGGCAGGGTCTTCTGCGCGAGGCGATCGAGACGCATCCGCAGCATTTCGAGGTCGCCGCACGGGCGCTTGCGGCACTCGAAACCAACATCGTCAACTGACGTCTTGCACCCCTTCTCGCAGATCGCGATGTCCATCACCTTGCCCGCGCAGGCCGCGCTGGCCTTTCTGCCCTTCGTGATCCCGGTCTGCCTCTGGGTCGCCTGGTCGGACATGGCGCGCATGAAGATCCCCAACAAGGCCGTGCTGGCGCTTGTCGGCGTGTATCTGGTCGTGGGGCCGGTCGCCCTTCCGGTCGAGCTCTGGGTCCAGGGGTGGCTGCATCTGGCGGTGGTGCTGGCGGTGGGGTTCGTGCTCAACATGCTCGGCGCGCTCGGCGCGGGGGACGCGAAATTCGCAGCCGCCGCCGCGCCGTTCGTGGCGTTTGCCGATGCAGGCGTGCTGCTCTTCCTCCTGGCGGCGACGCTTCTCGCGGCGCTGGCGACGCACCGGCTGGCCCGCGCGATCCCGGCCTTGCGCGAAAGCACCTCGCATTGGGAAAGCTGGCGGTCGCCGAAGTTCCCCATGGGGCTGGCGCTGGCGCCGGCCCTCCTTTTCTACCTGATCCTCGCCGCGATCTGACAGGGGCCCGTGCCGGGGTCCGGGCCGGTCTTTACGCTTTCGCCACCCGGGCGCGGTAGGCTGCGCATCTGCAAGCAGACGCGAGCCCGATCGATGAACATGACACCCTCCGCCGTTCTGGCGCCGCCCGTTCCCAGAAGCATCGAGGACATGCGGCTGCCCGAGGTAATGATGCGGGATATCCTGCTCAAGACGATGTTTCGCACCAATGCCTCCGAAGTGAGCCAGATCGCCAGGCTGATCTGCCTTCCCGCGGCGGTGACACAGGAGCTCGTCGACCGGACGCGGACGATGAAGCTGATCGAGGCGACCGGCAACATGCATGCGGGATCGGGATCCGAGATCGGCTATCGGTTGAGCGAGGCCGGCAAGTCCCGCGCCCAGGACGCGCTCGGACAGTCGAAATATTACGGCCCGATGCCGGTCCCGCTCGAGGTCTACCGCGAACAGGTGGCGCGACAGTCGATCCGCAACATCGCCATGACGCGGCAGCAGCTGACCTCGGCCATGGGGCATCTGATCCTGCCCACCAGCCTGATCGACCATCTGGGCCCCGCCGTCGGGTCGGGCCGGTCGATCCTGATGTACGGGCCGCCCGGCAACGGCAAATCCTCGATCTCGAACGGGATCCGCGACGCGCTCGGCGACAGGATCTACGTGCCGAGGGCGATCGAATATGCCGGCCACGTCATCACCGTCTACGATCCGATCGTGCATTCCGCGGCCGAGGAGCAGGAGGAGGATCCCGCGTCGCTTCGGCTCAGGACGCGCTACGACGCGCGCTATGTCTGGTGCGAGCGTCCCACCGTCGTCACCGGCGGCGAGCTGACGCTCGACATGCTCGACCTCGTCTACAACGAGACCGCCCGCACCTATCAGGCGCCGTTGCAGCTCAAGTCGACGGGAGGGGTCTTCATCGTTGACGACCTCGGGCGGCAGGAAGATCCGCCGCAGGCGCTCATCAACCGCTGGATCGTTCCGCTGGAGGAACAGAAGGACATTCTCGCCCTGCAATCGGGCGAGAAGTTCGAGGTGCCGTTCGACACGCTGGTCATCTTCTCGACCAACTTCCATCCCAACAAGATCTTCGACCGCGCCGCACTCCGGCGGATCTTCTACAAGATCAGGATCGACGGGCCGAACCAGAAGGATTTCCTCAAGATCTTCAGCCTGGTGGCGAAGAAGAAGGGCATGCCGCTCGACGAGGCGACGCTCGTTCACCTGCTCAAGAACCGCTATCCCGAGATCGACAACGAATACGCGAATTACCAGCCGGTCTTCCTCATCGACCAGATGCTGTCGATCTGCGCCTTCGAGGGCATTCCGCCCCGGATGTCACCGGAGCTGATCGATCGCGCCTGGGCCAACCTGTTCGTCGAGGAGGACGATATCATGCACTAGGGGCGGGGCCGCCGCTCCAGCCGGTCGAGGGCGGCGGCCACCGTCGTGTCGCCGTCCGTCATCTCGATGATCTCCCGACCGATCGCGGGGCGGTCGATCAGGGCCGCGATCATCGCCGCGACATGACCGCGCGACGTGTCGCCATAGGCGATGGCGGGCCCGGCGGTGACGGCATCGCGACCGTCGGCGTCGATCAGCGTGCCGGGCCGCAGGATCACCCAGTCGAGATCGCTGGCGGCCACGGCGACATCCGCGCGGCGCTTGCAGGCCATGTAGAGCTCGAAGCCTTCGCCCAGGCCCTTCGACCGTCCCGCATCCATGAAGGCCGAGACCAGGATCAGCCGGCGAACCCCCTCGCGCGCCATCGCCTCGACCAGCTTCGGGGGCGCCTCGCCGTCGATCGTGCGGGTGCGATCCTCGCCCGATCCCGCGGCGCCGGCCGAGAAGACCACCGCGTCCATCCCGCGAAGAACGGCGGCGAAATCCTCGGCGCCCATCTCCATGAGGTCGCCTTCATGCGGGGTGACCCCCTCGCGTTGCAGCGCCTTCGCCTGCTCCGGCCTGCGATGGAGCGCGTGGACCTCGTGCCCCTTCAGCATCGGCAACAGCCGCGCGCCGACCCCGCCCGTCGCCCCGATCACGAATATCTTCGGCATTCCCGTACCTCTTGCTGCATGCAGGCCACAGCGATCATGGAGATCCCCGCACAATGCCCCTAGATAAGCACAATGGCCGATCTTCCCCGCAAGTTTCACGACTGGTTCGCGCAACGCGGCTGGTCGATCCATCCGCATCAGCAGGACATGCTCGACCGCGCCCGCGACCCGTCGCTCCTGCTGATCGCGCCGACGGGCGGCGGCAAGACGCTGGCGGGGTTCCTGCCCACCCTGGTCGAGCTTGCCGGGGGCGATCATGCGGGGCTTCACACGCTCTATGTCTCGCCGCTCAAGGCGCTCGCCTCCGATATAAGGCGCAACCTGACGGTGCCGGTGACCGAGATGGGCCTGCCCATCCGGATCGAGGACCGCACCGGCGACACTTCGGCCACCCGCAGGAAGCGCCAGCGGGCGGACCCGCCGCATATCCTGCTCACCACGCCCGAAAGCCTCGCGCTGCTGATCAGCTACGAGGATGCGCCGCGGATGTTCGCGGGCCTGAGACGCGTGGTGATCGACGAGATCCATGCGCTGTCGGAATCGAAACGGGGCGACCAGCTCATGCTGGCCCTGTCGCGGCTTCAGGAGATGTGCCCCGGGATGCGCCGCGTCGGGCTTTCGGCGACGGTCGAGGATCCCGCGGCGATCGCCCGCTTTCTGGCGCGCCACCCCGATCCCTGCGAGATCATCCATGCCGATCCCGGCCCCGATCCCGACATCGCGATGCTGGAAACCGACGCAGCGCCGCCCTGGTCCGGCGGCGGCGGGCGCTACGCGATCCCCGCGGTCCTCGATCAGGTGCGCCGCCACAAGACCACGCTGATCTTTCACAATACCCGCGCGCAGGCCGAGATCTTCTTCCACGAACTCTGGCTGCAGAACGACGAGGGGCTGCCGATCGGGATCCACCACGGGTCGCTGTCGCGTGAACAGCGCCTGCGGGTCGAGGCGGCGATGGTGGCGGGCGAGCTCCGGGCGATCGTCTGCACCGGGTCGCTCGACCTCGGGATCGACTGGGGCGACGTGGATCTCGTCATCCAGATCGGCGCACCGAAGAACGTCAAACGGCTGGTGCAGCGGATCGGCCGCGCGAACCACCGCTACAACGCGCCGAGCAAGGCGCTTCTCGTACCGGCCAACCGGTTCGAAGTGGTCGAATGCGTGGCCGCGCTCCAGGCCGTGATCGAGCGCGATCTCGACGGCGATCCGCGCGGTCCCGGTCCGCGCGACGTGCTCTGCCAGCATATCCTGATCCGCGCGGCGGCGGGACCCTTCGACGCCGATTCGCTCTATGACGAGGTGCGCGGCGCGGGCGCCTATGCGGGCCTCTCGCGCGCCGATTTCGACGCCTGCATCGCGTTCGTGGCGACCGGCGGCTATGCCTTGCGGGCCTACGACCAATGGCAGCGCCTGAAACAGGGCGCCGACGGGCTCTGGCATCTGCGCGATCCGCGCACCGCCCAGCGCATCCGCCAGAATATCGGCACGATCATGGATGCCGACCTTCTGAAGGTGCGGATGAAGAACCGCCGCGGCGGCACCCCCCTGGGCGAGATCGAAGAGGGGTTCGCGGCCACGCTGACGGTGGGCAACACGTTCCTCATCGGCGGCCAGATCGTCCGCTACGAGGGGCTGAGGGAGATGATCGTCGAGGTCACCCGCCGCCCCGACAAGGAGCCCAAGATCGCGACCTTCATGGGCACCAAGTTCGCCACGTCCACGCAGCTTTCCGAGCGGATCCTGCGGATGTTCGCCGAAGGGGACTGGCCGGACCTGCCGGCGCCCACGCGCGACTGGCTGCATCTGCAGCGCGAACGGTCGCAATTGCCGCAGACCGACCGCATCCTGATCGAGAGCTTTCCGCATGAGGGCCGCGCGCATACCTGCGTCTACGGCTTCGCGGGCCGCAACGCGATGCAGACGCTGGGCCTTCTGCTGACCGCGCGGATGGAGGAGCAGGGCCTGCATCCGATGGGCTTCGTCTCGACCGACTACGCGACGCTGATCTGGGGCCTCGACATGCTGGTCCATCCCGAGCCGCTCTTCGATCGGGCGGGGCTTCGCGAGACGTTCGAAACCTGGCTTGCCGGCAACGCGGTGATGAAGCGCACCTTCAAGCAATCGGCGGTCATTTCCGGCCTGATCGAACGGCAGACCCGCGGTCAGCGCAAATCCGGCAAGCAGGCGACGTTCTCGGCGGACATCCTCTATGACGTGCTGCGCAAATACGAGCCCGACCATCTGCTCATGGATATCACCCGCGAGGAGGCGCTGAAGGGTCTGGTCGATTTCGGCCGCATCGAGGACATGCTCGACCGCACGGCCGGGCGGGTGGATCACGTCGTGCTCGACCGGGTGACGCCGCTCGCCGCGCCGCTGTTCCTCGAGGCGGGGCGGGTTCCGGTCGAAGGATCGGCGACCGAGCGGCTCCTGGCCGAGGAGGCGAGCCGCCTGATGGCCACGGCCGGGCTCGAAATGGATCCCGCGGCCGAAAAGCGCCACTGGCGCGCGGAGGATTGACTTGCGGGGTCGATTCCCGACCCGGTAAGGTTCGAAAATGAACATCGTGAACATCTCTCTCCGTTCGGCGCATTTGCAGGCGCTGGGCAGCGGCGCGCTCCATTGGCCCGAGCGGCGCGTCCTCGTGGTCTCGGACCTGCATCTGGGCAAGTCCGAGCGGATGGCACGGCGCGGCGGTGCCATGCTGCCGCCTTACGAGACGCACGACACGCTGACGCGTCTCGACGCCGATATCGCGCGCTGCGATCCCGATGCGGTGATCTCGCTGGGCGATTCACTCGACGACGATGCGGCGCGGGCGGGACTCACCCCGGACGAATGCGCGTGGCTCGCGCGCTTGCAGCGCGGCCGCGACTGGATCTGGATCGCCGGGAACCACGACCCGGCGCCGAGCGATCTGGGCGGCCGTTCCGCCGAGACCCTGACGCTCGGCCCGCTCACGTTCCGGCACATCGCGACGCCCGCCACGGGCGAGATCAGCGGACATTACCACCCCAAGGCACGGCTCGCGGTGCGCGGGACATCGGTCTCGCGGCCCTGCTTCCTCTACGACGAGACGCATCTGATCATGCCCGCCTACGGGACCTATACCGGGGGGCTCGACTGGTGCGCGCCCCCGCTTGCCCGGTTGATGGGCCGCAGGGCCTGCGCCGTTCTGACGGGCAAGCATCCCTGTGCCGTGCCCGTGCCCCGCCGCCGCGCCGCGTGACCGCCGACCGGATCCACGCGAGCTTCGCGCGCCAGTCGATGATGAGGACGCTGGGTGCGTCGCTGGTCGAGGTGGGGGAGGGATTCTGCGTGATCGAGGCCCCGATCCTCGAAGGATCGCGACAGCAGCACGGCTTCGGCCATGCGGGCCTGACATTCGCCATCGGCGATACCGCCGCGGGATACGCCGCGCTGACGACGATGGGCGAGGCCGAAGAGGTCCTGACGGTCGAGATGAAGATAAACCTGCTTCGCCCGGCGCAGGGGGATCTGCTCGTCGCGCGCGGGGAAGTCGTCAAGCCCGGACGGCGCCTGACGATCGTGCGGGCGACCGTCTGGGCGAAGAGCGGGGAAACGCGAAGGGAGATCGCGCTACTTCAGGGAACGATGCTGCCCGCCTGAGCAAAAGAAAAGACCGCGCCCGAGGGAAAGGGACGCGGTCTCGTCGACAGCCCCGAAGGGCCGGAAAACGATCATACGAGTGCGAATGCGGCCATCGTCATACCGAGAAACACACCACCATAAATCGCAAGGCTGGCATTCAACATCTGATATCTCCTTGTCGTCGGGGGCCTAACTCGAAGTACGAGTCGCGGTTCCGTACGCTTTCGTAAAATCCTGCGGCTCGCCGTGCGGCACACCCCGTTCCCGGGAGCGCAGCAGGGGCATCCGGGACCGCTAAATTCCCGCTTGGGCGCGCGCGGCCCCTTGGCCATCGCGGCCGCGCGATATAGCGGAGAGGAAACAATCTGAGGGTCAGGCGTCATGAGTTTCAGGACCGACATCGAGATCGCCCGCGAGGCGCCCAAGCTGCCCGTGCAGGAAATCGGCGCGAAGCTCGGGATCAGCGGCGACGACTTGCTGCCCTACGGGCACGACAAGGCGAAGGTCGGCCAGGGATTCATCGACGGTCTCGCCGACAGGCGCGACGGCAAGCTGATCCTCGTGACGGCGATCAACCCCACACCCGCGGGCGAGGGCAAGACCACCACCACGGTCGGGCTCGGAGACGGGCTCAACGCCATCGGCAAACGCGCGGCGATCTGCATCCGCGAGGCGTCGCTCGGGCCGTGTTTCGGGATGAAGGGCGGTGCGGCGGGCGGCGGCCGCGCCCAGGTGATCCCGATGGAAGAGATGAACCTGCATTTCACGGGCGATTTCCACGCCATCACGAGCGCGCATAACCTGCTCGCGGCGATGATCGACAACCATGTCTACTGGGGCAATGCGCTCGAGATCGACACGCGCCGGGTCGTGTGGCGGCGGGTCGTCGACATGAACGACCGTGCCCTTCGCGCGATCACCACGTCGCTCGGGGGCGTCGGCAACGGGTTCCCGCGAGAATCCGGCTTCGACATCACCGTCGCTTCCGAAGTGATGGCGTGCCTGTGCCTCGCCACGTCGATCGACGACCTGCAACGGCGCCTCGGCGCGATCATCGTCGCCTATACGCGCGCGCAGACGCCGATCCATGCGCGCGATCTAAAGGCGGACGGGGCCATGACCGTCCTTCTGAAGGACGCGATGCAGCCCAACCTCGTTCAGACGCTGGAACACACGCCCGCCTTCGTGCATGGCGGGCCGTTCGCAAACATCGCGCATGGCTGCAATTCCGTGATCGCCACCAGGACGGCCCTGAAGCTCGCCGATTACGTGGTGACGGAAGCGGGGTTCGGGGCCGATCTCGGGGCCGAGAAATTCATGAACATCAAGTGCCGTCAGGCCGGCCTCGCCCCCGATTGCGTCGTACTGGTCGCAACGATCCGTGCGATGAAGATGAATGGCGGCGTGGCCAAGGCCGATCTCGGGGCCGAGAATGTCGAGGCGGTCCGGCGCGGCTGCGCCAATCTCGGACGCCATCTCGAGAACATGACGGCGTTCGGAACACCCGTCATCGTCGCGATCAACCATTTCCTTGGCGACACCCCGGCCGAGATCGCGGCCTTGCAGGAATTCGTCGCCGCACGCGATGCGAAGGCGATCCTCTGCCGGCACTGGGCCGAAGGCTCGGACGGGATCCGGGATCTCGCGACCCGCGTGGCGGAGATCGCCGATCGCGGGGAGAGCGATTTCACGCCCAGCTATCCCGACGAGATGCCCCTTGCGGAAAAGATCGACACGATCTGCCGCAGGATCTATCGCGCCGACGGCGCCCTGATGAGCGAGAAGGTTCTCTCGCAGCTTCGGCAATGGGAGGATCAGGGATACGGCCACCTTCCCGTCTGCATGGCGAAGACGCAGTACAGCTTTTCGACCGATCCCGCCGCACGCGGCGCGCCCACCGGTTTCACCGTGCCGGTGCGCGAGGTGCGGCTGTCGGCGGGGGCAGGCTTCGTCGTGGCCATCTGCGGCGAGATCATGACGATGCCCGGCCTGCCCCGCGCGCCCGCGGCCGAGACCATCGGCCTCAACGAGATGGGCCAGGTCGAAGGGCTGTTCTGAACGGGCCGGAGCGGCCCTCCCAAAAATTCGGAGAGACGACGACATGAGCGCCAGGATCATCGACGGAAAGGCCTTCGCGGCCGGCATACGCAGGCGCGTCGCGGACCACGTCGCCCGGCTGGCGGATCAGACCGGGCAGGTGCCGGGCCTCGCCGTGGTCCTCGTCGGCGAGGACCCCGCCTCGCAGATCTATGTCAGGTCCAAGAACCGGATGACCGACGAATGCGGGATGCGGTCGATCGAGCATCGCCTGCCCGACACGACCACGCAGGCCAAACTGCTCGATCTGATCTATGCCCTCAACGGCGACGAGGCCGTGCACGGGATCCTGGTGCAGCTTCCCCTGCCCGCGCATCTCGACCCCGATCTGGTCATCGCCGCGATCGACCCGCTGAAGGATGTCGACGGCTTTCATGTCTCGAATGTCGGGCGGCTCGGGACGGGACAGAAGAGCATGGTGCCCTGCACGCCCCTCGGCTGTCTGATGATGCTGCGCGCGCATCTGGGAGATCTCTCGGGGCTCGACGCGGTCGTGCTCGGCCGGTCCAACATCGTCGGCAAGCCGATGGCGCAGCTTCTGCTGCGGGATTCCTGCACGGTCACGATGGCGCATTCGCGCACCAGGGATCTCGCGCAGGTCACCCGGCGGGCGGACATCCTCGTCGCCGCCGTGGGACGGCCCGAAATGATCACCGGGGATTACGTGAAGCCCGGCGCCACGATCATCGATGTGGGCATCAACCGGATCGAACGCGACGGCAAGCAGCGGCTGGTCGGCGATTGCGCGTTCGAATCCTGTGCCGAGGTCGCCGGCGCGATCACACCGGTTCCGGGCGGCGTGGGGCCGATGACCATCGCGTGCCTTCTGGCCAACACCGTGACCGCCTTCTGTCGCGCCAGGGGCCTTCCGGAGCCCGAGGGCCTGACGGCCTGAACCCTAGCTGCCGGCCCAAGCGCGTTGGCCCGGCAGGTGGAGGCGCAGCGTCTCGCCGATGCGCAACGTGCCAGGGCGTTCGACCCAGGCCGTGACACCGCGCAAACCCTCGGCCGCCGCCTTGAACTTCTTCCCGGCCTCGCCCTCCTGTTCGACGATGGTCATCGCGGGCAACTGGCAGGGCTCGTTCTGCATGTCGACGACGAGCGTGACCCCGTCGGGCCCCTGCAGCCGCGCCGAAGGGGGCACGTGGGAAAAATCTTCGATCCCCTCGATGCAGATCGACGCCCCGAGCCAGGCCGGATCGAGACGTGCGACGCCGATGCGCTCGGCGATGATGGCCAGTTCCTCGGCCGCGATGATCGAGATCTGGCGCACATTCGCGATTTCGGTGCCCTTGGGATGCTGCGAGGTGACGCGGCCGCAGGAGGGACGGGTCAGGCCCGCGTGAAACTCTCCCTCCATCCCGCCGAAATCGAGGGGCATCGCCTCGACTGCCATGCCATCGACGGCCTTGCGGTCGCGATGCGGCACCCGGCCGAGCCAGGTGACCTTCGCGGAATGTTCGGTCGGGACGAGAGCGGGCATCACGATTCCTTTCGCCGGATCAGGATCGCCAGTGACGCGAGAAGGACAAGGGCGAAATAGAGCTCGAACAGCTCCTCGATCCGGGAGCTGAGGTCCGAAATGTCGTCCGGCACGTCGACGCCCAGCGGCGCGAGCTTTCTCGCCAGACCGTCCAGGGATTTCGCCGAGACCACCAGCACGCCGCACAGCGCGAAGAGCCAGGCCCACGCGGCGCCCTGGGAGAGGGCGCGCAGCCAGGGGCGCAGCTGGAACAAGGCGAGCCGCACCAGAACGACAACGGCGAGGCACACCACGGCCGCGCCGACGAGCTTTTCCCACAAGGGGCTGTCGCCGCTATAAAGGCGAAGCTGAAGGATGCCCTCGCTGGTGAAACGCTTGTCGAAATCGAGTTCCCGCATCGCCAGGAGGATGAGCCCGACCGCGACGTGCCAGTTACGCGGACCCGTGCGCGCCCCCGCATAGAGAAGCGCCGCATAGCCCAGAAGCACCGCGGTGACGGATTCGATCCCGCCGCCCTCTCGCAGCAGCCATTTCCCCTCCGGCGAGCGCAGGAGGTCGAAGGAGATGAAGGCGAGGACGACCGCAAGGGCGACGGCGATGGAAAACGAGAGGGGTGGTGCGGATCGGAAATCCGCTTCTTCCTGGTATCGGTCTTGGTGCATCGAGGCTTGGTTCCAAAAAACGAAAAGGCCGCAATGCCGATGGCAATGCGGCCTGTTTCTTACGGTTTGAGGTCAGGCGGAGGGTTCCGGCTCCAGCCCGCCTTCCGGCTTCGGTTTGGGCTTGGTCTTCGGGATCGAGGTGATGGACGGCGTGTTGCCCTGATCCGGCCGGTCGTCATCGTCGCCGCGTTTCAGGGGCTCACCGTTCACCACCCTCATGATCTCGCTCCCGGTCAGCGTCTCGTATTCCAGAAGGCCCTGGGCAAGACGTTCGAGCTCGTCACGATGCTCGGTCAGGATGCGGGTCGCCGTCTGATAGCCGGTGTCGATGATCTCCTTGACCTTGTCGTCGATCACCTTCTGGGTCGCTGCGGAATGGTTCGTGCCGCCGCCATATCCGCCGAGATAGCTTTGCTGTTCGTTCGCGTAATCGACATATCCCAGCTCTTCGGCGAAACCGAACTGCGTGACCATCGCCCTGGCGATCTTGCTCACCTGCTGAATGTCGGAGGCCGCACCCGAGGTGACGTTCTCCTTGCCGAAGATAATCTCCTCGGCCACGCGGCCGCCCATCGCCATGGCGATCTTGGAGGTGTACTTGGTCCAGCTCACGGAAAGCTGGTCCCGCTCGGGAAGCGAGAGGACGAGGCCGAGGGCGCGCCCGCGCGGAATGATCGTCGCCTTGTGGATCGGATCATGCTGCGGCACGTGCAGGCCGACGATCGCGTGGCCCGCTTCATGATAGGCGGTGAGCCGCTTTTCGTCCTCCGTCATCACCATGGACCGGCGCTCGGCGCCCATCATGACCTTGTCCTTGGCGTTCTCGAAATCTTCCATCGTGACGAAGCGCCGACCCACCCGGGCCGCCATCAGCGCGGATTCGTTGACGAGGTTCGCAAGGTCGGCGCCGGAAAAACCGGGCGTGCCGCGCGCGATGATGCGCAGATCGACGTTCGGACCCAGCGGCACCTTGCGGGCATGGACGCCGAGGATCTTCTCGCGGCCCTTGATGTCGGGGTTCGGAACCTGAACCTGGCGGTCGAAGCGCCCGGGGCGCAGCAGGGCCGGATCGAGCACGTCGGGCCGGTTGGTCGCCGCGACGATGATGATGCCCTCGTTGGCCTCGAAGCCGTCCATCTCGACCAGAAGCTGGTTCAGCGTCTGCTCGCGTTCGTCGTTGCCGCCGCCGTAGCCCGCGCCGCGCGAGCGTCCGACCGCGTCGATCTCGTCGATGAAGACGATGCAGGGCGCGTTCTTCTTGGCCTGCTCGAACATGTCGCGAACCCGGCTTGCACCGACACCGACGAACATCTCGACGAAATCGGAACCCGAGATGGTGAAGAAGGGCACACCCGCCTCGCCCGCGACCGCGCGGGCCAGCAAGGTCTTACCGGTGCCCGGAGGCCCCACGAGAAGCGCACCCTTGGGGATCTTGCCGCCGAGGCGCGAGAATTTCTGCGGATTGCGCAGGAATTCGACGATCTCTTCCAGATCGTCCTTGGCCTCGTCGATGCCGGCCACGTCGTCGAAGGTCACCCGGCCGTGCTTTTCGGTCAGGAGCTTCGCCTTGGACTTGCCGAATCCCATGGCGCCGCCTTTGCCACCGCCCTGCATCCGGTTCATGAAATAGATCCAGACCCCGATCAGCAGGAGGAACGGCAGGAACGTCATCAGGATTGCGGTGAAGCCCGATTGCTCCTGCGGTTCGGCATTGACGGTCACGTCGTTGGCGATCAGCCGTTCTGTCAACTGGTCGCCGGTATCGGGCCGGACCGTCGTGTAATCCTGTCCGTCGCCGCCGCGAAAGCGGACGTTCTCGCCATCCAGCGTCACGGCCGAGACATCGCCGGAATCGACCCGCTCGATGAAATCGGAATAGCTGATCTGGCGGGAATTGATCGAACCGGCGCCGCCCGAAAACAGGTTGAAGAGCGCCAGGACCAGGAAAAACAGAACCAGCCAGAATGCGATGTTGCGCGCGTTGCCCAAAGATATCTCCCTTTACGGGTTCAGACCGGACGAACCGGATGCGACTCACAGATAGGTATCAGGCCCGCATGTTCAATGCGAGACACGGTTCAGAGGGAAATCGGCGCGATCATCCGCCAAACGTACCGACCATCCGTTCGCATACCCCGCCAGCGGGGCCGAAACAAGCGTACCGCCCCGCCAGAGAGACGGCGACGACAGGAGCGAGCGGCGGGGCAGGCCCGACAGGCGCCAATCGGCGAGCATGGACAGACCGTCCGGACCCAGCGCCCGAACTCGTGCACCTGCCTCGTCAGGGCCTTCGAGGCACCATCGTCGGTCCCAGGTTTCGTGGGGATCGGCAGTCAGGTCGCGTACCGCGCTCCATTCGCGGGTAAGGCGGATCTCGCCGCCATCGAACGTGGCGAGGCAGCCGCCGAGCGTCGCGATCTCCTGCCGGTCCAACCTCGCCAGGAAGCGCTCCAGTGCCGCCTCGCGCGGCGGATATGCCGCACCCGCGATCCACGCGATCGCGAGCCGGACGATTCTCCGCCGCGTCTCGTGACCGAGCGCATGGAGCGCGTTCCACCCGATCAACAGGTCCCCCCGGTCCCGCCGCGCGATGTCGCGCGCCGCATCCCCGGCGACGCGATCGAGTTCGTCACGCGCCGAGGCGAGGTTGCGCGCCACCTGCGAAAGATGCCCGGCTCCGATCCCGAGATCCGCGAGCGCGGCCATCGCGCGGCGCGCCCGCGTCCGGTCGAACCTTGCATCGTCGTTGCTGGGATCGTCGCGCCATTCCAGGCCGCGATGCGCGAGATAGCCCCGGAGCGCCAGGCGCGACGCGCCGAGAAGCGGTCGGTGGAACGTCACGCCGTCGCGACGGAAGCTCGGCGCCATCGCCGACAAGCCGTCCACCCCGGCGCGCCTTGTCAGTCGCATGAGGAACGTCTCGGCCTGATCGTCGGCGGTATGGCCCAGAAGCACATGCGCGATGCCCCGATGCCGCGCCCAGTCGGCCATCAATCCATAGCGCGCCGCCCGCGCGCCGGCCTGAAGGTTGCCCGAAAGCTTTGCCCGCCGCCAGATCAGGATGTCGTGATCGACCCCGAGCCGGTGACAGGTCGCGCGCACGAACCGCGCCTCCTCGGCCGATCCCGGGCGCAGGTCGTGATCGACCGTGGCGACGGCGAGGTCACGGCCCGTCGCGGCGGCAAGATGGAGAAGTGCGACGGAATCGCTGCCGCCCGAGACCGCCAAGCCGATCCGCCCGGCCGGCAGATGCGCGAGGGCTTCGGAAAGCATGCGGGTCAGCTCCGCATCGCCGGAGGGGGCGCCCGGCACCCCTTGCGTCACGAACAGCCGATATCGGCCCGTGCGGTCTGTGCCTCCACAGACGACGCGCTCTCGGGATAGCGCGTCGTGACCTCGCCGAGCGTAGCGCAGGCATCGGCGCGCTGGTTCAGCGTCTCGAGCTTGAGGCCGAGATTGAGCAGGGCTTCGGGGGCGAACGGTCCCTGAGGATCGCCGCTGAACGCATCGAGATAGGCGCGCGCCGCCTCGGCGTCGTCGCCGAGTTGCGACAGCGCCTGCGCGCGCAGGAAATGCGCCTCGATCGTCAGTGGGCCGCTGGTATAGGTCTCGGCGAAGGCCTGGAAGAGGTCCGCGGCGCTGCGAAAGCTACCGGAATCGAGGGCCTCCTTCGCCCGATCGAAATCGTCCTGTTCGCCCACGGCCATCTGTGCACCCGCGCTCGGACGCGGTGCCGGCGCGGTGCGAGGCGCGGGCGTGTCGGCGGCGTCGCCGCCGAGCGTGGGCGTCTCGCCCAGCGTGCCGATATCGCAATTCGGCTCCAGCTCGCAGAGACGGAATTCGAGATCGCCGACGCGGTTGGTGCCATCGCTCACCACGCGGTTGATCCGGAATTCGAGCTCTTCGGTCTGCCCGGTGAGGCGTCTGAGCTCCGCCTCCATCGCGTCGATCCGCTCCAGAGCGGAGGTGCCCGACAGATCCAGCCGGGCGCTTCCGGTGCTCGACAGCTCGTCCCTGAGCGACTGAACCTCGGTGAAGAGCGCCGAGAGCTCTTCGCGGATGTCCGCAAGTGTCTCGTCCTGCTGCGCCGAGGCGATGCCGGGCAACAGGAGAAGCGCGCAGAGGATCAGGCGCCGCATCGCGTCAGCTGACCGGCATGCCGGACGCGACCACGGTCACGGCGCGGCGGTTCTGTGCGTAGCACGATTCGGTCGAACAGACCTCGATCGGGCGTTCCTTGCCATAGGTGACCGTGCGCAGACGCGCGGCCGATACGCCCTGGCTCACCAGGAAGTCGCGCGCCGAGGAGGCACGGCGCGCACCCAGGGCGAGGTTGTATTCCCGCGTTCCCTGCTCGTCGGCATGGCCCTCGATGATGGCGGTATATCCGGGATTGCTGTTGAGCCAGTTCGCCTGCGCCATGAGCGTGCTGCGGGCCTCGGGCGATATGCTCGACTGATCGACGGCGAAGAGCACCCGGTCGCCGACGCTCTGCTGGAAATACTCCGCCGATCCGGGATCGAGCGGGCCGGTGGTCACGCTGCCATTGCCGAAGCCCGGATTGTTCGGGTCGTAGAGGCCGGTGGCGTCTCCGGGCCCGCCGGGGCCGAAGCGGTCGGGACTGGAACAGGCCGCGAGGCCCAGAAGCGCGGTCAGCGTGACAGCGGCGAGATTGAATTTCATGGGCTCGTTTCCTCAGATTGCCGCCGGTTCGGGTCCGGACATGCCCTGCCGTGATAGCATCGCGCGCCTGCCTTGCAAACCGTCACTGCAGCAGCGGCGACCAGGCCGGATCGGAGGCGGCGTTGGGGGTCGGGATCTGCTTGAGATTGCGGCCCGACACGTCGACCGAAAAGAGCGCGGGCTGCCCCCCCGCGCCGGCACTTTCGCGGGTGAACATGATGACGCGGCCATTGGGCGCCCAGGTGGGACCCTCGTCGAGGAAGGACGCGGTCAGCAACCGCTCCTCGCTGCCGTCGGTGCGCATGACGCCGATGTGGAACCGCCCCGCATTCTGCTTGGTGAACGCGATGAGGTCGCCGCGGGGCGACCAGACGGGGGTGCCGTACCGCCCTTCGCCGAAGCTGATCCGCCGCGGCTCGCCGCCGCCCGAGGGCATGATATAGAGCTGCGGCGTGCCGGACCGGTCGGATTCGAAGACGATCTCGCTGCCGTCGGGGCTGTAGGAGGGCGCGGTCTCGATGCTGGGCGCATTGGTCAGCGCCTCGGGCTGCCCGCCGGGCCGGGAGCGATAGATGTCGGTATTGCCGTTGATCGCCGCCGAGAAGATCACCGTCCGGCCGTCGGGCGCATATCGCGGCGCGAAGGTCATTGATTCCGCCGGAACCGACAGGGGCACGCGGTTCACGCTCCCGACGTTGAGCTCGTAGATCTGCGGAAATCCGGTCTCGTAGCTGGTATAGAGCACCCGTTCCCCGCCCGGAGAGAACCGCGGCGCCAGGACCAGCGAGGTGCTGTCGGTCAGATACTGCACGTTGGCGCCGTCGTAATCCATCACTGCGAGCCGTTTCAGCCGGTCGTTCTTAGGGCCCGTCTCGCTCACATAGACGACGCGGCTGTCGAAATAGCCGGTCTCGCCGGTGATGCGCGAATAGACCGCGTCGCTGACCTTGTGGGCGAGCCGGCGCCAGGCATCCGTCGATCCGCCGAATTGCAGCCCCTCGCCCAGCGGCGCCTCCGAAAAGACATCGAAGAGCCGGAACTTCACGTTGATCTGGTCGCCCGAGACGCTGACGGCCCCCGTGACGAGCGCCTGCGCGTTGATCGCCTTCCAGTTGGCATAGGTGACCTGCGGCGTGAACTCGGTGATCTGGGTGACGAAGGCCTCCTGCGGGATCCGGCGGAAGAGCCCGGTTCCGGTCAGGTCGGCCGCGACCACGTCGGTAATCCGCTGCGCCCATTCCTGGGCCTCGGGATTCTCGGCCACGAAGGTCGGCAGGGCGAATGGCAGAGGCTCCACCACGCCTTCGGTGATCTCGATGCGCAGCGGTCCGTCCTGCGCCTGGACAGGTGGGACCACCATCGCCAGGGCAACGAAGGCCGGGATCAGAAAACGCAACAAGGTCATGGAAACTCCATTCTCGAATTCGGGGCCGCCGGCCCTCTTTGCTGATAGTTGGCGCGATATGCCATGACAACGCTCATCTCAGGCGCATTCCCTCAGGGTTGAAGGTGACCTCCACCTCCTGCCACTGGCCGTATTTCTCGACCGGCAGGTTGTAGCCGCCATCCTGGTTCTGGCAGCGCAGGATCGCCCGGCGCCCGGCCTCGTAGGCCGCGTTGATGGCGGCCGCATCGCCGCCGCTCGCGTCGGTCTGGCGGATGGACGAGGTCACGACGCGGGCATCCTGCGTCATCTCGAACCGGATCGACACGGTGACGTTCGAGGCCTGCGATCCGGTATCGACGTTCCAGCACTGGCGGACGGCAAGGCGGAACGCCTCGCGCTCGCCCTCGGTCAGGGGCGGCCCGGCGGGAAGTCCTTCCTGCGGGGCCTGTTCCAGGAGTTGTTCCAGCCCGGCGATCGCCTCCTGCGCGGCTTCGTTCACGTTGTCCGACGCGGCCGTGCTGGTCGTGGGTTCGGTGCGCGGGGCGGTCGGGGTTTCGGCCGGCGGCGCGGGCGGGGTCGGACGGCCGCGCGGCCGGACCGTGCCGTCGGGGGCCGCATTGGTGACCTGCGTCGGACGGTCGGCTTCGGTCACGATCTCCTCGGCCGTCTCGGGCGGCGCGGTTGGCGTCTCCTCCTCCACCACTTCCTCGGGGGCTTCGACGGGTTCGGGATCGGGCGCCTCCATCACCGCGGGCGCCTCTTCGGCCTCGGGCGGTGGCGGCGGCGTGGCTTCGGTCGAGACGCGCGGCGCCGGGCGCGGCACGTCGACGGGCGCCACGGGCCGGTCGTCGCTCGCCGGCGGGGCGGGCGGGGCGGGATCGGCCTCGGTGATCTCGGGGGGGGCCGGCGGCGCGGGTTCCGGCATGGGTTCCGGCTCGGGCTCGACTTCGGCGGCGGGTTCCGGGTCGGGCGCCGGCTCCTCGGCGGGCTCGGGCTCGGGCGCGGGTGTCTCGGGCGGGTCCGGAACCTCGAGCGCGGCCATCGGCGGCTCGGTCGCGGGCGTCTGCTCCTCGGCCACGTCCGGACGGGTCAACGCGGCGAAGTCCTCTTCGCTGATCACGCTGACCTGCGCCACGTCGGGCGGCGGCAACCGGTCGCGCCCGAACATTCCGCCGAAGAGCGCGAAAAGGATCAACGCGGCATGTGCCGTGCCTGAAATGATCGTGCCCGGGTTCATGAAAGACCCCTCAGCGTCCTATCCGTCCGACCCGTCGAAGCGCGGGCCGCCGGCATCCGTCACCAGCCCGATATCCGCGAAGCCGCCGGCGTTGAGCGCGCCCATCACCTGGACCACGTCGCTGTAGGGGATGGCGCCGTCGGCCCGGATGAAGACCTTGCGGCTCTCGCGCTCGGCGGCGATGGCCCGAAGCTGCCCGATCAGGTCGTCGCTCTCGGTCTCGTTGTCCATCAGCAGGACGCGTCCGTCCGCGGTCAGCGTGATGGCGAGCGGCTCCTCCCGCTCGGTGGGCAGGGCTTCGGCCGCCGTCTCTGGAAGCTGCACGGGCACGCCCACGGTCAGGAGCGGTGCGGCCACCATGAACACGATGAGCAGCACCAGCATCACGTCGACGAAGGGCGTCACGTTGATCTCGGCCATCGGGCGGGTGCGTCCCCGACCCCGCCTGCGGCGCGACCCGCCGCCGTCGCGCTGGATGGTGCCCGCTCCCATCGATCAGGCGTCCAGCTGGCGCGAGAGGATGGTCGTGAACTCGTCGGCGAAGGATTCGTACCCGCCCACGATGCGGTTCGCGTCGGTCGAGAGCTTGTTGTAGAAGATGACCGCCGGGATCGCCGCGAGAAGTCCCAGCCCCGTGGCCAGAAGGGCCTCGGCGATGCCGGGCGCGACCACGGCGAGGTTGGTGTTCTGCTGCGCCGCGATCTCGATGAAGGCGTTCATGATGCCCCAGACCGTGCCGAAGAGCCCCACGAAGGGCGCCGTCGCGCCGACGGTGGCCAGAAACGGCAGGCCCCGTTCCAGATCCTCCGCCTCGCGCTGGATCGCCACGTCCATCGAACGGTCGATCCGCGCCTGGGCGCCCGGGATCAGCGCGCCGTCGTCGCGGTGGCTGCGCTGCCACTCGGCCATGCCGGCGGCAAAGACGCTGGCGGCGCGCCCGTCGGGATCGGGCCCGAGCTTGCGGTAGAGCTCGTCGAGCGGCTCGCCGGACCAGAAGGCCGCGTCGAACTCGGCCGCCTCGGTGCGCGCGCGGCGATAGGCGAGCCATTTCTGGATGATCGTGGCCCAGGCCCAGAACGACGCCAGGATCAGCAGCAGCATCACGAACTTAACGGTGAGGGTCGCGCGGGCGAACAGCGCCCACATGGAGAAATCCATCTCCGACGCCAGGGTCAAAGTCTCGGTTTCCATCTGCCTGCTCTCTCGCTCTCAAGCGGGCCGCGTTATCGGGCCTCGTTGCGCATTAGATACAGCACCGCGCCTGCGAAAGCCATCATTTCCACACAATGGGGTGATCATACGCTCCGGCGCAGCGCATCGGGCAGGCGCGCGGGCCGTCCGGTCCGCGCCAGAAGCGCCACGAGTTCCACCTCCGCGCGGAAGAGCGGCGTCTCGCCCCGCCGGACACTCTGATCGAGGGTCATCCGCGCCCCGGAGACCGTCCGGATGTCGGTCGTAACTTCCAGCAGATCGTCGAGCCGTGCGGGAGCGAGAAACTCGGCCGTGATGCGCCGCACGACGAAGACCGTCCCCGCGTCGCGCAGGGCGACCTGGTCCACCCCCATCTCCCGGACCCATGCCGAGCGGCCGCGTTCGATGAACTTGAGGTAATTCGCGTGGTAGACGATGCCGCCCATATCCGTGTCTTCGTAATAGACGGTCACGGGCAGACGATGCGTCCGGCTCATCGCGCGAGGCCCACCCGCGCGGCGAGCCGCAGCGCATGGCTCGCATCCGACGCCGATGCGGGCATCACGGGGTCGTAGGCCGCACGGATCAGCGCGCCGATTTCCGGCCGGAGGACGGTGGCGCCCCCCGGTGTCACCCCCAGCGGCGAGCGATCCGAAAAGGCGCGGTCGGACCAAAGCAGCATCGTCTGGACCACCTGGCCGAGCGCCAGGGCCTCGGCGGGCATCGCCGACATTTCGGCATCCATGCGCACGAAGACGAAGGCGGCGCGGATGGCATCCGCCTCGTCGAAGCGGAACACGCGGTACTGACTTGCCCCCGCCGCCTCGAGCCGGTCGAGAAGCGGGCCGAGATCGGGGATCAGGCGATCGAGATCGGGAACGCCGCGCAACTCGTCCCAGTCGCGCAGGAAGAAGATCATCAGGTTCACGCCGAGCTCGGGATCCATCTCGGCAACCTCGTGCCCCGCGAGATCCGCCACCGCCTCGATCGCCCCCTTGACGAGCGAGAGCGTCGCGTCGTCGACGCCGAAGACGACGGGCGCGATCGGCCGCCCCCAGCGGGCAAAGGCGAAGCGCCCGTCCGAGCGCGTGAAGAGCGCGGTGATCTCGTCGGCTGTCATGGCGCGCCACCTACAATCGCGCGGCGCCCCATGGCAAGGCTTTCAGCGCGCGCGCCGGGCGAGGTCGAGCACCTTCGGACCCAGATCCTCCACGATCAATTCGACGCCCTGCGCGTTCGGATGGATGCCGTCAGCCTGCATGAAGTCCGAGATGGCCGTCTGCCGGTCGGGCATGCGGGTGAGCGCGCCCAGGAAATCGGGGGCCAGCAGCGCGTCGTATTCGGCCGCGAGATCGGTATAGATGGCGTTGAAATCGGCGCGGTATTCCGGCCCGTAATTGCCCGGCGCGGAGATTCCGACCAGCAGGACGGGAACGTCCGCCGTCCCGGCCCGCGCGAGGATCGCGTCGAGATTCTCGCGGCTGACCTCCGGAGCGATGCCGCGCAGCACGTCGTTGCCGCCGAGCGCCACGATCATCGCGTCCACCTCGGGCGTGAGCGTCCAGTCGACGCGGCTGCGGCCGCCGGCGGTCGTGTCGCCCGAAACGCCCGCATTGATCATCGCGACATCCGCCCCCTCGGCATCGAGCCAATCCTGAAGTTGCGGCACGAAGCCGTCCTCCTGCGGCAGGCCGTAGCCCTGCGTCAGCGAATCGCCCAATGCCGCGATCGTGATCGTCCCGGCAGACAGGGGGGTTGCCAGAGCGAGGCAAAGCGCCGCCTTGGCAAGCACCGCCCGGGCCCCATATGCGGGCATGACGCGAAGGGATGAGATTATGAACGACGCCGTTCTCACGCTGAAGAATGCGGCTCTTCGGCTCGAGGGAAATGCCGGGCCGGTCGATATCCTGCACGGCGTCTCGCTCGATGTCGCGCGGGGCGAAACGGTGGGCCTGGTGGGCCCGTCTGGATCTGGCAAGTCGTCTCTCCTCATGGTGATGGGCGGGCTCGAACGCGCCACCGGCGGGAGCGTCTCCGCGCTGGGCCACGACCTGACGGCGATGGGCGAGGACGCACTGGCGCGGTTCCGCAGGGACCATATGGGGGTGGTGTTCCAATCCTTCCACCTGATCCCGACGATGACCGCGCTCGAGAACGTGGCCACGCCGCTGGAGCTCGGCGGCCGCGCCGACGCGTTCGACCGTGCGGCGGCGGAACTGGAAAGCGTGGGGCTCGGCCATCGCCTCGATCATTATCCGGCACAGCTTTCGGGTGGCGAGCAGCAGCGTGTGGCGCTGGCCCGCGCCGCGGCACCCCGGCCCGATATCCTCCTGGCCGACGAGCCCACCGGCAATCTCGACGGTCCCACCGGGCAGGCGATCGTGGATCTGCTCTTCGGGTTGAACGAGACGCTGGGCGCGACGCTGATCCTCGTGACCCACGATGCGGCGCTGGCCGCGCGATGCATGCGGACCATCCGCCTGCGGGACGGACGTCTCGACGATCAGGAAGCGAAGGCGGCGGAATGACGATCGGGCCGGGCCGGCGCGGAGACGGCATCGACGGGGGCTCCGCCCCCGCGGCTGCGCCGCTCCCCCGGAGTATTTCTCGACAGATGAAGGGGCAGGAATGAGCATCGCCTGGAGGATCGCCCGTCGCGAGTTGCGCGGCGGCCTGAAGGGATTTCGCGTCTTTCTCGCCTGTCTCGCGCTGGGCATCGCCGCCATCGCCGCCGTGGGATCGGTCCGCGAGGCGATCTCCGACGGGCTGGCGCGGGAAGGCGCGCGCATTCTGGGCGGCGACGCCTCGGTGGAGTTCACCTATCGCTTCGCCTCGGAGGACGAACGCGCGGCGCTGGAGACGCTGGGCGGCGAAGTGTCTGAAATCGTCGAATTCCGGTCGATGGCGGTGGCGCCCGGGCCCGATGGCGGGCTTCGCGCACTCACGGAGATCAAGGGCGTCGACGACGCCTATCCGCTGTTGGGTAGAGTCGTGCTGGACCCGGAAATGCCGCTCGGTCAGGCGCTCGGGGGGGACGTTCCGGGCGCGGTGATGGACCGGATCCTGATCGACCGGCTGGGCCTTGCGATCGGGGATACGTTCCGGCTGGGAACCAAGACCTTTCGCCTCGCCGCGGCGCTCGCCCGCGAACCCGACAGCGCCGGGGGCGGCTTCGGGCTCGGGCCGCGGACGCTTTTGCGCGCCGGCGATCTGGACGGGTCCGGCCTGCTGGAGCCCGGCACGCTCTTCGAGACCGAATACCGCCTCGCACTGCCGCTCGACACCGATCTCGACGCGGCCGAGGCGCGGCTCGCCGCCACGATGCCGGACGAGGGCTATCGCTGGCGCGACCGGCGCAACGGGGCCCCGGGGGTCCAGCGGTTCGTCGATCAGCTTTCGTCCTATCTCGTTCTGGTGGGGCTCGCCGGTCTCGCGGTGGGCGGCGTCGGCGTGGCCTCAGCCGTCCGCGCCCACATGGTCGAAAAGACCGGCACGATCGCGACGCTCAAGACGCTGGGGGCCGAGGGGCGCACGATCTTCGCCGTCTACGCGCTCCAGATCGGGGTGCTGACATTGCTCGGGCTTGCGGTGGGGTTGGTCGCGGGGGCGGGCCTGCCGCTGATCTTCGAGCCGCTGATCTCGGAGCGCCTGCCGGTGCCGGCCAATATCGGCATCTATGCCCGCCCTCTGGCCGAGGCGGCGCTCTATGGTGTGCTTGCCGCAGCGCTCTTCACGCTTTGGCCGCTCGCCAAGGCGCAGGACATCCGCGCGGGCCAGATCTTTCGCAATACCGGGGGGCTGCCGGCCGGATGGCCGCGACCGGTCTTCCTGCTGGCGAGCGGGTTTCTGCTGGCACTTCTCGTCGGGTCGGCGGCGCTGCTTTCGGGATTGCCCGCCCTGACCCTCTCTGCGGCGGCGGGCCTCGTCGCGGCGTTCGGTGCACTGGTCGCGGTCGCGGCGGGCACGCGGCGGCTCGCGCGCATGCTGTCGCGCAGGCCCGCCATGCGCGGCCGGCCGGCGCTGCGCCTCGCCCTCGGCGCCGTGGGGGGCCCCGGCGGTGAGGCGCTCGCCGTGGTCCTGTCGCTCGGCCTGGGGCTGACGGTGCTGGCCGCGGTGGGCCAGATCGACACCAACCTGCGCGGCGCCATCGAGCGCGACCTGCCGGAGATCGCGCCGAGCTACTTCATGGTGGACATCCAGCCCGACCAGATCGAGGGCTTTCGCGCCCGGCTCGACGACGATCCGGCCGTCGAGGCGGTCGAGACCGCCCCGATGCTGCGCGGGATCATCACCGAGATCAACGGCCGCGATGCCGTCGAGGTCGCCGGCGATCACTGGGTCCTGCGCGGCGATCGCGGCGTCACTTATTCCGAACGCCCGCCGCCCGACACGACGATCACCGCCGGCGCATGGTGGCCCGAAGGGTTCGAAGGCCCCAACGAGATCAGCTTCGCCGCCGAGGAGGCAGAAGAGCTCGGGCTCGCGCTCGGGGACCGGCTGACGGTCAACGTGCTCGGGCGCGACATCGAGGGAGAGATCACGTCGTTCCGCGAGGTCGATTTCTCGAGTGCGGGCATCGGCTTCGTGCTGGCGATGAACCCGGCGGCTTTGGCGGGGGCGCCGCATACCTTCATCTCGACCATCTATGCCGACGAGGCGGCGGAGGCGGCGATCCTGCGCGATCTGGCCGAAGCCTATCCCAACATCACCGCGATCCGCGTGCGCGACGCGATCGACCGCGTGACCGAGATTCTCGCGGGCATCGCCGCGGCGATCACCTATGGCGCGGCCGCGACACTCGTGACCGGAGGCGTCGTCCTGCTGGGGGCCGCGGCGGCGGGAACCCGCGGACGCGTCTACGAGGCGGCGGTTCTCAAGACGCTCGGGGCCGAGCGGTCGACGATCCTGGCAAGCTTCGCGCTGCGGTGGATCGCTCTGGGGCTTGCGGCGGGGATCGTCGCGGTCGGGGCCGGCGCGCTTGCCGGCTGGGCGGTCAGCCGGTTCGTGATGGAGACCGACTTCGTCTTCGCGCCCGTCTCGGCAGTGCTGATCGTGGGCGGGGGCGTCCTGGGCACGCTTCTGGCGGGGCTCGCATTCGCCTGGCCACCGCTTGCGGCACGTCCCGCGCAGGTGCTGCGCGGACAGGAATGACCTGCCCCGGGGTGACACGGGTGCAATTCGCGTGTTGACAGGCGGGGCGCGCCCCTCTACGTGACGCACCGGACACGGCGTGATAGCTCAGCTGGTTAGAGCACAGCACTCATAATGCTGGGGTCGGCGGTTCAAGTCCGCCTCACGCTACCATCCCCCTCCCCGGACTCGCGGCTGAGCTCCGCGCGCATGCGCGGCAGGGCTTGCGGATGTGCCTCCTGCAGCCAGGTGATCATCTTCTCGCGCACCTCGCATCGGAGGTCCCATGCCGTGGGGGCATTGCGGGCGCTGACGAGGCCGCGCACCTGGATCGTGTCCTGCGTCGTGTCGATCACCTGAAGCACCACGGTGCGCCGGTCCCACAGGGTCGATTCCTCGACGATCTCGGTCAGCTTCCTGCGCATCTCGTCCATCGGCACGGTATAGTCGAGATACCAGATGACCGAGCCGATGAGGCTGCTCGAATCGCGGGTCCAGTTCTGGAACGGTTTCTCGATGAAATAGCTCAGTGGAACGACCAGCCGGCGCAGATCCCAGATGCGGATCACCACGTAGGTCGAGCTGATCTCCTCGATCCAGCCCCATTCCTCCTCGACGATCACCACGTCGTTGAGGCGGATCGGCTGCGTCAGGGCGATCTGGATGCCCGCGATGAGATTGGCGAGCACGGGCCGCGCGGCGAAACCCACGACCAGACCCGCCGCACCGGCAGACGCGAAGAGCGACACGCCGTATTGCCGGACCGACTCGAAGGTCGACAGCACCAGTCCCGCGGTCAGCAGCACGATGAGGATGCGAAAGGTCTGGCGCAGGACCCGCAGCTGGGTCGCCTGCGCACGTTCGGCGTATTTCTCCTCGTCATGGACCGCGAGCCGGTTGATCGACCGTTCCGTCAGGAATTCGAGCGCCAGGATCGCCATCCATCCGAACGCCGAGATGAGCGCCGCGATCGCCAGATGTTCGAGCGCCGTCGTCGTCCCGCGGTCGAGCACCAGCAAGGGAACGAAGAGGACAAGCGCGACGACCAGCAGGATCAGCCGGCTCGGGCCGCGCATCCGTGCCGCGACGCGGAAGATCAACCTCTTGCGCGCCTTCAGTCGTGGAATGATCCAGTCCCACGCATGATTGTGGATCACGAACATCCCGGTAAGAAAGGCGATCAGCACGATCCACTGCACAAGCGGATAGGTCATGAACTGGCTGCTGGTCATCGGCGTCCCCGTCTGAAGAACGCCTTATGCTGCGTCGCAGCAATCCAATGTCAAGTACGGTTGAGCGGTCTCAGCGGCAATGCGGCGCCGTCTCGCGGTCGTTGAGGCCGGTCGCCACCAGCAGGCACCGGCGCTTGGCCTCGTAGTAATATCCGCGCGCATACCATCCGACCGCCTCGGCCTCGTCGCCATCCGACACCATCCAGGCGCCGCGCAGGTATTTGACCGCGAAGCGCAGGTTCGTCTCGGCGTTCAGCAATTCGACCTCCGACCCGTCATGGCCCATCGTGCGGGCGGTCTGCGGAAGGATCTGCATCATCCCCCAATAGGGGCCGTTGCGCGCCTCGGGTCGGTAATCGCTCTCGCGCTGGACCACCCGATGGACCAGCGAGCGGGGCACGTCATACCCGTCGGCATATCGGTTGATGAGCGCGCGCAGGTGTTTCGTCTCGTTGGGATAGAGCGCCGCGCGTCCGACCCCGGGTCCGGCCCCCGAAGAGGCTCCGCAGGCGGCCAGCAGAAGGATAAGCGGGATCAGTCGCATGGCCGTCATGCTTATCCTGAGCCGGCGCCGGCGCAAGTCGTGCCGAAACGCCCGAGTGGGCCGCTGGGCGCAATTTGCGCGGAAATCCGCCGACCCTGATACAACCATCAGGTGGTAACGAGGCCGATACCGGCCCTTCCCAGCCTGCCCCGAAGGGCCTATAGCGCGTCGCATGGCCCATAACCCCCCGAACCTTCGCCCCGACATCTCGAACCCGCGTCTCGAACGCGACCTCTCGACCGTGCGGCCGGGCGTGCAGCCGAAGGTCGGGATGGTGAGCCTCGGCTGTCCCAAGGCTTTGGTCGACAGCGAGCGCATCCTCACGCGCCTGCGTGCCGAGGGCTACGGCATCTCGCCCGATTACGCCGGCGCCGACGCGGTCATCGTCAATACCTGCGGCTTTCTCGACAGTGCCAAGGCCGAAAGCCTCGACGCGATCGGTGAGGCGATGGCCGCCAATGGCCGCGTGATCGTCACGGGCTGCCTCGGGGCCGAGCCCGACTACATCACCGGCGCGCATCCGAAGGTGCTGGCCGTCACGGGCCCGCATCAATACGAGCAGGTGCTCGACGCGGTTCACAAGGCGGTGCCGCCGGACCCCGATCCGTTCGTCGACCTGCTGCCGGCCCGCGGCGTCAGCCTCACGCCGCGGCATTACAGCTATCTCAAGATCTCCGAGGGCTGCAATCACGCCTGCAAGTTCTGCATCATCCCCGACATGCGCGGGAAATTGTCCTCGCGTCCGCAGAAGGCGGTGATGCGCGAGGCCGAAAAGCTGGTCGAGGCCGGCGTGCGGGAACTCCTGGTCATCAGCCAGGACACCTCGGCCTACGGGACCGACTGGAAGGACCGCGAAAGCAAGGCGCCGATCCTCGACCTCGCCCGCGATCTCGGCACGCTCGGCGCGTGGGTGCGCCTGCACTACGTCTATCCTTATCCGCATGTGCGCGAGCTGATCCCGGCGATGGCCGATCCGGCCTCGGGCCTGCTGCCCTATCTCGACATCCCGTTCCAGCACGCCCATCCCGACGTCCTGCGCCGCATGGCGCGGCCCGCGGCCGCCGCCCGCACGCTCGACGAGATCGCGGCATGGCGGCGGGATTGCCCCGACATCACGCTGCGCTCGACCTTCATCGTGGGCTATCCGGGTGAGACCGAGGCAGAGTTCCAGACGCTTCTCGACTGGCTCGACGAGGCGCAGCTCGACCGCGTCGGGTGCTTTCAGTACGAGAACGTGGCGGGCGCCCGCTCGAACGCCTTGCCCGATCACGTCGCCCCCGAGGTCAAGCAGGACCGCTGGGACCGCTTCATGGAAAAGGCGCAGGCCATTTCCGAAGCCAAGCTCGCCGCGAAGGTAGGGCAGCGGATGCAGGTCCTCGTCGATCTGGTCGAGGACGACGCCGCGACCTGCCGGACGATGGGCGACGCGCCCGAAATCGACGGGCATCTCTATATCGACGACGGGTTCGAGGGTCTGAGCGCCGGCGATCTCGTCACGGTCGAGGTGGACGAGGCCGGCGAATACGACCTCTGGGGCCGGCTGGTCTAGTCGCCGAAGAGATCGGGCGCGATGTCGCTTCGCGGCCGCGCCATCCCCAGATGCGTCCACGCCCCCTGTGCCAGCATCCGCCCCCGCGGCGTCCGCTGAATGAGGCCCTGTTGCAGCAGGTAGGGCTCGATCACCTCCTCGAGCGCATCGCGCGATTCGCTGAGTGCGGCGGAAAGCGTCTCGATCCCCACGGGGCCGCCCTGGTAATGCTCGGCGATGAGCCTGAGATACCGCCGGTCCGCGCCGTCGAGCCCGAGCTTGTCCACCCCGAGCCGGGTCAGCGCATCGTCGGCCAGCGCCCGCGTCAACCGGCCGTCGCCCTCGACCAGCGCGAAATCGACGACCCGGCGCAGAAGCCGTCCGGCGATGCGCGGCGTGCCGCGTGCGCGCGCCGCGATCTCGCGCGTGCCCTCGGGTTCGGCCGGGACGCCCATGAGCCGCGCCCCGCGCGCGACGATGTCCTGCAATTCGTCCACATTGTAGAATTGCAGACGGATCGGGATGCCGAACCGATCCCTGAGCGGCGTCGTCAGAAGCCCGAGCCGCGTCGTGGCCCCGACCAGCGTGAAGGGCTGCAATTCGATCCGCACGGACCGCGCCGCCGGACCCTCGCCGATCACCAGATCGAGCTCGAAATCCTCGAGCGCAGGGTAGAGCACCTCTTCGACCACCGGATTCAGGCGATGGATCTCGTCGATGAAGAGCACGTCGCGCGCTTCGAGATTGGTCAGGATCGCCGCGAGATCGCCGGCCTTGGCCAGCACGGGCCCGCTCGTCATGCGGAAGTTCACGCCGAGCTCGCGCGCCACGATCTGCGCCAGCGTCGTCTTGCCGAGGCCCGGCGGCCCGTGGAACAGCGCGTGATCCATCGCCTTGCCCCGCATCCGCGCGCTCTCGATGAAGACCTTGAGGTTGGCGCGCGCCTCCGCCTGGCCTGTGAAGGCATCGAGCGTCTGCGGACGCAGCGCGGGGCCGTCGTCGTCGGGCAGGCGCTCGGGGCGCAGGGCGGGATCGGGGCTGTCGCTCATGACGGGGCCAGCCGTTTCAGCGCCATCCGGATCAGCATCGCGGTGTCGTCACCCGCCTCGTCCACGACCTGCGCCACGGCGCGCGACGCATCCGCCGGCCCGTAGCCGAGGTTCGACAGCGCCGAAAGCGCCTCGGCCTGCGCGGCGGGGTTGCGATCGGGGGCCACCGGCGCGGCCACGGTGTCGGGCGCGATCACGGGGGCGGTGTCGGTGATCTCGGGCGCGGCGCCCATCGCCATCAGCGCAGGCGCCTTGTCCCTGAGTTCGATCGTGACCCGCTGGGCGATCTTGGGACCGACGCCCGGTGCGGCACGGATGGCGGAAACATCGCCCAGCGCGATGGCACGGCCCACCCCGTCGGGGCCGAGCGCGCCCAGAATGGCCATGGAGGCCCGCGCGCCGATCCCCTGCACGCTCATCAGCAGGCGGTGCCATTCCTTTTCGACCGGCGTGAGGAAGCCGAAGAGCTGGAGCAAATCCTCGCGGACCAGCAGATCGGTATAGAGCGCGGCCGCCTCGCCCGCCTTCGGCAGCGCGGCGAGCGTCCGTTCGTCCACGTGAACCACGTAGCCCACGCCGCCCACGTCGATCATCACGTGATCGGTGCCGCGAAAGATCACGCGCCCGGCGAGCCGCCCGATCACGATGCGCGCGCCCGGGCAAGCGCTCGGGCCCCCTGAAGGTGGAAGGCATGGCAGAGCGCGATGGCCAGCGCATCGGCCGCGTCGGGCCCGGCGGGATCGGCGCCCGGCAGCTGCATCTTCACCATATGCTCGATCTGCCGCTTGTCGGCATGTCCGACGCCCACGACCGTCTTCTTGACCGAGTTGGGCGCGTATTCCCCGACCTCGATGCCGCTCTGCGCGAGCGCCAGAAGCGCCACGCCCCGCGCCTGTCCGAGCTTCAGCGTCCCCGCCCCGTCGCGATTGACGAATGTCTGTTCGATCGCGGCGTCGTCGGGGCAATACTTCGCCAGAAGATCCGACAATTGCCGATGCAGCGACATGAGACGCATCGCCAGCGCCTCGGTCCCGTCGGAGGTGCAGATCCCGTTCGCCACGTGCCGGAGCCGCGAGCCGTCCACCTCGATCACGCCCCAGCCCATGTTCCTCAGGCCCGGATCGACGCCCAGTATCCGCATCTCGCTGCCCCTTGCCCGTCTTGTTTCCCGACCGCTAGCACGAAACGCGAACATGCGCCAAGGCCGATCCGTGCGCCGCCCGTCGGGCACATCCCGTCGATCCATTCTTCGGATGCATATCGGTTATGCCAATTCTCCGAGTTGTGGCGCAATATTGGGCACTTTATGTACGACTTCGAGCGGGTCGAGGGCCCATACGTGACATTTTGAGCCGGGAAGACCGATCATGGCAATCTACGAAATCAAGCGCGCCCCGGGCGACGCGATCAGCACCCGCATTGCGACGGCGGCCGTGCGCGCCGCCTATCGCGTGATCGATGCGCGCCGCGCCTATGCGACGCGCCAGATCCTCGACCGGCTGAGCGACGAGATGCTCGACGATATCGGCCTGCGCCGGGGCGACATCCCGGCGGCGGCGCGCGGGCGCATCTGACGCGGCGATCACGCGCGCAGGGTAAGCGTGGTCCAGTCGCCGATCACCTGGCGATCGATCTCGGCCAGACCCTCGCGCGCGTAGACGGCCACGACCTCGTCGGCCTGCGGGTTTAGGATGCCCGAGAGGATCACATGCGCGCCTGCGCCGGTATGGCGCGCGACGTCGGGGGCGAGCGCGATCAGCGGTCCCTTGAGGATATTGGCGAAGACCAGGTCGAACGGCGCGGCCTTCGCCAGATCCGGATGATCGAACCCCATTGCCTCGCGGCAGAGCACCCGCCCGGTCAGGCCGTTCAGATCGACATTGGCCTGCGCCACCTCGACCGCGACCTCGTCGATATCGCTCGCCAGAACGGTGTGTTCGGGCCAGCTCCGCGCCGCGGCCATGGCGAGAACCGCCGTGCCGCAGCCGATATCGACCACGTTGCGGCAGGCCTGTCCCTGCTCGATCAGCCGGTCGAGGGCCCTGAGACAGCCCAGCGTCGTTCCGTGGTGACCGGTGCCGAACGCCATCGCGGCATCGACGAGCAGGGCGATCTTGTCGGCGGGCACGCGATCCGCATCGTGGCTGCCGTAAAGAAAGAACCGCCCCGCCTCCACGGGGCTGAGCTCGCGGCGCACCTTCGCGACCCAGTCGATCTCGGGCAGCTCGCTCACCACGAAGGGCCGGGCCCCGAACGCCGTTTCCAGCACGGCGAGCGCGGCGGCGTCCGGCGCGGCCTCGAAATAGCCGCCGACCTCCCAGAGACCTGAATCGTCCTCCATCTCGAAGACGCCGATGCCGGTGGGCTCGGGCTCCATCCGCTCCATCGCCTCGCCCAGCGCGCGCGCATTCTCGGCATCGGGAAGGGTCGTAAGGGCGGTGAAGGTCGGCATGATCGGATCTCCGGGCAAGTCGCGCATCGCATCCCACGGAACGCGGGCGGGTTACAAGCCTACCAGAAGACGAAGAGCACCGCCGCCATCGCCGCGATCAGCACCAGACCGTGCAGGCGCACGTCGAGATACCAGGGCTGATCCCAGGCGGCGTCCTCCATCGCCATGCCGCGGCGCCACATGACGTCCTCGTCGATGTCGCGGTGGTCGGTGACGGCACTCACGCCGAGGTAGAAGACCAGGCAGACCACCGTGACGATCGCCACGTTGATCGTGTAATGGACCGGCCAGACCGGGCCGGCCCCGATCAGGTTCATGATCCCCTCGTTGCCGAGGCAGAAGAGGATCGCGCCCAGGGCGTGGCCGAAGATCAGGGTATAGAACCCGCCCTTTTCCGTTCCGAACCGCGACAGCGCGCCCATCACGAAGAGCACGACGAGCGGCGGCACCAGCACCGAGAACATCTGTTGCAGATAGGCCCAGAGCCCGCCCGCGAACTGGATCAGCGGCGCCCAGATGATGGCGATCAGCATGAACCCGAGCGTCGCGTAGGTGCCGTATCGGCGCCCCTTGGCGGGCTCGAGCTCCTGCTCGGGCCGCGTGACGAAATCGTGGACCAGCAGCGTCGAGGACGAGTTGAGCGTGGAATCCACGCTCGACATGATCGCCGCGATCAGCCCCGCAAGGACGAGCCCCGTCAGGCCCGCGGGAAGCAACTGGGTGATCATGATCGGAAAGACCCGGTCCGCCGTCTCGATATCGGGCAGGAGCGCGGTCGCCATCGCGCCCGGAAACACCATCACGAAGAGCGGCAGGATCTTCAGCATGCCACCCAGGATCGCGCCCCATTGCGCATCGGGAAGGCTGCTCGCGCCGAGGATCCGCTGCACGATGTACTGGTTCGTGACCCAGTACCAGAACCCCAGAAGCGACACACCGAAGAACAGTCCCGGCCAGGGCAGCGTCTCGTTGTCGAGCGGCAGGACCATGCTCAGGTGGTTCTCGTTGGGCACGCTTTCGCGGATCGCGGCCAGCGAATAATCGAGCTGCGAGAACATGGTGAAGGCCAGGATCGCCGATCCGCCGATCAGCACCACGGCCTGCATCACGTCGGTGTAGACCACCGCCTTGAGCCCGCCCGCCGCGGTATAGATCCCCGCGAAGAGCCCGATCGCCACCGCGCTGGCCCAGAGCGGCACGTTCGGGAAGAACGTGTTGAGCACCAGCCCCCCGGCATAGAGTCCGCCCGCGCAATCGACCACGATGGTGAAGAAGATGGTGAGCGCGGAGAAGTAGAGCCGTGTCCGCCGCGAATACCGCCGGTCGAGATATTCGGGCGTGGTCGTGATGTGCGTCTTGAGAAAGATCGGCGCGAAGACGAACGCCCTCAGCAAAAGCGGCACGCCCGCCAGCCATTCGTAGGCCGACACCGCGATTCCCGTCGTATAGGCCGATCCGGTCAGGCCGATCAGCGTCGAGGACGATATGTTGGACGCGAAGAGCGAGAACCCGATCGCCGCCCAGCCGAGCGATCGCCCGGCGAGGAACAGGTCGTCGCCCGATTTCGTGCGGCGCGACACCCAGATGCCGATAAGGATGATGATTCCGAAATACGCCGCCACCACGGCCAGATCGAGTGTGGTGATCGCGTCCTGAATGTCGTCCATGTCCGCCTCCGGCTGCGCTTCTTCCACTTTCACAGATCTGCACCCTTGCAGATGGTGCCGGCGGGTGGAAGGCGGTGGGGGGCTGGATTTCGGCGTCCGGGCGGGCATTGTGGCCGCATTGCCGATTCTCCGGATCTCGAAAGAAGGAAATTCCATGATCGCTGGATACGCCGTCGAAGCGTTGGTGGGGCTGGTCGCCGGACTGCTCGTCACCGGGGGGGTCGCGGGTATCCTGGCCGGGCTTCTGGGGATCGGCGGCGGGATCGTCATCGTTCCCGTCCTCGCCATCTTCGCCGACATCTTCGGCGTGCCCGACGAGATCGGCATGCTGCTGGTCGTCGGAACCTCGCTGGCCACCATCATCCCCACGTCGATCTCTTCGGCGCGGGCGCATCACGCCAAGGGGGCGGTGGATACCGATATCCTTAAGGGATGGCTGCCCGCGATCATCGCGGGCGCGCTGGTGGGCGGATTTGCCTCGCACGTGCTCGGGGCCGAGGCGCTGACCCTCGTCTTCGGGGTGGTGTCGCTGCTGGTCGCCGCGAACCTCATCAAGCGCAAGACGATCATCCTGGCCGAGACGCCCCCGACCTCGCGCGTGGCACAGGGCGCCATCGGATTTCCGATCGGGTTCCTGTCGTCGCTGATGGGGATCGGCGGCGGAACCCTTGCGGTTCCCACGATGACCATGCTGTCGACCCCGGTCCATCGCGCCGTGGGCACGGCATCGGTCTTCGGGCTCGGGATCGCGGTGCCGGCCGTCATCGGCTTCGTCTGGTCCGGCCTCGGCGTCGAGGGACGCCCGCCCGGATCGCTCGGCTACGTGAACCTGCCCGCCGCCATCGCGATCTTTTCGGCCAGCGTTCTGACCGCTCCCCTGGGCGCGCGACTGGCGCATCGGCTCCGCGACCGGCCGCTGAAGATCGCCTTCGCGATCTTTCTCTTCATCTCGGCCGTCAACATGCTGCGCGACGTGTTCGCCTGATGGCCCGAGATCTCGGCCCCGGCCCTTGCAGGGGCGGGATTGCGACTTCATGCTGCGGCCGAATGCGATCGCTGCATCCGACACGATCGACGCAAGGAGGACCCCACCCGTGAGCACGTCCAACATCAAGATCGCCCGACCGGGATGCGCGCCATGAAGCTCGGCTGCATCGGAGACGATTTCACCGGCTCGTCCGACCTTGCCAACATGCTGGCCAAGGAAGGGATGCGGGTCACCCAGTTCACCGGAATTCCGAACGAGGCGGCCGACCCGGACGTCGATGCGGGCGTGGTCGCGCTGAAATCGCGGACCATTCCCGTGGACGAGGCGGTGCGCCTGTCGCTCGACGCGCTGGAATGGCTCCGGGCGCAGGGCTGCACGCAATTCTTCTTCAAGTACTGCTCGACCTTCGATTCGACGAAGGAGGGCAATATCGGCCCCGTCATCGACGCGCTGATGGAGCGGCTCGGCGCGCCCAACGCCATCGTCTGCCCGGCCTTCCCGGCCACGGGGCGGTCGGTCTATCAGGGGCATCTCTTCGTGAACGACACGCTTCTGTCGGAATCGGGGATGGAGAACCATCCGCTGACCCCGATGACCGATCCCGACCTGCGCCGCTGGCTCTCGCACCAGACCCGCCACGACGTCGGCCACGTCCCCGCCGGCACAATCTTCGACGGGCCGGAGGCGATCGCGCGCGCCATCGCGTCTGAGACCGAGGCCGGCCGGCCCGTGATCGTGGTCGACGCGATCCGCGACGAGGATCTGCGCCGGATCGGGGCCGCGGCGAAGGATCTCAAGCTCGTCACCGGCGGATCGGGCATCGCGCTCGGCCTGCCCGCCAACCTCGTGCCCGAAGGCGAGCGCGCGCCCCCCGATGCGCGTTGGGAGGGGCATTCCGGCCCCGCCGCGATCATCGCGGGATCGGCCTCCAAGATGACCCGTGCCCAGGTCGCGCGCTATTCCGCCGACAATCCGAGCCGCGAGATCACCGCCGAGGACGTCATGGAAGGCCGCATCAGCCCCGACGATGCCGCGGCCTTCGCGCTCGACGCGGACGGTACGGCCCTCCTCTTCTCCTCGGCCGATCCCGACACGGTGCGCGCGGCGCAGGAGCGTTACGGACGCGAGGAGGTCGCGGGCCGGCTCGAGGATTTCTTCGCCGCGACGGCGCGCAAGCTGGTCGAGGGCGGCATCACCCGGATCGTCAGCGCGGGCGGCGAGACATCGGGCGCCATGGTCGAGGGGCTCGGGATCGAGGCCCTGCGCATCGGCCCCGAGATCGCGCCGGGCGTTCCGGCCGTGAAGGCCGAGGGGCGCGATCTGTTCCTGGCACTCAAATCCGGCAATTTCGGCGACGAGGATTTTTTCGCCAAGGCCCTCGCCGTTCTGGAGGGCCGGACATGAGCGATCTGAACGACCTGCGCGAGCGGATCTGCATGTTCGCGCGCGCTCTGCACGAGCGCGGGCTGACCCACGGATCGACCGGCAACATCTCCGCCCGCACGCCCGATGGCGGGCTGCTGGTAACGCCGACCGGATCGTCGTTCCTGACGCTCGATCCCGCACGGCTGAGCCGGTTCGACGCGCAGATGACGCTCGTCGAGGGCGATCCCCCGACCAAGGAGATGCCGCTCCACCAGGCGTTCTACGATACCCGCGCCACATCGGGCGCGATCGTGCATCTGCATTCCGCGCATTCCGTCGCACTGTCGATGATGCCCGATGCGGACGAGGACGATTTCCTGCCGCATCTCACACCCTATCCGGTGATGAAGCTCGGGCGGGTGAAGCTGCTTCCGTATTTCATGCCCGGCGATACGGCCATCGGCGACGCGATTCGCGGCCTTGCGGGCAAGCGCTCCGCCGTCATGCTCGCCAATCACGGGCCCGTCGTCGCCGCCAAGGATCTCGAGGCGGCGGTCTATGCCGTCGAGGAACTCGAAGCCTCGGCGCAGCTCGCGATGATGACCCGCGGGCTCAACCCCCGCGCGCTTTCGGACGATCAGGTCGCACAGCTCGTCGAGCGGTTCGATGTCGAATGGGAAAAGTGATCGGGCGTGACCGGTTCGACACGCCAGCACGGTGATGGTCGGGGATCGCAAGGTCTAAACCGCGGTCGGACCTGCTCTCGACCGCCACGCATCCATTCCGAACCTGCGATGATCGTGTCGGGCATTCTCGGACCGAAGGCGCGTTCGAGGCTGTTCTGAGCGAGTGCTGCTTGCTAGCGTCTGCCTTCTTGTATCCGGAAATTGGCCGGTCCCTTCGGACATCGATCACGCTGCCGCAAGACTGCTCTGACACGCGATGGAACACGACTCCTTTGCGCGACAGCCTCAAACGCAGGTACACGCCTACGCCCTCTGAGAGCGTCATACAGCCATTGGTGACGCCAGGACTGCCGACCCGTGTCGGGACCAATAGGAACGGCCCCCATGTATGTGTCGGCTGCTGTTCGCAATCGAGAATCTGGTAGCATTTCCGAAATCGCTCGAATGTATCCGGCCTATTTATCGGCTCGCGGGCGTCCGCAGGCTCATCCTCGATGGGGTTACGCACGAGCGGTGGTCTCGTTACCGGCGAGGTCCTTGACGACCATTTGTGCCGTCAGACTTTGGGTTGTGTCCCGCCACGTGGTGTAGCTGGCGGTGGTCATCGGGTTTCTCGGTAGGGTCGGGTTGCGAACACCAACCTGAACCGAGGGATGCCCCCGATGACCAAACCGATGATGGACCTGAGAGAGCTGATAGAGAAGAGCGGTGACGCTGATCTGCTGCGAGAGATGATCGGCTTCGCCGCCGAGCGGCTGATGGAGCTGGAGGTC
>CANLEQ010000009.1 GCA_947489705.1 uncultured Paracoccaceae bacterium
CCGAGATCGTCCGCATCGCATAACATCAGCGGGGTAAGGGGCAGTCACCCCTCAAGCGCGAATTGCGCAACAACGCCGATCTCCGGTCCCGCCGCGCTCCCGCTCACCCTCGACCGTCCGCACGGAAAGGGAAATCAGCATCGTCAATCCATCGGACTTGCCCGAAGCGTTCGAGCCCGTATATTTCCCGTATTTGCAACTTTTCGTGATTGTCAGCGAACCGGCAGGTCAGGGGGCGATGGCGTGTTCGACAACAGGTCTTTTTTCCGCCGGCCGAAAGATTCGCGCTTCCAACGGCATCTCTTGATCGAGGTCGAGGGAAGACGCATTCTTTATTGCTACATCCGGAAAAACGCCTGTTCGGCCTTCAAGCGTCTGGCGATCAGGAACGATCCCCGGCTGGCCGGTCTGAGCGAGCATTCCGACATCCGCGACTTCGTCCGGCATATCCGGGCGAGACCCGGTCTGGACTGGGACGTCGCGCTCTTCGTCTACCGCGATCCGGTACGACGCCGCGATCCCGATGCACCGGTTGCGCGAAAGAATGGAGACGATCATCGGCCCTGCCGCGACCGCGTTCTCGCGCCCGGTGAACGCGACCTGCGGACGCGCGGTGCCGGGCGCCCATGTGCGACCCGCCCGCGAATTGCGCGCGCATCCCCCCGACAAAGCAAGCCTCCTGATACCCGAGCAGAGAAAGAGGCTGGAACGCATCTATCGCAAGGATATCAGTCGGCTGCCCATAGCGAGGTGATCGCGACAGGGCCATGCCGTTCGCCAGAAGGATTGCGAGGCCCCGGGCCGGAAATGTTTCGCGCGCGAAACATTTGCTCCGGCGGGTCGAGGGCCCAAGGATTGCGCAAGTCGGGCAAAACCGGGGCATCGACGTCACAACGCCCGCGTACCGGGTCCGGGAAGGCGGCCCGAGTTGACAGGATTGGATTATGCGGAAACGCTGACCGGTGACGCAGAGGAAAGCGCCTGAAATGCAAGGATGACCTGAGCGATGGACGAGCTGGCCAAGAAGCTGGTACTGAAAACCGACCCGACGATCTTCTTCGTTTCCGCCGGCTTCATGGTCGTCTTCGTGCTGGCGCTCGTCATCGCACCGGGACCGATCGAGACGGCCTTCGCCGCGGGCCGGAGCTGGATCGTGACCAATCTGGGATGGTTCTTCATCGTGGGCGTGAACGTCTGGCTGGCCTTCCTGCTCTGGGTGGCGTTCAGCCGGTTCGGCCGCATCCGCCTCGGCGGGCAGGACGCGAAGCCCGCCTACCGCAACCTGTCTTGGTTCACGATGCTCTTCGCCGGCGGCATCGGTACGGTCCTCATGTTCTGGGGCGTGGCCGAGCCGATCTTCCACTTCACGACGCCACCGCGCGCCGGTGTCGAACCCTTCAGCCCCGAAGCCGCCCAGGATGCGATGACCTTCTCGCTCTACCATCTGGGGCTGCATACCTGGACCATCTTCGCGCTGCCCGGCCTTGCCTTTGCCTATTTCATCTATCGCTACGACCTGCCCATCCGCGTCAGTTCGGTCTTCTACCCGCTGATCGGCGAACGCATCCATACCGGGCTCGGCAAGACGATCGACATCGTGGCGATCCTCGGCACGCTCTTCGGCGTCGCGGTTTCGGTCGGTCTGGGGACGCAGCAGATCAATGCAGGGCTGAGCGAGCTTTTGGGGATCCCCGACAGCGTTCTCGTCAAGGTCGTCATCATCGCGGTGCTGACCTCGGTCGCCGTAGGCTCCATCGTCGCGGGGCTCGACAGCGGGGTGAAGCTTCTGTCGAACATTAATATCGGCATGGCGACGGCGCTGATGATCTTCGTGCTGGTCACCGGATCGACGGTGTTCCTGCTGCGCGCCATCATCGAGACCGTCGGCCTCTATGTCTCGAACATCGTCCCGCTGGCCTTCTGGAACGACACGCTCGCCGAATATACCAGCGAAGAGGGCAATTGGGGATGGCAGGGCAGCTGGACGATCTTCTACTGGGCCTGGACCGTCACCTGGTCACCGTTCATCGGCATCTTCGTCGCGCGCATCTCCAGGGGGCGCACGATCCGGGAATTCGTCCTCGGCGTCCTCTTCGCGCCGTCGGCCTTCACGCTGGTCTGGTTCGCGATCTTCGGTTGGTCCGCGATGCAGATCGACGGGATCGGCCCCGAGGCACGCGCGGCCCTCGGGGATCAGGCGGGAAGCCTGTCGCAGGCCGTCTCCGACAGCGTGCCACTGGCGATGTTCGCGTTCTTCGAGAATTTTCCGGGCACCCACCTCATCCAGGGCCTTGCGGTCGTGATCGTCGCGATCTTCTTCGCCACGTCGTCGGATTCGGCCTCTCTGGTGGTCGACATGCTCTGCAGCGGCGAAGCCGATCCCGGCCCGGTCAGGCAGCGCGTGTTCTGGGGCGTGTCCGAGGGTCTCGTCGCGGCGATGCTGATCGTGCTTGCCGGCGAGGCGGGACTGACGGCACTCCAGCAGGTCATCACGGTCGTTGGATTGCCGATCTTCATCATGGTGTCGCTGATGGTCGTGTCGCTGATCAAGGGCCTGCAAACGGAAACGGTGCATCTTCGGTCGATCGATCCGCCGCCCGATACCGCGGAACTGAAGTGACCCCGTCGCCGGTATCGATCGACCGCCGCCACGATCAAGCGCCACGATCCGCGGATCGGGCGCACCGGACCGCCACGATGGCAAGCATCGCCGAAGCGCATGCGAGGCCCGCGCAGAACCCGATCCAGATGCCCTGCGCGTCGAGCCCGACCGGACCGGCCAGCGCGACACCGCTGCCGAGCCCCACGATCCAGTAGCATCCCGTGCTTAAGACCATCGGCAGCCTTGTCCGCCTGAGGCCGCGCAGGGCGTGGACGAGGACGACCTGCCAGGCATCGAAGAGGAAGACCGGCGCGGTCCAGCGGAGCAGATCCACCGTCAGGTGTCGCGCCGCGGGGGACGCTTGTGAGCCCGAGAAGATGCCCGCGACCGGTTCGGTGAACAATGCCAGCATCATCGCGAGGATCGCGGCCGTCCCGCCGGAGATGCCGACGCCCAGCCGCAGCAGGCGAAAGGCCTCTCCGGTTCGGCCCGCACGGGCGGAGGCAATGCGTGCGGCCAGCACCTCGCCGAGCGCGACGCTCGCCACGTAGTTCAGCTCCATCACCGCGAAGACGAGTGTGCCGGCGGCAAGCCAGAGCGGCGAATGGGCCCCGAGCAAGGCGAGAACGACGATGAAGAGCACGCTCTCGAGCGCCTGCTGCGCGCCCGCGGCCCAGCCGAGGCGGACGATCCCGACCGCCCCTCCGAACACTCGGGAGAGCTGCAGGCCATCGATCCGTACGAACCGCCGTACGTGGACGAGCAGTGCCACCGCGGCGGCGGCATTCGCGAGGATCGTGGCCCAGCCGGCTCCGGCGACGCCCAGACCGTTCCACGCCACGATCCCGTGGACGAGAAGGATCCCGCCCGCGAGGTTCAGAGCGACGATCCCGACAGACAGCCACGCGATCGCCCCGGTCCGTCCGACGGCGACGAGGACGTTCTTCAACGCGGCAAGGAGCATTGCGGGAACGATCGCCCATGCCAGGACACGGGCATACTCGGCGAAGGCCCGCACGACGTCGGGCGCGTATCCCGCCGCGTCGAGAAGATCCTCCGCGCGATACCCGATCGCGACCGCGACGACACCGAAGGGCAGGGCGGTGACCAGCGATGCCGCGACGATGGCCCCGCGGCATCGTGGCGTCGGCCGTTCGGCCATGAACACCGTCCCGACCGACAGGACCGCAAACCCGACCACCATGATCGACAGAAGGATCATCTTTCCCAGTCCCACGCCCGCGAGCTCGGCCGTGCCGAGGGATCCGACCACGGCAAGATCGGTGAGGCCGACGAGGACCTCGGTGAGATAGAACGCGCCCAGGGGCAGCGCCGCCCGGACAAGGGACCGGGCAGTGACCGGGGCGGGCAGGGGATCGGGGTGGGACATGGGCGCACCGTGCGTTTGCACGGTCACCCGGGGAGCTGATGACCAGGGGCCGCCGAGAAGGATCGACGGAGCAGCTTACCGCCTCTGACATTACAGCGCGGCTTCGGTCTTCTCAAGCTGCCGGGCGTTTTGCGGGAAACGCGGGCTCCACCCCCGCGGATCGCGACACCCCCCCTTTCTCCGGCCGCGGAATGTTGTATGCAGAATGTACATTCTTGCAGGAGGTAGCGCGTGGGCTACGACACGATCATCAGGGGCGGCACGGTCGTCACCGCATCCGACACCTTTGCCGCCGCCCTGGGGATCAAGGACGGACGCATCGCCGCCATCGCCGACACGCTGGACGATCCGGACGCCGAGATCATCGACGCGACCGGCCGCCTGATCCTGCCGGGCGGGATCGACAGCCATGTCCACATCTCGCAGCCTTCGGGCGACGGCATCGTGATGGCCGACGATTTCGAGAGCGGCACCCGCTCGGCGCTGTTCGGCGGCAATACCACGATCATGCCCTTCTGCCTGCAGGAGCGCGACGGCGAGATGCGCGCCGCCCTGACGGCGTATCACGCGCTGGCCGAGGGGGCGTGCTATACCGATACGGCGTTCCACCTGATCGTCGCCAATCCCGACCAGCAGACGCTGGGCCAGGACCTGCCGGCCCTGATCGCCGACGGCTATACATCGGTCAAGGTCTTCATGACCTACGACAACCTGCGTCTCAACGATGCGGAGCTTCTGTCGACCTTCGACGTCGCCCGCCGCCACGGCGCGACGATGATGATCCATTGCGAGAACGAGGACGCGATCCGCTATCTCGCCGACCGGGCCGAGGCCGACGGCAATCTGCGCCCCCGCGCCCATGCGACGACCCGGCCCGTCGCGGTCGAGCGCGAGGCGACCCACCGCGCCATTTCGCTTGCCGAGGTCGTGGATCTGCCCATCGTCATCGTTCATGTCTCGAACGGCGCGGCGGCCGACGAGATCCGGCGCGCCCGGAGCCGCGGCCTCAGGATCACGGCCGAGACCTGCCCGCAATACTTGATGCTGACCGCCGACGATCTCGAGGGGATGGACTGGGAGGGCGCGAAATTCGTCTGCTCGCCCCCGCCCCGCGACGCGGAGGAGCAGCGCGCCTGCTGGGCCGGGCTGACCGACGGCACGTTCGACCTCTTCTCGTCGGATCATTGTCCGTTCCGCTACGAGGGCACGGACGGCAAGATGAACCCGAAGGGCGCGAAGGATTTCCGCCATGTTCCGAACGGCATTCCGGGCGTCGAGACCCGCATGCCGATCCTGTTCTCCGAAGGCGTCGGCAAGGGCCGGATCGACCTGAACCGGTTCGTGGCGCTCACATCGACCAACCACGCCAAGCAATACGGCCTCTATCCGCGCAAGGGCACCATCGCGATCGGATCGGATGCCGACCTCGCGATCTGGGACCCCGAGGTCAGGCGCACGATCCGGCATGCCGACCTGCACGATGGCGCCGATTACTCGCCCTACGAGGGGATCGAGGTGACGGGCTGGCCGCAGACGGTGCTGTTGCGCGGAAAGGTGATGATCCGCGACGGTGCCCTCGAAGGGGCCCTCGGCGACGGGCGATATCTCGACCGCGACGCGCGGGACTGAGGCGCGATGGCACGGCAGACCGACCCCTCGACGGGCGAGAGGGAGGGGGGCGCGCTGTCGGACAGGGTCCGGCGGCAGCTGACCGAACTGATCCGGAGCCGCGCGCTGCCCGGCGGCCAGGTCATCATCGAGCTGCGGCTGGCCGAACGGCTGGGCGTGTCGCGCACGCCGCTGCGCGAGGCGCTGCAGCGTCTCGAGGGCGAAGGCATGATCGAGAAGAATTCGGGGCGGTCCTACATGGTGCGCCGCGTCGATCTTCGCGAATACATGCAAAGTCTGAAGATGCGCCTCATCCTCGAGCCCGAGGCGGCGGCCGCGGCGGCCGCGCCCGGCGCCATTCCCGCAGAGGATCTCGCCCGGATCCGGGACGAGGTCATAGCGCTGAACACGAAGGACCGCCGCCAGACGCAGGCCCATTGGGATGCGGATGACAGGCTTCACCGGCTGTTCGGATCGGCCTGCGGCAATCAGGTGATGTTCGACACGATCGAACGGCTGCGGGTGACGACGCGGCTTTTCGAGGTGACGGAGCACAGCCAGCGCATTGCCGACGACCATGTCGAGCACATGGCGATCCTCGACGCGTTGGAGGATCACGATCCCGACGCGGCGCGGCTGGCGGTGGCGACGCATCTTCGCAGCCTGATCGCCTATTCGCTGGAAAAGATAAGCTAGCCTGCGGCCGGTGCCGGATCGCCCGCCCCGGGTGCCGCGACCACGGCGGCCAGTCGCGCGCCTTCTTCGTCGCTGAGCTGCCGCATCGGCGGGCGCATCCGGGCCGAGCCGATACGCCCGAGCGCGTGCAACCCCGACTTCAGCCGCGCATTCGCCAGATAGGGCGGCTCGCGCCGGTAGATCTCGCGCGCCAGGGGATAGAGGCGGTCATGCGCGCGGCGCGCCTGGCTCCAATCGCCGCGCCGCGCCGCGTCGTAGAGCCCGGTCACGAGCTCGGGAAACAGCGCCGCGAGCGACACCTGGCTGCCATCGGTGCCGATCTGGTAGCAGGCGAGAAGATGTTCGTCGCCCGAGGCCATCACCGACACGCCCGGACGCTCCGACCGGACCCGGCGCAGAAGCTCCTCGTAGGCCGAGACCTCCCAGGCGCCTTCCTTGATCCCGGCCACCTCGTCGATGGTGCAGAGCCGCGCGATGAGGTCGGGGGAATAGGACAGCCGCCCCCAGGCCAGGGGCGCCTTGTAGAGGATGAGGGGCAACGCGGCCGCCGTCGCCACCGCGCGATGGTGGCAAAGGGCGATTTCGGCATCGACCCCCATCGCCCAGTGGGTCGGCGGAAACAGCAGGATGGCATCCGCACCGTCCTCGGCCGCCGCCTCCGCCTCGCGGATCGCGGCTTGCGTGCTTTCGGCGGTGATGCCGGCGGTCAGGTGGCACGTCTCGGGCACCTCCGAGCGCGCGATCCGCAACACCCGGCGCCGCTCGTCGAGATCCATCATCGCCCCCTCGCCGGCATGGCCGTTGATCAGCAATCCGGCGATCCCGTCGGCCCGCGCGACCGATCCGACATGGCGGGCAAGGCCGGGCTCGTCGATCTCGCCCGTCTCGGTGAGCGGGCAGATCGTCGCGGCATGCACGCCGGTCAGCCTGTCGTTGTCGAGCGCCACGGGCGTGCCGGTCGCCGCGACGATGCGTCGGTCAGTCATCATGGGAGAGGTCCATTCCGGGGGTCAGGGGCATCGGGCAGCAGGCGGTCGATCGGAAAGAGCGGCATCTCGGGCTCGGCGCCGAGGATTGCCTGGGCGAGGCATCTCCCGATATAGGGGGCGGAGGTATAGCCCGAATGGACCGATCCGCTGACCCATGCGCCGGGATGGCCGGGCACCGGCCCGACCGCCGGGAGCGCGTCGGCGGTCTCGGCCTCGAAGCCGGTCCAGCTCCGCACGATCCGGCCGTTCGCGAGCGCGGGGAGCGCATGCACGGCGAGGCGCGCATTGCCGACCGTGCTGTCGTGGGTGGTGACGTGGCGCCCGGTCTCCCGCGTTCCCTCGCCCTGCCAGCCGCCGCCGATCACGACGGTGCCGTGCGGGAACTGCTTGAGCGACAGCAGGCCGCTGGCGATCCCCAGCACGGTGCGCATGACGGGCGCCATGCGTTCGGTCACCGAAAGCTGGTTGACGAGCGTCCTGATCGGCAGGTGCACGCCCAGCCAGGCCAGCATCGGTTCGATCCAGACACCGCCGGTGAAGACGACCTGCGCCGCATGGATCGTCTCGGACGCCGTGTTGATCTCGAAGCCGCCGGCCGCGTCGCGCACGCCCGTGACGGGGGTGTATTCGCGGATCCGCACGCCCGCCTCCCGCAGGGCACGGCGATAGGCGAGACCCGTGAGATAGGCGTTGGCGTAGCCGTCGATCGGGCAATGGCTCGCCATGCGGACGCCCGGGCCGATCCCGGGCTCGATCCCGCGCGCCTCGTCCGGCGTGACGAGACGTATGGGCGCCCCCGCCGCGCTGCGCGCCTCGGCGCGTTCGGTCAGAAGGCGCTCCTCCGCCTCGGTGAAGGCGAGGGACAGGCCGTCGCAGGCGACCACGCCGACATCGTGTCCGAGCCAGTCCGGCGCCTTTACCCACATCTCGTGCGCCTTCAGCGCATAGGGGATCAGGGCCGCGCGCGTCATCTGCATCGTGAGGGTGCCGGCATTCGATCCCGACGCCTCGCGCGCCAGCGCGCCGCGTTCGAGAAGGATCACGTCCATCCCGCCCCGCGCCGCGAAGAGCGCGACGCTGCCGCCGTGGATGCCGCCGCCGATCACCGCGAGATCGTAGTGCCGGCCCTTCACAGCGGCGCCGCCTTCGGCACCGGGATGTCGTCGTAGTCGTAGGTTCCGATCAGCGCCCCGAGTTCCACCGGGCGCACCGGCGCGCGCGGTGTGGGCCGCAGATCGCCCAAGGCACCGGTCTCGCGCCGCATCAGATGCGCCGCCGCGTGGAGGCACATGCGTCCCTGGCATGGCCCCATCCCGAGACGGGTGAAGTGCTTTGCCTGCCCGAGGTCGCGCGCCCCGTCGGCGATCGCCGCGCGAAACTCTCCGGCCGTCACGTCCTCGCACCGGCAGAGGATCGTTTGGTCCGCGATCCGGTCGAGGCTCGCCTCGGGCATCCGCATGAGCCGGCAGGACGCGTCGGCGAAACGCGCGAGGCGCCATAGCTTTCGGCGGGGCGCGCGGCTCGCCGCATCGAAGGCCGGATCGGTGAGCGCGCCGTGGTCGCGGGCCGCGGCGAGACCCGCGATCCTTCCGGCGGCCGCGGCGCTCTGGGCACCACGGATGCCGGCCCCGTCGCCCGCGACATAGAGGCCCGGCACCGAGCTGCGCCGGTCGGCGTCGCAGACCGCGCGAGGCCCCTGAAGGGGGTCGCTTTCCTGCGCCGCGCCGAGCAGCCGGAGCAGCTCGTCCGCCGGGGCCAGCCCGTCGCCGACATAGAGGGTATCGACGTCGAACCGCCGCTCCGCGCCGCCGTCGAGGGGTCGGACGACGATTCCGCGCACCGTATCGGTGCCGTCGACCCCGACGATCTCGGATCGCGCCCGGTAAGGCACCCGCGCCGCCGCGAGACGACCGATCCATCCCAGCCCCCTCGCCATCGCGGCGGGATCCCGTGCGAACCCCGGCGCCGCGCGCGACCAGTCCCGGATGCCGTTCCGGTCGATCACGACGACGGGCCGCAGCCCGAGCGCGATCGCCTTCGACGCCACCGCGACCAGAAGCGGCCCCTGCCCCGCCACGGCGATCCGGCGACCCGGCAGCGTTCCTTGCGATTTCATCAGAGTCGTCGCGGCGGCAAGGCCGAAGACGCCCGGAACCGTCCAGCCGGGAAACGGCGCCACATGCTCGGTCGCGCCCGTGGCCAGCACGACGCGTGGCGCCGAGAGCAACGACGCGCCGTCCGGGCCGACGATCGACAGCGTGAAGCCCGGCCGCGCGTCCCAGACCTGCGCGCCCTGAAGGATCGTGGCGCCGCTGGCGGCGAGCCGCGCGCGCAGGTCGTCGCCGCCCCGGCGATCGGCATCGGGCCCGGAGCCCCGGGCGGAGGCCGTGCGCGGCGCGCGCCAGACCTGGCCGCCCGGCGCCGGGCCCTCGTCCACCAGGCAGGTGGCGAGCCCCGCGCGCGCCGCGGCGATCGCCGCCTCGCCGCCGGCGGGACCGGCGCCGACCACGACGAGATCGAACGCCGTCCTCACGAGGCGGTGCCCGGAGTCGTTTCGGCATTGCCCTGTTTCGAGGCACCCGTGCCCAATCCCGCGCCGCGACGAGAGATTTCCATGCCCGCGCGCACCTCAACCTGACAGGCCCGGCGGATCGCGCCGTCGATCACGATGGCGCATTCCTGGCACGCCCCCATCATGCAGAACGCGCTGCGGGCGCCGCCGCGATTCGGGCTGCGGCGCAGGATATAGGGCCCCATCGCCAACAGCACCGCCGCCACCGATTGGCCCGCCTCGACCCGATGCGCGACGCCGTCCACCCGCAGGACGACGTGCCCTTCGTCGGGGGCCGAAGACGGGGGCTCGGGGGGCGCCATCAACAAAATCCTTTACTTGCGTATTTTATGTATACAAATTGCGTGCTGACGGCGCAATCAAAAACCGGCAACCAACAGGAGTGAGAGATGAGAGACATTCTTAAGCGCACCATGCTGATGGGAGCGGCGGTCGCCCTCGCCGCGACCTTCGGCATCTCCGGTCAGGCCCAGGCACGATCGCTGGACGAGATCCTGTCCTCGGGAACCCTCAAGGTCGGGGTGAACCCGACATTGCCGCCGCTCGGGACCTATGACGAAACCAACCAGATCGCCGGCTTCGACGTCGATTTCTCGCAGGCCATCGCCGACATGCTCGGCGTCGAGCTGGAGATCGTGCAGGTCGGCTCGCCCGACCGGATCCCGTTCGTGGCCAGCGGCAGGATCGACTACGTGATGGGGGCGATGACCCGCAATCCCGAGCGCGCGAAGGTCATCGACTTCACCGTCCCCGTCCATACCGAGGTCTTCGGCGTGCTCACGACCGAGGACAAGGGATTCACCGACTGGAAGGAGCTCGACACGTCCGATGTCACGATGGTGCAGGTGCGCGGCTCGACCCCGGTGCAGTTCATCGCCGACAACCTGCCGGAGGCCGAGGTTCTGCTGCTCGACAATTACCCCGACGTGATCCGTGCGCTGGCCCAGGGGCGCGGCGATGCCATGCTCGACGTGGTGGATTTCGTGGGCGAGCACATGAACAAGCACGACACTGCCTGGAAGGTCGTCGAGACCCCGGTCGACATCTATTACTGCTCGCTCGGCGTGGCGAAGAACAGCGCGGGCCTGAAGGACTGGCTCAATATCGCGATCTACGAGCTGCATCGCGACGGCGTCGTCGACGAGCTCTGGGAGAAGTGGTTCGAGCGCCCGATGATCCAGGATGTCGAGGCCTCTCCCTGGTTCTGACGCCCTCGTCGACCTGAAGGGGCGGGCGACGGCGCCCGCCCGAGCGCGCGGAGATCACGCATGGATTACACGTTCCAGTACGGGCAGGTCTGGCCCTACCTGCCCTATCTGCTGTCCGGCGCGTGGCTGAGCCTGCAGATCGCGTTCCTCGCCTTCTGCGGCGGGTTGCTGATCGGCACGGCCTGTGCCGCCATGCGGTCCTTCGGCAAGGGGCCGCTCCTGATCGTCGTCAACGCCTATGTCATCTTCTTCGTGAACACGCCGCAACTGGTGCAGATCTATTTCCTCTACTTCGCGCTTCCGGATATGGGGATCTACCTCTCGTCCTACATGGCGGTGCTGATCGGCATGACCCTGAATGCGGGGGCCTACCTGACAGAGATCCAGCGCGCGGGCTTCGAATCGCGCCGCCGGAGCGAGATGGAGGCCGCGGAGGTCCTGGGCTTTTCGCGGTTGCAGCAGGTCCGCTACGTGATCCTGCCGCATGTGGCCAAGGTGCTGTTTCCGCCGCTCTCGAACCACTACATCCTGATGACGCTGGGCACGTCCATGGCCGCGATCTTCGGCGTCGAGGAGCTGACCGGCCGCGCCCTGAACGTCAATTCCCAGACGTTCCGGTCGCTCGAGGTCTTCTCGGTCGTGGCCCTGATATACATCGCCGTCACCCTCGTGGCGTCCGTGCTTCTCGCGCTGCTGGGGCGATACGGCTTCCGCGCGAAGATGCGGGTGGTGTGATGGAGCTCTTCGACCTTCTGACCTATTACAACGTGCTGTTCCTGGCCCAGGACGCCCTGACCACGCTGGCGCTTTCGGCCTTCGGCTGCGTTCTGGGCGGCATCCTCGGCACCGCGCTGGCGGTCGTGCGGCTGACGCGCGGAAAGCTGACGCTGCCGTTGCGCGGGCTCGCCCTCGTCTTCACCGAGTTCTTCCGCCGGGTGCCGTTCCTCGTCACGCTGTTCCTCTGCTTCTTCGCGTTCCAGTTCGGCGGCCTCGAGGTCAGTACCCTGACGGTGGGCTGCGTCACCGTGGTGCTGATCGGCACCGCGTTCCTCGCCGAGATCGTGCGCGCGGGCCTGCAATCGGTCCATCCGAACCAGTGGCACGCGGCCGAGGCGATGAACTTCTCGCTCCTGCAGACGATCCGCTACGTGATCCTGCCGCAGGCCTGGACCGTGATCCTGCCGCCCGCCTTCGGCTTCTTCATCCTCTTCATCAAGGACAGCGCGCTCGCCTCGCAGATCGGCGTGGTGGAGCTCACCTATGTGGGCAAGGTGCTCAACAACCGCGGATTCTCGGCAGGGGTCACCTTCGGCACGATCCTCGTCATCTATTTCGCAATCTCGTTCCCCCTGGCGCGGCTCGGCGCGAAACTGGAGAAGAAACTTGGCTCATCTCGAACTCGATGACGTGAGCGCGGCCTACGGCACGTTCCAGGTGCTCAAGGGCATCGACCTCAGCGTGGCGCGGGGCGAAACGGTCGGCCTCGTCGGGCCTTCGGGCTCGGGCAAGAGCACGATCCTGCGGGTGCTGACCGGGCTGCTGCCGCCGTCGAGCGGCGAGGTGAGGGTCGCGGGCGACGTGGTCGATTACAGCCGCGCATCCGAGATCCGCCGCCTGCGCGACCGCTGCGCCATCGTGTTCCAGCAATACAACCTCTTCCAGAACCTCACCGTGCTCGAGAACGTGACGATCGCGCCCACCAAGATCCGGGGGCGCAAGCGTGCCGAAGTGCAGCCCGAGGCCGAGGCCCTGCTGGCCCGCGTCGGCCTTTCCGACAAGCTCGGCGCTTATCCCGACGAGCTTTCGGGCGGGCAGCAGCAGCGCGTGGCGATCGCCCGGGCGCTGTGCCTCAAGCCCGAGATCCTGCTGCTCGACGAGGTGACGGCGGCGCTCGATCCCGAACTGGTCAGCGAGGTCCTCGACACGATCCGCGGGCTTGCCGCCGAAGGGATGACGATGCTGATCGTCTCGCACGAGATGGGGTTCATCCGCGAGATCTCGGCCCGCGTCGCCTTCATGGCCGAGGGCCGCGTGGTGGAACTCGGCTCGCCCGCAGATATCTTCGACAATCCCCAGAAGGAGCGCACCCGTGATTTCGTCGGAAAGATCCTCCGCCACTGACCGCGCGGCGCTGCCGGGCGCCGACCTGCTGCGGGGGGCGATGGACAATCACGTCCATGCCTGCCCGCATATCAACGCGCGGTCGGTCGATGTTTTCCAGGCGGTCGAACTGGCCGCGGAGGCCGGCATGACCGCGATCGGCCTCATGGACAATTTCGCCAATTCCTCGGGGCTCGCGGCGCTGGCGAACCGCCAGCTCGGCCATCTCGGGGTGGAGGTGTTCGGGGGCCTGATCATGGAGCCCGCCGCGGGCGGGATCCATGCGGGCCTGGTGCGGACCGCGCTCGGGCTCGGCTACGGCGATCCGCGCGACGGCGCGCGGTTCATCTCGCTGCCCACGCATCACACCCGTCATACCGCCCTGCAGGAAGGCCGCGGGGCGGATTACGTCGCGGGATGCCTCCACATACCCGAACGCGGCCCCCTGCCCGATCCGCTGCCCGAAATCCTCGACCTGATCGCGACCGCGGATGTCGTGCTTAATGCGGGCCATCTGTCGGGCGACGAGGCGCTCCGCCTGACCGAGGTCGCGAGGGCGGCAGGGGTCGACCGCATCCTCGTGCCCGCCAACCATTTCGACGCCGCGACCGTCACCGCCCTTTGCAACGCCGGTGCGCATGTCGAGTTCTCGTTCTTCCTCGTCTCGCACGCGACCCAGCCGGGGCTGACCCATGTGGACGCGGAACGCCACGCGGTGCCGGGTGCGACGGGGCCGGGGATCGCGGAACTGATCGCGGCCGCCGATCCCGGGCGGGTCGTGCTGTCGTCGGATTGCGGCGTGTTCCTGCTGCCGCCCCCGCCCGAAGGGCTTCGGCAGTTCCTCCTGCTGCTGGAAACCTGCGGAGTGGATCGGGCCGACCTGCGACGTATGGTGTCCGAGACGCCCGCCCGTCTCTTCGGCGTCGGGGCGTGAGCGGATACGTCCAGACCATTACGGGCCGGCGGGCCCCCGGGGATCTCGGCCTCACGCTGATGCACGAGCATGTGCTTTGCGACGTGACGCCGCCCGACCTCGCGGCGCAGGGGCTGCCGCGCACGCCAGTGACACTGATGAACAGCCACGCGATGCGCTATGCCTGGACCGGGCATTACGGCAATCACATCCTCGACGACACCGCCGTCCTGGCCGACGAATTGCGCGATTTCCGCGCCTCGGGCGGCGGCACGATCGTGGAGCTGACCATCAGGGGCATCGCCCCGGATCCTGCCGGTCTCGCGCGATTGTCCGCGGCGGCCGATGTCGCGATCGTGGCCGGCACCGGCTTTTATACCCACGCGTTCTGCGGCGATCTTCTGGAGGCCCTCTCGACCGACGCGATGGCGGAGGCGATGATCGGCGATCTCAGCGACGGGTTCGACGGCACCGGCCTGCGCGCCGGGATCATCGGCGAGATCGGCGTCTCCGATCCCTGGCACCCGGACGAGCGGCGCGCCATGACGGCCGCGGCACTGGCGCAGGTCGAGACGGGCGCGGCGATCAGCGTTCATCCCGGCCGCGATCCCGCCTCGCCGGCCCGGATCGTCGCGCATCTGGTGAAGCATGGCGTTGATCCGGCGCGCATCGTCATCGGCCATCTCGACCGCACCTTCACGACGCCGGACCAGGCCCTCAGGCTTGCCGCGGAGGGCTGCGTGCTCGAATGGGACTTCTTCGGAATCGAAAGCAGCTATTATCCCTTCGCCGATATCGACATGCCGAACGACGCGCTCCGGCTTCGCATGATCCGCGGCCTGCTCGACCGCGGCCATGACGGGCAGGTCGTGATCTCGCACGACATCTGCACGCAGACGCGTCTGCGGCGCGGGGGCGGCCACGGCTACGGGCATATTCCCGATGCCGTGCGTCCGATGATGCGCCGTCGCGATTTCTCGGAGGGCGAGATCACCCGGATCCTCGTCGAGACGCCGAGGCGCCTTCTGACCCTGCCCGGCCCGGCGTGACCGCCACGGACGCCGCCTTGGTGTGGCGCACGTCGGGCGCCCCTCGAAATGCGGACATGGACGCCGCGGCGCGCGGTCGCTAAGCATCCCTGTCAGCAAAGGTCCGGTCGCGCTCATCCGACGGGACGCCCCGGCCGGAGCGGCGGATCCTGCGCGGCGATTGCGGATGACTGAAACGGGTGTGACGCCGATGAACGATGCCAAACCGGTTCGCCAGGCTTCGGCGGAATGGGTCGCGGCCCAGCTGCGGGGCCGGATCATCCGGGGCGAACTGCTGCCCGGCGCGCGGATCGTCGAACGCACGCTTTCGGCCGAGCTGCGCGTCTCGCGGACCCCGGTTCGCGAAGCGCTGAAGCTGCTGCGCGCCGACGGGCTGGTGGAGATCGCGATGCATCGCGGCGCGCAGGTCACCCCATACACCGCGCAGGAGGCCGAGCATCTCTTCGACCTGATCGCCGTGATCGAGGGGCTGGCGGCCGAACGGCTGGTGGCAAGGCTCGACGCGCCGATGCTCGAGCGGCTCGAAGCGATGCACGCGCGCATGAAGGCGCAATACGCGGCGCGCGACGCCACCGCCTATTTCGACACGAATACGTCCATTCACGCTTTCATCATCGACGGAACCGAGAACCCGCACCTGATCGAAAGCCATCGCCGGGTGATGATCCGGGCCCAGAGGGGGCGCTTCATGGCGATCCTCGATACCGACAGGTGGTCTCAGGCGATGGCGGAGCACGACGAGTTGATGGTCGCGTTGCGCGCGCGCGATGCCGCTTCGGCCGCCGAGATCTGGCAACGGCATCTGCGCCATACCGGCGAGACGCTGGCGGAGGTGCTGCGCGACCGCCAGCCCTGAGCGCCGGCCGAGGCGCGCCAGAAAATTCGGCACCGCCCCGCATCATGCGCCCATGATATAGGCGCGCGCGAAAATGGCATGCCATTTCTCGTCAAATGGCATGCCATCCGTTTTCACCCGCGATCGTTCCCTGCACCGTGACGAGAACAGGGCGGACCCGCGGCCTGCCCGGCCGAAACGGAAGACGACAGAACGATGCACATCCTGCTGGTCAACCCCAACATGACGAGGTCCATGACGGACCGCATGCACGAGATCGCCGTCTCGGTCGCGCCCTCCGGGGCGCGCGTGACGGCGCTGACCGCGAAAACGGGGTTTCCTTACATCGCGTCGAAGGCGGAGGCGCAGATCGCGGGCGCGCTGGCCTACGATCTCATCGCCGAACATGCCGAGGATGCCGATGCGGCGATCATCGCGGCCTTCGGCGATCCGGGTCTCGCGGGGGCACGCGAATTGTTCGACTTTCCCGTCGTGGGCATGGCCGAGGCGTCGCTGATGAGTGCGGCGATGCTGGGGCCGCGGTTCTCGATCGTGACCTTCTCGCCGGTGATGCGGCGGTGGTACGAGGATTCGGTCAGGGATGCGGGGCTTCTGGGACGGTTCGCGGGCATTCGCACTCCGGACCTGCATCGCAGCGATCTGGGCGATCTGGGATCCGCGATGCACGACCAGCTTCTGGAGCTCTGCAACGCCGCCGTGGTCGAGGACGGCGCCGACGTGGTGATCCTCGGCGGCGCGCCGCTGGCGGGCGTCGCGCAGGATATCGAGGCCGAAATCGACGCCCTCGTGGTCGACCCGATCTCCGCCGCGACGGCGCAGGCCGTGGCGCTCCTCAGCATCACCGGGGCGGACGGTTTTGGCCGCCGGTCCACCAAACCCATTCCCAAGGCGTCCGTCGGGCTTTCGGACAAGCTTGCCGGGCATTTCTCGCACGAACACCTGCCATGAACCGAGCGGATCCACATGGCGGACCATCGGCGCCGCCCGAAACCGGGCCGTCCGCAATCGCAACCGGGGCCGCGGAACGGCGGCACGCCGCCCCTCCATCCCGAACAGCCGTCCGACACACGATCAGCAGGGAAAGGACTACGATATGAAACCCTTCCGTTTTGCCACGCTTGCGACGGTCATCGGTCTCGCGGCGGCCGCAGCGCCGGCCCAGACCACGCTCCGCGTCGCCGGCAACTTTCCGGAGGACCACACGGCCACGGGCGCCATGGAGGTGTTCAAGGAGGAGGTCGAAAGCCTCACCGGCGGCGAGATCACCGTCCAGAACTTCCCGGCGATGCAGCTCGGCGGCGCGCAGGAGAATGTCGATCAGGTCCGCTCGGGCGCGATCTTCGCGGTCTTCACCTCGATCGCCTATTTCACCCGGTCCGTCCCCGAACTCGAGGCGGTCAGCCTCCCCTTCCTCTTCGACACGCGCGAGAAGGCATTCGCGGTGATGGACGGCGAAGTGGGCGACATAATGGACGAGGCTTTGCTCGAGGCGGGGTTCGTCAATCTCGGCTACGGCGAGCTCGGCTATCGCAACGTGACCAACAGCACGCGCCCGATCACGACGCTGGAGGATTTCGAGGGTCTCAAGATTCGGCTGCAGCCGAACGAGGTTCACCTCGCGACGTTCCGCGCGCTGGGGGCTAACCCGCAGGCGCTCGACATCTCGGAACTCTACTCCGCCTTGCAGCAGCAGGTGCTCGACGGCGAGGAGAACCCCTACAACATTATCTATACCCGCCGGTTCTTCGAGGTGCAGCCCTACCTGTCGGATACGGGGCACTTCTACGACTTCATCAACGTCGTGGCCAACGAGGACGCGTTCAACGCCCTCAGCGACGCGCATCAGGAGGCCGTCCGCACCGCCATGCGCACCGCGATCGAATGGCAGCGCGAGGAGGCCGCATCGCTCGACCTGTCGTTCCGTCAGCAGCTGATCGACGAGGGCATGCAGTTCGACCCGATCCCGGACGAAGAGCGCGAGCGCATGCGCGAGGCAACGTCGGGCATCGCCGAAGACCTCAAGGAACGCGTCGATCCCGACCTGATCGACCTGGTCCTTTCCGAGGCGACGAAGTGAGCGTCGGACGCACGCAAGAACAGGAACCGCGCCAGATCGGCCCGGTTCGCCCCCTCCGGGGTCTGGTCGAAACGATCGACCGGGCCTCGCGCTGGGTGATCGTGGTGGCGATGGGGGCGATGGCGCTCCTGATCTCGGCCCAGGTCTTTCAGCGCTACGTCCTCAACTCGTCGATCGACGCGGCCGACGAGTTGTCGCGTCTGTTCTTCGTCTGGTCGATCTTCCTCGCCATCCCCCACGGGATACGGCACGGGGTGCATGTGGGCATCGACGTGATCGCCGCGGCATTGCCCGCGCGCGCCCAGTTCGCCCTGAACCGCATCTCGTCGCTGACCGCGATCGCGCTGATGGCGTTCGTTTTCGTGACGGCCCTCTGGGCGGCCGCCGACAAGTGGGGCGAACTGATGCCGACGCTGCCGATCACCGCCGCGCTCTATTACGTGCCCGTCTGTATCGGCGCGGGGCACAGCGTGCTGCACCTTCTGTTGCTGGCCCTCGGCGGGCCCCGGGTCTGGGGCGATGCCGCCGGCGTGGAGGCACTGAGATGAGCACGGTCGCCGTCAGCCTCTTTGCCCTTTTCGCCGTGATCGGCGCGCCGCTGGCATTCGCGCTGGGGATCGGCGCGGTCGCGGCGCTCCTCGCGGGCGGCTTCGATCTGGTGGTGCTGCCGCAGCGGATGATGTTCGCCGTGAATTCCTTTCCGCTGATGGCGATCCCGCTCTTCATGCTGGCGGGCGAGCTGATGGTGAAGGCCGGCATCGTCGACCGGCTGATCGGTTTCGCCAACGCGCTGGTGGGCCGTGTGCATGGCGGCATCGCGCATGTCACGATCCTGGCCGGCATGGTCTTCGCCTCTGTGAGCGGGGCCGCCGTCGCCTCGGCGAGCGCGCTCGGATCGACGCTGGTGCCGGCGCTGCGCAAAAGCTATCCCGCCCCGTTCTCGAGCGCCGTCGTCGCCTCGGCGGCCAATCTCGGACCCGTCATTCCGCCCTCGAACGCCATGATCGTCTATGCCCTGATGGCCGGATCGTCGGTCTCGGTCGGGGGCATGTTCATGGCCGGGATCGTCCCCGGCTTCCTACTTTGCGCGGGGTTCATGCTGCTCGCCTCGTTCATCTCGCGGCGCCGCGGCTATCCGCTCGGGGGCGTGCCCTTTTCGTTGCGCAACGCGCTGCGCGAGACGCGGCGGGCGGGGTTGATCCTGCTCATGCCGATCATCGTGGTGGGCGGCATCGTCGGCGGCATCTTCACCGCCACCGAAGGCGCCGCGATCGCGGTGATGTACGCGCTGCTGGTGGGTCTCTTCGTGACGCGCAAGCTCAAGATCGCCGACCTGCCCGGCTGCCTCTTCCGCGCCGCGGTCCTGGCCGCGATGGTGGGCGCGCTGATCGCGTTCGCGTCGGTCACGACCTTCGTCTTCACGCTCGACCTGGTACCGATGCGCCTCTCGGCCTTCATCGAAGGGGTGACGGAAAGCCCCGCGCTCTTCATCCTGCTGGTCATGGCGATGCTGATCGTGGTGGGCATGCTGATCGAGTCGAACGCGGCCTACATCATGCTGGTCCCGCTTTTCGCGCCGTTGGCCGAAAGCTACGGGATCGACCCGCTCTTCTTCGGCTTTCTCTTCATGTACAACCTCGTGGTGGGGATGATGACGCCGCCCGTGGGCGTGCTCCTGTTCGTGATGAGCGGCATCACCCGCGTGCCGATGGGAGCGCTGACGCACGAGGTCCTGCCCTTCGTCCTGCTGCAATTCGCGGTGCTGGGCCTCTGCCTGCTGTTTCCCCCCCTCGTGCTGTGGCTGCCGGACCTTCTGGGCTTTTGAGGACCATGCCGATGATTCCCGACATCCTGATCGACGGCGCAGCCGTGCTGACCTCCGATCCCGCGCGGCCCTACCTGCGCAGGGCCTGGATCGAGGTTGCCGGCGGGCGCATCGCCTCGGTCTCCGAGACGCGGCCCGAGCGGATTGCCGAGGGGACACGCGTGTTGCCCGGAGACGGTCGTCTCGTCACGCCCGGTTTCGTCAACATCCACACCCACGCGATCCTGTCGATGGTGCGCGGCGTCGCCGAGGATATGGGCTTCGCGCCCGCCTATACGCCGGGCGTCCCGCATGGCCACGACGTGACCCCCGACGAGGCGCGCGCGCTGTCGCGGCTGGGCGCGCTCGACGCGCTCTGCTTCGGCTCGACCCTGATCAACGACAGCTTCACCCAGCAGGATACCGCGCTCGAGGCGATGGCCGAGACCGGCATCCGCGCCTGGGGCTGCGGCCGGATCCACGATGTCGACTTTTCCCGCGTGCATCTGGGTGAATGGCGCTACGACACAGCGATCGGAGAGCGGACCCTGGGGTTGGCCGCCGACCTGATCGACCGGTTCCACGACCCCGATGGGCTGCGTACCGGCGTCGTGCTGGCCCCGCATGCGCCAGATACGTGCAGCCCCGACCTGCTTCGGCTGGTGCGCGAGATGCGGGACGCGCGGGGTCTGCGGATCAACACCCATGTGGCGCAGAGCCGGGTCGAGGTGGACTTCATCCGCGAGCGCGACGGCATGTCGCCGCCGGAACTGCTCGACAGCGTCGGACTTCTCGACGACCGGCTGATCGCGGCACATTGCATCCATGTCGATCAGGGCGACATCGACAGGCTCGGCCGCGCGGGGGCCCATCTCGCGCATATCGCGAAGGGCAACCAGACCCACGGACACACCGCGCCGACGCAACGGCTGCGCGCGGCGGGAATGCGGCTGGGCCTGTCGACCGACAACATGCATGCCGACATGGTCGAGACGATGCGGTGGGCGCTCGCCACGGGGCGGCTGCAGACCGGCAAAGTCGATGCCGCGTGGCAACCCGAGACGGTGTTCGAGGCGGCCACGATAGGCGGCGCGCGCGCCCTTGGGCTCGACAGCGAGATCGGGTCGATCGAGGTCGGAAAACGCGCGGATCTGGTCGTCTTCGACATGAACCGCCCGCATCTTCGGCCGCGTACCAACGATCTGGGGGTGCTGGTCCATACCGCGCAGGGCCGCGACGTGGACATGGTGCTCGTGGATGGGGAGGTGGTCGTCTCCGACGGGCGGCCGACCCGCGTCGATCTCGCCGCGGCGCTGGCGGCGGCCGAAACCGCCGCCGCGGCGCTCTGGACGCGGGCGCGCGACGAGCATTCCGCGATGCAGGCGCGCTAGCCGCCCGGGCGGTCTCAGGCGAAGTCGAACCGGATGTCGTGCGCGCCCTTCCAGAGCACCGAATTGCCGAGCGTCATCAGGTTCTCGAGCCCCGAGGTCAGCGTGACGAAATGGTTGCCGGCGAGCTGTCCCATCTTGGAGGCGAACGCCACGCCGCCATAGGCCAGCAGGATCTCGGTTTCCGAGATGCCGCCGGGATAGAGGATGATCTGGCCCGGGGCCGGGTGCGATGTGTGGTTCTCGTAGCCCACGCCGAAATCGTGGTCGCCGAGCGGGATCCAGACGCCCTCGCCGCTCCAGCGGACATGCACGATTTGGCCCGTATAGGGCATCGCGGCGCGGAACGCGGCGCAGGTCCTGGGCGCGGCCTCCTCTTCCAGTCTGGCGTCGAAGGTGAAGGGGCCTGCGGTAACGATGAGCTTGGTCATGGTGGTCCTTTATGGAAACGGTCGAAGGTGAAGGGAGCCAGGTCCTGCCGGACCCGGCCGGAGAGAGAGATCGCGGCGGCCTCGCGCCCCATCAGGGGACCGAGCGTGTAGCCGTTCGCGGTCGCCGCGACGGTGACGCCGGGCGCGCCCGGCAAAGGCCCGATCAGGGGCGCGCCGTCGATGTCGATATTCATCGCGGCCCAGCTGCGCAGCACGCGCAGACCGGCGACCGACGGCACGGTGCGCGCGGCGACCCAGAGGTTGCCTTCGAGGCTGTCGGGCAGGACCCGCGCCTGGCCCGTGGGGCCGGTCTCGGCAGTCCATGCGCCCCCGATGAGGATCGTGCCGGCATCGGTCTGCTTCATCGTCAGGTGACGGTCGGCATGCGCCACGAGGCAGGGCAGGATCGGCGCGGTCCGTTCCGTCACGACCATCTGCAAGGGCGCGCCCTTCACCGGGATCGCGCATCCGAGCATGGCACCGAGCGCGGCAGACCAGCCGCCCGCGGCAAGGATCAGGCGCGGTGCCGCGATGGTCCCGCGATCGGTCGCCACGCTGTAGCCCGCGCCGTCGCGCGCGATCCCGGTGACGGCGGTGTTTTCCTCGAACCGGACCCCCGCCGCACGCGCCGCGGCGATCAATGCGTTGGTGGCCGCGAGCGGGTTGATCTTGCCCTCGCCCGGGCACCATGCGGCCGCGACCATCCGCTCAGAGACATGCGGCGCGATCCGGCGCAGACGGGCCGCGTCGATCACCTCGGTCTCGATGCCCACGCGCGCCTCGGCGGCGGCCTTGGCTTCTAGGAACGGGATCTGCGCGCGGGTCTCCGCCACGACGAGGCCGCCCGTCCTGTGGATCTCGAACGCGGCCCCGAGATCGCGTTCGAGATCCGACCAGAGGTCGATCGCCTCGGCCTGCAGCGGCAGCGTCCGCAATTGCAGATCGCCGCCGCCCACGGCCTTGGTCCCGAAATCCCACGACAGGAGCTGCAGGTGCAGCGACCCCGCATTGCCGCCCGATGCCTCGGCGCCCAGCCTCCCGCGGTCGAGAAGCGTGACGCGGGCGCCCTCGCGCGCGGCGAAGAGTGCCGCGGAAAGGCCCGTGACGCCGCCGCCGACGACGAGAAGGTCCGCCTCGTGCGGCTCGAGCGGCGTGCGCCGCTGCTGCGCGGGACGCGCCGCGGGACTGCTTTCGCGGTGTCCGCCCCATTCGGGCTTTTCGCGCGTCAGCGCGGCGACGGAGACGGGCTTGATCGGCACCTGCGGCGCGAAGAGGGCGGCGAGCGGCGCGTCGTGACCGGCCTCCGTCAGGATCTTCCGGGCGGCGGTCAGGCAATAGCGTCCCTGGCATCGGCCCATGCCGAGCCGCGTCGCCCGCTTGATCGCGCCGGGATCGCCCGCGCCATCCGCGATGGCCGCGCGAACGGCACGGGCATCCACAGCTTCGCAGCGACAAACGATGGCGTCCTCCGGGACGGTCCCGCGCGGCGGGGCATCGAAAAGCCGCCAGAGCGCGGCCTGGAATCGCCGCGCCCGAGCCAGCCTCCGCAGTTCGGGCCGCGGGCGCGGGACCGCCCCGAGCGTCTCGGCGATATCGATCGCCGCCAGCGTCGCTTCGGCGGCGGCGACCCGCGCGCCCCCCATCCCGCCGGCATCGCCCGCGATCCAGAGCCCGTCGGACGCCGTGCGCCCGACCGCATCGCGCTCCGGCCTCGCATCGCCCGTCGCGGCATCGGCGGTGAGCGGCACGTCGAGCAGCCTAGCGATCTCGAGCTGCGGCGCGAACCCCTCGCCCATGCAGATCGTCTCCGCCGCGATCCGCCGGGTATCGCCGGTCGGAAGATGGCGCAGGACCGCGTGGGTCGCCTGATCCCCGCCCTCGACGGCGGAGAGCTCCCAGCCGGTGAGAACGGGAATGCCGCGTCGCAGGAAGTCCGCCCGTTGGGCGATCCCCGTGGCGACGAGGCCCGGAGCGGCAAGGCTCGCTTCGGCGAGGGCGGCCGGGCGGCGCAGGGTCGCCCGTTCGGCCAGCGCCACGACATCGGCGCCGAGCCGGGCAAGCTCCGACGCCAATTGCCAGCCGAGCGGCCCGTTCCCGGCGATCACGATCCGCCCCTTGGGCGCGACGCCGTACCGGCGGGCGAGCGTCTGCGCCGCCCCGATCGTCATCACGCCGGGCAGGGTCCAGCCGGGCACCATCGCCGGTATCTCGTATCCCCCCGCCGCCAGGAGAAGGGCGCGGGGACGCAGCGCGGCGTCCCGCGTCGTCCCGACACTGCGCAGGTCGAAGCGATCCTCGGCGCGGCGGGCGAACCAAACGGTCTGTCCGGTGAGGACGGTTATTCCCAGACCGGCCGCCCGGGCGCGCAGGGCATCGCCCTCGCGATGCTGTTCATCGGGGGCGGTCGCGCCGCGATAGCCGGCGGTACGCGGCTTGAAATACTGTCCGCCGGCCGCATCGCGCTCGTCCACGACGAGGACGTCGAGGCCGGACTGCTTCAGCGACAGGGCCGCGGCGAGGCCCGCCGGACCGGCGCCGATCACGACGACGTCGGGGGCGTGACGCTCTGGGGCGGGGCGCGCTTCGCGGGCCGGGCGGGGCTCCGTCACACCATCGTCCTGCGCCGCGACCCGCATTCCCTCTCGCACCTTGGTCATGCAGGCGAGCCGCCCCGTCTCGCCGTCGACCTCCACCACGCAATCCTGGCACACGCCCATGCCGCAGAACATCGCTCGGTTCCGGCCCGCGCGGCCACGTCCGAGGGTCCGCAACCCCGCCGAGGTCAACGCCGCGGCGATGCTGTCGCCGTTGCGGGCCGTGCAGAGCGCGCCGTTCCAGGTAAAGCGGATCGTCACCGGGTCAGCCCATCTCCGGCTTGAGCAATCCCACCGCCTCGAGGGCCGCGTGGAGCATGGGTCGATCGGCATCCGGCAGGGGCAGCCGCGGCGCCCGCGGGGCACCGGTCTCCATCCCCATCAGCGAGAGCGCCGCCTTGGTGGCCGAGACGTAGCGGTGCCCGCCGACCAGCCGGATCACCGGCAGGATGTCGCGGTAGAGCGCACGGGCCGCGTCGTAATCCTCGCGCTCCACGGTGAGCTCGAAAAGCCGCGCGCAGGGGCCGGGCAGGATGTTCGACGGTACCGCCACCCAACCGTCGGCGCCGCTCACGAAGCTTTCGAAACCCATAATGCCGCCGAAGACGCTCATCCGGTCGCCGCAGAAGGCGTTGATGTCGCGCACGCGGGTCACGTCCATCGTGCTTTCCTTGATGTAGTCGACCCCGTCGATCCGGCTCAGCCGCGCGACGATGTCGGGCGTCAGATCCACGTTGGCCGTGGCGGGGTTGTTGTAGATCATGATCGGCAGCGAGGTCGCCTCGGCGATGCGTGCGAAATGCCGATGAAGCTCGTCCTCGGTCGGGGTCGAATAGAAGGGCGGGATGATCATCACCCCGTCCGCCCCGACGCCCTCGGCCATGCGGCAATTCTCGATCACGTCCTCGGTCCGCTCGGCCGCGGCGCCCACCAGGACGGGCACGCGGCCCGCCGCGGCCTCGACCGTCGCGCGCGCGATCATCTCGCGCTCGGCGGCGGTCAGCGACAGGAATTCCCCGGTCGAGCCCAGCGGGATCAGACCGTGGATCCCCTCGCGGACCTGCCAGTCGGTGAACCGCGCATGGGCGGCCGGATCGACCGCGCCCGTTGCGTCGTAGGCCGTGACCATGACCGTGTAGGTGCCGCGGAATTTTCGCGTCATGAGGCGATCTCCTTGAGGGTAAGCAGGCGCAGGGGCGTGTCGCGCAAAAGCGCGGCCACTAGCCCGGGGTCGAATTCCAGACGCTCCATCAGCCGGCGGACGTTACGCAGGATGTGACCGTAGCCATGCCCGCCCCAGCGGCGCATCCGGGTCCGGGTACAGATGTCGTGGCTGATCGCGATCTGCGCCCCGAACCCGCATGCCGCGAGATCAGCGATCAGCCGAAGGCGCCCCAGATCGGTGGGCAGCTCGACCGCGTCGGTCATCCAGTAATGCGACGTCTCGACCCCGAAGAAGTCCCATTCCACCACCGCGCCGCGCTCCAAGAGCGGCGCGATGCCGTCGCCATCGGGATGGGTCCGGTCCATGTGGCAGAGCACGACGCGCGCGAGATCGGCACCGTTGGCCGCGAGGATGTCGAGGATCTGCGCGCAGGCGTCGGGGGCGCGGCCGGGATGCACGCTGATCGCGGCGCCCGTGCGACGCTGCGCCTCGGCCGCCGCGGCGAGGGCGCGGGCCTCGAAGGCGGTGAGCGGCCAGGAACAGCCCATCTCGCCGATGAGGCCCGCGCCGATCGACGTGCCGTCGAGCCCGGACGCGACCTCGGCGGTGAACCTCTCGGCAAGGGCGGCCTCGTCCATCGCCGCGATGCGGGGCGCGACGAAGGGTTCGGTATAGGTCCCGGCGCTCGCCACGACATGGACGCCCGAGATACGCGACGCTCGCGCGAGCCCCGCCGCATCGCGCGCGAGGCCGTGGACGCTCTGATCGACGATCAGGCCGCCGCCCTCCGCGCCGAAAAGCGCGAGTTCCCCGGCGGCGATGCCGGGATCGCGCTGATGGGCATTGGCCGCCGCCTCGTTCGAGCGGTAGTCGATCTGCCACCGCGCCTCCATGCCGATGATCGCGTCGCGGTCGCCCGTCGCACCCGGCGGCACGATGTCGAAGAGCACGTGTTCGTGCAGCAGGACGGGGCCGATTTCGGCCGCATCGACATCGCCCAGAACCGTGCGCACCACGCCCATCTCAGAGGATCTTTGACAGGAAGAGCCGCGTATGCTCGCTTTCGGGGGCGTCGAAGAACGCATCGGGGGGCGCGTCCTCCACGATCTCGCCGCCATGCATCAGCAGGACACGGTCGGCGGCGGCGCGGGCAAAGCCCATTTCGTGGGTCACCACGATCATCGTCATGCCCCCGTCCGAGAGCCCGATCATGACGTCGAGCACTTCCGAGATCATCTCGGGATCGAGCGCCGAGGTCGGCTCGTCGAAGAGCATCACACGCGGCCGCATGGCGAGGGCGCGGGCGATCGCGACGCGCTGCTGCTGGCCGCCCGAAAGCTGCGAGGGATAGGCGTCCGCCTTGTCGGGAAGGCCCACCTTGTCGAGCAGCTCTCGTGCATGCCGCTCGGCCTCGGCCGCCTCCTCGCCGCTGATCCTGACGGGCGCGAGCGTGATGTTGTGCAGGACGTTGAGGTGGGGAAAGAGGTTGAAGGACTGGAACACCATGCCCATGTCACGGCGCTGTCGCGCGACCTTGCGGTCGGGCAACTCGGTCCGCCGGCCCAGCCGGTCGACCCGATACCCCATCAGGTGTCCACAGGCATTGATCGTGCCGCCCTCGATCGTCTCGAGATGGTCGATGCAGCGCAGCAATGTCGACTTTCCGGATCCCGATCGGCCGGCGATCACCACCACCTCGCCCTGACGTACCGTGAGGCTGACCTCGCGCAGCACGACGTTCGAGCCGAACTGCTTGACCACCTTGTCGCAGATCACGATCGGCGGACCGAGGGTCCGGCCGGACCTGGGCGACGTCGCCGGTTTCTCCATCAGCTTCGTCTCCATCCGTCCTAGACCTGCGCCGCGGCGTCGCCCAGAGGCTTGCCGGATTTCGGATCCGCCGCATCCGCGACCGGCCCGAACGGTCGGTCGTAATGCGCCTCGAGCATCTTCTGGATCTGGCCCCAGATCGTGGTCATCAGGAGATACCAGCAGGCCGCGCACATATAGGCCTCGAGCACCTTGAACTCGATCTGGGCGAGCTGCTGCGTTCGCCGGAAGAGCTCCTCCATCGAGATGACGGAGGCGAGCGACGTGGTCTTGATCATCAGGTTGAACTGGTTGCCCAGCGGCGGGATGACGATGCGCGTGGCCTGCGGCACGATGACGTAGCGCATCCGCTGCGCCCAGGTCATGCCGAGCGCGCGGCTCGCATCGTCCTGGCCCTTGTTGACCGACAGGATGCCCGAGCGGACGATCTCGGCGAAATAGGCGGCCTCGTGCAACGACAGCGCGATGATCGCGCTCTCGATCACGCCGAGCTTCAGGCCGACCTTGGGCAGCACGGTATAGATGATGACCATCTGCACCAGCAGTGGCGTACCGCGCCAGAGCCAGATATAGGTGTTCGCGAATGTGCGGACGGCGATGTTGCGAGACATCTTCATGAAGGCGATGATCACGCCCAGTGTGCATCCGATCAGCATCGCCAGCGTGGCGAGCCAGATCGTCGTCCAGACCCCGTTCAGCATGTATTCGCTGAAGAGGAAGCGCATGAAATGGTCCCAGCTCCACGACATCGGCAGGCCCCCTAGGAGAGTTCGCAGTTTGGCCGGGAAAGGCGCGTACCCGCCTCTCCCGATCTTGCGTCGGGCATCATTCGCCGGTGTAGAAGTAGGTGAATTCGCCCGGCCAGCGGTCCCAGACGTCGATGCTGGTGGTGCCGTATTCCTCCATCATCGCGGCATATGTCCCGTCCTCCCACATCGCGTTGAGCGCATCGGCCACGGCCTGGGCGAGGTCCGGCTCGTCGAAGGCGAAGGCGCCGGGCGTTCCGGGATAGAGGCCCGTCGCGGCCTTCGAGAACGATCCGCGTTCCTGGTAGTAGGAGCCGATCGCGTCGCCCGCGAAGACGGCGGCGATCTGGCCGCCGCCGAGTGCCAGGAAGGTTTCGCCGTAGGTGTTGAAGGCGCGGATATCCATCGGCTCCATGCCTTCGGCGACCTGCGCGTCGTTGATCTCGTTGATCTTCTGCTCCTCGAAGCCGGCGATCTCGACGCCCACGGCCTCGCCCGCCAGATCCTCGGGCCCCGCGATCTCCATCGGGTTGCCCGCCGCGGCGATCAGGGCCAGCGCGTTGACGGAATAGGGCACGAGCTGCATGAAGCCCGCCCGTTCGTCGGTGTAGTAGAGGCCGGTATTGATCATGTCCCAGCGGTCGGCATCGAGGCCGGGGATCTGCACCGCGAAGTCGACATTCATGTAGACCGGTTCGAGGCAGAGCCGGCTGGCGATCTCGTCGCCCAAGTCGCGGTGCAGGCCGACGATGTTGCCGTCCGCGTCGATATATTGCTTGGGCGGAATCGTCGCGTTGATCGACATGATGAGCTTGCCCTCCTCGACGAGAGGCAAGCCCTCGGGGCAATCCTGGGCCTGTGCAGCGCCGGCCGTGATCAGCAGCGCGGCCGTGGCGGTCAGTCTGGGAAACTGGGAGAAAGTCATTTCGCGATGATCCTCTGTTGAGTGAAGCTGCGGCCGTTATCCGGCCCCTTGGTCATGCGGTCGGGCGGCCGGCCCGGCCGCTGCACCAGTCGCGGGTGATGCGCCTCGTGACCTCGACCATCGCGAGGAAATCCGCGACGTCGATCCACTCGTCGTGGCGGTCGTTCTGGCTCAGATCGCCGCCGAGACAGCCGAGGCCGACGCACGGGATCCCGGCCTCGACCGCCGGGTTGCGGATGTCGCTTGAGGTGTGCATCGCGTTGACGAAGGGCGCCGCGCCGGTGACGGCGCCGACCGCGGCGGAGGCGGTGCGATAGAGCGGATGATCCTCGTCGACTTCGGCCCCCGTCGTGCCGGCGACCCAGGTGATCTCGGGCGGATGGTCGGCCAGCCACGGATCGGCAACCGCGGCCGCGGCCACCGCGCCCTCGATCTCGCGCTTGATGTCGTCGAGCGTCTCGCCCGGCGGAAAGGAGAGGGCGCCGCCGAGCTCCGCGACCGGATGGATGCGGGAGAACTTCTTCATCTCGCCGCAGGACATGCGCGAGACATGGAGGTTCGTCGCACGCCCGACCACCGCCTCGATCTTCGGATGGCGGATGCGGGCGGCGCGATCCGTGGCGAGCGCATCGAGCGCCGACTTGATCGCGAAGGCCTTGTCGACCGGATTATGGGCCTGGTGGCTGAACGCGGTATGGCCGGGCTCGGTCGTGTCCGGCCCCCGCCCCGTCACCTTGATCCGGAATTCGAGCTGGCCCGAGGCCAGCGCCTTGATCTCGCGCATGCCGACCCCCGACTCGGCCGGATGGAGGTAGAGCGACGCATCCGCGCGCAGCCCGTCATGGAGCAAAGCGGCGACACCGCGCGCGTACCGCTTGGACGGTGTGGAGGCGAAGATCGCCCGGCCCATCGGTCGGCCCTCGGCGGCCACGGCCTCGATGGCGAGGAGAGCGGCGGCACAGCCCGCGAGGTCGTCCGCCACGCCCCAGCCGTAAAGACGTCCATTCTCGATCTCGCCCGCGAAGGGGTCGTGGCGCCAGCTTTCGGTATTCGCGACAGGCTCGCCGTCCGGATGGGCGAAGATCAGCAGGCTCGGCAGAGAGGGGTCGTGCCCGATGCTGCCCACGACGGCCCTGCGCGGTTCGGGATTGCGGGCGAAATCCTGCGCGAACTCGCCGATCACCGGAACGTCCGACGGGGTGTAGTCGTGGTCGCGGACATCGCATCCCGCTTCGCGAAGCCGCGCTGCGATCACCGCCTGGACGGCGGCCTCGCCCTGCCTCTGGGCGGCGACGAGGGTTTGCAGCACCTCGATCGCGGCATCGGCACGGTCGTCCCCTGCGATCATCCCGGTTGTCTCCAATGTATTCCGTTCGTATACAATACTGTCCGCCGCGCTCTTCCCGCCGCAATAGGTTTTTACGGCCACGCGCCGCGGGTTCGTGAAAGGCGCGGCGAAAACAGGCTGACCGGGCCCGCTGGCCCAATTTTTCAGCGATGGCGGAATGAGGTATTGCCGGGGACCACGGCAAACTGCGACGTAAGGAGATCACCGCGCGAAGCACGGACCTGCAAAGCATGCTCCGAGCGATCGCCTGTGATACGGTGGACGGCGCGAGGATGTCCGCAAGGAGATCCCCCGGCCCGCGGATCAGCCCCCGAGCGCGTCCACGAAGAGGGACCTGCCGCCGATCTGTCCGCCCTTGAGCACCAGCTCCAGTTTCGAGAAATCGGGATCTTCGCTGTGACAACGGCATGCCGGCGCCCCCGGGGCGAGGGGCGCGCGCATCTCGAGCGCGTCGATCGGCATCGCCTCGACCACGCGGCCGGACGTGTCGCCGCCGGCGACCACCACGCGCGCGAGCCTGACACGGCGCACCGCCTCGCAGCCGATCCGCGCCAGGGTTTCGCCGATGCGCCCCTGTGCCGCGTCGAACGCGATCCCCTGCGCCTCGCAACGGGCGGAAAGACCCGTGAAGGCGGGATCGTCGACGGTTCGCGCGGCGAAGACGAGGACCGGCCGACCCTCGGCGAGGCGAGGGCAGATGCGCGCGAGGATGCGGTCGGCCTCCTCCTCCACGCGACCCTCGGCGGCGGCGGCGACGTCGAGGCGCAGGGTCTCGAACCCGGCCTCTTCGGCGGCGGCGATCTGGTCGGCGGTGACCGGCGAACAGCTTCCCGACAGGACCAGAAGGTTGGGGACGGGGTCGAGCGGCGCCCAGTCCGGCGGCTCCTGCGCGATCAGCCCCTCGGCCCGCCAATGCGCCACCAGCGCATATTGCAGCCCCGACGAGGAGGCGGCGAAGATCCCCGCGTCGCGATGTTCCCAGACGACACGACCCGCCTCCGCCTGACTGACGGGATCGGCGGTGTCGACGAGCAGGATCCTCCCCTCTTCGATCGCGGCCTCGACGATCCGGTCGCCGGCCTCCGTGCCGAGACGGTCGATCGACAGCTTGGCGACGGGCATGCCGGTCTGGTGCGACAGGTGCCGCGCCAGGTCGGCCTCGGTCATCGGGGTGACGGGATGGCGCGACATAGTCGGGTGACGGTCGATGCGGTGGACGTCGTCGCCCGCGCGGGCAAAGAGCGTCCCGAAGGCGAGCCAGCGCCCGAGATTCGGCGCCCCCACGAGGACCGGCAGGAAGGACGCCCCGGTTTCGCGCCGTCCGATCTCGATCGCCCGCCCGATGGAGCCCGTATGGGGCGCGGAATCGAACGTCGAGCAGACCTTGTACTGGATGATCGGCGCCCCAAACTCGGCGAGATCCGCGAAGAGGCCGGGCAGGTTGGCGTCCATCCAGTCGGGTCCGCGCGACCGGGCGGTTCCGGCGAGGCCCACCACCTGATGATCGGCGAACCGGGCGCGCATGCCCGCATCGGGCCGTCGCGTGAAGAGCACGCTGCGCAGACCGGCGCGCGACGTCACCTCGAGCGCGTCGGTCGACCCGGTGAAATCGTCGCCGTAATAGGCGAGCACGATGCCGGCGGGCAAAGGCATGGGCGTCTCCTCAGGCGAAGGTGTCGCGGGCGCGTGCCAAAGCGGGCGAGCTCTGCGCGGCCTCGTCGAGGGGGATGCCCGCGATGGCGGCGTCCCATGCGCGGCGCAGGGCGTCGACGCCGGCGGCGATGCCGTCGGGATGACCCATGATGCCGCCGCCGGCGGTATGGATCAGGTCGGCGCTGCCGAGGCGGGCCCAGGTCTCGTGGACCTGGTGCACGGTCTGGCCGGAGGAAAAGACCGGCATCACCGTCATCGGCGCGTCGGGGAAAAGCGGGTCATGACAGGCTCGCGCCGAGGCGAGGACGCTGTCGTTGGGCTCCCAGAACTTGTTGGCGAGCGCGTTGACATGCATGTGGTCGGCGCCCGCGAGGCGCCATATCTTGTGCCAGGCGGGATAGGCCCAGCCGTTGTTCTCGCTGCGCCCCAGATAGCCCCAGCCGTTGCGGTGGCCGTGGATCGGCAGCTTGGCGTGCCGGCGCAACGCGAGCAGGCCCGCGGGGCCGACGGAGTTGAGGTTGACCATCACGCAATTGCCGCCCGCGGCCAGGACGGCGTCGTGGCGGGCGCACATCTCGTCGATCTCGCCGGTCAGGTTGATCGCATAGAGCGGCCGGCGGCCGGTTTCGGCCTCGTGACGGTCGAGCACCTTCGAGACCTCGGCGAGGCGCGCGTCGAACGGGCAGAGCGGCGCATCGGACTGAAGCTCGTCATCCTTTATGAAGTCGATGCCACCGCGGCAGAGATCGGCCACGACCTCGGCCGTCTGGGCGGGATCGAGGCCCACCGAGGGCTTGATGATGGTGCCCACGAGCGGCCCCTCGGCAATGCCGGAAATCTCGCGCGTGCCTGCGATGCCGAAAGCCGGACCGGGGCAAGTCGCGGCGAATTGCGCGGGAAGCGTGAAATCCAGCAGTTTCAGCCCCGCCACCTCGCGCAACTCGAAGAGGTTGCCGGCGATGGTGGCCATCAATGATCCGATCGAGGCGCCGACGGTCTCGACCGGCCACGAGAGGACCAGTTCGAAGCGGCGGACATCCGCACCCACTGCGCCGGGCAGCGGCGGAGAATCTGGTGCGCCGCGGGGCTCCAGCCTCTCGATGCGGGCGGCGGAGCGGTCCTTGATCTCGTCGCTTTCGCGCGCGAGCGCCACGAAGGTGCCCGACGATTGCTCGCCCGCGATGATTGCCGCGGCGCGTTCGGGGTCGATCCCGGTGTCGAACTGGTAGGTGGCGCGGATCCGGTCACTCATGGCTGCGCCGGCTGTCTGCGCTCGCGATAGAGGTCGTGGACCTGCGACAGGTGCGCGCGCATCGCGGCGTCCGCGCCGTCGGGATCGCCTGCCTCGATGGCCGCATAGATCCGCGCGTGCGCCTCGAACGCGGTCTCGACCTGGCGCGGGTCCGACAGGGTGATCTGGCGCGCATCGTTGAGCCAGCGGTCAACCGCGATGTAGAACCCGTTCAGGATCGGGTTGGCGACGGTGTCGGCGATGGCGAAATGGAACTCCATGTCGGTCTGTCCGAACCGTTCGGTATCGCCGATGCTCCGCCTGTTGTCCTCGAGCCGCGCCCTGAGATCGCCGAGCTGCGCCTGTGTGGCGCGCGTCGCGGCGAGCCGCGCGACGCCGCATTCGATCAGCATGCGGGCATCCTGGAAATGCACGATGTTCTCGACCCCCGACGCGCCCGCGAAATGCAGCGCGGCGGCGCCCGACAGCATGTCGAGGACGTTGTCCATGTTGGGCGCCCGCACGCGGGCGCGGGTGCCCGAACGCAGCACGATCAGGCCGCTTTTCTCCAGCGACGACAATGCCTCGCGCACGGTCAGGCGCGAGACGCCGAATGTCTGGGACAATTCCCGCTCGGCCGGCAGGCTTGCCCCGACCTCGTAGACGCCGTCGCGGATATCCGCGGTCAGGATCTCTGCCAGTTCGGTGCCCATGCGCTTGGGCCGGATCATGCGGTCCCTGTCTGCCATCTTGGTTGCAGCCTTGTCCTCAGGCGAGGGTTGACTCGCTACTTCATAGTGTATTCGTATGGCTCAACCGTCAGATGGTCAACCTATCAGACAGGTTGGGAGATGCGGTCTCGCCCCGCGGGGCCGCAAACTGAATTGGGAGAGAGATGATGAGACGCACACCCGTTTTCGCCGCATTGATCGCCGGGACCGCCCTTGCCGGCGCGCCTCTGGCCGCCGCGGCCGAGGATATCGCCATCGCGCTGCACGTCGATCCGGGCCATGTCATGTTCGATGTCGGCGAGCGCATGAAGGAGATGCTCGAGGAACGCTCGGACGGTGAATTCACCGTCACGCTTCTGGGCACCGAAGTCGGCGGCGAGCGCGACCAGATCGAGGGGACGAGCTTCGGCGAATACCAGATCACGCTCGGCGGCTCGATGCCGATGACGCTCTATGCACCGGAATACGCGGCCTCGGACCTGCCCTTCGTCTACGATTCCGTGGACGAGGCCCGCGAGATCTATGAAGGCGAGACTGGCGATGCCGTCCGCCAGGCCTTCATCGACAACGGTCGTCTGCGGCTGGTGGGCCTGTCGGAGCGCAACCCGCGCAACCTGACGAGCAACGAGCCCATGCCCACGCCCGAGGACGTCCAGGACCTGCGCCTGCGCGTGCCCGAGATCGCCCCCTGGGTGACGATCTGGTCCGGCATCGGCGCGAGCCCGAGCCCGATCGCCTGGCCTGAGGTCTATACCTCGCTGCAGACCGGCGTCATCGAGGCGCAGGAGAACCCGGTCAACCTGATCGCGGCCGGCAAGCTCTTCGAGGTGCAGGACGTCATCAACCGCACCGAGCACGTCTATTCGTTCTTCCACTGGCTGATGAGCGAGGATTTCTATCAGTCGCTCGACGAGGATCAGCGCGAGATGGTCCAGAGCACGATCGACGAAGCGATCGCTTGGGGCGACGAGCAGACCGCGCAGCTCGAGGAAGAGCTCTACACGATGCTTCAGGACGAGGGCATGGAAGTCGTCGAGGCCGACAAGGCCGCGTACCGTGCCGCAGCGGACGCGGCGATCCGGGAAGTGGCCGAAGGCTATGCGCCCGAGGTCCGCGACTACGTCCTGTCGTTCCTGCCCGAGCAGTGATGTCGCCACCGCCGGGGGGCGCATCGGCGCCGCCCGGCATGGCTCCTGCAATGAAGCGAGGCGCGCATGCAGACTGAGTCGGATTACGCCACTCGACCCGGAGCGTTCTGGCGCGTGGTCGAGATCGTCATGGTGGGCTGTTTCATCGGCATGCTTGCCGTGATGTTCGTCCAGGTCGCGTCGCGCTATGCGTTCGGCATCGGCGTGCCCTGGACCGACGAGACCTCGCGGTTCCTCTTCATCGGCGAGATCTATCTCGGCGCGGCGATCGCGCAGCGCTACGCCTCGCAGATTCGCATTACGGTCCTGCTCGACGTCGTGCCCCCGAACGTACGCCGGATCTGCGAGGGCGTGAGCGACATCCTGGTCGCCGCGATCTCGCTGGGGCTGGCCTGGGGGTCCTGGGGGATGATCGACAGGACCATGAACGTCATGGCCTCCACCCTGCCCATTTCCTTCGCCGTGCTCTACGGGGTGCAGGGGATCGGCATCGTCATGGTCGCCGTTCTCGCGCTCCGTGACGCATGGTTCAAGTTCGCCCGACACGGAGAAGCAACCTCATGACCATTCTCGCGGCGCTCTTCGTGACGCTTCTCGTTCTGTGCTTCGTCGGGGTGCCGGTGGGGTTCGCCATGATCGGATCGTCGATCGCGGTGCTGGCCGTGTCGCGCGGCATCACGGACATACCGTTCGACATGGTGGCGCAACGCACGCTCTACGGCGTCAACAACTTCACATTGCTGGCGATCCCGGCCTTCCTCTTCATCGGGCGGCTGATGAACGCATCGGGGATCTCGGACCGGGTCTTCGACGTCGCCCGCGTCGCGGTGGGACATTTCCGTGGCGGGTTGGGGCATGTGAACGTGTTGTCGTCCATGCTGTTCGCCGGCATGTCGGGCTCGGCCGTGGCCGATGCGGGCGGCCTCGGTCCCGTTCAGATGCGCGCGATGGAGCGCGACGGCTATGACAGGGGCTTCGCCGCGGCGGTGACGGCGAGTTCGTCGACCATCGGTCCGATCATTCCGCCGTCAATCCCGGCGGTCATCTACGGCGCGCTCGCGGGCGTCTCGATCGCCGAGGTGTTCCTGGGCTCGATCCTGCCGGGCATCATCATGGGCGGGGCGATGATGGCCCTTGTCGCCGTGATCTCGTCCAAGCGCGGCTATCCGGTCGCCGAGCGGGCGACGATGGCGCAGGTGGGTCGTGCGATCGCGCGCGGCATCCTGCCGATCCTGAGCCCCGTGATCATCGTCGCGGGCATCCTCACCGGCATCTTCACGCCCACCGAAGCCTCTGCCGTGGCGCTGGTCTATACGCTGGTCATCGCGGTCGCGGTCTATCGCACGATGGGCCTCAGGGACCTCTGGATCGCATTCAAGGACACGGCGATCGATACCGCGGCACTTCTGGTCATCATCGCGGGCTCGGCCATCTACTCTTGGGTGCTGGCGCGGTACCAGGTCACGTCCGACATCACGACGTTCCTTGCCGGGACGATCGAGAGCCCGTGGGTCCTGCTGATCTGGCTGAACCTCTTCATCCTCGTCATCGGCTGCTTCATCGACTCGGTGCCCGCGCTGTTCCTGCTGACACCGCTTCTGACGCCGCTTCTGGCGCAATACGGGATCGACCCGGTGCATTTCGGCGTCATCATGATCCTGAACCTGATGATCGGGCTGGTCACGCCGCCGGTCGGCACCGTGCTCTTCACCGTCAGCCGGGTGGCCGACATTCCGTTCGGCAGGCTCGTGCGCGAGATCATGCCGTTCTACATCCCGCTCTTCGGCGCGCTGATCCTGATCACCTTCGTGCCGTGGATCGTGAACGTGATCCCCGACCTGTTCCTGAGATGACGATGGGAGACGATTGACATGACGATTATGATCTACGGTGGCCTGGGCCATGTCGGGTCCTGGACCGCACGCAAGCTGATCGATCGCGGCCACGACGTGGTTATCGCCGATATGGGGGTCTCGAGATTCGACGCGATGGGCCTCGACTATCTCGAGGAGGTGCGCGACCGCATCACCCTCGAAGCGGTCGACGTGCTCGATTCCGAGACGATGTTCGAGACGGCGCTGAAATACCGCGACCGGCTGGAGGCGATCGTCTTCGGCGTGGCGGTCATCGCGGGGCCGACCTTCAAGGACCGGCCCAAGCGCAACATCTCGATCAACACCATGGGGATGGTCAACGCGCTGGAGATCGCGCGCATCCTCGGCGTGCCGAAATTCGTCAACCTTTCGTCGGGTGCGATCTACGGCGATGCGCCGGGCGGCCAGACCGAAGAGACGCCGGTGAAGGTCACCGACCTCTACGGCGCGACCAAGGCCGCGAACGAGGCGATCGGCGTGCAATACGGCGAGACCTACGGGATCGACGTGCGCAATGCGCGCCTCTATTTCGTCTACGGTCCAGGCAAGCGGCCGCGCGAGATGCATGCCCTCTATCAGGCGATGTTCGGCCCGCTCGACGGGATGACGGGCATCGAGGCTCCCTTCGGCGGCGGGCAGAGCATCGACTGGACGCATGTCGAGGATACCGCGGAAGGCATCGCCGCCCTGCTCGAGGCCGAGGGCATGGCAGGCCAAAGCGTCAACATCTCGTCGGGCGTCGCCTACGAGCATGGCGAGATCATCGAGAGGGTGTCGCAATATCTCGGGGCGAACTCGCGAAACACCGTGGCGCCTGGCCCCTTCGTCAAGCGCGGGGCCCCTCTGGATATCTCCAAGGCCCGGCGGGAGATCGGGTTCGAGCCCCGCTATGCCGATATCGATGCGGGCATCGCGAGCTACGGCGAATGGCTGGCGCAGCGCGGAACCTGACCGCGACGCCGCGCGGCTGACCGGAAGGCGCGCCGACCGGGTGCCGCCGGTCGGCGCGCCGCTATTGCCCGTCGTCCTGCCGCTCTCCGACCTGCCCGGCGCGCGAGAGCATTGCCCGCAACAGCACGTCGCAGCCCGCCGCCAGATCTTCGGGCGACGCGTATTCCGAGACGTTGTGGCTGATCCCGTCGCGACACGGCACGAAGATCATCGCGGTCGGGACCAGAGCCGCGATGTTGGACGCGTCATGCAGGGCGCCGCTGGCGATCTGCCGGTTGCTGATCCCGAGCGCGTCGACGGCCGCCTGCACCGCAGCGATACACTCGGCGTCGAAGGCGCGCGGCGGCACCGCCAGGCGGCGGGACACATGCGCACCGCACGCGTATCGTGCCGCCACATCCTCGCAGCGAGCGGTGCAGGCGGCTTGCAGCCGGTCCAGCACCGCGTCGTCCGGGTGGCGGATGTCGATCACGAAACGCACCTCGCCCACGATGGTGCTCGGCCCGTCCGTCGCGGGGGTGAAGCGTCCGACGCTGACGCGCGCCTCCGGCCCCTCGGCGCGGCCGGCCTCGTTGATCGCGACCAGCATCGCGGAGGCCGCCAGCAACGCGTCGCTGCGCGCCTCGAGCGGTGTGGTGCCGGCATGGCCATCGGTTCCGGTCACCGTCACGTCGAGCCAGCGCAGCCCCTGCACGGATGTCACGACGCCCACCTGTACCCCCGCATGTTCCAGGATCGGCCCCTGCTCGATATGCAACTCGAAGAAGCTGTCGAGCGGCATGTCCTGCGGGCGCTGCGTCCCGCGCCAGCCGAGGCGCGCGACCTCGTCCGCGAAACGCGCGCCGTCGGGCGCGCGGATGTCGTCGAGCGCCTCGTCGTCCACGTTGCCCGCGAACCAGTTCGACCCGAGCAGGCCCGGGGCGAACCGCACCCCCTCCTCGTTCGTCCAGTTCACGACCGCCAACGGAGCCTCGGTCTCGATGCCCGCGTCGTTGAGCGCCTCGACCACCTCCAGCGCGGCGAGCACGCCGGAGATCCCGTCGAACCGTCCGCCATGCGGCTGGGTGTCGAGATGGCTTCCGGCGGCGACCACCTTGCGGGTCTTGTCCGTTCCGGGCCGGACGGCGAACATGTTTCCGGCCCGGTCGCTGTGCAGTGTCAGCCCCGCATCGCGGCACCAGCCCGCGAAAAGGTCGCGCGCGGCACCGTCCTCGTCCGACAGGGCGAGCCGGCAGCTCCCCGTGTCGCCGATCGCGCCGATGCCGGCGAGATCCATGTGCCTTGACCACAGCCGGTCCGCGTCGATGCCCATATTGCCGCGCCGCCGCGCACCCGATCCGTTCATAGCGCACGCTCCCTGCGGCCCGATACCAGTTGCGACACCATCACCGCGAGGACCAGCGCGCCGCCGTAGAAGAGGTCCTGCACGAAGGTCCGGAAGCCCAGAACCGACAGGCCGTTGATCCCCGTCACCAGGAAATACACCGCGATGACCGACCCCCACGGGTTGAAGCGGCCCGGCCGGATGCAGGTCGCCCCGAGGAACGCCGCGGCGAAGGCCGGCAGCAGCAGGAAGGTCCCAGAGCTCGGGTTGGCCGACCCCGTCGTGCCGGTATAGAGGATTCCGGCCACCGCGCCCATCACCCCCGAGAGCACGAAGGCGGTGAGCCGCGTTCGGCCGACTGCGACGCCGGTCAGCCGCCCCACCTCGCGGCCGCGGCCGGTGAAGAGGAGATGCTGTCCGTAGGCGGTATGTCCGAGCATGTACCAGATCAGCAGCGCCAGCAGCATCGCGTAGTAGAACGCGATCGGAATACCCCAGAGCCGCTGGATGATGACCCATTCCATCAGGATCGGAGAGACGCCCGAGATCGTCTGCGAATTGCCGATCCATAGGGTGATGCCGTGCAGGAACGTGCCCACGCCGAGCGTCACGATCAGCGAATGCACCCGGAAATAGAGCGTGATCGCCCCGTTGATCAGTCCGACGGACGCCCCGATCGCTAGAGCCGCCGGAAGCACCAGATAGAGAGGCAGGCCGAGACGCGCATCCAGAATCGCGGTCGACATGGATACCAGCGTCAGGACCTGCGCGATCGAAAGATCGAAATCCCCTGCCGTCAGCGGAATGATGAGCCCGAGCGTGACGATGACCAGCACCGCCTCCGAGCCGAAGATGGTCGAGAAGTTCGACCATGTGAGGAACGTGTCGGGCCGCATCGCCCCGAAGAGGGCGATGAAGCCGAGCCAGACGATCACCAGACCGAAACGCTCCAACTGGTAGGTGACATCATTCTGCCGCATGGACTTGCGCTCCTTCGTAGCAGGCCTTGGCGATGGACGCCTTCGTTACGTCGTCGCCCGCGAGTTCCGCCTTGATCCGGCCCCGGTCGAACACCAGAACGCGATGCGCGATGGCCTCGAGCTGTTCGAATTCCGACGTGGCGCAGATCACCGCGCCGCCCGTCGCGCAGACCTCGGCCAGCCGGTCGTAGATGTCCTGCCGCGCGCCGACATCGATGCCCTGCGTCGGTTCGTCCAGAAGGACCAGCCGCGGGCGCAACTGCAACCACTTGCCGAGCACCAGCTTCTGCTGGTTGCCGCCCGAAAGCTCGGACGCCGCCTGATCGGCAGTGTCGGCCTTGACCGTGAAGCGGTCGAGAAGATCGGTCGTGATGCGGCGGCGCTTGGCGTGGTTCAGCCACAGACCGCGCCCGAGACGCGGCAGCATCGCGTTCTCGGTCAGCGTCAAATCGGGCGCGATCCCGAGCCGAGGCCGGTCCGCCGGAATGAACGCGATGCGCGCGGCGATGGCATCCGCCGGCCGCAACGTGGCGATATCGAGTTGCCGCCCTTCGAGGGTCAGCGTTCCGGTGCATCGCCCGCCCGCCCCGGCGAGCAGCATCGGCACCTCGTCATGTCCCGCGCCGATCAGCCCGGTGAGCCCCAGAACCTCGCCCGGTCGCACCTCGAGCGAGATGTCGGTGAGGATATCGCCCGACAGCCCCGAGACCCGCGCGATCGGAGGGGCCTCGGCCAGGGCCGGAACGCGGCGGTTCGTGGACACGGCCCGCCCGACGATGGCCTCGACCAATGCCGCGCGAGAGGTGCCCGCGGTCTCGAAACTGCCGACGACCTTGCCGTCGCGCAGGACGGTCGAGCGGTCCGTCACCTCCATCACCTCGTCGATATCGTGGCTCACGAAGATGATCGCGACGCCATCCTCCCGAAGCCGCCGCATGATCGCGAAGAGCGCGCGCACGTCCTCTTGCGGCAGGAACGGCGTCGGTTCGTCGAGGACGAGCACGCCGGCGTCGCCGTGGCTGCGGTGCTCGCGCACCCGGTCCGCGGCGCGCACGATGGCAAGCTGCGCGCGATTGACCGGCGACAGGTCGGCCACGACCTGCTCGGGCGCGAGGTCGAGCTGATATTCCGCCAGCAACTCGCGCGCGCGGGCGGCTTCGGCGCGCCAGTCGATCCGCCAGGAATTCAGCCGCTCGTGATCGCCCGCGATCAGGTTTTCGAGCACCGTCGCCTCGGCGAGAAGCCCCAGATTCTGGTGCACGAAGGACAACCCGTAGGCTTCGCTGCGTCCCAGCGGCATGGGCAGCGGAACCGCGCGCCCATCCATCTCCAGGCGCCCCGCATCGGGGGCGTGGAAGCCCGACAGCACCTTGATCAGCGTCGACTTGCCGGACCCGTTGGTCCCGAGCAGGCCATGCACCTCGCCCGGCCGGACGACGAGATCCGCGCCGTCGAGCGCGCGGACCCCGCCGAAGGTCTTGGTCGCGCCCCGCAGGTGAAGGCGTGGGACGGCGGCGCCTGTCACTCCGACATTATCCAGAGATCGCGGTAGCCCTGCACGTAGGCGTCGCCGTAACCCTGCGAGGCCTCGGCGGGCGTGCCCACCTCGGAAATGTTGTCCGCGGTGAAGACGCGCAGCGGCACCTTGCTGTCGGTGATCGGCTCGAGCCCGCAGAGCAGGCGCATCTCGGCGTCGAGCATGGCATGGGCGATCCAGTCGAGATTCTCGCCGATATCCATCTCGACCGACCCGTCGCGGACCAGGTCGAGCACGAAGGGCGTGCCGTTGAACGTGGCGACCTTGACGCTGTCGCGCTTGCCCGCGATGGCGATGGCGGGCGTCACGAAGGTACTCATGCTGTCGTAGATCGGGATGACGTAGTTCAGATCGGCATTGGCCTGAAGCTTGCCCTGCACGGTCGGCTGGATCCGGTTGGCCCAGTCCACGATCGGCACGTTGACGATCTCGTAGGTGCAGTCGGGACAGTTCTCGTCGAACGCCTCGGTCAGGCCCGCGGTCAGGCTGTCGGTCGAGAGCGCCTCGTTCGACACGAGGATCAGCGCGTTCACCTGGCCGTCGGTCCGGGCGATGGTCCAGTCGGCCATCAGCTTGCCGGCCTGCTTGTAGTCGATGGCGGTGTTGGCATCGACCCCGGCGGGACCGTCGATCTCGAGCCCCGTCAGGTGCGACGTGACCACCTTCACCCCCTTGTCCTGCGCGGCCGCCACCTGCGGCTCGAAGAACCGCGGATCGGCGCCCGCCAGCAGCGAGACGAGATCGAAGCCGTTATTGCCGGCATATTCGATGCCCTGGATCCACTGGGTCGGATTGCCCTGGTTTTCCCACTGCTCGTGCGTGAAGCCGAGCGTTTCGGCCAGCGCGTCCTTGCCGTCGGCGATGGTCTTGACGAAGGGGATCGCGCTCGAGGCGGGCACGGTGAGGATCGACTTGCCTTCCATGCAGGACTTCGCGTCGAACGGTTCGCCGGGCGCCTCGAATTCGGGGATGCCGGTATAGGCGTCGATATTTGCCTGCGCGGCCGCCACGCCGTCCTGAGCCAGTGCCGGCATCGCACCGGCCAGAAGGAATGCGGGCAGCAGCGCAGTGTTTTTCAGAGTCGATGTCATCGTCTGTTCTCCGTTGTGATGGTTTCCCGGTCGGCCTGCTCTCCTGCGGGCCCGCGCCCTAACGCGATGCACGCAGCTTTTCGGTCTCGGCGAGATCCACCTCGCGCGTGGCGCCGATGACGACGCCGTACTTCTCCCGCGCGGACGCGTCGTCGATCAGGCCGTCGAGGACGTCGTCGAGCACGTCTTCGGGCGCCCGCAGCAACGGATTGCCGTAGCCGCCGCCGCAGGGGCCGTAGGCCGTGATCCGGTCGCCCCTGGCAAGCTGCCGATAGGGGATCTTCGAGGGCAGCGCCTCGGTCCGTCCATCCGCCTGGACCAGATCGACATTGGCCGGCGATCCGTCGGCGCCGCCCGCGAAGCCCCAGGGGTCGAAGCGCTGGCCGTCGCCCTCGACCGAGACGGCACCATCCTCGAGCAGTTCGAACGACCGGATCGAGCCGATCCCGCCCCGCCATTGTCCGGGCCCCGCCACGTTCTCGCGCAATTCGTAATTCAGCACCCGCAGCGGCAGGTGGCTCTCGATATCCTCGACGGGGTTGTTGCGGGTATTGGCGTAGAGCGTGTCGACCGCATCCATCCCGTCCTTGCCGTATCGGCCGCCATAGGCGCCTTCCATGATTTCCATGTGCACCCAGGGCCCCGCCGCCGTTGCGCCCGAAAACGCCATGACGCGCAGGTTGCCGATGCCCGCGCTGACCTGCTGCGGGACCGCCGGCGCGATGGCCTTCATCACCGTGTCGGCCACGGCATTGCCCGGACAGAACCGCGCGATCACCGGCGCGGGGAAGATCGGGTTGGCGAGGCAGCCCTCGGGTGCGTGGATCGTGATCGGCCGCGTCAGGCCGGCATTCTGCGGGATCGCGCCGAACTTGTCGCTGTCGAGCAGGATCGAGCGCAGCGTCAGCCAGACCGCGCAATCGACGGTGCCGACCAGCGGCATGTTGATGGGCTTGTTGGGCGTTTGCGGCGCCGTGCCGGTCAGGTCGACATGGATGTCCGAGCCCTCGATCGTCAGGGTCACCTCGATCGGCAGTTCCTTCAGCGCCGGATCGTCGCTGTCGAGATAGCCGTCGATATGGGTGCGCGCGTTGTAGGTGCCGTCGGGCACCGCCGCGATGGCGTCGCGCATCATGGTCTCGGAATAATCGAGCAGGTCCTCGTAGGCGCCCGTCAGCGTCTCGAGCCCGTACTGGTCGAGCAGGGCGGCATAGCGCTCCGCGCCGATCCGGGCGGCGGCCACCTGCGCCTCCATGTCGCCCACGACCAGATCGGCGATGCGGATGTTGCTGCGCAGGATCTGCCAGACAGGCTCGACCTTGCGGCCCTCGTCATAGACCCGCACGGCCTTGAATTGCAGGCCTTCGGCATAGGCGTCGACCGCATCCACGATACCGCAGCTGCCGGGGGTCAGGGCGCCGATATCGAGGTGGTGCGCGGTCGTCACCGAAAAGCCCGCCAGCGCACCCTCGTGAAAGATCGGAACGAGAAAGCCGACATCGGGACCGTGCGAGGCGCCCGCATAGGCGTCGTTGTGCATGAAGACGTCGCCGGGGCGGATCTCGTCGCCACGTCCGGCGATCTCGCGCAGGACGCCCTCGACATAGCCCGGGATCGGACCCGATTGCAGCGGCGTCGACATGGTGCATTCGCACAATTGCCGGCCCGTCGCATCGGTCAGGGCGGTGCCGAAATCCTCGCTTTCGCGGATGATGCTAGAATAGCTCATCCGCATCAGCTTGTGACCCATCTCGATGGCGATGTTCTCCAGCGCGCCGTGGATCACGGCGGCGAGGAACGGATCAACACGTGTCTGCATCTGCTCTCTCCTTACGCGTCGTCGCGGGTCATGAGGACGTTGGCGAACCGGTCCACCCGGAAGGTCCAGCCGGGCGGCACCACGGTGGTGCTGTCGGTCTGGAGCAGGATGGCGGGGCCGGGCCTGTCACGGTCGGTGGGCAATGTCGCGCGGTCGAAATAGGGGGTCTCGAACGTCTCGAGAGCCTCGCCCACGCGGAAGACGCACCGGCCCTGCCCGACCGGCTCGAACGTGCCCTCGCGCGCGATCTCGGGCGGCGCGCCGAGCTTTTCCACTTCGCCCAGGCCGCGCACCTTCACCGTCACGATCTCGATCGGGCTCGCTTCGAAGGCGTGGCCGTATTCGGCGCGGTGCCGGTCGTGGAAATCCTGCCACACCCGCTCGAGCGCCTCGGCATCGAGCGGCCCGTCGGGGACGTCGATCTTGAGCTCGTAGCCCTGGCCGACATAGCGCAGATCGCCCTCGCGTAGCATGCGCCGCTTGTCCGCGGGGACGCCATCGCGGTCGAAGATGGCGTTGAGCTCGGCCTCCATGTCGTCGAAGAGATGCGTGAGCCGCGGATGATCGACGCCGCCCTTGACGGCGAAGGCCGTGCGCAGCGCGTGATATTCGAGATCCGCGGTCAAGAGACCAAGCGCCGAGGTGATGCCCGGATGCGGCGGGATCAGCACCCGGGTCACGCCCAGCATCCCCGCCACCTCGGCCGCGTGAAGCGGCCCCGCACCGCCGAACCCACTCAGCGTGAAGTCGCGCGGGTCGATCCCCTTCTGCACCGTGCGCGAGCGGATCGCGTTGGCCATGTTGGAATTGAGGACCGTCAGCGCACCCTCGGCCGTCTCCTCGGGCGTGCGCCCGAGTTCATCCGCAAGGCGCGTGATGACGCTCCGCGCGGCCTCGGCGTCCAGCGTCATGTCGCCGCCGAGGAAGTTCTCGGGCGCGAGCCGGCCGAGGACCAGGTTCGCATCCGTCACGGTGGGAAGGTCGCCGCCGTGCCCGTAGGCCGCGGGCCCCGGATCGGCGCCGGCGCTTTCGGGACCGACGCGGAACGCGCCGCCGCGGTCGACATAGGCGATGGAGCCGCCGCCCGCCCCGATCGTGTGGATGTCGATCATCGGCAGCATGACCGGAAATCCCGCGATGGACGCGCTGCGCGCATCCGCCTCGGCGAGCCGCCCGTCGCGCACGATGCCGATATCCGCACTCGTCCCGCCGATATCGAGGGTGATCAGCCGGTCGGCGCCGATATGGCTGCCCACCCAGGCACCGCCGCGCACGCCGGCGACGAGACCCGACAGGAGGGTCGAGGCGGGCTTTTCGGCGATCATCTGCGGCGTCGCCACACCGCCCGACGACGTCATCACGTGCAATTCGCCCCTGAGCCCCTGATCGGTCAGCTTGCCCTGAAGCTCGGTGATGTATCTGCGGACCTTGGGCCCGATGAAGGCCGACATCGCGCCGGTGGTGAAGCGTTCGAATTCGCGAAATTGCGGTGCCACGTCGGAGGAGGTCGTCACGAACGCCTCCGGCATCTCCTCGCGCAGGATCTCGGCGGCGCGGCGCTCATGGGCGGGGTTCACATACGAAAAGAGAAAGCCCACCAGAACCGCCTCGACCCCGGCCTCCCGCATCGTGCGCGCCGCCACGCGCAGGCCGTCCTCGTCGAGGGGGGCGAGCTCGCCCCCCTGCGCATCCAGCCGGCCCGCGACAGTGTGCCGAAAGCGGCGCTTGATGAGCGGGCGGTTCTGCCACGGCAGGTCCTGCATGATCGAATAATGCTGCGGACGCTGGTGGCGGCCGATATGCAGGACGTCGCGAAAGCCCTCGTTGGTCACCATCCCCGTCACCGCGCCGTCATGTTCCAGCATCGCGTTGGTGCCGACGGTCGTTCCATGAAACAGCGAATCGATGTCCGCCACCGCAATCCCCGCCTTGTCGCAGATCGCCTTGAGCCCCGCGACCACGCCGATCGCGGGGTTGGCCGGCGTCGACGCGGTCTTGTGAACGGTCAGCTGCTGCTTGCCCAGATCGGCAAGGATCAGGTCCGTGAAGGTCCCGCCGACATCTACGCCCAGAACGATCATCCGTTTCTCCCCTCGTCGTTGTCATGCAAGAATTGATCCAGATGGATCTATCTGGCAAGAAAATTCCGCGCCCCTCGACAACCGAGCAACAAACGCTCAAGGAATGTGCACATGAGTTGCAGAAATAAGCTCGATACGATCTTTCGGTCCGACCTTCGGGATCTGATGCTGATCAGCTACGTCGTGCTCGGCAACAACGCGGTGACGAACCGGTATATCGAACGGACCTACCGGATGCCGGTGCAGGCATGGTCCGCCCTCTTCGCGATTGTCATGTTCCCCGGCATCAAGGCCAAGGAAATAAGGGCGCTCTTTCCGCGCCCGCAGAACACGATCAGCCGCGCCGTATCGCTGCTCGAGGCACGCGGTCTCATCGAGCAGCGGGCCTCCGCCGCCGACGGGCGCGAGAAGGAGCTTCTGGCCACGGCCGAGGGAGCGTCCCTGCTGGCCGAGATCCGCGCCGCCTCCGTCGCCCGCCAGGAAGAGCTCTTCGCGCCGCTGACGCCGGCGGAGCGCGAGACGTTCTTCGAACTGGCCCGCAAGATCGCCGCGAGCCCGCAGCTTCTGGAGACGAGGACGATGGCGATCGATCCCGAAAGCGGCAAGGACGGCGGGTCCGGGCCGGACTAGGGCGCCACCGCGTACGGATCGGTGTCTCCCGACGCGCCGCCCTTGCAGGTGGCGTGGACGGGCACTACGTTAAAGTAAATCCGTTGGGGTGCCCCGTCCGGGGCTGAGAGGCGCGAGCCGACCCATCGAACCTGATCCGGACAATGCCGGCGTAGGGAACGGAGATCGAACCGACGGGACAATCGGCGCCCGCGGTCCCCTCCTCCCGGCGTCGGAGGAGGAAGTCGTGACCCGAGATCCATTCCCACCGATCGTTGCCGGCGCCGGCATTCGCCGCGGAACATTCTCGTGCTCGTTGGACGTCGTGACGCGTGCGCAGCAGCGCCGTACGCAGCCGGCAGGCCCGGAATGACGCGCGCGAAGGTCATCGGCGCCGGCGTCGCCGGCCTCTGCGTGGCGACGGAACTGGTCGCCCGGGGATGCGAGGTCACGGTCTTCGATCCTTCGCCCCGGCCCGGGCCGCATGCCTGTTCATGGTGGGCCGGCGGGATGCTGGCCCCGTTCTGCGAAGGAGAATCGGCGGAAGAACCCGTCATCCGGCTGGGGCAGGAAGCCGCCGATTGGTGGGAGCGACAGGGCGCCCGCGTGGATCGGCGGGGGACCGTGGTCGTAACGCTCGGCCGGGACCGACGCGAGCTCTACCGCTTCGCGCGGCGCACCGAGGGGCACGAGCCGCTCGACGCGGACGGCCTCGCCGCGCTCGAGCCCGAACTCGAGGGACGATTCGACCGGGCGCTGCACTTTTCCGGCGAGGCGCATCTCGATCCCCGGGACGCCCTGCGCCACCTGCGGGAGCGGTTGGAAATGGCCGGCGTCGCCTTCGTGGCCGAAGCGGGTGACACAGATGGCCTGACCTTCGATTGCCGCGGGCTCGCCGCACGCGACGCGCTGCCGGATCTGCGGGGCGTGAAGGGCGAGATGGCGCTGCTGCACCAACCCGAGATCCGGCTCGAACGGCCCGTCCGCCTGCTTCATCCGCGCTATCCGCTTTACGTGGTTCCCCGCGCGGACGGCCGTTTCATGATCGGCGCGACCCAGATCGAGAGTGACGATCGTCGCCGCCGCGTCCGCTCGGTGCTGGAACTGCTCTCGGCCGCCTATGCGCTTCACCCGGCCTTCGGCGAGGCCGAGCTGGTCGAGATCGGCGCCGATGCCCGCCCCGCCTTTCCCGACAACCTGCCCCGCCTCGTCCGGCGCGGCGAAACGATCTATGTCAACGGCCTCTTCCGCCACGGCTTCCTGCTCGCGCCCGCGCTGGCGCGGATGGCCGTGGGCGTGGCCCTTGACGGTAGCAAACCGGAGTTCTGGCATGAAGATAATGGTTAACGGCACCGAAACGGAGGTCGAGGCCCGCACCCTCGCCGAAGCGCTCGACGAACTCGGCTATGGCGGCGAGCGGGTCGCGACGGCGGTGAACGAGACCTTCGTTCCCAAGATGGCCCGCGCCGATACCGCTCTCGCACCCGGCGACCGGGTCGAGATCGTGGCCCCGCGGCAGGGAGGCTGAGATGTTGCGTCTCTACGGCACCGAAATCGCCTCGCGCCTGATGCTGGGGACGGCGCAATACCCCTCACCCGCCGCGCTGGCACAGGCGTTCCGCCGCTCCGGTGCGGGCATCGCCACCGTCTCCGTCCGCCGCGAGGCAGGCGGCGAGAAGGCCGGAGCGGCATTCTGGGACCTCGTTCGCGACCTCGGCGTGGCCGTGCTGCCCAACACGGCCGGGTGCCATTCGGTCCGCGAGGCGGTGACGACCGCCCGGATGGCGCGCGAGCTCTTCGACACGCCCTGGATCAAGCTCGAGGTGATCGGCCATGCCGATACGCTCCAGCCCGATCCGTTCGGGCTGGTCGAGGCGGCGCGCATCCTGATCGAGGACGGCTTCGAGGTCTTCCCCTACACGACCGAGGACGTGGTGCTTGCCGACCGCCTTCTGTCGGCCGGGTGCGAGGTGCTGATGCCCTGGGGCGCGCCGATCGGCACCGGTCTGGGGCTGACCAACATCTATGGATTGCGGACGCTGAGGGCGCAGTTCCCGGACGTGCCGATGGTCGTCGATGCCGGACTCGGCCTTCCCAGCCAGGCGGCGATGGCGATGGAGATGGGATACGATGCGGTCCTTCTGAACACCGCCGTGGCCAAGGCCGGCGATCCGGCGGCGATGGCGGACGGTTTCGCACGGGCCGTGGAAGCGGGCCGCCTGGCCTTCGAATCCGAACCGATGGAGCCGCGCGACATGGCCGCACCCTCGACCCCGGTGATCGGACGGGCGTTCCTCGAATGACCCTCGACCGTTTCTATCCGATCTTCGACGGCCCCGATTGGCTCGCGCGCGCACTGCCCCTCGGCGTGAAGCTGGTCCAGCTGCGCGTGAAGGACAAAGCCGAGGCCGAATTGCGGCAGATCGTCGCGCGGTCGCAGGCCCTCTGCCAGCGGCATGGTGCCGTGCTGGTGGTCAACGACCATTGGCGCATCGCCATCGACGAGGGCTGCGACTGGGTACATCTGGGCCAGGAGGATCTCGACACCGCCGACCTGACCGCGATCCGGGATGCCGGCCTGAAGGTCGGGATCAGCACGCATGACCGCGCGGAACTCGACCGCGCCCTGTCGCTCGGGCCGGATTACGTGGCGCTCGGGCCGGTCTATCCGACGATCCTGAAGAAGATGAAATGGACCGAGCAGGGCCTCGACCGCGTGGCCGAATGGAAGCGTCTCGTCGGCGCCGTGCCGTTGGTCGCCATCGGCGGGATGAGCGTCGAGCGCGCGGCGGGCGCCTTCGCCGCGGGTGCCGACATCGTTTCGGCCGTGACCGACATCACCCTCCACGACGACCCGGAGGCCCGGCTGCGGCAATGGATCGAGGCGACGCGATGAGCCGCTACGCCCGGCAGATCGCGGTGCCCGAACTGGGCCCCGAGGGGCAGGCCCGGCTTCGCAGCGCCCATGTCGTGGTCGTGGGGGCCGGGGGGCTCGCGGCGCCGGTCCTGCAATATCTGGGCGGCGCCGGCGTGGGACGCGTGCGGCTGGTCGATCCCGACCGGGTGGATGCGTCGAACCTGCACCGCCAGACATTGTTCCGCGCGGCGGATATCGGCCGCCCGAAGGCGATGGCCGCCGCCGCGGCGGTTGCCGCGCTGAACCCCGACTGTCGGGTGGAACCGCACATCGCGGCGCTCGATCCGGTGAATGCCGGCGCGCTCTGCGAGGATGTGGATCTGGTCCTCGATTGCGCCGACAGCTTCGCGGCCAGCTATATCCTTTCCGATACCTGCCGGGCGGCGGGGCGGCCGCTTGTCAGCGCGTCGGTGATCGGGCTCGACGGCTATGCCGGGGCCTTCTGCGGCGGGGCGCCGAGCCTGCGCGCGGTCTTTCCCGACCTGCCGCAGCGGTTGGGCTCCTGCGCGGAGGACGGCGTGCTCGGGCCCGTCGTGGGGGTGATCGGCGCGCTTCAGGCGCAGATGGCCCTGGCGCTGCTGGCGCGGATCGAGCCCTCGCCGATGGGCCAGCTCGTCACGTTCGACGCGCGCAGCTTCCGGTTCGGCGGCTTCCGGTTCGCGGGCGCCCCCGAGCCCGCGCGCCAGCCCCGCTTCCTCGCGCCCGCGGGCATCGTCCGTACCGATTTTATCGTGGATCTACGCGCCGAGGACGAGGCGCCGCTGGTGCGCCCCGGCGCCCACCGCCTTCCCGTGACGGCCTTCGGACCCGACGGCCCCACCCCCGATCCCGGCCAGCGTGCCGTCCTGTGCTGCCGGTCCGGGCTGCGGTCCTGGCAGGCGGCGGAGCGGCTCGCAAACGCGTGGGACGGAGAGATCTGCCTCGTCGCCCTTGGCGACCCAACCGGAGAAACCCCATGAAAGCCCGTTTGACCGCCCTCGCTATTCTCGCCGCGACGCAAGCGTCCGCGCAGGACGAGATGACCCTGATGCTCGACTGGTTCGTGAACCCCGATCACGGCCCCATCGTCATCGCGCAGGAACAGGGCTATTTTGCCGACGAGGGGCTGGAGGTCGAGGTGATCGCGCCCGCCGATCCCGCCGATCCGCCCAAGATGGCCGCCGCCGGGCGCGCCGATCTGGCCGTCTCCTACCAGCCGCAGCTGCACCTTCAGGTGGCCGAGGGAATGCCTCTCATCCGCGTCGGCACGCTGGTCGCCACGCCGCTCAACTGCCTGCTCGTGCTCGAGGACGGACCCATCGAGGAGATCGCCGACCTGAAGGGCCGGAAGGTTGGATTTTCGGTCGCCGGCGTCGAGGAGGCTCTGCTCGCGTCGATCCTCGGGAACAACGGCCTGACGATGGATGATGTTGAGCTCGTCAACGTCAACTGGTCGCTATCGCCTGCGCTGATGTCCGAGCAGGTCGATGCCGTGATCGGGGCGTTCCGCAATTTCGAGCTCAATCAGATGGAGATCGAGGGCGTGCCTGGGCGCTGCTTCTTTCTCGAAGAGGAGGGGCTGCCGGCCTATGACGAGCTGATCTACGTCGCGAACCCCGAGACGATGGACGCGGACATGATCCGCCGTTTCCTCGCCGCGACGGAACGCGGCACGCAGTTCATCGTCAATCACCCCCAGGAGAGCTGGGAGATCTTTGCCTCGACGGCAACTGAGTTGCGCGACGAGCTGAACGAGAAGGCCTGGGCGGACACGATCCCGCGCTTCGCCCTGCGCCCCGGTGCGGTGGATGCAGGCCGGTATGCGCGCTTCGAGGCGTTTCTCGAGGAGTCGGGCCTCATCGAAGGCACGCGCCCGGTTTCCGAGCTTGCCGTCGATCTGGGGGAGCCGTGAGCTACGGCGCGACCTTTCCGCTCTGGCGCGCGGCCTCGGGCGGGGCGTGGCGGGATTACACCCGTCACGCCTTCGTCGAGCGGCTCGGCGACGGAACCCTGCCGCGCGACGCTTTCCTGCGCTACCTCGTGCAGGACTACGTCTTCCTCGTGCATTTCTCCCGCGCCTGGGCGCTGGCCGTCACCAAGGCCGAGACGCTGGAGGAGATGCGGGCCTGTGCCGCCACCGTCCATGCGCTGATCGACGAGGAGCTGCACCTGCATGTCGCGACCTGCGCGGCAGAGGGCATTCCGGAACACGCGCTTTTCGCCGCAGACGAGCTGCCGCAGAACCTCGCCTATACGCGCTACGTGCTCGATGCCGGGCATTCGGGCGATTTTCTCGACCTGATGGCGGCGCTGGCGCCCTGCGTTCTGGGCTACGGCGAGATCGGCATGCGCCTGGCGGCCGAGGGCGGCGAGACGCCCTATGCGGACTGGATCGCCACATATGCGGGCGCGGAATACCAGCGCACGTGCCACGATGTGGGCGCGCTGATCGACGGGGCCGTCGCGCGGCGCCTCGGCCCCGTGCCGCTGGAAAGCCCGCGCTGGCCGCGCCTCTGTCACCGCTTTGCCACAGCCACGCGGCTCGAGATCGATTTCTGGGGCATGGGCCTCGTGGGATGAATGCGGCCCCGTCCCTCCGCCTCGCCGGTCGGGCCCGGATCGACGGAACCGCCGTCTTCGGCCCCGTTGCCCTCGACGTGCCGGGCGGGCGCTGGACGTGCCTTCTCGGACCGTCCGGCGTCGGCAAATCCACGCTTCTGCGCCTGCTCGCCGGCCTGGGCGACGAGGTCGCCTTCGAGGGCGAGATCGCTGCCGGGGACGGCGCGCCGCTGGACGGCCGCATGGCCCTGATGGCGCAGAGCGATCTTCTGATGCCGTGGCTCGACATCGGGGCCAACGTGGCGCTCGGCGCCCGCCTTCGGGGCGAGGCGCATCCGCACGACCGGGCCCGCGCCGTCCTGACCCGCGTGGGCCTTGCCGATCATCTGGGCAAGCGGCCGAATACGCTCTCGGGCGGACAGCGCCAAAGGGTCGCCCTCGCCCGAACCTTGATGGAGGACCGCGCGATCGTGCTGCTCGACGAGCCGTTCTCGGCGCTCGACGCGCGATCACGGGCGCGGATGCAGGATCTCGCGGCAGAGCTTCTGGCCGGACGCACCGTGCTGCACGTCACCCACGACACCGCGGAGGCGGCACGGATGGGCCACCAGGTCCTGCTGATGACGCGCGACGGCATCGCGTCCGCGAGCCCGCCCGACGCCGCCCCGCCCCGCCCCTACGACGCGCCTGAAACCCTCGCCTTTCAGGGACAGCTCCTGCGGCGTCTGATGGAAGCGCAATGAGACAGGCCGTCCGCGCCGCCGGTGTCGCGCTTCTGGCCCTTGTGGCCTGGCAAGCGCTCGTGACGCTCGCCGATCTGCCCCGGTTCATCCTGCCCGGCCCGGCGGCGGTGTTCTCGACCCTCTGGGTCAGCCGGGAGCTGATCGCCGGTCATGCGCTCGTGACCGCGATCGAGGTGCTGGCCGGACTCGGCCTCGGCGCGGCGCTCGGGTTCGTCTCGGCGATCCTGCTTGCCGTCTCGCCGCTCGCGCGGTCGCTCCTGCGGCCGATGCTGGTCTTCAGTCAGGCCGTTCCGGTCTTCGCGCTGGCGCCGATCCTGACGCTCTGGCTCGGCTACGGCCTTTGGTCGAAGGTGGTGATGGCACTGCTCATCATCTATTTCCCGGTCACGTCGGCGTTCTTCGACGCGCTGATGCGCACGCCTCAGGGATGGCTGGAACTCGCGCGTGTGATGGGGGCTACGCCTGCGCGGGTGATGCTGAGGATCCGCGTGCCGGCCGCGATGCCGGGCTTCGCGTCGGGCCTGCGCCTTGCCGCCGTCTATGCGCCGATCGGGGCGATCATCGGGGAATGGGTCGGCGCGTCGCAGGGTCTCGGATACCTCATGCTGCTGGCCAATGGCCGTGCCAAGATCGACCTGATGTTCGCCGCGCTGATCGTTCTGGCCGTCCTGACGCTGCTTCTCCATGCCGCCGTGGACACGGCCTGCCGGCGGCTCTGGGACGACTGAATGCCAAGCGCGCTCGGCGGCGGGGATGCGTCCGCAGCGCCGTGTCGCATGACGGCCTTGCGGGGGAACGCCCGGGCAGGTTGCTCGTTACCTCCGAGCTGACAATACGGGAGATTGCAATGCTGCGCCTCATGACGTCCAGACCCGTTCTGATCCTCGGTGGTATTCTGCTCGCCCGGTGGATGATGGAACGCCGCGACCGACCCGTCTATGCCCATCGCGGGGCCATCGTGCCCGGCCCCAACGCCGGGCCCGTGCGCGATGCGGGCCCGCGGAACATGCGCGATCCCGGCCCGCACTGGGACCGCGTGGACGAAGCGCTGGACGAAACGTTTCCGGCGAGTGATCCGCCCGCCTATTGACCGTGCTGCGCAATCGCTCGGCCGCTGCGGAAGCCCTTCCGATGCGGTGAAAGCGATACCAGCCGAATGGCCTCAGCTCGCCATGCGACGCAGGAGCTTGCGCATCATTCGGGGATAGGGCGGCAGGAGCAGCCGCGTCCAGGGCCCGCGCGCAGCGGAGAAGACCGCGCGTTCGTGACTGAACTCGCGAAAGCCCCGAACGCCGTGATAGGCGCCCTGACCGCTCGTCCCGATGCCGCCGAAAGGCAGATCATGCGCCGCGAGGTGGAGGATTGTCGCGTTGACCGCCCCGCCGCCCGAGCGAATGCGGCCGAGAAAGGCGCGCGCCTGTCCGGCATCGCGATCGAAGACATAGGCGGCGAGCGGCGCATTTCCGGCCTCGGCGCGGAGGACCTCTTCAGGATCGGCATAGGTCAGGATCGGCAGGACGGGGCCGAAGATCTCTTCGCGCAGGAGCGCGCAGTCGGAAGGGACATCGGTGAGAACGGCCGGCGGAAAGGGTACGCCGGTTCGCGCGTGCCGGACCTGCGCCCCCCCGGCCTCCGCCTCGGCAAGCATGTCGCGAAGCCGCCTTCCGGCGCCGTCATCGATCATGGCGGTGTAATCCCGCGGCCCGAAACATTCCGCCCGATCGAGCAGTGCCTCCGCCCATCTGTCCTGGGTGCCTTCGGGCACCCAGAGGTGGTTCGGCGCGACGCAGGTCTGCCCCGCATTGAGCCAGGCCCCCCACGCGATCATCGGAGCATGGATCGCCGGATCGGCGCCGGGCAGCGCGATGGCGGGATTGCGACCGCCGAGTTCGAGCGTGACGGGGGTCAGGGTGGCAGCGGCGGCGGCGGCAACGCGCCGGCCGGTTGCGGTCGAGCCGGTGAAGAGCAGGTGGCCCCACGGCAAATCCGCAACCGCCTCTGCGACATCCGCGCCGCCTGTGACGACGGCCACCTCGTCGGGCGGAAAGACCTCGCCGATCAGCCTGTCGAGCGCCGCGGCGCTTGCGGGGCTACGCTCGGACGGCTTGAGAAGGACCCTGTTGCCCGCCGCCACGGCGGCGACGAGCGGCATCAGGGCCAGTTGCAGCGGATAGTTCCAGGGCGACAGGATGGCGACCGCACCCTTTGGCTCGAACCAGATGTCGGTGCGTCCGGGAAGCGGCCGTACCACGCGGGAGGTCCGGGCCCGCGCCCATCCCGAAAGATGCCTGACCGTGTGCCTGATGCCCTCCTGCAGATAGACGAGTTCGGCGGTGAGGGTTTCGATCTCGGCGCGGGGCGCGAAATCGCGCGATACGGCGTCCACCAGATCCGCACGGCGCGTCCGCAGGGCGCGGGCCAGCTGCCGGAGCCGATCGCGCCGCGCCCGGACCGGCGGCACGGTTTCAAGCGAGAACGCCGCCGTGAGCCGGGAATGCGCGGCGCGAACGTCGTCGACATCGCTCAATTGACGTCATAGGCGCGACCGCGCCAGACCGCCCGCCTCCCGTTCTTCGCGGCGCGCAGCGCCGACCACTGCATCGCGATGACCACCAGAATGCCCAACGGGTGGAGCATGACGCTGAGCGGATGTTGACGAACCTTCAACGCCAGCAGGGCACGCGCCAGAAAAACCAGGCCCGTGGCCACGAGCGCGATCGACATCCCGGGGCCCGCCCCCGCCATCCAGCCGAGAAGCGCCACCACCGGCGGCAGGACGTGACCGCCTGCGAGAAGGATCGTCCATATCGGCAACGCGGTGCGCGTGGCCATGCCCTCGGTCGCGTTCTTGGTGAAGCCCTGCCAGATGGCGGGCCAGTTGTCGTACATGCGGCACGAAGCGAGTGGCGTGGCGTCGATGATATCGCTGCGGCCGCCGCTGCGACGGATGTTGCGCGGCAGGTTGAGACCGTCATGCATCCGGTCCCGGAACGCCGCGTGCCCGCCCGCCTTGCCGTAGGCCCCGGCATCGACCAGCATCAATTGTCCACAGCCAGCGGCGAATTGCGCCTTGTCCGATCGCCGCGCCATTCCGAGCGGCAGGTAGCCGAGCAGCACGACCAGTATCTGGGGAATGACCACGATCTCCGGCAGGGTGCGGGTGATCTGGCGCGGAAAGCCCGAGACGAGATCGAGCCGCCGCGCCCGCATGTGATATGTCATTCGCGCGACCGCATCCGGGGCGAGGCGCACATCGGCATCGAGGAAGAGCAGGAGCGGGTTCCGGGCAGCAAGGCTCAGCTGGTGGCACGCATGTTGCTTGCCGTTCCAGCCCTTTGGCAAGGGGGCGCCGCGCACGAGGCGGATGCGGGGATCGGACGCGGCGATCCCGTCCACGATGCGGTCCGTCCCGTCGGTCGAGCCGTCGTCGAGAACGACCGCTTCGAGTTCCACGTCGATCTGGTCGCGAACAGTCTCCAGGACCTCCGCGATGTTCGAAGCCTCGTCGCGCGCCGGAATCAGGACCGAGACGCGCGGTGCCCCGCCGTCCCGGCGGAGGGGCGCACGAAAGATCGCGAGGTTGGCGAGCGTGACCCCGGCATAGAGGCCCCCGAGGATCAGGCATATTGCCGACAGGAAGATCATCGCCGCGTCGATCATCTAGTGTTCGGTCCGGTGGTCCGGATCGTGCCGGCGGCCGGCGGTGACGTCGCGCAGCCGCGACCAGGCGCCGTAGATGCCTCCCACGCCGCGGGCCCCGCCGAGCACGGTCGCGAAAGCGGCGGGGTCGCGAGCCATCGCCGCCCCGGCGAGACTGTCCTGGGTCCGGGTCATCCCCGCCTCCAGGGCGTCCTGCCATGCCTCCACGCTGTCATGTCCGGTGACGGGCGGGCCGAAGGCCGCGAGCGCCTCGGGGCGCTTTTCCGACCAGAAGGGATATTCGATGGCCATCGGCCGCGCCACCGTACCGGGAACGCGGCGCATGAGATGGGCCAGACCGGGCCGCAATCCGACGGGGCGCTCGCGCGGATCGGCGAACCGCCCCTGCGCCGTCATCCAGATCGTCCGGGAAGGATCTTCGAGAAGATGCGTCCCCACCTTCAGAAAGCGCGCGGCACCTGCCCCGGTGTTCCCCTCCAGGCCGAAGATGCCGATCCGTCGCATGAACGGGTAGCGGCGCAGCGCGTCGGCCTCCATCGGGCCATAGGCCTCGCCCTCGGGAAAGAGCACGTCCTGCAGGACGATATAGAGCGCCGGATCCCACCAGCCGGGATGGTTGGAGTAGATCACCTGTGCGGAGCGCGGCGCCCCGGCCGGCATCCCGTCCCTCAGCAGACGCACGGCCCTGAAGGTGCGCTTCATCTCGCGCCGCATCACGCCGGTGAAGAACCGCACCATCGCCGGCGAGCGCAAGGCGACCGGATCGTCGGGGATGGGCCGCGCTGTCATCGCCGCCTATTCCGCCGCGACGGAATTCGCGATCGCATCCTGATGCAGGCTGTCGGCGGCGATCCAGCCCGACATCAGCGCCATCGGCATGCCCGGCCCGGGATGCGCGCTTCCCCCGGCAAGATAGAGGTCGCGGACCTGTCGAGACCGGTTGCCGGGCTTGAACGCGCCGTTGACGCGCCCGTGGCTCGCCAGCCCGTAGATCGCCCCGTCGAGCACGCGATAACGGTCGTGGATGTCCTGCGGCGTCAGCGATCGTTCGAAGACGATCCGCTCGGACAGATCCCCCATACCTGCGGCGCGCCCCAGCTTGTCGAGGATCGTCTGGCGGTAATGCGGAAGCATGGACGACCAGTCCTGCCCGGGCCGGAGATAGGGCGTATGGACGAGGATATAGAGCGCCTCGCCGCCTTCGGGCGCGACGCCGGGCTCGGTCCGGGCAGGGGCCGCGATATAGGCGGTCGGATCGGGAGCGGGCATGCCCTTGTCGTAGATCGCGCCGAATTCCTCCTTGGGATCGCGGGAGAAGACGAAATTGTGATGCGCGAGGTGCTCGTAGGCCCGGTCGAGCCCGAGATAGAGGACGACGCCCGAACACGCCGCCTTGCGGTTGCGGTGCGTGAAGGTCCGGAACGCGTCGCCGCCGATGAGCTCGCGATAGGTGCGCACCGAATCCATGTTCGACACGACCTTGTCGAAGCGGAGCGTCTCGCCATTGGCCACAACGCCGCGGGCCTGGCCGTCCTCGACCACGATCCGCTCGACATCGACATCCGTCCGGTACTCGACCCCGAGCTCTTCGCCGAGCCGGGTCAGGGCCGCTGGAACGGCACGGGTGCCACCCATCGGATACCATACGCCTTCGCCCTGCTGCATCTGCGCGATACCGCAGAGCACGGCCGGAGAGGCGAGCGGCGAGGAGCCCACATACTGGATGAAGTGCTCGAGCATCTGCTGCACGCGCGGATCGCGGACGTCCCTTTTGATCTGGCCCGCGACGGTGCGGTGCATCCTGAGCGCCATCACGTCCGACAGCGTATCGAGGCTCATGTTCTGCTTGAGGTTCATCGTGTCGCGCAGATCCTCGACCGAGCGCCAGAAGAAGAACTTGTCGGAGACGCCCGAGAGGCGGTCGGCCACGGTCATGAACCGCTCGAACCCTTCGCGATCGCGCGGCGAGAGCTTGCCGATCTCTCGCGCCGCCTCGGCGGGATCGTCGCGCAGGTCGAGCACCGTGCCGTCATCGTAGAAGCATCGCCATTGCGGATCGAGCCGGACCAGTTCGAGATAATCAGCCATGTCGCGACCGGCCTCGCCGAAGACGCGCTCGAGCACCCGCGGCATGGTCAGGATCGTCGGCCCCATGTCGAACCGGAAGCCCTCCTCTTCGAGCAGGGCCGCCTTGCCGCCGAGCCAGGCGTTCTTTTCCAGCAGGGTGACCTTGTGGCCCCGTGCCGCGAGCGTCGCCGCCGCGGCCAGACCGCCGAGGCCGCCGCCGATGATGCCAACCGTGCTCATTCCGCGTTCTCCTTGCTCCGTTCCGCATGCGAGGGAAGCGGGGCCTTCAGGCCCATATCCTCGGCCGCGAGTTTCGATGCGATCCGCGCGCTTTCGAAGATGGTCGGCAGACCGCTTCCGGGGTGGGTGCCGCCCCCGGTGAGATAGACGCCGTCCACATCCTCGAACCGGTTGCGCGGACGGAAATGCAGCATCTGCCCGAGATTATGCGCGAGATTGAACGTAGCCCCGCGGAAGATGCCCATCTGGCTCTCCCAGTCGGCGGGCGTGATCATGCGCTCGGTGCGGATGCGCGACCGGATGTCGTCGCCGGTCAGCTTCGAGATGATGTCGAGGATCTTCTCGCGATAGCGCGGCCCGAGTTCGGCCCAGTCGACACCGCCCGAGAGGTTGCCCGTCGGCACAAGGACATAGAGCGTCGAATGCCCCTCAGGGGCGAGCGTGGGATCCGTCACGCTCGCATTCTGGATATAGATCGTTGGATCGTCGGGTGCCATGCCCGCATCGATGTCGCGGATGTTCCCCAGATAATCGCTCGAGAGATGGATCGAGTGGTGGTGAAGGTCGTCGAGACGCCCTTCGATTCCAAGATAGAGCATGAAGGTCGAGCAGGAATATTTCTTGTCGTCGATCTTCTCGTCGGTCCATCTGCGCCGCAGGCGGTTCGGGATCAGCGCCTTTGCGGTCGTCGCGAAGTCGCCGTTGAGCACCACGCTGTCCGCCGCGATCGTACCGCTATCGGTCCGGACGCCCGTCGCACGGCGCCCGTCGAAGACGATTTCGCGGGCGGGCGACGAGAGCCGGATATCGACCCCCAATTCGGTCGCGACGCGGGCCATCGCGCGCGGGATGGCGTTGCACCCGCCGATGGGGTGATAGACGCCGAAGCCGTATTCGATATGCGCCACGATGGTGAAGAGCGACGGGCATTTGAACGGGCTCATCCCCAGATACTTCGACTGAAAGCTGAACGCGAGCCGCAGGTCGGGATCCTTGAACCAGCGGCGCAAGTCCTGATCCACCGTCAGCCACGGCCGCAGGAGCGGAAGCGCCTTGATCATGTCCATACGCGTGTAATCGCGCGGCCCGCTGAACGGCCGCTGAAGGATCGGCTTGAAGGCCGAGAACTTGGCGATGCACTCCGCAAGGTATCGCGGAATGTTGGCAGCGTCTTTCTCGCTGAACCTGGCGGCCTCAGACATCAGCCGGTCCACGTCTGGCGTGGCGTCGAACGTCCTGCCATCCTCGAAATGCAGCCGGTACATCGGATCGAGACGACGCAGATCGACCTCGGTATCGAGTTCCCGCCCGCAGGCGGCAAAGATCTCCCGCAGGATCTCGGGATAGAGGAAGAAAGTCGGACCGTAATCGAACGTAAACCCGTCCTGGGTGAAGCTCGACGTCCTGCCGCCGACCCGGTCGTCGCGTTCGAGCACGGTGACATTCGCCCCGGCGGAGCGAAGCAGCATAGCGGTGGCGAGCCCGCCGGGGCCCGCGCCGATTACCACGACCTCTCCGGCATCGACGTCGCGGCGGTCGAAACTTCGTCCGAGGGCGTTCATCGGTTCACCCCCCGCCTGACCGGCCGGAGCGGCGGCGAGGGCGAGAGTGGATCGGGTCGGCAAAGGCTGGTGGGCATGTAAATATCCTGCAATACCCTTCTGGAGGTTGAAGTATGACCTAGATTGTTGCGCGGTAAAGTCATCAGGAAGGAACGGGGCAGGGCATGACATTGGCGCCGGAAACCATCGCAAGCGGACGCTCGCGGCAGGCCGGTGCCGGCGCGGTCGGCGCGCGAGATGTCCCTGTCGGCGAGAACTTTCCGATCGCGTCCCGCCTTCTGCCGCGCCGCATGCGCGGGCAGGTCATGGCGTTTTACGGCTTTGCACGCTGCGCAGACGACATTGCCGACGATTCCTCGCTTCCGCCCGAAAGCCGGATCGCGAGGCTGGACGCGCTCGAACGCTCACTCGCAGGCGACGGAGAAAGCGACGATCCGGGCGCGACACTTCGCCGCTTTCTCGATGGCGGACGCGATCCGCGACAGTCCGCCGCGCTCGCCGCCGCGCACGACCTGCTGCCGGCCTTCCGACGCGACGCGCACGGGACGCGGTGCCGCGACTGGGCCGACCTCATGTCCTATTGCGGATCGTCGGCGATGCCGGTGGGCCGCTTCCTTCTCGCGCTCGACGGCGAGGATGCGAGGGCGCACCCGCCTTCGGACGCGCTCTGCGCGGCGCTGCAGGTGCTCAACCATCTCCAGGATATCGCGGCCGACTGGCGCGATCTGGGCCGGTGTTACCTGCCCGGCGACTGGATGGCGGCCGAAGCGGTTCCGGATGCCGATCTGGCCCGGAGCGAATGCAGCCCCGGCCTTCGCCGCGTCATCGATCGCACGTTGGGCGAGACCGACGTGCTGCTCGACGCCGCGGCCCCCCTGCCCTCGCTGATCGCACGGCCGGGCTTGCGGGCCCAGGCCGCGACCACGCTCACGCTGGCGTGCCGTCTGCGCGGTCTGCTCGGGCGGAGCGATCCGCTCGCGGTACGCGTCGCATTGCGGCGCACGGATTTCCTGCGTGCGGGTCTCGTCGGATTATGGGCGGCTCGGTGAACTTCACCCCCGCAAAGAGCGAAGCGGCCGACATGGCCGAGGTCCGCCGGATCGTCGCCACCGCCGGGTCGAGCTTCACCGCGGGCATGCGCATCCTGCCATCGGCGCGCCGCCGCGCCATCTATGCCGTCTATGCGTTCTGCCGGACGGTGGACGACATCGCGGATGGCGATGCGCCCGGTGCGGCTTCGCCGCGCATGCGGGCCGATCTGCTGCACCGCTGGGAGGCGGAACTGCATGCCGTCTATGCCGGTGCGCCGCAGACCGCGATCGGCGCCGAGATCGCGCGGGCGCGCGTCTGGCTGGACCTTCCCAAGCAGGAATTCATGCTGATCCTCGAAGGGATGCGCATGGATGCGACGGCGATGATCGCGCCGAACGGCGAACTTCTGGCCGCCTATATCCGCCGGGTCGCCGGCGCGATCGGCATCCTGTCGATGAAATGCTTCGGCGCCTGGCGGGGCCCCGCCTCCGAGCGGTTCGCCCTGAACCTCGCACGCGGCCTGCAACTGACCAACATTCTGCGCGATGTCGAGGCCGATGCCGCCATGGGGCGGCTCTATCTGCCGGCATCCGTTCTGACCAAAGCAGGCGTGCCGCACGACCCGCAAAAGGCTGCGCGTCATCCCCATCTCCCGCGCGCACGTGCGCTCCTGGGCGAAGAAGCGCGTCGGGCGTTCGCGGCCGCGCGCGCCGAGATCGGCGCCCATGACCGGCTGTCGCTGATGCCGGCGCTTCTGATGATGGGCCCGTACGAGCGGATGCTCGGCCGCTGGGAGGTCGACTGGTCCCGCCCCCCGCCGCGCCGCACGCGGTTCGGCAAGGTGCTGGACGGGCTGATGACCGTCGTGCGCCCCGCCTGATGGGGCGGGCCTATGTGATCGGCGCGGGGCTCGCGGGGCTGGTGGCCGCGGAACGCCTGTCCGCCCAGGGCCGCGAGGTCGTCCTTCTCGAGGCGTCGCCGAAGGCCGGGGGCCGGTGCCGGTCGTATTTCGACACGCATCTCGAGCGGACGATCGATAACGGGAACCACCTCGTCCTGTCGGCAAACCGCGATCTGATCGGATGGGTGGACGGCCTCGGCGGCGCTGCGGGACTGGAGATCGGCGCGCCCGAATTTCCGTTTCTCGATCTCGGATCGCAGTCGCGATGGACCCTGCGATTCGGGAACGGTCGACTCGGCGGTTTCGTCGCAGGCGCGCGCCCCCCGGGCGTCACCCTGCCGGCGCTTCTGGGGGATGCAGCCCGGCTTCTTGCCGCGCGGCGCGGCCGGACGGTCGCCGAGACGCTCGGCGGCGGACGGGCCTTCGAGCCATTCTGGGACCCGATGACCCGCGCCATCCTGAACGAGGCGCCCGAGACCGGCAGTGCCGCATTGCTCCGCGCGACGTTCCTGCGCATCGCCTCCGGGGGTGCCGCGACCGCGCGCCCCGTCTTCATGCGTAAGGGCCTCGGTGCCGCGCTCGTGGAGCCCGCCCTGAAGCGGCTTGCGGAGCGCAACATCGTTCCGCGCTATCGCACCCCCGTCACCGCGCTGTCGGGCGGCGACAGGCTCGACGCGATCGAGACCTCGGAGCGTCGACTGGACCTCGCGCGGGACGATGTCGTCGTGCTTGCCGTTCCGGTCCGCCAGGCCGCGCGACTGCTGCCGCATTTGGCCCTGCCCGAGGGCGGGCATACCATTCTCAACGCGCATTTCCGGGCCGAGGACACAGAGCTGCCCCGGCTTCTCGGTCTGCTCGGCGGACAGGCGCACTGGCTCTTCCGCTGCGGGGACGTAATTTCCGCGACGGTATCCGCGGCCGAAGCCTCGCCGCTCGCCGCGATGTCGCGGGACGAGGCGCTCGCCGCGATCTGGGCCGATATCAGCGCCTCGGTAGCGGCGCATGGCGGAGAGGTTCCGGACCATATGCCCCCCGCGCGCCTGGTGCGCGAGCGGGGCGCCACGTTCGACCAGTCGCCGAACGGCGTGAGCAGACGGCCCCGCGCCCGAACCCCCTGGCGAAACCTCGTCCTCGCCGGGGATTACGTGCAGACCGGCCTTCCCGCCACCCTCGAGGGCGCGGTGCGGTCAGGGATCGCCGCCGCCCGCATCGCGGCGCGGACCGTCGCCTAGGGGGCCGTCCCACCCGCCATAGATCACCGGATTCGCGTCGAGGAAATCCAGCAGCAGCGCCGCGGGCGGGACCCGCGTACCACGGGTCACGGCCAGATGGCTCGCGACCGCGCCGAAGACCGCCCCGACCAGGTTGGCCACGATGTCGGTCATCGTGTCGATCAGCCCGCTATCCTGGGTATTCGTGCCGAATGTCTGATCGAGGGTGAACTCCATCAGTTCCCACATCGCCCCGACCATCATGGAGAAACCGAATGCGAGGACGGCGAGCACCCAGATGCCGGTACGCGGCGCAGCGCCGGCCGTCGGCAGGAGTGCCAGCCCCATTCCCGCGACCGACAGGACGGCCGCGCTGCCGACATGGAGCGCCATGTCCCACCACGGGAAGGTCTCGTAGCCGTTCGCGAGCTCTCCGAAAAGCAGCGCGCCGAGCGTGAAGACGGCGACCCCAACCACCAGCCGTCTCGGAAACCGCAAGCCGGAGATCAATGTGAAGATCGGCAGCAGCGCCGCGAGCGCGACGCATGATCCGATCACGCCGAGAGCATTGAGAAAAGCATCTGGAAACAAGGACACGGGACCCTGAGCAGTGGCAGGAATGCCCTGTCTACCCATGGCGGCGATCGCTTACCAGCACGAGGCGACCCTCCGAAAGGCACCCCGCGGAAATCCCTTTCACCCCGTCATCATGGTTAACACTTGTGATCGCGCCGGGCTCTGGCCACTAATCCATTGTGGAACGACATCATCCGGACCACCCGGAAACTTCGCGAGGATCCCAGTGACGCATATCGCTCTCAAGGCCGCCATGATCGCCACGGCTGCGGCCACCCCGCTTGCAGCGGAGAACAGGATCGACGGGCAATCGCCCGACGCTCCCGAACTGGCGGCCTATGGCCCCCTGCCCGTCGGCGTGCGCCGGCTCGATTTCGTGCACGAGAACCAGATCGACATCGTGTCGATCGACCCCGCGGCCGAGACGCCGGCGGAGTTGCCGAGATACGACCGCCCGCTGACGGTCGAGATGTGGTATCCCGCCGCCGAGGGCGCGACAGGCGACACCGCGCAGAAGACCTACCTGCGCGACGGGGTGACGGAGATCACGCTCGAGGGGCGCGCGATGCGCGATGCGACACCGGCGACGGTCGACACCCCGCTTCCGCTGGTCCTGATGAGCCACGGATATCCCGGGAACCGGTTCCTCATGTCGCATCTGGGCGAGAACCTCGCCTCCAAGGGATACGTCGTGGCATCGATCGACCATACGGATTCGACCTATCGAACGCAGGACGCCTTTGCATCGACGCTGCGCAACCGCACGCTCGACCAGATGTTCGTCCTCGACGAGATGGCCCGCCTCAACGGCGAGGCGGCCTCCGGTCTGGCGGGGATGATCGATACCGACAATACCGGGATCATCGGGTATTCGATGGGCGGATACGGGGCGGTCGTGACCGCGGGCGGCGGCCTGAGCGAGGCGGCCATGGCATACGCCCCCTACGACACGCTGGAGATCCACCGCGAGGGAAGCGAGACCCAGAAGGCCCTGCCAGATCCGCGGATCAAGACGGGCGTGGCGATCGGGCCGTGGGGCATGAATGTCGGCCTTTGGGACGAAGAGGGCCTCGCCGGCATCGATATTCCGATGCTGTTCGTCGCCGGCTCCGACGACGCCACGTCGCTCTACGAAAGCGGCGTGCGTGCGATCTGGGAAGGTGCGTCGAGCATCGACCGTGCCCTGCTGACCTTCGAGGGCGGCGGCCACAACACCGTCGCTCCGATCCCTGCGCCGGAGGAAAGCTTCGCCGCCGGCGTGTCGGGTCATTACACCGATGCCGTCTGGGATACGGTCTTCATGAACAATGTCGGACAGCATTTCGTGACGGCCTGGCTCGATTTCGAGCTGAAGGGCGATGCCGGCAAGGCGGCGTATCTCGACCTTGTGGAAAACGGGCGCGACGGCGTCTGGTCGGTGGAGTCGGAAAGCGTGTTCACCGACGCCCACACTTATTGGAAAGGCTTCGCGGATGGCACCGCCGAAGGTCTGCGCTACGAGACGCTGACGGCCAGCGTGGCGCCCGTTCCTTTGCCGGCCTCGGTCTGGATGTTGGGCTTCGCGCTCGGCGGCATCGCCGTGATGCGCGGCAGGCGCCGTCACGGGGCCTGAGCGACCCACCGGCATGCCAGGCCCCGTCCGGTCGTCGAACCGGGCGGGACCTTTTCCCGCGCAGTCGTCAAACACGCTTGAAGGAACGGCAATTTCGTTGCGCTGCCTCACATGCGCCGCGGCGCCGCCCTGTCGGCACATACGACCGAACCTCCGGCGGGGCTTGCTATGTTATACCCTCGCATATATCCCTGCCGAACGATGTTATATAATCACAGGTAGAGAACATGCTCATTCGTCTGGTCCCCGCCACCGGCCTCGCGGTCATGCTGATGTCTGGCACAGCGTCCGCCGAGGTACCGCAGGTCGCCGCCGATATTGCCCCGGTCCATTCCCTCGTCGCGCGGGTCATGCAGGGGCTCGGAACGCCCAGCCTCATCGTGCAGCCGGGCGCATCCCCGCACGGCTACGCGATGCGACCCTCCGAAGCGCGGGCGGTTCAGGAGGCCGACGCCATCTTCTGGGTCGGCCCGGAACTCGAGCCCTGGCTCGAAGGCGCCCTCGCCAACCTCGCCCCCGACGCCGAGACGGTGGAGCTGCTGGAAGCGTCCGGTACCGAGACGCTCGAATTCCGCACGGGTGCGACCTTCGGATCTCACGCGCATGATCACGACGGCGATCATGACGACGGCGATCATCACGACGACGATGGGCACGAGGCGCATGACGACCACGACGATGGCGAACACGACCACGAAGGCGCGGATCACGGCCATGCTCATGAGGGGGTCGACCCCCATGCCTGGCTCGACCCCGGCAACGGCAAGGCTTGGCTCGACTCCATCGCCGCCACCCTCGCCGAGATCGACGCCACCAACGCGGATGCCTATGCCGCCAATGCCGCCGCTGCCAAGGCCGAGATCGACGCTGCCGCGGACGCCGCGCGCGCAACCCTGAAAACGGTCTCGGACCCGCGATTCGTGGTCTTCCACGACGCTTATCAGTATTACGAGCACGCCTTCGGTGTCTCGGCTGCAGGCGCCATCGCCCTCAGCGATGCCACCGACCCCTCGCCCGCCCGGATCGAGGAGGTTCGCGATACGGTGCGCGAGCTCGGCGTCACCTGCGTTCTGGCAGAACCGCAATTCAATCAGGGGCTGGTACGAACAGTCGCCGAGGGAAGCGACGTGACAAGCGGTGTGATCGATCCCATGGGCTCCGAAATCGCGACGGGCCCCGATTTCTACCCTCAACTCCTCCGCAAGATCGCCGAAGACCTGACCGCCTGCGCGGAATGAAGGCCCGCTGATCGCGCCGTGTCGTGTTCAAGGCGTGATCGATCCCGGTAATTCCATCCGTGCGATCACGCACTCTCGCCGGTCGGTCGGTCTTCCTCGCGAGGGCGCTGTCGATCCCAATTCGGCCGCGCCCGATGCCCCCCCACTCGGCGCTTGACTGCTAACCCCTCCCTCGGACGGGAGCGCGACCGCTCGCCCTCTTCAAATCGCGCGGAATGCAAACGTTTTTTCGAGAAAACACTCTTTATCAGAAACTTTAAATCCATCATGGAACCTGAAAAAGCGTTTCGTTCCGCTGCTAAGAGAATATGACGGCCCGCTTTGCGCATCCGAGATGGCGGATAGCCCACCGCCTGAAAATGGGGGGACGTGACGCGAATACCTGTGAAACCGAGGGCCGCGGCATACGGAGGATCATGTTTCCCAGGTACGATGCAGGTCTAAACGACCGTTTTCCCCTGCCCCATAAAACTGTATGCCTCTCTTAGTTGGAGGTCATACATGCGCATCATCGGCTACGCCCGCGTTTCGACCGTGGGACAGACCCTCGAAGGACAGGTTGCCGCTTTGCGCGCGGCCGGTGCGAAAACGGTCGTCGAGGAGACGGGATCCGGAGGCAACCGGCAAAGGCCCGCCCTGGCGCGACTTCTCAGGGGAATGGGCCCCGGCGACGTCCTGCTGGTCGTGCGTATCGACCGATTGGCGCGAAGCGTGGCGCATCTGCTCGAGGTGATCGAAACGCTCGAGGCCCGTGGCGCGGGATTTCGATCGCTCGGCGATCCGGTCGACACGACCACCCCGCAGGGCAAGTTCACGTTGCAGATCCTCGGGGCGGTCGCCGAGCTCGAGCGCGCGTTGATCCGCGAGCGGACGCTGGCCGGCCTCGAGACCGCCCGTGCCGCGGGGCGCACCGGCGGCAACCCCAAGCTTAAGGCGCGGGATCCGGCCGCGCTCAAGGCGCTCTCGCGTGCTCGGGACGACCGTTTCTTCGAGGAAATCAACGCCACCGCGACCGAATGGGTGCCGGTCGTCCGCGCGATGCGACCGCACAGCTCGTGGGAGGTGGTGGCCCGAGCGATCAACCGCACCTCCCCCGCCAGGCCGTGGAGCCCGGAACGGCTCAAACGCGCCGCGAAGCGCTTCGTGGCCGATGGCTTTCTCGATCAGGCGATCTTCGCCCGCGCGCCGAAGGCACAGCCGTCTGACAGGCTCTGCGCCATCATCGCGGGCATGATCAACGCTGACCCAGACATCACCCTCAAGCGCATCGGCGCGACCCTCGAACGGATGCGCGAACGCACCCCGTCGGGCGGCACCGCCTGGTCCCTGTCGTCGGTCAAGATGCTTAAGGACCGTGCGAAGCGTCTCGGAATGATCGAGGTCTAGGCCGTCGGATCGAGGGTTCTGACCCCGGCGGGTTCGAAATCCGCGACGTTGCGTGTAACCACCACCGCATCCCGCGTCAGCGCCTGCGCCGCGATCATCAGATCCGCCCCGGGATGCCCGATCTGCGCCGAAAGCCTGCCCCACCGCAGCGCATCGTCGGGCGTGAATTCGAGCAGCCTGTCGCCGAAGTCCCGCACCGTCCGCTCCAGCCAGATGCGAAGATCCCGGGCGAAGAGCGCGTTTCGGCGCTCCTGCAAGGCGATCCCGCGCTCGATCTCGCCAAGCGTCACCACGCTGAGATAGAGCGTCGCTTCGTCACGCGCATTCAGCCAATCCACGAGTTGCGGGGCCCGCTCGGCGCGACGCGCGTCCGAAACGATGTTGGTATCGAGGATGTAGATCAAAAATCGACATCTCGCGGCGTCGCGCTCACGCGCGGCACATCCTCTTCGGGAAAACTCAGCAGGTGATCGTGGAAGCTGCCCCGATGCGCCTTGGCCGCTTCGACCAGCCGCTCGTATTCCTGGGTCGCCAAGACGACAACGGCGGGCTTGCCGCGTCGTGACACCTGTTGCGGATGACCGGAAAGCGCCGCCTCGACGACCGCGCTGAACCGGTTCTTCGCATCCTGCAGAGAAAGCATTCCCGTCACTCCTGTCCAACTAGCTAGACAGGTAAGGCAAGTTCGCCCTTCGATCAAGAACTATCGAAATGGCGGGCAAGCTTCTTTACCGCCAATTCCATCGAGGCGCTATCGACCCCGCGCCCGCTCATCCGAAGGACCTGCTTGCCGTCCTCCTGCCCGTATTCGATGATGATCCCATTCGACAGGGTCAGCTTTCCGCCGCCCTTCCATTCCGGCCGCGGCTTGGCGCTTTTCGGCCGCCCTCCCCTTTCGGGCACGGAATTGTTCCGGGCTTCGATCTCGATGACCGCCGGCTCCAGCAAGGCCCATTCTTCGGCGCCGTTCGAGACCGATCCCCGCTCGAGTACCTCGCGCAGCCGCGCTTGGCCCCCCTGTCGCAACGCGCCCACCAGGCGCAATCCGTCGCGTTCCCGCAGGCTTTCACCGTGAACCAGCATGTCTCCCAGTTCTTCGTGGATCAGCGCGAAGGATCGGATCTTCGACCGCTTGGCTTTGGAGGCGCTTGCGAAAAGGACGTTCACCGCCTCCTCCACCGAGCCAAACAGGCCCTGCTGCATCCCGACCGCTGCGATCCGGCCGCGCTCGTAATGCGTCAGCTGCGCGCGGATCTCATTCTCTTCCACCATGGCCACCATCGCACCGCCGAGCTCGGCCGGATCGCGGATGACGGCGCGGATAGTCGCATGTTCCTCGAGCCCGTGTTCCGCGTGCAGTTCGCGCAGCGCGCGGAGGCGGCGATACCCGGATATGAGCCCGTAGCGGCGCGGCGCGGCGTCGGCGCCCTGGTCGAACACCTCGATGGGCAATCGCAATCCGTTGGCGCGGATCGAGCGTTTGAGTTCGGCCATCTCTTCGGGATCGAGCACGATCCGGTCCCGGACCATGACCGCCTCGTCGATCGCACGTGTCGGGATCTCGACGATGATACGACCATGCGCGGCAGCCTCGCGCAGCGTTTCGGCGTCCTTGCGATCGCGCGCCTGCACCTGCCGGAGATCCTGAGGAAGAGGCTGCCCCGCGATGGCCGCATCCCGCGCAACCTGGGCAATCGGTGCCATCGGAGGGGGCCCACCTCCCTCGCGGCTTCGGCTTTCCGACGTGAACTCCTCTTCGATCCGGTTCAGATCCTCGGCACTCGGAGCGGCGACCTTGCGACGTCTAGCCATGCTTCGACCCCCTGCCGCTCATTCGCGAGGTTTCGCCGCGAAACCTTCCGCCCAAATCAGCCATTGTCCGACCCCTCCGGAACCTTGCCCGCCATTTCGAGTTCACGCCACCACGACCCCAGGATCAAGCCTTTTACCTCGGCCCAGGTCCGGTCGAATGTCTCTCGCCCCCGTACATAGGTTTCCCGGTTGAACTCGCGGTAATCGGCCTCGTAGATGCCGTTGACCTGCTCGCCGGCCTGCCCGACCATCGCCGTGACATCCTGGCGGAACGTGGTCATGAGATCGCCGAAATAGGCCTGGATGACATTCGCAAGTTCGGTTTGCTGCCCGGCATCGAACCGGGTAATGATGGTTCGCACGGCGTCCCATTCGAAGCGCATTTCGGGCAGGCCGTCGCGGGCGCGCACACGGTTCTCACCATCCTCGATCGAGGCAAACGTAGAATAGAGCATGTCGAAAAAACGACCTGTGGAGTCGAATTCGAGGAAACTTGCGCCGAGCGGAATTAACAGGATATCGGCCGCGGCAAGCGCGTTGATCGTCAGATACCCCAGCGCGGGAGGGGTATCGATCAGAACGATATCGTAATCCTGCAGGAAGGAATCACCTTCCAGCGAATTCGTCAGCGCATCCCAGAGTGGCCAGGATTTTTCCTGCATCCGCCACACGGGCACCTGGAACTCGGCCCAGTAGAGATTGAGCTGCGCTCCGATCAGATCGATGTTGGGCCAGTGGGTCCGCTGAACCAGGTTTCGCGGCGAAACCGTCAGCGCTTCGGTCAGCGTTTCGTCAAGCGGAAGCACAGCGTCGCCAGACGCCGCACGTATGCGGTTCTCGGCTTCGACATGACGCGCGAAATCGCGAGCGAGGAGCGGGAAGGCGGTCTGCCATTCGTCGGCCACCTTGCCCCCCATGATGGAGGTCAGCGACCCCTGGCTATCGAGATCGAGTACCAGAACCCTGTATCCGTCCAGGGCGGCGGACATGGCGAGGTGAGCACAGGTCGACGTCTTGCCGACGCCGCCCTTGAAGTTAGCAACGGCGAGCACCTTGGCGTTGAGGCCCTCGGGGCGCCACGGCCGATATTCGCGGCCCTTCGCCCCTTCCGCCGCGAAATGATCCCGCAGCACCATGACCTCCTCGAGGCTGAACCATTTGGAGTTTCCGTCTCCCTTGCCCTGGGGCAGGTCGGGATGTGCCTTGAGCACCCGTCGGAAATGGGCCGAGGCCACCGGGATCAGGTACCGGCAAACCTCCCAGGTGGAGAAGAGACGAAGCCGCTTTGTTCCGTCGGGTGCATGGCCGCCGCGGGCAAGCTCGTCCCGACCGCGGGCGGCAAAACTCGCGGCCTTGGCGAATCGCGCGGTGTCAGCCGGTTGACTGAGGCTCCGCGCGGCACGCGCCGGATCGAGACCGAAAAAAGGGGGGAGATCTGGTTTGCCGCTAGATGTCATTCAATGTCGCCCATGTGCTCGAAGTTTGCGGAGTTTCGTCGAACTATCGCACATGTCACGGCGCCGGGGAATCGATCCAGAGGTGATACTCGCAATAATATTGTCAAAACCACATAAGCACGAGCGTGCTGTTTAGCATGATCTTAGAATCTTTAAGGACTTTCATCTGATATTACTTTTGGTTTTCAGCAACTTAGACGATGCAGGGGACCCCGATACAGGCGCAAAGGTCTCCGTTCACGGGAGGAACGGGACCCTTATACGGGAGAAGGGGCGCCGATTCGCGGGAAATACGCTTTTTGCGGAGCTAGGCGCGCATGACCGGGGAAAAACCGGTGCCTAGCGGTAACCTGAGGCGAAGGTTTTCCCGTAAAAGGGTGCCTTTGGCGTTGATCGCCTGCCTAGCCAATTGCAAAGGTATCCATCTACGGGACGGCGCGGAAGCGAGAAGGGAACCCGGAAAACAGATTGCATCGGGTTCCCTTCCGAGGCACGCTCGCAAGAAAGGGAGGGTGCGACGAAGAAGCGGACCGGCCCGGCGAGGCGGGATTTCGAAGATGCGCGAGGGGCAAGGGCGATGATCGAGGACATTCCGCGCGAGCGGCTGACGGGATCGCTTCGACGCGACGCGGTCAAGAAGCACGTGGCGGCGATCCATGTATCCGGCAGGCTCAGCCTGTTGCAGCGGAAATTGTCCAACGTGCTCCTGCTCAACGCCTACGACATGTTGGGCGAGCAGGCGGTGTTCCAGATCGACGCCAAGACGCTGTCGCTCATGGTCGGCTACAATTCGAACGATACCGAGACGCTCAAGACCGCGCTCAGGGGCTTGGCCGAGACGATCGCCGAATGGGACATGCTCGACGAGAAGGGCCGTCAGGAATGGGGCGTGTCGTCGCTGCTGTCGTTCGCGACCCTCAAGGAAGGGGTCTGTACCTATGCCTATTCTCCGGCTCTGGCCGAGAAGCTGCGCGATCCGAAGGTTTTCGCGCTCATCAACCTCAACATCCAGCGACGCTTCACCAGCGGCCATGCGCTGGCCCTTTACGAGAACTGCTATCGCTTCGTGCGCACGGGGTCGAGCGGCTGGTGGTCGCTCGAGACGTTCCGTCGGCTGATGGGGGTCAACGACAGCGCCTATTACGAGACCTTCAAGCATCTCAACGCCAAGATCATCAAGCCCGCCGTGGCCGAAGTGAACCGGACATCGAATATCATCGTTACGCCCGAAACCCGCAAGCGCGGCCGGACGGTGACGGATATCCGGTTCCTGATCGAGAAGAACCCGCAACTCGCCATTCTCGACCTCGATGACGGGACGGGGATGCGCAACGCGCCCGTCTACGAACGGCTGCGGGCGATCGGCATCAGCGACCGGCTGGCGCGGCAATGGATCGGCGAGCACGGCGAGAACGCGGTGGTCGAAAAGCTCGCCTATGTCGAAGGGCAGGGGGGCGTCGTGCGCCATCCTGCGCGTTATCTGGCGGCCGCCCTGCGCGACGATTACGGGGCAGAGCCGGTCCGTCCGGATGTCGTCGGAGCAGGGGAGCCCAGCACGCGGTCGCGGCGGCTGCGCCGCGTGAGCGAACTTGTGGCATCGCGCACGCCAACGCAGCGCGATGCCGACAAGCGGCTCTTCATGGCGCGCCTCTCGGGAGGAGACCGCGCCGATTTCGAGCGTCATGGCTGGATGTCACCGCTCTGCCACGAGAGCATCTGCGCGTTCTGGTCCGAACTCGTCCCGGACGCATTCGACGGGGTCTGACATACACCGCTCTTCACCCGCCTTCGGCAAATGCGGGTGAAGAGCCGCGCCTGTCATTCCATCATGGATTTCACCTTCTCCGCGACGCCCTGACCGATATTCTCGTGCATTTCTGCCGAGAAGTGCACGCCGTCGATCCCGTCGGTCTCGGCGAGGGTGCCGACATCGAGAAAGTCCGCCCCCGCAGCCTCCGCGACGGCCTCGTAGAATTGCGGAAGCGCCTGCGTCTTCTCCACGCCCCCGGCAAAGCGCTCGGCCCTTCCCTCGGGATAGAGATCCCCGAGCGGCGGCGGCGCCAGCACCAGGATCTCGGGGGTCGGATAATCCGTCCCGACCCCGCTGCCGGTCTGTTGCACGATGTCGACGAGCGCACCCATCCCGAGGCCGATGCGGAACGGCGACCGATCGAACTGCGCCTTCACGTCGTTGGTGCCGAGCATGATCACCACCAGATCGAGCGGCAGGTGCGACGCGATGATCGGCGACAGGGCTGCGGAGCCGTCCAGACCCGCCCCGGAAATGTTCGGCAAGGTGGGGTCGGGGATGTCGGTGGTCCGCGCGCTCAGCCCCTCCTCGATGACCTCGTAACCTTCGCCGAGTTCCGCCTGCAGCACGCCGGGCCAACGGATATCGGCGGCATAGCGTTCGGTCGGGCCGCTCTCGACGGGGATGTAGCCCCAGGTGTTCGAGTCACCGTAGACTAGGATGCGCTTCGTCTCCGCGGCCTGATCCTGATCCTGCGCGTGGACGGCGCCCCCGGACATGAACGCAAGAGCTGCGATGCCGCCGATGAGACTGCGCCTTGTAATGGACATGATATCTCCTCCCCCTTGTGAGACTTCGATGCTAGCAGGTTCCCTTTCCCGGTCCAGATCGTCTTGAGGTAGAACGGCCTTCCTTGGCCGCCCGATGGAAAGAGGCGCCGCATTCACAGGAAGGAAGCGCGCGATTTTTTGGCCGCCGCCAGCGTTCATCCTGTCCGATCCGCTCGAGCTCCGGGGGAACCCCCGTTTCCGGCGACCCGTTGGGGACGCGAATTCGCGGTTCGGGGATCGCCTATGGGGGGAATGAGCTTGCCGATAACCAGAACCTTTGCCACCGCCACGGTCGTCTTCACCGCGGCCGCCACGGCCCAGGCGCAGACGAAGATCGAGATCGATCGGGACGCCGAGATCGGCACGATCGCGCCCGAGATCTACGGTCAGTTCGTCGCGCATCTGGGCGCGGGCATCTATGACGGGATCTGGGTCGGGGAGAGTCGGACATTCCGAACACCGACGGCATTCGCGACGATGTCTTCGAGGCGCTGGACCGCTTGGATATCCCCGTCATGCGGTGGCCCGGCGGATGCTACGCGGATCTCTATCACTGGCGCGACGGAATCGGCCCGCGCGACGAGCGCGACCAGACGGTGAACATGGCCTGGCGCGGGACGGTGGAAACGAACCAGTTCGGAACCCACGAATTCTTCGATCTCGCCGAGCGGTTGGGGGCGAAGACGTATCTGAACGTCAATCTCGGAACCGGCACCGCCGAAGAGGCGGCGGATTGGCTCGAATACATCACCCTGCCGGAAGGGTCCGACCTCGCCGAGCTTCGCGCGGAGAACGGCCGGTCCGAGCCGTGGCGGATCGACTATCTCACCATCGGCAACGAGACCTGGGGCTGCGGCGGAAACATGCGGCCGGCATTCTACGCCGATCTCTATGCGCTCTGGGCGACGGTCCTGATGACGGCGCAGGAGGACGCGCCGGTCAGGATCGTTTCGGGATCGCATGACGGAAACATCGACTATTCGGACCGCGTGCTCGATCATCCCGCGATGGGCGATCTCGCCGAGGGAATATCGGTGCATTACTACACCCTCCCGACCAGCGACTGGTCCGACAAGGGCGAGGCGACAGGCTTTCCCGAGGCGGAGTGGGACAGCACGATGACGCGTACCCTGCGGATGGCCGACGTCATCGACCAGTCCCTCGAGATGATCGACGGCCATGATCTGGGCGAGGATTTCGACCTCTATGTCGACGAGTGGGGGATGTGGGTCAACGAGCCGGAGGGGGCGCCCGCGCTCTACCAGCAGAGCACGATCCGGGATGCGGTCGTCGCGGCCCTGAACTTCAACCTCTTCCACGAACATGCGGACCGCATTCCGATGGCCAATATCGCCCAGATGGTCAACGTGCTTCAGGCGATGATCCTGACCGACGGCCCGGAGATGCTTCTCACGCCGACCTATCACGTGTTCGACATGTACAAGCCCTTCCAGGGTGCCACGGCCCTGCCGGTTACGCTCAATGCGCCGATGATCGGCGAGGGGGACGCGGCCTATCCCGCCGTAAGCGCCACGGCCGCTCGGACCGAGGACGGTGCCCTCGTGATCGGTCTGGTCAACACGGACCCGAACGAACCCCACAGCGTGAGTTTTCCATCCCATGACGACGACGAGGCGACCGGTCGGGTTCTGACCGGTGCGGCGATGGACGCGCACAACACCTTCGCCGAGCCCGAGGTCGTGGTGCCCGACGAGGTTCGCGTCGAGGCCGAGAACGGCCGGTTCACCACCGAGTTGCCGCCGCATTCGGTTGCCGTGATGACCGTCGTGCACTGACGCCGTGACTTGCGGTACGCCCCCCGGATGTGCTCGGCGCGCGCTCCGGGGGGGGATTCCGAGGATCGGCTCCCGGGGCGATCCTCTTTACATTGAGCGGCAGATGGCGAATGTCCTTACGGGAAACGCAACCGGATGGGCAGGTGAAAATGGATCAGAGCGGCAGAAGCGATGTCACTCCATATGTGCCGCTCGACGCCGGCGCAGCCCTTGCATGGGTGCACCCGGCCCGTGATGCCGGGCAGGTGGCGTCATGAAGGGGCCGCAGCTCTTCACGCCCGTCACCATCGGCGGCCATACGTACCGCAACCGCATCGTGATCGCCCCGATGTGCCAGTATTCGGCCGAGAACGGCTGCATGAACGATTGGCATCGGATCCATCTGGGGCAACTCGCCCTTTCGGGGGCGGCGGTGCTGACCATCGAGGCCACCGCCGTCGTGCCGGAAGGCCGCATCACCTATGGCGACGCGGGTCTCTGGGACGACACCACCGAGGCCGCGATGGGGGACGTGCTCGACAGCGTGCGCCGCTGGTCGGACATGCCGATCGCCATCCAGCTCGCGCATGCCGGGCGAAAAGCATCCTCCGAGGTGCCCTGGAAGGGCGGCGCGCAGCTGCCGCCGGACCACCCCGATGGCTGGCAGACATTGGCGCCCTCCGCCCAGCCGTTCACCGCCGACCATCGACCGCCGATAGCACTCGACCGTGCAGGTCTCGACCGGATCCGCGACGGGTTTGCCGATGCGGCGCGGCGCGCGGCGCGGATCGGCATCGACGCGGTGCAGTTGCATGGCGCGCACGGATACCTGCTGCACGAGTTTCTCTCGCCGCTGTCGAACCTGCGCGATGACGAATATGGCGGCAGCCTGGAAAACCGGATGCGGTTCCCGCTCGAAGTGTTCGATGCTGTCCGCGAGGCCTTTCCGCCCGATCGCGGCGTCACGATGCGGGTATCGGCCACCGACTGGGTCGAGGGCGGCTGGGACATCGAGGGCACCATCGCCTTCGCCCGGGCGCTGGAAGCACGCGGCTGCGCCGCGATCCACGTCTCGAGCGGCGGGCTCGATCCCCGTCAGGACATACCGATGGGTCCGAGCTATCAGGTGCCGCTCGCGCGTGCGGTCAAACAGGCCTGCGGACTGCCGGTAATCGCGGTCGGCCTGATCAGCGATTACGACCAGGCCGAGGCGATCATCGGCACGGGCGATGCGGACATGATCGCCCTCGCCCGCACGATCCTCTACGATCCGCGCTGGCCCTGGCACGCGGCGGCGCATCTGGGCGGTAGGGTGACGGCGCCCCCGCAATATCTGCGGGCGCAGCCGTCCCGGTTCCGGGATCTGTTCGGCGGTGCCTGAAGGAACCGCCGCGGCCGTGGCCGTACCCAGTGCCGGACAGAATTCGGGAGAGGCGAAATGACCATCACGAACCAGGACGAGCTCGACGGGCTCAGGGAGATCGGACGGATCGTCGCCAACACCATGCGCGCCATGGCGAAGGCGATGGAGCCCGGCATGACGACGCGGGAACTCGACGAGATCGGGCGCGGGCTGCTGGATGACGCGGGCGCCGTATCCGCGCCGCAATCCACCTACGGCTTTCCGGGCGCGACCTGTATCAGCGTGAACGAGGAGATCGCCCACGGCATTCCCGGCGCACGCGTGATCGCGCCGGGCGATCTGGTCAATATCGACGTCTCGGCCTCGAAGGACGGATTTTTCGCGGATACCGGAGCGACATATCGCGTCGGGGCGGTGGCGCCGAGGCTCGACCGTCTCTGCCGCGACGGAAGACGCGCGATGCAGATCGGCGTGGCGCAGGTCCGCAGCGACCGGCCGCTTGCCGGGATCGGCAAGGCCATCGGGCGCTTCGCGTCGGGGCGGGGCTACACCTTGATCGGCAATCTCGCGAGCCACGGCGTCGGCCGCTCCTTGCACGAATATCCCGAGGAGATCCCGACATGGCCCACCAGCGGAGACAGGCGTCGGATGAAGAAGGGTCTCGTCCTGACGGTCGAGCCGTTTCTCTCCGTCGGTGGGACGATGGCTACCGGGGGCGAAGACGACTGGACCCTCTACAGCATGCCGCCCGCGCCCGTCGTGCAGTACGAGCATACCGTCGTCGCCACCGACAGGGGCCCGCTCGTGGTGACGCAGCCGGGCTGAGCGGCCGCAAGGTCAGGTTTCGCGCGCTGCGGCCGCCATCATCCGGCTGGCGTAATCCAGTGCCGACAGCATGTTGACGTGGTTCGCCTTGCCGGTTCCCGCGATATCGAAGGCGGTCCCGTGATCGACGGAGCAGCGCTGGATCGGCAGGCCGAGCGAGACGTTGACCGCGCTGTCGAAGGCGACCAGCTTGATCGGGATATGCCCCTGGTCGTGGTATTGCGCGATGACGAGGTCAAACCCGCCCTGGTAGGCGCGATGATAGACCGTGTCGGCCGAGATCGGTCCCTCGACATCGATCCCCTCGGCCCGGGCGGCTTCGACGGCCGGGGCGAGCTGGTCGTCATCCTCGTGCCCGAAAAGGCCGTTCTCGCCGCAATGGGGATTGATGCCCGCCACCGCGATCCGCGGCCGCGCGACCCCCATGCGGCGGAAATGTTCGGCGCCGATGCGGATCGTCGCGAGCACCCGCTCGGTTGTGGCACGGCCGATGGCGTCTTTCAGCGAAACATGGGTCGAGGTGTGGATCACGTTCAGCCGCTCGGAGGCGAGCAGCATCCATGAGGATTCCGACCCGGTGAGATGCGCCAGCATCCCGGTATGGCCGTCGTAATGGTGCCCGGCCGCGTTCAGCGCCTCCTTGTTGATCGGCGCGGTCACGATGCAGCTGGCGCGGCCGTCGAGACAGGCTCGCGCCGCGCGTTCGATGTACCGGAACGCCGCCTCGCCGCAGGCGGGGTCGAGCGTGCCGAACCGCCCGGGCAATCCCGCGACCTCTAGGTGATCCACGCGGATGCCGTCGCCCGATGCGTCGGGCGCGATGACGGGGATGTCGATGTCGCAGGCCGAGAGCGCACGGTCCACCGTGTCGCGGTCGCCGATGATGACGGTCCGTGCCCGAAGCTCCGGGCCCGCCTCGGCGAGGGCCTTCACCGAGACCTCGGCGCCGACGCCGGACGGATCTCCCATGGTGATGACGACTGGTGCGGTCATTCGGCTCTCCCCTGTCCCCTTGCGGGCGAATGTCCCACGGGTACGATAGTTGCGGACCAGATGCCAGATCGCACGGATTGCCGCAGCGTTGCATCGCGACGGCCGCGACCCTAGAACCTTGCGGCATGAGCCCGGATGGCCGCCTGACCCGATTGCTGTTGATCGCCGACGACCTGACCGGGGCGCTCGATTCGGCCGTGGCCTTTGCCGCGACCGGGCGGCGCGTCGCCGTGGCACGGACGCCCGACGCCGCGCCGGCATTGGCGGCGGAGGCCCCCGATGTGCTGGCGGTCAATCTGGGATCGCGCGACGGCGACGCGGCACGCGCGCGCGCCCGGATGGAGGCGCTCTGTCGCGCGCTGGACCCGCGGCGGTTCGACGTGGTGATGAAGAAGGTGGATTCGCGGCTGAAGGGGCATCCTGGGGCCGAAGCCGCCGTTCTTGCCGCCGCGATGGGCAACCCGCCATGCGTCGTGCTGCCGGCGATCCCGTCGATGGGCCGTGTCCAGCGTGGCGGTCGCATCGAGGGGGAGGGCATCGCCGCACCGATCCCGGTGGCCCCCCTCTTCGAGACAGAGGTCGATGTGCCCGAAATTCTGGCGGATGCGGATCTCGACCGTGCCGTATCGGGGGGCGCGCGCGTTCTCTGGGTCGGCGCGCGCGGGCTCGCCGCGGCCTTGGCCGGAACGCTCTTCGACGGGGCGTCCGCCCCGCTGCCGGTCGTTCCTCCTCCGATGCTGATGGCGATCGGCTCGCGCGATCCGATCACGGTGGCACAGGTCGACGCGTTGCGCGGGGCAGGGGTCCACGCCGCGCCCGACGGCCGCGTCGGCGACCTCGACCTCAGGCGCGCGGTCGAGGTCGTGCGGATGACGGATGGCGGCGAAGGCCGCGACGCGGACGCGGCGGGCGCCGATTTCGCGGCCGGCCTCGCCGCCCGGATGCGGGGCTTCCGTCCGGCGACGCTTCTCTGCTCCGGCGGCGAAACCGCCGATGCGATCCTCGCGCGACTCGGGATCGACCGGCTCGACGTGCTGGCCGAGATCGCGCCGGGCGTGCCGGTCTGCGAAATCGACGCGCCTTGGGGCAAGCTGCGCCTCGTCACGAAATCCGGCGGGTTCGGAGCGCGCGACCTTCTTGCCGAGATAGCCGCCGATTGCCTCGGCACCCGCTAGGAACAGCAAGCCGGGAGATCACCGACGGGTTACAGGCATGCCGGTCCGGATACGATCGTCAGCCTCTTGCACTGCTGCCTGCGCCCCGGCACGATGCCGTGTCGGCGATGCAGAATTGGGGAGGCTCCATGGTGGTTTCATACGGCCCGGCGGGGTGGGCGCCGTGAGCGCGCTTCTCTCGGTCTCGCGGCTCATCGATCGCACCAATGGCTTCATCGGCCGCGCCTTCGCCTGGCTGCTGCTCGTCGCGGTGGTGGTGAGCGCCGGCAACGCGGTGATCCGCAAGGCGGTCAACCTGTCGTCGAATTCCTGGCTGGAACTCCAGTGGTATCTCTTCGGGGCGGTCTTCATGCTCTGCGCGGCCTGGACGCTGCGCGAGAACGAGCATGTGCGCGTGGATGTACTGTCCGCGTCGCTCAGCCCGCGGACGCGCGTGCGCATCGACCTGATCGGCCACCTTCTCTTCCTGCTGCCCTTCGCGGGGATGATGGTCTATCTCAGCTGGCCGTTCTTCGTCTCGTCCTACGTGTCGGGTGAACAATCGAGCAATGCCGGCGGCCTCGTGCGATGGCCGGCGAAGCTCTGGGTGCTGATCGGTTTCGTGCTGCTCTTCGCTCAGGGCATATCCGAGATCATCAAGCGCAGCGCGATGCTGGCGGGTCATCTCGACATTCCCGAAGCTCTGAACAAACGGGCGGAAGAGGTCGAGGCGACGCAGCCGATGGACGAGGGCAAGGCGTGATCGAGCTCATCGCCCACAACCTCGCCCCGATCATGTTCATCTCGGTCATGGGGCTTCTCATCCTCGGCTATCCCGTCGCCCTGACCCTGGCGGCGGGGGGGCTCTTCTATTTCGTCGTGGGCGTCGGGCTTTCGGATTACTCGAGCGAGATCAATCTCTTCTGGCCGCTGCTCCGCGCGATGCCCGAGCGCGTCTTCGGGATCATGTCGAACGACACGCTGCTCGCGATCCCGTTCTTCACCTTCATGGGGCTGATCCTCGAACGTTCCGGCATGGCGGAGGACCTGCTCGACACGGTGGGCCAGCTCTTCGGGCCGATCCGGGGCGGGGTGGCCTTCGCGGTGATCCTCGTCGGCGCGCTTCTGGGCGCCACGACCGGCGTGGTCGCGGCCTCGGTCATCGCGATGGGGTTGATCTCGCTGCCGATCATGCAGCGCTACAAGTACGACCCGAGTGTCGCGACGGGGACCATCGCGGCGTCGGGAACGCTGGCGCAGATCGTGCCGCCCTCGCTCGTCCTCATCGTCATGGCGGACCAGCTCGGCGTATCGGTGGGCGACATGTATCTCGGCGCCGTCTATCCCGCGCTCCTCACGATCGCGGCCTATTGCGCCTATATCGCCGCGCTGACCGTGCTGCGCCCGCGCGCCGTGCCGGCCCTGCCGGCCGAGGAGCGCAAGCTCGGCGGCGGGATCTGGTCGCTGGTGGCGATGCTGGGGCTGGCGGTCGCCCTCTATTTCCTGGGCACCCGCGTCCTCTTCACCGGCTACATCCCCGCGACGCGGGTGGTGTTCGCCGCGGCCCTTTCCGTGATCGTGTGCTACGTGATCGCGCTTGCGAACCGCCGCATGGAGCGGGGGATCCTGTCGCGCCTGACCGAGCAGGTCGTCATCGTGCTGATCCCGCCGCTCGCGCTCATCTTTCTCGTGCTCGGCACGATCTTTCTCGGCATCGCCACGCCGACCGAAGGCGGCGCGATGGGGGCGGTGGGCGCACTCATCCTGGCCGTGGCTAAGCGGCGGATCGACTTCAAGACGCTGACCTCGGCGGTCGAGGGAACGGCGAAACTCTCGGCCTTCGTGCTCTTCATCCTGATCGGCGCGCGCGTCTTCGGCCTGACCTTCTACGGCATCAACGGCCAGGTCTGGCTGGAGGAGCTGTTGCTGAGCCTGCCGGGCGGGCAGTTCGGCTTCCTCATCGTCGTGACGATCGTGATCTTCGTTCTGGGATGTTTTCTCGATTTCTTCGAGATCGCCTTCATCCTCGTCCCGTTGCTGGCCCCCGTGGCGCAGACGCTCGGGATCGACCTCATCTGGTTCGGCGTGCTTTTGTCGATGAACCTGCAGACCTCGTTCCTGACACCGCCCTTCGGCTTTGCGCTCTTCTACCTGCGTTCGGTCGCTCCGACGGAGGAATGGGTGGACAATCAGACCGGCGAGACCATGCAGCCCGTGCGGACCGCGCAGGTCTACAAGGGCGTGCTGCCCTATATCGCTCTGAATTTCGGACTCATCCTCCTCGTGATCCTGATGCCGGGGCTCGTGACGCATTACGACGACGCGCGCGAGGCCCGGCAGCAGGAAAGCAGAACCGTGGCGCCCGCAGAAACCGGCGGCGATCCCGCGACCAGCGGAGGCTTCAACTTCGGCGGAGCGGGGAACGATGCCGCACCGTCGCAGGGCGAGAACTCCGGCGGTGGCTTCAACTTCGGAGGCGCCCCCGAGGCGCCGTCTTCCGATACGGGATCGGCAACGCCCGAGGCCGCGCCGGGCGGCAGCTTCAACTTCGGCAATACCGGGGCGACGGACGAGGCGCCTGCGGCCGAGACCGATGCAGGGGACGAAGAAGATGACGCCGCGCCGCCCCCGGGTGGGGGCTTCAACTTCAACTAGGCGCCACCTCCGCGACGACAGAAAAAGGCGCGCCCTGCCGGGCGCGCCTTGGGCTTCGTACGACGGAAGCCGGCCTTAGTTCTCGCTGGACGAGCTCTCGCCACCCGTCGCACCCGCGCCCGAGATCTGCGCGGGAAGCTGACCCTGGCTTTGCTTTTGCTGCATGAAGCTCGCGAAGTTCTGCTCCGCGACCTGCTGCCAGAGGAAGTGGTCGGCCTGGAACGCCATCATGCTGTCGTAGATCTTCGCCCATCCATCGGCACTGTCGCGAAGATCGGCATAGAGCTGCAGGCTCGCGTCGTAGGTCGCGTTCAGCACGTCCTGCGGGAAGGCGCGAAGCTGCGCTCCGTTCGACACCAGACTGCGCAGAGCGGCGGGGTTCTTGTAGTCGTACTCGGCCATCATCTCGGTGTTGGCCGCGCGACATGCCGTTTCGAGCAGGCGCTTGTAATTGTCCGGAAGGCCGTCCCAAGCGGAGCGGTTGACGAAGCAGTTGAGGGTCAGGTTCCCCTCCCACCAGCCGGGATAGTAGTAATAGGGCGCGACCTGATAGAAGCCGAGCTTCTCGTCGTCGTAGGGACCGATCCACTCGGCCGCGTCGATCGTGCCGCGTTCGAGTGCCGGATAGATATCGCCGCCCGCGATCTGCTGCGGGACGACGCCGATCTGCTCCATCACCTGGCCCGCGAGGCCGGCAATGCGCATCTGCAGGCCCTGCATGCCCGAAAGCCCGTCGATCTCGTTGCGGAACCAGCCGCCCATCTGGGTGCCGGTATTGCCCGCGGGCAGATAATGCAGGCCCTGACCGTTGTAGAACTCGTTGAGCAGGTTGATGCCGTCGCCGTAATAGAGCCACGCATTCATGCCGCGCGTGTTCAGGCCGTAGGGGATGACCGCGCCGAGCGCCCATGTCGGCGATTTGCCGACATAGTAATAGGCGGCGGTATGACACATCTCGACCGTGCCGTTCTGCACCGCATCGGCCGCCTGCAGGCCGGGAACGATCTCGCCGCCGGCAAAGACCTGGATGTCGAAGGCCCCATCCGTGGCCTCGCGCACGTAGCGGGCCACGTCCACCGCGCCGCCATAGATCGTGTCGAGCGATTGCGGAAACGACGACGTGCAGCGCCACTGGATGCTTTCGGATCCCTGCGCGAGGGCCGGCGCGGCTAGCGCCGATGCGCCGGCACCGCTCAGTGCGGCGGTACGGAGAAAACGTCTACGGTCCATGAGTAACTTACCTCCATGTCATTCATGCGAAAGGATAGGGCGTCGGCCGACGCCTGTACAGGCAGCACTCCCGCGACATGCGAACCCGGTCTGTCCGACCGCCTTCAGGGAAAAGCGGCGGAGCCGCCGCCCTTCGGCGGACATCGATGGCCCGGTGCGGCTCCCCGCGAAACGCCCGCTCCGTTAGTTCCGGTCGGTACCGATATCGGCGACCCCGGCAAGACCAGGCAGGGTCTGGTCGCGGACCCCGCCCTTGGTCACCTTTACGACGGCGCTGTCCGTAGTTGCTGCGTCGGTCATCGCCGGCGCCGCTCCGGTCATCCCATCGACCGCGCGGGCAAGCTCCTCGCGTGTGGGACTCTGCCGCCCCGTCACATCTACCGAGCATGGCTCAGACCCGGGTCGACCCCTGGGACGGGCGCCCGAACGATCGCGGTCGCGCGGGTTCAGCCCCAGGGACCGCGATGGGCGGCATTCCGGCGCGTCGTCGGCCGGGGCGAAGGCGTCCCACGGTTTCCCGCCATCTCGCGCAGGGCGGCGACGCGGTTCTCGGTCGACGGATGGGTCGAGAAGAGCTTGTCATGCGCGTGGGCATGCAGGGGATTGATGATGAACATATGCGCCGTCGCGGGGTTGCGTTCGGCCGTGTGGTTGTCGATCCGTGCCGCGCCCTGCTGGATCCGCTCCAGCGCCGTGGCGAGCCAGAGCGGGTTGCCGCAGATCTGCGCGCCCTCGCGATCCGCCGCATATTCCCGCGTGCGGCTGATCGCCATCTGGACCAGGGCGGCCGCGAGAGGCGCCAGGATCATCAGCGCGAGCGTGCCCACGATCCCCATCCGTTCGCGCGAACCACCGAAGAACAAGGCAAAGTTCGCCAGCATCGAGATCGCGCCCGCGAAGGTCGCGGTCACCATCATGATCGCCGTGTCGCGGTTCTTGATATGGGCGAGTTCGTGCGCGACGACCGCGGCCACTTCCTCGCGGCTCAGCGACCGGACGAGCCCCTGCGTCACCGCCACGGCGGCGTTTTCGGGATTGCGGCCGGTGGCGAAGGCGTTGGGCTGGGCGGTCTCGATCAGATAGAGCGCGGGCATCGGCAACTCCGCGTCGCGCGCCAGATCCGCGACCATCGCATGCAGCCCCGAGCGGTCGTCGGGCCCGATCGGACGCGCATTGTGCATCCTCAGGACCATCTTGTCGGAATTCCACCACGAGAACGCGTTCATCGCCACGGCAACGGCGAAGGCGATCGCAATACCGCTCGTCCCTGCGAGCAGGTAGCCGATGCCGAGGAACAATGCCGTCATGGCGGCCATCAACATTGCGGTCTTCGCGTATCCCATCACCGAACCTCGAATCGTTTCTCCGTGGGTATATGGGTGCACCTTGCCCCGGGGGGAAGACTCGCGGTCACGGGATCACGCAGCGCCGGCACGCCGCCGCCGTTCGGTCTGAACGGGCGGGCAGGCGGCGAACCATTCCGGTCCCATCGTCAGAAGCTCGGGCCGGTTCGTGGCGCAATCCGGCCGGGCGATCGGGCAGCGGGTTCGAAAGGCGCAGCCCGACGGCACGTTCGCCGCACTTGGCGGGTCGCCCTCGAGCGGCGCGACATCCGACGGATCGCGGGTGAGCGTGGGCGCGGAGGCGAGCAGCGCCCGGGTATAGGGATGGGCCGGATCCGAGAACAGGTCCTCCGTCGGCCCGATCTCGGCCACGCGCCCGAGATACATGACCGCGATGCGGTCGCACATCCGGCGCACGACCGACAGATCGTGGCTGATGAAGAGATAGGTGAGGTCGTATTCTGCCCTGAGATCCCGCATGAGGCTGAGCACCGTGGCCTGCACAGACAGGTCGAGCCCGGATGTCGGTTCGTCGAGGATCACGATCTTCGGCCGCAGGACGAGGGTCCGTGCGAGGCCGACGCGCCGCTGCTGCCCGCCCGACAGCTCGTGCGGATAGCGGCGGCGGAATTCGGGCCCGAGCCCCACGGCCGACAGGACGTCGTCGATCCGGCCGCGCCGCTCTGCCCGGTCGGAAATGCCGTGCACCTTCAGCGTCTCGTCCAGCGTGTCGCCGATCCGCCACCACGGATCGAGGGCGGCACCCGGATCCTGATGCACGTACTGGATGTCGCGCCGCGCGTTCCGGGCCTGGCGCGGCTCGAGGTTGGAGACTTCGCGTCCGTCCATGAGGATGTCGCCGCGGGTCTCGCGCAGAAGGCCGAGGACGGTCTTGGCCAGCGTGGATTTTCCGCAGCCGGATTCGCCGACCAGCCCGAGGACTTCGCCCTGCCGCAGGTCGAGCGAAACGCCGTCCACCGCGCGGACCAGCGGATCGGATCGTGCCATCAGGCGCTTCGTGCCGCCGAAATGCCGCTCGACGTTCAGGAGGGACAGGGCAGGTTGGATCATGATGCGGCTCCACGGACGTGACAGGCAATGCGGCGGCCGCCGGCCGGCCCTTCGAGGGGCGGCCGAACCTCCGAGCACCGGCGTTCCGCCAGCGCACAGCGGGGGTGAAACCGGCAGCCCATCGGCGGATCGATCGGCGACGAGACCTTGCCGGGGATGCCGACGAGGTTCCCCGACCGCTCGGGATGGCAACCGATGAGCTTCTCGGTATAGGGATGGCGCGGATTGTCGATGATGTCGGCCGCCGTGCCGGTCTCGACGGTCTGCCCCGCATACATCACCGACACGCGGTCGCAGATCTGGGCCACCACGCCGAAATCGTGCGTCACGAACATCATCGCCACGTCGTATTCGGCGGCCAGATCGCGCAGCAGCTTCAGGATCTGCATCTGCGTCGTGACGTCGAGGGCGGTTGTCGGCTCGTCCGCGAGGATCAGCCCCGGCCGCGCGGCGAGCGCGCCGGCGATCAGGATCCGCTGCCGCTGGCCACCCGAGAACTGGTGCGGGTAGCGGTCGAGCGCTTCGGCCGGATCGGGGATCTGCACCGCGCTCAACACCTCGATCAGCCGGTCGCGGTGGCGCTTGCGGTCCGCGCGGCCGAACGGTCGGCCCTCGGGGTCCTCGGGCAGGCCGCTCCAGCGCAGGATCTCCAGCATCTGCTTGCCGATAGTGAAGGTCGGATTGAACGACTGGAACGGATCCTGCGGGATGAAGCCCATCGTTCCGCCGCGAAGGCGCCGCGCGGTCTGGCGACGGCTGAGCTCGAAGAGGTTCTCGCCGCGGAACATGACGCGTCCGCTGTCGATCACGCTGTTGCGGGGCGGCAGGCCAAGGACCGTCTTGGCGAGGGTCGACTTGCCGCAGCCCGACTCGCCCACGATGCCGAAGATCTCGCCGGGGCGGATATCGAAATCCACGTGATCGAGGATGCGCGCGGGGCCGGCATCCGTCTTGACCGAAAGCGAGAGATCGCGGACCTCCAGAAGGGGTGCCTCGCTCATCGCAACCGCCTCAACTTGGGATCGACGAGATCGCGAAGGCCGTCGCCGAGCAGGTTGAAGCCCAGCACCAGCACCAGGATCGCGAGCCCCGGGAAGGTGGCGTACCACCATTGCTCGGGCAGGTATTTGCGGCCCTCCGAGATCGACAGGCCCCAATCCGGGCTAGGCGGCGTCGCGCCCACTCCGAGAAAGCCCAGCACGGCGGCCGTCAGGATGATGAAGCCCATTCCGACCGTCGCGCGCACGATGACCGGTGCCGCGATATTGGGCAGTATGTGCAGCAGCATGATGCGCCTGCGCCCCATCCCGATCCCCTCGAGCGCCTCGATGAAGAGCTGGGAACGGACCCTCTGCGTCTCGGCATAGACGGTACGGGTGAAGAACGGCCAATAGGTCGCGGCGAGCGCGATCATGGCGCTTTCCGCGCCGCGTCCGAGGATCTGCGCGATCGCGATGGCGAGGATGAGCTGCGGCACGGCGAGGAACACGTCCGTCAGCCGCATGACCGTGCCCGAGATCCAGCCGCCGAGATAGCCCGCGGCCAGTCCCAGCGGGATGCCGATCGCCATCGACAGGGCCACGACCGAAAGCGCGATCTCGATCGCGGGCCGGGTGCCGAGGATGACCCGGGCGAAGATGTCGCGCCCGAGATCGTCGGTGCCGAAGAGGAATTCCGCGCTCGGCGGCTGGAGCCGGTAGAGGATGTTGCCGCGGTTTACCCGGGCGATGTCCTCGACGAAGAGACCGGGAAAGGCGGCGAGGATCAGGGCCACGATGATAATGACGAAGCCCATCACGGCGGGCACGTCCCGCGCCAGTTTGCGAAGCAGCGGCATCTTCACATCCTTTCCGCGACGCGGGGATCGAGCAGCCCGTGCACCAGATCGACCACGATGTTGACGATGCCGTAGACCAGTCCGATCACCAAGGTGACGGCCAGCACCGCCTGGAAATCCGACGTGAAGATCGCGTTGACCAGATAGGAGCCGAGGCCGGGCCAGTCGAAGATCGCTTCCACCGCCACGGCGGAGGAGACGAACGCCCCGAAGAGCAGGCCGATCTGGGTGACCGGCGTGACCAGCGAGTTGCGCAACACGTAGGGCAGGACAACCCGGCGCTCGGGATAGCCGACCGCCCGCTCGTAGGAGGCGAACTCGCTCTGCATCGACGAGATGACGGAGGATCGGGTGAAGCGGGCGACCGTCGCGAGGCCCCCGAGCGAGATGGTGAAGGCCGGCAGGATGATGTGGCGCAACGCCTCCCACGCGGTCTCGAACCGGCCGGTGAAAAGCGCGTCGATCACGTAGGAGCCGGTGATGAAGGGCGGCGGCGGCATGCCGGTGGGCAGCCGTCCGCGCAGCGGCAGGACCTGCAGATCCATGGAGAAAATCAGCTGCAGCATGATCGCGAACCAGAACGAGGCCGTGGCGAGACCGGCGACCGAGACGACCCGCGTGACGTGGTCGAAGACCGAGTTGCGCCAGACGCCCGCCAGCGTGCCGAACGCGATGCCGAACACCGCGGCGATCAGCAGGGCGAAGAACGTGAGTTCTAGCGTTGCGGGAAGGCGCAGGGCGATATCCGCGCCGACCGCGCGGTTGGTATAGGCCGAGACGCCGAAATCGCCACGCGCGGCATGGCTGAGATAGTCCCAGAACTGGATGACGAGCGGATCGTTCAGCCCCAGATCCTCGCGGATGCGGGCGATCTGCTCGGGAGTGGCGTTGTCGCCGGCGATGGCGGCGGCCGGATCGCCGGCCCCCATGCGCAGCATCATGAAGGTCAGCACGAGCAGCCCGAGCAGCGTCGGCACGATCAGGATGAGTCGTCGGATCACAAAAAGGATCATGGCGTCCTCTGCCGGAATTCTGGTTCTGGAAGGTCACCGCGCGACGGGGCCGCGCGGTGCGATGCGCGTCAGTCCGTCAGCGACATCCACCGGAAGTCCGAACCGGAGCCGATGGGCGAGAACTTGAAGCCCTCGACCCGGTCGCTGACCCCCCGCAGGGCGACGGTGTTGTAGATCCAGATGTCGACGGCATCGTCCACGATCTTGCGATAGGCCTCTGAATAGGCATCCGCACGCGTCTCCTGGTCTGTCTCCGTGCGCGCGGTCGCGAGCAGCTCGTCGACCTCGGGGTTGGAATACCATGACGAGGCCTTCCACGTGCCGTGGAACTGGCTGTCGTACATCTGGCCGATCCAGTTCTCGGGATCGACGAAATAAGTCGAGACCCAGTGGACCCACATGTCGGGCGTGGTTTCGACCGATCCGGTGCTGGAGGTGAGGTTGGCCCATGTCGCCGCGACCAGCTCGACGTCCACGCCGACATCGGCCAGGCCCTGCTGAAGCAACTGCGCCGATTGCGTCGTCTGGTCGAGAGAGGACTGGATATGGATCTCGAGCGGCCGGTCGAGATCGACGCCCTCCTCGCGGGCGGCGTCGCAGAATTCCTGCGCTTTTTCGGGGTCGTATTCGTAACCGACCGCATCTTCCGGAACGCCCCAGAGATTGCCGGGCAGGGGTCCGGGATTGCGGGCGACCATGCCCTTCAGGACGATGTCGATGAAACCCTCGTACTGAAACGCATGGCTGACGCATTTGCGGAAGTTGAGGTTGTCGAAGGGCGGACGTGCATTGTTCATGCGGATGACCATGATCCGCATCGACTCGTCCTCCGCGACATGGACACCTTCGGCCTCGCGCACCCGGTCGACCTGATCGGTCGGCAGATAGCCGTCGGTCCCGTCGATATCCCCGCGCAGCAATGCCAGGACCCGGGTCGAGGTTTCCTGCACCGCGTGGGCCCGGACGATGTCGATGGGATCGTCGTTGTCGTCCCATCCGTAGAAATGGTCCTCGTTGCGCGCGAGATCGATGATCTCCTGCGGGCGGTAGGTCGCGGCATCGACCGCATAGGCCCCCGATCCGGCTTCGTTCGAGGCAAGCCACGCCGTCCCCCAATCGCCGTCGACCTCCTCCTCGGTGAGGATGTCCTCGTTCACGATCGCGACCAGCGGGATGGTCGACAGGAACGGCGCATAGGGCGTGTCGAGCACGAATTGCACCGTCAGCTCGTCGACCTTGGTGACGTTCTCGGGCTTCAGGACCGGGGTCATCGCCCCGGCCGGTCCCTGCCCGAGCGACAGCAGCCGGCGGAAGCTGTAGACGATGTCGTCGGCGGTCAGGGGGAGCCGTCGTGGAAGGTCACGCCGTCCTTGAGCGTGAACTGCCAGGTCAGGTTGTCGTCGCTCACGGTGTGGCTCTCGGCCAGCCACGGCGTCAGTTCGGGCGGATTGCCGATGTAGCGATAGAGGCCGTCATAGGCGTTGAGCAGCAGCATCTGCATCGGCACGTCATAGACCACGTGCGGGTCCAGACCGGCGGGAAGCGTGTCACCCCAGACCAGCTCGTTGTCGGATTGCGCGTGAAGTGCGCCTCCCGCGGCCAAGGTGGCGGCCAGCGAGAGCGTTCCAATCAAAGGTCTCATTTCCATGTTCCTCTCAGCGGTGAAGTGCGGCGGTGTGGAGAACGGGTTTGGCATCGGCGCGCGGCCAGCGCGCGCGGCTCTGCGTCAGGCGGTGGGCGATCATCATCTCGGCGGTCTTGAGCGCCGCGACGACCGGATTGACGACCGGCACGCCCAGACGTTCGGTCAAGGCAGGCGTGGGATCGAGAAACGCCATGCTCATGCAGCCGAGCAGAAGGACGTCCGCCCCCTCGGCCACGCAGTCGCGCGCCGTCGTCTCGATGCGGTCGAGCGCATCCTCCTCGGCGCGGGCCAGATCGCTCACCGAAAGCCCCATGCCCCGCGCCGCGGCGAAATGCGTCTCCTGGCCCATTGCCCGCATCATGGCGCGACTGCGCCCCGGATCGCCCGGTCCCGGCGAGACGATCCCGATCCGGTCGCCGAGCTGCAGAGCCAGGTGGATCGCGGCGGCGCCCGCGCCGACCACCGGAATGCTCACCGCCTCCTTCGCGGCGTCGATGGCGGGATCGCTGAAACAGCCGATGATGGCCGCGTCGAACCCGTCGGCCTCGGCCCTGCAAATCCCGTCCACGAGGTACGGGCCGACAGTGACCGCGTCCCAGGCGCCCTCGATCGACTCGCGTCCCTGCGCGGGGGTGCGGACCTCGACCTCGGTCCCGGACGCGGCATGCCGGGCGAGAAAGGCCTGCCTTCGTGCGGGCTCGTCGGGGCCCACCACGACGTCGAGCGGTGCCACGAGGTGATAGAGGATGCGGCCCATGCGCCTAGCCCTGCGCGTCGATGACGAGCCGCGCATCGGCGATGATCCGGGCGGCTTCGTCCAGCCCGTCGATCACCCGGTTGCGGTCCCGTACCAGCCGCGTGCGCAGTATCCAGCGTTCCTCGCCTTCCGGCAGTTCCGCCAGCCGCGGCACGTCGTAGAGGACCGGGATCATCGTCGTCTGCGGCGTGTAGCCATAGGGGTCGTGACCGTATTTTCCGATCGCCGAGCTTTGCAGCGGGACGAGGATCCGGCTCAGCCGCTTCATCGTCCGGTTGAGGATTTGCGCCGCGTCCTCGTTGCCCTGGCCCTTCTCGAAGGCGTCGCGCCACCTGGCCGAAAGCTGGTCGAACTCCGCGGCGGCGGCGCCGAACCTGTCGGCGGCATCGGCCGCTTTCTGAAGATCGATGGCGCGGCCCGGCTCGGAGAGCTCGGCCAGACGCGCGGTCACCTGCTCGGCGACCGGGACGAACGAGAACGGCAACACCGGCGCGGTGCAGAGCTCCCACATCCAGGCCAGATAGACCTCGAGATGCGTCTGCATCCACTCCCAGTCGAGCTTGTCGAACCGGTTCTCGATGGAATGGTGCCACCATCCGAGTGTCGCCAGCGCGCTGTCCTTCAGCTCCTGATCGGTGAACGAGCCTTCGCCGTGGAACATCGGGATGCCCAGACCGAAGAAGGAGGCGTCGCCGTTCTTGGCGGACCGCCGCCACGTGGTATCGCGCCCGTCGAGCGTGGCGTCCTCGATCTTCTGGTGGAATGCCTTCAGCTCGGCGTTGGACGCCGTGGCCCAGCGGGTCGTGGTGCCGATGCAGGCGGGCTGGTCGATCTGCATGTAGGCCACCGCATGATCGCGCAGGCGCGCCCATTCGTGATCGGCCCACCACGACGACCCTGCCATCGTGCCCGTCTCGTGCGCCGTCCAGAAGCCGCAGATGACGCCGCGCCGCAGCTTGGACCGGTTCGCGTTCAGGATCCGCGCCAGTTCCATCATGCACGCATTGCCCGCGGCGTTGTCGGTGGCGGCCTCTCCGGGCCAGCTGTCCTGATGGCCGCCCAGAAGCACGAAATCGTCCGATTCCGGCCCCTCGTCGGCCGCGATCTCGCCGATGGTGATCTGCACGGGACGCCATCCGTTCTCGACATCGGTGACGAAGCGGCAGGTCACGGCGCCCTTCGCACAGGCGTCCTTGAGGGCCAGCCCCTCGATGCGCGCGATGCCGATGCAGGGAATCGTCGCCATCTCGGTATGGACGTTCTCGGGGGTGGGGTTGCCCCAGACCGGCTTGACCGATCCGAAGGGCACCGCCGTGTTGTCGGGCGGGCCCCAGTTCATCATCACCGCGCCCACCGCGCCCATCATCGCGGCGATCCGCTGTTTCTCGTGACGCGCGGGCGAATAGGAAAGCTCGGTGAGGATGATCTTGCCCGTGACGTCGAGGCCCTCGTAATCCGAGAATGCCCCCGATCCGACATAGACCAGTTCGCCCTCGATGCCGTCGGGGCCGGTCTCGGTCGAATGACCCAGCGTGTTGGCCTCGATCCGGCGGCCGCCCTCGGACAGGATCGTGAACTCCGCCTCCCGCGGAAAGCTCACGACCGCCGGAAGCTCGTGGATACGGACGTTCTCGATCCCGTCGGCGAGCAGCGCGTCGCGGGAATATTCCGCCATGCGGCGCCCGTTCTGCGAACCGGCCGCGCGATGCGGGATCTCCCGCACGATGGTCTCCACATGCTTGCGGACCCGGTCTGCGGAGATGTCGGCGTCGTTCAAGTCCTTGGCCATGTGATCCTCGATTGTCAGACAAACTAATAATATGACAAAACGGTTGATCAGCCCGCGGTTTCAGGTCAACCCTTTTTTCGACACCCCCCGGACGGAGATCGTTAACGATGAAAAACCATGCAGCTATCGCGTGGCTTGCGACGAAAAAGGAGGCGATGGTCGAATTGCTGGCGGATCTCGTCGCGATCGACAGCAATTCGCACGACAAGGCAGGGGTCGATCGCTGCGGGGCCCGGCTCGCCTCTTGGTTCGACGCGGCCGGGCTGGAGTGCACGACGACCCCCCGCGAGGTTCAGGGCGACGCGCTTCACGCATGGCTGCCCGGCGGGACGGGAAACGCCCCGGCTTTGCTCATGGGGCACATAGACACCGTCTTTCCGACCGGAGAGGCCGCGCGCCGGCCGTTCCGGGTCGACGGGTCGCGCGGATCGGGGCCGGGCTGCGCCGATATGAAGGCCGGGCTCGTGATGAACGCCTTCGTCCTGCGAGCCTTCGCCGAGGCCGGCGCGCCGCCGGTGCCGCTGCACGCCCTCTTCACCGGCGACGAGGAGATCGGATCCCCCGCCTCACGGCCGATCATCGAGGCTGCCGCCCGCGAGGCCTGCGTCGTCTTCAACTCCGAGCCGGGCCGCGTCAGCGGCAACATCGTCGACGGCCGCCGGGGCGGAACCTTCTTCCGCGTCGCGATCGCGGGCCGCGCCGCCCATGCCGGGCTCAATCCCGCCGACGGGCGCAGCGCGATCCACGAACTCGGCCGCAAGATTGTGGCCTGGCACGGCCTGAACGATCCCGAACGGGATATCTCGGTGAATGTCGGGCTCGTGTCGGGCGGACAATCGGTCAATACCGTCGCCCCCGATGCCGAGGCCCGAATAGACCTGCGCTTCACCGATCCCGAGGACGAAGCGCGCCTGATCGCGGCCATCACCGGCATCGCCGAGGAGTGCCTCGAGGACGGCGTCACCGCGATCGTCGAGATCCTGGGCGGGTTCGCCCCGATGGCGCGGGGCGCGCGGGATCTCGCGCTGCGCGACCTCTATCTCGCGGCGTCCGAAGAACTCGGCTATCCGACGCAGGCGGAATTCACCCGCTCCTGCGCCGATTCCGGCGTCGCGTCGAGCACCGGCACGCCGACCGTCTGCGCCCTCGGCCCGATCGGCGGCAAGGCGCATACGCCCGACGAATATGTCGAACTCGACAGCCTGGTCCCCCGCGCACAGGCGCTTGCGCTCGCGATCTCGAGGCTGCCGCTATGAAGGCGGCGATGTATGAGCGGACGGGTCTGGCCGCCGACGTGATCGGAATCGTCGACCTGCCCGACCCCGAGCCCGGCCCGGGCGAGGTCCTCGTCCGGATCGCAGCGTCAGGCGTCAATCCGCACGACACCAAGAAGCGGTCGGGCTGGTTGGGCGGTGCCGTGCCCGAAGGTGGCATCGTGCCCCACAGCGACGGCGCCGGAGAGGTCGTCTCCTGCGGGCCGGGCGTGGATACGTCCTGGATCGGACGGCGCGTCTATGTCCGGTCGGCGGGCCCCACGCGCGGCACCGCGGCGGAATATTGCGCGGTCTCGACCGACTACGTCTTCGATCTGCCCGTTGGCCTGTCCTTCGCGCAGGGCGCCTCGCTCGGCGTGCCCGCCTTCACCGCGTGGCTCTGCGTGCTGGGCGATGGCGGCGTCACCGGCGATACGGTGCTGGTGCAGGGCGGCTCAGGCGCCGTCGGGCGCGTTGCCGTCGAGATGGCCGCCTGGAACGGTGCGACCGTGATCGCGACGGCGGGCAGTCCCGAGCGTGCGGCCATCGCACGGCGCGCCGGCGCCACCCATGTCCTCGACTACCGGGAGGCGGATCTGACCGGCGCAATCCTCGATCTCACGCAAGGCAGGGGCGTCGACCGGATCGTCGAGGTGGATCTGGGGGCCAACATGACGACCGACGCGCGGCTCCTCGCGGTGCACGGGACCCTCTGCTCCTATTCCTCCACCAGTGACCGGACGCCGGTCCTGCCGTATTACGACTTTGCCCTCAAGGGGGTGTCGCTCCACTTCATACAGGCGTCGCGCATGCGCCCTGCCGACAATGCGGCCGCCGGCCGGGCGATCGGCGCGCTGCTGGCCGCGGGCCGCATCGCGCCGGATATTTCAGCCACGTTCGGCATCGACGATTGTGCCCGGGCGCATGATCTGATGGCCGCCGGCGGTGCCGGTGGCAATATCGTCGTCACGTTCCCCTGAAGGCCCCGGGGCGAAGCCGGCTGAAAGAAGACAATGACAAAGTTGCGTATCGAGCCCATCTCCAAGCCGAAACTGGTCCGTGATGCGACCATCGAAACCATCCGGCATGCGATCATTAACGGTGTCCTGCCGCCCGGATCCCGCCTGATCGAGCGCGAGCTCTGCGAAGCGACCGGCGCCAGCCGCGCATCTGTCCGCGAGGCGATCCGTCAGCTCGAGGCCGACCGGCTGGTCGTGGTGATGGCTCACAAGGGGCCCGCGGTCGCGCGGCTGACCCCCACGCAGGCCGCCGAGATCTACGAGTTGCGCGCCGATCTGGAGGTCCGGCTGGCCCGGGCCTTCTGCGAGCGCGCGTCCGAGAGCGACATGGACAAGCTCGGCGCCCTTCTGCAGGAGGTCGTCGAGGCGGCGTCGCACTCCGACAAACCGGCGCTCGTCGATATCATGGGCCGGTTCGACGAGCATATCATGGCCGTCTCCGGGCTCGAGGTGACGTCTGACATGCTCCGCACGCTGCTGGCCCGGATCAGCTGGCTTCGCTTCGTCGCGATGACCCAGGCGGGGCGGATCCAGCGCAGCGTCCAAGAGATACGCGATATCGTGCACGCGCTGAGAGAACGCGATCCCGACGGGGCCGACCGGACCATCAGGTTCTACGTCCGAAATGCCGCCGAAGCGGCGCTTCAACAGCTCAAGGCAGCGCAGTAGGGCCACGGCCCTTGTCAGAAGGGCGGCCCCTCGCGCCCCAAGGTTGCGCCCGTCGCCCGGCTCGCTAGGCTGTGAAGAGGTCCTTGCGATGCCAAACCTGTCCGAAATGGCCGGAAAGTTGCGCAAAGATCCATTTCGGGGCGCGGGGCGCCTGGGTTTGCACGGACGGTGCCGTTTTCCCGCGCCCCGACCAACGGCGGCACGTGACGTGCCAATCGGTTCGCACGACCGCTGTGATGGGCGCGAACGGACAAACGGAGAGAGCGAGACATGAGCATCGGCATCTGGATCAGCCTCATCGCGTATTTCGCGTTGATGATCGGCATCGGCATCTACGCCTATCGGAAATCCACGGACAGTTCCGAGGAATACGTCCTTGGCGGGCGCAATCTGCACCCCGCGGTCGCCGCCTTGTCGGCCGGCGCCTCCGACATGTCGGGCTGGCTCCTGCTGGGCCTTCCCGGCGCTCTCTACGCGGCCGGGCTGGTCGAGGCCTGGATCGGCATCGGCCTCTTTCTCGGTGCGCTCGCGAACTGGATCATCGTCGCGCCCCGCCTGCGCGAACAGACCGAGCGCTACGGCAACGCGCTGACGATCCCCTCCTTCCTGGCGAACCGGTTCCCAAGCCAGGCCACCACATTGCGCGTCGTCTCGGCGCTGGTCATCGTGGTGTTCTTCGCCGTCTACACCGCATCCGGCCTGGTCGGCGGCGGCAAGCTGGTGCAATCGGCCTTCGACGGCAATTACCAGTTCGGCGTCTGGCTGACCCTGGGCGTGGTGCTCTGCTACACCGTGGTCGGCGGCTTTCTGGCGGTCAGCCTGACCGATTTCGTGCAAGGCTGCATCATGATGCTGGCGCTGATCGTCATGCCGCTGGTCGTGCTCTATGCCGGCGAGGGCGGCGGCTTCGACCAGGCGGCCGAAACGCTCTCGGGGGTCGAGGATTTCTCGCTCTCCCTCACCCAGGGGCTGACCGCGATCGGCTGGCTTTCGGCCGTGACCTGGGGCCTGGGGTATTTCGGACAGCCGCATATCATCGTGCGGTTCATGGCCGTCCGGTCCGTGCCCGCCGTGGCCACCGCCCGCAATATCGGGATGACGTGGATGTTCATCTCGCTCATCGGCGCGGTGGGCGTGGGCATCCTCGGCCGCGCCTATGTGGAACGCAACGGCGTGTCGGTCGAGGACAGCGAGACGATCTTCATCGTGCTGGCCGACCTGCTGTTCCACCCACTGGTCACGGGGTTCCTCTATGCAGCGCTCCTGGCCGCGATCATGTCGACGGTGTCGAGCCAGCTTCTGGTGTCGTCGTCCTCGCTGGCCGAGGATTTCTATCGCCTGTTCTTCCGCCGCGATGCGTCCGAGACCGAGATCGTCAATGTGGGCCGTCTGGCCGTCGTCGCGGTGGGCGTCGTCGCTGCCTTCATCGCGGGCGATCCCGAAAGCCAGGTCCTGGGGCTGGTCGCGAACGCCTGGGCGGGCTTCGGCGCGGCCTTCGGCCCGCTCATCATCCTGTCGCTGACCTGGAAACGGATGAACGGCTACGGCGCGGTCGCGGGTCTTGGCACCGGCGCCGTGGTCGTCGGCCTCTGGATCTGGGCGGGGTGGAACAGCGAATTCCTCGGCGGTCCCGGCGTCTACGAGATCATTCCGGGCTTCATCGCGGCCTTCGCGGCGATCGTCGGGGTCAGCCTGGCCACGGGCGAATCGGACGAATATCGCGCCATGCCGGCCGAGTAGGACATGCCGGGCCGTGGCGAATGCCGCGGCCCGAGCCCGGCCGCGCGGCTTGCGGCGATCCGGCCGGGAGGGGCGGATGATGCGGTCGGGCGGTCGCGATGCGTCGGCCCCAAACGAAACGGGGCGCCCGAAGGCGCCCCGTTCGAAATTTCAGATCCGGTGGAGCCGATCAGGCGAGTTGAAGGTTCGCAGCCGATTCACGGCCATCGCGGCCGGATTCCACGTCGTAGGTGACCTTCTGGTCGTCGCTCACGGTCGTCAGACCGGCACGCTCTACGGCGGAAATGTGAAGAAAGACGTCCTTGCCGCCCGTATCGGGTGCAATGAAGCCGAAGCCTTTGGTGGGGTTAAACCATTTCACGGTGCCTGTGGCCATCGTGAGATCTCCTGTATTATTCAACCTGTTCGCGGAAGTGCAACAGCGTGGCGCAGTAGGCCAAGATCGAGTTCGCTGGAGTCCGGAAGGGAATGCAGGGGATCGATAGAGGGAACGTAGCACGATCTGACTGAACGAGTGCGGGCGCCCTGTCAATCCCTCATCGCAGCTGCGCACGCTCGCCCTGCCAACGCGAGACCTGCTGCGGGCCTGCGGGGGCGGCGGCTGCAATTGCGCCGCGACCATGTCCCCCGGGGCCGCATCCCCGTCACCGTCCGATCGCATAGGCCTGCATCAGACGCGGGGTCGCTGCGGCGACGAGTGCGCCATCCGCCCGCCGCAACGCGGCGGTGAGGCGCCCGACCGTCCAGGGCGCGGCCACCGTGACGATGTGGCCGCGCGCGCGCAGCGCCTCGATGCAGGCCTCGCCCACATTGGGTTCGATCATCATCTCGCCCGGCTTCACGGCGCGGGGGAAGAACGATCCCTGGAAATGCATGCTGTGGAACAGCGGCGCGTCCATCCCCTGCTGCAGGCCCATGCCGTGGTGGACGAGGCGCAGGAACCAGACGAGCTGCCACTGGTCCTGCTGGTCGCCGCCGGGCGTGCCGAAGACCAGACGGTCGCCGTTCTCGTGGCAGGCCAGCGTCGGGGTGAGGGTGGTGCGTGGCCGGCGACCGGGCGCGAGCGAGGTCGGCAGCCCGTCCTCCAGCCAGAACATCTGCGCGCGGGAATTGAGCGGGAAACCGAGGCCCGGGATCACCGGGTTCGATTGCAGCCAGCCGCCCGACGGCGTGGCCGCGACGCAATTGCCCCAGCGGTCTATGACGTCGAGATGGACGGTATCGCCCTTCCTGTCGGTCAGATGCGCCATGGTCGGCTCTTGTGCGCCCACGTCCGAGACGCCGAAGTCGCGCGCCGCGCGGGCGATATAGGCGTCGGCCTGATGCTCCAGCCCCGGAACGCGGCCCGGCCGCTGGTCGAGCGAGGCCTCCGCCCCGATGAGGCTCGCGCGCTCTGCATTGTAGGCCTCCGACAGGAGGTGCTCCATCGGCACCTCGCTCTGGTCGGGATCGCCGTAATAGGCTTCGCGGTCGGCATAGGACAGCTTCATCGCCTCGATGACCGTATGGACGAAATCGGGGCCCATCGGGTCCATCGAGGCCAGATCGAAATGCTTCAGGATCGCCAGCGATTGCAGCAGCACCGGCCCCTGTCCCCAGGGCCCGGTCTTGTGCAGCGTCCAGCCGTGGTATTCGTAGGATTGCGGCGCCTCGAACGCCGCGCGCCATCCGGCCATGTCCCCGGGTGCTAGGACGGCGCGGTTCCTGCGCTCGCTCACGTCATGGACCTCGGCATCCTTGAGGTAATCGAAGATCGCCTCGGCCACGAAACCCTCGGCCCATGCGTCCCTCGCGGCGTCGATCTGGGCCACGCGATCGTCACCCGCCGCCTCGGCCGCCTCGACGAGCCGCTCGTAGGTGCGGGCAAGGTCGGGATTGCGAAAAAGCGCTTTCGCCTCGGGCGGCGTGCCTTCGGGGGTCCAGACCGCAGCGGAGGACGGCCATTCGGCGGCGAAGTACTCCGCCAGCCCCGCGATCGTGTCCGCAACGCGCGGCAGCATCGGATGCCCGTCGCGGGCATAGCCGATCGCGGGCGCCAGGGCCTCGCGGATCGTCATCGTGCCCTCGTCGCGCAGCATCAGCATCCAGCCGTCGAAGGCGCCCGGAACGACGGTCGACAAAAGCCCCGAGCCCGGGATCAGCGTGAGACCTTGCGCCTTGTAATGCGCGATCGTGGCCGCCTCGGGCGCGGGGCCCTGGGCGGCCACGACGCGGTTGCCGTTCGCCACGCTGTGGAACACGATCGGCAGGTCGCCTGCGGGGCCGTTGAGATGCGGCTCCACCACCTGCAGTGTCAGCCCCGTCGCCACCGCCGCGTCGAAGGCGTTGCCGCCCTTCTCGAGGATCGACATCCCCACCGCCGAGGCGATCCAGTGCGTCGAGGTGACGGTTCCGAAGGTGCCGCGGATGTCGGGGCGAGTGGTGAAGTCGGTCATGGAGCCTCTGTCATTGTTCGCGGGGGTCGAGCGCGTCGCGCAGCCCGTCGCCCAGAAGGTTGAAGCCGAGCACCACGAGGAAGATCGCGATGCCGGGCCAGAGCGCCATCCATGGCGCCTGATTGAGGAAGTTCTTGGCGGTGTTCAGCATCGACCCCCAGGACGGGGCGGGGGGCTGCTGACCCAGACCCAGAAAGCTCAGCGACGCTTCGGCGATGATCGCGGTGGCGATGGTCAGGGTCGCCTGCACCAGGATGGGCGGCAGGATGTTGGGCAGGATGTAGCGCGCGAGGATCTTGCGCGTGGGCAGGCCGATGGCGCGCGCGCTGTCGACGTAATCCTCGGCCGCGACCGACAGGACCTGGCCGCGCGTCAGCCGCACGAAAAGCGGCGTGGCGGAAATGCCGATGGCGATCATCGCGTTCGACAGCGACGGCCCGAGAAACGCCGCGAGCGCGATGGCGAGGATCAGGAAGGGCGCCGCCAGAAGCGCCTCGGTGCAGCGCGAGATCACCGCGTCGGTCCAGCCGCCGAAATACCCCGCCGCGATCCCCAGCGGCACGCCCAGCAGCACGGCGATCAGCACCGAGATCACGCCCGCCAGAAGAGACGCCTGCGCGCCCCAGATCATCCGCGAGAGCACGTCGCGCCCGATCTCGTCGGTGCCGAAGGGATGCGCGGCCGAGGGCGCCTGCCGGACCGCGGCCCAGTCCGTGGCGGTCGGATCGGGGATCGGCAGCACCGGCGCCAGCAGTGCTACGGCCACGAAGAAGGTGACGAGGATGCCGCCCAGCATGGCCGAGCGGTGGGCGCGGAATTTCTTCCACACCCGGTTCTCGGGCTTGCGGTTGAGGACGGGATCGTTGGCGCTTTCGGCATCGACCGTCGAGGGCGTGGCGACCTGCGGCATCTATTGCTTCCTCAGGCGCGGGTTCAGGAGGACATAGGCGATATCGGCCAGCAGGTTCATCGCGATGAACCCCACCGCAGTGACCAGCACGATGCCCTGGACCACCGCATAATCGCGGTTGAAGACCGCGTCCACGATCAGCTTGCCGAAGCCCGGCACGGTGAAGATCTGCTCGGTCAGGACGGCGCCCGCGATGAGTTCGCCGAAGAGCAGCGCCGAGAGCGTGACGATCGGCGTCAGGGCGTTGCGGAAGGCGTGTTTCAGGATCACCCGCCGTTCGCTGAGGCCCTTGGCGCGCGCCGTGCGGACGTAATCCGACGTCAGAACGGACAACATGGCCGAGCGGGTATGGCGCATCAGCGTCGCGGCGAGCGCCGTGCCCAGGACGAAGGCGGGCATGATCATCACCTGGATCGAGCGCAACGGGTCCTCGTCGAAGGGCACGTAGCCGCTGGCCGGCAGAAGCTGCCATTTCACCGAGACAAGCAGGATCAGCATGATGCCGAGCCAGAAATTCGGGATCGACAGGCCCGACAGCGCCACGACGTTGGCCACGTAGTCGACGATCGTGCCCTTCCGGATCGCCGATACGATACCCGCCGGAATCCCGATCGCCAGCGCGAAGATCATCGCCATCGCGGCGAGCTGGATCGTCACGGGCAGCTTCTGCCCGATCAGTTCCAGGACCGGCTGGTTGGTGCGCAGCGAAATGCCGAGATCGCCCCTGAGCGCGTTGCCGACCCAGGTCAGGTACTGGATCGGGATCGGATCGTTGAGGCGGTATTTCTCGCGCAAATATTCGATCGTCGCGGGATCGCGTTCCTCTCCGGCCATCGCGAGGACCGGATCGCCGGGAAGCAGCTTTTGCAACGCGAAGACGAAGATCGAGATCAGGATGATCGTCGGGATCGCGATGATCAGGCGGCGCAGGATGAATGACAGCATGGCGGCTCCGGGGCACGGGCGGGCCGGGCGGGGGGCTTCCCCGCCCGGCGGGACGGATCAGTCTTCCTCCAGGCTGACCCCTTCGAGCCGGATCATGCCGTCGGGATAGGGCACGAAGCCCTGTACCCGGTCGCTGATCGCCCAGAGCCAGGTGTCGTGCCAGAGATACACGATCGGCAGATCCTCGTTCAGGATCCCGCGCGCCTCGGCATAGAGGGCCTGCCGTTCCGCGGTATCGTTGCTCTGCCGCGCCTCGTCGAGCAGCCGGTCGATCTCGGGGTTCGAATAGCCCGAATCGTTGATGCCGCCATCGGTGGTCATGAACTGGTGGATGTTGCCGTCAGGATCGACACGCCCCGACCACCCGACCAGCGAGGCGGTGTAATCGCCCGCCGTCTGGTCCGACAGCATGGTGGCGAATTCCTTCGACGTGATCGAGATGTCGATGCCGGCCTCGCTCGCCATGGCCTGGATCACCTGGATCACCTGCATCGAATCGGTGTCGTTGGGGGCCTGCACCTCCAGCGTGACGCCATCCTCGTAGCCGGCCTCGGCCAGCAGCGCGCGGGCGCGCTCCACGTCGCGTTCGGGGACGGGATAATCCTCGGCGTAGAACGGGCTTTCGGGCGAATATTGCTGGTTGCCGGGCGTGGTGACGCCGTTGAAGACCACCTGGCTCAGAGCCTCACGGTCGATCGACGCGCTCAGCGCCTGTCGCAACAGCTCTCCGTCGGCACCGAAGGGATTGTCGGCGCGGTCGCCGTTGCCGACGTTGAAGGTTATGCCGTCATAGCCGAGCGAGGTGGCCCGCTCCACGGTGATCGACCCGTCGCTTTCGGCCTGCGCCATGTCCGTGGCCGACATCCGCTCGATCATGTCGAGATCGCCCGATTGCAGGTTGGCAAGCCGCACCGTGGTATCGGGAATGGGCAGGTAGGTCACGCCATCGACCAGGATCTCCTCGGCGTTCCAGTATTCCGGGAACGCCTCGAGCACGATGCGGTCCTGCGCCACCCTCTCGACGAAGCTGAACGGCCCCGAGCAGATCGGCTCAAGCCCGAAATCCGCGCCGGCTTCCTCGGCGGCGGTCGGCGAGATCATCATGCCCGCCCGGTCGGCGAATTGCGCCAGCAGCGTGGCGTCCGGCGCGTCGAGATCGAAGCGGATCTCGTGCTCGCCCAGCACCTCGACCCCGGTGATGGAGGTCAGCTCGGACTTGCGGCGGCTTTCCTCGAGATTCTGCGAGCGGTCGATATTGGCCGCCACGGCCTCGGCGTCGAAGGGCGTCCCGTCATGGAACGTCACCCCCTCGCGCAGCTGCATGGTAAGCTCGGTGTTGTCGTCGTTCCACGACCATTCGGTTGCGAGCTGCGGGATGATCTCGAGCTCGGGGGTGATGTCCACCAGCTTGTCGCAGAGCGAGGCATAGACGATCCGCCCCACGAAGGTGCGCGATTGGTCGGGATCGAGAATGTCGGGGTCTTCCTGCAGGCCGATGCGCAGGGTCTGGGCCTGCGCGCCGAGTGCCGTGGCCCCCAGAAGCGCCGCGGCGAGCGTCATGCGTGAAAGTGTCATGTCTGTCTTCTCCTGGCTGGTGTCGGGGCCGCCCGCATGCGGACGGATCTTCTGAGGTTCAGGTCGTGGCGCGCGGGCGGATCCCGGTGCCCGAGACCGCGTCGGCATAGAGCGAGAAGCGCGCGCGCGCGGCATCGGTGCGGCCGGTGCCGGCACTTGCGGGGGGCGATGGCGCCTCGGCCGCGATCTCCTCGAAGAAGTGACACGCGGCGCGGTGGCCGGGGCCGGTATCGGTCTCGCGCAAAGCGGGGATCTCGGCCGCGCATGTTTCGCGCGCGAAACGGCAGCGGGTGCGGAACCGGCAGCCCGAAGGCGGGTCCACGGGGCTCGGCATCTCGCCGGTGAGCGCGATCTGCCGGCGCGTGCGCCCGTGTTCGGCCTCCGGGATCGCCGAGAGCAGCGCCATGGTGTAGGGGTGGCGGGGATGGGCGAAGATCTCGTCGGTCGGCCCCTCCTCGACGATCTTGCCGAGATACATGACCGCGACCCGGTCGCTCATGTGGCGGATCACCGCCAGATCGTGGGCGATGACGACCAGCGTCAGCCCGAGCCGGTCGCGCAGCTCGGCGAGCAGGTTGATCACCTGCGCCTGCACCGACACGTCGAGCGCCGAGACCGGCTCGTCCCCGATGATCAGCTTGGGGCCCGAGGCAAGAGCCCGGGCGATGCCGATCCGCTGGCGCTGCCCGCCCGAGAATTCGTGCGGATACCGACCGGCATGTTCCGCGCGCAGGCCCACCTGCGACAGAAGGTCCGCCACCTTCGCGCGCCGCTCCTGCGCCGAAAGCCCGGGGGCGTGCGTCTCCAGCGGTTCGCCCACCAGACGCCCCACGCTCATCCGCGGATTGAGCGAGCTGAACGGGTCCTGGAAGATGAACTGCATGTCGCGACGCAACTCGGTCAGGGCGCGGCCCTCGGCCTGGTCGATCTGCCGCCCCTCGAAGAGCATCTGGCCCGAGGTGGGCTCGATCAGCCGCATCAGCATGCGCGCGAGCGTCGATTTCCCGCAGCCGGATTCGCCGACGATGGCCAGCGTCTCGCCCTGCTCCACCGACAGCGACACGTCCTCGACCGCGCGCAGGGTCTTCGGCTGGGTGAAGAGCGATCCGCCGACCCTGAAATGGCGCGTCAGCCGGATGGCCTTGAGGATGGGCTCGCTCATGCGATCCGCTCCATCCGCAGATCGAGCGGCGCGAAGTGGCAGAGCGCGCGGTGGCCTTGCCCGAATTCGCGCTCGGGCGGCGGCTCCGCGCAGAGCGGCTGCGCGAAGGGACAGCGCGTGGAGAACCGGCAACCCTCGGGCATCGTCTCGGTCGTGGGCACCGTGCCCGGCACCGTGGCCAGACGCTCGCGCGGGCCGGTGAGGCGCGGCACGGACGACATCAACCCGATCGTGTAGGGATGCTGCGGATCGTTGAAGATCCGCTCGGCGGGGCCGGCCTCGACGATGGTGCCGGCATACATCACCGCGACCTTGTCGGCGATCTCGGCCACGACGCCCAGATCGTGGGTGATCATGATCGTGCCCATTCCCGTCTCGGCCTGGAGGTCGCGGATCAGGTCGAGGATCTGGCTCTGGATCGTCACGTCGAGGGCGGTCGTCGGCTCGTCGGCGATGAGCAGGGCAGGATCGTTGGCCAGCGCCATGGCGATCATCACGCGCTGGCGCATGCCTCCCGAAAGCTGATGGGGATACTCGTTCATCCGTGCCTCGGGGGCGGGGATGCCGACCCGGCGCAACATCTCGACCGCCCGGTCGCGGGCCTCGGCCCGGGTGACGTCGTTATGGGCGGTCACCGCCTCCGCGATCTGGTCGCCGACCCGGAAGGCGGGGTTGAGCGAGCTCATCGGTTCCTGAAAGATCATGGCGATGTCCGCACCGCGGTGGCGGCGCAAGGCAGCGGTGTCGCCGAGATCGTAGGGCGCACCGCGAAAGCGGATGTCGGCGGCGCGGATCCGCGCCACGCCCGGCGGCAGCAGGCCCATGATGGCGAGCGAACTCACGCTCTTGCCGCAGCCGGATTCGCCCACGATGCAGAGCGTTTCGCCCGCATCGACCGAATAGCGGACGCCTTCGAGCATGTTCGTCTCGGACGCGCCGAAGCCGAGGCTCAGGGTGCGCACATCGAGCAGCGGAGCGGCGTGGGAAGCGCGTTGGGCCAAGATGCTAAACCGTTGGTTGACTGACCCGAGCCTACGCCCGGGGCGGGGGCCGTCAACGCAGAACCCTTCCTCCGGCACGCCGCCGCGTGCGGATGCCGGAAGAAGGGAGCGGCTGCCTATTGTTTGGGCATCTCGGCGCGGCGATCAGCGCAGCAGCGTCTTTTCGAGCATCATGTGGATGCCCTTGCAGCCGTTCACCGTCTGCGTGACCCTCAGATCGCCGGCGAGAGAGCAGAGCATGTAGGCATCGGCCCAGGAGAGCCCCGCCTTCGCCTCGATCAGGGCGATCATGTCCCGCAGTGCCATTTCGGCGCATGTGTCGAGATCGGGATCCATCCCCATCGTGATCCAGTGGGTGGGCGTCTCGGCTTGCGGGAAGGCGAGGCTCATGTCGTCGCGCACCGTCAGGCGGAAGGTGCCCGTAAGGGCCGTCTCGATGGCGGTGACGCAGACCTCGCCGTCGCCCTGCGCGCCGTGCCCGTCGCCGCAGGAAAAGAGCCCGCCCTCTTCCCAGACGGGAAGATAGAGGGTGGATCCCGCCACCAGCTCCTTGTTGTCGATGTTGCCGCCGTGGCGGCGTGGCTGGATCGACGGGATCAGCCCCCAGGCGGCAGGCGGCGCCACGCCCATGACCCCGAAGAACGGCCGCAGCGGCAGATCGAGGCCCCAGGGCATGCGTCCCGTCATCGCCGCCCGGTCGAGCGGGATCGTGACCATGCGCGCCTCGGGCACGTCATAAGGCAGGGTGCCGGCGAGCGGCCGCATGGAATTGTAGCCCCAGTCCTGGCGCAGGCGCACATCCTCGATGACGACCTCCAGAACGGTGCCGGGGCGGGCGCCCTCGACCGCGACGGGTCCGGTCAGGATGTGGCCGTAGACCGGGCGTTCCGAGCGCGCGTGAATGTCGTGGAGTTCCGGCGGGACGTGGAAGCCCTCGCCCGGCAGGGCCTCGGGGGGCCCCGATACGCTGTCGATCGTGACCCGGTCGCCGCTGGCCACGGTCAGGACGGGCGCGCGCGCGGCGTCGAAATAGCCCCAGGCGCAGGTCTCGACCGAGGCGGGCAGGTGATGATCCGTCATCTTGTTCCTTTCGTCGCGGCGGCAGGCCGCGGAGGCGCGGGCCATCCTGCGTCCTGCCGACCGCATTTCTCAGCCATCACGAATGGCACCGCGATACGATACCGGCTGGAGGGATCTTGCAATGCTGTGGATGCGAGGGCGCGACGCGCCGCGTTCGGGATGCACGAACCCGGCCTGCGCGGATCGCGCGGTGCGGGGCACGGCGGGGATGGATGGCCGGCCCCTCGGGGCCGGCACCCGAAAGGCGGCGGGATCCGGGGATCGCGCCGCCTTTCTCTTCATCCGGCGAAGGCGCTCAGAGCCCGAGGCTCTCGCGCACCACCGGCAGGGCGGGCTCGCCGTCGATCGTGGTGACGCCGTCGAGCCACGTGTCGAGGAGGTCCGGCCGATCCTGCAGAACCTCTTCGGCGGCGTCTTCGGGCGCGGTGCCGTCATTGAGGATCAGGGCCATCATCGCGTTTTCGAGCTCTACCGAGAACACCATGTTCTCGAGCAGGGCGGCCACGTTCGGGCACTCCTCGGCGTAGCCCGGTCGCGTGACCGTGCGGACCTCGGCCGAGCCCATGTCCGGGCCGAAATATTCGTCGCCGCCGGTCAGATAGGTCAGGTCGTATTCGGTGTTCATCGGGTGCGGCTCCCAGGCGGGGAAGACGACCCAGTCGTCGGAGCGTCCGGCGCGCGCGACCTGCGCCAGCATGCCCTGCTCGCTCGATTCCTGCAGCGACCAGTCGCCGAGACCGAACGCGTCGTCCTCGATCATCCGCATCATGTTCTCGTTGACCGAGGCGCCCGATTCGATGCCGTAGATGGTCTTGTCGAACTTCTCGGCGTTCTCCGCGAGATCGTCGAACGAGGTCACGCCCGCCTCGGCCACGTAGCTCGGCACGGCGAGGGTGAAGCGGTTGCCCGAGAGGTTGGTCTGCAGGACCGTGATCTCGCCCGCCTCGACCATCGGCTGCGCGAGTTCGGTCTGGGCCGGCATCCAGTTGCCGAGGAACACGTCGAGCTGATCGTCGGCGAGCGCGCGGAACGTGATCGGCACCGACAGGGTCTCGATCTCGGCCTCGTAGCCCATCGGTTCCAGCATCTTCTGCAGCAGGGCATTCGTCGAGGCGATGTCGGTCCAGCCGGGGTTGGAATAGCGCACCGTCTGGCAGCTTTCGGCATCCTGGGCGATGGCCGCCCCGCTGCCGATCAGGGCGATCGCGGTGGCGGTGGTCATGAGCTTGGTCATTGAAGTCCTCTTTCGAAATGTCCGGTTCGGGGGTGAAGTCAGGGCGTACCGGCCGCGCGGATGGCGCGGCCCGGCGTGATGTCGTCGGGTTGCGGAGGCTGGCTGCGCACCAGCGCCGCGATCCTGTCCAGAACCTCGGCAGGTGCGGGAGCGACGCGGCCGGCGGTCCGGTTGACATGAAGGCACATATGCTCGGCCGTGGCCAGCACGTCGCCGTCCACGCCCCGGCGCAGCCTGTGGAAGAGGTGCAGCCGCTTTTCGTCGTGCGACACGATGCGCGCCTCGACCGTCAGATCGTCGCCGAGCCGCGCCTCGCCCAGGTGCCGCAGATGCGATTCGGCCGTGTAGTAGCTTGCGCCGCCCTCGACATAGGCGAGGTCCACGCCGATCCGGCGCAGCACGGCGTCGGTCGCGTCGCCGAAGACCTGGAGATAGCGATGCTCGGTCATGTGGCCGTTGTAATCGACCCAGGCGGGGGCGACCCGCGCCGAATGGCGTACCGGACCGTCCTCGGAGGGCGCGGGTGCCGCGGCGCGCAACCGTGCCTCGAACTCGGCGAGCAACCGCCCGGCGCCCCAGCCGCGGCCGCCATCGCCGTCGCGTAGGGCCTGGAGGATGCCGACGAGGTTCTCGTCGCGCACCCGCTCGAGCCCGCGGACCGAGAGGCCTTCGTTCTGCGCATCCGACTGCGCCACGATCTTGTCGATGAGCGCGTCGTCGAGATCGACCGTGTCCATCAGTTTCGTCCACGGCCATTTCAGGGCGGGGCCGAACTGTCCCAGGAAGTGACGCATCCCCGCTTCGCCGCCGGCGATCCGGTAGGTCTGGAAGAGGCCCATCTGCGCCCATCGCAGGCCGAACGAATAACGGATCACGTCGTCGAGCGTCTCGACGTCGCAGATATCGTCGTGGACGAGCCAGAGCGCCTCGCGCCAGAGCGCCTCGAGCAGGCGGTCGCCCACGAAGGCGTCGATCTCCTTGCGGATCGCCACGCCCTTGAGGCCCAGCGGCGCGAGGAGCGCGATCGCCTCTTGGACGGTGGCAGGATCGGTGTGCTTGCCGCCGACGATCTCGACCAGCGGCAGCAGATAGACGGGGTTGTAGGGATGGGCCACGACCAGCCGTTCGGGACGGGTCATCCCGTCCTGAAGGTCGGTCGGCAGCAGGCCGGAGGTCGAGGAGCCGATCACCGCGTCGGCGGGCGCGGCGCGGTCGATCTCGGCCAGCACGGCGCGCTTGAGGTCGAGTCGTTCGGGCACGCTTTCCTGCACCCATTGCGCCCCTGCGACCGCACCCGCCACGTCGTCGTGAAAGCTGAGCCGTCCCTCGGGCGGCAACGGTGCGTCGGTAAGGCGGGCATAGGCGGCGCGGGCGTTCTCCAGCACCTCGGTGACGATCCGTCGCGCCTCGGGATGCGGGTCGTGCACGGCCACGTCGACACCGGCCAGAAGGAACCGGGCGACCCAGCCTCCGCCGATGACGCCGCCGCCGATGCAGGCGGCCCGCCGGAGCGTCGGCGCGCTCACCACCGGCGCTCCAGCCCGAGGCGCTCGCGCACCTCCGAGGGGCCCATGATGCGCGATCCCATGTTCCGGGCAATTTCCGCGGCGCGTTCGACCAGCTGGCCGTTGGTCGCCAGCACCCCGCGTTCGAGCATCAGGTTGTCCTCGAGCCCCACGCGGATATGCCCGCCGGCCAGCACCGCCAGCGCGGCATAGGGCAACTGGTCGCGTCCGATCGAAAAGGCCGAGAAGGTCCATTCGGACGGAAGGTTGGCGACCATCGCCTGCAACGTGGAAAGGTCGTTGGGCGCGCCCCAGGGGATGCCCATGCAGAGTTGCACCATGACCGGATCGTCGATCAGCCCCTGCTCCTTGAGCCATTTTGCGAGGACCAGGTGACCGGTGTCGAAGATCTCGATCTCGGGCCGCACGCCCAGATCGCGGATCCGCGCCGCCATCGCCCGAAGCATGGCGGGCGTGTTGGTCATCACGTAATCGCCCTCGCCGAAATTCATCGTCCCGCAATCGAGGGTGCAGATCTCGGGCCGGAGCTCGGCCACATGGGCGAGCCGCTCCTCGGCGCTGGCCATGTCGCTCTGGGCAGCAACGGGCGGCAAAGGGGCGTCGGGCGGGCCCAGCACCAGATCGCCGCCGGCGCCGGCCGTGAGGTTCAGGATCACGTCGACATCCGAGGCCGCGATGCGCTCGACGACCTCGCGGTAAAGCGCCGGATCACGCGCCGGCGCGCCGGTCTCGGGGTCGCGGACGTGGATATGGGCGATGGCCGCCCCGGCCCGGGCGGCCTCGATCGCGGCGTCGGCGATCTCGGCCGGCGTCACCGGCACCTTGTCCGAACGTCCGGTGGTGTCGCCCGCACCGGTCACGGCACAGGTGATGAAGACGTCGCGCGTTGGTCTCAGCGGCATGCAATCCCTCGATATTGTCGATATTGATGTGCCGGACCCGCGCCGAACGCGATCCCGGTATGAGTGGGGCTTGAGGCCCGTGGGGGTCCGGTCACCGGTGGACGACGACCTTCTGGCGGTCCTCCGGCGCGTCGATCGGGATGTGGTTTTCCTCGAGCACCAGGATGTTCTCGGCGCCGATCACGTCGCTCTTGGTCTTGTACCCGATGACGTCCTCGACGGGCATGTCGACATGCCGGGCCAGCAGCATCGTCTCGTCCGACGAGAAGTTGCTGAGGCCGCGGGCGACCTCGGTCCCGGTTTCGTCATAGACGTGCAGCACGTCGCCCTTGACGAAATCCCCCTGGATCGAGAGCACGTTCTCCCGGCTGATGCCGTGATCGCCGCCTCTCACGGCCGCGGCGACGTCGTTGGAGACGACGAGCGTGCCCGCGACCTGAAGCCGGTTGCTGAGCCAGATCTTGAGCGGCGACGCCGTCTCGCCGGTGACGAGACAGCGGGTATAGCGACGCTCGCGGTTCAGCAGCGACGAGATGGGGCGTTCGATGATGCCGTCGGCGATGATCGTCTCGACCCCGGCATTCTGCGCCATGTTCGCGGCCTGCATCTTGGTCAGCATGCCGCCGCTTCCGAGCGCGCTGATCCCGGTGGTCGATTCCAGATGCGCGCTGACATCCTCGACCTCTGCGATGAACTTGGCATCGGGATCGGACGGGTCGCGGTCGAAAAGGCCCTCGACGCTCGTCAGGATCACGAGCATGTCGGCCTCCACCATCTGGGCGACCTTGGCCGACAGGCGGTCGTTGTCGCCGACGCGAAGGTCGCGCGTCGCGACGGAATCGTTCTCGTTGATGATCGGCATGATGTCGTTCTCGAAGAGACGCATCATCGTGTTCTTGATGTTCAGGAAACGACGCCGTTCCTCCATGTCCTCGGCGGTCACGAGCATCTGGGCGACGTCCATGTTGTGCTCGGACGCAATCTGCCGGTAGGCGTTCATCAGGAGCGGCTGGCCGCAGGCAGCGGCCGCCTGCTTGTCGAGCAGGCCGGCATCCTCGGGCCGCTTGCCGATCATGTTGAGCCCCAGTGCCACGGAGCCCGACGAGGTGAGAACGATGTCGTGGCCCTCGCGCTGCAGCTGCGCGAGGTCGCTGATCAGGCCGTTCATGAAGGCATAGCGCAGCGTCAGCTTCTCGCTGTTGGCAAGCAGGCTCGATCCGATCTTGACGACGATCTTCTTCTTCCTCGGCATTTCATTCTCCGCTAGAGGTCTGGTCTTGCTGCGAAAAACGAAAGCGGTTTGCGTCGTCCCGGGCAGCGTTGTAGCGTTCGGTGGTAAGAGATTTTCGGGTCTATACCACGTACCGGACCTGCGAATGCAAACAGATCGCTGCCGTCGCGGATGCGCCACGGGGTGGTGGCGGCGCCAAGAAACCGGCCGCCTTCGCGAACCCGATGCCGCGCTGCGGAAAAGGGGCGGGGCGGGCGGACCAATGCTGGGGAAACGACATGAACGTGCTTCTTATCGGATGCGGCAAGATGGGCGGCGCGATGCTGCGCCGCTGGGTGCGCCACGACGATGTCCGGTTCACCGTCGCCGATCCGGCGGCGCATGATCTGCCGCAGGGCGTGACGCATGTGTCGGATGCTTCCGAGCTGTCCGCCCGCGCCTTCGACGTGGTGATCATCGCGATCAAGCCGCAGATGATCGCCGAGGTCCTGCCGGACTACGTCCACGCGCTGGCCGAGGGCGGCTGCTACGTCTCGATCGCCGCGGGGGCGAGCCTCGCGACGATCGGCGCCGTCGTCGGCGACGAGGCGATCGTGCGCGTGATGCCGAACATGGGCGCGCTGGTGGGAATGGGCGTCTCGGGCCTCTATGCGAACGATCGCTGCACGCCCGAGCAGAGTGCCGCGGTCACCGATCTGATCGCGCAGACGGGCAGCTGCATTCCGCTCGGCAGCGAGGACGAGATCGACCGCCTGACCGCCGTGAGCGGCAGCGGGCCCGGCTATGTCTTCGAGATCATGCGCGCCTATGTGGCCGCGGCCGAGGCACTCGGCTTCGACCACGAGACCGCGCGGACGCTGGTCTTCGGCACCATTGCCGGCACCGCCGAGGCCGCGCGCCAGTCGGACCAGACGCTGGAGGACCTGCGCAAATCCGTCACCAGCAAGAACGGCACGACCGAAGCCGGCCTCGCGCAGCTGATGCGCGACGGAGAGCTTGAGGCGTTGCTGAACGACACGGTGCAGGCCGCCTATGCGCGCGCCGTCGCCCTGAGATGAACCCTGGCGGTTCTTTCGCAGAGATCGAGGACACGAACATGAACGAGATGAGCACGAATGGCGTCCGCCGGGATGTCGAAGCGGTCGTATCCGACCTCGGGCACCGCGCCAGGGATGCCGCGCGCGCATTGTCCACGGCCCCGGCCGAGCAGCGCAACCTCGCCCTTGCCGAGGCGGCGAACGCATTGCGCCGGCGCGCGGCCGAGGTGATCGCCGCCAATGCGCGGGATCTCGAGGCCGTCGAAGGGAGCGGCAAGGACGCGGCCTTCATCGACCGGCTGACCCTGACCGAGGACCGCGTGGCCGCGATGGCCGATGCGCTCGACGCGATCGCGGCGCAGGACGATCCGCTCGGCCGCACCCTCGCCACGTTCGAGCGGCCCAACGGCCTGAAGATCGACCGCGTCAGCGTGCCCATCGGCGTCATCGCGATGATCTACGAATCGCGCCCGAATGTCGGGTCCGACGCCGGCGCGCTGTGCATCAAGTCCGGCAATGCCGTGATCCTGCGCGGAGGCTCGGAAAGCCTGCATTCCTCGCGGGTCATCGTCGAATGCCTGACCGAAGGCCTGAAAGCCGCCGATCTTCCGCAGGATGCGGTGCAACTTGTCGACACGCGCGAGCGCGAAGCGGTGAAGCTCTTGCTGCACAGTATCGACAATGTCGATCTGGTCATCCCGCGCGGCGGGCGGGGGCTGGTTTCGCTGGTGCAGCGCGAGGCGCGGGTGCCGACGCTGCTGCATCTCGAGGGCAACAACCACACCTATCTCCACGAGAGCGCCGATCTCGACAAGGCGGTCGGCATCGTGCGCAACGCCAAGATGCGCCGGACCGGCATCTGCGGCGCGACGGAATGCGTGGTGGTCGATGCCGCGATCGCCGAACGGGTGCTGCCGCTTCTGGCCAAGGCCCTGCACGATTGCGAGCTGCGCGGCGACGAGGCCACCCGCCGCATCCTCCCCGATGCGGCCCCGGCATCGGATGCCGACTGGGACACCGAATATCTCAGCAACATCATGTCGATCAGGATCGTCGAGGGTTTGCAGGAGGGTATCGCATTCGTGCAGGCCCATTCGTCGGGTCACACCGATGCGATCATCGCAGAGGATGCCGTCGCCGCGAAACGCTTCATGGCGGCCGTGGATTCGGCCGTGGTGATGCACAACGCCTCCACCCAGTTCTCGGATGGCGGAGAGTTCGGCATGGGCGCCGAGATCGGGATCGCGACCGGCAAGATGCACGCCCGGGGCCCCGTCGGCGCGGAGCAGCTGACGAGCTTCAAGTACCTCGTCTACGGCAACGGCCAGCAGCGGCCCTGAGCCCTTCGGTACCGGGCCAGGTCGGGGCCCGGTACCGACGCGCGCCCTACGGCATCAACTGGCCGCCGTTCACCTCGATCACCTGGCCGATCACGTAGCCGGCGAGCCGGTCCGAGGCGAGGAACAGGTACGCGCCCACGCAATCCTCCGCGACGCCCAGCCGTCCCTGCGGTACGGTGGCGAGCATCGCGTCCATCTGCTCCTGGGTCGAATGCCGCTCGTGGAACGGCGTGGTGATGACGCCGGGGGCCACGGCGTTGACCCTGATGCCGAAGCCGATCCATTCCTTGGCCATGCCGCGGGTGATGTTCGACACGAAGGATTTCGACGAGCCGTAGAGCCCCGCGCCGCCGCCGGCACCGTTGCGTGCCGCGATGGAGGTCGTGTTGATGATGAAGCCGCCGTTCTTCTTCAGATGAGGCAGGGCGACCCGCGACGCGGTCACGACCGAGCGCGCGTTGAGATCCATCACCTTGTCGTAATCCGTGTCGCTGGCCTCGGCATAGGGCACGCGTTTGACCATCCCGCCCGCGTTGTTGACCAGGCCGTCGAGCCCGCCGAGCTTTTCCGCGGCCTCCTCGACCATCCGCTCGACCTCCGCCGAGGAAGAGACGTCGGCCTGGATCGCCACGGCGGTGCCGCCGGCCTGCTCGATCTCGCGCACCAGCGCCTCGGCGGCGTCGCCGCTCGAATTGTAGTGCACGCCGACTTTCGCGCCCTGTGCCGCGAAGGCCCGCGCCACGGCGGCCCCGATCCCGGTCGACGCCCCCGTGACGAGGATCGCCTTGCCGGAAAACTCGGGAAAGCTCAGTGGTTGATCGGACATGATGGTTCCTCCATTCAAGGTGAAAGCGCGCGCGGACATGCTCGCCCACGCGCGAAATTCCGGGCGAAGGTGAGACGTGACGCCGCCATCGTCAACACGCAAAGCGTCCGCGCCGGCTTTGGCGGCGGCAGATCCGGCGCCGTACCAACCCGATTGAACTGGCGGCTCGGCCATGCTCTTTACGCACCACAAACGAGGAGGAGAAAGCCTTGACGATCGATCTGACGCGCCGCGCCGCGCTTGCCTGCGCCGTGGCCCTTGCCGCCCTTCCCGCCATGGCCCAGGACGACTGGCCGACCGCGCCCGTGCATGTCTTCGTCGGCTTTCCGGCCGGATCGTCACCCGACACGCTCGCGCGGATCATCACCGAACCGCTGGCGCAGCGGCTGGGCCAGCCGGTCGTGGTCGAGAACAAGCCCGGCGCCGGCGGCGTGATCGGGGTGCAGCAGATGCTGACCACGGCGGGCGACGGGCACACGTTCGGCACCACGATCAACGGTCCCCTGACCACCGCGCAGCGGCTGATGGACAGCACCGGCTACGACGTGGAGGCCGACATCGCCCCGGTGACGCTGATCGCGACCTCGCCGCTGGTCCTGGCGGTGTCCTCGGCGTCGGAGTTCGAGGACCTTCAGGGCTTCGTCGACGCCGCCGGGGCAGAGCCCGAGGCGCTGGCCTATGGCTCGGTCGGGCAGGGCTCCGGCGCGCATCTCACCGCCGAGCTCTTTGCCGACGAGGCGGGGGTCAGCATGCTGCACATCCCCTTCACCAGCTATGCCGAGGTCACCACCTCGATCATGGGCGGCGAGATCGACGCGGGCTTCATGGCGCCGTCGGCCGCGCTCCCGCATGTGGAGGCGGGCAACATGCGGATGCTGGGGATCACCTCGGCCGAGACCTTCCCGCAGGCCCCCGACGTGCCGGTCATGGCCGGGCAGGCGGGCCTGCCGGATGATTTCCGCGCCGAGCTCTGGAACGCGTTCATCGCGCCCGCGGGTACCGATCCGGCCGTGATCGAGCGTCTCAACACCGAGCTGGGCGAGATCCTCGCCGATCCGCAGGTGCAGGAAAAGCTGCTCGCCATCGGCTGGCAGGCGGCGCCGGGCACGCCCGCAGATCTCGAAGAGCGCATCGTCGCGGATACCGAGATGTGGGGCGCGGTGATCGACCGGGTCGAAGCGGGCGAGTAACGCCGCGATGCGACGCGACTGGCCGGATATCTGCGGCGGGCTGGCGCTGACCGCCGTGGGACTCCTTGCCTGCGGCTGGGCGCTCGCGGAATACGACCTCGGCACCCTCCGCCGGATGGGGCCGGGGTTCTTCCCCGCCATTCTGGGCGCGCTGCTGGCCGCGCTGGGGTTGATCGTGGCGCTGCCGGCCCTCGGGCGGGCCGGAATGCCGGCCCGCGTCGCGCCGCGCTCGGCGGTGGCGGTGCTGGCATCGATCGTCATCTTCGGCTTTGGCCTGCCGCGTCTGGGTCTCGCGGGGGCCACCGCGGCCTCGGTCCTGGTCGCGAGCCTTCCCGCACCGCAGCCGGGATGGACCTGGCGCATCGTGCTGATGGTGGCGATCACGCTGCTCACCGTGCTCGTCTTCAGCGTCGGGTTGCGGATGACCCTGCCGGTCTGGCCGCGCCTGCCATGACCACCTGGGAAGGTCTGCTCTACGGCATCGGCTTCGCGCTTCAGCCCGGCGTGCTGGTCTATTGCGTGCTCGGGGTCGTTCTGGGCACCTTCGTGGGCGTGCTGCCGGGCATCGGCGCCATGGCGGCGATCTCGCTCCTGCTGCCGGTCACGTACTACATCACCCCCGAGGCCGCGCTGATCATGCTGGCGGGCGTCTATTACGGGGCCCAGTATGGCGGCGCCGTGGCCTCGATCCTGATGCGATTGCCCGGCACGCCGCAATCGGCTGTCACCGCGCTCGACGGGTATCCGATGGTGCGGGAGGGACGCACCGGCGTCGCCCTTTTTGCCGCGATGGCCTCGTCCTTTGCCGGGTCGGTCATCGGCATCGCGGTCCTCGTGATGCTGGCCGGATGGCTCTCGACCGCGGCGACCGCCTTCGGCGCGGCGGATTACGCGGCGATGATGATCCTCGGGCTCGTCGCCGCCTCGACCATCGGCACGGGTCAGTTCGCCAAGGGCTTCGCGATGGTGACGCTGGGGCTGCTTCTGGGATGCGTCGGGACGGACGTGAATTCGGGCGTGCAGCGTTTCACCTTCGGCCAGACCGAGCTTCTCGACGGGATCAACCTCGTCGCGCTGGCGATGGGTCTCTTCGGGGTGGCCGAGGTGGTGGCCAACGTGCAGGACCCCGATCGGCAGGGGGTGGTCGAACGGATCGGGTTCCGCCGCATGCTGCCGGCATGGGCCGATCTGCGGCAGATGGGGTGGCCCACCTTGCGCGGCGGCGCGCTCGGCAGCTTCTTCGGGGCCCTGCCGGGAACGGGCTCCACGCTGTCGTCCTTCCTGAGCTACGCGATGGAGCGGCGGGTCGCGCGGCGCCCGGAACGGTTCGGCAAGGGGGCGATCGAAGGCGTCGCGGGTCCGGAATCGGCCAACAACGCGGCGGCCATCACCGCGTTCGTCCCGACACTGACGCTCGGCATTCCGGGCGATCCGATCATGGCCCTGATGCTGGGTGCGCTGGTGATCCACGGCATCCAGCCCGGGCCCCTGATGCTCGAGGCGCGCCCCGAAATGTTCTGGGGGCTGGTGGCCAGTTTCGGGATCGGCAACCTACTGCTGCTGATCCTCAATCTGCCGCTCATCGGAATCTGGGTGGCGATGCTGCGCATCCCGTTCCGCTGGCTCTATCCCGCGATCCTCGTGTTCGTCTGTCTCGGCGTCTATTCGGTTCGGGGGCTGACCTTCGACATCGTCGCGGTCGCCGCGATCGGGCTGGCGGGATACTTGCTGGCGCTTGCCGCGTTCAGCCCCGCGCTGCTGCTGCTCGGGTTCGTGCTCGGCCCGCTGATCGAGACCAATCTGCGCCGCGCGCTTCTCATCTCGCGCGGAGATCCGATGGTCTTTCTCGAGCGTCCCATTTCGGCCGTCTTCGTCGTCGCGACGATCGCGCTCCTCCTGCTGTCGCTCTGGCAGGCCTGGCGACAACGGCGGAACGCGCGGGCGGATCGGCGGGAGGCGGCCTGACGCCCGAGGGGGTCATGCCCCACCGGACCGCTACTGGGCGAATTTGCGGCGCGCGGCGCTCAGCGAGGCGGGTTCGGGCAAGCCGCGCGGGGTATAGGCGTCCTCGACCCCGCCGCCCAGGCCGGTGGCGATCGGAAGAACGCCGCCCCAGCTCCCGCCCTCGATATCCGTCGCGTCGTCGTTCGGCGGGCCCGTCCGGACCTTGGCGCTGGCATGCTCTATCTCGATGGCCACCACGCCCGTGGCCTTGCGCTCCTGCGCGGTCATGGCGCGGATCTCTTTGCTGCGCGCCGGCAGAAGGTGGTCGACGATGGCATCGAGCGCCGCGTCGGCCTCCGGTCCGTCCACGAGGCGGGCGGTTCCGTGGACGATCGCCGTGCGGTGGTTCATCGAGTGGTGAAAGCCCGACCGCGCCGCGACGATACCCGTGAGGATCGTCACAGTCATGCAGACCGGCACCCGGTCGAGCCCGGCGATCCGGGTCTTCGAGGCGCCGTGAAGGTAGATCGTCCCGCCGACCCGAGCATAGGCCATGGGCATGACCATGGGACGGTCCGCGTCGATGAACCCGACATGGCCAACGAGGCCGGCATCGAGAATCGCCTCGACGGTTTCGGTGTCATAGCGCGCGGTCTTCGACTGCCTGGCGCGGGCATAGCGGGGCTGCATGGTGGCTTCCTTCGATTGACTTCCCCTCCGCTACCTGCCGAAGTGGATCGCGCAAAGATCCAGTTGCGGGCGAAATGACCAGACCACTTTTACTGACGCCGATATGCCGCCCCGAGCCGGGTCGATCCGATGCGCTGGCCGTGCAGGTCTATCGCGACCTGCTCGCGGCGATCCGGGATGGCCGCATCGCCCGGGGCAGCCGCCTTCCCTCGAGCCGGGCCGCGGCGTCGGAACTCGGCCTTTCGCGCAGCACGGTCAACGTCGCATACGATCTTCTCAGGGCCGAAGGCGTCGTCGCCATTCGCCGCGGTGCCGCGCCGTGCGTCACTTCCCCGTCCGAGCCCCGCAAGCCCCTGGCGGATCGCGAAGCGGTCCGCGCGTCGGAGCGCGGGCGTCGTCTCGCCGGGACCCCGCGCGGCGTGGCTCTGGCGGGGCCCTCCGGGACGATGGCGCCCGGCGAGCCGAGCGAGAGCCTCTTTCCCGCCGACGAATGGGGGCGGTCCCTGCGCCGCGCGGCCCGCCGGTCGCACGGGCCGATCGCCTCCTATGCCGAGCCCTACGGCCATCGGGACCTGCGACAGATCCTGTCCGAGCGGCTGGCAAGCGACCGCGGCCTGTCGGTCGATCCGGAGCGGATCCTGATCACGCCCGGGACGCAGGCAAGCCTGGCGCTGGCCGCGCATCTTACGACCGACCCCGGAGACCTGGCGGCGATCGAGGATCCCGGCCATCTCGGCGCGCGCGCCGCATTCCACGGCGCGGGCCTGCGGCTCGCGTCGCTGCCGGTGGATGCGGAAGGGGCCCGGGCCAACGCGGTGCCGCCGGAGGCGCGGCTCGTCTATGTCACGCCCTCGAACCAGTATCCGCTGGGCGTGCGGCTCTCCCACGCGCGCCGCATGGCGCTTCTCGACCGGGCGCGGGCGATCGGCGCCGTGATCCTCGAAGACGATTACGACAGCGAATTCCTCTGGCGCGGGCGCGAGATCGCGGCGCTTGCCGCCGAAGCGCCGGAGGGCCGCGTGATCTATACCGGATCGGCCTCGAAGGTCCTCCTGCCGGCGCTCAGGATCGGCTGGATGGTGGCGCCGTCCGACATGATCGACGTCTTCCGGGCCGCGCAACGCAACCTGGGGCTTCTCGCCAACCTCCATACGCAGATCGCCCTTGCCGACATGATGCGTTCGGGGCGCTATCGCGCGCAGCTGAGCCGGATCGCGCGGGTCTACGAGGCGCGCGGCCATGCGCTGGCGGCGGCCCTCTCGGCCATCGAGGGCGTCGCCGTGCGGGAGCCGGACGGCGGCGTCCAGATCACCGCGCGGTTCACGGAGGGGGATCCCGAGGCGCACGTCGTTGCCGCTTTGTCCGCGACGGGGTTCGCACCCACCCGCCTTTCCCTCTATTGCAATGGCGAAAAACGATCCGGCCTCGTGATCGGCTTCGCGGATGCGACGCCCGAGCGGATTGACGCCTTCGCCCGGACATTGAGCCGGGCACTGAAAGAAGCCCCCCTCCCCGCGCGAAGCGGCATTCGCGACTGATCCGACGCAGAGAAAGGGACAATGCTCGCGGCGCCCGAGGCGGCGGGCGGGGAACAGGCGGCTTGCCCTCCGCTCAGCTTCCCCGTGGCCTAATCGGTCAGATGGGCGAGATAGAAGGCGAGCGTGTCGATATCCTCGTCCGAGAGGGGCTCCGCGATTTCCACCATGGCCGCACGCGCGCCGATCCGTCGCTCCGTCTTGTAGTCATGAAGCGCCTTGGCGAGGTAATCCTCGTGCTGGTTGCGCAAGGGCGGCATCTGGCTGCCGCCGAGATACTCCGCGCCATGGCAGGACCCGCACCGATGCTCCTCCGCCAGCGCGGCACCGGCTTCCATCCGTTGCGCGTCGGGCGTGCCTTCGGAGGGCGCGGGGCGGGTCAATTCGGCGATCCAGTCCGAGGCGGCGCGCAAATCGTCGTCGGACATGTCCTCCACCATCGAGGACATGATCGCGTTCTCGCGGTCGCCTTCGCGGAATGCCACGAGCTGGAGCAGGGCGTAATACGCGTCGATGCCGCCGAGGGCCGGAGCCTCCTGCATCGCTTCCGCATCGCCGACGCCGTGGCAGTCGGCGCATTGCTCTTTCCGTTCCTCGAAGATTTCCTGGGTCATGGCCGGCCCCGCCGCAAGGCCGAGGCAGCCGAGTAGGACCAGCCGGGGCAGGCATGGCCCGGGACGCTGCCCGGGCCATGCTGCGCGTGCCTTACTGGGCGCCATCGTAGCTCACGCGCCAGATCGCCCCGTTCCAGTCGTCGGAGACCAGCATCGAGCCGTCGGGCATGAGGGCCACGTCGACCGGACGGCCGACATACTGGTTGTCCTGGATGAAACCGGTCAGGAACGGCTCGGTCCGCTCGATCCCGGTCTCCCCGTCGAGATAGGCCACGGCGACTTCGGCGCCTTCCTTCTGGGTCCGGTTCCACGGGCCGTGCTTGGCGATGAAGATCTCGCCCCGGTATTCCTCGGGGAACATGTCGCCCTGGTAGAACCGCATGCCGAGCGGCGCCGTGTGCGGCCCGAGCAGCGCGACCGGATCGGTGAACTCGCTGCATTCGTGGCCCCAGCCGAACTCGGGATCGGTGAAGGTCCCGTTATGGCAGTACGGGAACCCGAAATCCTGTCCCTCTTCGGTCAGGACGTTCAGCTCGTCCTCCGGAATATCCTCGGAGAGCCAGTCGCGCTGGTTGTCGGTGAACCAGAGGTCCTCGGTCTCGGGGTTCCAGTCGAAGCCCACGGTATTGCGCATGCCGGTCAGGATCGGCTCCGCCCCGCTGCCGTCGAGCTCCATGCGGCGGATCTCGCCGAAACCCTCTTCGCGGGCGCAGATGTTGCATGGCGAGGAGTTCGAGACGTAGAGCTTCTCGTCCGGCCCCACGGCGAGAAAACGCCAGCCATGCGGACGCGGCTCGCCCAGCTCGGAATAGATTTCCCTGAGCTCCGGCGGATTGTCGAGGCTCTCCATGATGTTCTCGGCCACGGAGATCCTGGTGTGCTCGGCGATGTAGAGGTCGCCGTCATGCAGGGCGATCCCGTTCGGCCAGTCGAGATCCTCGTAGATCTTCCGGGGGTCCCCGTCGGGCGGGATCACATAGACGTCGTTGCCTTCCCAATTGCCGACGAAGACGGTTCCGTCATCGGCGACGCGCATCGACCGCGCATTGTTCACGCCGGCCGCAAAGACCTCTACGGAGAACCCCTCGGGCGCCTGAAGCTGATCGAGCGGCAACTGATCCTCGGGGGTGGGCAGCGGTGGCGGCGTCTGCGGGGCGAGCTGCTGCGCGGCTTCGGTTTCGGGCTGTCCCTCGAGCGGTCCGCCCGCTTCCGCATCGTCCTGCGCCCATGCCAACTGGGCCGACAGGGCCGCGGAGCCGGCGATGCCAGCCAGCAATGCGCGTCTGATTCCTGATTTCATGACATTCCTCCCTTTTTGCCGGGACGCCCGGGGCGCGTCACCGACGTTTCCTCGACGCCAGTCTTGCCCTTATTCTCACGCAACTCAATTGCTATCCGTCGCATTGCGGGCCCCATCCGACGGCCGGCAAGCCGGCCACCGCGGGGCACGGATCCGCGCCTCCCCGCTCAATCGGCCGTACCTTCGCCCTCCGGAAGGGCATAGGCGATCACGCTGTCGCCGCGTTTGGTCCCGAGCGAGCCGTGACCCCCGGCGGCGACGAGGAGGTATTGCCGGCCATCCGCCCCCTCGTAGCTCATCGGGGTGGACTGGCCGCCCGCCGGCAGACGCGCGCGCCAGATCTCGGCGCCGGTGGTGACGTCATAGCCGCGGACGTAATAGTCGAGCGTGCCCGAGATGAAGGCCACGCCGCCCGCGGTCATGACGGGACCGCCGAGATCCGGCACGCCCATCTCGAACGGCAGCGGGACCGGCGACAGGTCGCGTACGGTGCCGTTTTTACGCATCCACGCGATCTCGCCGGTCCGAAGATCGGCCCCCGCGACATAGCCCCAGGGCGGCTCCTGGCAGGGCACGCCGAGGAACGACGTGAAGGGCCGCAGTTCGACCGCGTAGGGGGCGCCGAAATTCTCGTTCAGGGCCGGCAGCGGGCCGTCATTCCCGTCGTTGATGACCAGCGTCTCGTCGTCGGGGCGCGGCACGAGGCGCGAGACGAAGGCAAGGTAGGCGGGCGTTCCGAACAGGATCTCGCGCTCGGGGTCCACGGCGACGCCGCCCCAGTTGAAGACCCCGAAATTGCCGGGATAGACGAGGGTGCCGTCGAGCGTCGGCGGCGTATAGCGCCCTTCATAGCGGAACCCGTGGAACGCGATCCGGCAAGCCATCTGGTCGATGATCGTGGCGCCCCACATCTCGCGGCCGCTGAGCGGAGGCGGATCGAAGGACAGCGCCGAGACCGGCTGCGTCGGTGCGGTGAAGTCCGGCTCCACCGCGCCCTGCGGCACGTCCACCTCGGTCACCGGAAGGACAGGCTCGCCGCTCTCGCGGTTCAGTACATAGAGTTCGCCCTGTTTCGTCGGCTGGACCAGGGCGGGCACGCGCTCTCCGTCCACGGTCAGGTCGATCAGCGAGGGCTGCGAGGGCACGTCGTAGTCCCAGATGTCGTGATGGACGGTCTGGAACACCCAGGCGACGCTGCCATCCTCGAGGTTCAGCGCCAGGACCGAGGAGCTGAACCGTTCCGCCGCCTCGTCGCGATTGGCGCCCCATTGATCGGGCGGCTCGTTGCCCATCGGGATGTAGACCATCCCGAGCTCTTCATCGACGGCCGAGATCGACCAGGTATTGGGCGAGTTCGCGGTGTAGGTCTCGCCGGGCGGGAGCGGCGTGGTGATTTCGGGAGCGCCGGTGTCGAACGCCCAGACGAGCTCTCCGCTGTCGACGTCGAAGCCTCGGATCACGCCCGACGCCTCGTTGATCGACACGTTGTCGAGCACGGTGCCGCCCACGATGACGAGATCTTCGGTCACGACCACGGGCGAGGTGGAATAGTACGAGCCCGGATTGACGTTCGGCATGTTGCGCCAGAGGTCGATCTGTCCGGTTCCACCGCCGAAGCCGGTGCAGACGGCCCCGGTCTCGAGGTCGAGCGCGATCAGCCGCCCGTCGGCGGTCGGCATGAAGAGCTTGCCGTTGCACGCCTCCGATGTCCGCTCGGCGGTTTCGGCGGCGACGGGAATGTCCTCGCGGGCGGTATCGTCCGATTGCCGATCCGCCGCGTTCGTCTCGCCCTGGGGCTCGGTCAACGCGCCTTCCTCGGACAGGTCGTCGGCCGGTGCCACCGGGCCGGTGGTCTCGATGTCATCGCTCGCCTCGGTTTGCAGCGCGGCGGCCGGTGCGTCTGCCGCGGTATCGACGGCACCGGGCGGCTGGTAGGACAATCCGCGGCAGGTGAGATGCTGGAGCGCGAGTTCGCCCAGAATCTCGGGCGTGAACCGCCAGGCTTCTTCCCCGGTGGTGGCGTCGATGGCCACGACCGATTGATGCGGCGTGCAGAGATAGAGCCGCTCGCCGATCTTGAGCGGCGTCACCTCGAACGTGGTCTCGGTCGGATCGCCCGGCTGGCTTTCGTCGCCGGTGTGATAGTGCCAGGCGACCTCGAGTTGGTCGACATTCTCGGGCGTTATCTGGTCGAGCGGGGAATAGCGCTGGCCCCACCCGGTACGGCCATAGGCATGCCAGTCGCCCTCCGGGATCTCGGGCCCGGTCGACGCGATCTCGTCCTCGCCCCGCGCATCGGGCAACGTGCCGGCGATCGCGTGCGGGTCGGTGAACCACGAGACCACCGCCACCACCAGCGCGACCGACAGCGCCGCGGTCAACGCGACGCCCGAACCGCGCAGCAGGCCGGGATGTCCGGCACGCGCCGCGTCGGGATGGATGCCCGCATCCGTCCGGCGCCCGAGGCGATGGGTGACGAACGGGCAAAGGAGAAGCGCGCCGATCACGAAGATCACGTCGCCCCGCGCCACCAGGGGCCACCAGTCGAAGCCCGCTTCCCAAAGCGCCCATGCGAGGGTGCCGAGAACGAAGGCCGCATAGAGCGGCAGCGCCTCCGGGCGGCGCTTCGCAAGAAGGCCGGCCGTGGCGAGAAAGACGAGCCCTGCGACGAGATAGAACCACGATCCGCCGGCCAGGATCAGCCAGATCCCCCCGGCCGCGAGCACCAGGCCTATGACCACCATCACGGCGAGCGTTGCGACGAAGGCGATTGTGCCGATACGGGACATCAGCGGATCCTTTCGTGGGTGCCGGCATACGGCGTTCGGTGCGGAAGGCAGGAATGTTCGCAGATCGGACGTGTCTCATTCGCCTCGGCAGGACATCCGAACGCCGGATGGCGCGGCGCTCTGGGCCAGAGGGTGCGATCCGCAATCATGGGGGAGCCGGTCCTTGCACGCCGTACTGACGATTTCGTTATCGCAACATCGCAGCGGGCCGCGCTGTTCCCGAGCCTGCGGTCAATATCTCGGCGCCTCGTCGGAAATGCCGCAGGCAAAGCCGACGCATCGAATGTCTTGCGTGTATGCGCGATGCCGTTCCGTGGCCGGAAACGACGGAATGATCCCCTTTCCGGTCGTCGGGCTCTGGTTCGGCTCGGCGGTGCGGCTGGAACGGTATGGGCCGCCCGCGCCGGACGCGGGCTCCGTCACTGGCCCGTCGCGGCATCCTTTGCGCGTTCCAGCAAGGTTTCCAGCTCGCCCACGCGCAGCGGCTTGCCCGCGAGGGGGGCGCCGCGGAACACGTCCGGCAGCTGATCGCGGGAATAGCCGGAAAGGACCACGAAGGGGATCCCGGTCCGGATGAGTTCGCGGGCGATCGGTTCCGAGGTTTCCCGGCCGAGATTGACGTCGATCACGGCGGTCTCGCACGTGCTCCGCTCCAGCAGGAAGAGGGCGTCGTCGACGCTTCCCGCAGGCCCGAGCACGGAAAAACCGGCGGCCGTCAGCAATGCCGCGATGTCGGAGGCCATGAGCGGGTCGTCCTCCACCACGAGGACGGACCGCCTGCGCGGCGCTCCCACGGGCGTGATCTCGGGCAATCTACGGACCCCCGCACCGCCGCGTGTCACGCTGGCGAGAAGGTTCCCGCCGGGGCAGCTCAGGCGCCAGACCAGGCCCGCGGGTTCGTAGTCGACCTGCACCGTGCCGTTGGTGGCGAGTTCCACCATCCGGGTGGTGACGGTCGAGCCGAAGCCGCTCCGGGTCGGTGCGACGACGGTCGGACCGCCGCGCTCCACCCACGACATCGCGAATGGCGCCTCGGGATCTTCCGGCGGATCGATCGACCAGCGGATGATCACCTGTCCCGCATCGTTCGAGAGTGCGCCGTACTTGGAGGCGTTGGTGGCGAGTTCGTGGATCGCCATCCCGAGCGTCTGGACCAGGTCGGGGGCCACCGAGACCGAGGGGCCGGAAATCTCGATCCGCGCGCCGATCAGGTGGGAGAAATGCGCGATCTGCGACTCGACAAGATCGGCGACGGGAACCGCCTTCCAGGAACTGCGGACCAGCAGGTCCTGCGCCGCCGAGAGGCCCTGCACCCGCTCCGCGAACCGCTCGAGAAAGTCGTCGAGGCCGGACGAGGCCGTCTGCCGCGCGATGGCCTGCACGAGGCCGAGAAGGTTCTTGGCGCGATGGTTGAGCTCGCGCAAGAGCAGCTGAACCTGCTCCTCGTGGCGCTTGCGCGCGGAGATGTCCTTGAAGAGCACGGCGATGCGATGGCTCTCGGGGGCATCGATCCGGTACGCGTGGACGTCGAACCAGCGGCCGAGCGCATCGGATCGCTGCTCGAGCCGGATCGGCTCGCCCGTCTTGGCGACATGACCGTAGATCTCGTACCAATGCTCCTCGAGATCGGGTGTCTCCTTGCGCAGCCAGCGCTTGAGTACCGAGCGCGGCAAGCCGGTCTGCTCATAGAAGGCCGGATTTGCCTCGAGGATCCGGTAATCGGCATGCCCGCTGGCCGGATCGAAGCGGAACTCGTTCACGCAGAACCCTTCGTCGATGGCCTCGATCAGCGTCCGGTAACGCCCCTCGCTTGCACGCAGACGGCGTCGCGCATCTGCACTCGCGCGCTGTACGAGCAGGTGCTGCGTGGTCTCCACCGCCATGGTGAAGGCGCCGCCGACAGAGCCGTCCGCCAGCGGAATGGGCCCGAAACTGTGGTCGAAGCGCCTCTCCTGGCATTGCGCGTCCCGCAGGAGCGGCAGCGTATGGTCCGCGACCTCCACCGATCCCTCGCCGCGCATCACCCGCGCGAAGAGCGGCGCGATATCGGCCCATATCTCGGGCAGGATCTGCCGCGCGGGCTGCCCGAGCGCGCGGGGATGCCGGTCGCCGATGAGGGTCCGCCATCTGTCGTTGTAGAGCAGGACCAGATCGGGCCCCCAGTAGATCGCGATCGTCGAGGCGTTGCCGAGCATGATGTCGACCGACACCTTCAGGGCCTCGGGCCAGTCGCCGATCGGGCCCAGCGGCGTCGCGGACCAATCGTGCCGACGGATGTAGGACGCCATTTCCCCGTCGCCGCGTGGCCAGTCACCCGGACGGGTCTCGTCGGCGATCGTCATCTCTTTGTCGTCACCACGTCATTCCGCAAATCGCCGGATCCGCGCTCCGTTTCGAAAGTGTCCACCAATTTGAGGAAGCAGGCGTTCACACTCGGTAACGAGAGCGTACGGCGGGGGCGGAGATCCCGAGAAATCCATCTTCGCCCGTGTTCGCTCTTTCTGTCAAACGCCTTCGACATCTTGAACCTGCACCGCGGCGCCAGGGCCAGATCCTCCGTCAGCATCGGGGCTTCGGCATGCGCGCGAGGTCCGTGAGGATCGGACAATTCGGCCTGTGATCCCCCGAGCAGGCCTCGACCAGCTCGCCCAGCGTGCGGCGCATCTCGGCAAGTTCGTCGATCTTGCGATCGATCTCCCGCAAGTGGTCGCGGGCAATGCGCTTCACGTCGGCGCTCGCGCGGCCCTCGTCCTCGTAGAGGGCGAGCAGACCGCGGCATTCCTCGATGGAAAACCCGAGCGAGCGGGCACGCCCCAGGAAGTTCAGCTTGTGCAGATCGCTCTCGCGGAAACGGCGATACCCGTTCGGCCCGCGCGGGGGGCGGACGAGGCCGATATCCTCGTAATAGCGGATCGTCTTCGCGGGCAGTCCCGAAAGGGTCGCGACATCGCCGATATTCATGCGGCACCTTCCTGTTCGACGCGACGCATGGCGGGCGCGCCCGAGGTCCGGTGGGCCGCGGCGGCCTCCATCTGCGGCTGCAGGCGCCTGAGGCGCAAGGCATTGCTCAGCACGAAGACCGAGGAAAGCGCCATGGCACCAGCCGCCAGCACCGGCGACAGCATCACGCCGAATGCCGGATAGAGCAGGCCGGCCGCGACCGGGATCAGCGCGGTGTTGTAGCCGAAGGCCCAGAACAGGTTCTGCCGGATGTTGCGCATCGTGCTCCGCGAAACCTCGCAGGCATTCACCACCCCGCGCAGATCCCCGGACATCAGCACGACGTCGGCGGCCTCGATCGCCACGTCGGTTCCCGTGCCGATGGCGATGCCGACATCCGCATGTGCAAGGGCAGGGGCGTCGTTGATCCCGTCGCCGACGAATGCGATCCCGCCAGCGCCGGTCCGCAGATCGTCGAGCGCGGCGACCTTGCCGTCCGGCAGCACGTCGGCCACCACGATGTCGATGCCGACCTGCCTGGCGATCGCCTCGGCGGTCTCGCGCTTGTCGCCGGTGACCATCGCGACCTCGAGGCCGAGCTCGTGCAGCGCGGCGATCGCGGCGCGACTGCCGGGCTTCACCGGGTCCGAAACCGCCAGGAGCGCCGCCGCCCTGCCGTCGACCGCGGCGAAGAGCGCGGTGCGCCCGGAGCGCGCGAAGGCGGCTTCGGCCGGTGCGAAGGCCGAGATGTCGATCCTCTCGCGCCGCATCAGGCGGTCTGCGCCCACCCGCACCTCGCGCCCCGCCACGCGGGCCGTCACGCCGTAGCCGGGATCCGAGGCGAAGGCCTCCACCTCGGGCAGGCGCGCGTTTTCTGCTCGCGCGGCGCGGACGACGGCTTCGGCGATCGGATGCTCCGACCGCGCCTCGACCGCGGCGACGAGCGCCAGCACCTCCGACGGGTCCATCCCCTCGGCGGGAACGAGATCGGTGAGCTCGGGCCGTCCCTCGGTCACGGTTCCGGTCTTGTCGAGCGCGACGGTCGCGACGCCCGACAGCGACTGCAGCGCGTCGCCCTTGCGAAAGAGCACGCCCATCTCGGCCGCGCGTCCGGTGCCGACCATGATCGAGGTCGGCGTGGCCAGCCCCATGGCGCAGGGGCATGCGACGATGAGGACGGAAACCCCCGCCACGAGCGCATGGCCGAGCGCCGGGGCCGGGCCGAGGATCAGCCAGGCAAGTGTTGTGAGCAGGGCGGCGCCCATCACCGCGGGCACGAACCAGAGCGTGATGCGGTCGACGAGGCCCTGGATTGGCAACTTGGCGCCCTGCGCCTCTTCGACCGCGCGGATGATCTGCGCGAGCGTGGTGTCGGACCCGACCCGCGTCGCCCGCAGGCGGAACCCGCCCGCGCCGTTGACCGTCCCCCCGGTGACGGGGTCGCCCGGCGATTTCGCCACCGGCACCGGCTCGCCGGTGATCATGCTCTCGTCGACATGGCCGGTCCCGTCGATCACCTCGCCGTCGACGGCGATCCGCTCGCCCGGGCGCACGATCAGGACGTCGCCCACCGCGATCTCCTCGATGGCGAGCTCGACCGGAGCACCGTCCCTCACGGCGCGCGCGGTCCTCGGCTGCAGGCCGACGAGGCTGCGGATGGCGGCACCGGTGCGGCCCTTGGCACGGGCCTCCATCCAGCGGCCGAGCAGGATCAGCACGACGATCGCCGCCGCGGCCTCGTAATAGACGGCGCGCGTGCCCTCCGGCAGCCAGCCGGGCGCGAATGTCGCGACGACGGAAAAAAGCCAGGCCGCTGCCGTGCCGAGGGCCACGAGCGCGTTCATGTCGGGTGCGCCGCGCAGGAGGGCGGGCACGCCCCTGGCATAGAAGCCGGCGCCCGGACCCACGAGGATTGCCGTGGTCAGGATGCATTGCAGGACCCAGCTCGCCTGATGGCCGAGGGTCTGGCCGATCAGGGTATGGAACGCGGGGATCGCATGACCGCCCATCTCGACGAGAAGGACCGGCAGCGCGAGCGCCGCCGCCACGCAGGTGTCCCGGCGGAGCCGGCGCGCCTCCTCGTCCTTGCGCGCGGCATTGTCCCGCGCCGCGGCGTCGCCCGCGATCCGCGCGGGATAGCCTGCATCCGACGCGGCGGAGGCGAGCGCTTCGGGGCCGGTCGCGCCGTCGAGATAGCTGACGGTCGCCCTCTCGGAGGCGAGGTTGACCGACACCTCCGCCACTCCCGGCACCGCGGCGAGCGCCCTCTCGACGCGACCGACGCACGAGGCGCAGGACATGCCCCCGACCAACAAAGAGATCTCACGCGTAGCGTTCATCTGGAACCTCTCCCATCCATGGATGTCCCCGATATGGGCGTTCCAGCAACTGGAAGGTCAAGCGTCCGGCATGGATTCATCGCCCCGGACGGTCCGCAGGGCGCCGCCGGCGCGCAACGCGGCGGCCCCGCGACGCATCCGGCAGCCGCCGAGCCCTATTCCCTGTCGAGCGCCTCCACCGTGCTGCTGGCGGTCAGGCCGTGAATGACCGTCGAGGCGAAGATCGTGAAGGCAACGACGGCCCAGAGCGGGCCCTCGTCGATGAATTCGACATGGGTCGAGGCATAGCCGAGATAATAGAGCGACCCGATCCCGCGCACGCCGTATGTCGAGACCAGTGCGCGCTCCCTGAGATCGAGCCGGGTGCCGAACAGACCGATCATCCCCGCGAGCGGCCGGATCACCAGGATCAGCCCGAAGCCGATGATCGTGTGGGCCCAGGTGAGATGCGGCCAGAGCGACGGCATGACACTGCCCAGAAGCACCAGGAGGATCGCCGTGATCGCGTGCTCGATCGAATTCGCGAAGGTGTGCAGCCGCTGGTGGAAGGTGCTCTCCGCCTCCGCCCGGCGGCACACCGCGCCCGCGACGAAGGCGGCGATGAAGCCGTAGCCCTCGGCGAGCTCCACGGCACCGTAGGCGATGAACACCCCGGCCAGTGCCAGAACGCCCGGGCCCGATGCGGCGAGCGTGTTCCATGTCGGCACCGCAAAGAGGATCCGTCCCAGCAGCCAGCCGATGACGATCCCGAGCAGCGTGCCCGCCGCGATGCGATAGAGAACGTCCCAGAGGATCCACTCGCCCAGCCACAGCGCCGGGTCCGCCCCCTGGGCCGCGATATGAAGCGCGAGATAGACGAACGGAAAGGCCAGCCCGTCGTTCAGCCCGGCCTCGGTGGTGAGCGAGAAACGCACCGGATGCTCGTTTCCCTCGAGCGGCGGCCCGACCTGGAGATCGCCGGCCAGCACCGGATCGGTCGGGGCCAGCACGGCGCCGAGCAGGACCGCCCCCCCGACCGTCATCCCCGCAACGCCCCAGCCGAGCAACGCCACCGCGGCGATGCTGAGCGGCATGGTCACGACAAGCAACCCGACCGTCGGTCGCCACAGATGCCAGCCCCCCAGATCGTCGATCCGCAATCCCGTGGCGAAGAGCACGACGATCACGACCATCTCCGCCGCGATCTCCCAGATGCCGGGATTCTCGGTCGGATCGATCACCGCGACCACTTCGGGGAAAAGCAGCGATCCCGCCATGCCGAACGCCATGAGCAGCGCCGTCGCCGCCGGCGGCCGGGCGACGAAGATGCGCGGAAGCCAATAGGACAGAAGCAGGCTGCCCCCCAGGACGAGCAGCAGGATATGGTAGGGGTCCAGACCGAAGCGGGCGTCTTCCATCAGGCCGGGCTCTCCGTCGAAAAACGCGCGGTCCGCGCAGGACCGGCTTCCGTGTCATACATACGCCCCTTCCACGGGGGGTCCAGCGCCGAACCCGGACCGCACACGGAAATGTCCGCAAGCCTGCGCGTACTTGTCCCCCGCGCATTGCGGCCATGCGTCCGGGGCCATGCCAATCGCCGCGCAGATATCCCATATGAAGGTCACGATTAGGACAGTTCGCGATCGGAAAGATGCCTGCCGACATATCCCCCTCGATGCCCCTGCCGCTGGACGGAACGCTGCGCGACTGGCGCGCGATCCTCGCCGGGCATTACCTGCGCCTGAGTCCGTTTTCGAGACGGCGCCGCTTTCTCGGCGCCGCCGGTGACAGGGGCCTGCGAAGCCTCGCCGAGACCTCGGCGCCGGATGCGGTGATCGGGATCAAGGTCGACGGCGAGGTGCGCGGTGTCCTCGAGATCTTCGACGGACGAGACGGCCACGCCGAGATCGGCATTTCCGTCGAGGATGCCTATCAGGGTCGCGGTTACGGGCGGCAGCTCTTCGAGGCGGGCCTGGCCCATGCAAGCCGCATGGGGATCGCGACGGCCGATCTTTTCTTCGCCCGCGACAATGCCGGCATCCGCCATATGGTGCAGGAGGCCGGCGGCGAAATCCGGGTCACCGACGGCGAATGCGAGGCGCATGTACGGCTCGCGGATTGCGCCGCCGGCTCCTGATCGGCTCGGTCCACCGTCACCGACATCAACGCGCCCCGTATTTCCCCGGGCCGCGGAAATCCCGCACATCTTTTAGGCGCGCGGGCCGTTGACATTCGCGTGACAGGAGAAGCTTCTGGAACCAGGTGGACGCGCGATCGTCCGCGGCATTGGGTGACGCAGGGCGCGCGCCGCGGGGCGGCCGCGCCGACAGTCCGAACGAAGCGAGGAACGAATATGAGCGGATTAACGCGGCGAGGGCTGCTCGGCATGATCGGGACGGCGGCCGGCAGCGCCGTCATGTATCAGGCGATGACGGCCATGGGGCATGCGCAGGAATCCCATTACCAGGGGCCGATCGCGCTCGAGGGGGATCCAGGCGGTGCCAAGGTTCTCGTTCTTGGCGCGGGTCTCGCGGGCATGACCGCGGCACTGGAATTGCGGGCGGCCGGCTACGAGGTCGAGGTTCTCGAATATCGCGAGAAGGCGGGCGGCCGTTGCTGGACGCTGCGCTCGGGCGATACCTACACCGAACTCGGCGGCGCGACCCAGAACGTCGATTTTGCCGAAGGCAACTACATCAATCCGGGCCCCTGGCGCATTCCGCACCACCATTACGCGGTGCTCGATTACTGCAAGCGGCTGGATGTCGAGCTCGAGCCCTTCATCCAGGAGAACCACAACGCCTACCTGCACTCGACCACGGCCTTCGACGGCAAGCCGCAGCGTTACCGTCACATCGCCACCGACCATCGCGGCCATGTTGCCGAATTGCTCGCCAAGGCGGCCAATCAGGGCAAGCTCGACGATCTGGTGACCGAAGAGGACAAGGCGGCCCTGATCGAGAGCCTCAGGACCGTCGGCATCCTCGACGAGGACAACGCCTACACCGCCAATCTCGACGTCGCCGATTACCGCGGCTTCGACAAGGACCCCGGGGGCGGGGCCAATGCCGCGCCCGAGCCGTCCACGCCGATCGACATGGAGACGATCCTGCAATCGGGCCTGTGGCGCTGGCTCTCGACGCACGAATCGCTGCACCATCAGGCGCCGATGTTCCAGCCGGTGGGCGGCATGGACGGCATTGCCCGCGGTTTCGAGCGTCAGGTCGGCGATCTCATCACCTACAATGCCAAGGTCGTGTCGCTGCAGCAGGACGAGAACGGCGTCACCGCCACGTGGGAAGACCTCGAGAACGGCGGCACCAACACCTCCACCGCCGATTGGTGCGTCTGCACCATCCCGTTCTCGATCCTCGGCCAGATCGACCACAACCTGTCGAGCGATCTCGCCTCGGTGATCGACACGATGTTCTACAACGGCTCCGTGAAATGGGGGCTCGAGTTCAACCGCCGCTTCTGGGAGCAGGACGAGCATATCTACGGCGGCATCACCTATACCGACATGCCGATCAGCCAGATCAGCTATCCCTCGACCGGCTATTTCTCGGACGGTCCCGCGGTCCTTCTCGGCGGCTATACCTGGCGCGGGCCGAACTCGTTCGAGTTCAACGCCATGCAGCCCGACGAGCGGATTCAGGTCGCGCTCGATTACGGCGCGCAGATCCACCCGCAATATCCCGACGAATACAAGGCCGGCGTCACGGTGAGCTGGCACAAGGTGCCGTGGGTGCTCGGATGCTCCGGCGTCTGGCAGGACAAGGAGCGCGACTACGAGAAAGCCGTCGCCATCGACCGCCGCGTCGTCTGCGCCGGCGAGCACCTGTCGTATCTTCCCGCCTGGCAAGAGGGCGCGATCCTGTCGTCCCTCGACGCCATCTCCCGCCTGCACGAGAAGGTCATCAACGGATGAAACTCATGACACAGTTCAAGATCACGGGTCTCGCCCTCGTCCTGTCCGCCGCCGCCACCGCCGCCTTCGCGCAATCGTCGCAGACCGGCACCCAGGAGGACCGCGCAGACGAAGCGACCGGCGTCGATGTCGACATCTTCGCCGACGATACCATCACCGGCAGCACCGGCGCCGAGGTCTACGGCAATGTCTGCGCGGGCTGCCACATGCCCGACGGCGAGGGCGCCGTGGGGGCGGGAGCCTATCCCGCGCTCGCCGGCAATCCCAATCTCGAATTCGCGGAATACCCGATCTACATCGTCGTGCAGGGCCAGCGGGGGATGCCGGGCTTCGGCGACCTGCTGACCGACGAACAGATCGTCGCGGTGGTCGAATACCTGCAGACGGATCTCAACGATTACGAGCCGAACGCGACGCTCGAGGCGGTCGCTGCCTCGCGCCCGCAGACCGAAGACGAATCTTCCACGGAGGAGCACGAATGACCTTGCCGAACCTGATCCCCCTCGCCGCCGCAATGGCCCTGGCCGGAAGCGCCGCCTTCGCGCAGTCGGAGGTGACGCGTCACCCGATTCCCGGGTCCGACTTCCCGATCCTCCAGGCCGTCGAGGTCCCGCCCGAGGCGACCCTCGTCTATCTCAGCGGCACGGTGCCGATGGTGCTCGACGAAGAGGCCGAGGAGGGCGCGCCGGAGCGTTACGGCGATACCGCGGCGCAGACCGAGAGCACGCTCACCTCGATCGAGAGCAAGCTCGAATCGCTCGACCTCGGCATGGGCGACGTCATCAAGATGCAGGCCTATCTGGTCGCGCCCGAAGACGCCGATGCGATGGATTTCTCGGGCTTCATGGAAGGATACACCAAGTTCTTCGGCACCGAGGACCAGCCGAACCTGCCCACGCGATCGGTCTTCGCGGTCGCGGGCCTCGCCAATCCCGAATGGCTGGTCGAGATCGAGGTCGTCGCCGTCAGGCCGTGAGAGGGCCGTCGCGATGGAGGCGCCGCAGGCGCCTCGCTCCGGCCCCGGAAGCCGCCGTCACCGACGGCGGCTTTCTGCGTTCGGGACGGTCGGGTCCGGGCACCCCCGGGGGAGCCGCGGCAAGGGGCGGTCCCATGCCGCCCGGGATCGCCCGGCCCCTCTAGGTCGACGCGGCGATGAGCTTCGCGAAGGCCGCGTTGGTCTGCGACAGGGTGGCGAAATCCCCCGCACCCGCGACGTGGCCGTCCTCCAGCACGAAGATCCGGTCGCACCGGTTCACGGTCGACAGGCGATGCGCAATCATCAGGATCGTCTTGTGACCCTGTAACGCGCGGATCGCCTCCATCACCGCGCGTTCGGTCACGGTGTCGAGCGCGCTCGTCGCCTCGTCGAAGACGACGATGTCGGGGTCGCGATAGAGCGCGCGGGCGATGCCGATCCGCTGTCTTTGCCCGCCCGAGAGCCGGACGCCGCGTTCGCCGATCATCGTGTCGTAGCCCCGCGGCAGAGCGTCGACGACATCGTCGAGCCGCGCGATCCCGGCCGCGCGCCGTACGGCCTCCCGGTCGATCTTCCCCTCGGGCTCGCCGAAGGCGATGTTCGCGGCAATCGTGTCGTCGGCGAGGAAGATCGATTGCGGGACGTAGCCGATCCCGGCCTGCCAGAGATGGCGGTTGATCTCGGTGATCGGCACCCCGTCCACGCTGAGCGTACCCGCCGCAGGCTCGAGCAGGCCCAGGATCACGTCGATCACGGTGGTCTTGCCTGCCCCGGTGGGCCCCACGATCCCGACGCTCGCCCCGGCCGGGATCGACAGCGTCAGATCGTCGAGCGACGGCCGCGCGGCGCCCGGATAGGCATAGCGTACGCCGTCGAGCCTCAATTCCCGCCGCAGCCGCATCGGCTCGAGGCCCGCCGCACGCCGATCCGGCACAGCCGGCAGCGTGGTCTCGAGATCGCGGTGCAGCGCATCGAGGGGGGACGAGTTGAACCGGATCTGCGCCATGTCCCTGAAGAGCGACTGGATCGTCGGCATCAGCTTCAGCCCCGCAAAGGCGAAGGCGCCGAGCACCGGCAGCACCGCATCGACGTCGCCGCCCCGGCTCCACAGCAGGTAGAGCACGAAGCCCAGGATGCCGCCGAAGGACAGCGCCTCGAGGATGTAGCGCGGCATCTCGCCCAGAAGCTGCACCGAGGCCTGATGCCGGGCGAGCCGCACCGACGGATCGAAGAACCGGCGGACATAGGCGTTCTCGAGCCCGAGGATCTTCACCTCCTTGATGCCGCCCATCGCCTCTGCGGTGATCTTGTAGCGTTCGGTGATCGCCTGTTTGCGGTCTTCCCCGATCTCGAGCAGGTGACGCCGCAGCTGCCGGTAGATGAGTCCGAAACACGCGCCGAGCAGCAGCAGCATCACCATCGCCCCCATCGGCTCCAGCGCCAGCAGAAGCCCGATCAGGAACAGAAGAACGATGCCGTTGGCGATCACCCGTATCGCGGGCGCGAAGGATCCGGTGACGACCTGGTTGACCTCCGACAGGATCGACTTGCCGAGATCGGCGGAATGCTGCGTCAGGAACCATTCGAACGGCCGGGCGAGATATTGCCGCAGCAGCCGGATGCCGAGCGACGTGGCCACGCCGCGCGCGAACCGGGTCACCAGATAGAAGGTGAAGGCCTTGATCGCGATCGAGGCCATGACCAGCAAGAAGACGGCGACGCCCAGGAATTGCAGGAACCCATAGCTCGTCTCGAAGCCGAGCGCGCCATAGATCGCCGAGAGTACGGCCCGATTCTCGATCAGGCCGGGATTGCCCAGCACGGCCAGGAACGGCAGGATCGAGGCGACGCCGGCCATGTCCATGATCCCCATGATCAGGATCATCACGATCAGCAGGACGAAGTGCCGCTTCTGCCGCCGATCGAGCAGCGAGAGGAGTTGTGCGTAGGTTCGTCTCACGCCGGGGCGCTCCCTGAAGGGCGAAACGCGGTTCGCGCAAGCGCAGCTATCTCCCCCGGGCATCCGGCGTACAAGCCCCCCGTCGCCCGGATCCGGTAATCGCGCCCAAGGACTTGTCACCGCGCTGCCTTTTGCCCAAGGAGAGGTCTGGGACGACACATGGAGTGGCAAGGATGCGGATCGCTGTGACCGGAGGGGCCGGATATATCGGCAGTCATACCTGCGTCGAGCTGCTCGGGGCCGACCACGAGGTGCTGATCCTCGACAATTTCGCGAATTCGGAGCGCGACATGGTGGCGGAGATCGCCGCGATCGCCGGCAAGCCGCTCGATACCGCCGAGGTGGACCTCGACGACCGCGCCGCCCTCGGCCGCACGCTCGAGCAATTCGCGCCCGAGGCGGTGGTCCATTTCGCCGGTCTCAAGGCGGTGGGCGAGGCGATGGAGAAGCCGCTCGACTATTACCGCGTCAATGTCACCGGAAGTCTCAACCTGCTCGACGAGATGACGCGGATCGGGTGCGAACGGCTGGTCTTCTCGTCGTCGGCCACGGTCTACGGCATGCCGGAACACGTGCCGATCCCCGAGACGCACCCCCTCGCGCCGACCAACCCCTATGGCCAGACCAAGCTGATGGTCGAACGCATCATCGAGGATCTCGGGCGCGCGCGACCGGCCTTCTCGGGGGTGAGCCTGCGGTATTTCAACCCCGTCGGCGCGCATCCCTCGGGCCGGATCGGCGAGGCGCCGCGCGGCGTGCCCAACAACCTCATGCCGTTCGTGGCCGACGTGGCGGCCGGCGTGCGCCCGCAACTGACGGTCTATGGCGACGATTGGGACACGCCCGACGGGACGGGCGTGCGCGACTACATCCACGTGATGGACCTCGCGACCGCGCATCTCGCCGCAATCGACCTCACCGGCGAGGGGCCGGGCGTGCGGGCGTTCAACGTGGGCTCGGGCCGCGGCTATTCCGTGATGGAGATGATCCGCGCCTTCGAGAGCGGCTCGGGTCGAGAGGTGCCTTATACCGTCTCGGGAAGGCGCCCCGGCGACGTGGCCATCACCCTCGCCGATCCGTCTTTGGCCGAACGCCGGCTGAACTGGCGCGCCACCCGCGATCTCGCAACGATGTGCGAGGATGTCTGGCGGTGGCGTTCCGGCAGGGGCGGCTGACGCGCCGCCCCGAGTACGTTTCCACCTCCCGGCAGGCGCGTGACCCTAGTCGAGGCCCATCGTCTCGCGCATCCCCGCGATGAGCTCTGCATCTGCGGGCTCCGGACGGTCGGTGCCGTTCATCGCCCGGTGCCAGTAGGGATAGATCGGCGCCGGACGCGTCGCCCGCTCGATCCGCGCGATCTCGTCCTCCGTGAGCGTCAGGTCCACCGATGCCAGATTGTCGGTCAGCTGCTCTTCGTTGCGTGCGGCGATGACGAGATTGTCGACGCCCGGACGTGACAGGAGCCAGGCGAGCGTCACCCGCGCGGCCGAGACGTCATGCGCCTCCCCGATCTCGACCAGCATGTCGATGATGTCGTAGAGCCGCTCGCGGTCGTTGATCCAGGGCTCCGGCCAGCCCGACCCCTGCCGGTGGTTTTCATCGAGCGGCCGGTCGCGGCGCAGCTTGCCCGTCAGCAATCCCTCTCCGAGCGGACTCCAGATCGAGGTGTTCAGCCCCTGGTCGCGGCCGAACGGGATCAGCTCGTATTCGGCCTCCCGGCTTTCGGGCGTGTAATAGATCTGCTGGCTGACCGGACGATGGGTGCCTGCGGCGGCCATCGCCTTCATGCTCTGCCAGCCGTTGAAGTTCGACAGGCCGCAATAGCGCACCTTGCCATGCTCGATCAGCGTATCCATGGCGGCCATGGATTCCTCGATCGGCGTCACGCCGTCCCACATATGCAGGTAATAGAGGTCGATATGGTCGGTCCCGAGACGCTTAAGGCTCGCCTCGCAGGCGCGGATCAGGTGATACCGCGACGAGCCCCCCGCATTCGGCCCCTCGCCGATGGGGAACCGCGCCTTCGACGTGATCAGAAGATCCTCGGGCCAGCCGCCCTTCGATGCCGACAGCGCCTCGCCTACGGTCTCTTCGGCGACGCCCTTGGAATAGAGATCCGCGGTATCAATCATGTTGATGCCCGCCTCGCGGGCGATGTCGATGAGGCGCCGGGCCTCGGTCGGGTCGACCTGCCCGGTCTTCTCGAAGCCGTTTGCACCTCCGAACGGAATCGTTCCGAGGATCAGGTCTGAGACCATGAGGCCGCTCTCTCCGAGGGGACGATATTGCATGGGATTGTCGCTCCTTTGCGTGATTTCGTATCCGGGATCGGCGACCCTGCCCCGGAAACATCCGGGAAAGATCGCTCGACCGCGCTTTTGGAATACGGCGCCCAACGACGCGCGGGCCCGGGGCGTTCCGGCGTCGATCGTCGCCGGCCGCACGGCCCGGCCAGGGGAGTGGGCTCGGAATTCTGCGGCAAATCGGGCAACAGGCGCGGTTGCGTACCATCGGCCCCCTGTACGTCGGGCCTTTGCATGTTAGGGGTTGATCATTCCTATACGTTCATCACCCGCGTCGGGAGCTTTCCTCATGCCATCTGCATCGCAATCATCCGCCCCCCGAAAGGTCGGCCACTGGGCCATCATGCTGCTCGCGGCGCTTCTCGCGCTCATAGGGATCGTGCTGCTCGGCGGAGGGATCTACCTGATTTCGCTGGGCGGAAGCTGGTACTACGCGCTGGCCGGCCTGCTGTTGCTCGTCTCGGGCGTTTTCCTGTTCCGCAGGGACCGGACCGGCGCGTTGATCTACGGCGCGACATGGCTGCTGACGCTGGTCTGGACGATCTGGGAGGTGCAGTTCGACTGGTGGGCCTGGGTCCCGCGCATGGTCGCGCCGACCGTCCTTCTGGTGCTCGTCCTTCTGTGCCTGCCCGCGCTCGCCGGGCGCCGGTCGTCCAAACATCAAACCGCGTGAGGCCCGCCATGACCCCCACCCGACTTTCCCTGCTCGCCGCCACGGCACTCGGACTGCTTCCGCTCGCGGTCCATGCCCAGCAATCCGACGCGCCCGAGGATCCCGCCGCCGAAATCGAAAGCACCGCCCCCGCCGAGACCCCGGAGCAAGGGGCCGACGATCAGGCCGAGGCCCAGGACCGGGCTCAGGGCGACGCGCCTTCCGCCCAGCAAGACCGCGAAAGGGCCGCCGCCGGGCCTCAGGACCTGCCGCAGGTCGGCGCGGACTGGCCCTTCTGGGGCGGCGATGCGCAGGCGACGCGTTATTCCCCTCTCGACCAGATCACGCCCGAAAACGTGGATAGCCTCGAACGTGCCTTCGTCTACCATACCGGCGACATGCCCGAAGGAACCGCCGAGGGAAAATACTCGCCCGAGATCACGCCCCTGAAGCTCGGCGACGACATCCTGATGTGCTCGGCGATGAACATCCTCATCTCCGTCAACGCGGCCAGCGGCGAGGAGAACTGGCGCTACGATCCCGGCGTGCCGAACGACGCGATCCCCTACGGCGCGACCTGCCGCGGGGTCTCGATCTGGTCCGATCCCGAGGCCGCCGAAGGCGATGTCTGCGCCACCCGGCTGATCCAGGCGACACTCGACGCCAAGATCATCGCGCTCGACGCCGCGACGGGCGTGCCTTGCGAGGATTTCGGCGAGAACGGAACCGTCGATCTGTGGCAGGATATCGGCGAGAGGGTGCCCGGCTGGTACGCCGTGACCGCCCCGCCGGCCATCGTGCGCGGCGTCATCGTCACCGGCGCGCAGGTCAAGGACGGCCAGGCCGAGGATGCGCCGTCGGGCGTCATCCGCGGCTTCGACGCCCGCACGGGCGAGCTTGCCTGGGCCTGGGACCTGGGCGCGCCCGAGGAGAATCGCGACGGCCCGCCCGAGGGCGAGGTCTATACCCGCGGCACCCCCAACATGTGGACCACAGGCGTCGCCGACGAGGAACTCGGTTATGTCTATCTGCCGATGGGCAACAGTTCGGTCGATTACTACGGCTCGAACCGCTCCGAGGCCGAGAACGAGTATTCCACCTCCCTCGTGGCGATCGACGTCACCACGGGCGAGGTCGCCTGGACCTTCCAGACCGTCCATAACGACGTGTGGGATTACGATCTCGGCTCCCAGCCGACGCTGGTCGATTTCCCGCAGGACGGCGGAACCGTCCCCGCGATCATCCTGCCCAGCAAACAGGGCGACATCTACGTTCTTGACCGCGAGACGGGCGAGAGCCTGCACCCGGTCGAGGAGAATCCGGTCCCGACGCGCGGCGACATCGAGCCCGATTACATCTCGGCGACCCAGCCGGCGAGCACCTACCACACCTTGCGCTTCGAGCCGCTCGAGGAGCGGGACATGTACGGCATGTCGCCCCTCGACCAGCTCTATTGCCGCATCCAGTTCCGCCGCGCGAACTACGCGGGCTTCTTCCAGCCGCCGACGGAGGATGCGCCCTTCATCCAGTATCCGGGCTATAACGGCGGGTCGGATTGGGGGTCGGTCGCGGTCGATACCGATCGCGGGATCATCGTCGCGAACTACAACAACATCCCCAACTACAACCAGCTCATCCCACAGGAAGAGACCGACTGGCCGATCATCACCGATGGCGGCGACAGCGGCGAAGGCGCGGGCGGCAACGCTCCGCAGGAGGGCGCACCCTACTCGATCCGCATCAATGCCGGGTGGCGCTCGCCGATCACCGGGATGCCCTGCACCCAGCCGCCCTATGGCGGGATCAGGGCGATCGACCTTGCGACGGGCGAGACCCTCTGGGACCGGCCCATCGGCACAGCGCGGCGCAACGGACCCTTCGGGATCCCGTCGCAACTGCCCTTCACCATCGGCACGCCGAACAACGGCGGGTCTGTCGTCACGGCAGGCGGTCTGATCTTCATCGGCGCGGCGACGGACAACCTGTTCCGGGCGATGGATATCGAGACGGGCGAGACGCTCTGGACCGACGTGCTGCCCGCCGGCGGACAGGCCAACCCGATCACCTACGAGGTGGACGGACGGCAATACGTGATGATCGCGCCGGGCGGCCACCATTTCATGGGAACGGGCGTCAGCGACGCGGTCATCTCCTACGCCCTGCCCGAATAGGGCAGCGTGACCTGCCCTCCGCCTGCGCGGAGGGCTATTGCCGCCGCACGTAAACCTCCAGCGGCCCGAAGGTCTCGGCGATGCGATACTCCGTCGCGAGGCGATCCCGCAGCCCGGGCATCTCCTCGCGCATGAATTGCCGGCTGTCGCGCCGGTCGCCGCTCATCTGGGGCAACCGGTCCGACGACTGCACCACGATCGCCCAGGGCGGATCCGAGAAGGCGCGCATGAGCTCCTGTTGCGCCGCCTCGCCCCCCCAGGCCGTCTTGAACGGCACGCTGAAGATGAAACGGGTGAATTGTTCGAGCCCCGAATAAAGATAGACGACCGGCTCGAATCCCAGCACCAGCAGTTTCGCCTCGGGGCCGGGCGCATTTCCCGCCAGCCATTCTCCCGCCGCCCGGTTGGCCGCCGTGTCGACGGGGCGTTGTTGCACAAGTCTGACGACGGAGGATTCACTTTGCGAATCCACGCCGTTAGACGCGCCGCATGAGCAAG
>CANLEQ010000010.1 GCA_947489705.1 uncultured Paracoccaceae bacterium
GCAGCGCGACTGACCAGCTCGGCCCGCCGGTGAGCGCGAGGCCTGTCGCGAGCTACACCATTTCGCGGGACACGACCTTCATGAAGATTGTAAGGCTAAGGTCGCCACCGATATTGAACGGCTTCGCGCGCAGGTTTTCACAGGATCTCTTCGGGGCGGTCGCTGAAAGACACATCGCAGCCGCATCCATCCGCGCTTTACCAGCGCAATCCGACGAGGGTTTGAGGCGACGTGGAAGGCTAATCGCTGAAAGCAGCGGTTGTGACGGTTCGCGATCCGAAGGTGACGTTCCAGAAATACCCAGTGCACCCAGGGGGAAGTCGTGGGGGGTCTAGAACAAGCGGTCTAACTGTTTGTATATATACAGAAAAACAGGATTTAGTGGCGGAGCGACAGGGATTCGAACCCTGGAGACGGTTTCCCGCCTACACACTTTCCAGGCGTGCGCCTTCGACCACTCGGCCACCGCTCCGTGCGGAGCGCGTAGCGCAAAACCGGGGGAAGATGCAAGGGCGACCGAGCGTCGAATGATCACGCGTCGAGATGCAGATAGACCCGGCGGTTCTGGCCGCCTTTCTTTTCCACCTTGCCGAGCCTAAGCCGCCCGATCTCGCCGGTACGCGAGACATGCGTTCCGCCGCAGGGTTGCAGATCGATCTGCTCCCGTTCGGTTCCGATCCGCACCAGACGGATGCGACCTGCGCCTCGGGGCGGTTGAACGCGGAGCGTCTTGACGAGGCCCGGATCCGCATCGAGCGCGGTCTCGTCGACCCACTCGGTCGTGACGGCAAGATCGCGGCGAACCAGATCATCAAGCGCCGCCGAGATCGCCGCCTTATCCTCGGGCGGTGCGGGCATGTCGAAATCGAGGCGGCCCTTGCCGGTCGAGATCGATCCGCCGGTCACCGGCAGCGGGATCACGACGGAGAGCAGGTGAAGTGCGGTGTGCATACGCATATGGGCCCATCGGCGGTCCCAGTCGATCGTCTGGACGACGTCTTGTCCGATCGCGGGAAGTGCACCCTCACCGAGGCGCAGGATCGGGCCGCCCTCGCCCTTCTCGCAGTTCTCGACGATGGCCGCTCCGCCCTCCCAGGACAGGTGGCCCGTATCTCCCGGTTGTCCTCCGCCTGTGGCATAGAAAAGCGTCGGATCGATGCGCACCCAATTGTCCCCTACCTCGATGACGCGACCGGGTGCGGTCCTGAGATAGGGATCTTCCAGATGCAGTTCCGTGATCATGGGGCAGCGTCCTTTGGCATCGGCTGAAGTACTTCCGGGTTGCGCAGCCAGACGTCGCGTTGCGCGAAGGGGATCTCGATGCCTTCCTTGCGGAACCGGCTGGCAATGGCGTGCAGCAGATCGCTCTGGACCTGCACCACGAAGTTGACGTCCCGCAGGATGGCACGGATCTCGAAATCGAGCGAATCCGCGCCGAAAGCGCGGAAGAGCACCGCCGGCGGCGGATTCAGGATGACCATCGGATGCGCTTCGGCGATCTCCCTCAGCACGTCCGCGACCCATTCGGTATCCGTGCCGTAGGCGACCCCGACGGGCACGATCACGCGCCCGACATTGTTTCCGCGGGTCCAGTTCGTCACCGTTCCGGAGACCAGATCGGCGTTGGGGACGATGACATCGGTACGGTCGAATGTCTCGATCCGCGTGGATCGCACCGAGATGTCGCGCACATAGCCCATCTGGTCGCCGACCTGAATCCAGTCGCCCTCGGAGATCGGTCGCTCGATCAACAGGATGATACCGGAAACGAAGTTCGAGACCACGTTCTGCAGACCGAAGCCGATACCGACGGAAAGGGCGCCGGCGACGATCGCGAGCGACGAGAGGTCGATGCCGGCGCTCGTGATGGCGATTATGGCGGCGAGGAATATGCCGACATAGCCCACACCCGCGACGATCGCGTTGCGCCCCCCGACATCGAGGCGGGTCTTGGGCAGGACAGTGCTCCGCAACGTTCCCTGTACGAACCGGGTTAGCGCGTAGCCAAGTGCGAAGATCAGCAGGAAGGTAAGGAAATCGCCCGGTGAGACCCGTGTATCGCCCCAGGTGAATCCGGTACGGAACCGCGACCAGATCTCGGTCAGATCCGCCACGCGCGCACCCCATATGAGCGCATAGAGCGGTAGGGCCAGCAACACGAGGGCAAAGCCGATGAGCAGTGGTGCCAGCGCCTCGTTCTCGCCCTCCGGCGTGCCGGTCATCAGGGCATAGAGATCCGAAACTAGCTTCTGCAGCAGGCCCAGAAGGGCAGTGAGAGCGAGCGTGACGGTCGCGGGAGCCATCAGCGACTGCGTTGCATTGCTGTAGCCGATCGCCGCCAGCGCAATGCCGGCGACACCTGCGATGACGGCAAGGCGGCCAAGCAGGCGGGTCAGAGATCCACCCAGATTGCGTCCGTCTCCCGGCACCTCCTGGGTGCCCAGTGCCACAAGCACCCGTCCCGCCCGGAAGAGCAGCATCCCCAATACCAGCCGCGGAAGGAACTTGACGACATCGACCGCGATGCCGGATTGGCCGGTGAGTTGCGCAAGCGCCTCGATCGCGATGATCAGCGCGAGAGCGTATCCCAGCAGGGACGTGACTTGACGCAAACCGCTCAGAAGCGGACCATCCTCCTGCCAGAACGAGGGAACGAGCGCTTCCGTCTTGAAAAGGACGTGGACCAGCCACTTTGCCACGAAGATCGGAAGCAAGATGAGCGGTGCCGCATACAGAAGGTCCTGCGGCGGACCAGCGAAAAGCCCCGTCAGTGCCGCCGCATGCGCCAGGAGGAGAATTCCGAAAGCGGGAAGCGCGACCTGACCGAGCGACAGAAGGAAGAACAGCACCCCACGTCCCCGAGGCGTCTGGTTCACCACCCAGCGTGCAAATATCCGGATCCACCACCGACTGCGCACGATCAGCATGAGTGCGATCACGGCAAGGGGCAAGGCCACGGGAAGCGCATCGAGCGCGCGCCCGCGCGCGTCAGTGTCCTGCCAGCGTCCCCGAACGGGATCCACCGTATCCGACCACGCCTGTCGCAGGAAATCGGCCCCGTCGTTCCAGTATACGGGATTGAGCGGCGATCCGTTCCGGGCGAGGAATTGCTGCGCGTATTGATCGCGGATCGTCCTGTCGATCTGCGCGATCAGCGCATCGGCGAGCGTGTAGGCTTCCTCGGCGCTGACGACGGGAGCGCGCAGCTCGGCGAGTTGATCGTTGAGCGACGCGCGACGCTCCGCCACGTCCGGGGCTTCGGGCTCCTCGCCTTCGGCGGGTGCGGGGCCAAGCGCGTCGAGTTGGCTCTGGACCGTCGCGATGCGGGTGGCGTTCACGTCCTGCGCGCTCAGAAAGGTGCTGCGCCGGCTCGCGAGGTCCGCACGCAGGGATTCCAGGCGGGAAATGTCGGTCGGATCGTTCAGGGTCTCCTGAACGCTTTCGGCGAAGTCGGCCCAGCCGTCGAAATCGGGAGCGTCAGACGTCTGGGCCAGCGCCGGAAGCGCCAGAAGGATCAGAACGGCCAGCGCATGCGCAAGCCTGAACATCAGGCGTCGACAAAGACCGACGGCAACATGCGCGCGCTTCCCTTGCGAAGCCATTCGGGCACCGGAAGACCCTTCTCGTCGAGGAATTCCGGGTTGAAGATCTTCGACTGATACCGCGTCCCGTAATCGCAGAGCACCGTTACGATGGTGTGGCCCGGCCCCAGTTCCCGGGCGAGATGCATGGCCCCCGCGACATTGACGCCGGTCGAGCCCCCCATGCAAAGACCTTCCTTCAGCAGCAGGTCGAACACGACCGGCAGCGCCTCCGAATCGGGAATGCGCCAGGCGAAATCCGGGGTGAAACCTTCCAGATTGCCGGTGACGCGACCCTGCCCGATCCCTTCCGAGATACTGTCGCCGGGGTTTTCCTCGCCCGTATAGATCTTGAGAAGCCCGGCCCCTTCCGGATCGGCGAGGCCGATCTTGACGCCTTTCGGCTGCAGGATCTCAGCCACGCCCGCGATCGTGCCGCCGGTGCCCGCGGCACAGATGAACCCGTCCACGCGGCCGCCTGTCTGCTCCCAGATTTCGGGACCAGTGCCCTCGATATGGGCCCGGCGATTGGCGGTATTGTCGAACTGGTTGGCCCAGATCGCACCCTTCTCCTCCGACTCCGCCAGTCTCTCGGCGAGACGGCCGGAATACTTGATGTAGTTGTTCTCGTTCTTGTAAGGCACCGCCGGCACTTCGACCAAAGTGGCGCCCGCCAGACGCAGCATGTCCTTCTTCTCCTGGCTCTGCGTCTCGGGGATGACGATCACCGATTTGAACCCCATCGATGCGCCTACGAGGCTGAGCCCGATGCCGGTATTGCCGGCCGTCCCCTCCACGATCGTGCCGCCCGGCTGGAGCAGCCCCTTTTCCACCGCATCGCGGATGATGAAGAGCGCTGCGCGGTCCTTGACGCTCTGGCCGGGATTCATGAATTCGGCCTTGCCGAGGATCTCGCATCCTGTCGCTTCGGAAGGACCGTCGAGACGGAGAAGAGGCGTGTTGCCAACGGCGGCGGCAAGATCGCTGTGGATGGTCATGCGGTCGGTCTCCCGGAGGCGTGTCGTTTCTCGGTGTAGCTATTCCTGCCGCGCGCCAACATCAAGCAAAGCGCCCTGCGGCCCGTTCACGTTCGAGCCAGAGGGCGCTCAGCACGGTCGGGCCGGTCTCGACCTCGCCCGATGCGACAAGATCCATCAGTCGCTCGAACGGAATGACATGGGCGCGGATGTCCTCCCCCTCCGCTTCAAGGCCGCCCAGCCCTTCCGCCTCCTTGGAGAGGTCGGTGACGCCGACATAGCAGAACAGATATTCGGTGACCGCGCCCGGGCTGGGATAATTGCCGCCGATGAAATGGAGCGCCGAAATCGACAGATCCGCCTCTTCCAGCGCCTCGCGTCGGCCGGCCTGCTCGGGCGTCTCTCCGGGATCGATGCGACCCGCGATGGGTTCAAGCGCCCAGGGCCGCGGATCTCCTCGCAAGAACGGTGCCGCCCGGAACTGTTCGACGAGCATCACCAGATCCCGGGCGGGATCGTAGGGCAGAACGGTCACAGCATCGCCCATCACGAAGCCCGCCCGCTTCACCGGCTCGCTCGCAGATCCGTCGAAACGCGGATGCCGCAACGTGACCTCGTCCACCGCGAAGTAATCCGCGTAGGGCCTTTCGCGGGCCAGAACCTCGATCCGGTCACGATGGATATCGGCGCGCAACGTCGCGGGTGCGTCGTGTTGGGCTGCACGCAACCCCGATGCGGCGCGGATGAAGATCGTGGGGACCCTCCCTCGCAGCGTTGCACCGTCGATCCGGCCGAAATAGGACATGCTCTCGGCGGCAGCCCGTCGGGTGAGTTCACCCCGGTCCGCGCGCCACGCATCGAGGCACCAGTCTTCGTCCGAGGCGGCGGCGTCCGGCGCGCGATAGAGAATGACCTCCCGCGGGACGCCCTCGACGATCAGTTGCATCGTTTCGGGACCAAAACCGAACCCCTCCTCGTAGAAATGCAGCCGCACCATCGCGACGGCATCGGGCGCGATCAACAGCCCCCGCGCAACCGATCCGGCATGGGGAACGAGGACAGGAAAATCCGCCCCGGCCGCCCGCCGGACCCGGTGATCGGGCAGGTATGCGTCGCACCCGTCGATGGCGCCTCCCGCCACCAGCGCGCGCAATTCGGGATCGAGCAGGGTTCCGAAGAGGAAAAGGCCGCTCATGAATGTTCGCGCCGCGAGACCATCTCGACCAGCAGGCCCATCACGATCGATCCGAGGCCGAGAACCGGCAATGCCAGCCCCGGCCAAGTGTATGCGGCGTAGTCGAGCATCAGTGAAACCATGTCTTCCAACCCTTCGAGTGGCCCGTCGTACCTGACGGCGAGGGCGCGGTCCAACATCTCGTAGCCCGCCCAGATCAGGGTCGACCAGAAGACGATGGCGAGGGCCGTGGTCACGCCGATCCCTGCCGCCTCGGCCATGCCCCTGCCCGCATGCCGACCCGATATGCGCCACCCGAGCACAAGGCCGATCACGGCGGTGACCTCCGCCGCGCGCCCGAGGGACTGGAATTCGGGAAGGTTCGGCGAGACCTGGCGGCTCGCGATCCATGAGAGCGCGGCAAAGCCCAACGCGGCGACGAGCTTGGCGGCGGTCGGATACATCAGGCGGGCTTTAACAGTGTGATCTTGGTCACGTCGCAATTCCCGCTTCGGAACGTCGCCACGCAGGAGGTGAGATGGAAGTTCCACATCCGGCGGAACCGCTCGTCGAACCCCATCGCGGCCGCATCTTTCCAGCGCGTGTTGAACGCATCGACCCAGAGACGCAGCGCCTGACTGTAACTTTCGCCAGATTCGACCGACCGCGCGGCATCCAGACCCGTGCGCTCGATCTGGGCGCGCGGAATGCTGGGACCCGGCAGCACGCCGCCGGGAAAGACGTACTTCTGGATGAAGTCGGGGCCGCGTTTGCAGACGTCCCACCGGCGATCCTGCACCGTGATGTTCCGCCGGGCTTGCCGCCGCGAGTTCGATGAAAGCCAGAACCGCACCCGCTCGTAGAGACGTAGCAGGTTTTCGCCCGGAAACACGTCACGGACCGCATCGTTATCCTCGGCGATCAGATCCATGAACGCCTGCAGATCGGGCGTCGACCACCAGCCATCGAGATAGGCATAGCAAAAGCCCAGATCGTCTCGCGGATCAGCCGCGCGAAGAGGTCGGGATGGTGGATGTCGAGTTCGGCCACGGGGCCAGGCAGGGCGCCCTCGACCAGGAACCGCCGACCGTCGGGGATCACGAAATCGAGCCGCCCGTTGCCGCGCGCCCGAGCCGAGAACGCCCGCGCGAAGTAGCGTGGCAGGTTCTTTTGCCCTCGGGTTGTCGTCGATACGTGCGTCATGGTCTCCTGCTGAAACGGCACTTTAGCCATCCTCTCGCGGTGATCCACGCGAAAAACCCGCGCGCGCCCAAGCATCGGCCCCCGGCGTTTCAGTAAAGGCTCATCAGACGGTCGGGCTTCATCGACTTCAGCACGACCACCTCGGCGCCGTGGTCGACGCGATTGTAGAGATCGATGACGTCCTGATCGAGCATCCTGATGCACCCCGACGAAACCGACTTGCCGAGATATTGCGGCTCGCACGCTCCGTGAATGCGATAGAGTGTATCCTCGCCGTTCTGGAACAGATAGAGCGCGCGCGCCCCCAAGGGGTTGCCGGGGCCCGGATCCATGCCACCGTTGGCGATCGAATAGGGCTCGTACTGGGGTTGCCGCGCAACCATCTCGTCCGGCGGGGTCCACCGAGGCCAGGCGCGCTTGTATTGCATTCGCGCGGTTCCCGACCAGCCGAAACCTTCCGCCCCGACGCTGACGCCGTATCGCAGCGCCTGGCCGTCGGCCTCGTTGAGATAGAGGAATGCGGCGTCGGGATCGACGATCACCGTCCCCGCGCCCAGCCCGGCATGCGGTGAGGGGACGTGCCGGCGGAAAAGCTCCGGATCGACCACGCCGGGAGGGATGGCGGGCACCGGAAAGGGTTCGTCCCATATCGCCCCGTAGGCGTCCGGCACGGGCGCCGGCGGCGCGATCTCCGGCACGGCCGTGCGCGTGACCTCCGTCGGGCGACGGGCGCAGGCGGAAAGCCCGGCGGAGGCTCCGAAAGCCAGAAACATACGGCGTGAAAACATGGCACGGCTCCTTGCGGCGCAGCTATGGGATGCGGTTTTAGGCGATCCCGGCTGGTCATAAATGCTTACTCAATTTTCAGAGGCTTGATGGTTAGTCCAGCGGCACGTCGAACGGACACGCCGTTGTGAACGGGCTAGAAATCGCGATTCTGATAGGCTTCGAGCGCGCGCTCACGACCCTCCTTGTGGCCTACGATCGGCGCCGGATAGTCGTCGTCCGGCGACATCGGCCAGTGCCGCGGAATGGCGTCGAAATATTTCAACGCGTCCTCGTGCGGCGTCTCCCGGCCCTCGGCGATCCATCGGTGGACATAGGCGCGATCGCCGTCGAACTTGTCGAGCTGGGTGATCGGATTGAAGATACGGAAATACGGCGTCGCGTCCGGCCCGGACCCCGCGGCCCATTGCCAGCCCATGGAATTGTTCGCGGGGTCCCAGTCGATCAGGCAATCCTCAAACCATTCCTTTCCGATCCGCCAATGACACATCAGGTGCTTGGTCAGGTAGCTTGCCACGATCATCCGCGCACGGTTGTGCATCCGTCCGGTCACGAACATTTCGCGCATCGCCGCGTCGACGAAGGGAATGCCGGTCCGGCCCTGCTTCCAGGCCTTGACCTCCGCAAGCCTCTCGTCCTCGTTCCAGGGAAAGGCATCCCATTCCTCGCGCCAGTTGTCGGTCAGGAGCCGCGGGGTGTGATAGAGCAGGTGATATGCGAATTCGCGCCATGCCAGTTCAGATAGCCATGTTCCGGCCCCGTCCCTGCCCTCGTTCTGCGCCTTCGTGGCCGCATGCCAGCAGGTCCGGGGCGAGATCTCTCCGTAGGTGAGGTTTTCGCTCAGCGACGAGGTGCCGTCGGTTGCAGGAACGTCACGCGCCGTCTCGTAGTCGTCGATCCGGTCGCGCGTGAACGCTTCGAGCCGCTCGTGCGCCGCAACCTCGCCAATTGTCGCGAACGGACGGACGATGCGGGCACCGCGGTTCATACCTGCGCCCATGTTCCAGTCTTTAAGATCGTCGCTGTCGGGCCATTGCGCGGGCGACGACAATTGCGGGGGCGCGGCAAGCGTCGCGGGGACCTCGCGATCCTTCACCGCGCGCCAGTAAGGCGAATACACCTTGTAATAACCGCCCTGCTGGGTCTCGACCGACCACGGCTCGAACAGGAGATGACCGGGCTTGCTCCCCGCCTCGAGCCCCTGCCCCGTCAGCGCGGATTTGACCGCCTCGTCGCGGCGGATCGCGGCGGGATCGTAAGCCCGCGTCCACCAGATCGTCGTGGCCCCGGTCTCCTCCGCCAGTTGCTGGAGAACGTTCTCGGCGGTACCACGGCGCAGGATCAGGCGCGACCCGACCTCGCGGAGCCGCTCCTGAAAGCATTGGACGGCGAGACCGAGCCGCCATTTCGGCGCCGCGCCGTGGGTTTCGACGACCTCGTCGTGCACGAAGACCGGTACGATCGGCCGCCCCGTTTCGACGGCCATGTCCAGCGCCGGGTGATCGGAGAGCCGCAGGTCGCGGCGGAACCACAGGATGATGGGGCTGTCACTGGCCATGAAACCTCCGCGTATCGCCATGGGGCATAGCTAGGCCGCGCGCCCCACCGTCAAGATGCCTCCCGCGACGCAGAAGGGGCGCCGCATCGCGACGCCCCTCCTGACATTCGTCCCACAGGGTCGTCAGACGCTGCGCGGTTCCGACCGGAGCCCCTTGTAGATCGCCCAGCAGAGGAACAGCAGGACCACCGTGAAGAAGATGCCGGTGGCGTTCACCATCGCCTGCAGCCCCGTCAGACCGCCGCCGATCAGAAGCGTGATCGCGACGACGCCCTCGGTCACGCACCAGAAGATCCGCTGCGCCGTCGGCGCCTCGGTCTTGCCGCCGGCGGTGATCGTGTCGATCACGAGCGATCCCGAATCCGACGAGGTGACGAAGAAGACCAGCACCAGGATGATCGCCAGGGTCGAGGCGATGGAGGTCAGCGGCAGCTCGCCCAGCATGGAGAAGAGGGCGATCGCGTCGTTGTAGTTGTCGATCACGTTCTCCTTCACGCCCGACGTATCGGGATGGGTCACGACCTGGTCGATCGCGGTGCCGCCGAAGACGGCCATCCAGAACACCGAGACGAGGCTCGGGATCAGGATGACGCAAGTGATGAACTCGCGCACGGTGCGGCCCCGGCTGACCCGGGCGATGAACATGCCGACGAAGGGTGACCAGCTGATCCACCACGCCCAGTAGAACGACGTCCACCCCTCGCGGAAGCTGTCATCCTCGCGTCCGAACGGATTGGAGAGCGGCACAACGTCCATCACGTAGGTCGAGAGCCCGCCCCAGAAATCCTGAAGAATGGCCATGGTGGGCCCGAGCAGGAAGACGAACATGACCAGCAGGAAGGCGAAAAACATGTTGATGTTCGAAAGGACCTTCACCCCCCCGTCTACGCCGCGCAGCACCGAAAACAGCGCGACACCGGTGACGCCGATGATGATGATGACCTGTGTGTTGACGCTCTGGGGAATGCCGTAGACGTATTCGAGCCCCGCGCTGGCCTGCTGCGCACCGAGACCGAGCGACGTGGCGAGGCCGAACAACGTGGCGAAGACCGCGATGATATCGATCGCGTGGCCGGGCCAGCCCCAGACCCGATCGCCGAGGAGCGGGTAGAAGCAGGACCGGATCGAAAGCGGCAGCTGCTTGTTGAAGGAAAAGAGACCCAGCGCCAGCGCCACGACCGCGTAGATCGCCCACGGGTGGAGCGCCCAGTGGAAGATCGTGGCCGCAAGCCCGTGGTTCCGAGCCGCGGCGATCTGTTCGGGGTTCAGGGTCCCGTCGCTTCCGAACGGTCCCTGAAGGCCGAGCGGACCGGAAACCTGCATGTGATAGACAGGCTCGAGCACGCCGAAGAACATGAGGCCGATCCCCATACCGGCCGCGAACAGCATCGCGAACCACGAAAGATACGTGTAGTCCGGCGTCGCGTCGGAACCGCCAAGCCTGACGCGCCCGAGGGGCGTGAAGATCAGGGCGATGCAGAAGACGACGAAGATATTCGCGGACAGCAGGAAGAACCAGTCGAACGTGGTCGTCACGAAGTTGAAGAGCCAGTTGAACACCGCATTCGCCTGGTCCTGGAAGATCAGCGTGGCGAGCACGAATGCGACGATCGTCAGCGAGGAGGTCAGGAAGACGGGATTGTGCACGTCGAACTTGAGCGGCCCGATACCGCCCTGCACGTTGTCCTGTCCGACGTTGTAATCGGTATCGATCCGGTTCACGTCGCCATCCGGCGACGGAATATCCAGATCGGGAGAGGTATCTGACATGGAATCTTTTCCCTCGTTCTAAAAAATATTGACCCGGACACGCGCCGCGAGAAATGTGTCGCAAGCGCCTTCCGGATGTCCCAGCGGTCTGAGAATGATGACGGACCCTAACATGCCCTCCGCCCAGTTCCACCCGAAACGCGGGTCAAGTTGGGCGGGAGGCGCCCGTCGTCCCGATTTGTCACACATCCCGGATCGGATCGCTCATTTCGGAAGCTATCCGCGTCGTGAATGTCGGGCCACCGACGACCGGAGACTTCCCATTGCGGGCCTCGTGAATATCGTCCCCGCACTTCCCTCGATCGACATCGGAGCGGTCGGGACGAGGTCCGCGCCGCCTCGGGCGGCCTTTTCGTCGGCTTGGAGGCTCGGCGCGTCGCCCGTGGCCCATGCGACGACCGCCTTGGCATGGAGCGGGGCGTCGCGCTCGAAGCTGACCTTCTTTGCGGTCGAGATCATGGTTGCAATGCTGGCCATTTGGAACAATCCGGAAGAAGCCGCCCGGCGTGGAGCCCGAGTTGTCCTCTCCGGCGAAAAGATTTTCACGGACGCTTGAAATCGCCGCCGCGGGACGCCATTCTCTGCGTGTCTCTTCGGAGACTATGGACATAAACGCGCCCGCAATAAGCGGTTCGGACCCGGGGGCGGTACCCGGCGGCTCCACCAAACATCCTTTCGTTGGGGATCATGGGGCCGAAACAGGATCGACGGACGTCTAAAGGGGTTTGCTTTGTCTCGGTGAGGTACCACCGTTATCGGTCCGGAAAAGTACAATTGCCAACGACAATCGTGCTCCGGTCGCCGTCGCAGCCTAAGCTGTGACAAGACCGAAATCTAAGCCCTTGCGCCTAGCAGCGTAAGGCGGGGTTCGCAGGCACCTGGCAACAGAAGCCTGCATTTATCCTCAAATTATCAATCCTTCCGTAACCTAGCGGGTTTATTCAATCTTCAGTTGTACTCGCGGGAGCGGCGACGATGACCAAGCTGCAAATCTTGAGATGTTTCTATGAGACGGTCTGGGAACGTGGGGAAGTCGAGCAGATCGACAGGTTTTTCGGACCGGAGCTCGAGGCCAGTGGCTGGTTTCCCGGCTTGCCGGTCGGCGTAGCTGATTTTCCTGTTCTCGTTCTCGCGATCAGGTCAATGGTCCACGATATAAAGTTCACGATCGTGCGGCTGCTCGTGCACGACGACTGGGTGGCAGCCCTGGTGCAGGTCGACTGCACCTCGCGCGGAAAGTGTACACCGATCCGGATTACCGGACAGCTGATGGCGCGGTTCGACGGCGATCTGATCGTGGAGGCGCACAACCATATGGATATGTTCGGCTACTTCGTGCAGCTGGGCATGCTACCCGAGGATCTTACGCTCAAGCTGCTTGCCGGCGAGGACGCGGCTTAGGTCTCGTTCCACTCCGAAACGACGCGGCCAGATGTCCGCGCCAGCAAAGCTACGCAGTACGAGCCTTTCCGACGGCATCTTCCCCCTTGGACGAACGCGCCTCAGATCCATGCGCCCCCTTTTCTTCGGAGGCAAATCCCTTATGGTTCGAGACAACTTGAGGGATCTTTGATGGCAACCAGTATCGACTACGGAAATCTCATGCACGCGGCCATGCGTGGCCTGATCCGACGTTTGCTTGAGGACGTGAAGGCGAACGGGCTTCCCGGCGAGCATCATTTCTTCATAACCTTCGACACGATGCATCCCGATGTCGAGATCGCCGACTGGCTATCCGATCGGTATCCCGGCGAGATGACCGTCGTGATGCAGCACTGGTATGACGGGCTCGAGGTCGGGGCCGAAGGTTTCGCCGTCACCCTCAACTTCGGCGAGAGCCCTGAACCGCTCTACATTCCCTACGACGCCATCAGGACCTTCGTGGACCCTTCTGTCGAATTCGGATTGCGGTTCGAAACGCAGGAGACCGAGGCCGCACCGGCCGACATGGTCGAGGTCGATGCCGACGACCCGGATGCCGAAGCCGGCGAAAAGAAGGGCGATGCCGAAGTCGTCAGCTTGGACGCCTTTCGCAAATAGCGCGGCGCCGCCGCACGGGATTGCCTGCCGCCACCGCAGCGCGGTATGCCTGACGGCGCAAAAGGCCCGAGGAACACCCATATGACCGATACCCGCACCGAAACCGACAGTTTTGGCCCGCTCGAAGTCCCCGCGGACAAATACTGGGGCGCACAGACGCAGCGCTCGCTGATGAACTTCCCGATCGGGTGGGAACGTCAACCGATCGCCATCGTGCGGGCTTTGGGCGTCATCAAGCAGGCCTGCGCCACCGCCAACAAAGCACGCGGCAAGCTCGACGATCGCCGCGCCGATGCGATCATCGCCGCCGCGGCCGAAGTCGTGGCGGGCGAATGGGATACCCATTTCCCGCTCGTCGTCTGGCAGACCGGTTCGGGCACCCAGTCGAACATGAACGCCAACGAGGTCATCGCCAATCGCGCGATCGAGATGCTCGATGGCCAGATCGGATCGAAGGATCCGGTGCATCCGAATGATCATTGCAATATGGGGCAATCGTCCAACGATACGTTTCCCACCGCGATGCACATTGCCTGCGCCACCAGCGTCAGGGACGTATTGCTGCCGGGTCTCGAAAAGCTGCACGCCACTCTCGATGACAAATCCCGGGAGTGGTCCGAGATCATCAAGATCGGCCGGACCCACACGATGGACGCGACGCCCCTGACGCTGGGGCAGGAATTCTCGGGCTATGCCCATCAGGTCGCGATGGGGATCGAGCGCGTGAAGGCCGTGCTCCCACGGCTCTATCAGCTCGCCCAAGGGGGAACGGCGGTCGGAACCGGTCTCAATTCTCCCCAAGGCTGGGGCGGAGAGGTGGCGGGCCATATCGCGGAGATCACCGGACTGCCCTTCGTCACCGCACCCAACAAGTTCGAGGCGCTCGCCGCGCACGACACGCTCGTGGAGCTTTCGGGCGCGCTCAAGACCGTGGCGGCATCCCTCTACAAGATTGCCTGCGATATCCGCCTGCTCGGCTCGGGCCCGCGCTGCGGCCTGGGCGAGTTGATGCTCCCCGAAAACGAACCGGGAAGCTCGATCATGCCCGGCAAGGTGAACCCAACGCAGGTTGAGGCGATCACACAGGTTTGCGCGCACGTGATGGGCAACGATGCGGCCGTCGGCTTCGCCGGCTCGCAGGGCCATTTCGAGCTCAATGTGATGAAGCCGATGATGGCCTATAACGTGCTGCAATCGATCCAGCTTCTGGGCGACGCGTCGGTGGCCTTCACCGACAATTGCGTGGCCGGCATCCGTGCCGACGAGGACCGGATCGGCAGACTGATGCGCGAATCGCTGATGCTTGTGACCGCGCTCGCGCCCGAGATCGGGTACGACAATGCCACGCGCGTCGCAAAGACCGCGCACAAGAACGGGACGACCCTGCGCGAGGAAGCGGTCAATCTCGGTTTCGTCGATGCCGAAACGTTCGATCGCGTCGTGCGCCCCGAAGAGATGATCGGTCCGCGATGACCGAGGCCCCGGTCAACCTGAACCGCGCCCGCAAGGCAAAGGACCGCGCCCGCGAAAAGGCCCGCGCCGACGAGAACGCGGCGAAGTTCGGACGTACCAAGGCCGAACGTCTGGCAGAGGCCCTGCGCTCGGAGCGGGCGCGCGCGCATCTCGATGCGCACCGCTTTACGGATGAGGAGTGAGCGGCCCTCCCCGCAAGCATTCCCTGACCATCCGCGGGCATCGCACGTCCGTCTCGCTGGAAGACGAATTCTGGCGCGCGTTCCGCGACATCGCGAACGCCGATGCCCGTGCCCTCAACGACCTTGCCGCCGAGATCGATGCAGGGCGAGACCCGCGAACGGGACTCGCATCGGCGATCAGGGTTTTCGTTCTGCGACGTGCCCGGGGCGATCACACGTGATGCCTACCTGCCGACCGGCTGGGTGCAGGTCCGCAAGACATGGACATCGCCCGGATCCGGGGGCAACGTCTCGATCATGGATTTCGACGAGGACATCGACGCGCGCGGGCTACTCTGCCCCCTGCCCGTCCTGAAGCTGCGCAAGCGACTGATGACGATGACCGAAGGGCACGTCGCGCGGCTGCGCGCCGACGATCCCGCCGCTACGATCGATGTCCCGCATTTCTGCACCGAAGCCGGGCATGTCTTTCTGGGGCAAATCGAGGGCGACGGAGCCCAGAATTACTTCGTTCGCAAGACAGGCTGAGCCGTCTCGGCAAATGCCGCGCCCGGCGATCCGACCGGGCGCGGCATGTCACTAGCCGCGAAGCGACCACCACCCGCGTTTCTTGGGCCGCGTCTCTTCCTCGGTTTGCGGCTCGTTACCGCCATTGGCCGGCACAGGCGGTGCGACCGCGGCATCCTCGGTGATCCGGTTCGACACCTGCTCGTCCACCGGAGATGCGACCTCGGGTGTTTCGTCGCTTTGCCGAGCCGGCTCCTCGGGCTTGGTCGGCGTCTCAGCAACCTCCCGTTGGCTCTGCTGATCCGAAGGGCTTTCCGCATCCTCTTCTGCAGTCGAGGTCGGCTCAGCCGTGCCCTCATCGCCCGATTTGCGGGATCTCGACCGCCTGCGCTTGCGCTTCGGCTTGTCGTCATCCTGCTCGGGCGTGTCGGCCACAGCGGCTACCTCCGGCTCAGACGACGGCTCTTCCTCGGCGGACCCTTCGTTCTCTTGAACATCGGAGGCCTCGTTGCCGGTCTGGTCGTCGCCATCCCCGTTGCCGCCGCCCTTGCGACGCCGCCGGCGCCGACGGCGCTTCTTCGGCTTTTCGTCGCCGTCCTGGCTCGCGGGCTTCTGCTCCTCGGCCTTCGACCGCGGTGCCTCGGGGGCTTCGGTCTCGTCGACCTCCTCGGGAATTTCTTCGTCGAGATCATCCATCATCGATGCCGACGACACGATCGCCGCCGTCTGCTCGACCACGCGGGTCATCTGCGTCTTGAACTTCTCGACCTTGTAATCGGGGCTGACCAGCGTGCCATCGGCCTCGACGCGGACGACCATTCCGTAACGCGCCTCGATCTGGATGATATGATCGCGCTTGTGGTTGATCAGGTAGTTGGCAATCTGAACCGGCGCGGTCACGCAGACTTCCTTGGTGCGCTTGCGCGTCCCCTCTTCCTCGAGCTGGCGCAGGATGGCGAGCGAGACATTCTCGTCGGAGCGCAGAAGGCCCGTCCCGTGACAATGCGGGCAAGGTTGCGTCGTCGCCTCGATCATGCCGGGGCGCAGGCGCTGGCGCGACATCTCGAGAAGACCGAAGCCCGAGATCTTGCCCACCTGGATGCGGGCGCGATCGGTCTTCAGCTTGTCCTTGAAGTGCTTCTCGACGCTGGCATTGTGCTTGCGGTCTTCCATGTCGATGAAGTCGATCACCACGAGGCCCGCAAGATCGCGCAGGCGAAGCTGCCGAGCCACCTCGTCCGCGGCCTCCATGTTGGTCTTGAAGGCGGTCTCCTCGATCGAGCCCTCCTTCGTTGCACGACCGGAGTTCACGTCGATCGCGACCAGCGCCTCGGTCACGCCGATGACGATGTAGCCCCCCGACGGCAGCTGCACGGTCGGGTTGAACATGCCGCCCAGATAGCTTTCCACCTGATGACGCGCGAAGAGCGGCATCTGGTCATGGTAGTTCTTCACGTTCTTCGCGTGGGACGGCATGATCATCTTCATGAAGTCCTTGGCGACGCGGTAGCCCATGTCGCCTTCGACCAGAACTTCATCGATCTCGCGATTGTAAAGGTCCCGGATCGATCGCTTGATCAGGTTGCCTTCCTCGTAGATCGGCGCCGGCGCGATGGATTTGAGGGTCAGCGCACGGATCTCTTCCCACATGCGTTGCAGGTACTCGTAATCGCGCTTGATCTCGGTCTTGGTCCGTTTCGCGCCGGCGGTCCGCACGATCAGTCCGGCGCCGCGCGGCACCTCGATCGAGTTGGCGATCTCCTTGAGCTTCTTGCGGTCGGCAACGTTGGTGATCTTGCGGCTGATCCCACCGCCACGCGCCGTGTTCGGCATCAGGACGCAGTAACGCCCGGCGAGCGACAGGTACGTGGTCAGCGCGGCGCCCTTGTTGCCCCGCTCTTCCTTCACGACCTGCACGAGCAGGATCTGCCGGACCTTGATGACTTCCTGGATCTTGTATTTCTTCGCGCGCGGCTTGCGGCGTGGCCGCATCTCGTCGGCCACGTCGTCATCCGCGACGGATTCGATATCGGTATCGCGCTCGGACGCATCATCGGCGGCGACGTAAGGCTTGGGCTCGCCGTCGCCATCGTTCTCCGTCTCCCCGTCGCCATGCGCCAGATCCACCACATCCATGCCGGGTATGCCCTCGACGATGGCCATGGTGCGCGCGGCGGCATCTACGTCCGATTCCTCGGCCGGAATGTCATCGGCGACCTCTGCCGCATCCTTGCTCGCTTCCGCGTCATCGGAAGACACGCGTGCATCGCTCGACGTCGTCTCGGCCGGCTTCGACCGGCTGCGCGACCGCGACTGGCGCTTGGGTCGATCTTCTTCTTCGCGCTCGGCATCGGCCTCCGCGGCTTCCTCTGCGAGGAGCGCTTCGCGATCGGCGATCGGAATCTGGTAATAATCCGGGTGGATTTCCGAGAAGGCGAGGAACCCGTGCCGGTTGCCGCCGTAATCCACGAACGCCGCCTGAAGCGACGGTTCGACCCGCGTTACCTTCGCGAGATAGATGTTGCCAGCCAGCTGGCGCTTGTTTTCGGATTCGAAGTCGAATTCCTCGACCTTGTTTCCGTCCACGACCACGACGCGGGTCTCTTCCGCATGCGTGGCGTCGATGAGCATCTTCTTTGCCATTGATCCAATTTCCGCAATCCTGGCAGCGCACCATGGCCCGAAGGCGGTGCGGTCGATCCGCCGGATTGTCTTATTGCGGCGATCGCGCTGGCGCGTTCGACCATGCAGGGACACGCGAAGGTGCCTCTCGTCAGCAGGTCTGTCACAGGCGCCGCGCGCATCGCATTTCATCTCCGACAGGCGGGGCTATCCCGTCTGTCATTAGGGGTCCGGGCAGGCAGTACCTTCGCCGGATGTGGAAAGGGCCCTGAGGCCCCGATCTGTCTGATCGGGCCAGTTCCGATCCGGAACGGTCCACCAGCGAAATCATGTCAGTCGAAGCCATACCCTTCAGAAGGAGGCGCTTCGGCTTCGAGGAGCATAGAGGAGTTTGCAATCCTATTACAATGGGATTGTGCCCCGAGGACACGCAACCTGAGATTGCGGAATTGTAATTATGCTACTTCAGGGGGCATTAGGAGTGCAGAAAATTGCATAATTCATCTATCGAGACGGCTTACGCGCCGAGATAATCGGACCGGCTGAGCCCGTATTTCGCCATCTTCTCGTTCAGCGTCCGCCGCGGCAGGCACAGCTCGTCCATCACCGCGACGATCGATCCGCGGTGGCGCCGCATCGTATTGTCGATCAACATCCGTTCGAACGCCTCAACGTATTCCTTCAAGGGTTTGCCTTCGGTGGTCATGCCGGGCTCGTCCGAATCCTCGTCCGCCATCAGCAGCGACGAAATCTTTCCCGATCCGCGCCGGTTCTGCATCACGGCCCGCTCCGCCACGTTGGTCAGCTGACGGATATTCCCGGGCCAGGGCGCCTGGAGAAGTTGCGCGGCTTCCTGCGCGCTGATTTCGGGCGCATCGCAGCCGTATTCCTCGGCCGCCTGCTCGGAAAACCGCGCGAAGAGCGTCAGGATGTCCTCTCCCCGCGCGCGCAGGGGCGGCAGCGTGATCTTCATTGCCGCCAGACGGTAATAGAGGTCCGGGCGCAGCGCGTCCTCGACCGTCCGCCCCTGCGCCGAGAGGTTCGAGATGGCGATCAGGCGCGTCTCGGCGGGCGTTCCCTGCTCGTTCATCCACGTCAGGAGCCTTGCCTGCAGCGATGTCGGCAGCGCGTCGATATCCTCGAGCACCAGCGTGCCACCCCGGGCCTGTTCCAAGAGCGGAATTTCCTCGTCCCCCGCCCCGAAGAGCCGGATGGCAAGCGTCTCCTCATCCTGGCCGGCGCAGGAAAAGAGGACGAACTTGCGCCCGGTCTTCGCCCCGACGGCGTGAAGCGCGTGTGCCACGAGCGTCTTGCCGGTCCCGGTCTCGCCGTCGATCAGCACATGCCCGTCCGCCTGTCCGAGATCCAGGATATCCTCGCGCAGCCGCTCCATCACGGGAGAGGTCCCGATCAGCTTTCGCATGATCCCGGTCCCGTCGCTGAGCTCGCGCCTCAGGGCCCGGTTGTCGAGCGTCAGCCTCCGTCGCGACGCCGCCCGCTTGACGAGATCGCTCATCCGCTCGGGATTGAAGGGCTTCTCGAGAAAGTCGAATGCGCCGACCCGCATTGCCTCGACCGCCATCGGCACGTCGCCATGGCCGGTGATCATGATGACCGGCAGGGCGGAATCGACCGCCATCAGCCGCTTGAGGAACCCCATCCCGTCCATCCCGGGCATCTTGATGTCGCTGATGATGACGCCGGGATAATCCGTGCCCAGCGTCTTCAGCGCGTCCTCGGCCGACGAATAGGTCTCGGTGTCGAAGCCGGAGAGGGCGAGCCACTGGCTGATCGACTGTCGCATGTCCTGTTCGTCGTCGATGATCGCGATCTTCATGGATGGTGCCATGCCGCTTCCCCTTATTCCGCCGCGTGCTGGACATCGCTGCGGATCGGCAACGACATCTCGAATACCGCTCCGCCCTCGCGCCCGTTCCGCGCGGTCAGACGCCCGTCCAGATCCGATACGATGCCCGACGAGATCGCCAGTCCCAGACCCGTTCCGTCGCCCGGAGCCTTCGTCGTGTAGAACGGCTCGAAGAGCGCGTCGAGATCGTGGATGCCCGTCCCGTTATCACGGACGCTCAAGACCGCGTTGTCCCCGGCCGAAAGGATGATGGCGATCTGCGGTTCGTCGACATCCTTGGTGGCATCGATCGCGTTGCGCAGCAGGTTGACGATGACCTGCTCGACGCGGATGCGGTCGGCGACCACGGGCACCGGTGCTGCCGGCACCGAGCGGGTGATCGCCACGTCTCGCGCCTTGAGCTGCGGCTCCATCATGGCGAGCGCCGCGCTCACCGAACTGCGCAGATCGAGCGTCTCGAACGCGTCGCCGCCCTTGCGGGCGTAACTCTTGAGCTGGCGGGTGATGGCGCCCATCCGCTCGATCAGGTCGTCGATCCGGTGGAACGACGCCAATGCCTCGTCGGGGCGCTTTCGCTGCACCAGAAGCCGCGCTCCGGCGAGATAGGTCTTCATCGCGGCCAGCGGCTGGTTCAACTCGTGACTGACCGAGGCCGACATCTCGCCCAGCACGGCGAGTTTCGAGGTCTGCGCCACGGTCTGTTCGGCGACTTCGAGGTTCTTTTCCGCCTTCTTGCGCTCGGCAATTTCTCGCTGAAGCGCCACGTTCAACGCGCGAAGATCCGCCGATTCCCGTTGAAAGAAATTCGATCGGTTCGTGGCGCGCCGGCTGGCCCAGAACGATCCTGCGGCGATCAAGAGCGCGAATCCCATGATCTCGAGCGCCAGCACTCCGTTGACCCGTTCGCGCACCGAGGCCGATGTGGTGAAGCTCGTCATGCGCCAGCCCTGGAACGGAATGCGCGTGGATTGCCGCATCACGGCCTCGCCGGCGACGTAGGCATCCGCCGGAAGCGCGGTCCAGTCGTTGGTCGCCTGGATAGCGCGCGCGATCGCTCCCGTCGCGGAGCGCCGGGCCAACGCCTCCTCCTCGCTCAGGCCCCGCCAGCGCGATTCCGTCGCAAGGACGATCTGACCCTCGCTGTTGGTGACCATCACGGCGTCGGAAAAGCCCGCCCAGCTGCTTTCGAATTGACGCAGGTCGACGCCCACAACGATCACCCCCGCCAGGTTTCCGCCAACCTCGATCCGCCGCGAATAGGAGAACGCGAAGGCGCCGCTGTCGCGCTGGACCGTTGAAAATACGGTCCCCTCGCCGCGAAGAGCATCAATGTAGTAAGGCTCCTGACGGTGGGTCGAGCCAAGCCGCGCGCGATCGGTCGCCGCGACCGCCCTTCCCTCGTGATCGAGCAGCATCAGCGATTGCGCCCCGATCTCATCGAGATAGGAGATCAGCCGCTGCGTGGTCTGGGAATAATCCGACGATGTCAGCGCACCGATCAGCGCGGGATCCCGGCTGAGCAGCAGTGGCACGACGCTGGCACGCTGCAACGCGCTCATGAGATTGCCCGAATAGAGCGCCAGACGCACCTCGGCCCGGTTGCGGGTGCTTTCGGTGAACCGCTCCGTCAGGAAGGCGTTCGTGACCCACACGACGCTGACCGCGACGATCACGGCGAACAGCGCCGCGAGACGCCACGGCCAGCGTCGTGGCGGCCGGGCTGTGGGGATCATGGGCTGGCTCATGCGTGCAGGCTAAAGTATGACGGGGCCGCCTCACAAGCTTACGCTGCGGCGAAGCTCCCGGCGAGAGTGTCGAAAAGCGCCCGTCCGTCCATCCCGCCCAGGGCGGGATCCGCGGCGCGTTCGGGATGCGGCATCATCCCCAGGATCCGACCGTTGGCGCTCAGGACCCCCGCGATATCGGTCTGCGAACCGTTGGGATTGGCGGCATAGGTAAAGGCGACACGCCCCTCGCCATGCAGACGATCGAGCGTTTCGGGCTCCGCGAAGTAATTGCCGTCGTGGTGGGCGATCGGGATCTCGATCGCCTGCCCGTCGTGAAATCCGCTCGTGAAGTCGCTGGAGGTGTTGCGCACGACCAACGGCACCGTGCGACAGATGTATTTCAGCTGCCGGTTGCGCATGAGGGCCCCCGGAAGCAGACCGGTCTCGGTCAGGATCTGGAACCCGTTGCAGATGCCCAGGACATGCCCGCCCCGGTTTCCATGCGCGACCACCGCGTCGACGATCGGCGAACGCGCGGCGATGGCGCCACAGCGCAGATAATCGCCGAACGAGAACCCCCCGGGCAGCCCGACCAGATCGATGCCGCCCGGCAGATCCCGATTCTTGTGCCAGACCATCTCGACGTCAAAACCGGCCTGGCGCAGCGCCACGGCAAGGTCCCGATCGCAATTCGACCCGGGAAAGACGATCACGGCTGCTTTCATGGGACGTGCCTTCAGTTGAACCCGGCGACGAGCGCCTCTGCGTCCGACCAGCCCATCAGGCGGTGGTCCACCTGCTGGCCACAATTGTGCGGTGCGTCGAAACATATGCCGCGTCCGCCGAAGCCCGCGAAGTGGCGCGGAGAATCGTCGATCAGAAGGTCGGCTGAGATGATGCTCTTGTCGCCGCACAGGACGATGTTCATCACCGGGACGAACGGGAAATGCCGCTGCATCCAGGCAATCTTGTGCGCGCAGGAAGCCGGGTATTCCATCGCCGCGGTCGCGATGAAGATCTCGTTGTCGCGGGCGAGGGCTTCGAGCGCGGCCTGCGAATCCTCGATCACCTCGAGATCACCGAAGATAGCGCCTTGCTGCAACTCGGCCTCGACCCGTTCGGCATGCTCGGCCCGCGCCAGGTCCATCACCTTGCGCCCGGACATCTCGTCGTCGCTCCATTCATACCCCATCTCGCGGAACATCGCGAGCTTGGCGGCATGCGTGTCGGCCAGCACTTCGTCCATGTCGATCGCGATGCGCATCTAGAGGATCTCCACGCGGTAGGTCTCGATCACGGTGTTGGAGAGCAGCCGCTCGCACATCTCGGCGATACGCGCCTCGCTGGTCCCGTCTGCGAGGTCGAGCTCCAAAACCTTGCCCTGCCGGACGCCCTCCGCCTCGTCGAAGCCGAGCGCGCCGAGCGCGTGACGGACCGCTTCGCCCTGCGGATCGAGGACCCCGTCCTTCAACATAACATGCACACGTGCCTTCATGGCGCGGTCCCCCGTCTCGTTTGTCCGCGAATGTCCGAAATCGCCGCCTGTGCGGCTCAGTTGATCAAGGTGGGCTTCGTCGCGTGCGTCACGTTCGAGGGCAGCACGCCCAGGCGACGCGCGACCTCCGTATACGCATCGGCGAGATTGCCGAGATCGCGGCGGAACACGTCCTTGTCGAGCTTCTGACCGGTTTCCATGTCCCAGAGGCGGCACGAATCGGGACTGATCTCGTCGGCGACGATCAGTCTCTGGAAGTCGCCGTCCCAGGCGCGGCCGATCTCGATCTTGAAATCGACCAGCTTGATGCCGACCGCCAGCATCACGCCGGACATGAAGTCGTTGACCCGCAGCGCCAGCGCGATCATGTCGTCGAGGTCCTGCTGCGCGGCCCAGCCGAAGGCGATGATGTGCTCCTCGCTCACCAGCGGATCCCCGAGCTTGTCGTCCTTGAGGCAGAATTCGACGATCGGGCGCGGAAGCGCCGTGCCTTCGGCCAGCCCCAGACGGGTCGACATCGACCCGGCAGCGAAGTTCCGCACGACCACCTCGAGCGGGATGATCTCGACCTGGCGGATGAGCTGCTCGCGCATGTTGAGCCGCTTGATGAAATGCGTGGGCACCCCGATCTGCGCAAGGCCCTTCATGAAGAACTCGCTCAGGCGGTTGTTGAGCACGCCCTTGCCTTCGATCGTCGCCCGCTTCTCGGCGTTGAAGGCCGTGGCGTCATCCTTGAAATACTGCACGAAGGTGCCCGGCTCGGGGCCTTCGTAAAGGATCTTGGCCTTGCCTTCGTAGATTTTCTTGCGCCGTGCCATGATAACTCCTGCCAGGCGTGGGCCGCCCGTTCGTCGCAGCCTATAGTCCAAAGCCCCCGCTTTGCCAAGAACGCCCTCTTGTTCGTGAGCCGGGCGCCGCACATATCCGATGAACAACATTCGGGAGGGGATACCGATGGCCGACATGAACGACCGGCGCGACGCGTTCGAGAACAAATACGCGCATGATACGCAGATAAAGTTCCGCGCCGAGGCGCGGCGCAACCGCCTGCTGGGCCTCTGGGCGGCCGATCTGATGGGCCGATCGGGGGACGACGCGGCCGAGTATGCGCGCGAGGTCGTCAAGGCGGATTTCGAGGAGGCCGGCGAGGAGGACGTCTATCGCAAGGTCAAGGGCGATCTCGGCGACAAGATCGACGAGGAGACGCTCCGCGCCAAGATGGCCGAGCTGATGATCGCCGCCAAGGCACAGCTCGCCGACGAGGGCTGATGCATAATCATCTTGAGCGATCCGCATTTGCGCCCTCGCCGTTTCCGTGACAGACCCCGCGCGACCTGAATGGAGCGACCCGATGCCCGACGATGCCCTGACCGAGATGCTCAACGAGCGCGACTGGCTTCTTGCCGATGGCGCGACCGGCACGAACCTCTTCAACATGGGGCTGCAATCGGGCGATGCGCCGGAGATGTGGAACCTCGACCATCCCGACCGGATCCGCGACCTCTATCGCGGTCCCGTCGGGGCGGGAAGCGACCTCTTTCTCACCAATACCTTCGGCGGCAACGGATCGCGGCTGAAGCTGCACGACGCGCAGCATCGCGTGCGAGAGCTCAACCGCGCGGGCGCCGAGCTTGCCCGCGAGGTCGCCGACGCGGCGGGGCGCAAGATCGTCGTGGCGGGCAGCATGGGGCCCACGGGCGACATCTTCGTGCCGATGGGAACGCTCACGCATGAACTCGCCGTCGAACTCTTTCACGAGCAGGCCGAGGGCCTCAAGGAAGGCGGTGCCGACGTCCTCTGGGTCGAGACGATTTCCGCCCCCGAGGAATACCGCGCGGCCTCCGAGGCCGCCGCGCTCGCCGGGATGCCCTGGTGCGGCACCATGAGCTTCGACACGGCCGGACGCACGATGATGGGCGTGACGAGCGAGGACATGGTGACCCTCGTTGGCAAGATGAAGGACAGCCCCCCCGTGGCCTTCGGCGCCAATTGCGGCGTCGGCGCGTCCGACCTTCTGCGCACCGTTCTCGGCTTCGCGTCGCAATCGCCCGACAGACCGCTGATCGCCAAGGGCAATGCGGGCATCCCGAAATATGTGGACGGCCACATCCACTACAACGGCACGCCCGAGCTCATGGCCGAATACGCCGTGATGGCGCGCAACTGCGGCGCGCGGATCATCGGCGGCTGCTGCGGGACCACGCCCGAACATCTCGAACGGATGCGCCGGGCGCTTGAGGAGACCCCCGAGGGCCCGGCCCCCGACCTCGCCGAGATCGAGGCCCGCATGGGCGGGTTCTCATCCGCCGGCGACGGCACCGGCGCGGATGTGGCGAAGCCCCGCGAACGTCGGCGCGGACGCCGCGGCTAAGCGCGGCGGCGCTTCCCGGGGGCCGACGGCTCAGGTGATGCGGAACGAGGCGGTGAAGGGCAGATGATCAGACACCCGATCCCTGAACGCCTCGCGCCCGAGTTCCATGGTCCAGTGCATGGGAAAGAGCCGCAGGGATCCGCGCACGTATCGCGTGGCATAGGTGCGGCTGATGGCGAACCCGTCGAGCAGGTTGGCCCGACCGAGATCGAGTATATGCGAGAACCGATCCTGCAGATCCCAGCTCGAGACGAAATCCATCACGTCGGCGCCGCCCAGGTGATGGAAGTTGCTGACATCCTGGCCCGGGATCATGTTGAAATCGCCCATCATCAGGATCGTCCGCCGCGATTGCCCCTCCGCGGCGCGGTAGGCATCGACATAGGCTCCGATCGCCCGGCACTGGGTATCGCGCAGCGCCTGGTCGGCGGACCCGCGCCCCGATTTGAGGTGCAGCCCGAGCACGTGTGCTGCGAAGGCGCCGATCCGGACGTCGAAGGCCAGCGCCCGCCGTCCGGACTCGTAGGCGCCCTGCGATCCGGGCACGAGCCGTGCGTTCTCGAGGGCGACGCCCGCCTTGGCGAGCACACCTATATGAAGCCCGCCCGGCTGCGCCAGGAAGAGCTGCGCATATTCGAGCCCGAACGCCGCGAGCCCACTCGAGAGCCCGGCAAGGTGGTCTTCGGATCCGAGCTCGACCAGCACGACCATCTCGGCATCGAGAAGCGCGAGCCCCTCGACCTGGCGCCGCATCCGGTCGGGCGAGACGTACTGGTACCCCGCGAGGTTCCACGTCGCGACCCGCGCGACAGAATGGGCGAAGCTGACCATGCCGCAGCATATCACCTCCCGCCGGTCGGGACAGCTACTTCGCCCGCACGTGCGCTAGAACAGGGAAGGCTGCCGTTCGGTCCCGAGCGGCACTTCGAAGAGATCGCAGCGCAGCGGCGACAGGTGCTCGGCCAGACCCAGACGCTTGACGGCCAGGTCGAACCGCCGCGCGATCAGGGCCGCATGGATCCCCTCGCCGCGCATGCGGTGTCCCCAATCGGCGGAATAGGTCTTGCCGCCATGCATCTCCCGCAGGCGGGCAAGAACCTTCTCCTTGCGCAGCGGCGCGTGCCGGTCGAGCCAGTCCTCGAACAGCCCGGCGACCTCGTATGGCAGGCGCAGCATCACCCAGGCGGCGCCCACGGCCCCCGCATCTCGCGCGGCCTGCAGGATCGCCTCGAGCTCGGGATCGGTCAGGCCCGGGATCATCGGCGACGCCATCACGCGCACCTCGATGCCCGCTTTCGCCAGACGCTCGATCGTCTGCAGGCGCCGGGCGGGCGGCGGCACCCGCGGCTCGAGCCGGCGGGCGAGCTCCGCATCGAGCGTCGTGACCGAGATCCCGACGCGCGCAAGGCGCGCCGCCGCCATCTCCGACAGGATGTCGATGTCCCGCTCGACCAGCGATCCCTTGGTGGCGATGCTGAGCGGATGCCGGTGGGCCTGAAGCACCTCGAGAATGCCCCGCATGATGCGGCGGTCGCGCTCGATCGGCTGATAGGGATCCGTGTTGGTTCCCAGCGCGATCGGCGCCACCGTGTACCCCTTGCGCGCCAGTTCGCGCGCGAGAAGCCGCGGCGCCTCCGGCCGCGCGATCAGTTTCGTCTCGAAGTCGAGGCCCGGCGACATCCCCAGATAGCCGTGCGTCGGTCGCGCGAAGCAATAGATGCACCCATGCTCGCAGCCGCGATAGGGATTGATCGACCGGTCGAAGCCGATATCGGGCGAAGTATTGCGGCTGATGACGCGGCGCGGAACCTCGTCGCGGATCTCCGTGCGGACGAGCGGCAGATCCTCGTCCACGTGCCAGCCGTCGTCCTCGGCGACGCGGGCGAAGGCATCGAACCGCGTCTCGGGATTGCGCGACGTCGCACGGCCCTTGCTGCGCGCGCGCGGCGGAGGAGTGTCGACATGGGACATGCGTCGAGACTAGAACACAATGAGAACATTTGCCAAGCCGATTTTCCGCCCCATCTAGAGACCCACAAACTGCGGGCCTGGCATCCCCCCTTGCCGGGGACCGGCCCCCGCAGCCGAGAAGGAACGCACCGATATGCCCGATGATGACGAGATCATTCTCGCCGAACTCGATGACGACGAGCTCGTCCAGCAGATGCAGGACGATCTCTATGACGGTCTGAAGGAAGAGATCGAGGAGGGCGTGAACATCCTGCTCGAACGCGGCTGGCAGCCCTACGACATCCTGACCAAGGCGCTGGTGAGCGGCATGACGATCGTGGGCAACGATTTCCGCGACGGCATCCTGTTCGTGCCCGAGGTCCTTCTGGCCGCGGGTGCGATGAAGGGGGGGATGAACATCCTCAAGCCGCTGCTGGTCGAGACCGGCGCGCCGCGCATGGGCAAGATGGTGATCGGCACCGTCAAGGGCGACATCCACGATATCGGCAAGAACCTCGTCGGCATGATGATGGAAGGAGCCGGGTTCGAGGTGATCGATCTCGGGATCAACAACGCGGTCGAGAAATACCTCGCGGCGCTCGAATCCGAGAAGCCCGACATCCTTGGGATGTCGGCGCTTCTGACCACCACGATGCCCTACATGAAGGTCGTGATCGACACGATGAAGGAGCAGGGTATCCGCGACGATTACATCGTCCTCGTGGGCGGCGCTCCGCTCAACGAGGAATTCGGGCGCGCGATCGGTGCCGATGCCTATTGCCGCGATGCAGCCGTGGCGGTCGAGACGGCAAAGCAGCAGGTCGCGCGGCGTCATAATCAGGCAGGCGCCAGCCCCGCGTCTTGAAGGCGTCCGCCGCCGCGCCGATATCCAAGCGGAAGAGGAGATATCCCATGCCGCTCGACAAACTTATGCTGATCCTCGTTCTCGTCATCTTGAGCGCCGGATTCACGATCCTCGTCGCGGCGGTGATCCAGACGAGCCTCGCCTACCCGGTCGGATGGGCCATCGCCATTCCGATCGCATTGGTGGCTTACGTCGTCGCGCGCGTCGTGTTGCAGCGCTTAGGCAATCGGGATGACGATCACTACGACCGGATCGACCGCTGAGATGATTGTCGTCACCACCGAAGAGATTGCAGGGCGCCAGATCGTCGCGACGCTGGGCCTCGTGCGCGGCTCCACGGTTCGCGCCAAGCATGTCGGCAGCGATATCGTCGCATCGCTGAGGAACCTCGTCGGCGGCGAGGTCCGAGAATACGCGCAGCTTCTCGCCGCGGCACGGGAACAGGCGCTCGACCGGATGATCGAAGCGGCCCGCAGCGCGGGGGCCGATGCGGTCGTCGGCACCCGGTTCGAGACGTCGCAGATCGCGCAGAATGCGGCCGAGGTGTTGGCCTACGGTACTGCCGTGCGGCTGGAATGATGCCCCTGCCCGATACCGCCACGCTGACCCATGAGGGCGTCCCGCCCGAAGGCCGCGGTCGTGTGCTCATCCTTGCCTGCGGGGCGCTGGCGCGGGAGATCACCGCATTGATCCGCCTGAACGACTTGCGGCATATGGACCTCGCCTGCCTGCCGGCGATCCTGCACAACCACCCCGAAAGGATCCCGCCCGCGGTCGCCGAAGCGATCGCCACTCATCGCGAGCGGTACGACCGGATCTTCGTGGCCTATGCCGATTGCGGCACCGGCGGCGCGCTCGGGCGGGTTTGCGAAGACCTCGGTGTCGAGATGATCCCGGCGCCGCATTGCTATGCCTTCTTCGAGGGCACCGACGCCTTCGTCGCGCGTGCCGAAGACGAATTCACGGCGTTCTACCTCACGGATTTCCTGGCCCGGCAATTCGATGCCTTCGTGATCCGGCCCCTCGGGCTCGACCGTCATCCGGAACTGCGCGACAGCTATTTCGGTCACTACACCAAGCTGGTCTATCAGGCGCAGACGGACGATCCGGACCTGACCGCGCGGGCCGAGGCGGCGGCCCGAACGCTCGGCCTGGCCTTCGAACGCCGGATGACGGGCTACGGCGATCTGGGTCGGGCGCTCGCGCGGCAGGCGTGATGTTTCGCGCGCGAAACGGTGAGACGATCACCCGGCATGGGCCGTCACCGCGCGGATCCGCTGGACCATGGCGCGCAAGCCGTTCGACCGCTGGGACGAGAGATGTTCGTCGAGGCCCAGCCGCCGGAGCGACGCATCGGCGTCGACTTCGGCCACCTCGCCGACCGGACGCCCGGCATAGAGCGCGTGAAGCACGGCGATCAGCCCCTTGACGATCATCGCATCGCTGTCGCCGTCGAAATCGAACCGGCCGTCCTCGATCCGTGGAACCAGCCAGACCTGGCTGGCGCAGCCCTCGACCTTCGTGGCGGGGCTCTTCGCGTCTCCGGAGAGCGGCGGAAGGTCCCGCCCGAGCTCGATCACGTGGCGGTACCGATCCTCCCAATCGTCGAGAAACGCGAAGGTTTCGGCAATGTCGTCGAACTCGGCCTGAGCCATGATCTTTTCCTCGTACCTTGTGGGGATGTCTTGACCTAGGCGCTCGCTCCGGAGCGCGCAAGCACGGCGATACTTTTCAACCGGCCCGGCATGCGCTAGGCGGAGATGCACAAGCGGAACGGCCGGGAGCGGATCATGGGCAAGCGACTTCTGACGGCATTCCTGCTCCTCGCGATGGGAGCGGGATGCGGCGGTCCGTCGCGCCAGAACCTCGCGAACGCGCCGGCACCGGTGCAGGCGGATCCGCGACCGCTGATCGACCGGATCGACACCATATCGGCGGTGCAGACGCCGGGCGGCGTGATCCTGCGCGCGACCGGCATCGCCGCCGTGCAGGGCGCCTACGAAGGCGCCCTGATCCCGGCACCCGCCGGACCCGGCATCCGTGCGTTCGAGTTTCGCGCATTCCCCCCGCCGGACCCCGAACGGGTCTCGACCCCGCGTTCACGCGAGGTGACGGTGGCGCTCTTTCTCAGCGATCGCGCGCTTGCCGGCGTGACGGAACTCAAGGTGAGTGGTGCTACCAACGCCCAGGCCGTCCGCCGCTAGCACCCGGTCACAGCTCGAAGACGACCACGTCGTTGCCCTGCGCCTTCAGCCCCACCCGGCCCTCGCACATGCGCAGCGCGTCGCGGCCGAAGACCTTCCTGCGCCATCCCGACAGAGCCTGAACCTCGCGCCCGCCGGCCGCGATCATGTCGAGATCGGCCGAGCTCGCGATCAGTTTCTGCGCCACGCCCGCCGTCTCGGCCTTGGCCTTGAGCAGGACCCGCAGCAGATCGGCGAGCGCGGGATTCACCTGAAGCTTGTCGCGCGAGGTGTCGAGCTCGGGGAAATCGGCGGGGTCGGTCTCGAGCCCGGCGCGGACCGCCGCGAGAATGCCGTCGGCGATCTCGCCCCGGCGCGCTTCACGCAGGAGCAGACGCGATCTGGCCAGGTCGCTTTCCGATGTCGGTTTGGTCGAGGCGAGTTCGATCAGCGCGTCGTCCTTGTAGACGCGGTTGCGCGGTACGTTGCGCGACTGCGCATAGGTTTCGCGAAAGGCCGCGAGCTCTCGCAGGATCGCCATGAAGCGGCCCGATTGCGTCCGTGTCTTGACCCTGCGCCACGCATCGCGGGGGGCCACGCGATAGGTTTCGGGATCGCCCAGGACCGCCAATTCCTCTTCCACCCATTCGGTGCGTCCGGAGCGTTCGAGCTCCTTGGCGAGGAATTCGTAGATCACCCGAAGATGCGTCACGTCGGCGAGGGCATAGGATTTCTGCGCATCCGTCAGCGGCCGGCGCGACCAGTCGGTGAACCGGCTCGACTTGTCGACGCTGCTCTTTGCAATCTTGCGCACCAGCGTCTCGTAGCCGACCTGATCGCCGAACCCGCAGACCATCGCCGCCACCTGCGTATCGAAAAGCGGCGCCGGAATCACGCCGCCATCGATGCAGAAGATCTCGATGTCCTGCCGTGCCGCGTGGAACACCTTGACCACCGCCTTGTCGCGAAAGAGCGCGTAGAGCGGCTCGAGCGACAGGCCCTCGACCAGAGGATCGACCAGCACGGCATCCTCCTCCCCCGTGCCGGAGATCGCCAGCTGGATCAGGCAGAGCTTGGAGTAATATGTCCGCTCGCGCAGAAACTCTGTGTCGACGGTGACATAGGGCCGGGCTGCGGCGCGGTTGCAGAATTCCGCCAGCGCCTCGGTCGTGGTGATGGTGATCATGTAGGTTGCGTCATCCTTCGCATAAGACGTTCTCCCCCGCGGCCCTCGGGTGATATTCGCAAGCGGTCCGGTTGAAAAGCCTTACGGCAGAATGAGCGGTCGGCGATCCCCATCCGCCACGCGCCGCAGGACGGCCGGATAGAGCTCGTGCTCGGCACGCAGCACGCGCGCGGAAAGCGTCGCGGGATCGTCGCCGGGCGCGATCGGCACGCGGGCCTGGCCCAGGATCGGTCCGTCGTCGAGCGCGGCGGTGACCTCGTGCACGGTGCAGCCCGCCTCGGCGTCGCCGGCCGCGATGGCCCGCGCATGGGTGTCGAGGCCGCGATATTTCGGCAGCAGCGACGGATGGACATTGAGCATCCTGCCGCGCCAATGGTCGATGAAGGGCGGCGTGAGAATGCGCATGAAGCCCGCAAGGCAGATCAGATCCGGCGCGACCGCTGAGAGCTCCGCATGGAGCGCGGCCTCGAACGCGGTACGGTCGCCCCCGAAGCGCCGGTGATCGACGCAGGCCGTGGGGATGTCACGATCGGCCGCGAGCCCGAGCCCCCCGGCGACCGGATTGTTCGACAGGACCAGGCAGGGCCGCGCCGGGTGATCGCCGTGCATGCTGTCGGCCAGAGCCGCCATGTTCGAGCCGCCGCCCGAGAGCAGGATCGCGACCCTGAGGGTCACGCGAACGCGCCCTCGTAGCGAACCCCTTCGCCCGGAAGGACCATCCCGAGGGCAACGACGCGTTCTCCGGCCTCGTGCAGCAGGGTCGCGATGCTCTCGGCGCGGTCCTGCGCCACGACGACCACCATGCCGATGCCGCAATTGAACGTGGTGAGCATTTCATCCCGGTCGATCCCTCCCGCCTCGCTCAGCCAGGAAAAGACCGGCGGCAGGGACCATGAGGAAAGCTCGATCCGCGCGCCGAGGCCTTCTGGCAGGATGCGGGGCAGGTTCTCGGTCAGACCGCCCCCGGTGATATGCGCGAGCGCGTGGACACCGCCGGCCCGGATCGCTTGCAGCGCCGGCTTCACGTAGAGCCGCGTCGGTGCGAGTAAGGTGGCTCCGAGCGAGCCGTCGGCGTCGAAGGGGCTCGCGTCGCTCCAGTCGAGGCCCGACCGCTCCACCACCTTGCGCACCAGCGAGAACCCGTTGGAATGAACCCCATCGGATCCGAGCCCCAGCAGGACGTCCCCTTCGGCGACATGCGCGGGCAGTTCGCGGCCCCGCTCCATCGCGCCCACGGCGAATCCCGCAAGGTCGAAATCGTCGCCCGCATACATTCCCGGCATCTCGGCGGTCTCGCCCCCGATGAGCGCGGTGCCGGAGCGGCGGCACCCTTCGGCGATCCCCTCGATCACCCGTGCGGCACGGTCGGCCTCGAGCCTGCCGGTCGCGAAATAGTCGAGAAAGAACAGCGGCTCGGCCCCCTGGCAGACCAGGTCGTTGACGCACATCGCGACCAGATCCACGCCGACGCCGTCGAGACGTCCGGTATCGATCGCGAGCCGCAGCTTGGTGCCGACGCCGTCGGTGGCGGCCACGAGCACGGGATCGTCGTATCCCGCCGCGCGCGGATCGAAGAGCGCACCGAACCCGCCGAGCCCCGCCATCACGCCCGGACGGGCGGTGGCCTTGGCCGCGGGCTTGATCCGTTCGACAAGCGCGTTGCCCGCCTCGATATCGACACCCGACTGCGCATAGGTCAGTCCCTGCTTCGTGTCGCTCATCTGCCGCCCCCGATGCCGCCTGGAATTGGCCGGTGCGATACCGGAAACACAGCGTTGCCGCAACGGCCTAGGAACCGCACGCGCACCGCGCAGTTTTCACCGCATGACGCTCAACGCCCTGATCCTCGCCCTGTCGACCGTATTCCCGGTACCGCCCCAGTCCGACCCCGTCGGCCCGGACCTGCGCGCCTTGGCCGAGATCGACGGCGACCGGGCGACCTTCACCGCCGAGGAGGCGCGCAAGCTCGCGCTGTTGCGGCAGGTACTGGGCACGCCGCCGATCGCGACGCCTGCCTCTTGACGGAGCGCGCGCCTCTGGTACTTCCCTGAACGCAGTGGGCCTGTAGCTCAATTGGTTAGAGCAGAGCGCTCATAACGCTTTGGTTGGGGGTTCAAGTCCCTCCGGGCCTACCACTGGAAAGTCACACTGCGCGAAGAATTTGCCCCGGTCACTGCGCGAAGAATTTGCCCCGGTCATCCGGACGGTCATGCCCCGTCGGTGGCGAGCGCCACGTCCTTGATCGCCTGCATCGCGACATAGGTCGATGTCTGCGCCACGTGCGGCAGCATCGAGATCCGCGTGCCCAGAAGATCGCGATAGGTCGCCATGTCGGCGGTGCGCACCTTCAGCAGATAGTCGAAATTGCCGGCGATCATGTGGCATTGCTCCACTTCGGGGAGCAGGCGGACGGCCGCGTTGAAGGCGGCGAGCGCCGCCTCGCGCGTATCGGCGAGCTTTACCTCCACGAACGCCACGTGCTCGCGCCGCAGGCGCACGGGATCGATCAGCGCGCGATAGCCGGTGATCACGCCGCTCTGTTCGAGCCGCTTCAGCCGGGCCTGGACGGGGCTTTTCGACAGGCCCACCCGCGCGGCGAGTTCGGTGACGCTGATGCGGCCGTCGGCCCCCAGCACGTCCAGAATCGCCAGATCGAATCTGTCGAGCGCATTTTCGGCCATTCGCGTCGCTCCGTGAAGTGAATTTGGACGATCCGGCTTGCAAACAGGGTAAATGCAGTCGGTCGTGCCGAAAGTTATCCGTTATCCTATATCCGCAGATCAGGAGAATGTCATGCCGCACGACGCGACGCTTCCGCCCACGATCCTTCCGATATCGCCCTATCCCGACGTCGATAAGGTGCTCGACGAGCTCATCGCGCAAGCCGATCTTTCGGTGGAGGACCGCAAGTCCATCCATGGCCGTGCCGCCGAGCTGGTTCGCGCGATCCGCGACGATGCGCGTCCGGGCATGATGGAGGTCTTCCTCGCCGAATACGGCCTTTCGACCGAGGAAGGCATCGCGCTCATGTGTCTTGCGGAGGCGCTGCTGCGCGTGCCCGACGCGCCCACGATCGATGCGCTGATCGAGGACAAGATCGCACCGGGCGACTGGGGCACCCATATGGGCCACTCGACATCGTCGCTCGTCAACGCCTCGACCTGGGCGCTGATGCTGACGGGGCGCGTGCTCGACAGGAAACGGCCGAGCCCGGTGCGCGTCCTGCGCGGCGCCGTGAAGCGCCTGGGCGAGCCGGTGATCCGCAGCGCGACGGGCCATGCGATGCGCGAGATGGGCCGCCAGTTCGTCCTTGGGGAGACCATGGAAAAGGCCATGGACCGCGCCGCGAAGCAGGAGGCCAAGGGCTACACCTATTCCTACGACATGCTCGGCGAGGCGGCACGGACCTATGACGATGCGCGCCGCTATCGCGACGCCTATGACGACGCGATCGAGAAGATCGCCGAGGCCGCCACCCATGACAGCATCGCGAAGAATCCCGGCATCTCGGTCAAGCTCTCGGCGCTGCATCCGCGCTACGAGCTGGCGCAGCATGCCCGCGTGCTCGACGAGATCGTCCCCCTCGTGGCGGATCTGGCCGCCAAGGCCGCACGGCTCGGGATCGGCTTCAACATCGACGCGGAGGAAGCGGCGCGTCTGGGCCTGTCGCTCCAGGTGATCGAACGCGTCCTGCGCGATCGGCGTCTGGAGGGATGGAACGGGTTCGGCGTGGTCGTGCAGGCCTATGGGCCCCGCGCGGGCTACGTCATCGACTGGATCGCGGCGCAGGCCGAGCGGCTCGGCCGCACCATCATGGTCCGCCTGGTCAAGGGAGCCTACTGGGATACCGAAGTGAAGCTGTCGCAGGTCGAGGGCCTGTCGAGCTTTCCCGTCTTCACCCGCAAGCCCGCGACGGATGTGAGCTATCTCGCCAATGCGCGCAAGCTGCTGGGGAAACGCGCGCATATCTATCCGCAATTCGCGACCCACAATGCGGGCACGGTGGCCGCGGTGCTGCACATGGCCGACGATATGGGCGCCGCGACGGACGAATACGAGTTCCAGCGCCTGCACGGCATGGGCGAGGCGTTGCATGACATCGTCATGGCCCGCCACGGCACGCGGTGCCGGATCTACGCGCCCGTGGGCGCCCATCGCGACCTGCTGGCCTATCTGGTGCGCAGGCTTCTGGAGAACGGTGCCAACAGCAGCTTCGTCAACCAGATCGTCGACCGCTCCGTCCCGCCCGAGCAGGTCGCGGCCGACCCGTTCGAGGCGCTGGGCTATGCGGCACCCGTCACGCCCGGGACCGACCTCTTCCTGCCCGAGCGCCGCAATTCCAAGGGATGGGATCTGGCCTGCGCGGAACATCTTGCGGAAATCGACGCAGCGCGGTCGCCCTTCGCGAGCGAACCCTGGGTTGTCGCGCCGATCCTCGCCGGGACGGCCGAGCCGGAAGCGGCGCATGAGCGCGCGAACCCCGCACGTCCGGACGAGGTCGCGGGCAAGGTACGCAATGCGAGCACCGCCGACGCCGCGACCGCGATCGCCCATGCCACGATCTGGGAGGCATCCCCTGCCGAGCGGGCGCGCATCCTCAATGCCGCGGCCGATCTTTACGAGGAGAATTTCGGCGAGATCTTCGCCATCCTCGCGCGCGAGGCCGGCAAGACCCTGTCGGACGCGATGGCGGAGTTGCGCGAGGCGGTGGACTTCCTGCGCTACTACGCGGCGCAAATCAACGATCTGTCGGAACCGCCGCTCGGGATCTTCACCTGCATCTCGCCCTGGAACTTTCCGCTCGCGATCTTCACCGGCCAGGTCGCGGCAGCCCTTGCCGCGGGCAATGCCGTGCTGGCCAAGCCGGCCGAGCAGACGCCGGTCATCGCTTCGCTTGCGGTGACGCTCCTGCACCGGGCGGGCGTGCCGGCCGCGGCGCTGCAACTGCTGCCCGGCGGCGGCGAGATCGGCGCCGCGCTGACGAGCGATCCGCGGATCGCCGGCGTGGCCTTTACCGGATCGACCGCCACGGCCCGCAGGATCAAGCAGGCGATGGCCCAGAACTGCGACCCCGGCGCGCCGCTCATCGCCGAGACGGGCGGGCTCAACGCCATGATCGTCGACAGCACCGCCCTGCCCGAACAGGCCGTGCGGGACATCCTGCAATCGTCGTTCCAGTCGGCGGGCCAGCGATGCTCCGCGCTGCGGTGCCTCTATCTGCAGGAGGATATCGCCAAGGATTTCCTGAAGATGCTGAAGGGCGCGATGGACGCCTTCCGGCTCGACGATCCGTGGCAGATCCACGCCGATAGCGGCCCCCTGATCGACGCGGCCGCGCATGCGCGGATCGCGGACTATGTCAGCGCCGCCCGCAAGGAAGGTCGCCTGATCCATCAGACCGCCTCTCCCGACGAGGGACATTTCCTGTCGCCCTGCCTCATCCGTGTCGGGGGCATCGAGGACATGGATCGCGAGGTGTTCGGGCCGGTCTTGCACGTGGCGACCTTCAAGTCGCAGCAGATCGACAAGGTGGTCGATGCGATCAATTCGACGGGATACGGCCTGACCTTCGGGCTGCACACCCGCATCGACGACAGGGTGCAGCAGGTGACGGACCGGATCGAGGCCGGCAATCTCTACGTCAACCGCAACCAGATAGGCGCCATCGTCGGTTCGCAGCCCTTCGGCGGCGAAAAGCTGTCGGGCACGGGCCCCAAGGCGGGCGGCCCGTTCTACCTGCCACGCTTTGCGCAGCCGACGATGCCCGCGTCGCCGCCCGAGACGCAGCGCGACATGCCGGGCCCCACGGGCGAATCGAACCGCCTGAGGCTGGTTCCGCGGGACCCTGTGCTCTGCCTCGGTCCGACGGAGAAGGATCACAAGGCGCAGGTCGCGGGCGTCGAGGCGATCGGGGGGATCGCAAAGGTCGTGACCGAGTTGCCGGATCTGAGCGTCGTGCCCGCCTTCGGTTCGGCCATCTGGTGGGGCGACAACGACACGGCCCGGATGCTAGCCAGGCAACTGGCGCAGCGCGAGGGCCCGCTCCTGCGCCTGGTGACCGGTTCCATCACGGTGCCCGACGTCATGCACGAGCGCCATCTCTGCGTCGACACGACCGCGTCGGGCGGCAACGCGGCCCTGCTGGCCGAGGTGGCGGAGAACGATCCGCATCGCCACGCCGCCGAATGAGCGCCGATCGCAGGACCGCTTGACCGCTTCGGGGTCGGGAACTAAGCGACATGCATGTTCCCGATCCGCGATCACAACCCGTCGAGCCGCATTCCCTGGGTCACATTCGCGCTGATCGCCGTGAACGTGGTGGTCTTTCTGGCCACCCTGCCCGCGCTCTCGTCACAGGCGACGGCGATCGCGTTGCTGGAACGCTACGCCGCGGTCCCCGCGATCGCCGCGCCGCTGACCTTCGTGACATCGCAATTCCTGCACGGGAGCCTTCTGCACCTTGCGGGCAACATGTGGTTCCTCTGGCTCTACGGCGACAATCTCGAGGACGAGATGGGCCCGGTCAGGTATCTCGGCTTCTACCTTTTTTGCGGGGTAGCCGCGGCGCTGGCGCAGACCCTGTCGGAACCCGGATCGACGGTGCCGATGGTCGGCGCCTCTGGGGCCATTGCCGGTGTGATGGGGGGCTACCTGCTGCTTTTCCCCAAGGCGCGTATCGATATCCTGGTCATCTTCATCATATTCTTCCGCATCTTTCCGATCCCGGCATGGATCGTGCTGGGGCTGTGGTTCGCGATCCAGATCTTCTCTGGTGCGGCGACCCCGGCGGGGATCGGCGGCGTCGCCTACTGGGCGCATGCCGGCGGCTTTCTCGCAGGGCTGATGCTGACCTATCCGCTCTGGCGGCGGTTGGGGGGGCGCCGTTTCTGGAACGCCACGCACGGCCATCCGCCGCATCCCGAAGCGCGCTATACCACGCGCCGGACGCCCATCCCGAAAGCCGGGCGTCGCCGCTAGGACCACTCGCTGCGCCGCGCAGGGTCAGGCGTTGCGGATCACCTTGGCGAAGGTATCGAAGATCTGCGAATTCGCCGCCACAAGAGCGCGCGAGGAGAAGATGTCGCCCGCCTCGCCGATCGGTTCGACAAGGCCGCCGGCTTCGCGAACGAGCAGCAGGCCCGCCGCCACGTCCCAGGGATGGATCCCACGCTCCCAATAGCCGTCGTAGCGGCCCGCGGCGACATAGGCGAGATCGAGCGCCGCGGCCCCCATCCGGCGCACGCCGGCGGTCGCCGGCAGGAGGCGGCCCAGATCCTGCATCACTGCCGGCAGCTCCGGACGCCCACCGAAGGGAAGCCCGGTCGCGAAGATCGCTTCGATCAGTCGATGCCGGTCCGACACGCGCAGGCGCGCGTTGTTGAGGAAGGCACCGCCGCCCTTTTCGGCAAAGAACATCTCGTCCTTGGCGGCGTCGAAGACGACGGCGGCAACGATCTCGCCCTTGTGCTCGAGCGCGATAGAGATCGCCCAATGCGGCAGGCCGTGAAGATAATTGGTCGTTCCATCGAGCGGATCGACGATCCAGCGGCGGGTGGGGTCGGTCCCGGCAACTTCTTCCGTTTCCTCGCCGAGCCATCCGTAATTCGGCCGCTCGCTTAGCAGGATGTCGCGCAGGGTGCGTTCGGCCGCGATATCCGCGCGGCTCACGAAATCGCCGGCGCCCTTGGAGGAGACCTGGAGGTTCTCGACCTCGCGGAAATCCTTGACGAGGCCGCGCGCGGCCGTGCGCGCCGCCTTGATCATGATGTTGAGATTGGCGCTGCCCGGCATGGCCCTGCCCTTCCTGTCGATTGGAGGTCAGCGCATACGTGAGGGCGCAGCGATTGCCAAGACCCGGCCTTGCCCGGGGCCGTTCAGGCGGGCGCGCGCTCGTGGAACTGGCGTTGCAGCTTCACCGGCTCGGTCCGCGCGAGCTTCAGGACATGCGACATGAAGGGCGTCGTCGTCTCGGCGCTGCGGGTGGCGGCATAAAGGCGGCGGGTCAGGCCCGTTTCGGTGATCGGGCGGGTGACGTAATCGCTCTGCATCCGCACGTCGCGGACCACCCAGTCGGGAAGCACGGCGACGCCGCGCATCGACGCCACGAGGAGCAGGATCACGGCGGTAAGCTCGACCTGGCGGATGGCGGCGGGCTCGATCCCGGCGGGGGTCAGCAACGCGCTGAAGACATCGAGGCGCGCGCGTTCGACCGGATAGGTGATGAGCGTCTGGTCGCGAAAATCCTCGGCGGTCACGAAGGGCTGGGCCGCGAGTGGATGGCGCGACGAGGCCACGAAAATCGGCTCGTAGTCGAAAAGCGGCGTGAAATCGACGCCCGGAAGGTCCTCGGGGTCGGACGAGACCACCAGATCGACCTCTTCACGCTGAAGCGCCGGCAGCGCGCCGAAAGCGAGGCCGGGGCGGATATCCACGTCGACATCCGGCCAGGCCTGCCGGAACTTCTCGAGCACCGGGAACAGCCATTCGAAACAGGCGTGGCATTCGATGGCGATGTGCAGCCGCCCGGTCTTGCCCGATTGCAGGCCGGCGAACTCGACCTCGAGTGCTGCGATCTCGGGCAGGATCCGCTCGGCCACGCGCAGAAGACGCATGCCAGCCGCCGAAAGCTTCATCGGTTTCGAACGCCGCACGAAGAGCTCGACGCCGACCTGGTCCTCGAGGCCCTTGACCTGATGCGACAGCGCGCTCTGTGTGATGTTGAGCCGATCGGCGGCGCGGGCAAGCCCACCTTCCTCATGGATCGCCTTGATCGTACGCAGATGTCGAAACTCGATATGCATGCTGACGCTCGGCTCATGATTGTCTTGAAAGTTATGAATTTGTCTCACGGTCCGTCTCGTGGGACAAGTGCCCAGAAATCGAGGATCGTGCCCCATGACCAAACCGACCATCTCTTTCGAGTTCTTTCCGCCGAAGACACTCGAGGCGTCGTTTCGCCTGTGGGACACGATCCATGCGCTCGCGCCGCTCGATCCCGCTTTCGTCTCCGTCACCTACGGCGCGGGTGGCACCACGCGCGAACTGACCCACGAGGCGGTGACGACGATCAGCAAGACGACCGGCCTGCGCGTCGCGGCGCATCTCACCTGCGTCAATGCCAGCCGCGAGGAAACACTGGAAATTGCGCGCGGCTATGCGCAAGCCGGCGTGCGCGACATCGTTGCGCTGCGCGGCGACATGCCGGGCGGCAGCGCGTTCGAAGCGCATCCCGACGGGTTCGCCAATTCCGTCGAGCTGATCGAGGCGCTGGCAGCCACCGGCGATTTTACCCTCCATGTGGGCGCCTATCCCGACCGGCATCCGGACGCCGCGACCGAGATGGCGGATGTCGAGTACCTCAAGCGCAAGATCGACGCCGGTGCGCAATCGGCCATCACGCAGTTCTTCTTCGAGACCGACACGTTCTTCCGGTTCCGCGACCGTTGCGTGGCGGCCGGGATCGACGCGCCGATCGTCCCGGGTGTCCTGCCGATCGAGAACTGGAAGGGCGTGAAGAAATTCGCGACTTCCTGCGGCACGCCGATCCCCGCCTGGCTCGACGACGCGTTCGGGACTGCCGGCGACGGTGCGGCGGCGGAGGCGCTTTCGAAGGAGCTTGCGATCGACATGTGCGGCAAGCTGATCGCGGGCGGTGCCGAGCACCTGCATTTCTACACGCTCAACAAGCCGCACCTGACGCGCGATGTGGTGCACGCCCTGGGCCTCGCCCCCGATCGCGCCCTCGAAGACGTCGCATGATCGCGGTCCCGGGTTTCCCATGCGGTCCGATCCGGAGCGTTTGACGAGGGCGAGATCCGCGGGCCCGCCGCAGATCGCCTCCATGCGACGGGCGCAGCAAGCTACCTGATCCTGCCTGCCGACGGCCCGAGCGCAGGCGCGGCCCTCGCGCACCGAAGGCCCCTTCCCGTTGCCTTTCGATTTGGCTATCCCGGCCTCCAAGTTTTGAGGAAGGACAGCCGCCATGCCGATGGAAAAATCATTCGACGCAGCCGCGCGCGAACCCGACATCTCCGCCGCATGGGAACGTGCCGGATGTTTCGTCGCGGGCGCCAACGCCAAGCCCGGCGCGTCGTCCTTTTCCATCCTGCTGCCGCCACCGAACGTGACCGGGTTCCTCCATGCGGGCCACGGATTCAACCACACGCTGATGGACATCCTCACCCGCTGGCACCGGATGAAGGGGGACGACACGCTCTGGCAGCCGGGCCTCGATCATGCCGGCATCGCGACGCAGCTGGTTGTCGAGCGGCAGCTCTCCGAACAGGGCATCAGGCGCGCCGATCTCGGGCGCGAGGCCTTCGTCGAGAAGGTCTGGGAGTGGAAGGCCACCTCCGGAGGCCAGATTGTCGAGCAGGACAAGCGCCTCGGCTGCTCCATGGACTGGTCGCGCGAGGCCTTCACGATGCAGGGCGCGCCGGGCGACCCGTCGCCCGAAGACGGGCCCAACTTCCACGACGCCGTGATCCGCGTTTTCTGCGACATGTACGAGAACGGCCACATCTATCGCGGCAAGCGGCTGGTGAACTGGGACCCTCATTTCGAGACCGCGATCTCGGATCTCGAGGTCGAGAACAAGGAAGTGCCGGGCCATATGTGGCACTTCAAGTACCCGCTCGCCGGCGGCGCGACCTATACCTATGCCGAGAAGGACGAGGACGGAAACGTCCTCTTCGAGGAGGAGCGCGACTACATCTCGATCGCAACGACGCGTCCCGAAACAATGCTTGGCGACGGCGCGGTCGCGGTCCATCCCGACGATCCGCGCTATGCACCGATCGTGGGCCAGCTATGCGAGATCCCGGTCGGCCCCAGGGAGCATCGCCGTCTGATCCCAATCATCACCGACGAATATCCCGATCCCGATTTCGGCTCGGGTGCGGTCAAGATCACCGGCGCGCATGACTTCAACGACTACGACGTCGCGAAACGCGGCGGCATCCCGATGTACCGGCTGATGGATACGAAGGGCCACATGCGGGACGACGGCGTGCCCTATGTCGAGGCCGCGGGCATCGCGATGGAGGTGGCACAAGGGGGCCGCACCCTTTCCGAGGCCGAAGCCGATGCGCTGAACCTCGTCCCCGACGACCTGCGCGGGCTCGACCGGTTCGAGGCGCGCAACCGCGTGGTGGAGCAGATCACCTCCGAAGGGCTCGCCGTCATGGTCGTGCCCACCGATCCGCGGCTGGGCGACCCCGCCAAGCCCACCGCGCCCGAAGAGGGCGGCGAGCCGCGCGGCGAACAGCTGACGCCGCTGGTCGAGGCCAAGCCGATCATGCAGCCCTTCGGCGACCGCTCGAAGGTCGTGATCGAGCCGATGCTGACCGACCAGTGGTTCGTCGATACCTCCCGCATCGTCGGCCCGGCGCTCGACGCCGTGCGCTCGGGCGAGGTGAAGATCATCCCCGAAAGCGGTGAAAAGACATACTTCAACTGGCTCGAGAACATCGAGCCGTGGTGCATCTCCCGCCAGCTCTGGTGGGGGCATCGAATTCCGGTTTGGTTCGACGCAGACGGCAACCAGTTCTGCGCCCCCAACGAAGCCGAGGCACGCGCGAAGGCTGGCGACGACCGGGGGCTCACGCGCGATCCCGATGTCCTCGACACGTGGTTCTCCTCCGGGCTCTGGCCCATCGGCACGCTCGGTTGGGGCGACGAAGACCAGACCTTCATGGAGCGGTATTTTCCGACCTCCGTGCTCATCACCGGGTCGGATATCCTGTTCTTCTGGGTCGCGCGGATGATGATGATGCAATACGCGGTCGTGGGCCAGAAACCTTTCGACACCGTCTATCTGCATGGCCTCGTGCGCGACGCCAAGGGGCAGAAGATGTCGAAGTCGATCGGTAACGTGGTCGATCCGCTGGACCTCGTGGATCGCTACGGCGCGGATGCCTACCGGTTCAACAATGCGGCGATGGCAACGGCTACCGGAACCATCCGGTTGGATGAGAAACGCATCGAAGGGTACCGCAACTTCACGACAAAACTCTGGAACGCCTTTCGCTTTGCCGAGATGAACGAGGCACTCGGCACCCGTTCCGGGGATGTGCCGAAGCCCAACGCGACGGTGAACAAGTGGATCGTCGGCGAAGTCGCGCGGACCCGCGAAGAGGTCGACGCGGCGCTCGAGGCGTTCCGCTTCAACGATGCGGCCGACGTGCTCTATCGCTTCGTCTGGGGGGTGGTCTGCGACTGGTATGTCGAATTTTCCAAGCCGCTCTTCGGCTCGGACGATCAGGGGGTGATCGACGAGACCCGCACGGTGATGGCGTGGGTCCTCGACCAGTGCCTGATCCTGCTGCATCCGATGATGCCCTTCGTCACCGAGGAGCTCTGGGCGGGCGACAGGATGCTCGCCGTCAGTGACTGGCCCGCCTACACGGCGACGGATCTGGTGGACGCCAGCGCCGCGGACGAGATCGGCTGGGTGATCTCGCTGATCGAGGCGATCCGCTCGGTGCGCGGCGAGATGAACGTGCCCGCTGCTCTCAAGGTGGAGCTCTTGCAACTCGAACTCGACGATGCGGGACGGCTGGCCTGGGAACGCAACGCCGCGCTGATCCAGCGCATGGCGCGCGTAGATCGACTGACCGAAGCCGACGGGGCCCCGAAAGGCGCACTTGCGATTTCGGTGCGCGGCGGCTCGTTTGTTCTGCCGCTTGCCGGGATCATCGACGTAGCGGCGGAAAAGGAGCGTCTCGCCAAGACGCTGGGCAAGCTGGAGAAGGATCTCGCGGGGCTGAACGGCCGGTTGAAGAACCCGAAATTCCTTGCCTCCGCGCCCGACGATGTCGTGGCCGAAACGAAGGCATTGATGGCCGAGAAGTCGGAAGAGAAGGCGCGCCTCGAGACAGCGCTTGCGCGTTTGGCCGAGATATGAGCGGCCCGCGCCTGACCCCCCTGGCCGAAAGCCTGCCCGCGACGGTTCCCTTCGTCGGGCCCGAAACGCTGGAGCGCCAGGCCGGTCGGGCGTTTGGCGCCCGCCTCGGGGCTAACGAGCTTGCCTTCGGGCCGAGCCCGCGGGCGATCGAGGCGATGACGCGTGCCGCGCAGGATGCCTGGATGTATCCCGATCCCGAATATCACGAGTTGAAACAGGCTCTTGCGCGCCACCTTTCGATCGATCCCGGACATCTCGTCGTGGGCGGCGGCATCGACGGATTGCTCGGCTCCACGGTACGCCTGCTCGTCGCGCCCGGCGAAGCGGTGGTGACATCCGCTGGGGCCTATCCGACATTCACGTATCACGCGACGGGCTATGGCGGCATCGTCCACACGGTACCCTATCGCGAGGATCTCCAGGATCTGGCGGCATTACGGGACAAGGCCGTCGAGACCGGCGCCAGGCTGATCTATCTGTCGAACCCCGACAATCCGATGGGGTCGTGGTATGGACCCGAGGAAATCGCCGCGTTCATCGACGGGTTGCCCGACGAAGTCATGCTGCTGCTCGACGAGGCTTATTTCGAGTGCGCGGATGTCGCGACGGCGCCGGAGCTTGTACCCGACACGCCGAACGTGATCCGGTTCCGGACGTTCTCGAAGGCCTACGGGCTGGCCGGGATGCGGATCGGGTATGCCATCGCCTCCCGTCGGATGGCCGAGGCCTATAACAAGGTGCGGGACCATTTCGGCGTGTCACGCCTTGCGCATGCGGGAGCCATGGCGGCGCTGGCGGACCGGGAATACCTGAAGCATATTATGAAAAGCATATCTCAAAGCGTTGATTTCCTGTCGGATACTGCGCGCGCGCATGGCCTGCTACCATTCCCTACGGCAACCAACTTTGTCACCCTTGATTGCGGCCGGGACGGAAATCATGCGCGCGCCGTCTTGTCGGAACTTGGCGCGCGGGGCGTGTTCGTACGCATGCCGGGCGTGGCACCGCTCGACCGGTGCATAAGGGTGACCTGCGGGCCGAAAGACGCGATGAACATCTTCGCCGAGGCCCTGCCGGAGGCACTTGCTGCCGCCAAAAGGCGCTGAGGCCGGTCACGCCTCGGCGCAGATCGCCGTCGCCGCATCGAGCGCGCCGGCCCCGAACGGGATATCAAGGGCGGTCATCCCGGACTGGATCACCGCCAGCACACCGAGCATCATGTGCGCGTTGATATGTCCCATATGGCCGACCCGAAAATACCCGGTCGCAGCATAGGTCCCCGGCGCGGCCATTCCCAGTCCGATCCCCAGCGTCACACCGGCCTTCTGCTCGCACCAGTCGCGCAGGCGGTCGCCGCGATCCTCACCGATTTTGGCCGAAGTGACGGCATGGCTCCGAAGGGCGGGATCGGACATGTTGAGTTCCATCGGTCCGCCTTTGCCCCAGGCCTCGAACGCGGCCCACAATGCGCGGGCGAGCGTCCGGTGCCGCGCCAGCACGTTGTCGAACCCTTCGGCGTGGATCATGTCCAACGCGGCTCTCAAGCCAAAGATATGGTGGGTGGGCGCGGTGCCGTCGAAATACCTGTAGAGTTCGGCGGGATCGGTCCGCGGACGCCAGTCCCAGTAATGCGTGACGCAGCCCGCATTCTCCCGAACGCGGTCGGCCTTGTCGTTGTAGAAGATAAACCCCAGCCCCGGAGGCGTCATGAGCCCTTTCTGGCAGGCGGAGATGGTCACGTCGACGCCCCATGCATCCATCTCATAGGGATCGCAGGCCAGCGATGCGATGCAGTCCGCCAGAAGCAGGGCGGGATGATCCAGATCATCAAGAACCTTTCGCAACGCCTTGATATCATTTCGGATACCTGTCGAAGTATCGACGAACACCACCGGGAGTGCCTTGATCCGATGGTGCGTGTCGGCGGCGAGGATCTCGGCCACCCGGGCGGGGTCGATGGCCGATTGCTTGCCGAAATCCAACATCTCGACCTCGGCGCCCAGCCGGGTGGCGACTTCGGACCAGCCATGTGCAAAACGCCCCGTCGCGGGGAAGAGCAGCTTGTCGCCCGGCGAGATGACATTGGCGAGGGCGGCCTCCCAGGTGCCGTGCCCGTTGGCGATGTAGATGGCGCAGTGAGCATCGGTTCTGGCGATGCGTTTGAGGTCCGCGATGATGCCCGGCATCATCTGGGTCAGCTCCCCGGTATAGATGTTCGGCGCGGCGCGATGCATTGCCCGCTGAACCGCATCGGGAATGACCGAGGGGCCGGGAATTGCGAGATAGGGGTGACCGTGGGCGAGCGACATGGGCGGATCCTTCGGGCATGTTCGGAGATGCCGTAAGTCCGCGCGCGGCCTGCGTCAATCGCGGCCCGCTTCCCCCGCGCGCCGATCCGCGATAGGACCACGCGCGATGAGTAAGAAGCCCAAGCCGTTCTCGCCGAATGCCCGCGCCCTTCTGGGGCGTCTCTGGCGCGATTACGTGCGCCAGCACTGGCCGTGGCTCGCCGGGGCGTTCGTGTTGATGGCGATCGAGGGCGGCAGCTTGGGCGCGCTCAGCTATCTGTTGCAGCCGATGTTCGACCGGGTCTTCGTGGCAGGAGACGGCAGCGCGATCTGGTGGGTCGGCGGCGGCATCATGCTGCTGTTCCTCATGCGGGCGATCACAGGCGTCCTGCAACGGACGGTCCTGACGCGTGTCGCCCAGCTGACCTCGACGCGGATGCAGGTCGATCTGCTCGGCCACATGATGACGCTCGATACGCGGTTCTTTTCCGACAACGCCCCCGGTGCCCTGATCGAACGGGTTCAGGGCGATACCGCGGCGGTGCAGAACGTCTGGCAGGTGCTTATCCAGGGGCTCGGGCGTGATATCGTGGCGCTCGTATCGCTTTTCGTGGTGGCGCTCAGCATCGATGCCGGATGGACGCTCGCGGCGCTGATCGGGGTGCCGCTGCTGATCGCGCCGTCGATCGTCCTGCAACGCTATGTCCGAAAGAAGACGCGCGCCATGCGGGCCACGTCGTTCCAGCGCGCGACGCGGCTCGACGAGATCTTTCACGGCATAAACGCGATCAAGCTCAACGGGATGGAAAGCTATCAGGTCGGCCGCTTCGACGCGCTGGTAAGCGACATCGTGCGGGTCCAGATCAAGACCGCGGCGGGCCGCGCGATGCTGCCGGGGCTCATCGATATCGTGACGGGCGTCGGGTTCTTCGGGGTTCTGGTGCTTGGCGGGCAGGACATCATCTCGGGCGAAAAGACCGTGGGCGAGTTCATGTCGTTCTTCACCGCCATGGCGCTCGCGTTCCAGCCGCTTCGGCGGATCGGGGCCGTCGCCGGCGTGACGCAGGTCGCGGCGGCCTCGCTCGACAATCTCTACACGATCTTCGACATGCGGCCGTCGATCACCTCGGGCGGACATGCGGTTGCGGACGCTCAACCGCCTGCCATCGGGCTCGAGAATGTCAGCTTCTCCTATGACGACAACCAGGTCTTGCACGGCACGACCCTTCATGCGGATGCCGGCCGTACCACGGCTCTGGTCGGCGCGTCCGGCGCGGGCAAGAGCACAATCTTCAACCTGCTCACCCGGCTGATCGAGCCCGAGGCGGGTCGCGTCACGATCGACGACCGCGACGTGAAGACATTCAACCTCGGTGCGCTGCGCGGGCTCTTTTCCGTGGTGACGCAGGATGCGCTGCTCTTCGACGAGACGATCCGCGAGAACATCCTCCTGGGCCGGACCGATGTCTCGGAGGCGCGCCTGCGAGAGGTGGTGGAGGCGGCGCATGTCGCCGATTTCGCCGATGCACTGCCGAAGGGGATCGAGACGCGCGCCGGGCCCCGCGGCTCCAGCCTGTCGGGCGGCCAGCGGCAGCGTGTGGCGATCGCGCGCGCGTTGCTGCGCGACACGCCGATCCTGCTCCTCGACGAGGCGACATCGGCGCTCGATGCCCAGTCCGAGGCGCTGATCCAGGAGGCGCTCGACCGGCTCAGCCGCGGACGCACGACCATCGTCATCGCCCACAGGCTCGCCACGATCCGCGGCGCAGACAGGATCGTCGTGATGGACGAGGGCCGCGTCGTGGATCAGGGCACGCACGAAGAGCTCATTGAACGTGGCGGTCTCTATGCACAGCTCTATCGTCTGCAATTCAGCGAAGACGGAGGCTCGGATGAGTGACGACGAACGCAAGGTGCTGGCGCTGACCGGAAACGACCGGGTGGCGTTCGTGCAGGATCTGGTCACCAACGACGTGACGCAACCCGGCACCCTGGTCTATGCCGCGCTGCTGACGCCGCAGGGCAAGTATATGGCCGATTTCTTCGTGTCGAACCGGGCGGATGCGCTGCTCATCGACGTCGCGGAGGAGATGGTCGACCCCTTGGCGCAGCGGTTGTCCATGTACCGGCTGCGGCGTGACGTGCAGATCGATGCGACCGACCTCGCCGTCGGTCGCGGCACCGGCGAGGCGCCCGAGGGTGCCGTCGGCGATCCGCGCCATCCCGCGCTCGGATGGCGGGCGATCGGGCACGCCGCGCCGGATGACGGGACGGATTGGGACGCGCTGCGGGTCGAGCATCTGGTGCCGCGATCGGGGATCGAACTGCGTCCGAACGACAGCTACCCGCTCGAATTCGGGCTCGACCGGCTCAACGGGATCGACTTCCGCAAAGGCTGCTACGTCGGTCAAGAGGTGACCGCGCGAATGAAGCACAAGACCGAACTCAAGAAGGGCCTGACCCGCGTGCGCATCACCGGCGAGGCCATGCCGGGCTCCGAGATCGCGTCGGACGGAAAGCCGGCGGGGACGCTTTTCACCCGGTCCGGCAACCGGGCGCTGGCATGGCTGCGTTTCGATCGGGCCGGCGGAGAGATGCGGGCCGGCGAGGCGATTCTCGTCCGCGATGCGTGACGTCGCCCGCCGTCTGGACCGCGCCCTCGGCAGCGCGGTCGTCGAGCTCACGCCGCTCTCGGGCGGCGATATTGCATCGGTTGCGCGCGCGACATTGGCCGATGGCAGGAAGGTGATCGTCAAGCAAGGCGGCCCGTGCGCGACCGAGGCACGAATGCTCGCGGCGATCGGCGCTTCGGGGTGCCCCGTTCCGGAGGTGTTCCATGCCGACGACACGATCCTCGTCATGTCCGACCTTGGCGAGGGGGCGGGCTCGGACGCCGCGTGGGCCGAGGCCGGAGAGGCGATCGCCTGCCTTCACGCGACCACAGGCGAGACCTATGGATGGTCCGAAGATACGTCTTTTGGGCCCGCGCCCTGCCCCGCCTGGCCCTGCGACGAATGGCCGACATACTGGATCGAACGACGCCTTCTGGCCTGGCCCGAGGCATTGCCTGCTGCAGTCGCAAACCGTGTGCAGGATCTCGCGGCACGGGTGCCCGACCTTGTCGAGCGACGGCCGCGTCCGAGCCTGCTGCACGGGGATCTCTGGCGCGGAAACGTGCTTCTCGACGGTGACCGGTTTTGCGGTCTCATCGACCCGGCATGCTATCACGGCGATGCCGAGGTCGATCTGGCGCTGTTGACGCTGTTCGGAACGCCGCCCGAGAGCTTCTGGGCGCATTACGGCGCTCTTGCTCCCGGCTGGGACCGCCGCCGGGCGCTCTATCAGCTTTGGCCGGCGCTGGTGCATCTGCGCCTTTTCGGCGCGGGATATCGCTCGATGGTCGAGGCGCGGCTCGACGCGCTCGGGGTCTAGGCGCGCTCGGCATACTCCATCGTCTCGGTGTTCACGACGATGTCCTCGTCCTGCCCCACGAAGGGCGGAACCATGACCTTGAGCCCGTTGTCGAGGACTGCGGGCTTGAAGCTGTTGGCGGCTGTCTGCCCCTTCACCACAGGCTCGGTCTCGACGACCTTGCAGATCACCTTCTGCGGCAACGTGGCGCTCAGCGCCTCTGCCTCGTAATACTCCACCTGGATCGTCATACCGTCCTGAAGGAACGGGCGGCGCTCGCCCAGGATCTCGGCGGGTAGTTCGACCTGGTCGTAAGTCTCGGCATCCATGAAAGTCAGCATCCCGTCGGATTCGAAAAGGAATTGCTGGTCCTTCTGCTCCAGCCTGACACGCTCCACCTTGTCGGCGGACCGGAACCGCTCGTTGAGCTTCGAGCCGTTGCGCAGGTTGCGCAATTCAACCTGAGCGAATGCTCCGCCCTTTCCGGGCTTCACGTGATCGACCTTCACCGCGGCCCAGAGACCACCGTTGTGATCCAGGACGTTGCCCGGACGAATTTCGTTACCGTTGATTTTTGGCATATGGCAAAACCGTGACGCTAGGTTGATGAAATGTTGACGCCCCCTATATCTTTGCATTCGAGAGGCTGCAACACGGCCTATTTGGAGTGTTCGGAAGCTTCGATATGCTCTTCACGCATAAGAGGTATGCCGAATTAGGGTGCCAAACTCGGGCATGATGGTCCATAAGGACGCTCACGCCGAGAAATGCAAGAATAACAAGGATCGTCGAATGACCGACTTCGTTGACGGAACCGCTTTCAACCATGAGCAGGGTAATCGGGCCCGCAAGCTTTTCGCCGCCGTCGTGCTGGCCGCTCTGGATGACGCGATCGCCGATGACAAGAAATATGGAAACGGCCCCGAGCAGATCGCACGCTGGGCCCGTTCGCGTGATGGCCGTGAGGTTCTGAGCTGTGCCGGGATCGACCCCAACGAGCGTGTGGTCGAAGGCTTGATGGAGTTCGTGGGCAAGGGTGTCCGCACCTCCGTGGCTCTCAGCCGCGAGGAAAGCGAGCGCCGCCACGCCGCGCAGGCCGAAGCCGCCTGATCCACGTTCCGCAAAACTACGAAAACGACGCCGCGACTTCGGTCCGCGGCGTTTTTTCCGTTCTGCATCTCTTTGGCCGATCCGCAGGAGGGTGCACATGACTGCCCGCGCGATCATGATACAAGGCGCGGGATCGAATGTCGGCAAGTCGATGTTGGTGGCCGGCCTTGCCAGGGCCTTCAATGCGCGAGGATTGCGCGTCGCGCCGTTCAAGCCCCAGAACATGTCCAACAACGCGGCCGTCGCCATCGATGGCGGCGAGATCGGACGCGCGCAGGCGCTGCAGGCGCGGGCCGCGCGTCGCGATCCCGTCGTCGACATGAACCCGGTGTTGCTGAAACCCGAAACCGATCGTGGCGCGCAGGTCGTCGTCCAGGGGCGCCGGTTCGGAACACTGCGCGCGCGCGATTACGGGTGCCAGAAGGCCGCCCTGATGCCGCGGGTTATCGAGAGTTTCGGCCGGCTTGCCGCGGATGCCGATCTCGTCCTTGTCGAAGGCGCCGGATCGCCCGCGGAAGTCAATCTCCGCCAGGGCGATATCGCCAATATGGGCTTCGCCGAAGCCGCGAACATACCCGTCATCCTTGTGGGCGACATAGACCGCGGTGGCGTCATCGCGCAATGCGTCGGAACCTATGCCGTGCTGCCGCCGGGCGATCGGGCGCGCATCCGGGCCTTCGCCATCAACAAGTTCCGCGGCGACGTCTCGCTGTTCGACGACGGCCTTGCCGTCATTCGAAACGCCACCGGATGGCCGTCGCTCGGGGTCGTGCCCTGGTTCGACGCGGCCTGGCGGTTGCCCGCCGAGGACGTGCTCGACCTTGCACGCAAAGGGGGCGGCACCGGGGCGATCAAGATCGCCGTTCCGCGGCTCGGGCGGATCGCCAATTTCGACGACCTCGATCCGTTGACGGCAGAGCCCGGCGTCACCGTCGAGCTGATTGCCCCCGGACGACCTCTGCCCGGCGACGCGGCGCTGGTGCTGCTGCCCGGATCGAAATGCACCATCGCCGATCTTGCCGCGTTCCGGGAGGCAGGATGGGACATCGATCTCGCCGCCCATATTCGGCGCGGCGGCAACGTCATGGGGATCTGCGGTGGATACCAGATGCTTGGCCGCCAGATCGTCGATGCGGACGGGGTCGAGGGGCCGCCCGGCGCCGTCGAGGGGCTCGGACATCTCGACGTGGTCACGCATATGCGCCCCGAGAAGCGCGTGACCGTGTCGGAGGCCCTGCATGCGCAAAGCGGAGTTCGGGTCGCGGGATACGAGATCCATATGGGCGAGACCGAGGGGCCGGATGGTGCGCGCGCCTGGCTGCGCCTCGACGGGCGTCCGGAAGGTGCCGCATCGCCCGACGGACGGGTGATGGGTTGCTATCTCCACGGGCTTTTCGGCGGCGACGCCTTCCGCGGGTGGTACCTTAATCGCCTCGGGGCCGATCCTTCTGCACTGGGATTCGAGGACGGCGTCGAGGCGACGCTCGACGCGCTGGCGGCGCATCTGGAGCGTCACATGGATCTCGACGCGCTCCTGGCGCTGGCGATGCCCGTGGGCTGATCCTCAGTCGAGATCGCCGGCCGCGATGGCACGCATGATCTCGCGGCGCACGAGCCGTCGCATGTTACGGGTGATCCGTTCCCCCATGACCCCCTGCAATTCCTCGCGGACGAGCCCTGCGACCACGCCACGCAACGCGGCGTCGTCGAGCGCGACGCCTTGCGGAGCGGCCATCGCGGTGTACCCTCGGCCCGCAACTTCCGCCTCGCCCGCCGGGGGTATTGCTCCGGTGTCGTCCGCGCCTTGGTTATGGCCCGACTGCTTGTGGTTCTGGGCCGCGACGACCGCCTCGAGCTGCGCGATGCGCGCCTCGAGGCTTCCGGCATCGGCGAGGATTGCCTCCGACGGCGCCTCGGGCGGGTCCGATCGCGTGAGCACGAGCGGCGGCAGAACTTCGCGCGCCGCGGCTCTCTCCTCGGGCACCCGCAGGTCCGCGGTCAGAACCAGCCGGTCGCGCGTGCCGTCGGAGACCAGTCTGCGGATCGCCGAAAGCACATCCTCGATATTGGCGGGATCGGCCATGGACCTGCCTCATGTGTCGCTGTTCGGATCCGACCATACGGAAACCCGCTGGTTCAGACAATCTTAACGCGGTCCGCAACCGATGGACCGGGACCGATCAGTCCCGGCCGAGCGAGCGCAGGAGCGTGTCGAGCTTCCGGCCCTGCGGAGACACCCCGCGGATCGGCGCATCGCGAACGACGTTGTAATACGCCTCGGGATCGTACTGCACGACCGCGAGATCGAGGTGATCGACCGTCATCAGGCCCATGCCGGAAAGCAGCTGATATGCGGCACGGATCTCGGCGATCTGAGCGGAGATCAGGTTCGCGCGCGCATCCTGGAGATTCTGCTCGGCATCGAGAATGTCGAGGGTGGTCCGCGTCCCGAACCGGACTTCCTCCTGAACTGATTCGAAGGCGAGACGGGCCGCGCGCACCTCGAGTTGCCCGGCCTCGATCCTAGCGCGTGCCACTTCCAGAAGCGCCCAGGCCTGCGCCACCTCCTGCAAGACGTTGTCCGTCGCGATGTGGAGGTCGGCGAACGATTCGTCGCGGCGGGCGACCGCCTGCCGGTAGAGCGACGTGATCCTGCCGCCGGTATAGATCGGGCCGCTCATCTGGACGCCGACCGAAGCCGTCTCCTCGAAGTCGTCGCCGACGGAAAGGTTGGCGGTACCGCTGATCGAGGGACGGACCGCCGCCTTGGCCTGCGCCACGTTGAGTTCGGCCACCGTGACGAGCCGCATGGCGCGCAGGATCTCCGGCTGCGTCTTTCGCGCGACGTCCTGCGCCGCCTCGAGGGTCGCGGGAAGCGGCGGCAGACGATCGATCTCGGCGAGCGTTCCGGGAAGCTGGCCCACGAAACGCACATAGGTGGCGCGGGCCTGTTCCAGATCGCCCAGAGCCGCCGCCAGGCCCGAACGGGCCGCAGCGAGGCCGGCTTCGGCGACGGAGACATCGGTGCGCGTCACTTCGCCGACCTCGAACCGGTCCTGCGCGGCGCGCAATTGCTCGGCCAGGACCTCGACATTGCTTTCGCGCAGTCCGACGAAGGCGATCGCCTCGCGGACACCGAGATAGGCCAGGACCGCGTTGAGCAGGACCTGTTGCTCGGCCGCCACCAGGCCTTGCCGCGTCGACAGGACCAGTTCGCGCGCCACGTCGATCTGGAGTTGCGTGGCGCCCCCGTCCCAGAGCAGCAATTCGGCCGAAATCCCGAGGCTCGCGCTGGTGCTTGCGTCGTTCTCGATCTCGGTCGGATTGGAAAGCTGCACGCCCCCCACAGACTGACCCGGGACGGTCCGGTCGTTCGGAAAGGTCCAGGTGCGCCGGACATTGGCGGTGTAGCTGACGATGGGGCGCAGCAGCGCGATAGTCTGGGCGACGTCCTCGTCGGCGGCGCGCAGGACGGCGCGGTTCTTCTCGATGAGGCCCGCATGGCGGTAGGCCAGCACGAGCGCGTCGGCCAGGCTCTCCGCATGGGCCGACCCCGTCCCGAAAAACACCCCGAGCGCGAGCGCGGCGGCGCGGACGAACCGATGACGCACCATCAAAGCGTGAAGGCCCGGGCACGTTCGAATCCCGGGAGAACCGGGGCCGAGGCGTTGAAGGCGTACCGCCAATGGATGCGACCGTCGACCTTGCGACCGATCCGCGCCGTTCCGAGCGCGTCTTCCATGAAGAGGCAGCAGATGCGCCCGTTCTCGGCAAGCTGATCGGCGATGGCCTGAGGAAGCATTTCGATTCCACCCTGAATTATGATGACGTCGAAGGGCGCATATTCCGGAGCGCCTTCGTGGAGTTCACCGGCATTTACGGCGACGTTGTCGATCCCGGCCTCGCTGAGGGCGGCCTCGGCTTCGGTGACGTAGGCCGCGACGGGTTCGACCGCGACGACGGCCTGCGAGAGGCGCGCGAGGATCGCGCTCGAATAGCCCATCGCGGGGCCGAGATCGAGCGACAGATCCGAGGGCGTCACGTCGAGCGCGTCGAGCATCTTGGCAAGGGTCCGTGGATCGAGGATCACGCGGCGGTTGTCGATCGGCAGATGCTCGCCGCTATAGGCCGCCTCGCGCAGAGCCTGCGGCACGAACAGCTCGCGCGGCACGTCGAGCATCGCATCGATGATGGGAAATTCGGTGACATCCGAGGGGCGCACCTGCGTGTCCACCATCATTATCCGGCGCTGGGTGTAATCGGCCATCACCTAAACTCGTTCGTTCATTTCTGCCTGATCCGGAAGTGCCACAGGTCGTGACCGCTGGCAACGCCGGATGTGACTTTAGCCCTCGGGCCAGAGCAAAGAGGCATCACCGTAGCTGAAGAAACGGTACCGCGCGGCGATCGCGTGGGCATAGACCGAACGGATCTCGGCCGTTCCGAGGAAGGCCGAAACCAGCATCATCAGGGTGGATTTCGGCAGGTGGAAATTGGTCATCAGGCCGTCGGCGATGCGGAACGAAAATCCCGGCCGGATGAAGATGTCGGTCTCGCCCTGCCACGCGGCGATCTGCCTCGGTCCCGTCGCGGCGGTCTCGATCAGGCGCAGCGCTGTGGTGCCCACCGCGACGATCCGCCCTCCCGCGGCCCGCGTCTCCATGATTTCACGCGCGGCCGCCTCCGTGACCTCGCCCCATTCGGCATGCATGCGGTGCTGGGTCACGTCGTCGACCTTTACGGGCAGGAAGGTCCCCGCGCCCACATGGAGCGTGACGTGACTGAACGCGATGCCGCGCGCGGCGAGCGCGGCCATCAGTGCCGCGTCGAAATGCAGCGACGCCGTGGGGGCCGCGACGGCCCCCCGCCGGGCGGCCCAGATCGTCTGGTAATCCTCGAGATCCTGCGCATCGGCCGGGCGCCGCGCCGCGATATAGGGCGGCAGCGGCATCGCACCCGCCTGCGCGAGCGCCGCGTCGAAATCCTCGCCCGCGAGGTTGAAGCGCAGATGCGCGGCGCCTTCATCTCGGCCCGTCACCGTCGCGCTCAGATCGGCGGAAAAGACGATATCCTCGCCGTCGCGCACCTTCTTTAACGGTTTCAGAAGCGCGGCCCAGCTTCCGTCGGCGCGCGGCTCCAGCAAGGTAGCCTCGATCCGCGCCTCGGTCGGTCCGTCGCCACCGTGGCGCCGGCGGACGCCAGAGAGGCGCGCGGGGATCACCCGCGTGTCGTTGAGCACCAGGCGGTCGCCGGGCCGCAGCCACTCCACGAGGTCCGTGACATGCGCATCCGTGATGCGCGCGCCCTGCGCCACCAGCATCCGCGCGGAGGATCGCGGGCGGGCGGGTCGCACGGCGATCAGGTCTTCCGGCAGATCGAAGTCGAAATCAGACAGCTTCATGGCATTCCTCAGTTCGTTCGGGTCGGTGGCGGCCGGCGAAAGATGTCCCGGAACAGGCCCGGGGTGAGGATCGACAATGGGTTGACGCCCACAGCCGGGTCGCTCACGGGACCGCGCAGGGTGAAGTTCACGCCGAAGAGGCCCTCGCCGCGGCGCGTGAAGACCGATCCCACGCGGTTCAGCAGGTAGATCGGCGAGATCACGCCCTGCATGTCCATCCTCTTGGTCTGGGGATCGAAGACCCCGTCCATCGACAGACCGAGCGCGTTGCCCACCGCGGAAGAGCGGTAAAGCGTCAGGCGGCCGGGGCTCAAGCGGAAATCGGCGCGCACATCGTCGAACGGAATTCCACGGCCGCGCATCTGGTCGATCAGGCCGACGCCGGATATCGCGCTGACCAGCTTGGCCATGGCGGGCGCATCGAGCAGTCGCGGTCCTGCCACGGTGACCCGGCCGTCATAGATACCGCGGCCGCCGGCGGGCCGCAGCGTGAGATCCAGCGTACCGCCGGCCACGTTCTCAAACAGCCCCGAATCGCGCAGCACGGCACCGGCATCGTCCGACCGGATCCGGATCGCGGCGCCTTCGGCGGTGCCCGAAAGAACGCCGGAGACGGCGACGCCGCCGTTCACCCGGCCCTGGAATTTGCCCGAGAGGTCGCGCCCGGCCGCCAGATCCATCGCGAAGGCGTGGAGCGCGACCGTGTCGGTCACCCGTAGCCGGTCGAGCCGCAGGCTGACGGGCCCGCGTGCGCCGGACCCGCCAGCACCCTGCCCCAGATCGACGCGACGGATATCGATCTCGCCTCCGCGCACGGCGATTGCCGGGGGCGACCCCGCGCCCTGCGAGCGGATCGTCACGGCGCCGTCGAGCCATCCGCCGAGGCGAACCCGCTCGAGCTCCAGCGCCGCGAAGCGCGGACCGGGCTCGAGCCGGACGCGCCCCCGCGCCGAAAGACCCGGCGCGTCGAGCGAGAGGGCATCGACCTGCGGCGTCTCCTCGAGGACGACCGAGACGTCGAGCGCCCCTTCCCTGCCGGGCGGCTTCGACCAGTTCACCGCAGGTATGCTGAGCCCGATGCCCCGGAGATCCGAGCTCAGCGTCAGACGCGGAGGGGCACCGGCCGCCAGCGTCACATCGATCCGCCCGGCACCGCGGCCCGAGACGAGACCTGCGGGAAGCGTCACGCCGAAGGCCTCGAGTGCATCCGGGTCGAGGGCCACGCGCCCCGAGACCGAACCGCGCCCCCGCCCCGGCCCGAGCAGCGTCTGTCGCCACGTCCCATCGAACCCTACCCCGTCGAGCGTCGCGGGTCCCTCTCCCGAAAGGGTCCAGTCGGCGAAGGCGATCCGCATACGCTCGCTGCGAAGATCGCGCCCCTGGACGATCCGGTCGGAGAAGAGGTCGGTGATCGTGGCATCGGCGGTAAGGTCGATATCCTCGGGCGTGTTGCCCTTGCGAAGAACGAGAGCGATGCGGGCGCTGCCCTCGATCTCTCCCGTGGCCAGATCCGCGTCGCGCCCGGCCTTGGTCAGCAAGGCGAAGCGCGGCGCGTCGAGCACCCCCAGCAGCGCGGCCAGCGGCCCCTTCGCTGCGATGTCGATCTCGGCCGGGTTGGGCTTTATCCGGCCGTCCGGAATGACGAAGGTGCTGCCCGCGAGATCCAGCACCCCCCGATCCTCGACCGGCATCGAGGCGCGCTCGACCTCGATCGCCAGGCGGTGATCGATCAGCGACCCGATGCCGGCGCCGTGCACGACCGGCGGGACACCCTTCATGACCCGCACCTTTGCGTCGCGATAGCCGAAGGTGACGTTCAGGCGGGGTTTCTCGTCGCCCGGCGCGAAGCGCAGCGCCGCCACGGCGTCCTCGGCGGTCCCGGCAATGACGTTCTCGGCCAGCCAGGTGCGTGCCTTCGGCGCCACCGAGAGCGGCCAGAGCCGCAGAAGCGCGTCGATTCCCACTTCGGATGCCTGCGCGTCGACGGCCATGTTCCAGCCCTCCGGCCCCGGCGCCGCACGGCCCGAAAGGTGCAGGTCGCGATCTTGGGCACCGCCGATGCCGGGCAAGGAGACCTGGCCTATTTCGACGGCGAACGGATCGACCCGCACGCGCATGTCGATCTGGCCGTCGCCGATCCGCAGCGGCGCCGCGAAATGCGCGGGCGCATCGAGCGCCACCTCTTCCACGTTCAGCTGCGCAAGAAGCGCGCGGGGAAATCCGTCCGGTCCGGTATCCGAAAGATAGGCGTGACCGCTCAGGCGCCCGTTGCCGAGCGCTCCCCGCGCCGAAATCTGGCTGAAATCGAGGCGCGACCGCTCGGGGTCGAAAGTGAAATAGGCCTTGGCACGATCGAATTCGATCGGGTCCGTGCCGGCGCGCGGGGCGAGTGTGCCGGCCCCGATCTCGAGCGTGCCGGCCAGATCGCGCAGCACGCCATCGCCGGAAACTTCGGCCCGGATCGCGCCGGACAAGGGCGCGTCGAGCACGCCGAGAAAAGCCAGCGCGGGGCTTTGCAGCGAGATGTCGCCGGACTGGATCCCGTCGAGCGCAATCTGTGCCGTGGCACGTCCATCGGAGCCGCGCATGGTCACGTCGGCATCGAGTCGGCCGAGCGCATCGGTGCCATTGAAGATGTCTGCCGACATCGACAGTTCGAGGTCGCGCCCCCGCCGCCGCAGGACGATGCCGGCATCGCTGAGCTGCCAGATGCGGCTGCTGCGCGCATCCTCGACCGTTACCGTCGCGTCCCGGAGCACGACGCGGGAGGCGCGAGCATAGGGCGGTCGGTCCATCGCGCCGTCGATGGCGGCGAGAAGGCCGCCCAGCCCCCCTTCGATGCGCCGGCCCCCGCCACCGAGGGCGAGTTCGAACCGCCCTTCCGCATCGCGGCGCAAGGTCAGCGTCGCCCCCTCCACCGTGAGCGTCCGCGGCGCAATGCGGCCGCCGAGCGCGGCCATCGGATCGATCGTCAGGCCGACCTCGGCCAGCTGCGCGACGGTCTGGCCACCGGGCAGGCGCATCCTCACCTGCTCGACCCAAAGTTGTGGCACGATGCCATCTCCCACGCCGACAGAGATCTGCCCCACACTCAGATCGACGCCCGTGGCGCTCGCATCTATGCGCCGCTCGATCCGGTCCGTCAGCGTGCGCGGCAGCACGATCCGTCCATCCCCCAGGGTTACGATCGCCACGCCGGCGATCGACGCAACGACGAAGGCGAGGATCAGCGTCCAGGCATGGGCATGCGCGGCCCTCGCCCGTCCGCGTCGGCGTCGCGGCTCCGCCCTCACATCGACATCCCCTTGATCATCTGGCCCTTATCCATCGGATCGTCCCATCTGCCCAGAGCATAGCCATCACAACTCGTCATGGCGCGTTCCGCGGGGGTGGTCCGCACATGCGTTGCGGCCCTGGCCGGTGCCGCCTATCCTCGTCGCACATTTGCCCGGAGTAAGCGCGATCATGACCCTCACCAACCAGAAAGCCCCGGATTTCACGCTGCCGCGCGACGGCGGAGGCGACGTGACCCTCTCGGCGATCGAGGGCTCCGTCGTCCTCTACTTCTATCCGCGCGACGACACGTTGGGCTGTACCAGCCAGGCGCTGGCCTTCACCGCAGCCGCCGACGATTTCGCCGAGGCGGGCGCGACGATCCTCGGGATCAGCAAGGACAGCGTCGCCAAGCACGAGAAATTCAGGGACAAGCATAGCCTCGGGATCGCGCTGCTGAGCGACGAGCACGCCGATACCTGCGAGCGCTACGGGGTCTGGGTCGAGAAGAAGATGTACGGAAAGACCCATATGGGCATCGAGCGATCCACGTTCCTGATCGGCGCCGACGGTCTCGTCGTGCGCGAATGGCGAAAGGTCAAGGTCGATGGCTACGTTGACGAGGTGCTGGAGGCCGTTCGCGCGCTCTAGCGGCCCCGCCCAAACTGTCCGAATGCGCCTGCGGGCCGGGCCCGCCAGGGTGGCGATCCAGTGTCGCCCTGACGTCGAGGGACGGCCGTATTCGACGCATTCGAACGACGCGCGCAAAGCGTACTTTGTCCGCCGATCGGGACCCGCCCGATAGGCGGGATCGCGCCGATTCTCGGAACGCCGGAGGAACCCGTGCCGCTCCGCCTGCAAAATCGTTGCGGTGTGACATTCGGGTTGCTAGGCACCTTCCAGTTGAAAATGTCCGTTGGGGAGCGGGCGCTGCCAGAAGACAGCAAAGGGACACGTTTTGACTGCATCAAAGACTTCATCGATCGGCCGCGTCTTGGCACGGGCCTTTCCTGAAAAGCGACTGTTCCTGCGGTCGAACACGGATACCAGATACGTCAGACTGACACCGTTCACCCAGGTCTTCGCGCTGACCGGGGTCGCGGCGATCTGCGGCTGGACGATCATTGCCTCGTCCGTCCTTCTGATGGATTCGATCGGCTCGGGGCACGAGCGCGACCAGGCCGCGCGGGAGCAGCGGGTCTACGAGGCACGACTCAACGCCATGTCGGTCGAGCGCGACACCGCCCTGCGCGAGGCGGCCGCGGCGCACGACCGGTTCAATGCCGCCTTGCGGCAGGTCAGCACCATGCAGAGCGAACTGCTCGCCTCCGAGACCATGCGTGCCGAACTCGACCGCGGCATGAACGCCACCTACGACAAGCTGCGCAATGCCGTCGCCGAACGCGACGAGGCGCTGGCCGAGATCGAATCGCTGACCATGCAGCTCGAGGGGACCGGAGACGAGGCGCTCGACATGGCGCGGCTCGACGACATGGAGCAGACGGTCGACCTTCTGACCGGCGCACTGACGGCGGCGTCGGGACAGCGTGACGCCATGGCCGTCGAGGCAGAGGATGCAGAGCAATTCGCCGAGGAAATGATCTTCGAGGCGAAGCTGAAGCAGGATCGCAACGAACGGATCTTCTCGCAGCTCGAAGAGGCGCTGACGATTTCCGTCTCGCCGCTCGAAGAGATGTTCAGCCAAGCGGGCCTCGATACCGACTCGCTCCTGAACAAGGTGCGTCGCGGCTATTCCGGCCAGGGTGGGCCGCTGACGCCCATCTCGTTCTCGACGAAGGGAGCCGGTCCCGATGCCGAGGGCCTGCGCGCCAACGGGATCCTCGAGAAGCTCGACCGCATGAACCTCTACCGCATCGCGGCACAGAAGACCCCGTTCGCGCTGCCGGTCAAGAGCGCGTTCCGGTTCACGAGCGGCTTCGGCCCGCGCTGGGGCCGGATGCACGAGGGCACCGATTTCGCGGCGGCACACGGCACGCCGATCTATGCGACGGCGGACGGCGTGGTGACCTATGCCGGGCGGATGTCCGGCTATGGCAACCTCGTCAAGATCCAGCACGAGTTCGGGATCGAGACGCGCTATGCGCATCAGTCGAAAATCCGTGTCAAGGTCGGGCAGCGGGTCTCGCGCGGAGACCGGATCGGTGATATGGGGAATACCGGTCGGTCGACCGGCACGCATCTGCACTACGAGGTGCGCGTGGGCGGCACTCCCGTCAATCCGATGACCTATATCAAGGCAGCGCAAGATGTTTTCTAAGAGCAAGATCAACGAGCCCGGCCCAAAGCAGGGCGGCGAGGCCGCTTCCCGATCCACCAGTGAGACCCCAATGAACGCACCCAAGACCAATACCGACGCGCCCTCCACCGGATCCAAGGCCAAGCCGCCGGCATCGATCCTGTCATCGGACCTGACGGTAAAAGGCAATCTCAAGACCACCGGCGACATCCAGATCGAGGGCACGATCGAGGGCGATATTCGCGCCCACCTGCTGACGGTCGGCGAAGGAGCGACGGTCAAGGGAGAGGTCATGGCCGACGATGTGGTCGTCAACGGTCGCGTCGTCGGGCGCGTTCGCGGTCTCAAGGTGCGCCTGACATCGACCGCGCGCGTCGAGGGCGATATCATTCACAAGACCATCGCGATCGAGAGCGGCGCGCATTTCGAGGGATCCGTCGCCCGCCGCGACGATCCGCTCAATACGACCGGAAATTCGCGTCCGTCCGGCTCGTCCGGCGGAAGCCAGGGGGCGGCGCCCGCGCAGCAAGCCGCGCCCGGCACGACCGCGCCGGCCGACGCCCAGAGCTGACCACACAAGCTGCCGCAGGCATGACGGGCATCCCGGCTTGCGCCGCGGTGCCCGTTTTTCGTACGAAGACCTTAGCCGCATTGGCCGAGTTACCGCACCTGAACCTTGCAAGGCTTACAACGAGGCACGGAAGCTAAGCATCGCGTGCCATGCCGAGGATCAGTCGCTACCTGAGGCCTCGGCGCGCGATTTGCCCGACACGTTCTGCGCCAGGGTCGCCGCCATGAATCGGTCGAGATCGCCGTTGAGAACGCCTTGCGTATCGCTCGTCTCGACGTTGGTGCGCAGATCCTTGACCATCTGATAGGGCTGGAGGACGTAGGACCGGATCTGGTTGCCCCAGCCCGCATCCCCCTTGTTCTCGTGCGCCTCGTTGATGGCGGCGTTGCGACGATCGAGCTCCATCTGGTAGAGGCGCGATTTCAGCGCCTTCATGGCGATGTCACGGTTCTGATGCTGCGACTTCTCCGACGACGTCACAACGATTCCCGTCGGCTCGTGCGTGATCCTGACCGCGGAATCCGTGGTGTTGACGTGCTGGCCGCCCGCCCCGGACGAGCGGTAGGTGTCGATGCGGATATCGGACGGGTTCACCTCGATGTCGATATTGTCGTCAACCACCGGATAGACCCAGACCGAGCTGAACGAAGTATGCCGGCGGGCGGCGGAATCGTAGGGCGAGATGCGGACGAGACGGTGAACGCCGCTTTCGGATTTCAGCCAGCCATAGGCATTGTGGCCGTTGATCTTGTAGGCGGCGGACTTGATGCCCGTCTCCTCGCCCGCGGATTCGGATTGCAGCTCGACCTTATAGCCCTTCTTCTCGGCCCAGCGGACATACATGCGCGCCAGCATCGATGCCCAGTCACAGGATTCGGTCCCGCCCGCGCCGGAATTGATCTCGAGAAAGGTGTCGTTGGCGTCAGCCTCTCCGTCGAGGAGCGCCTCGATCTCGGCCGCGGCCGCGCGGTCGCGCAATTTCGAGAGGGCGGCCTCTGCGTCCGCGATGACCTCGGCATCCCCTTCCATCTCGCCGAGCTCGATCAGTTCGACATTGTCCGAAAGCTCCTGCGCCATACCCTCGTAGGCCGCGATCGCATCGACCAGCGCCTGGCGATCCCGCATCAGCGTCTGCGCCTTCTCGGGGTCGTTCCAGAGCGTCGGATCCTCGACCCGGGCGTCGAACTCCTCCATCCGGTGCGAGGCCGTATCCCAGTCCATCCGCTGGCGCAGCAATTCCAGCGATTTTTCGATGGCCTCGACACTGTTCTGGGTCTCTGCGCGCATGTGGAACCTCCGTTACAGGCGCATCATCTAGCAAGGCGACGCCAGCCCCGCAACGGGGCGCTAATAGAGTCCGCCGGAGCTCATCGTGCCGAAGGTGGCCTTCTTCTGCGGGATCGTCACCGTATTGCCCGAGGCGTTCTGCACCTGCTGGCCACGGCCGGCCTCCTCGAAGAGCGGAAGGTTCGCGCCCATCGCGAAACCGCCGTCGAAGGTCACACCGAAGACGGGCTCTTCGCCCAGGCGGAAATACTCGGCCACGACATTGTCGCCGCTGGCGTCATCGGAGAGGCGCGCGCCGGTGAAGCGGTCGATCTTGATGAATTGCCCGCCCGGGGGGACGTCGAAGGGACCACCGCCGTATTTCTCGGTCGCCTTCTGCATGAACTGGTTGAAGACCGGTGCACAGAGGCCGCCTCCGGACCCGCTCCGCCCCATGGGACGCGGCTGGTCGTAGCCGATATAGCAGCCGGCGGCGATGTTCGACGTGAAGCCAACGAACCACGCATCCTTTTCGTCGTTGGTCGTGCCCGTCTTGCCTGCCACGGGCACGCCGAGGTCGATCTTGCCTGCGGCGGTGCCGCGTTCGACCACGCCCTTGAGCATCGAAGTCAACTGATAGGCCGTGATCGCATCCATCACCTGCTCGCGATCCGAAACGATGCGCGGACCCAGACCCGGATCGAGCGATGCGACCTGGCAGTCGAGGCAGTCCCGCTCGTCATGGCGATAGACGGTCTTGCCGTATCGATCCTGCACCCGGTCGACCAGCGTCGGCTGCACCCGCTCGCCGCCATTGGCGAACATCGAGTAGGCCGCGACCATCCGGTAAAGCGTCGTCTCCTCGGCGCCGAGCGAGTTGGCGAGAAAGGTCGTCATGTTGTCGTAGACCCCGAAGCGCTCGGCATAGCTCGCCACGACATCCATTCCAACTTCCTGGGCCAGGCGGACGGTCATCAGGTTGCGCGACTTTTCGATGCCCGTCCTGAGCGGCGTCGGTCCGTAGAACTGGTTGGTATAGTTTTTCGGCCGCCACATGCCCTGCGGCGTGTTGATCTCGATCGGCGCGTCGACCACGATCGTCGCGGGCGAGAACCCGCTGTCGAGCGCCGCGGCGTAGACGAAGGGCTTGAAGGACGAGCCCGGCTGGCGCGTCGCCTGCGTCGCGCGGTTGAAGACCGAATGCTGGTAGGAAAATCCGCCCTGCATCGCCAGGACGCGTCCCGTCTCGACATCCATCGCCATGAAGGCGCCCTGGACCTGCGGCACCTGCCGCAACGTCCACCGGATCAGCGACCCGTCGGAATCGTCGGTCATGCGGCGCACATGGACCACGTCCCCGAGCTCGAAATTGTCGCGGAAACTGCCGCGGATCCAGGCGATGTCGTCCCGCGGGATGGATTGCTCCCCCTCGCCCTCGACCCCGACCCGCAGGAATTGATCGCCGATTTCGAGCACGACGGCCGGGTGCCATTCATGCTCCAGAAAGATGTCGCGGGCGATCCGGACATCGCCGAGCGCCTTTTCCCAATCGCCGAGCTGGTCCTCGGGGACGGTCTTGCCGGTTCCGCGCCACCGGCCTAGGCCGCGGTCGTATTGCTCGAGCGCCTGCCGCAGACTCTCGGCCGCGACTTCCTGCAGTTCGCGGTCGATCGTGGCCCGAACCGAAAGGCCGGCGGAAAAGAACTCCCCCTCGCCGTAATCCCGGCTCAGCTGGCGTCGGATCTCGTCGGTAAAATAATCGCGCGGCGGGATCTCGTCGTGGAAGCTCGGGAAGTCGCCGCCCTGCACGGTGAGCAGCGGCGCGACGCGGGCCTCGCGGTATTCCGCCTCGTCGAGATAGCCGTTGTCGAACATCTCGCGGAGCACGTAGTTGCGCCGCGCGATCGCGCGCTCTTTCTGGTAGACGGGATGGTATGTCGAGGGCGCCTTCGGCAGCGCCGCGAGATAGGCCGCTTCCTCGGGCTCGAGCTCGGAGAGATCCTTGTTGAAGTAGGATTGCGCCGCCGCGGTGACACCGTAGCTGTTCTGGCCGAGGAAGATCTCGTTGAGATAAAGTTCGAGGATTTTGTCCTTGTCGAGTGTCTCCTCGATCCGGCTCGCGAGGATCAGTTCCTTGATCTTGCGCTCTGCCGAGCGTTCGCCGCCGAGCAGGAAATTTTTCATTACCTGCTGCGTGATCGTCGAGGCCCCGCGCAGCGCGCCGCCCTGCGCCATGTCGAGCGCGGCGGCGACCATGCCCCGCGGATCGTAGCCCTGGTGGTTGTAGAAGTTCTTGTCCTCGGCGGAAATGAAGGCGTGCTTGACGAGATCGGGGATGTCGCCGGCCTCGGTGAAGAGCCGACGTTCCTTGGCGAATTCGTCGATGATCTCGCCCTCGCCGGAATAGATCCGGCTGATCGTCGGCGGCTGGTACTGGCTCAGCTGGTCCATGTTGGGAAGATCGTTGCCATACATCCAGAAGATCGCGCCGATGGTCAGCGCGACCGCCAGGATCCCCATCGTGACCAGGGTGAAGATGCCTCCGAAGATCGAAAGGATGAAACGCATCATGTCGGAAGGGCCCCCCAATGTCGCCCGATGGCCCGCTATAGCGTGACGGACTTAAGAAATCAAAAGCTCGCGCGGCCTTGGGCACGCGGGATGACGTGGATTTGAGTATACGCTTCCGCGCGGTCTACTGCCGCAGCAATTGCGCCTCGCGCGCATCTTCCTCGGCCCAGACGTCGATCGCCTCGCGGATACCCGCAACCGCGCGTGCGCGCCAGTCGGGATCTGTGAGATTGGCGCGATCCCCGGGGCTGCTGAGAAATCCGAGCTCGACCAGGACCGACGGGATCTCCGGTGCGCGCAACACAGAGAACCCGGCGCGAAGCCGCGGACGCTTGTGCATGTTGCGGGTATGCCGGGCCAGCCCGTCGACGAGTTTCGCCGCCAGCCGTTCGCTGCGCGGTGTCGTCTCGCGGCGGGCCATCTCCATGAGGACCAGCGCCACGTCGTCCTCCTGCGCGGCGAGGTCGATGCCGGCCAGAAGATCGCCGCGATCGTGGCGCTCGGCTAACCGCCGGGAGCGCGCGTCCGACGCCTCCTCGCTCAGCGTGTAGACCGTCGCGCCGGTCGCGCGGCCCATCGCCAGCGCATCGGCATGCAGCGACAGGAACATGTCGGCACGCGCGGCGCGGGCTATGCTGACCCGCCCGGCGAGCGGCACGAAGACATCGCCGTCGCGGGTCATCGTGACCGCGTGCCCGTCGCGCACCAGCGCGTCTCGCAATTCGCGCGCGATGCCGAGCATCACGTCCGCCTCGCTCAGACCGCCCGCCTGCGCGCCGGGATCGAGGCCGCCATGGCCCGGATCGATGACGATGCGCAACGGACGCTCGCCATCCTGCCTCTCGACGGGCGCATCGAGGATCTCGGCCTCCGGAAGCGAGAAGAGCTCGCTGTCGGGCGCGCCGATCGTGTCGAGGAACTCGCGCTCCGAAGCCGGCGCCAGCGACATCTTGAGCACGGCCGCATCCGCATCCTGGGCAAGCGAAAGCCCGGCGGTCTCGACACGCATGGGCTGCGCGAGGATCAGCACCATCCGCGACCAGCCTTCGCGGTAACGGCCATGCGTCACCCCCTGGACGTTGTCTGATTCGATCAGCGCGCCGAGATCGCTTTCGTCAAAATCCACCTCGCCGAAATCGGCCACCAGCCGGTACGGCGCGTCGAGGGTGAAGACGCGCCAGGGCACCGCCCTGCTCATCGTCAGCTCGACCTGAAGATCCGACCCGAAATCCTCGATCCGGCTGGCATCCATGTCGATCCGCGCCACGCCGACCGCCTCGTCGGGGCTCGACCCGGCCCCTGGTGTCGCGCAGCACGTTGCGACAAGTACCAGCAATGCCCGGATGGTGCGCCCGCGAGACGTCTGAAATCGCATTACCGATGCCTTCGATCACTGCCCTGGGGGTCTTGGCGCCCCTCTGGCAACATTCCTACCGCGCACACCCGGATCGGGGAAGGGAAAACCTACCGCGTTTCGCGCCAGCGCTTCAGTCGCGCGAGGCCCTCGGCGATCTCGGAGGTCGAGCCGGCATAGGAGAACCGTAGCATGCGCGCGCCTCTCACCGGGTCGAAATCGAGGCCCGGCGTCACCGCGACGCCCGCCCGTTCCAGGATCTCCGCGGACAGCGTCACCGCGTCGTCGGTGAGGTCGGAGACGTCGGCATAGACGTAGAACGCGCCGTCGGGCGGCGCGAAGGATGCGAAGCCCGCCGCGGCGAGACCTTCGATCATCGCCTGGCGGTTCGCCGCGTAGACGGCGAGATTACGCTGCAATTCGTCGCCGCAGTCGAATGCGGCGAGCGCGGCGACCTGGCTTGCATGCGAGGGGCAGATGAACATGTTCTGCGCCAGACGCTCGACCACGCGCACGTGATCGGAAGGCACCACCATCCACCCGACACGCCAGCCCGTCATCGAGAAATACTTGGAGAACGAATTGATCACATAGGTGTCGTCCGTCAGCTCCAGTGCCGAGACGGGCCGACGCTCGTAGTCGATTCCGTGATAGATCTCGTCGGAGATGACCGCGATGTCGCGCTCGGCCGAAGCCTCGACCAGCGCGCCGAGTTCCGGTTTGCCGAGCATCGTGCCCGCCGGGTTCCCCGGCGAGGCCAGGATCAGCCCTGCGACATCCTCCGGGATCTCGTCGGGCACGGGCTGGAACCGCGTCTCCATCCGTGTCTCGATGCCGACCGGCACGAGGCTCAATGCGCTCAGGATGTGACGGTAGGACGGATATCCGGGAAGCCCGAGCGCCACCCGTTCGCCCGCCTCGAAGAGCGCGGTGAAGGCCAGCACGAATCCCGCCGACGCGCCGGCCGTCACCACCACCCGGGCAGGATCGAGATCGACGCCGTAGGTCTCGCCGTAATGGCGCGCGATACGCGCGCGAAGCGCGGGAAGGCCGAGCGCCACGGTATATCCCATCGGCCCCGCCGCCATGGCCTCCTGCAATGCGCGGCGCGCACCCTCGGGGGCGGGCGTTCCGGGCTGGCCCACCTCCATGTGCACGATATCGCGACCGGCGCTTTCGGCCGCGCGGGCTTGCTCCATCACGTCCATCACGATGAACGGGTCGACCTGCCCCCGTTGGGAAATCCGCATGCGCCGGGCTCCTTTGTTTCGATGTCGGCCTTGCCTGCCCCGGCGCGCGCAAGGCGTCAAGCGCATCACATTCGCCTCAGCGCGGGTTGCGGATCATCCGCGATCTGCGAAGTTGGCGCGCGAAATTCGATGGAGCATCCCGAGATGAGAAAGTCCCTGATCCTCACCGCGCTGGCCCCTGCCCTGCTGCTGGGTCCGCCCGCGATCGCGCAGGATGACGACGCGGCCTTCGGCGAACGGGTCCGTGAATACCTGATGGAGAACCCGCAGGTCATCATGGAGGCCGTCGCTGTGCTCGAACAGCGCCAGGCCGAGGCGCAGGTCGCAAGCGACAGCGAGCTCGTCGCGGCGAATTCCGTGGCGCTCTTCGAGGACGACGCGTCCTGGGTCGGTGGCAATCCCGAGGGCGACGTAACGATCGTCGAATTCTTCGACTATCGCTGCGGCTATTGCCGGCGGGCCCATCCCGAGGTGGCCGAACTGATCGAATCCGACGGCAATATCCGGCTGATCTTGAAGGAGTTTCCCATTCTGGGGGCGCAATCGGCGCTGGCGTCGCGCTTTGCGCTGTCGACAAGGGCGGTGGCGGGCGACGATGCCTATGCCAAGGTCAACGATGCGCTGATGGCGATGTCGCAGGACGTCACGGCGCAATCGCTCGAGGCGCTCGCCGAGGATCTGGATCTCGACGCGCAGGCCATCCTGGGCCGGATGGGCGACCCAGAGATCGACTCGACGATCGCCCAGAACCTCGCGCTGGGTCAGGCCATGGGGATCAGCGGCACGCCGAGCTTCGTCTTCGGCGACCAGATGGTGCGGGGTTATCTGCCGCTCGACGCGATGCGCGAGATCGTCGAGGACGAGCGTTCCGAGGGCTGATGCCGCCGCCGTCCTTGCCGCGCATGCTTTGACTTCGAATCAAATCCGCTAAGTCTCGTCCTAACCCAATTCAACAGGAGATGCAGCCATGGCCCCGCAGCGCAAGCTTGCCGCCGGCAACTGGAAGATGAACGGACTGTCCGGGCAACTGAGCGAGATCGACGCACTCGTCGGGTCGCACGCCGATGCGGGCTGCGAGATCCTGATCTGTCCGCCCGCGACGCTGATCGCCCCCATGGCGGACCGCGCCGACGGCAGGATCGCGGTGGGCGGCCAGGATTGCCATGCAGAGGCCAAGGGTGCCCATACCGGCGATCTCTCGGCCGCGATGCTCAAGGATGCCGGCGCCACCTACGTCATCACCGGCCATTCCGAAAGGCGCGCGGATCACGGAGAGAGCGATGCCGTCGTCCGCGCCAAGACCGAGGCCGCCTGGGAAGCCGGCCTCGCCGCCATCGTCTGCATCGGCGAGACCCTCGATCAACGCGAGGCGGACGAGACGATCGCCGTGATCGACGCCCAGCTCGGCGGCTCGATCCCCGATGGCGCGACGGGCGAGAATCTTGTCATTGCCTACGAGCCGGTCTGGGCCATCGGTACGGGCAAGGTGCCCACCATCGACCAGATCGCGGAGGTTCACGACCACATTCGCAAGACGCTTGCGGATCGGTTCGGCGAGGGGACGGCTCAGGATGTACGCCTGCTCTATGGCGGCTCGGTGAAGCCCGACAACGCCAAGGAGATCTTCGCGGTGGACAATGTCGACGGTGCGCTGGTGGGCGGCGCGTCCCTCAAGGCGGCGGATTTCGGCGGCATCATCGAGGCGCTCGACGGCTGATCACTGCAGACGTCTTGCGTCGGGCTACGGCGTTTCGGCGGTCGTCACGTCATGGCCATAGAGCCAGTCGAACCGCTTAAGCATCAGTGCGGGTGCGAGCCCCGCGATCCGGAGGGCGGCATGCGCCGCATGCTTGCGCCCTCCCGACAGGTGATAATTTCGCGCATTGGCGTTTGCAGCCGCGATCGCCCTCCGGACGCGCGGCGCACGCTCCGACTGGTAGGCCGCGAGAGCAGCAGCCCGATCAGGTGCTGCAATCGCTCGCGCCAGGCACCAGCCATCCTCAATCGCGAGGTTCGCCCCCTGGCCCAGGAACGGAAGGGTCGGATGCGCCGCGTCGCCGAGAATCGCGACCGAGCGGCCGTACCAGTTCCGCGCAACCGGATGACGAAAGAGGCCCCAGAGATGACAGGTCTCGACCTTGTCGAGCCATTCCGTCACCGGATCGGCGAACCCGGCAAAGGCGCGGCGCAGCGCGGCAGGATCGCCCGGAACATGCCAGCCTTCCTCGGCCCAGTCCGATCGCTCTTCGACCGCGACGAGATTGAGCCTGCCGCCTCCGAGAGGATAGGCGACGAGGTGATGCCCCGGCCCGGTGAAGACCTGCGCTTCCGGCGGCGCGTCGCACGCGACGATCGCGCGCCAGGCGATCTGGCCCGTGAAGGTCGGCCGATCCACCCCGTTCAGCGACGCGCGTACCACCGAGTTGATCCCGTCCGCCCCCACGACGAAAGGCGCCGTCTCGGTCTCGTGGTCGATGTCGAAGCTCGCAGCAAGACCGTCCCTGACGGTGTGGACCCGCGTGTCGAGCCGGACGCGCACTCCGGCCTCCCCTGCGGCCGCCGCCAGCATGTCGATCAGCGCGGCACGATGGACCAGGTAATAGCCACCCTGGGAGAGTGGCATGCGGATGAGGGGCCGCCCGGAGGGCCCGTCGCTTAGGCGAATGCCCCGGCTTTGCACTGCCGCCTGCCGCAGCCGCGCCGCAAGACCCAGCTCGCTGAGCACCGCAAGGCCATTGGGACTGATCTGTACGCCAGCCCCGACTTCCGAGATCCGAGGCGCGCGTTCGAGTACCATGGCACGTATGCCGCGACGGGCCAAAGCGATGGCGTGGGTCAGGCCGCCGATGCCGCCGCCCACGATGGTGACGTGATCCGGCATCGGCCGTTCCTCACTTTGCAAGGCGCCAGAACGCTCCGGCATTGTCCCGCGGCGAAGGGATCAATCGTCGCGATGGACCTTCTCGCGGCGTTCGTGACGTTCCTGCGCCTCGAGGCTCAGGGTCGCGATCGGGCGCGCGTCCAGACGTTTGAGTGAAATCGGCTCGCCGGTGACTTCGCAATAGCCATACTCGCCATCCTCGATCCGCCGCAGGGCGGCGTCGATCTTGGCGACGAGCTTGCGCTGGCGATCGCGGGTCCGAAGTTCGAGCGCGCGGTCGGTCTCTTCCGAGGCGCGATCGGTTACATCGGGGATATTGCGGGTGCCATCCTGCAATCCGTTGATGGTACTACGACTTTCGTCCAGAAGTTCGTTGCGCCAATCGAGCAGCTTGCGTCGAAAATATTTCAGCTGACGGTCGTTCATGAACGGCTCGTCTTCCGCCGGGCGGTACTCTTCCGCCGTGATGGCATCCACCTTCATCATGTATTCCCCTTCGGCCGCCGAAAGATGCCGGCGATCCACTTTCCCCGTGGCTACTGCGGCGCGAATTAACGCAATGCCAACGGCTTGTCACGCGTCATATGCACGTGTTGCGGTGTCATCCCCTGCGCTCTAAGGTCCGGCCACGTCGCGTCGCGCAGGAGAACGCCCCGATGAAATTCACGTCCACGACGCGTTACGTTGCGACCGACGACCTTGCCCTTTCGGTCAATGCGGCGATCACCCTCGAACGGCCTCTCCTCGTGAAGGGCGAGCCGGGAACCGGCAAGACCGAACTTGCGCGCCAGGTCAGCGCGGGACTGGGCCTGCCGATGATCGAGTGGCATATCAAGTCGACGACCCGCGCGGCACAGGGGCTCTATGAATATGATGCGGTCAGCCGCCTGCGCGACAGCCAGCTCGGCGACGCCCGCGTCCACGACGTGGCGAACTACATCCGGCGCGGCAAGCTCTGGGAGGCGTTCGACCGCGACGATCGCTGCGTTCTGTTGATCGACGAAATCGACAAGGCCGATATCGAGTTTCCCAACGACCTGTTGCAGGAACTCGACCGGATGGAATTCCACGTCTACGAGACGGGCGAGACCGTCCGGGCGCGGCAACGTCCCATCGTCATCATCACCTCAAACAACGAGAAGGAACTGCCGGATGCGTTCCTGCGCCGCTGTTTCTTCCACTACATCACCTTTCCCGACATCGAGACCATGAGGCGGATCGTCGAGATGCATCACCCCGGCATCAAGGATGCCCTGCTGACCACCGCGCTCACGCAATTCTACGAGCTGCGCGATCAGCAGGGCCTGAAGAAGAAGCCGTCGACATCCGAGGTCCTCGACTGGCTGAAGCTGCTTCTGGCCGAGGACATGACGGCCGAGGATCTTCGCCGCGAGGGTCCGTCGGCATTGCCGAAACTGCACGGGGCGCTTCTCAAGAACGAGCAGGACGTCCACCTTTTCGAACGTCTGGCCTTTCTCGCCCGCGGTCAGCGGTGATCCCCGCCGCGCATGTCCGCGCCGCGCGCCTGCGCGGCAGATCACCGCCGAGGCGCCTGTGCCGCGCGCGCGCCGGTGGCACCTTGGTCGGTTTCGTGAGATATGCGGCGCCGATGGCCCCGCGATCTCTTCTCCTGACCGCCGTTCTGGTGCTGTCCGCCTGCGCGCCCCGACTGCCCGAAATGCCGGAAAGACGCGCGGAGGCGCCCGCCTCGCTGCCCCCGATGAAGCTCTTTTCCGAACCGCGCGTCACCCGGCCGGCGCGCGCCAATACCGACATAGCGCGCGACTTCCTCGATCTGACCTTCGAGCTCGAATCCGGGCGCGCGGTTCCCGTCTTCACCAGGTTCGAGGAACCGATCACCCTGCGCGTCACCGGCGCGATCCCGAAGACGCTTGAACATGATCTGACGGGTCTCCTGACGCGTCTGCGCCGCGAAGCGAAGATCGAGATCGCGCGGGTGCGTCCTGCGGGCCCCGCCAACATCACGGTCCAGACGATCTCGCGCAGGGACCTGCAGGGCAGCGTTCCCGAGGCCGCGTGCTTCGTCGTGCCGCGCGTCGGCAGCTGGGACGAGTTTCGCGCCAACCGCCGCGGCGAGCGCACCGACTGGACGAAGCTGCAACGGCGCGAACGGCTCAGCATCTTCATTCCCCGCGACGTCGCCCCGCAAGAGTTGCGCGATTGTCTCCACGAGGAGATGGCGCAGGCTCTCGGCCCCCTCAACGACCTCTATCGCCTCGAGGATTCCGTCTTCAACGACGACAATTTCCACACGGTACTGACCGGGTTCGACATGCTGATCCTGCGCATGACCTATGCGCCGGAACTACGCACCGGCATGACCCGCGACCAGGTGGCCGCGCGCCTGCCCTCGATCCTCGCGCGCCTCAATCCGGCGGGGGTCGGCAAACCCGGCGACGGGCGCGGCGCGACGCCCCGGGCATGGATCGATGCGGTCCAGCGTGCGATCGGCCCCCGCGCGGGGTCCTCCACGCGGCGCGACGCGGCCGTCCGGGCCGTCGCGATCGGCCGTGCCGAAGGCTGGAACGACAACAGGATGGCGTTCTCCCTTTTCCTTCTGGGCCGGCTTAGCCTCGACATGGCCCCAGACCTCTCGCTGGCGGCCTTCTTGCAGGCCGCGAACATCTACGCGAGCTCGCCCGCGATGCAGATCCACGAGGCGCATCTGGCCATGCAGCTGGCCGCCTTCGCGCTGAGCGCGGGAGCCGCCGAGCAGGCGATCGCCATCGTCGACGCCAATACCGATGCGGTGATCGCCGCCGAGAACGCCGCGCTTCTGGCGACGCTCCTGCTCGTCAAGGTGGAGGCGCTGGAAATCCAGGGGCGCACCGCGGATGCGGGACGCCTCAGGACCGAGGCGCTCGGCTGGGCGCGCTACGGCTTCGGCTCGGACGCCGAGGTCCGTCGTCGCATGGCTGAGATTGCCGCGATCTCGCCGCGAAACTCAGAGGAGAACGCCTCATGATCATTCTGATCGGCATCGTCATCGGCATCGCCTGGGGCATCTACACGGCCCGCAAACGCAGGGGGAACCGGCTCGACATGGCGCAGTACGCCGCCGCCGCGGCCATCGCCGGGGCTCTCGGGGGGCTGATCCTCACGGTCCTGATCGAGCGGCTGGCGGGCTAGCCGGCCACGGCGCAAGGAGGCGCGCCCATGTTCCTTCCCTTCTTTTCGCAACTGCGCCGCCGCAAGGTGCCCGTGAGCCTGCGCGAATTCCTCGACTTTCTCGCAGTGCTCAAGACCGGCCGCGTCACCTACGACGTGGACGGATTCTACTATCTCGCCCGGACCGCTCTGGTGAAGAACGAAGCCCATCTCGACCGCTTCGACCAGGCGTTCGGTGCGACGTTCCGCGGCATCGAGGCGATCCCGCCCGAAGCGGTGATCGAGGCGCTGGCCCTGCCCGAAGATTGGCTTCGCAAGATGGCCGAGACGCATCTGACGCCGGAGGAACGCGCCGAGATCGAAGCCGCGGGCGGGTTCGACAAATTGATGGAGACATTGCAGCGTCGGTTGCGCGAACAGAACGAACGCCACCAGGGCGGCAACAAGTGGATCGGAACCGCCGGCACGTCGCCATTCGGCGCTCATGGCTACAATCCCGAGGGCGTCAGGATCGGTCAGGACCGCTCGCGCCATCGTCGCGCCGTCAAGGTCTGGGACCGGCGCGAGTTCCACAATCTCGACGACGACCGCGAGCTTGGCACACGCAACATCAAGGTTGCGCTCAAACGCCTGCGCCGCTGGGCCCGCGACGGCGCCGCCGACGAGCTCGATATGCCCGGCACGATCCGCTCCACGGCCAGCCACGGATATCTCGACGTCAAGACCAGGCCCGAGCGGCGCAATGCGGTGCGTGTCCTGCTCTTTCTCGATGTGGGCGGGTCGATGGACGATCACGTCCATGCGGTGTCGGATCTGTTCTCGGCGGCGAAATCCGAGTTCAGGCATCTCGAGCAATTCTATTTCCACAATTGCCTCTACGAAGGGGTCTGGCGCGACAATCGCCGGCGCCGGACCGAGCAGATCGCAACCTGGGACGTGCTGCACAGATACGGACCCGAATGGCGCTGCATCTTCGTAGGGGACGCGGCGATGAGCCCCTACGAGATTGCCTATCCCGGCGGCGCAAACGAGCACTGGAACGCCGAAAGCGGCGAGACCTGGCTGACGCGCGCGCGAGACCAATGGCCAGCGCATCTCTGGATCAATCCCGCGCCCGAACGCGCCTGGCCCCACACCCAGTCCACGCAGATGATCCGCACCATCTTCGGGTCGGACCGCATGGTGCCGATGACGCTCGAAGGGCTGTCGCGGGGCATGAAGGCGCTCGGATAGAGCCGACCATCTGCGCGCTGCGAGGAACGGAAGGCCGCAAGGGCGCGTTCGGCATCCGAATTTACGTCACAGGACGAAAGGGACACGACATGATCAAGAAGCACGGCAGCGCGAACTGGAAAGGCTCGCTTCAGGACGGAAACGGAACGGTTTCGACCCAGACCGGCGTCCTCGACGAGCAGAATTACGGATTCAAGTCGCGCTTTGAGGATGGCACGAACACCAATCCCGAAGAACTGATCGGTGCGGCGCATGCCGCGTGCTATTCGATGGCGCTCAGCATGATCCTCGGCAAGAGCGATCTGACGCCCGACAATGTCGACACAAAGGCGACCGTTTCTCTGGAAGAAGTCGAAGGCGGGTTCGCGATCACCAAGATCCATCTCGACGTCACCGCCTCCGTACCCGGTGCGAGCGCGGAACAGTTCGAAGAGGCCGCTCAGGCCGCCAAGGAAGGTTGCCCCGTCTCCAAGGTTCTGACGGGCGCGGAAATCACGATGGATGCCAAGCTCGCCTGATACCGGCCGAGCAGCCCTGAAACTCTGAAACGCCGGCCCGTCCTCGGGCCGGCGTTCGTCGTGGAAGAACGCGGCATGGCCGAGGCCCCCTATACATTCGCCCCGGACATGCCTATTGCACCGCCGACGCTGATGCCGCATGCAACCGCCCGCGGCCGGAACGGAGCGACCCCCATGCACACGACCTTGACCGACGCCCTCGCGGAGCGCGGGTACGATACGCTGACCGAAGTGCAGCAGGCGGTGACCGTTCCGGAACTTCAGGATGCCGACCTGCTGGTCTCGGCGCAGACGGGATCGGGCAAGACCGTGGGCTTCGGGCTTGCCATCGCGCATACCCTTCTCGGGGCGTCCGACCGGTTCGAACATGCCGCTGCCCCTCTGGCCCTCATCATCGCGCCGACGCGCGAACTGGCCTTCCAGGTCATGCGCGAACTCGACTGGCTCTATGCCAAGGCGGGGGCGCGCGTCGTCTCCTGCGTGGGCGGCATGGACATGCGCGACGAGAGGCGCGCGCTCGACCGCGGCTCGCATATCGTCGTCGGAACGCCCGGGCGCCTGCGCGACCACATCACGCGCGGATCGCTCGACATGTCGTCGCTGCGCGCGATCGTCATGGACGAGGCCGACGAGATGCTGGATCTCGGGTTCCGCGAAGACCTCGAATTCATGCTGGCCGAGGCGCCGTCGGACCGGCGCACGCTGATGTTCTCGGCCACCGTGCCCCCGGCGATCGCCAAGCTGGCCGAGCGGTATCTGCGCAATGCAGAACGGGTCAACACCGTCAGCGGCCGCGCGCAGCATAGCGACATCGCCTATCAGGCCCTGCGCGTGTCGCAGGCCGATGCCGAGAACGCGATCGTCAACGTGCTGCGGTTCCACGAGGCGGCCAACGCGATGGTCTTCGCCAACACGCGCGCGGCGGTGAACCGGCTGACCGCCCGGTTCGGCAATCGCGGCTTCAGCGTGGTGAGCCTTTCGGGCGAGCTGTCGCAGACCGAACGGACCCATGCGCTTCAGGCGATGCGCGACGGCCGCGCGCGGGTCTGCGTGGCGACGGACGTGGCCGCCCGCGGCATCGACCTGCCCAACCTGGAACTCGTGATCCACGCGGAGCTTCCGTCGAATGCCGAAGGTCTGCTGCACCGGTCGGGCCGGACGGGCCGCGCCGGCCGCAAGGGGATCTCGGCGCTGATCGTGACGCCGAAATCCGTCAAGAAAGCCGAACGGCTTCTGAAATTCGCGAAGATCACGGCCGATTGGACGACCGCGCCCGGCGCCGACGACGTGTTGCGCGCCGACGAGGCACGGATGCTGGCCGATCCCGCCTGGGAAACCGAACTGACCGGTGACGAACGCGCCTTCGCCACCACGCTTCTCGACCGCCATTCCCCCGAGGCCATCGCGGCGGCCTATCTGCGGCTCTATCGCACCCGCCATACCGCGCCCGAGGATCTCTCCGCGCCGGACGCGCCGCGTGCGGACCGTCGCGAGCGGGCACCGTTCGGCCCTTCGGCCTGGATCACGCTGTCGGTCGGGCGCGACGCGCAGGCCGAACCGCGCTGGCTTCTGCCTCTGCTGTGCCGCGCCGGCAATCTCGACAAGGATCAGATCGGCGCGATCCGCGTGCAGCCGTCGGAAACGCTGGTCGAGCTGTCCCAGCCCGCGCTTGCGGGCTTCCTCGCAGCCCTCGGACCCGACGGCGAACTCGAAAAGGGCGTGCGCGCGCGGCCGGTGGATCAGAACTCCGAAACCGCCGGGCCACCCCCCGCAGCCGCGCCGGAGCCTGCTGCGCAGGAAACGCTGCGCCGGCCTGATCCCGCGCCGGCACCGCACCGCGACAAACCTGCATTCGACAAGCCGAAGCCGCGGGACAAGCCGAAATTCGACAAGCCCCGCCCGCAGGACAAGCCGCGCGACAAGCCCAAGCGGCCCAAGACCGCGCCCCTCGACGAAACCCGGGACGGCAGCGTCACGCGCCTGCGCCAACCGAGCGATCCGCGCCCCAAGGACAAGCCGGGCGCCAAGCCCAAGACCTTCCGCAAGGGGGCCTCCGATCCGTCCCAGCGCATGGAACGGCCCGACAAACCGGGGGCCAAGCGCAAGCGTCCGGGCGGCGACAAGCCCCCGCACCGCAAACCCCGCTGATCGGTCGCATTGCATAAGGCTGCGCCGCGCCCCATCTTGGTGGGGACATGCTGAAGTTCACACCGATCCTGCTGGCGATTCTCTACGGGCTTGCGATGTATCGCTTTTCCGTCTGGCGCACGTCGAAGGATCTCGACTCCAAATCGACGGAACTCGCAGACGGCAAGCTGCGCGCGGTATGCGACCGCATGGCCGCCTCGCTCGATCTGGAACGGATCAAGGTGCATATTTACGAGGTCGACCCGGTGAACGGGCTGGCGGCCCCCGACGGTCGGATCTTCATCACCCGTGGATTCTACGAGAAATACCGCCAGGGCCATGTCACGGCCGAAGAGATCGCCTCCGTCATCGCGCATGAACTCGGCCATGTCGCCTTGGGCCATTCGAAGCGGCGCATGATCGATTTTTCGGGTCAGAACGCGCTCAGGACCGCTCTCGCGTTGATCCTGGGGCGATTCCTGCCCGGGATCGGCATCATGATCGCCAACGCGCTTGCCTCCCTGCTCGCCGCTGGATTGTCGCGCAGCGACGAGTACGAGGCCGACGCCTATGCTTCGGCGCTGCTGATCAAGTCGGGCATCGGCACGGCGGGACAGAAATCGCTTTTCGACAAGCTCGACAAGCTTACGGGCAATTCCGGCAGGGCGCCCGCCTGGCTGCTGAGCCACCCGAAGACGGCCGAGCGCATTGCGGCGATCGAGGCAAACGAAGCCAAGTGGCTGCGCGCCTGACGCCTAGCGTGTCACCGCCTTGCCGAGCTTCGGGAGCCGCGCCCTCTTGAGCAGGCCGCGCAAAGGCCATGCCTCCCCCGAGAGGCGTTCCGCCGTCGCATGGACCCCCATCACGACGGCGCGCACCGCATCCGCGTCGTCGGACCGGAAATGCGCCAAAAGCTGATCGGGATCGAGCCGGACAACCCCTTCGGCCGCGAGCGCTGCCTTGGGAAAATCCCTCGCATTGAAGGTGCAGATCGCATCGGCGCTCGCCGCGATTGCCGCGGCGAGGACATGCACGTCGTCGGGATCGGGCAGCGACAGACGCGCGAGGTCCCCCTCCCGTGGACGTGTCTCGGCCGCCGGCCATCGGGCGCGCAGCATGGCAATCTCGCCCCGCGCGACGTCCTCGGCGCCGGGCCCGAGCTTATGGGTCGCCCGCGCCCATTCCTCGAGGATCCGCGCGGACCAGACGGGCACGAACAGGCCCTCCTCGGCGCAGCCCATGAGAATCTCGCGAAGCACCGTGGGATAAAGCACGCAGGCATCGAGGCAGACCCGCATCCGGCTCACAGGCGAAAGAACAGGGCCTTAAGATACCCTGTTTCGGCCAATTGCGGCAGTTGCGGGTGGTCCGGCCCGGCAAAGCCCGTATGGATCAACTGGCCCCGGCGCCCCGCCCGGCCGATTCCGCGCGCGCTGGCATCGCGGAACGCGGCGAGATCCGCCGCATGCGAACAGGAGCACAGCACGAGATACCCGTCTTTGGCGACAAGGGGTGCTGCCAGTCGCGCGACCTTCTCATAGGCCCGCAGGCCGGCGTCGCGCGCGGATTTCGAGGGCGCGAAGGCCGGCGGGTCGCAGACGACCATATCGAACGAGGCGCCCTCCCGCGCCAGCGCTTCCAGCGTCGCGAAGGCGTCCCCGCGCCGGGTCTCAAATGCGCCGCCCATATTGCCGGCTTCCGCGCCCGCCTCGGCGAGCGTCAGGGCCCCGGCCGACCCATCGACGGCCAGCGCGGCTGTCGCGCCGTTCGCAAGCGCCGCGAGCCCGAACCCGCCGACATGCGCGAAGACGTCGAGCACCCGGCCCCCCGCCCCCAGACGCGCGGCGAAGGCGTGATTGTCGCGCTGATCGAAGAAGAGCCCGGTCTTCTGGCCGCCTTCGAGATCCGCCATGTAGGTGGCGCCGTTCATCACCACGGGGATCGGGCCGTCGAGCGCGCCGCGCAGGATCCCGCCTTCGTCGTCGAGCCCTTCGAGCCCGCGCGCCCGGCCCGAGGCACTCTTGACGACGGTGCCCACGCCCGTCACCCGAACCAGGGCGTCGACGAGCGGCTCCAGCAGGCGCTCGGCCCATGCGGCGTTCGGCTGGATCACCGCGGCGTCGCCGAACCGGTCGATCACCACGCCGGGAAGGCCATCCGCCTCGGCATGGACGAGCCGATAGAACGGCTGCGGATAGAGCCGCTCGCGATGCCTGAGCGCGCGGGCGATCCGATCCTCCAGCCAGGCCTCGTCGATCGCTTGCGCGGGATCGCGGTCCAGCATGCGGGCGATGATCTTTGAATGCGGGGTCACGCCGACAAGCCCCATCGGCGTCCGGTCGGCATCCTCGAGGATCGCGATCGTACCGGGCGCAAGCGCCTGGGTGCGACGGTCGGTGACCATCTCGCCGGCATAGATCCACGGAAATCCGTGACGGATGGCACGGGTATTGGCCTTTGGCCGCAGCCGCACGACGGGAAGGGATGTGTCATTCATCCCGCCGCAATAGGCCAGGTTCGGCACGGTGAAAAGCGCGCCCTGTCTGGTAGCGCTATCCGCGCTATGGTAAGGATCATGCGACACCGCAGAAGTGAGGCCAGCATGACATTGAACGCCACCATCACGGACGTCACGCAGCGTATCGTCGCGCGATCGAAGGACAGTCGCGCCACCTATCTCGACAGGATGGCGCGTGCCGCCGAGGACGGGCCGCGCCGCGCGCATCTGACCTGCGGCAACCAGGCCCATGCCTATGCCGCCGCGGGCGAGGACCAGGACGATCTCGCCACCGGTCATCAGCCCAATCTCGGGATTGTCACGGCCTATAACGACATGCTCTCGGCGCACCAGCCGTTCGAGCGGTTCCCCGCCCTCATCCGCGAGGCGGCGCGCCAGAACGGCGCGACGGCCCAGGTCGCGGGCGGCGTGCCGGCCATGTGCGACGGCGTGACCCAAGGCCAGGTGGGGATGGAGCTGTCGCTCTTCTCGCGCGACGTGATCGCGCTCGCGGCCGGCGTGGCGCTGTCGCACAACGTCTTCGACGCGGCGCTCTATCTGGGCGTCTGCGACAAGATCGTGCCGGGCCTCGTGATCGGGGCCGCGACCTTCGGATACATTCCCGCGATCTTCCTGCCGGCCGGCCCGATGACCAGCGGACTGCCCAACGACGAGAAATCGGCGGTGCGCCAGCGTTTCGCCGCGGGCGAGATCGGCCGCGACGAGTTGATGAAGGCCGAAATGGAAAGCTACCACGGCCCCGGTACCTGCACCTTCTATGGCACGGCCAATTCCAACCAGATGCTGATGGAGTTCATGGGCCTGCATCTTCCCGGCGCGAGCTTCGTCAACCCGAACACGCCCCTGCGCGACGCGCTCACGACGGCGGGCGTTGCCCGCTTGACCGAGATCACCCAGATGGGCAACGATTACCGCCCCGCGGGTCAGGTTCTCGACGAGAAGGCCTTCGTCAACGGGATCGTCGGCCTGATGGCGACGGGCGGGTCGACGAACCTGCTGATCCATCTTCCGGCCATGGCCCGCGCCGCGGGCATCCAACTCGATTTGCAGGATTTCGCCGAGATCTCGTCGGCCGTGCCGCTGATGGCCAAGGTCTATCCCAACGGGCTTGCCGACGTGAATCATTTCCACGCAGCAGGCGGCCTCACCTACATGATCGGCGAATTGCTCGAGGCGGGATTGCTGCACGACGACACGCTTACCGTGATGGGCGACGGGCTCAAAGATTACGTCAAGGAGCCCAAGCTCAAGGATGGCGGTGTCGCCTGGGAGGATGCCGACCGGACAACCCTCAACGACATGATCCTCCGCCCGGTCTCGAACCCGTTCCAGAAATCCGGCGGGCTCGCGGATCTGCAGGGCAATCTCGGTCGTGGCGCCATGAAGATCTCGGCCGTCAAGCCGGAGCACCACGTGATCGAGGCGCCCTGCCGCATCTTCCAGGATCAGGAGGCTGTCAAGGTCGCCTTCCGCAACGGCGAGTTCACCGACGACACCGTCGTCGTCGTCCGGTTCCAAGGACCGCGCGCCAACGGCATGCCGGAGCTTCATTCGCTGACGCCGACGCTCGCGGTGCTGCAGGATAGAGGCATGAAGGTGGCTTTGGTCACCGACGGACGCATGTCGGGGGCGTCGGGCAAGGTGCCCGCCTGCATCCACGTCTCGCCCGAGGCGGCGCTCGGCGGCCCCATCGCGCGGCTTCGCGACGGCGATATCGTGCGCGTCGATGCGACGAACGGCGTGCTTGAGGCGGTCGATGTGGATCTCGACGCGCGCGAGCCTGCGACCGCCGATCTCTCCGGCAACGGCCACGGCGTGGGACGCGAGCTTTTCGAGGTGTTCCGCCAGAATGTCGGCCTTGCGAGTCACGGAGCCGGTGTGGTCGTCTGACGCCGCATCGAGTTCGACCTAGAGACATCACAGACATACGTAAGGACGCCTTTCATGACCCCCGAGACCGCTTCCGACCACGCCGAGGAAATCTGCCGCCTCGCCCCCGTCATTCCGGTGCTGGTGGTGCACGATCCGGCCCATGCAGATCCGCTTGCCCGCGCGCTTGTGGCAGGCGGGCTGCCAGCGCTCGAGGTGACCCTGCGCACACCGGCGGCCCTCGAAGTGATTGCCGAGATGGCAAGGGTCGAGGGCGGCACGGTCGGCGCCGGAACCCTGCTCACGCCCGACGACGTGGAGAAGGCCGTGGCGGCAGGCGCGCGGTTCGGGGTCTCGCCCGGATCGACGGCCCGGCTTCTCGATGCGGCCGAGGGTGCGGATCTGCCCATGCTGCCCGGCGCCGCCACCTCGACCGAGGCGATGACGCTGCTGGAACGGGGCTACCGGGTGCAGAAATTTTTCCCGGCGGAAGCAAGCGGGGGCGCATCCGCCCTGAAGGCGATCGGCGCGCCTCTGCCGCAGATACGCTTCTGCCCGACGGGCGGGGTAACGTTGGACAACGCGCCGGACTATCTCGGCCTGGCCAACACCCTTTGCGTCGGCGGATCCTGGGTCGCCCCTCGCGACAAGGTCGAGGCCGGCGATTGGGAGGGGATCACCGCCCTTGCCCGGGAGGCCGCGAACCTGGCGCGCTGAACGAGCGCCGCGCAAGGCCGGTTTGCCGCGGAATGTGAGTATTTCTGGATAGATGAAGCCAGAGCGCCATTGTCCCGTAGCATTCCTTCGTGTTGCCCAAAGCCGTCATGTTCCTACGGTGCAGATCGAGGTCGGCGTTGCAGGGTCAGGATAGCCTTCCTGCGCGACCGCCCCGGCGGCCGGTCCGGACCGGTATCTCGAACCCTTCTCGCATCACCGCCAGCATCGGATGTTCGGACGGGGCGTCCTTATGCCGCGCGACCAGCCTGCGCAACGCCGCTTCGGGCGTCATGCCGGGCGGCAGCGACAGGGCCCAGTCGACGAAGATCGACCGACATTCCGCAAGCGTGATACCATCAATCCGGAACGCCTCCCGGATCAGCCCCTTGGGGTCGGCGGGGTCGGTCTCGCCCATCGCATTCTCCTTCACCCGTCTTCCCTTGCAATCCCTTTAAGCGGCGTAAGGCAGGCGTCGATGATGGCGGATGCGCGTGCCGCCTGCGCCTGTAGCGCCGGGCGGACATCCGTCATTCGGGCCTGGCCCGTCGCGCGCAAGACCAACGCTTCGCCCGAGGCTCCGAGAGCGTCTGGTGCGATCGGCCCCTCGCCCAGAAGCCGTATGGCGATCTTGTAATCCGACAGGGCCTCATGTGCGCCTTGCAAATCCGCCGCATCGCCCGCCGCGATCCATCCGGCCCGCACACCGTCCCGGATCTGCTCGGCGACCGCGCGCGCCGGGCTTCGGGCGAGAAGCCCCAGCATCGTCGCCAGAAGCTCGATTTCCTGCAGATGGCCCGGCCCGGCCGTCGGGTCCCAGGGCGCTTCGGGCCGCGCCTTCTCAAGCCGACGGCGCATGTCGGTTACGTCGGCCTTGATCGCCGCCGCGTCCCTCGGCGCGGCGAGAACCGCATCGCGCACGCCCTCGACCGCGTGGCAGAGGGTTTCGGGGCCAGCGATGACGCGCGCTCGGGTCAGTGCCAGATGCTCCCAGGTCCATGCCTCGCTCCGGTGGTAGCTTGCGAAGGATTTCAGGGACGCGGCCACGGGACCCTGCCGACCCGAGGGACGCAGCCGCATGTCGACCTCGTAAAGGCGGCCTTGCGCCATCGGGGCCTGCAATGCCGTGACCAGTGCCTGGGTCAGCCTCGTGTAATAGACACGCGAAGCAAGCGGGCGGCGACCCTCGGACATCTCGACGCCGGCATCGTCGTAGAGGACGATCAGGTCCAGATCGGAGCGCGCATTGAGGCGGCCCGCCCCGAGCGACCCCATGCCGAGAACCATCGCGCCCTCGCCCGGCGGAGCCCCGTGGCGGACAGAGAATTCCTCGACCACGACAGGCCAGATCTGACGCAGGATTGCCGTTGCGAGGTCGGAATATTGCGCGCCCGCCTCGGCCGAAGGGATCAGGTCGCGAAGGTGATGGACGCCGATGCGGAAGTGCCAGTCCCGCGCCCAGGCCCGCGCCGCATCGAGCCGTGCCTCGTAGGTTCGCGCCCGCGACAGACGCCGCGCCAGGGACGCCTCGAGCGCCGCCTGCCCCGGCCATTCGGAAAAGAACGCCCCTCCGATCACCGCATCAAGAACCGCAGCGTTGCGCGCGAGATAAGCCGCAAGGTCCGGCGTCGTGCCGGCAATATCGGCAATGAGGTCGATGAGCTGTGGATTGGCCTCGAAGAGCGAGAAAAGCTGCACGCCTGCGGGCAGTCCGCCGAGAAAATCGTCGAACCGTGCGAGCGCCTGATCGGGGCGCGGGCTTGCCAATAGACGTTCCAGAACCCGGGGCCGGATCCGGTCGAAGATATCCAGCGCGCGCTCGGAGCGCAGGGCCGGCAGACCGCGCCACTTGGCGACCAGCGCCGCCTGCGCCTCGCTCAGGGCGGGATCTTCGGCCCTTGGGGGAGCATCGGGGGCGAAGAAATCCTCGGTCAGCTCCGAAACCTCCCGAAGGCGCGCGAGGATGTCCTCCCGTAGCTCGGATGCATCGCGGTCCATCATCGCCGCGACCCGTTCGAAGCCATCGCTGGTCTCCGGCAGGCTGTGGGTCTGTGCATCGGCGATCATCTGCAACCGGTGCTCGACGTTGCGGTGGGAAGTGTAATGCTCGGACAGGCGCCGCGCCGCGTCGTCGGGAATCCAGCCGGCCTCGGCCAGCCGAGAGAGACCGTCGAGCGTGGCGCGCACGCGCAGCGACGGGTCGCGTCCGCCGGCGATGATCTGCCGGGTCTGGGTGAAGAATTCGATCTCGCGGATGCCGCCCCGGCCGAGCTTCATGTCGTGGCCGGGAAGCGTCAGTGCCCCGCCGAGACCGCGGTGGTCGCGGATCTTGAGGCGGATGTCATGCGCGTCCCTGATCGCCGCGAAGTCGAGATGACGGCGCCAGACGAACGGCCTGAGCCGCTCCAGATAGGCCTCTCCCACGGCGATGTCGCCGCCGCAGGGCCGCGCCTTGATATGTGCTGCACGCTCCCATGTTCGGCCAAGCGATTCGTAATAGCGTTCGGCCCGTGCCATTGCCATGGCGACGGGGGTCACGGCAGGGTCCGGCCGGAGCCGAAGGTCGGTGCGAAAGACATATCCCTCCGCGGTCTGGTCCGACAGCAGGGTACAGATCCCGCGCGTGGCCTTGACGAGAGCCGCCTGCGCGGCCGGATAATCGTCCGGCGTGTACCGCGTCTCGTCGAAAAGACAGATGAGGTCGATATCGCTCGAATAGTTGAGCTCTCCGGCCCCCATTTTGCCCATGGCGAGCACCACCAGACCGCCGCAATCTTCCTCGTCATCGATCCCGGGAAGCTTGCCGCGTTGAACCTGGCGCGCGACCTGGTCCCTGAGGGCCAGATCGACCGCGCGATCGGCCAGCCGGGTCAACGCGCCGGTCACGTCCTGCAAGGACCAGACACCCCCCAGATCGGCCAGCCCCGCGATCAGCGCGACGCGCCGCTTGGCGATGCGCAAGGCCGGCCCGAGCGCACCGTCGATCTGCTCCAGCGCCACATCCACCGCCGCTTCGGGGCCTTGGGCGAGCGCCTCGCGCACCCAATCCGGCTCCCGCGACATGAGGCCCCGGAGGTAGGGGCTGCACCCGGCGGCGCCGCTCAGCAGCGCGCGAAGCTCGGGCGGCTGGTCGGCGAACGCTGTCTCGGCTTCCCGGGCGTGGTCGGGTTCGAACGGGCGGGGCGTACGGGTCAGGCGGCTGGCGAAATCCATGGCCGAGGCTGATCCTACGACGGGCGCGCGGTCAAGGCGGGGCTTGCGTCGCAGACCGCGGGAATGACAGAAAGCCCCATGAGCAAGAGTTTGAAACGCGTGACCGCCGCCCTGGCGCAGGCGGGAATCGACAAATTGCCCGTGGAGGCACAGGCCACCACGAAGACCGCCGCGGAAGCGGCCGCTGCTCTCGGCGTCGAGGTGGACCAGATCGGCAAATCGATCATCCTTCGGGGTGAAGCATCCGGACGGGTCGTTCTGTTCCTGACAGCCGGCGGCAAACGCGTCGATATTGAAAAGGCCGCTGCGCTCGCGGGCGAGCCGCTCGGCAAGGCCGATGCGACGGCAATCCGGGACCAGACCGGCTTCGCGATCGGCGGCGTGGCGCCCGTGGGTCACGTGGGGCCGGTCAGGGGATGGGTCGACGAGCGGCTGCTCGATTTTGACGTAATCTGGTGCGCGGCCGGAACGCCGCGCCATAACTTTCCGATCGATCCGCATGCTCTCATTGAGAAATTCGATCTCATGCCGGGCGGTTTCACGCAGTGAGCCAAATGTAAAAACTATTTACATGGGGTCTTGAATGGTCCCGTATCCGTGCGCATGTCCTATCAAGTGAAACGAATTTACATTTCACCATCAAACATGAGGACGCAACGGATGACCACATTTGCAGACGTTCCCGCGCAACGGGAGAACTGGCTGACACGCGGTGAAGCATGGCTCGACAGGCGCGGCAAGGCCGCGTGGATCGCGGCCATGGTGGTGGGGTTCATCGCCTTCTGGCCAGTCGGGTTGGTGCTCCTTGCCTACATGCTCTACCGCGGCAAATTCACAATGGAGAAATCGTTGTGCCGCGCTAACCGGTTCAGGAGCGCCGGATCGTCCGGCAATGCCGCGTTCGACGCATACCGCAACGAGACGCTAAGGCGGCTCGAAGAAGAGCAGGATGCGTTCGAAGCATTCCTCAAGCGCCTGCGCGAAGCCAAGGACAAGGCGGAATTCGACGAATTCATGAACGATCAGGCACGCAAGCGCGACACGGACGCGCCGGCTCGGGCTTGAGACGGACCGCACGACTCCCGCTCCGGATCTCGGAGCGGGACAGCTTCGAGGAGATCAGGATGACAGTTACGGGCCTGCCGGATCCGGATACGATGACGGAATTCTATTCGGACGTTCCGACCAAGCGAGCGATGGCCTGGGTGATCGACGTGATCGTTATCGCGATTCTCTCGCTCGTTCTGACGCCGTTGACGCTGTTTACCTCGATCTTTTTCTTTCCTCTGTTCTATCTGTGCGTCGGATACGCTTACCGCGTCGCGACGTTGGCACGCGGCTCTGCAACGTGGGGCATGCGTCTCATGTCGATCGAGCTCCGCGACCACGAGGGCCGCAAGCTCGACCTCGCCGCGGCGTTCCTTCACACGACCGGATACGTCGTGTCCGTGACGGTCTTTCCGCTCCAGCTCATCTCGGGCGCTTTGATGCTCGCCACGCCGCGGGGCCAGGGACTGACCGATCACGTCATGGGCAGCGCCGCCATCAATCGTGTGGCGATTTGACGGTCGAGCGTTTCGAACCGGGGGCTTGGCGGCGCCGGGCACCATTGCTAGGCTTGCGCGAGATCCGAGAGGTGTCCATGCGCCACACGCTTCCCATAGCGCCCCAATTCTACGTGACGGCCCCGCAGCCCTGCCCCTATCTGCCCGGACGGATGGAACGGAAGCTCTTTACCGGGCTTCAGGGTGACGAGGCGCCGCTGCTCAACGACAGCCTGTCGAAACAGGGATTCCGGCGATCACAGAATGTCCTTTACCGGCCGAGCTGCGCGGAATGCTCCGCCTGTCTGTCGGCGCGCATCCGCGTGGCCGATTTCGCGCCGACGCGGACGCAGCGCCGGATCAACCGCAGGAACGCCCACCTGCGCCGAAGTTCGAACGCGCCTTGGGCGACCGAGGATCAATACGCGCTCTTTCGCGACTACCTCGATTCGCGACACGCCGATGGCGGCATGGCCGACATGGACATATTCGAATTCGCCGCGATGATCGAGGAGACACCGATTCGCAGCCGGGTGATCGAATATACCGATCCGAGCGGGGATCAGGCGGAACTGGCCGCGGTCTGCCTCACGGATATCCTCGATGACGGGCTGTCGATGGTCTATTCCTTCTTCGATCCGGACCGCGCCGGCGACAGCCTGGGCACCTACGCAATCCTCGACCATATCGAGATCGCGCGCGAGGCTGGGCTGCCTTACGTCTATCTGGGCTATTGGGTGCCCGGCTCGCCGAAGATGGGCTACAAGTCCAAGTTCGACGCGCTGGAGATCTACCTCGGCCGCGCCTGGCAGCCGTTGCGCAATCCCGAGGCATTCGAAGCCGCCTTGCATCCGCGGTCGTCCGATCCCATCGCCGAGCAGGTGGCCCGCATCTCCCTTCCCGACACCATGACCCGGCGCGGCTAGTGCCAGCCGAGCGCTGTCGCGCGGCCGCGACCCGCGCGATCAGTTCGGGAAGAGCGCGGGCACCAGCGTGACGACGCCGGGAAAGAACCACAGCAGCGCCAGCCCCAGGATCTGGATGCCCACGAAGGGCAGCACGCCGCGATAGATGTGGCCCGTCGTCACCGATTTCGGCGCAACCCCCCGCAGATAAAACAGCGCGAAGCCGAATGGCGGCGTGAGGAACGACGTCTGGAGGTTCACGGCGATCATGATCGTCACCCATTTCGGGTCCATCGTGCCGCCATAGATCACGGGACCCACGATCGGGACGACGATGTAGATGATCTCGAGAAAGTCGAGGACGAAGCCAAGGACGAAGAGGACCAGCATGACGATCAGGAATACCACCATCTCGTTGTCGAAGCTGCGCAGGAATTGCTGGATGTAATGCTCACCGCCAAAGGAGATCACGACGAGATTGAGAAGCTGCGAGCCGATCAGGATGGTGAAGACCATCGATGTCACCTTGGCCGTCTCGCGCACGATCGCGGGCAGAACGCCCCCATACCAGAGCACGAAGCATGCATAGAGCAGGCCGAAGATCGCGAAGAGATACGCCGCCTGCGCGACGATGTAGGCCACCCATTGCTCGAATGTCGTCTCGCCGAGGCCCACGCGCAGGTCGAAATTCACGCCGACGAGGATCATCACGATGATCGCATAGGTCGTCCAGAGGATGATCCACCCGGAATTGCCCTGATCCTGGAGCTTGCGGAACGCCGCCAGCATGATGGCACCGCCCGCTCCTAGCGCGGCCGCGGGGGTGGGATTGGTGATGCCGCCCAGGATCGAGCCGAGAACGGCGACGATGAGAACGAGCGGCGGAAAGACGACCCGCACCAGGTCGTTGCGCATGAGCATCGCCGCACCCGCGCGCAGCCCGTAGAGGATCAGCAGGATCGGCACCAGCAGGACAAGGAAGGTGACGCCCGGCGTCGTCGTCGGCGCGATGAGGACGATGTCGAGGATCAACGCCAGCACCATGCCGAGCGCGCCGACGGCCAGCGGTCGGGCATCGGCGGTGGGCGCGACACCCCGGGCGAAGCCCAGCACGAGACCTGCAAGCAGAAGCCCCACCGCGATGCCCGTGCCGATCGGTGCGCGCGTGTCGATCCGTGTCTCGATCGCCGCGGCACGTTCCTCTTCGGTCAGGCGCACTGCCTCGGCCGCGCCGCCATCCGCGTCGAGCGCCGCCTGTTCGGCGACGGCCCGGTCCCAGGCCCCTTGCCCGTGCAGATCGATCATCGCCGCCTGGCATTCGGGAGAGACGGCCGTGCGCAAGGACGCGCCCTCGCCCGCCGCGGTGAAGCTGCCGACGGTGTAATCCTGCGACCCGACGATGCCGGTCGCGCTGAGCACGAAGAACCCTGCGAGCAAGGCGACGGGCACGCCGAGGAACCATGTCAGTGCCTCGCCCCGCGTGATGATCTCGCCCGTACCGGCCTGGGTGGCCACAGGCGGCGCTTTGGAGGGGTTCAGCAGCGCATAGACCAGCGCATAGCCCGCGTAGAGCAAGGCCAGCAGGATGCCCGGCAAGAGGGCCGCCTGGAAAAGTGTCCCGACCGAGACGACCGCCGCCTCGCCGAGATAGGTCAGCGCGTCGGAACATCCCGCCATCTGAGCGCGCGTTTCCTGCGCCGTGGAATAGATGTCGCCGGCCAGCGTTCCCAGAAGGACGATGACGATCGACGGCGGTATGATCTGCCCCAGCGTGCCCGAAGCGGCGATCACGCCGGTCGCGAGTTCAGGCGAATAATTGTGCCGCAACATCGTAGGCAGCGAGAGCAGCCCCATCGTCACCACGGTCGCGCCGACGATGCCGGTCGATGCGGCAAGGAAGGCACCCACCACCACGACCGACACCGCGAGCCCGCCCGGAAGCGGCCCGAAGACACGCGCCATCGTGGTCAGCAGATCGTTGGCGATCCGGGAGCGCTCGAGCGTGATCCCCATCAGCACGAACATCAGCACGGCAAGCAGGGTCTCGATGCTCTGCCCGGCGAGGACGCGCTCGTTGATCCGATTGACGATAAAGCCGATATTGCGGTCTAGAGCGGTCTCCCACCCCTGCGGGAAAAGCGGTTCGGTATAGGTGGCAAGATCGGGATACCGAAATCGCGAGATCGACTCTGGGCGAACGCCTTCGCCGACCAGCGCGCGATACGCCTCCGACCCCGTATCGACGGCCTGATGCACCAGAATGCCCGCGGAATCGAGCATTGCGATGATCGCGAACGAAATCACGGCCGCCCCGCCGATGGCGAAAGCAACCGGAAAGCCCGAGAGGATGCCCCCGAAGAGGCACAGGAACACGATGATCAGGCCGATCTCGACCCCGTCCAAACCGAAAAGCATGTCTATGTCCCTGTTCTCAATGCGTTCCGGTCACGGCGTCGTCATCGCCCATCGTGTCGCGATCGAGGTACTTCCCCCCGCTCGCCGGGCCTTCCCTAAGTTCGAGGTAAGACCTGTAGAGCACTGCGATCGCTTGTAAAAACACCATCGCGGTGAAGGTCAGGAGCAATACCTTGAAAAGGAAATACGCGTTGAACCCGTTGGGTGAAAAGCCGATCGTCTCGACGTTCCAGCGCAAGGCGCGTGCCCGCATCAGAAGCTGGCCGAGCGTGTTGCTGGCCGAGGGGTTCGGCACCACCAGCACGCGCCAGAGAAAGAACCAGGCGTAAAGCCAGGTGAGGATCGCGAACGGCATCATGAAAACCACGGCGCCCACCATGTCGATGATCTTCTTCGTGCGGAACCGGGCGGGCCCGTAGATCAGGTCGACGCGCACATGGCCGCCCTGCACGAAGGTGTAAGCGCAGCACATCACCACGACGAGCGCATTGTAGAGCTTGAGTTCCTCCGACCACCAGCTGACGTCGAAACTGAGGGCGCTGCCGAAGCCGAAACTGAGTTCGGACGCGGCAAAGATACGTTGCATGAAGATGATCACGATCTGCTGCAACACCATGAGCAGGCCCGCCCAGGCGAAGAACCGGCCGACCGAATTGGCGAATGTCTCGAGCACACGGACCGCGCCCCACATGATCGCGCTCCGCCAGAGCCCGAGCCCCGTCAGGATGGCGAAGGCGACCAGCACTACGAAGAGGAATTCGACCGACGCACCGTAATAGATGAAGCGCATCAGGGCCTCGGGATTGCTCCAGTCGAGCCACAAGCCCGGATGCGACAGAGCGTAGGCGACATTGTAGAATGTCATCGCGATGTTGCTGATGAACCAGATCAACCCGTCCAACGTGCCGCTCCCCGACAGTTTTCCCCCTCATGCCTGCCTGCCGCCGGCGAAGGCAGCAGGCAGGATGATATCACCCGATTGCCGCGCCTCAGTAGCCGCGAACGCGGTCGCGCTGCTGCGTGAAGGCCCCTTCGGAGGTGCTGATCCAGCCGGCGGAGGTTTCGAGCGATGCCATGTAGCTGTCGTAGATGCGCGCGTAGAGCTCGTCGCCCATGGGCTCCTGAACGACTTCCTCGGCCGCCGTCCCGAATGCGTCCCAGACGGCGTCGGGGAATTCGAGGACCTGCACGCCGCTCGATTGCAGGCGCTGGAGCGCGGCACCGTTATTCGCCATGAAGAGCGACATGGTCCAGATGTTGCACGACCTTGCGGCATGCTGAATGACCTTCTGATGCGCCGGGCTCAGCCCTTCGAACATCTCGAGATTGACGGTCAGGTTCAGGTTGGGGCCGGGCTCGTGGAAGCCGGCCGTGTAGTAGTTCTTGGTGATCTCCTGGAAGCCCGCCGTCTCGTCGGCCCAGGGTCCGATCCATTCGGTGCCGTCGATCGCGCCCGACGACAGCGCTTGATAGACTTCGGCACCGGGCAGGTTCTGGACCGAAGCGCCGAGCTTGCCGAGGACCTGTCCGCCCTGCCCCGGCATCCGGAACTTGAGCCCCTGGAAATCCTCCGGGGCGTTGATCTCGCGCGAGAACCAGCCGCCCGATTGCGGCCCGGTATTGCCGACCGGAAACGGCCGCAGACCGAAGATCGAGTAGAGTTCATGGGCAAGTTCCATGCCGCCCTGGTGATAGTACCAGTTGTTGAACTCGATGAAGGTCATGCCGAACGGCACTTGCGAGAAGAAAGAGAGCGCCGGATGCTGCCCGAGGAAGTAGTAGTCCACACCGTGATACATGTCGGCCTGCCCGGCGGATACGGCGTCGAACACCTCGAACGCTCCGACGAGTTCGCCCGCGGCGCGCAGATCGACGGTCAGCTGACCGTCGCTCATCTCGGTGATGGCGTCGGCCACGTATTGCGCGCTGTCATGCACCCCGGCGAGCCCGCGGCCCCACGTCGTGACCAAAGTCAGCGTGCGGTTGCCCTGGGCATAGGCCGGTGCCGCGAGACTCGATGCGGCGGCAGCACCTCCGCCCAATGCGGACGTGCGAATGAATGATCGACGATCCATCGTGTTCCTCCCATGGAAGTCCGGACGGGACCGTCCGGGCAGATCTGTTTCGGTCCGCCGACGTTAGCGGCCCGGTTCCATGGAAGAAATACCAAAATCCTCGTGAAACGGTGATTTTGTGAGCTGCGGAAGGCAGTTCTGCTCGCGAAGCTGCGCGTCGATCAGTCGGTCGAGCGACGGCGCTCCAGAAGTTTGGAAACGAGCGCCCCGAGCAGGATGATGCACGACGACAGCCACATCCAGACGAGGAGAATGATCGTGCCACCGATGGCGCCGAATGTCTCGTTGTAGGAGCCGAAATACCGAACGTAGATTGCGAAGCAGATGCTTCCGATGATCCAGAGTACGCATGCTAAGGCGGCACCGGGGACGAGCGCACCCCAGCTCGAGAAATGCCGCGACGGTGCGATCCGGTATGTCATCACGATCCCGAGCGCCGCAATCACCAGCAGAACGGGCCAGCGCAACATCATCACCAGCGTCTCCTCCGACTGTCCCAGTGGCAGCCACGCCATGATCGCCGGAACGATGGCCGCCAGCGCCACGCAGAGGATGATCCCCAGGATCAGCCCCAGCGTCAGCCCGATCTTGGTAAGTGTCGCCTGCACGAGACTGCGCTCCTCCTCGGTCTCGTAGACGAGGTTGAGCCCGTCCATCAAACCCTGCATCGCGTTCGACGCGGAGTAGAGCGTCAAAAGAAGACCTGCGACCGCCGCAATGCCGAGACCGCCCGTATCCGCACCGGCGACCGCCGTCGCCTGCCCGATGATGATGTCGTATGCCGCCTGCGGCAGCACGCCCTGAAGAACAGACATCTGGTCGACCACGGATTGCGGGTTCACCAGAAGCCCGGCAATCGCCATGAGGGCGCCGATCCCCGGAAAGAGGGCGAGAAGTCCGAAAAACGCGACACCCGCCCCGATGAGGGTCAGTTTCATGCGCACGATCTCGGCCCATAGGGCCTTGCCGAAGCCCACGGCTCCGTGCGGGGCGTCTGTTGTCTCGGTCATGTCGGGGTCCTTCTTGAGCGTTGATACGCAACTCCAGCGAGAGCCGTGCGTTCCACTTCGTATCGCGCAGGCAGGAACTGCGCGTCGATTTTTCAAAACCGCGCCCCGAGGACAATCAGGCGCAATTAAAGTTCAAATAGCGCCGCCCGAAAGCCATATTTGTTGCGCTTTCGGTGTTGACGCTACACCGGGCGTTGCCTAAGCAGGGTCTCAGCAAGCAGAGGTCAGGTAGATCATGACGATCGTGGACGTAATTATGACGAAAGGGCGCGGGGGCCGGTAGTGACCGACCCTTCCTGAACGACACGCGCCCTCGACTGATCCTCGGGGGCTTTTTCTTGCGCAACGCTTGGTTCCCACTCGAATGACAGCGTTGCTTACCGACCGCGCCCACGGGCGCCGATGTGGAGACCGAAACGATGACAAAACCGATGACGGGTGCAAAAATGGTGGTTCAGGCCCTGAAGGATCAGGGCGTCGAGGTCGTGTTCGGTTATCCCGGCGGCGCGGTCTTGCCAATCTACGACGAGATCTTTCAGCAGGACGATATCCGGCACGTCCTCGTCCGGCACGAGCAGGCGGCGGTGCATGCCGCCGAAGGCTATGCGCGATCGACCGGCAAGGTGGGCGTTGCGCTGGTGACGTCCGGACCGGGCGCCACGAACGCCGTCACCGGGCTGACCGACGCGCTGATGGACTCGATCCCGATCATCGTGCTGTCAGGTCAGGTGCCGACCTTCATGATCGGCAACGACGCGTTTCAGGAGGCTGATACCGTCGGCATCACCCGCCCCTGCACCAAGCACAACTGGCTGGTAAAGGAGACCGATGCCCTGTCCGGCGTCATCCACGAGGCGTTCCACGTCGCCGCGTCGGGACGTCCGGGGCCCGTTCTCATCGACATCCCGAAGGACGTGCAATTCGCCAGCGGCCGCTACACCCAGCGCGAGAAGGCGCGGCTCAGCCGGTATCAACCGCAGGTCAAGGGCGACGCGGAAACCATCGCCGCCCTCGCTCAGGCCATGGCCACCGCGAAAAAGCCGGTCATTTACTCCGGGGGAGGCGTCATCAATTCCGGAAATCAGGCCTCGCAACTGCTTCGCGAACTGGTGGCCGAGACGGATTTTCCCATCACCTCGACGCTCATGGGGCTCGGCGCCTATCCGGCGTCGGGCAAGAACTGGCTCGGGATGCTGGGAATGCATGGCCTTTACGAGGCCAATCTCGCCACCCATGGCTGCGATCTGCTGATCAATATCGGTGCGCGGTTCGATGACCGCATCACCGGCCGTGTTGATGATTTCAGCCCGCATTCGCTCAAGGCGCATATCGACATCGATGCCTCGTCGATCAACAAGATCGTCCATGTCGACCTGCCCATCCTCGGCGATGTGGCCAACGTCCTTGAGGATCTCCTCCGGATCTGGCGCGATCAGGGGAGCGTGACCAACCGGGAAGCCGTTGCCAAATGGTGGCGTCAGATCGAAGAATGGCGGGCGGTCGAATGCCTCAAGTTCTCTCCGTCGGGAAAGGTCATCAAGCCCCAGCACGCGCTGTCGCGGCTCGAGGCGCTGACCAAGGATCACGACCGCTACATCACGACCGAAGTGGGTCAGCACCAGATGTGGGCCGCGCAATATATCGGGTTCGAGGCACCGAATCGATGGATGACGTCGGGCGGGCTCGGGACGATGGGCTACGGCCATCCCGCGTCGATCGGGGTGCAGATGGCGCATCCCGACGCGCTCGTCATCAACGTCGCGGGCGAAGCGTCCTGGCTGATGAACATGCAGGAGCTCGGGACGGCGGTGCAGTATCGCCTGCCCGTCAAGCAGTTCATCCTCAACAACGAACGACTCGGTATGGTGCGCCAGTGGCAGGAGCTCCTGCATGGCGAGCGGTACTCGCATTCCTGGTCGGAGGCCCTGCCCGACTTCGTGAAGCTGGCCGAGGCGTTCGGCGCCAAGGGCATCCAGTGCAAGGATCCCGACGATCTCGACGATGCGATCCGCGAGATGATCGAGCATCCCGGCCCCGTGATCTTCGACTGCCTGGTCGAGAAGCACGAGAATTGTTTCCCGATGATCCCGAGCGGTGAGCCCCACAACAAGATGTTGCTCGCAAATGCCGAGACGCAGGGGCAGATCACCGCGCCCGGGGCGGTCCTGGTGTAACTTTCACCGGGCCCTCCGCGACGCGGACGTGCCAGCAAGCAGTCTCGGAAAACCAGATACGGGCGCCCCGATGTGCCAAAGGACACCAGCATGACGTTGAAGATCAAGAAGGGTACGTCGAAGCATTCGGCCTACGATCTGCGCAACCCCAATTCCTCCGTGAGCGAACGCCATACGCTGGCGGTGATCGTGGACAACGAGGCCGGCGTGCTGGCGCGCGTGATCGGCCTTTTCTCGGGCCGGGGCTACAATATCGAAAGCCTGACCGTGGCCGAGATCGACCATACCGGGCATACCTCGCGCATCACCATCGTGACGACAGGAACCCCGGCGGTGATCGTGCAGATCAAGGCTCAGCTCGGGCGCATCGTCCCTGTCCACGAGGTGCATGACCTGACGGTCGAAGGTCCGAGCGTCGAGCGCGAGCTCGCGCTCTTCAAGGTTTCGGGACAGGGCGAAAAACGGGTGGAGGCGCTGCGGCTGGCGGATGTGTTCCGCTCCCGCGTGGTCGACAGCACGTTGGAGACATTCACCTTCGAGCTGACGGGAAGCCCGCAGAAGATAGACGCCTTCGCCGATCTGATGCGCCCCCTAGGCCTCAAGGAACTCGCGCGCACAGGTGTCGCTGCTTTGTCGCGTGGCTAGCATGCAACAGATCGCCGGAAGACTAGCCTCGGCAGGCCATCTTGCCGCTGACGGCTGAATGCTCAACGAATTCCTTACCTTTCGCGTCGAACTTGACCGTATCTTCTGATGCAAGGGACAAGCCGATGTCGAAACAGGATCAACCGAAGCCGAAGCCGCGCGGCACGAACGAGACACCACGACCGATCGTGCGGTTCCACGACTGGGCGAGCATCTGAGACGAACGGACCGGTCGCGATTCATTCGCGGTCGGACTGCGCGGAACTCCGGCATGACCCGCCGTGTTGGGCCGCATGAACCAGCACCCCCATCTCAAGCGCCTCGAACGGCTTGAACGCCTTTCGGTACGACTCGACAGCGCGTTTCGCATTCCTATGACGTCGATCCGCGTCGGGTGGGACCCGATCGTCAGCGTCGTGCCCGTGATTGGCGACGCGTTGGCGCTCGCCCCGGGCGCCTACATCATCAACGAATCCCGCGCGGCGGGCTTGCCGCGACATAAATTGATCCGTCAGGCGATCAATTGCGGCATCGATTTCGCGATCGGCTCGATCCCCGTTCTCGGAACCATTTTCGATGTCGGTTTTCGCTCCAACCGCCGGAACGTCGCGATCCTCAGAGAGCATCTGGAGGATCAAATGCGAAAGACCCCCGCCGAAGGCGAGGGCCATTTGTCGTCCCACCATCCCGAAACGGGCGGTAGCCGCGGAGCTTAGCCCACGATCTCCAGCCCGGCAAAGAAGAACGAGATCTCTTCCTTGGCGGTTTCGGGAGCATCGGAGCCGTGAACTGAATTCTCGCCAACCGATTCGGCAAATTCGGCGCGGATCGTCCCGGCCTCTGCATCGGCGGGATTGGTGGCGCCCATAACTTCGCGATTCTTCGCGATCGCGCTCTCGCCTTCCAGAACCTGAACGATCACGGGCTCGGAGGCCATGAATTCGCAAAGCTCGTCGTAGAACGGCCGTTCCGCATGCACCCGGTAGAATTCGCCGGCTTGTGCCTTGGTCAGCTGGATCCGCTTTTGTGCCACGATGCGAAGGCCCGCATCCTCGAACTTGGCATTGATCTTGCCGGTCAGGTTGCGCCGGGTCGCGTCGGGCTTGATGATGGAAAGTGTACGCTCGGTGGCCATGTCTTGCCTCCTGTTATGCTCAAGCAGACACCGTGTCCGCCTACAATTTGCGCGTTCCGATAGCATGCGGTCACGCCATTGAAAAGCGCCGCGATCTCCGCGGTGCGCGATCCGTCGCGAGGCTTCCCCCCCGCCGCGCGCTCTGCTAAGCGCCGCGCATGCTTCGCATCAACGATATCACCTATGCCGTCGAAGGCCGGACCCTCTTCGAAGGGGCCTCCGCGACCATTCCCGAGGGGCACAAGGTCGGCGTGGTCGGCCGCAACGGAACCGGCAAGACGACGCTCTTCCGTCTGATAAGGGGCGAGCTTGTGCTCGAGGGCGGCACGATCGGCCTGCCGCCCCGCGCGCGGATCGGCGGCGTGCGTCAGGAGGTTCCGTCGTCGGACGTCTCGTTGCTCGATACCGTGCTGGCCGCGGACGCCGAGCGGGCGTCGCTTCTGGCCGAAGCCGAGACCACGACCGATCCCGGCCGCATCGCCGAGGTTCAGACCAGGCTCGCCGATATCGACGCGTGGTCCGGGGAGGCGCGCGCCACGCAATTGTTGCGGGGCCTGGGCTTCACGCAGCAGGAAGTCGCGATGCCCTGCAGCGCCTTCTCCGGCGGCTGGCGGATGCGCGTGGCGCTTGCCGGCGTGCTGTTCTCGCAGCCCGACGTCCTGCTGCTCGACGAGCCCACGAACTACCTCGATCTCGAAGGGGCGCTGTGGCTGGAGAGTTACCTGACGCGCTATCCGCACACCGTCATCATCATCAGCCACGATCGCGGCCTTCTCAACCGTTCGGTCGGCGCGATCCTGCATCTCGAAGCCAAGAAGCTGACGCTCTACACCGGCAACTACGACACCTTCGCGCGGACGAAAGCCGCGCAAGCGGCCGCGGCCGAGAGCCAGGCCAAGAAAACCGATGCGCGTCGCGCCCATCTTCAGAAATTCGTCGACCGCTTCCGCGCGCAGGCCACGAAGGCCAAGCAGGCGCAGTCGCGCATCAAGATGATCGAGAAGCTCGAAACCATCCAGACGCCGCAGGAAGCCGCCCTGCGCGCCTTCACCTTTCCCGAGCCCGAGGAATTGTCACCTCCCATCGTCAATCTGGAATCGGCCAGCGTCGGCTATGGCGAGCGTGTCGTGCTGGGCAAGATGACGCTCAGGATCGATCAGGACGACCGGATCGCGCTCCTTGGCCGGAACGGCGAAGGAAAATCGACGCTTTCCAAGCTGCTGGCCGGTAAACTTGATCCAATGGGCGGCAATATCACCACCGCGTCCAAACTGCGTGTGGGTTATTTCGCGCAGCATCAGGTGGACGAACTTCATATCGACGAGACGCCGATCGACCATATCCGACGCCTGCGCCCCGAGGAGGCGCCGGCCCGGCATCGGTCACGTCTCGCCGGGTTCGGGCTCGGAGCCGATCAGGCCGAGACACTGGTCGGCAAGCTTTCGGGCGGGCAGAAGGCGCGCCTGTCGCTGCTGCTCGCGACGATCGACGCGCCGCACATGCTCATCCTCGACGAGCCGACGAACCATCTCGACATGGAAAGCCGCGAGGCGCTGGTCGATGCGCTGACGGCCTATAGCGGCGCGGTCATTCTCGTCAGCCACGACATGCACCTTCTGAGCCTCGTGGCCGACCGGCTCTGGCTGGTGAAGGGCGGACGCGTCGTGCCGTTCGACGACGATCTCGACGCCTACCGCCGTATGCTGCTGCAACCCGAAGAGCCGAAGAAGAAGGAGGCGCCCAAGCCCGCACCGAAACGCGCCAGTCGCGATGACATCCTCGCGCTTCGTTCGGAGGTCCGGAAGGGCGAGGCGCGCGTCGAGAAGCTGAGCGAGATGCGCGACAAGCTCGCCAGGAAGCTCGCCGATCCCGCTCTCTACGACGACGGCCGCATGGGCGAGCTCGAGACATGGAATCGCAAATACGCTGAAGTGATGGACGGGCTGGGACGGGCCGAAGCGCTCTGGATGGCAGCGCTCGAAAAGCTCGAAAGGGCCGAGGCGTGACAGGACGCGTGCCGCGCGCGGGCAACCCGCTCCGCGCCTGCCGACCAAGTGCCCCCTGATGCCGATGGAGTTCTACGTCACCACGTTCGTGACGCTCTTCGTCATCATCGATCCGATCGGCACGACGCCGATCTTCGTGGCCCTGACGCAAGGGATGAACCGCGCCCGCCGGCGCGCCATCGCGATCCGCGCCTGCATTCTGGGCACGGTCATCCTCTTTCTTTTCGGGATCCTGGGCGAGCAATTGCTGAGCTTCGTGGGCATCTCGATGCCGGCCTTCCGGATTGCCGGCGGGATATTGCTGTTTCTCACGGCGCTGGAGATGCTCTTCGGGCGCCGGACGCAGCGGCGACAGGACCAGGCGGAAGCCGACGAGACCGAACCCGGCGACGATCCGTCGGTCTTTCCGCTGGCGATACCGCTCCTCGCCGGGCCGGGGGGCATCGCCTCGATCATCCTGCTCACGAACCAGACGGGCGGCGATTTCTGGGCACAGGCAGGCATCTTCCTGGTGATGCTCGGGATCTTCGCGATCGTCTTCGTTCTCTTCCTGCTCGCCAACCTGATCGAACGGGCGCTCGGCGATACCGGTATCCTGGTCGTCACGCGCCTTCTGGGGATGCTGCTCGCGGCGTTGTCGGTCCAGTTCGTGCTCGAAGGACTTGCCAACTTCGGGATCGCCTGAGTTGGCAAGGCGGCCGGCGATGCATATCTCGGCGGCATGACCGGATCATCTTTCGCCTCCATTCTCTACCTCGTGCTGCTGGGGTGTTTCATCGGCAGCTATTTCCTCGTGGCACGCCAGAATCTCGGCAAGACGATGCAGCAGGCGGCGATCTGGGCTTTGATCTTTTTCGGCGCCGTGGCCGCGGCGGCCCTCTGGTCGGATGTCAGCGACGAGGTCATGCCGCGCCAGAACCTCGCTTCAGACGGGACGATCGAGGTGCCGAGGGGTTTCGACGGGCATTACCGCGTGACCCTCGAAATCGACGGGGCAGAAGTGCCGTTCATCGTCGATACCGGCGCGTCGGACCTGGTCCTGAGCCGCGACGATGCCATGCGGGTGGGGATCGATCCCGATGCGCTGGCCTATCTCGGCCGCGCCCAGACGGCAAACGGCACCGTGCCCATGGCGCGCGTCGTGCTCGACCGGGTGAGCCTCGGGGGGGTCGTCGAACGCGATGTGGGGGCTTCCGTGAATGGCGGCGACATGGACGCCTCGCTGCTCGGAATGAGCTACCTCGCCCGGTTCGGCCGGATCGAGATCGAGGGAGACACCCTGAGCCTCACGCGCTGAGGGCGCTTGCCCGAAATTTCGGGGCGCCGGACACGTCTTCGTTCCCGAAGTTTCAGCTTTCGGCCTTCTTCTCCCATTTGCCCGATTCCTCCGACCAGTATTGCGCCGACGCGCCCCCTCTGGTCAGCGTGCGCCATTGTCCCCGCGCCTTCTCGAGCGCACCGTCATCCGTTCCGTCGAAGAGGATGCAGACCCTTTCGAGCGCGGTGACCTCGCCCAGCGCGATGTCGGCGCCGTCCACGCTCATGAGGCAAGCGATCCCGGGCGGAAGCTCGGCGGAGGGGCTCAGCAGGATCGGCTGCGCATCGTCATGGGCCCCGCCGGCCATTCCGTGCGGCAGAAACCCGTCATCCGAATGGGTCCACAAGGCGAGGTCGAGCGCCTCGAGCCGCACGGCGTTGCCACCGCGGATGCAAATCCGCCAGCCCGCCCCGAGCGCCCGTTCCAGAAGGCTCGGCAGGACCATTTCCACCGGGCGACGGGTCAGGTGATAGAAATACGCGGCGCCCATCACCGCTCCGACATGTCGCGGATCATCCGGTCTAGGGCGCGCACGCCCCAGCCCGATGCCCCCTTGGGCGCGAAGGGACTGTCGGATTTGGTGCTGGCAACGCCTGCGATGTCGATATGGCACCAGGGCGTCCCGTCCTTGACGAAGCGGTGCAGGAACTCGGCGGCGGTGATCGATCCCGCGGGGCGTCCGCCCACGTTCTTCACATCGGCGATGCGCGACTCCAGCAGCTTGGCATAGCTCTTGCCGAGCGGCATGCGCCATGCCCCCTCGCCCTCGCGCCCCGCGGCATCGAGAAGTGCCGCGCACAGGCCGTCGTCGTTGGAGAACACCCCTGCATTCTCGTGGCCGAGGCCCACGATGATCGCACCGGTGAGGGTCGCCAGATCGATCAGGCCAGAGGGCTTGAACCGATCCTGCGCATACCACATCACGTCGCACAGAACGAGGCGGCCCTCGGCGTCGGTATTGATCACCTCGATCGTGTCGCCCTTCATCGACCGCACCACGTCGCCCGGACGGGTCGCGTTCGGGCCCGGCATGTTCTCGACGAGGCCCACGAGACCGACGACATTGGCGCGCGCGCCGCGCAGGGCCAGCGTCTTCATCACCCCCGCGACCACGCCCGCGCCCCCCATATCCATCGTCATGTCTTCCATGCCCCCGGCGGGCTTGAGCGAGATGCCTCCCGTATCGAAGACCACGCCCTTGCCCACCAGGGCGAGCGGCGGCTCGTCGCCACCCCCCTCCCAGCGCATGACGACCACCTTGGAGGGGCTGTCGCTGCCCTGCCCCACGGCGAGAAGCGCCCCCATCCCGAGCTCGGCCAGAGCCTCCTCGTCGAGCACCTCGACCTTGAGACCGTACTCCGCGAGGGCTTCGAGCTGGCGCGCGAATTCCACGGTCGTCAGCATGTTGGCCGGCGCGTTGACCAGATCGCGGGTGAAGAACACCCCCTCGGCCACCGCGCTGAGCGCCGCGCCGTCGATCCCGGCCGGATCCGTCACCATGAACGTGAGCTTGCGCGGCCCGGGCGTGTCGTCGTCGGGATCGGCGGTCTTGTGGTCGAGATACTCGTAGCCGCGCAGCAACGCCCCGAGCGCGATCGCCTCGGCGTTGCGACGATTGCCGGCGACGATCGTCAGGTCCCCGGCGGCCGCGCGCGCCAGGCCGACGCCCGCCTGCCGCGCAAGATCCGCATCCGCCCGCTTGTCGAGGCGCGCGACCAACACGCTCTCGGCGACCATGCCTGCGGGCCAGGCGATGGCGCGGGTCTCGCCGGGTGACATTCGCCTGGCCGACGCGCTCTCGGCGAAGCGCGCGACCGCTCCCTTCGTCAGCCGGTTGACCCGCCGCCCCGCCGTCCCGAGCCGCCCTTCCTCGCCCAGGATGACCGCGACGCTGCCTTTGGCCTCGGCGAGCCGATCCAGGTCCACGGGCACGATCTCGAGAGTGGCGGGGCGGGTCATGGGGCATCCTTTCCGGGAAATGTCGCGCCGAACCTAGTGGGCCTCGTCCACCATGACCAGAAGGCAGTTTCCACGCCCTGCCCGTTGAGCTAGTCTCGATTGTTCAGGGACGTTCGATGGGATGGCGAATTGGGTCGATTCGACAGGTATCTTCTGTCGCAGCTCTTGATGCTGTTCGGCTTCTTCAGCCTGGTCCTGGTCCTCGTCTACTGGGTCAACCGGGCGGTCGTCCTGTTCGAACAGTTGATCTCCAACGGCCAGTCGGCGCTGGTCTTCCTGGAATTCACCGTGCTGAGCCTGCCGAACGTCATCCGGGTGGTCCTGCCGATCTCGGCATTCGCGGCCGCGGTCTACGTAGCGAACAGGATGCGCGGCGAGAGCGAACTCGTCGTGATCCAGTCCGCCGGTTTCTCGCCCGCCCGCCTGGCCCGACCCGTCGCCGTCTTCGGCCTCTTCTGCGCCGTGGTGACGTTGGTGCTCACGCATCTGCTGGTTCCGATGTCGACCGGCCGGCTCGAGGAGCGGGGTGCCGAGATCGCCCAGGACGTGACGGCCGGCCTTCTGACGGATGGCGAATTCCTGCACCCCGCCGACGACATCACGGTTTTCATCCGGGAGATCACGCCCCGGACCGAACTCATGGGGCTTTTCCTGTCGGATATGCGCGACCCGGCCCGGCGTGTGACCTACACGGCGCAGCGCGGATTGCTGGTCCGTACCGAGGATGGGCCGCGGCTCCTCATGTATGCGGGAGTGGTCCAGGATCTGACCCTCTCGACCGGGCGGCTCGCCACCACGCGGTTCGACAGCTTCGCCTTCGACATTTCCGATCTCGTGCAGATGTCAGACCAATCCGACCGCAGGACGGCCGAGGTCCCGACGGCGGAGCTGCTGTCGCCGACCCCGGCGCTCGTCGCGGAAACCGGCGACACGCTCGCCGAACTCGGCTTCGAGGGGCACGAACGGTTCACCCAAGGGTTGGCCGCGCTCGTCGCCCCGCTGGTGGGCTTTGCGGTGATGATGCTCGGCGGGTTCTCGCGGTTCGGGGCGTGGCGACAGATCATCGGCGCGATCTGCTGCCTCATCGGGATCGAGATGATCGACAACGTCACCGCGGGGCTGGTCCTGTCGGGCGCACCCTGGCCGCTGGCCTACCTGTCGACGGCGATGGGGCTTGCGCTCGCCGCAGGCATTCTGGCTCTGGCCGCGCGTCCGGTCCGAAGATCGCGAAGCGTGGTGGCCGCATGATCCTGCACCGGTATTTCGCCCGGCGGTTCTTCGCCAGCTTCTGCCTTGTCGGCGGGATCTTCGTCGGGATCCTCCTGCTTCTCGATCTGGTGGAACAGGTCCGCCGGTTCGACGGCGACGACGCGCCGTTCGCCACGCTGCTGCGGCTTACGCTGCTCAGCGTGCCGGAAACGCTCTACCGGATCCTGCCGCTGCTGGTCATCATGGCCACATTGACCCTTTTCCTGAACCTCGCGCGGACATCGGAACTCGTGGTGACGCGCGCTTCGGGACGCTCGGCGCTCAGGGCGCTGAAGGCGCCCCTGGTCGTGGCACTGGTGATCGGCGCCGTTGCGGTCGCCGCCTTCAATCCCATCGTCGCCGCCACGACCAAGCAATACGACATCGCCGCGGCGCGCATCTCCGGCAACGACCGCAGCGCCCTGTCGATCAGCGACGAGGGGCTCTGGCTGCGCCAAAGCGGTGCCGCAGGCGGGCAGACGGTGATCCGGGCCTCTCGCGCCAACCGCGAAGGCACCGTGCTCTACGGGACGAGCTTTCTCGGCTTCGTCTCGTCGGGCGATCCGGTCTTCCGCATCGAGGCGCGATCCGCGCGGCTGGAACAGGGGATCTGGATCCTCACCGATGCCAAGGAATGGCGGTTCGACAGCCCCAATCCCGAACAGGGTGCACGTCTCTACGACACGCTCGAAATCGAGGCGACGCTGACGGCGACGCAGATCCTCGAAAGCTTCGCCACCCCTTCGGCCGTGTCGATCTGGGACCTGCCGGCCTTCATCTCCCGCCTCGAGAATTCGGGCTTCTCGGCGCGTCGCCACCGCGTCTGGCTTCAGATGGAGCTTGCGACCCCGCTTCTGCTGGTGGCCATGGTACTGGTCGGCGCGGGCTTCACGATGCGCCATACCCGGTTCGGGCGCACGGGGATGATGGTGCTGCTGGCGCTCGGAATGGGGTTCTCCCTTTTCTTCATCCGCAATTTCGCGCAGATCCTGGGTGAGAATGGCCAGATCCCCATCCTTCTGGCCGCCTGGGGGCCGCCGGTCGCGGCCATATTGCTGCCGCTGGGGCTGCTGCTGCATTGGGAGGACGGCTGAGATGCGGGCGATCTGGCTGACCCTTCTGCTGGCGTTCGCTCCGCTCGCCGCCGCGGCGCAGGACCTCGCCACCCTCGTGGCGGACGAATTGCGCGTGGAACGCGACAACCGCCTGGTCGCCGAGGGGGGCGTCGAGGTGCTCTACCGCAACAACCGCCTGCGCGCGTCGCGCCTCGTCTACGACCAGAATACCGACCGGCTGAGCATTGCGGGGCCGATCACGCTCGACGATGGCGAGGATGTCCTGATCGTCGCCGACACGGCCGAGCTCGACGGGGATCTCCAGGACGGCATACTGCAATCGGCGCGGCTCGTTCTCGACCAGCAACTTCAACTCGCCGCAGCGCAGATCGCGCGCGTCGGCGGACGGTATACGCAACTTTCCAACACCGTCGCGTCGTCCTGCGAGATCTGCGCCGCCAATCCCATCCCCACATGGGAGATCCGCGCCCGCCGCGTGATCCACGACCAGCAGGACCGGCTGCTCTATTTCGACAATGCGACGTTCCGCCTCTTCGGCGTGCCCGTGGCGTATTTTCCGCGTCTGCGCCTTCCCGATCCGACGCGCGAACGGGTGAGCGGGGTGCTGATCCCGCGCATCCGCACCACCTCACGCCTCGGGACCGGGCTGAAACTTCCCTTCTTCGTGCCGCTGGGGGCGCATGCCGACGTGACGCTGACGCCCTATGTCTCGGGTTCGACCACAACGCTCGAGACGATCTACAGGCAGAATTTCCGCTCCGGCGCGCTTCGGTTCGACGGCGCGATCACCCGCGACGACCTCAACCCCGACGAGACGCGGTACTACATCCTGGGGCGCGGCGCGTTCGATTTGCCGCGGCAGTTCCAGCTCGAGTTCAACATCGAGGACGTATCCGACGAATCCTATCTCATCGATTACGGATATGCCGACCGCGATCGGCTGGAGACCGGGTTGCGGGTGTTCCGGGCACGATCCAAGGATCTCTTCAACGCCAGCATCGTGAGCTTCGACACCCTGCGCGACGCCGAGGCGCCGATCTCCGACCGGCTGCCCTCCTATTACGGGACGATCGACTACCAGCGCGCAGTGCCGTTCCGCCGCGGCGAAATCGTGCTCGACGTGAATGCGGCGACTGTGTCGCGGGCCTCCGAGCTCGACGGGGCGGGCCGCGACGTGTCGCGTCTGGGATTCGGGGCGAGCTACCGCCGCGACTGGATCTGGAACAGCGGCATGATCGGCGCGGCGCAGGCGGGCCTGTCGGGCACCGCGTACAACATCCACAACGATTCCCGCTTCGGCGACGGCGCGGCGCGCATCTCGCCCCACGCCTCGGCGGAGTTTCGCATGCCGCTCCGGCGCGGCGGCCCGGGCGGGGTGAGCGAGCTGATCGAGCCTGTGGTGCAACTGGCCTGGTCGGAGGTCTCGGGCGACGACGTCCCGAACGAGGACAGCATCCTTCTGGAATTCGACGAGGGTAATCTCTTCGCGATGTCCCGGTTCCCCGGCGAGGACCGGATCGAGACCGGCTTTCGCGCCAATCTCGGCGTCCGGTTTACCCGCACGGCGCCCGGCGGCTGGACGCTCGGCGCGGTCGCGGGCCGCGTGCTTCGCACCACGCGCGACAACGATCTCGATCTCGATGCCGCCGACGGCACGGGCGGGTTCACGGCGGGGGCCGGCCTGGACGGCCTGACGTCGGACTGGCTCGCCGCCGCGCAGGTCCGGTTCGGCGAACGCATGGCCCTTACCGGTCGTACCCTCTTCGATAACGATTTCGAGTTCACCAAGAACGAGGCGCGCCTGACCTATGAGGGGGACCGCATGGCGCTCGAGACGGCTTACGTGTTTCTCGACGGCGAACCGTTCGAGAATCGCCCCCGCGACACCCACGAGATGACGCTCGAAGGGGCTGTGCGCCTGTCGCGTCACTGGAGCGGCAAGTTCGACGCCCGCTACGATTTCGACGAGGATCAGGCGCAGCGTACCGGCCTCGGTCTCGAATACCGGTCCGAATGCGTCGTGGTCGACCTGTCTGTGTCGCGCCGATTCACCGAAACCGATGTCGTCGACCCCGCGACCGAATTCGGCTTCGCCGTTTCGCTGGCGGGGTTCGGCGCGACCGCCCGAGACGAGACCTTTCGCAAGCAATGCAATGGATGATATGTGCTTTTGCGACACCGCCCCAGTGACGAAAGCCAGCGCCCCATGACGTTCCGCCGCCTGCCTCCGATCCTGCTGTGCCTGCTTTGCGTCTCCGCGCCGACGATCGCTCCGGCGCAGAACCTCTTCGCCCCCGTGGCGCAGGTCGATGGCCGTGTTATCACCGAGTTCGAGCTCGATCAGCGCGCGCGGATGCTGGAGCTCTTCCGTGCCCCCGGCGATCCGCGCGAAGAGGCGCTCGACGCGCTCGTCAACGAACGACTGCAGCTGGCCGAGGCGGCGCGCATGGGCATCACCGTCTCCGACGAGGAGCTGCTGGCCGGCATGGACGAGTTCGCGGCCCGCACCGATCTGGAGCGCGAGGATTTCGTGGCCGCCCTCGCCCGCGACGGCGTCGACGTGACAGCGTTCGAGGATTTCGTGCGCGCCGGCATCGTGTGGCGACGGATCGTGCGCGAGCGGTTCGGCGCGCAGGCGGCCACGATCGACGATGCGGATGTGGAAGACGAGATCCGCGCCGCCCCCGAACCGAGCCTGCGCGTTCTTCTGAGCGAAGTCATCCTGCCGGCCAACACCCCCCGGAACACGGCACGTTCGACCGAGCTTGCGCCGAGGATCGCGGAGATTTCGAGCCTGCCGGCCTTCGCTGCGGCGGCGCGGCAATACTCCGCCTCGCCCTCGCGCGAACGCGGCGGGCGGCTGGACTGGCTCGAATTGTCGGAACTGCCGCCGCCCCTGCGCAGCGCGATCAGCCCCCTGCAGGTGGGCGAGGTCGCAGGCCCGCTCTCGGCACCCAACTCCCTCGCCTTCTTCCAGCTGCGCGCGATCGAGGAAACGGAACCGCAGGCCCCCGTGCAGACCATCGACTATGCCGCCTTCTACATCCCCGGCGGCCGCTCGCCCGAAGCTCTCGCGACGGTCGCGGAGCTCAATGCGAACGTGCAGACCTGCGACGATCTCTATGGCGTTGCCGCAGGTCTGCCCCCCTCGCGGTTGCAACGCGACCGCCTGCCGCCCGCCCAGATCCCCGCGGACGTCGCCGTCGCCCTCTCACAGCTCGACCCCAACGAGGTGTCGACCGCGCTCACCCGGGCAAACGGCCAGACGCTCGTCTACCTCATGCTCTGCCAGCGGTACTACGAGACCGAGGAGACGCTCGAGGCCGTCAATCGCAACGCCGTGCGCGATCGCCTCGTCAATTCCCGGATCGGCCGCGTCGCCGACGCCTATCTCGCCGATCTGCGGGCGAACGCCGAAATCATCTATCGATGACACGACCCATCGCGCTCAGCTGCGGCGAGCCGTCCGGCGTCGGGCCCGAGATCGCGGTCACGGCCTGGAAGGCCCTCGGCGACGCGCTCCCCTTCTTCTGGATCGGCGATCCGTCGCATCTGCCGGATGGAACCCCGATCGCCGAGATCGACGACCCCGCGGACGCGGCAAAGGCCGCCCGACAGGCATTGCCGGTACTCACGCATCGCTTTCCGGCGCCTGCCGTGCCTGGCCTGCCCGACCCCACGAACGCAGCGGCGGTGGTGTCGGCCATCATGCGCGCCGTCGAACTGGTGCAATCGGGCGCGGCTGCGGCCCTCTGCACCGCGCCGATCCACAAGAAGGCTTTGATCGACGGGGCGCATTTCGCCTATCCCGGTCATACCGAATATCTCGCGGCATTAGCGGGGGTCGAGCGCGTCGTGATGATGCTGGCCTGCGACGCGTTGCGGGTCGTGCCCGCCACGATCCACATCCCCCTCTCGCAGGTGCCCGGCGCGCTGACGCAAGATGGGCTCGAAGCCACCATCCGCATCACCCACGCCGCCCTGATCCGCGATTTTGGGATTGCAGAGCCGCGTATCGCGGTGGCGGGCCTCAACCCGCATGCGGGCGAAGGGGGCGCCATCGGCCACGAGGATGCGGCGATCATCGCGCCGGTCGTCGACCGGCTGAGGGCCGAGGGGATGGACCTGCGCGGTCCCGCTTCGGCCGATACCATGTTCCACGCCGCCGCCCGGGCGCACTATGACGCGGCCATCGCCATGTACCACGATCAGGCCCTGATCCCGATCAAGACCATCGATTTCGCCGGTGGCGTCAACGTCACGCTGGGGTTGCCGTTCATCCGCACGTCGCCCGACCACGGGACCGCCTTCGACATCGCGGGCACCGGTACCGCCGACGCGACCTCGCTGATCGCCGCGTTGCGCATGGCCGAGCGCATGGCGCATGCCCGGCAGTCGATCCGATGAGCGGAATCGACGACCTTCCTCCGTTGCGCGCGGTCATTGCCGAACACGGCCTCTCGGCCAAGAAGTCGCTGGGACAGAATTTCCTCCTGGATCTCAATCTCACCGCCAAGATCGCGCGCCAGGCGGGGGATCTCTCGGCCTGCGACGTGCTGGAGGTCGGGCCGGGGCCGGGCGGCCTCACCCGCGGATTGCTGGCGCAGGGGGCCCGCCGCGTGCTGGCCGTCGAAAAGGATGCGCGGTGCCTGCCCGCCCTCGAGGAGATCGCGGAGCGCCATCCCGGCCGGCTGGAGGTGGTGAACGCCGACGCGCTGAGCCTCGATCCGCTGGCGCATCTCACGCCGCCGATCCGCATCGTGGCGAACCTGCCCTACAATGTCGGAACCGAGCTTCTCACGCGGTGGCTCGACCCGGGCCATTGGCCGCCCTTCTGGAACTCGCTTACGCTGATGTTCCAGAAGGAGGTGGCGCAGCGCATCGTCGCTCCGCCCGGTGGCAAGGCCTACGGCCGTCTCGCGATCCTGTCGCAATGGCGCAGCGATGCACGTATCGTGATGGAGATACCGCCAGAGGCCTTCACGCCGCCGCCCAAGATCCGATCCGCAGTGGTGCACATCACCGCCCTGCCAGAGCCGCGCTTTCCGGCCCCCGCGAAAACCCTTTTCGCGCTGACGGCGGCGGCCTTCGGACAGCGTCGCAAGATGCTGCGCGCGTCGCTCAGATCGCTCGACCCGGAGATCGAGGAACGTCTGCGAAGCGTCGGGATCGCCCCCACACGCCGGGCGGAGGAACTGTCGCTCGAAGAATTCTGCGCGCTCGCGCGGGCGCTCGACCGGGGATAAGGGTCCTACTCGACCGTCTGGCTTTCGCCGTCACCGCTTTGGGGAGACTTTTCGTCGTCCGTCTTGCGCTTGCGGGTGCGGCGCGGCTTCGGTGCGTTCTCGGGCGTCTCGACCAGACCGGATTGCTGCTCGTCGCTGCCGGTGTCGATCACGTCGTCCTTGGGCGCGGCCTTGCGCCGGCTGCGCGGCTTGCGCGGCTGCTCGGCGCCGGCAGTGCTCTCCTGCGCGGCGCGATTGTCCTGGGCTTGGGTCTCGTCGCCATTGCCCTGCGGACGCTCGTCTTCCTGTTGACGCGACGTGTCGGGCTGCTGGCGCGGAGCGTCCGACCCGTCGTTATTCCCGTTGCCGTTCCCATTGCCGTCGTTCTGCTGACGGTTCTGGTCGTTCTGCTGGCGGTTCTGGTTCTGCTGTTCGTGCTGCTCGCGCTTCTGATCCATCTCGCGCTGCGCCTCGGCCAGCATGCGGGTGTAGTGTTCGGCATGCTGCGCGAAGTTCTCTGCGGCGACACGGTCACCGGACAATTGCGCGTCGCGGGTCAGCTGATTGTACTTGTCGATGATCTGCTGCGGCGTTCCGCGGACCTTGCCCTCGGGTCCGGAGCTGTCGAAGACCCGGTTGACGATATTGCCGCCAGACGGGCGATTGCGGTTATTCTTGGACCGCGAGCGTTTGTTCGAAGTTCGCATATGGAAAAGGTTCCGGCCTGTTTTTGACACGCGTCCGACCCCGTCGAATTGTATGGGCCGCGAAAGGCAGCCATGGGGTCGGCGTCGATGTTTTGGCTGTGCCAGAGGAGAACGCAACCGCGTCCCGCCGTCTGTGCAATCGTTCAGACCACGATCGCCGCCCGATGACAAGCAGTTTTTGGCCAGATCGCGCGAAATACGCCTTAACTTAGCCTAAAATTGCCGAGATCGCCCTGTCCCGGCCCTCCATGTCGCGATGGCAGGCGATCCCCTCGAAGCCCCGCCCTTGCAAGAGCGCTTCGACGCCCGCGCGCTGCCGCCACCCGATCTCGACCAGGAGGCTCCCGCCCGCGAAAAGGTGATCGCGGGCGCCCGCGATGATCGCGCGATAGGCCCCGAGCCCGTCGCCCTCGTCCGTCAGGGCAAGACGCGGGTCGTGCAGGCTGACTTCGGGCGACAGCGTGTCCATCTCGCGGGCCGCGATATAGGGCGGGTTCGACACGATGAGATCGAACCTGCCCGAAACCGCTCCGTACCAGTCCGAAAGCTGCAACTCGACGCGATCCGCGACACCGATCTCGTCGGCATTGCGCCGCGCGACATCGAGCGCGGCGGAAGAGATGTCGGTGCCGGTCCCCGTGGCCCCGGGCCTTTCCGCCAGCAGACTGAGCAGGATGGCACCCGATCCCGTGCCGAGATCGAGGCAGCGCGACCAGTCCAGTTCCAGCGCACACGCCACCAGCGTCTCGGTGTCGGCACGCGGGTCGAGCACCGCGTCGCTCAGATGAAAGCGATGTTTCCAGAAGTCCCGATAGCCCAGAAGACGGGCCAGCGGACGGCCTCCGGCCCGCTGCGCCAGAAGGTCGCGGTATCGCCGCAGCACGTCGTCGCCCAGATCGTCAGAACCGGGATCGTGGAGCCGTTCGCGCCCGATCCCCGCCGCATGGGCCAGCAGCGTGCGCGCCTCGCGCATCGGATCAGGAAGATGGGCCAAAGCCTCGCGCCCGTCGGCGAGCGCCTGCGCCAGACGCGGATCGCTCATCCCTCCATCTCGGCCAGTCGCGCGGCCTGGTCCTCGGAGGCAAGGGCGTCAACGATCTCACCGAGATCGCCCTGCATCACCTGGTCGAGCTTGTAGAGCGTCAGGTTGATCCGGTGATCGGTCATGCGCCCTTGCGGGAAATTGTAGGTGCGGATCCGTTCGCTGCGATCGCCCGATCCCACCTGGCTCTTGCGGGCGCCGGCCCGTTCGTCGGCCATCCGTTGACGCTCCGCATCGTAGAGCCGCGCGCGCAGAACCTGCATGGCGATCTCGCGGTTGCGGTGCTGCGACTTCTCGCTGCTCGTCACGACGATACCGCTGGGGATATGGGTGATGCGGACGGCGGAATCGGTCGTGTTCACGTGCTGGCCACCCGCCCCGCTCGCGCGCATCGTGTCGATCCGGATATCGGCGGGGTCGATCTGGATATCGACCTCCTGCGCCTCGGGCAGAACGGCCACGGTCGCGGCGGAGGTGTGGATGCGGCCGCCGGATTCGGTCGTCGGCACCCGCTGGACGCGATGGACGCCGGATTCGAACTTCAGCTTGGCGAAGACGCCCTCGCCGCGGATATTCGCCACGAGCTCCTTCACGCCGCCAAGCTCGGTCTCGGAATGCTCGACCACGTCGAAGGTCCATCCCTGCGCCTCGGCGAAGCGCTGATACATGCGCATCAGGTCCGCCGCGAAGAGCGAGGCCTCGTCTCCTCCCGTTCCGGGCCGGATTTCGAGGATCGCGGGCCGCGCGTCGGCCGCGTCGCGCGGCAGCAGCGACACGCGCAGGCTCTCCTCGACCCGCGGCAGGCGCGCGCGCAGGATCGGCAGCTCGTCCTGCGCGAGCTCGCGCATCTCGGGGTCACCGAGCATCGCTTCGGCCTCCGCAATGCCGGCCAGCAACGCGCGATATTCGTGGATCTCGGCCACGACGGGGCGCAGCTCGGCATATTCGCGGCCCAATGCGGCGATGTCGCCGCCGCCCTGGGACATGGCCGCTTCGAGATACTCGAAACGTTCGGTAATCTGCGCAAGTCTGTCTAGGGGAACCATGACCCGGCTCATTCCCCGAAACCGGGGCCGTGGTCAAGGCCCAACGCTAGAGCCCGGCCCGCTCCAGCCAGCCGCGCACCCGCCGGGCATTGACGCCCAAATCGCCGGCGCCCATCACAAGATGGCCGCTGACATAGATCCGCCCGTCCTCGGTCCAGACATGCGTCACGTCGGGAAATCCCATGACGCGCGAGCGGGTGACCGCGATCATCCTGTCGGCGTTCGGGCCCCCCTCGCGGATCTCGGTCCGGGGCGTGTTGGCGATGATCCCGGCAAGCCGCGAGAACGCCGCCCGCGGATCCTGCGGCGTGCGCACCGCCACGATGCCGCCGCGGCTCTGGTGATCGCCGGGCTCCCACGTGCCTTGCGGCCATGCCAGCGCCTCGGCGGGTACGGGGCGCGCGCGCGTCCAGATCGACAGACCACCGACCGCCATGGCGATCACGACGAAGAGTCCGAGCGTCCATTTCATGCAGCGGCCTCCCGGCTCAAGGGTTGGCGACGCTCCACCAGCCGGGCGAAGAAGCTCGCCCCGAGCGGCGAGACCTCGTCGCGGAAATCGAAGGCCGGATGGTGGCAGAGCGGTCCGCCGCCCGTGCCCAGCATCAGATATGCGCCGGGTCGCGCCGCGAGCATGTAGCCGAAATCCTCCGCACCCATCGAGGGACGCATCGCGCGCTCCACCCGCGCCTCGCCCACCAGTTCGGCGGCGATGTCCGCGGCAAGCGCGGCCTCGTGGGCATGGTTCACCGTGGCGGGATAGTCCCGCAGATAGTCGATGGCGATCTCGACCCCGAACATCCGCGCCGCGCCCTTGGCGATCTCGCGGATCCGGGCTTCGGCCAGATCCCGCATCGCGGGGGTGAAGCTGCGCACCGTCCCGCCGAGCGTGGCCGTGCCGGGGATCACGTTGAAGGCGCTGCCCGCATGGATCTGCGTCACCGACACGACGAGGCGGTCGATCGGATCGGCGTTGCGCGACACGATCGTGTCGCAGCCTTGCGCGATGGCCGCAACCGGCGGGATCGGATCGATGCAGGTCTGCGGATGGGCGGCGTGACCGCCCTTGCCCATGACGGTGATGGTGAATTCGTCAACCGCGGCCATGATCGGCCCCGGAGCGGTCTGAAACGAGCCGAACTCGAATTGCGGTGCGTTGTGGAGGGCATAGACCTCGGCGATGTCGAACCGGTCCATTACGCCCTCCTCGACCATCACGCGGCCGCCGCCGCCGGTCTCCTCGGCAGGCTGGAAGAGCAGCGCCACGCGCCCCGCGAAATTGCGCGTCTCGGCGAGATAGCGCGCCGCGCCCAGCAGCATCGCGGTATGCCCGTCATGGCCGCAGGTATGCGCACGGCCCGGGGTGATCGAGGCGTGCTCGGCGCCGCTTTCGTCCTGCATCGGCAACGCATCCATATCCGCGCGCAGGCCGATCGTCGGCCCCGGCGCACGCCCGTCGATGATCGCGACCACGCCCGTGCGCGCGACGCCCTCATGGATCTCGTCGATGCCGAACTCTCGCAGCCGCCCGGCCACGAACTCCGCCGTCCGCGTGCAGTCGAACCCGATCTCGGGATGCCGATGCAGATACTTGCGCCAGGCCGTCATGTCCTCTTCGAAGGCGGCGATCCGGTTCAGGACGGGCATCTGGACACTCCGGTCTGGGTGGGGGATGGATGTTCTGTGTTTCTCAAAACCCGGGGGTGCGCAATGGCTGATCCGATCTTCGACATGCCCGACGGCCTGCCGCGGCTGCGCGCCGTGATGGCGCGGCTCCGCGATCCCGAGCACGGCTGCCCGTGGGATCTGGAGCAGGATTTCGCCAGCATCGCGCCCTACACGATCGAGGAGGCCTATGAAGTGGCGGACGCCATCGCGCGCGGCGCCATGGACGAGCTGCCGGGAGAGCTCGGGGATCTGCTCTTCCAGTCGGTCTATCACGCGCAGATGGCCGAAGAGGCGGGGCATTTCGATTTCGACGACGTCATCGCGGCGATCACCGCCAAGATGATCCACCGCCATCCGCATGTCTTCGGCGACAGTTCCCGCGACAAGTCAGCCGCCGAGCAGACAGCCGACTGGGAATCGGCCAAGGCGCGTGAAAGGGGGACTGCCGGCGTGCTCGACGGTGTGGCGCTCGGCCTTCCGGCATTGACCCGCGCGGAGAAGCTGCAGAAGCGGGCCGCGCGGGTCGGCTTCGACTGGCCCGAAACGGCGCAGGTCGCCGCCAAGATCGCCGAGGAGGCGGCCGAGCTCGGCGCCGCCGCCGAAACGCAGGATCCCGCGCAGGTCGCGGACGAGATGGGCGATCTTCTCTTCTCGCTCGCCAATCTCGCGCGGCATCTGGGCGTCGATCCCGAAGCCGCCCTGCGCGCCACGAACGACAAGTTCACCCGCAGGTTCGCCCATGTCGAGGCCGAGCTGGCCGCCCGCGGGCGCCGCCCCGAGGACAGCGACCTCACCGAGATGGACGCGTTCTGGACCGATGCCAAGCGCCGCGAGAAGGCCGCCCCGCGCGGGTGACGGGCGCCGCAATCCGCTTGATCCCGCCGCGCGAGTGTAGGACGCTCCACCCGCGCGCCGTCCGTCCGGAGGATCATGACCGCCTTTCGCTTCATTCATGCCTCGGATCTGCATCTCGGTCGCGGCTTTTCGACCATTCCGCAGGCCGATGACGGCAATGTCCGCGGGCGTCTCGGCGAGGCGCGGCATGCGGCGTTGGGGCGATTGGCGCGCGCCGCCCGCGATCATGGCGCGCAGCATATCCTGTTGGCCGGCGACACGTTCCACACCGCCACGCCGTCACAATCGCTGCTTCGCCAGACGCTGAGCGCGATGGGGGCGGAGGGTGGGATCGACTGGTGGCTGCTGCCCGGCAACCACGACAATCTGCGCGATGCGGAACCGCTCTGGGACGCGATCCGCCGGGATGCGCCCGCCAATGTGCATCCGCTCTGCGATGCGGCGCCCGTCGATCTCGGCGCCGAGGTGGCCCTCCTGCCCTGCCCCGTGACGCATCGCGATCCCGGGCGCGACCTGACCGAGGCCCTCGTGCATGCAAAGACGCCCCACGGCACGCGTCGGCTCGGCCTCGCGCATGGCGCCGTCACCGATTTCGCCGAAGGCCGCGCCGTCATCCCGCCCGATCGGGACCAGAGCGCCGGGCTCGATTATCTGGCGCTCGGCGACTGGCACGGCCGGCTCGAGGTGAGCGCGCGCGTGCAGTATAGCGGCACGCCCGAGCAGGACCGCTTCCGGCACGACCGGCGCGGCGTCTGCCTGGCGGTAAGTCTGCCCGGTCCCGGCGTTGCGCCCGAGGTCGAGGCGATCGAGACCGGCATCTTTTTCTGGCAGCAATCGGAGCTGCGTCTGGGCGAAGGCGCGGATGCGCGCGCCGCTCTCGACGCGATCCTGCCCGCGACCGACCGGCGCGACACGCTGCTCCGCATCGCCGCCACCGGCTGGGCCGCGCTGCCGCAGCGCGCCGATCTCGGGGCCGCGATCGACGCGGCAGCCCCCGATTTCGCGCTGCTGGAGCTCGATCTCCGCGCGCTCGGCACGCTCTACGATCCGGCCGATCTCGACGAGATCGACCGAGGCGGCGCATTGCGCCTCGCCGCCGACGACCTTCACGGGGCGGCATGCGACCAAGCCCTGCCGGAAGCCGAGCGCGAGATCGCGGGCGCCGCCCTCGCCCGGCTCTATGCCTATATGCGCGAGATCGACGCGTGAAACTGCGCGGCATCAGGCTCGAGAACGTGCGCCGCTTTACAGATCCCGTCGCGATCCGCGGCATTTCCGACGGTCTCAATATCCTGAGCGAACCCAACGAGGCCGGCAAGTCGACCCTCTTCGACGCGCTGAGGACGCTCTTTTTCGTGCCGTACCGATCGAAGGGCAAGGAGGTTCAGGCGCTCAGGCCCCATGCCGACGGCGCGCCCGAGATCACCGTCACGATCGAGACCGATACCGGCACGTTCGACATCCACAAACGCTATTTGTCGAAGCCTGCGGCGCGGATCCTGCGCGACGGCATGCTCATCGCGCAGGCCGATGCGGCCGAGGACTGGATCGCCGCGCAGATCTCGGGCGGCGACGGGGGCCCGGCGGGTCTGATCTGGGTGCGGCAGGGCGCGGTGGACCTGACCGGCGGCACGCCGAAGGAACAGAACTCGGCCCTCGAAGCGCGCCGCGATTTGCTGTCGTCGGTCACCGGCGAGGTCGAGGCGATGACCGGCGGCCGGCGGATGGATGCGGCGCTCGCCCGTGCCCGCGCCGAACTGCGCGAGCTTGCGACCCGCACGGGAACCCCGAAGGCCCACGGGCCCTGGAAGATCGCACGGGACCGTCTTGCCCATCTCGACGAACGCTGCGCCGAACTCGAGGATACCGCCCGGGCGCTCTATCAGGCGCTCGATCTGCGCAAGGCGCACCGCGCGGCCCTCGCCGAGCTTCAGGATCCCGAGCGGATCGCGGGTCGCCGGCAAAGGCTCGCCGAAGCCGAGGCCGCGCATGCGCAGGCCGAGCGTCACGCCCAGGCGGCCGAGACCGCCGCGCGCGCGGTCGAGACGGCCACCCTTGCCTTCGAGGCGGCAGAGACGCGGCACGACGCGATCCGCCGTGCCCGCGCGGACCTCACCGACGCCACCCGCGCGGCACAGGCGGCGCGAAGCGCGGCCGGGCGTGTCACCGCCACTCTCGCAGAAGCCGAAGCGCAGGCCCGGACGGCCCGCATCCGCGCAGACGAAGCCGATACGGCGGCCGACGGGGCCCGGTCGCATCATGCCCTTGCCCAACGGCAGCTGGCCGCCCGCGAAGGGGCGGCCCATCGCAGCGACCTCGCCCGTCGGATCGAGGCGGCAGAGCATGCCCGCCGCGCCGCCGAAGAGGCCGAGGCGTCGGCCGCGACATTTCCTGACGCTCCTGCCCTGCGGGAGATCGAGGCGCTGGCGGCCCGCGATGCCGCAGCCCGCTCCGCGCGCGACGCCGCCGCCGCGCAGCTTGTCGTGCGCTACGACACGCCGCAGGCACCGCGTATCCTGCTGCACGGGGCGACACTCCAAGATGGCGCCCGCGTCACTCTCGACCGCGCGAGCGAGATCCGGGTGGACGGCATCGCCTCGCTCGCCTTCACCCCCGCCGCCGGAACCTCCGGGCCCGATCCGGTGACCGACGCGCAAGCGGCCCTCGCCCGCGCCCTCTCCGATCTGGGGGCCGGGGATCTCGACGACGTGCGGCGGATGGCCGAGTGCCGTCTCGACGCCGAGCGGCGGGCCAGCGAGGCGCGCGCGACGCTGAAGGGAATCGCACCCCAGGGGATCGACGCGCTGCGCACCGCGCTTGCGCGCATTCCGGCCGCCGATCCCGAGGGCGAAACACTCGATCCCGCAGAAACCGCAGCCGCGTTCGAACGCGCGGAGGAGGCCCGGCTGGCCGCCCAGACCGCGCTTGGTACCGCGCGGGAAGCCCTATCGGCGACGCAGGCCGATGCGGCGCGCGCCGATGCCGCATCCGAGGCGGCAACGGAACGGCTCGAGCGGGCCGAGGCCGCGGTCGCGCGTCTCGGCGATCTGTCGGAAACCGACGCGGCCGACGCCCTCGATCGGGCGCGCGGCGATCTCGCCCGGCGCAAGACCGCGTGGGAGACCGCGGCGGCCGACGCGCCGGATCTCTCCGCGACCGATGCCGCGCTCAGCCGTGCCCGCGCCGTGGAAGAGACCGCGCGCACCCGCATCGCCACGCTCACCCCCGAGATCGCGACCCTCGACGAGCGGATCCGCCGGGCCTCGGGCGATGCGGTCGAGGAACGGCTGGCCGAGGCCCGCCAGATGCGCGAGGCGGCCCGCGACACGCTCGCCCGGATCGAGCGCGAGGTCGCGATCCTCCAGCGGCTGCAATCGGCGCTCGAAACCGCGCAGGATACGGCCCGGGACCGCTATTTCGCCCCGGTCGCGGCCGAACTGCGCCCGCTTCTCCATCTTCTCTGGCCGCGCGCCGAACTGAGCTGGGCGCAGGACACGCTCCTGCCCGACGCCCTGATCCGCGACGGCATCCCGGAACCGGTCGAGATCCTGTCCGGCGGCACGCAGGAGCAGATCGCCATCCTGGTGCGGCTGGCTTTCGCGCGCATGCTCGCCAAGGGCGGGCGCCATGCCCCCGTCATCCTCGACGACGCGCTGGTCTTCACCGACGACGACCGGATCGAGCGGATGTTCGACGCCCTGCACCGCCAGTCCGGCGCGGCGCAGATCATCGTGCTGTCGTGCCGGCAACGCGCCTTTCGCGATCTCGGCGGCCACGAATTGCGCCTTTCGCCCGCGATGGACGACGGCGCGCCTTGAATCCGCGCAAGCGCGCAAGTGGCGGTTGCGGCGCGCCCTCAAGACGGTAGCATCCGCCGCAGCAAGGAACCCGATCCCCATGACCGAGCGGCGCAGATCCGACGAAGCGGCAGGCCTGCTGGTCGCGGCCACGATGATCCTCGTGGCGATCCACGAATGGGGCGGCTCGGCGTGGTTCTCGGCGGCGGGCATGGCGACGAGCGTCGCCGCGCTGGCGCTCTTCTCGCGCACCATCCGCTGGACGCGGCGGGTCTTCCTCCTGATCGGACTGGCGCTTCTGGCGATCGCCGTCGCGTTCCTGCCCGACTGGCCGGGAGCCGTGTGGCGCGCACTGCAGAGCATGGGCTTCATCATCGCGTTCTTCACCGCCCTGACGAGCCTGCGGAGTGCTGCGATCAGTTCGCGCCCGGTGGCCGAGGCCGGGCAGTTCCTCGCAGATCAGCCGCCCGGGCGACGCTACCTCGCGCTGACGCTCGGCGGGGCGCTCTTCGGGCTCATCCTGCTTTACGGGGCGATCACCCTCCTGGGGTCGCTGTCGCAGACCAGCGCCCGCCGCGATCCCGACCCGAGAATCGCCGAGATCCGCATCCGGCGCATGATGGTGGCGATCCAGCGCGGCTTCATCGCGACGCTGCCATGGTCGCCGCTGACCTTCGCGATGGCGATCTCGACCAGTCTCGTACCCGGCTCGACCTGGGCCGGCGCCGTCCTGCCCTGCCTGGTGAGCGGGCTGCTGCTGGCCGGGATCGGGTGGGCGCTCGACGCCGCGCTCAAGCCGCGGCTGAGCGGCCCGCGCCCGGAGAGCCGCGCCCCCGAGGGGCGCTGGAGCCGCAAGCTGGCCCCCCTGCTTGCATTGCTGTGCCTGCTGGGCGGGCTGATCACGATCCTGCATTTCGTCACCGGAGTCGGCGTGGTGGGCGTGGTGATGATCGTGGTTCCGATCCTGTCGCTGCTGTGGATGGTGGAACAGGACGTGCTGGAGCACCGCAAGGGAATCGCCGGCCACGTGGCCCAGCGGGCGCGGGATTTCGCCACGATCGAGATGGCGGGCCTGCGCGCCGAAATCGTGCTGCTGGCGATGGCGGGCTTCATCGGCTCGCTCGGCGCCAGCCTTGTGGCGCCCGTGGTCGCGGCGAGCGGCATCGATCTGAGCGGCGTCTCGGCGGTCCTTCTCCTGCTGGGGATCTTCTGGATCATCCCGATCACGGGCCAGTTCGGCATGAACCCGATCCTCGCCGCCTCGCTGGTCGTGCCGCTCCTGCCCGCGCCCGCGGCGATGGGCGTGGCGCCCTCCGCCGTCATCCTCGCCATCACCAGCGGCTGGGCCCTGAGCGGGGCCACCTCGCCCTACACCGCCTCGGTGATGATGGTGGGGCAATATGGCGGGGTCAGCGCGCTTCACGTCGGGCTGCGCTGGAACGGGCTCTATGCGCTGCTTTGCGGCGTCGCGCTGTCGGGGTGGATCTGCTTCGGCGCCATCCTGCTCTGACCGCTCAGGGCAGCGCGGAGGAACTCGGCGGCTCGGGCACGCTCAGGATCGTGAGCGCGTCGAGTCCCCCGATGATCGCATCGACCGCAATCGTGGCCAGGATGATTCCCATCACCCGGCTGATGATGTTGGCGCCGGTATTGCCGATCAGCCGGTGGATGTAGCTCGCCAAAAAGAGCAGGATCAGCGTGATTACCAGCACCAGCAACAGAAGCCCTGCCGTGACCGCCTGTTCCGACAGGGTCTGGCGGTGGTTGTCGGTCAGCACGACGATGGCCAGCATCGCGCCGGGCGACGCGATCGACGGTATGGCCAGCGGAAACACCGCGCGCGAGAGATCGCCGGTCCGCGCTTCCTCGATCTCGACGTCGGGCTTCGACTCGCCGAAGATCATCGACATCGCAAAGAGGAAGAGGACGATGCCGCCCGCGATCTGGAACGACCCGAGCCGCAACCCGAGCGTCTCGAGCACGAACTGACCGCCCACCAGAAAGGCAAGCAGCACGAAGGTGGCGATGATGACGGCGCGCAACGCGAAGCGCCGGTGAAGTGATCGCGGCACCTGTGCCACGGCATAGAGAAACACGGGAACCGACCCGACCGGATCGATCACCACCAGCAGCGTGATGAATTCGCGGACTAGATCGGCCATCTGCATGTCGGGTCGGCGCTCCCGCCGTGAAGGGATGGCACCGATCTCGCGGACGCGATCGGTCTTTACGGGGAATGGCGCGGTTGACGGGGCTCGAACCCGCGACCTCCGGCGTGACAGGCCGGCACTCTAACCAACTGAGCTACAACCGCACTCGGCGTCTTCGGGGCGGGGGCAATGGTGGCGCGGTTGACGGGGCTCGAACCCGCGACCTCCGGCGTGACAGGCCGGCACTCTAACCAACTGAGCTACAACCGCCCATTGCCCGCCCGGACCCTGTCCGAACGTGAGGGGCGTTCTAGAAGCGCCATCCGTGGCCGTCAAGCAGGTTCCGGGCGCAATTCGCCGATTTTCGGAACGAGCGGCCCGAGCCGGTTCCAGACCACCGCGAGAACCGGGGTCGGATGCCCCAGAACGGGCTCGATCCCCTGCCCCGCCTCGACCCCGCCGTGGCGCGCATAGAACCGCCGCGCGCCCATGTTGCCCGCGATCACGGTAAGCCAGACACGGCCCGATCCGTCGGCCTGCAACCGCTCGCCCGCGGCCTGGATCAGGACCGCACCGATGCCTTCGCCCCGCCGCTCCGGCAGGGCATGCAGATTGTCGATATAGGGCCAGCCCTGTCGCGTCTTCAGCCGCACGAAACCGACCATCCGTCCGCCGTCATGCGCGCAGATCACGCCGCTCGGCAGCTCCGCCCATCGCGCCGCCATTTCCTTCGGCAAATCCTGCAGAGCTGCGTTGGGAACAAAGGGGGCGTAGGCCGATCGCCAGCTTTCCGTATGCAGGGTGCGGATGTCATCGAGATCCGCCTCGCGCGCCTCTCGAAGCGTGATCCCGTCGCCCACGGCTTTGACCGATATGCCGGGCTCGCCCCTCATTCCATGTCGCCAAGGGGCATCGTCTTGCGTTCCAGCCGCGCCGAAATCTGCACCAGATCCGCCACCGAAGACGGTGACCAGACGCCAGCATTATCAAAGGCCACGAGTTCGCACAGGCGCGCCGAAAGGTTCAGGAGAACGCGGTCGCGAGAACGGTTATCCAGGTCGCGCACCTGGATATTGAGCTTCTCGAACAAGCTGTCCAGAATTTCGCGATCGCCTCGCGAAAGGTAGTGGTGCGGCATTCAATTACCCAGAGCGTTGAAGAGATGATCCCTTCGGTCATGAAAAAGAAATTCGGAAAGCGCCTCATGGGGGCACAACCCGGACGTGTGAATATCACCTGTCGCAGGTTGGCGCAATCGATCGGAACGATACGGACTGAGACGTAACGGCACAGCCTCGCAAATTGCGGGTCCCGACGAAACTTTTGTGTTCGTGGTGGGCGATGACGGGCTCGAACCGCCGACATTTTCGGTGTAAACGAAACGCTCTACCAACTGAGCTAATCGCCCTTCAGGGCCGCGTTATACCCAGCTTGTCGCGATCGGCAAGCCCTTCCGCCGGGGTCTCAGCCAGCCGCATCCCCGTCGAACTTGCGGCGCAGCGCCTGTGCCACCGGCGCCGGGACGAAATGCGACACGTCTCCGCCCAGCCGGGCGATCTCCTTGACGAGCTTGGACGCGACCGCCTGGTGTTCCGTATCCGCCATCAGGAAAACGGTCTCGACCGAATTGTCGAGCACCCTGTTCATGCCGACCATCTGGAACTCGTACTCGAAATCCGCAACCGCCCGCAGACCGCGGATGATGAGTTGCGCCCCCACGTCGCGGGCGCACTGGATGAGCAGATTCTCGAACGGATGCGCCCGGATCTTCACGCCGAACCGCTCGCTCAACAGACCGCATTCGGCCTCGATCATCGCGACCCGTTCGTCGAGCGAGAAGAGAGGCCCCTTGTCGCGATTGATCGCGATGCCGATGACCAGCTCGTCGACCAGCGGCGCCGCGCGCCGGATGATGTCGAGATGCCCCAACGTGACCGGGTCGAACGTCCCGGGATACAATCCAGTTCTCATGAGGCCCTCCGCATCCACCCGGCGCACGCAACTATATTGATCGGATGATTGCAAGAGGCCGGATCAATACCCCATCACCATCCCCTCGAGTGCGTCGCGTTCCATCCTGAGTTCGGCGAGCCGCGCCTTCACGACGTCGCCGATCGAGATCAGACCGATCATCTTCTTTCCATCCATTACCGGAACGTGGCGGAACCGCCCTTCGGTCATCTGGGTGAGAACCGTCTCGGCATTGTCCTCGGCCTCGCAACAGGTGAGCGTTCGCGTCATCATCTCCTCGACCAGATCGTCGAGGCAGACCGGGCCGCGCCGGCCGAGCTCGCGCACGATGTCGCGTTCCGACAGGATGCCGTCGGGCGCCTCGCCGTCGCGCGATACGACCAGCGCCCCGATCCGCCTTTCCGACAGGATGCGTGCCGCGTCGGCCACGGACGCATCGGGCGCGATGGTCGCCACACCCGGCGCACCCTTGGACTCGAGGATCTTCTGTACCTTCATCGTCTCTCCTCCCTGCAAAGACGGTTCAACCCCGAGCATACATGGCAATCCCGTTCCGCGAAGAGGTTTCGCCCCCTGCCGCGCCGATTTGCGCGACGCGACGCCGCCGCGCCACCCTCGCGGCATCGGGTCCGGCATGCGGGGAGTGGAAGATCCGCTTTTCCTCCGGTGCCGCGCCCCCTAACGTGCGACCGACGCCATCCGAGGAGACTTTCATGACCACCGAACTCAGCCACTGGATCGACGGCAAGCGTGTTCCGGGCACGTCGGGCCGATTTGCCGACGTCTTCAACCCCGCCACCGGCGAGGTGCAGGCCAGAACGCCGCTCGCCACCCGCGAGGAACTCGATGCGGCCGTGGCGAGCGCGGCCGAGGCGCAACCGGCCTGGGCCGCCACCAACCCGCAGCGGCGCGCGCGGGTGATGATGGAATTCGTCCGGCTGCTGAACCGCGACATGGACAAGCTCGCCGAGGCCCTGTCAAAGGAACACGGCAAGACCTTCGCCGACGCCAAGGGCGACGTGCAGCGCGGTCTCGAGGTCATCGAGTTCTGCATCGGCGGGCCGCATCTTCTCAAGGGCGAGTACAGCGACGGCGCCGGCCCCGGCATCGACATCTATTCCATGCGCCAACCGCTCGGGGTCGTGGCGGGAATCACCCCCTTCAACTTCCCGGCGATGATCCCGATGTGGAAATTCGGGCCCGCCCTCGCCTGCGGCAACGCCTTCATCCTCAAGCCGTCCGAGCGCGACCCGTCCGTGCCGCTGATGCTCGCCGAACTGATGAAGGAAGCCGGCCTGCCCGACGGGGTTCTGCAGGTCGTCAACGGCGACAAGGCCGCCGTCGATGCGATCCTCGAGAACGAGACGATCCAGGCGGTCGGCTTCGTGGGCTCGACCCCCATCGCCGCCTATATCTACGAGCGCGGCTGCGCCAACGGCAAGCGCGTGCAATGCTTCGGCGGGGCCAAGAACCACATGATCATCATGCCCGACGCCGATCTCGACCAGGCCGCCGACGCGCTGATCGGCGCGGGCTACGGTGCGGCGGGCGAACGCTGCATGGCGATCTCGGTGGCGGTGCCCGTGGGCGACAAGACCGCCGACGCCCTGATGGAAAAGCTCAAGCCCCGCGTCGAAAAGCTCAATGTGGGGCCCTGGTCCGACGAGAGCGCAGATTACGGCCCGGTGATCACCGGCGCCGCGCGCGACAAGATCAACGGCCTCGTCGAGAGCGGCATCGAAGCGGGGGCCAAGCTCGTGGTCGACGGCCGCGACATGGCGGCCCCGCAGGGCTACGAGGACGGGTTCTGGGTCGGTCCGCACCTCTTTGATCATGTGACGCCCGACATGGACATCTATACCCAGGAAATCTTCGGGCCCGTCCTGTCGACCGTGCGCGCGCAATCCTACGAGGACGCCATCAAGCTCGCCATGGACAACGAATACGGCAACGGCATCGCGATCTACACGCGTGAGGGCGACGCGGCGCGCGATTTCGTCAACCGCATCAACGTGGGCATGGTGGGCGTCAACGTGCCGATCCCGGTTCCGCTGGCCTATCATTCCTTCGGCGGCTGGAAGAAATCCGCGTTCGGCGACCTCAACCAGCACGGTCCCGATGCGTTCAAGTTCTACACCCGCACCAAGACCGTGACGGCCCGCTGGCCCAGCGGCATCAAGGAAGGCGGCGAATTCAACTTCAAGGCAATGGATTGATGCGCGCCGGGCCTGGCTCCGACCCGGGCCCGGCGGTGCCGCGAAAGGTGCTGTTTCCCTTCGTGGGAAACAGCGTTGGCGGCTCGCATCTGTCCGCGCTGACCCTGATCGCGGGGCTCGACCGCGCACGCTACGAGCCTGTCGTCGGCCTTCACTCGCGTGGCGGTGCGCTCGACGACCACCTGCGCAAGCTCGGCCTGCCGGTCCTCGATCTGCCCCGGATCGCGATGCCGCGGGCCGCGCCGTTCTGGCGCAACCTGCCGCGGATGCTGCGCGCCCGGCGCCCGCTGAGCCGCGTGCTGCGCCGGGAGGCCATCGCCATCGTCCACACCAACGACCGCCGGATGCATTTCGCCTGGGGCCCGGCATGCCGCGCCGCGGACGTTCCCCAGATCTGGCACCAGCGCACGCCCGCACCGGGGCCGCGGCTCGACGGCTATGCGAGGTTCCCCGAGCGTGTGCTCACAATATCCGAGTTCTGCCGGGCATCGCTGCCTCCGCGGATGCGCGCCCGGGCCGAGATCGTGATCAACCCCGTCGCGCCCGAACCGGCCGACCCCGCCGAGGCGCGCGAACGGCTCCACCGCGCCATGGGGCGGCGCGAAACCGGCCCCATCATCGGCTTCGTCGCCAATTTCGCGCCCCGCAAGGAGCCGCTCTTCTTCGTGGCCCTCGCCGCCGCGCTGGCCGATCGCCCCGACCGGCCGCGTTTCGTCATGCTGGGCGATGCGCGCCCGCCGCTCGGGCCCGCGGTGCGCGAGGAGATCGCGCGGGCGGGGCTCGCCGGGCGCTGCCACGTCCTCGGTTCGCGTATCCCGGTCGCACCTTGGATGGCGGGCCTCGATCTGCTCGTGGCACCCGCCCGCGACGAGGGGTTGGGGCGGACGCTGATCGAGGCGATGCTCGCCGGCATTCCGGTGCTCGCCTCCGACGATGGCGGCCACCGCGAGGTCGTCGTGCATGGCCGGACCGGATGGCTGGCGCCGCCCGGCGATCTCGAGGCTTTCCGCCGGGGCGCCGAGAGGTTGCTCGGCCCCCCGGGCAGAGACATATTGCAAGCTGCACGTACGGATGCGGAGGCGCGTTTCGCGCCGGCCGCGCATGTCACCGCGATCGAGGGGATCTACGATGCCGCATGATGCCGCGAGAACTTCGCAGCCCGGGCCCCGAGCCGCCCTCGTGGTGGGCACCTGGCCCACCCGCAGCCAGACGTTTGTCGAGCGTCACGCCCGCCATCTCTTCGGCGGCAATACCTGCATCCTGGCCAATTCCCGCCTCGACGGGAATGGCGCGCCCGACCGGCCGGTCTTCGACCGAAGCGCCTTTCGGCGGCAACCCGTGGAACGCCTGCGACATGCCGCCGGGCGGACCCGCAACGCCCTCCTCTTCGGCACGGGAACGATCCCGACCGGCGCCGAACGGCATGCCATCGCCACGTTCCTGCGCGACCAGAAGGTCGACGTGATCCTGTCGGAATTCGGCACCAAGGCGATCATCGTCGCCGATATCGCCGAGACGATGGGCATTCCCTGCTTCACCTATTTCCGCGGATCGGATGCCAGCCGCGAGCTGAACCGCGCAAGGCGGCGCAAGAGTTACGCCCATGTCTTGCCGCGGCTCTCGGGGATCGTCGCGGTCAGCCGGCACCTGATCGACAATCTCGCCGCGCGGGGGCTCTCGCATCCCAACGCGCACGTGATCCCTTCGGGCGTGGATGTGCGCCGCTTCGCCCCCGGCGACAAGGTCCCGGCAAGCTTCGTCGCGGTGGGGCGCATGGTGGAAAAGAAGGCCCCCGAGATCACGCTGCGCGCCTTCGCCGAGGCGACGCGCGATCGGCCCGGCGCACGGCTCCGGTTCATCGGCGACGGGCCCCTTCTGAGCCCCATGCGCACGCTGGCCCGCGATCTCGGCGTGGCCGACCGGGTGGTCTTCGAGGGCGGCCGCAGCCATGACGCGGTGCGTCGCACACTCGCCACCACCGAGACCTTCATCCAGCATTCCGTGACCGCCGCCGACGGCAACAGCGAGGGCCTGCCCACGGCCATCCAGGAGGCGATGGCCTGTGGATGCGTGACGATCGCGACCCGCCATGCCGGAATCCCCGAGGCGATCGACCACGGCGAGACCGGCTGGCTCGGCTCCGAGCGGGATCAGGCGGGCTTCGCCCGGCTCGTCCGCGAGAGCCTCGACGCCGACCGCGTCGCCATGGGGCGTGCCGCCCGCCGCGTCGCCTGCGAGAGGTTCGACAACGACAAGCTGCTCGCACGTCTCGAGGCTGTACTGCAAGGCGCGCGGGAATGAGCGAGGCGCCGTCCTTCACCATCGGCGTCGAGGAGGAATACCTGCTGCTCGATGCCGAGACGCTGCGCCTGGCGGATGCCCCCGATGCCATGCTCGACGCCGCGCGCGAGATCCTGGGCCAGCAGGTCGCGCCGGAATTCCTGCGCTGCCAGGTCGAGGTGGGTACGCGGGTCTGCGACGATATCGACGCGGCCGAGGCGGATCTCGCGCATCTTCGCGGAACGATCGCGCGCATCGCCGGCGATTTCGGCCTCGCACCCATCGCCGCGGCCTGCCATCCGACTGCCGACTGGACAACGCAGACCCACCGCGACCGCGCGCGCTACAACGATCTCAGCCGCGATCTGGGCGCCGTCGCCCGCCGCATGGTGATCTGCGGCATGCATGTCCATGTCGGCATCCCCGGCGAGGACGACCGCATCGATCTCATGAACCAGGTCAAGTATTTCCTGCCGCACCTGCTGGCGCTTTCGGCCTCGTCGCCGTTCTGGCAGGGCGAGGATACCGGTCTCGCGAGCTACCGGATCGGCATCTTCGACAACCTGCCGAGGACCGGCCTGCCCCCGCGGCTCGACAGCTGGAGCGCCTATCGCCGTTCGGTCGACACGATCGTGGCCACCGGCATGATCGAGGATGCCTCCAAGATCTGGTGGGACCTGCGCCCGTCGGAGAACTTTCCGACGCTCGAGACACGGATCTGCGACGTCGTCCCGAGGCTCGATCATACCGTCTCGATCGTGGCGGCGATTCAGTGCATCCACCGGATGCTCTGGCGGCTGCGCGGCTACAACCAGCGTTGGCGGATCTACGAAAACTTCCTGCTGGACGAGAACCGCTGGCGCGCGCAACGCTATGGCTGTGACGAAGGACTCATCGATTTCGGCGCCGGCGCGGTGAAGCCGATGGCACAGCTCATCGAGGAGATCATCGAGCTCATCGCCGAGGATGCCGAGGCGCTGGGATGCGTGGCGGCGGTCGCCGGCCTGCGCGACATCGTGAACGACGGCAATTCCGCCGCACGCCAGCGCGCGATCCATGCCGCCGCGATCGCCCGCGGGGCCGACGAACACGCCGCGATGGAGGCCGTCCTGCGGGCACTGACCGAAGAATTCCTGGGGGGAATGTAGAGCATGGATTTCGCGGTGAGCGAAGAGCAATCGGCCATATTCGACATGGCGCGCGCCTTCGGACAGGACCATATCGCCCCCCATGCGCGCGCGTGGGAAGCGGCCGGCACGATCCCGCGCGCGCTCTGGCCGAAGGCGGCCGAGCTCGGCTTCGGCGGCCTCTACGTCAGCGAGGCATCGGGCGGCGTGGGGCTCTCGCGGCTCGACGCGACGCTGGTCTTCGAGGCGCTGAGCATGGCTTGCCCCTCGGTCGCGTCATTCCTGTCGATCCACAACATGTGCGCCTCGATGCTCGACCGCTACGGCTCCGACGACCTCAAGGACCGCTATCTCGCCCCCGCCATCGCGATGGAGACGGTCCTGAGCTACGCCCTGACCGAGCCTGGATCGGGCAGCGACGCGGCCGCGCTCAAGACCCGGGCCGCGCCCGCGGACGGGGGCTATTCCGTTTCGGGCACCAAGGCCTTCATCTCGGGCGGCGGCTATTCCGATGCCTATGTCGTGATGTGCCGCACGGGCGAAGACGGACCGCGCGGCATCTCTGCGCTGGTGATCGAGGACGGGACGGAGGGCCTGTCCTTCGGGGCGCTCGAGGACAAGATGGGCTGGCGATCGCAACCGACGCGGGCCGTGCAGATGGACGAATGCCGGGTGCCCGCGTGCAACCTCCTCGGGCAGGAAGGCCGCGGCTTCGCCTATGCGATGGCCGGGCTCGATGGCGGGCGGCTCAACATCGCCGCATGCTCGCTCGGTGCGGCACAGGCCGCGCTCGATTCCACGTTGATCTACATGCGCGATCGCAAGGCCTTCGGTACGCGCCTGTCCGAGTTCCAGGCCCTGCAATTCCGGCTCGCCGATATCGAGATCGAATTGCAGGCCGCGCGCATATTCCTGCGCCAGGCTGCCTGGATGCTCGACGAGGGCGATCCGCGCGCGGGCGCGCATTGCGCCATGGCCAAGAAATTCGTGACCGAAGCCGGCAGCCGGATCGTCGACCAGTGCCTGCAACTGCATGGCGGCTACGGCTATCTCGCCGATTACGGGATCGAGAAGCTCGTCCGCGATCTGCGCGTGCACCAGATCCTCGAAGGCACAAACGAGATCATGCGCCTCATCACCGCAAGGAGCCTGCTGAACCGATGACCGAAACGCTGATCCGCAAGACCGGCCGGGCTGGCCGCATCACGCTCAACCGCCCCAAGGCACTCAACGCGCTGACCCATGCGCAAAGCCTCGAGATCGAGGCGGCGATCGACGGCTGGGCCGACGATCCGGAAGTGGACGTGATCGTGCTCGACGCCCAGGGGGAAAAGGCCTTCTGCGCGGGCGGCGACATCGCGGCGATGTACCACGCCGGGATCGAAGGCGATGTCGAAAGCGCGCGCGCCTTCTGGCGCGACGAATATCGCCTCAACGCCAAGCTCGCGACCTACGCGAAGCCCATCGCGGCCTTCATGCAGGGCTTCACCATGGGCGGCGGCGTGGGGCTGGGGGGGCATGTCGGAACCCGTGTGGTCTGCGAAAGTTCGCGGATCGCTATGCCGGAATGCGGTATCGGCCTCGTGCCCGATGTCGGCGGATCGCTCCTGCTCGCGCGGGCGCCGGGCCATGCGGGCGAGTATCTCGGCATCACCGGCGCGCGGATGGGGCCTGCGGATGCGATCTGGGCTGGGTTCGCGGATCTGTTCGTCCCACGCGAGGCCTGGCCCGGGATCGTCGAGGGGATCGAGCGGACCGGCGATTTCGACGCGCTTCGCGGCGCGGCTGAGGATCCCGGGGCCCCACCCCTTGCCGAACATGCCGCGCGGATCGACGCGATCTTCGCAACCTCCGACATGGCGGAGATCCTCGCACGCCTCGACGCCGACGAAAGCGATTTCGCGCGCGAGACGCACGCGGCGGTGAGGCGCGCCTCGCCGCTCTCGGCCTGCACGACCCTGGCGCTGATCCGCGCGGTGCGTGGCCCCGACAGCATCGAGCACACGCTGACGATGGAATACCGCGCCACGCATCGCGCGATCTCGGAGGGCGACCTGCTCGAAGGGATCCGCGCCGCGGTGATCGACAAGGATCGCACCCCGAAATGGCGCCACGGCGCGATCGCGGATGTGGCCCCGGGCGAGGTCGAGGCCATGCTGGCGCCGCTCGGCACGGATTGATTTGAGGGAGGAACGAACATGAAGATCGGCTTCATCGGGCTTGGGAACATGGGCCTGCCCATGGCGGAGAACCTTTCGCGCGCGGGACACGAGGTCACGGGCCACGACGTCGCGGGCGTGACGTCGGAGCAATTCGCCACGCGCGCGAGCGCCGAGGAGGCCGTCCGCGACGCGGAGGTTGTCATCACCATGCTGCCGGGGGGCGAAATCCTGCGCCGCGTCGCGGGCGCGATCGTGCCGGCCATGCGCGAGAGCGCGGTGTTCCTCGATTGCTCGACGGTCGATGTCGAAAGCGCCCGCGCGGTGGCGGACCAGGCGCGCGCGGCGGGTCTCAGCGCTCTCGACGCGCCGGTCTCCGGCGGGATCGGCGGGGCGAAGGCCGGCACGCTGACCTTCATGGTGGGCGGCGACGCGGAGGGATTCGAGCGGGCCCGCCCGCTCTTCGACGTCATGGGGGCCAAGGCGGTGCGTTGCGGGCAATCCGGAAACGGACAGGCCGCCAAGATCTGCAACAACATGATCCTCGGGATCACCATGATCGGCACCTGCGAGGCCTTCGCGCTCGCCGACAGGCTCGGCCTCGACCGGCAGGCGATGTTCGACGTCGTCTCGACCTCGTCGGGATATTCGTGGTCGATGAACGCCTATTGCCCCGCCCCCGGGATCGGCCCCGAAAGCCCCGCGGACAACGATTACAAGCCGGGCTTCTCGGCCGATCTGATGCTGAAGGATCTTCGGCTGGCCCAGAAGGCGGCGGAATCCGCCGGCGCCGACACGCCGCTCGGGCTTGCGGCGCGCGACCTCTATGCGCGCTTCGTCGAGGAGGAAGACGGGGCGGGGCGGGACTTTTCCGCGATGCTGCCGCGTTTCGCCGGTCGGCAGCGTTGAGGGGGCGCTGCCCCCATCGCCGCGCAGCGGCGATTCCCCCGGAGTATTTCGCGGACAGATGAAGGACGGGGCGCGTGGCTAGCCCTCGCCATCCGGTTGGGCTAAGAGGCGGCGAAACAGAGCCTTGCCCCGGAGCCCGCGCCCCATGGACCGTATCCTCGTCACGTCGGCCATTCCCTATATCAACGGGATCAAGCATCTCGGCAATCTGGTGGGCAGCCAGCTTCCCGCCGACCTCTATGCCCGCTACAACCGGGCGCGCGGGCGCGAGGTGCTGTTTCTATGCGCCACCGACGAGCACGGCACGCCGGCGGAGCTCGCCGCCGCCAGGGCGGGCAAGCCGGTCGCGGAATATTGCGCCGAGATGTGGCAGGTGCAGAAGGATCTGAGCGACGGGTTCGGCTTGAGCTTCGACCAGTTCGGGCGCTCCTCGTCGCCGCAGAACCATGCCCTGACCCAGTATTTCGCGGGCCGTCTGTTCGAGGCGGACCTCATCGAGGAGCGGACCGAGACGCAGGTCTATTCCCCCGCCGACGGGCGTTTCCTGCCCGATCGCTATATCGAGGGGACCTGCCCCAATTGCGGCTACGACCGCGCGCGAGGCGATCAGTGCGAGAACTGCACCAAGCAGCTCGACCCGACCGACCTTATCGATGCGCGCAGTGCCATTTCGGGATCCACCGATCTGGAGCCGCGCGAGACCAAGCATCTCTACCTGATGCAGAGCCGGATGCGCGACGGCCTTCGCACCTGGATCGACGGCAAGACCGACTGGCCGCTCCTCACGACCTCGATCGCGCGCAAATGGCTCGACGACGGCGAGGGCCTGCGCGACCGCGGGATCACCCGCGATCTCGACTGGGGCGTGCCGGTCAAACGCGGAACCGAGGACTGGCCCGGCATGGAGGGCAAGGTCTTCTATGTCTGGTTCGACGCGCCCGTCGAATACATCGCCGCCGCGCATGAATGGGCCGACGAGCGCGGCCTGGCGGAGGCCGACTGGCACCGCTGGTGGCGCACGGATGCCGGTGCCGACGACGTGCGTTACGTGCAATTCATGGGCAAGGACAACGTGCCCTTCCACACGCTGAGCTTTCCCGTCACGATCATGGGGACCAATTCCGTCGGCGCCGAGCAATGGAAGCTCGTCGATTACATCAAGTCGTTCAACTACCTCAACTACGATGGCGGTCAATTCTCGACCAGCCAGGGGCGCGGCGTCTTCATGGACCAGGCGCTCGAGGTACTGCCGGCCGATTACTGGCGCTGGTGGCTCCTGCGCAACGCCCCCGAGACGAGCGATGCGGAATTCACCTGGGAGAGCTTCCAGACTGCGTCGAACAAGGATCTGGCCGACGTGCTCGGCAATCTCGTGAGCCGCGTGACGAAGTTCTGCCGTTCGAAATTCGGCGAGGAAGTGCCCGCGGGCGGGCAGTACGGGCCCCAGGAAGAGGCACTGATCGCCGATCTGGCGGCGCGGGTCGCGACCTACACGGCGCATATGGAGGCGATCGAGATCCGCAAGGCCGCGTCCGAGCTCCGCGCGATCTGGGTGGTCGGCAACGAATACCTGCAATCGACCGCACCCTGGGCCGCGTTCAAGGAAGACACGGGCCGTGCCGCCGCCATCATCCGCCTGTCGCTGAACCTGATCCGCCTTTACGGTATCCTGTCCCAGCCCTTCATCCCGAATGCCGCCAGGACGATGCTGTCGTCGCTGCACACCGACGCTGACTGGCCCGACGATGTCGCCGCGGCTTTGACCCGCCTGCCGGCCGGGCACGCCTTCGAGGTGCCCGAGAACCTCTTCACCAAGATCACCGACGAGCAGCGCGCCGACTGGGCTACCCGCTTCTCCGGCACCCGGACATAACTGCCCGCTCCTGACCGGCCTAACCTGGGCACGGGACCGGCGCGGCGCGAACGGATCCGCGCCGATGCGCCGCGGCTGATACGTATGTCGGAGTGCAAAAATCGCCCGACAGAGGTGGTCAGGAAAATCTGAACAATCGGGATGGGAGCATCTTCCGGAACAAGGCAGCATGATTGCCGCAAGCGAGGAGAATCCCGTAACAAGACGACCCTGCCGGAACCACAATCCAGCCTTCCAGGCGAGAGGGGCGTTGGCCGCGATTAGGGGTGAGAAGACCCTGTTCGTGAGGGCGCAGGATTTCGACATGCATCCGAACCAAATAAAGCAGTGGCGCGCTCAACGCCTTGAAGGCGGGACTGGGGTGTTTGACGAGGCGCCGAAGAGGGACGCGGCATCGGCAATTGACGGTTGCCATTCTGTAGCCATTGATCCGAGCGCAACTGTCAGTTGACTCCCGCCCGGACCAGTCCTGATAGCGGCGCTTTTGTGGTCATGCCCAGACCGGGCAGTCTCTCGGGTGCGCCTGCGGGCTTTAACGGCTTCGTCGGGCGCGTGCGGATTTCGGCATAAGGGGATAAAGGGTTGAGAGACTTCGTCTCCGGGCTTGGCACTCCAGCATGGCATAGCCCCGCCGAACCGGGCGCGGACTTGTCTCATCGGATCGCTCTTCATCTCCGTCTTTGCCATGTGCATGTCTTTCCGCGCGACGCCGGCGATACCACGTGGCTCGAGAGATGCTTGTGGCCTTCCGCGGCTGGCTCCAAGATACAGCATTTTCGGCAAGATATTCCTCACGCGGCACGGCCACGGATGGCGCTCGGGATGACCGTTCCTTCACGGCCTTCCCCCGTCGATGTTCTGCCCGTGAGAATACCTGGTTCAGCCCGGGATCGCGGGCATTTTCGTCCAGAACTGCGAGGAGATCGGCAATGCTGGCCCCGAAATAGTGGTAACAACCATCCATCGTGGGTTTCGCGCTCCGAGGCAGGTCTGCCTTCTCGGACGCATAATCGGCGATTGGGCGGACTTCGCTGGCCGACAGATCGGATGTCGCCACCCCGCCATGTCTCGTACGCGGCCTTCGATGTCGTTTGGCTCGTTCAAATGCACCAGGCAGGTCGCCTACGGATGAAGCCATGGTCGCGATGACCCTCGGGCGCGCGTCCGCCCAACGCGTCCAGCAGGCGCTGCGGATCCTTCTGGATCACTGCGAAGCATGCCCGGGACTGAAGGCCGGATCGGCGGGGACGTTTCTGCCGCTACCCCGATAGCCACGCCGCCCGTTGCTTCTGATCGTGTCGGATGACCGGGCGCAGCGCGGATCCTGCCGGTAAGGGCGCCGACGGGGTAGCGGCGTAAAGTGCGGCCGATGATCTGCACCAAGCGCCCGCCTTTGGGATTGATCGAGATTGGCAGGCGAAACACCCAAGCGGTATCGCAACATTTCGGGCCCGCGCGGCGGTAGAGACCGATCTGCCGTCTGCGCCGCTTTCCATCGCTTTCTGGCTTGCGGGGACATCGGAACAAGCATCCAGATCGCCGCCAGCCCCTTCCGGTATAAGTCAGAAAGGATGGTGTCGGAATACCAACCCCCAGACATCGAACGCGGATTTTGAGGACTACGTCGCCCAGTTCGCCGAAAGCTTTCGGGGCGCGAGATCCACATCAAGGCCGAGATACAGTAATTTGATTTCTGCGAGCCGCTCAACCTTCCGCGGGCCATGGCAGCGATGCAAGGAGATGCGGGCAGATGCGTCGGCGCAGCACCCGGCCCCCATGGGGCATCATCGATACGGCAGGTCTTGCCGTGGGCTTTCCCATTTTCGTCGGTCACCGTGATCGTCGGTTTGCTGACCTGCCCCCCTTGGGTCCCTCGTTCATGACGAGAGTCTGCGGGTTGATTGATCCGATCCCCAACGTTGGACCGCCCGAAGGCAGAGTTTTCCGGCTTCGATTAGGGTGACAGGCTGGTGATGCCC